>JAYQSM010000010.1:0-16583 GCA_038146885.1 Rhodospirillaceae bacterium
CAACACAAGCATCGGTAGTCGAAAAACCCAGATTTTGATCAGATCTGGAAAGAGAGAATTTTCTGATCTTTGAGTTAGATAAAGTGCTGCAATGTGCCCCGATACTATTGCAAAGAACGCAAAACCCCAGAGAAATTTTGCATTCAGTACTGAGATATCAGGTTCCCAATATGCGGTATTAAAAAGGTTCCATCCGATACCAAAAGGGTCTGATAGAAGAGGAAATATCCTTTGCCCGTCGAACATAAGGAGAGATAAGTAGTGAGATAGGTGGTATGCGATTGCTATTGGGACAAGACTTAAGATCAATCGTGTCGCCAAATATACCGGATCGCATTTTTGATTGTTGCCGGATGGCAGCAGTTTTCCGGTCAAAAAACAGGTTGCCAAGTAGATACAAAAGAAACCAAGAGGAAACAAAAGAAGCCCTGCGGTCATAATCAGAGTTCTAACAAATTGATTGCCGAAGGTACTTACTAATGAGATCTCGTAGCCAAGCCCAAAGCCCCAATTATAAATGGCCTGCCACGTTGGAGTATGGAGGAAGCCATCAAAGGTGACCGTTGCTAGCAGCGTGATAATGAGAACCGTCATCGGAAAGGTGAGCGGAGCTGAGGACTGTAATCCGATTGCGATTGGTCTTAACAAAAGGCATCCTGAATTATCTCGAAGAATCGGCGCAAATTTTCCGAAGAGTTCAAATATAATGGTAAAGATCTCGCAGTTTGATAACCATTTCTCGGGTCCAAAGAAGAACATTCCCGTCCATGTAACCAAGCTGTAGACAAGTATCGCTATCGCTAGGAATTGTGGAACGGAGTTTTGGGTCCAAACCAGTTCCATCCATGCAAAGATAAGAAAAAGGAGAGGGCCGATCCATTGCGGATTTTTGTCTATGCGAGGTCGGAATTGTATTTTTGGGAAGAATCTATTCAAGAGTCTTATTATGTTTAGCCAGGGGTTGATTGCCGGCCAAATATTTCCAATCAAAGCACAAAAAAAAGCGAAACCTACCCACCAAATTATCCAAACCATTGTGGGTAAAATATTCCGCGCAAGGTCCTTTTGATGACCGAAAAGGCCCGCTCCGATTATTACAATAAAGACGATTACGCTGAAGAATTGGAAAAAAAACTGGGTTGAATGGGCGTTAATAAATCGATCTAGAATTGTTTGTGTGAGATCGATTTGGTGCCCTGATTTTTGAGCGTTAGATCCTTTCTGAGATGTCAAAAGAAGGAGAAACGTCAGGAATACGGCACTACCGGCTCCAGCCAGGTAGTATGAAAGGGGTAAAGGAAGATCATACCGTTGAACAAAAGCATGCGCAGCGGCGGTCCTACTAGATACGCAGAGTAAAAAAATAAGATTAGGAAAGAAAAGCTTGCTTAGCACTATTAGGATTTTTACTGCGGGCGGACTTCAATATAGAGCAGCGTTTTATGAGAGCCATCAGATCCATGTGTTTCCATAGGAAATCTCCCTGCAGCCTGCGCCTTGAACTTAATTACCGCTTGAGTTTGTGGTTTAACAACAGCCTTCAAGTTATAACCATGGAGATGAATAGTAGTTTTTGTGTCCGACAATAGAAAAATTCTAACAAACCTGCCTTGCCTGATCCGGCTGACTGGCTTTCCTCCTGAAAGAGCGAAGTTTTCTCCTGCTAAAGTTCCTTTTTTGAGCTCGATATAAATACTTTCGACCTCGGATCCATATAATGGAAGGACAGGTGCCGATACACAGAGGAGAGCCAAGAGGCAGGCTAACGAATTTCTCTTTTTCAGTTGCAATTTAAAGATGTCTTAACAAGTTGATGATGGGTACTCCCGCTTGATCCCCCCATTCGCGTTCCTCCGCCCGGTAGATGTATCCATCCGTTGACGTATGCCAATCCGGTCACGCCGTGAACAGGAATTGGAATGTCGGGTAGTCGTGTCCATGTGTCGCTCGTAGGATTATAGACCTCGTGATGAGGAAATACCCCGCTTGCTCCCGCGCTCGGATGTTCGCCTCCAAATGTATGAAAGCATCCATTTACCGCAATCCCGTTAAGACCACTTCTCGCCTCTGACATTGGTCTTTTTGCTGACCAGCGATTGGTAGAGGGATCATAGACTTCCAGAATTGGTGTAATTTCGCTCCGAAAGCCACCCCCAAAACGGCCGCCCGCAAGATATAATTTTCCATTAATTGATGCGGCCGCAAAGTGATTTCGGGCTGTCGGGACATCGGGGAGAATCTTCCAGCTATCTGCTTTTGGATCATAGACCGCAAAGTCATGCCCCCGGGGTGGCCGTCCTCCCGCAACATAAATTTTTCCATCGATAACGTCATGGGCCATAGCACTTCTGGCCGTTGGCATCGGCGCTTTCGAAGTCCAAGTTTTGGTTGAGGGGTCAAAGGCAAAAACAGCTCTTGTATATCGGGATTTTTCCTTTTTTCTTCGATTGCCGGCATTAAGCTGCCCGCCGATAACATAAAGCTTGCCATTAAGACCAACGGCGGAGGCATGATTGATTGTTGTCGGATATGGAGTAGTTAAGCTCCAACTGTTCTTGGCAATGTCGTAAACTTGAACGGTATTTACGCTCACCCGATTAGAGGGATAACCACCCACAATATAAATTTTCCCATCGAGCTGAGCTACAGCCATCTCAGAGTTCGGTTCTAGGAGAGGGGCTTTGTTCGACCATTGAACTTGCCCCGAGTGTCCGGCCGCAAAAACGGCATTGAAGCCATGAGCGGTTAAAAAAAATATGGCGAAGATCGAGATCGCGAGAAGGGGTCGATCGAAATAATTTTTGCTCATGAGTGTTCCCCTGATATCCGGCCAAAGTTCTATGTTTAGAGAGCCCTCCTGACGGTTTTGGACTCTACACCTATATCACGTTTTAGGCCTCCAATTTCCGGTGTTATTAAATTAACCTGATAGTGATCGAAGAGTTTAAGCTCTATCAGATTAAAAAATTATAAAACAAAATTTTGTTTTAAGTAAAAACCATCTGGGATAATTCAGCACAGGTTAAATAGCTAGAGAATTCGCTCTACTTCTTGATCTCGAGTCACAATAAACCCCTTTATTCCGGGAGATTGAATACTTTAACCGCATTTTTATAGGCGACTTGTGACCTGATCGGTTCCTCAAGATCGGCAAGGACCCATTCGCGAAGGTTGGAAATGATGCCATCGTAATGCTTGTCATCGCCGCAACAGGTATCAGATCCCAAGCATAACACGGGTCGGAAAGTCTTTTATTAGCTGCTTCCAAGACGGTCTCAAGCCATTATGTCTTGGACCATAAATCAATTGTCGATCTCGTAAGCGATCAGGGGCTCCCGATGGACCTGTTCCACTGACTTCACAATACCCATTCTCGGTTTCTGAGAATATTCTCCGCATAGCTTTTGCCCGCGCATCAAATGCGCAGTGCGAGAGAATGAATTTTACCTTCGGGAATTTGCTAATCGTCTTGATGAGGTCGTCAACCGGGGCTCGCTTAGTTGAGTGATGTATTTGTATCCAGCCGCCTTTCCGACTCAGGTATTCATACATCTTAATCATCATGGGACCATCTATCGGGGTATCGCGATGATTTTTTCCCAGACTATTCGTATGTATCTCACCGATGCCATCGTACTTTCCATTTTGAAATTCTTCGAAAAATCCATCAAAGTTAGACACCTCAAGGAGTGCAGGATTTCCTCCGTCTATCCAAACCTTGGTCCACTCATGTTGACCGAAGGCGCTGATATAACGTTTTCCAAAGGCCTCGCGCATTTCGGGCCAATTTCCATCGCCGACGCCACCGGCCCATCGAACATTGTTGTCTTTGGCTTTTTTTATGAGTGTTTCTGAATCGGTGGATTCTCGTCCTTTATGATAAACGTGCATATGCACATCAGCGATTGGGATGGTTTTCCAATCTTCCGCCATTCCTGGCGAAGCCGTGAACAGAAAAAAGGTAAACGGAACTAGGATAAGTTTGTTTTGAATCATGCTGATGTTTCTGATCGATCGTAATGAAAGCGGGTCAAACCAGTAAAGAAATGTTTTAAAAACTTGGGCGGCCTATTAGCCGACCGCCGGTTCCCGCTGCAAAAATTGCCATGCCATCACGCAAAGAAGAATAGCTAAGCCAATGGACGGCATGGTAACGCCTGGCGCGATGAATAGAACACCCCCGACGAACATCATCAATCGCTGGATCCAATTCATGTTTTTTAAACCAAAGCCGCGGACGGCACAGGCAACCATTATCGCTCCGACCGCTGCTGTCGATGTTGCCAAAATAATCCGATCCAAATCGGCCCGGAGCATGAGTGCAGGATTTAACGCAAAGGCGAACGGGATCAAGAACGCGGCAATTCCAAGTTTGACAGCCTCCCAGCCGGTTTCCCAGACCTTACTCCCCGAAATACCAATCGTGATATAGACGACAATACACATGGGCGGCGTATAAAAGGAGGCTAGACCCCAGTAAACAACGAACAAGTGGGCCGCAATATCAGGAACCCCAAGCTCGATCAGTGCTGGAGCCATGAGCGTGGCCAAAGTGATGTAGGCAGGAATTGAATCTAATCCCATTCCCACAATTAAACTGGCAAAACCGACTAAGAACAGGGCGAGGTAAAGATTTCCGCCTGCCAAGTCGACAATAAAATTCGATAATTTTATGCCAACGCCGGATAATTCAAGGGCTCCAATCATAATCCCCACCGCTCCGGTTATGGCGGCGACAATGATCCATCTTTTTACGCTATCCTCAAAGGCAATCATTAAGTTCGGTATGGTCAGCCAGTGAGAACGATCTTTGGACAGAAAACTGCAAGGCACTGTTATCGCACAGGCAATCATTGCGGACATTCCTGGCGGGAGACTTAATCCGATTAGGCAATAGATTAACGCAGCTATCGGGATTAGGTAGAACCATCCGCGCAGCAATACCGGCCAAAAATTGGGGAGCTCAGATCGCGGCATTGCGGCTATTCCGTCTTTTACAGCTTGAAGATGCACGGACGTAAAAGCGATCAGGAAGTAGAGTAGGGCAGGCACAGCCGCTGCGATAACCACTGTTGTATAAGAAACTTCTATCCATTCCGCCATCACAAAGGCGATTGCACCCATGACGGGAGGCAAGATTTGACCTCCTGTGGAAGCGACAGCTTCCACCGCGGCTGCGAATGACGGACGATAGCCAATTTCTTTCATCATCGGGATCGTAAAAACACCTGTTGTGGCCGCATTCCCTCCCGGTGAACCCGATATAGAGCCGAATAATGCGCTTGAAAGGACAGCCGCTTTTGCGGGACCGCCGCGGCTCCAGCCCGTGAGCGCAAGAGCGATTTCAATGAACCAACGCCCGGCACCCGCAACTTGCATTAACGCACCGAATATCAGGAAGCAGATTACGATATTCCCTGCTACGCTGAGCGGAAGACCAAAAATACCCCCTTCTCCAACCCAGGCACTGAACATTAGTCGATCTAGACCATATCCCTTTCCATAGAGGAGGCCAGGCAGATACTGCTGAAACATCGTCCCCAAGAGAAAGGTTAAAATTATAACAGGTAGCGCTGTTCCGGTTGTACGCCGTATCCCCTCAAGAAAGGGGACTGCGAGGCAGAGAGCCATTATAATTCCCAGAGTGTCCAATTCCCCGAACATCCCGTAATCGAGATACTTTTCGTGGTAGAAAAGGACATAGCCTGCGCCAACCAAGGTTATTCCCATGAGGAGAAAGTCATACCAAGGGACATCTGATATCCTACCGCTGGAACCGGCTGAGTCGTCGTCGCTGTCGGTTGAAACGTGATGTCCCCCTTTGGCTCTTCTCAGAAAAAATATTAAGCAGAGGGCGCAGGCCGCAGTGATTGCGAGATGCTGAATATTTGGAAGAAACAACCCGAGCATCGCCGGCACCTGGCCTATATAAAGTAAATGATAGACCGCAATAATCGTCGTTATCCACGTAAGTGCTTTTACTTTTTGCATGGAAGGATCCTCTTGATAGAGCGGGGCCAGGGGCGCGCGACGCAAGGAAAAAGAGTGGTGTCCATGGCTTTAATTTTGGACACCACTTTATTTCAAAAGTCGAAAGTCAATTATTTCTTCAGAAGCTGGGCCTGCTTGGCTTCCAGAGCCGGGGTCCACATTCCAGCTTCCTTATAATACTTAATGGCGCCTGGATGGAATGGCACAGGTGGACTTAAAGTGGCTCTTTTGGGGCTCCAGAATTTGGCAGAACCATGGAAGGTCCGAAATTCTTTCTGATGGCTCATAAATGAGCGAAGCATTTTGTAGACGGTGTTGTCATCCATCTTCGGCGATGTGACCATAACTGCATTCAGGCCCAAAACCGGAAACTTTTGCGGCTGATTCTTAAAGTTATTCGCAGGAACATCAAACCGGAAAAACTTGGGAGGTAATGCTGCACGCACTTTCTCGAAATCTGGATCGGATAAAACTAAGGGTTGAATCATGTCATCCCGAAACAATTTGACGATCACGGGTTGCCGAAGAGAAAACGGCATTAGGGCGCCATCGACGGTTCCCGCCCTCATCTGGCCATCAAGTTCACGAGTGGTAGAGCTTGCGACATGCTTAATTTTCTTTAGCCCATGCACTTTTACCATTGCGTCCATAATCTCTTTCAGTTCGGGCAGGGGACGCCGAATAGAGGAAATTGTTTTTCCGTTAATATGCGAAAGCTTACTGATTCCGCCCCGTTTTGTTCCTATGAACCACCTTAAGGTTGGATGGCCTTGAGCAACAAGACGAACATCAAATCCTTTTTTAAAAGGTTTCTTGCCGTGATAGAGATCATAGACGGCTGAAGAATTTGCAGTGGCAAAATCAATTTTGCCGCGGGCGATAGCGAACATATTGGCGTGAGAACCGCCAACAGATTCAACGGCGACATTAAGTTTTTCATGCTTTGACGCCATTTTGGCTATTGCAACCGAAACCACATAAAAAGAGCTCCCAACACTCGACGTGCCGAGGCTTATGGCTTTCTGTGCGGCTGCCCCGCCGATGGAAGCGGATGTTAGGAGAACTGTGGCCCCTAGAATCTTAAATGACTTGGAAATATCCATATTTTCCTCCCTGACCTTGGATTAACACCAAAAAATTATTTTTATCAGACGGAAATGCTAGCAGTGTCGCTTCGGACCCACAAGTATTCCAAAATTCCCAATTCGGGATGCTCGAACCGGGATTACAGTTTGGAACCCGGACAACTTCTGATTGTTATCAATTTAAAGTTTTTTTAGAACACAAAGAGTTCTGGCTAATTATTTTTTATCCTCATAACCTTAGCATGGGCTCTTAATCCGAAGTATGCCTCCTAGTTTTTGTTCTTGTTGGGATAAACAGATGACACATAAAGAACTCGAACTCCTCGATTTTGTGAAGGACCTCGTTCTGATCTTTGACTCCCGTCGATGTTTAACCTGGATGAATAAATCGGCGACAGATGTGTTTGGGAAACATGTTACAGGCGATGATTTTGTAAAAATCATCAGGGATCCTCGTGCTATTACGGCTCTGAATAGGGTTATTGAGAAAGAGGGCAATAATCTTTCGGGGCATCTGACGATTGGGGCTCCTGTAGAACAGCAATTTGAATTTCGAGTTAACGAATTATCACCAGAGCTGCGTGAGTTTGGGCAGGTCATTATCCTATTGCGGGATGTCACTGCGATCACGGAGGCAAATGAATTTCGGTCTGAATTTATTGCTAATTTGAGCCATGAATTAAGGTCTCCTTTGGCATCTCTTTCTGGATTTATTGAAACCTTACTTGGCCCCGCCAAAGATGATGACGGGGTAAGAGTTAAATTTTTGAAATTGATGGAGAATGAAGCACGCCGAATGTCAAATCTGATAGACGATTTGTTGTCGCTGTCTAAACTTGAGTCAGAGGAACACATACCTCCGTCGAACTCCGTAGATTTGAATGCGCTTGCGACTTCGGTGATCACTGTGGCCCGTCAAAGAGCCGCGGTCCACGGTATGGAAATACACCTAAAAGCGGGTTCCGATATTCCAGAGATTATTGGGGACATCGACGAATTGCGTCGTGTTATCCGAAATCTTGTTGATAATGCCATCGCTTATGGCAGAGAGAATTCAATTATTCGGGTGTCTATTAATTCTGTAGCCTCAGTCTATCCGTCAAATCGTCCAGGAGTGTCTCTGAGTGTATACAACGAAGGTGAGGGGATTAAAGGAGAGGACATTCCTCGTCTCACGGAGCGTTTTTTTCGTACCGACAAGGCGCGTTCTCGGGAAACAGGAGGAACTGGACTAGGTCTTGCCATTGTGAAACACGCAATTAATCGACATCGGGGTGATTTTGTAATTCAAAGCACCTTGGGGAAGGATGCAACCTTCACTTTTTCAATTCCGTGTTCGAGCAATCAAAAATAATATTTACGCATTCTTCGAAATTGTAACAAAACTGTAACACAGTTGTCATAGAACCGTCGCCTTCGAAGAGTAGATAGGCACGCGATGAATTCTAAAATTCATCTTTGTGCAACACTAAGAGAGACGTTCTTATGAAAACCAAAACTATTCTTTTGGCCGGAGTGATTATAGCTACCGCGACCGGCGTTCAGGCAAGAGATCAAATCCGCATTGTGGGCTCATCGACTGTCTTTCCATTTTCCTCTGCAGTCGCCGAAAATTTTGGAAAGACCACAAATTTCAAGACACCAATTGTTGAGAGCACGGGTTCCGGCGGGGGCCTGAAGTTGTTTTGCAGCGGCATCGGGACACAGCACCCCGACATAACCAACGCCTCTCGACGCATTAAATCTTCAGAGGTCAAAAGATGTGCAAAGAATGGGATCAAAGACATTGTCGAGATGAAAGTGGGCTATGATGGCATTGTGATTGCCAACTCAAAAAAGTCTCCCTTGATGAAATTAACGAGAAAACAGGTCTGGATGGCTTTGGCAAAAGATGTGCCAAATGCCGCTGGAAAAATGATCCCAAATCCATATAAAAACTGGTCCGATGTGGATCCGTCTCTCCCGAGAACTCGAATTGAAGTACTTGGCCCACCGCCAACCTCAGGGACGAGGGACGCGTTTGTTGAGCTCGCCATGGAAGGAGGATGTAAAAAGTTTCCCGCCATTAAGAACATGAGGAAAACCAATAAGAAGAAATACAAGGCCATTTGTCACTCGATTAGAGAGGATGGTGCCTTCATAGAAGCGGGTGAGAATGACAACCTGATCGTTCAAAAGCTCAATGCGAATCCAAAGGCATTTGGAGTTTTTGGATATAGCTTCTTGGATCAGAACTCTGATACCTTGCAGGGCAGCACGGTAGACGGTGTTGCACCAGAGTTCGAGGCGATTTCAAGCGGGAAATATCCGGTGTCTCGAGCCCTTTATTTTTACGTCAAAAAAGCACACGTTGGGATTGTTCCTGGTATCGCCGAATATCTAAATGCTTTTGCGAGTGAGAAAGCCTGGGGACCAGAAGGGTATCTCGCGGATAAAGGCTTGATCCCCATGAAAAAAGATGAGCGTTCAATGTGGTCCGACAGTGCCAAAAACCTCAAAAATCTCTCCATGTAAGAGATAGTTTTTGAGGAAAAATTGGAAATGAAAAGATCATGAGATCATGGTCGCACAAGATAGCGCTGGGAGTGATGTTCACTGCCAGCGCTATTGCCGTCCTTGTGACGGTTGGCATTTTTGCCTCTCTACTTTTTGAAACCATTCGATTTTTTGAGAAGGTCCCGTTTTCCGATTTTTTCTTCGGACTGACTTGGAGTCCTCAAACAGCGCTGCGTGCTGATCAAATTGGGGCATCCGGAGCCTTTGGTGTTATTCCATTAATCGTTGGGACACTTTTAATCAGTTTTATCGCTATGTTAGTGGCAACCCCACTCGGTCTTTTTTCTGCAATTTACCTGTCAGAATATGCTTCGCCTAAGGTTCGGGACACGGTAAAGCCGACCCTAGAAATCTTGGCAGGGATTCCGACTGTTGTTTATGGATTCTTCGCGGCCATCCTCCTTGCGCCTCTTTTCAGGGAAATGGGCGAATTTGGAGGCTTTTATGTGTCTTCTGAGAGTGCACTGGCGGCAGGGGTGGCCATGGGGATAATGATCTTGCCTCTAGTCTCCTCTCTTACCGATGACTGTATGACTGCTGTACCCCTCTCTCTGAGAGAGGGATCTTATGGGTTGGGCGCCACTCAAGCAGAGACAATTACAAAAATTATTTTACCCGCGGCTCTCCCCGGGATCGCCGGTAGCTTGCTGCTAGCAACGTCAAGGGCGATAGGGGAGACGATGATTGTTGTCATGGCGGCCGGTCTCGCTGCGAATCTTACTCTGAATCCATTCGAGGCCGTCACAACGGTGACCGTTCAGATTGTTACTTTGCTGACAGGTGATCAGGAATTCGACAGCGCTAAAACGCTTGCTGCGTTTGCTCTCGGAATCTCTCTGTTTATGGTGACCCTAGTTCTAAACATCATCGCTTTGAAAATTGTCAGGGCTTACAGAGAAAAATATGACTGAATCCGTTTTGATATCCGAGACTGCCAAAAAGGTGAGTCGAAGTCTCCCCTGCCCGTCGTAGGGCACAAGTCCGTCATCGTCTGTATGGAATACTGGCAATAGCTCTCGGAACTTGTACGCTTTTAGCACTAATCATTTCCGTCATTGGACGGGGACTCCCAGCTTTCCAGCACACCGTCTTTTCATTAGATGTGGATACCAGCCCTCAGGCATTTGGTGTGGAACCTGGCTCTGATCTTCTCAAAGACGGTAATTTTCAACTTCCAATTAGAATTGCTCTCCGAACCCTGATACCTGAAGCTAAAAAAAGATCGGACAAACGAGAGCTCTACAAATTGGCGTCGACTGGGGCCGGCTACGCTCTAAGAGAGTTGCTTGAGATCAATCCGAGCGTGATGGGTTCCAAGGTTCGACTTGTTTTTCCAGCCTCTGATGATGTTCAAGCTTTTCTTACAGGAACAGTAATGCTGAATTCGAGTGGAGGAGCGGGCAAGTTATCCGCAAAGCAAGTAAAATGGGTTGAAAACCTTGTTGACTCAGGAGTTTTAAAACGGGTCTTTAATAGTTCGTTTCTTACGAATGCTGACTCACGAGAACCCGAACTGGCCGGAATTTTGGGAGCGGTTGTTGGTTCAGCATTGTCACTTGTTATCTGCCTTCTTATTTCGTTTCCTCTTGGAGTTCTTGCCGCAATACATCTTGAAGAATTTGCCAAACCCAGCAAGATAACCGACTTTATAGAGGTTAACATTAATAATTTGGCGGCTGTCCCTTCCATCGTATTCGGACTGTTGGGTCTGGCAGTCTTTTTGAACTGGGCCGACATGCCGCGGTCGGCACCGGTCGTCGGAGGGCTTGTCTTATCCTTAATGACATTGCCGACAATTATTATCGCGGGAAGAGCAGCCCTAAAGTCTGTACCTGTTTCAATTAGAGATGCCGCTCTGGCGCTTGGCGCAAGCCCATTACAGGCGTGTTTCCATCATGTAGTTCCTTTGGCAATGCCAGGAATGTTGACCGGCAGTATCTTGGGAATGGCGAGAGCTCTTGGAGAAACGGCACCGCTGCTGATGATCGGTATGGTGGCCTTTATTGCTGATGTTCCGGCAGGCATAACGGATCCGGCAACAGCATTGCCTGTGCAGGTTTATCTATGGGCCGATAGCCCAGAGCGGGCCTTTGCTGAAAAAACAGCCGCGGCCATTCTCGTCTTATTGGTCTTTCTATTTCTAATGAACTTAACTGCAATTGTATTAAGGAAAAAATTCGAGGTCCGTTACTAGATGAGATCGATTGCAATTTTAGACTGCCGACAGTGATTATGCGATTTTTTTGATGGAAAAAGAAGATAAGAGAGTGACCTCAGACGCTCGGCCTGAAAGCGGCTTGAAACCGAAAGAGCGAGTGACAAAAGTCGCGGCCCAGTCGGTTAATGTTCATTATGGAGAAAAGCAGGCATTACATAATGTTTCGCTCAATATCTATAAAGGTTTTGTAACGTCTCTTATCGGTCCTTCTGGTTGCGGCAAATCAACTTTTCTTCGTTGTTTGAACAGGATGAATGATGTCATCGATGGATGTCGTGTTTCGGGCGAGATCCTGTTGGACGGGGAAGATATTTATGACCGTCACATGGATGTGGTTAGCCTCAGGGCACGTGTTGGAATGGTCTTTCAAAAACCAAATCCATTCCCAAAATCAATCTTTGATAATGTTGCATATGGTCCAAGAATTCATCGATTGACGTCTTCCAAGGAGGAGTTGGATGAGGTCGTTCGGCAATCCCTTCAGCGCGCAGGGCTTCTTGATGAAGTCAGAGACAGACTTGATGCCCCTGGGACAGCTCTTTCGGGTGGACAGCAGCAAAGATTATGCATCGCGAGGGCGATTGCGGTAGACCCAGAAATTGTTCTTATGGATGAACCCTGTTCCGCACTCGATCCGATTGCAACCGCTCGGATTGAGGAGTTGATCGATGAACTAAGTGACCAATATACCATCATTATTGTTACACATTCTATGCAGCAAGCGGCCCGAGTCTCAGATATCACCGCATTTTTCCATTTGGGAGAAATCATTGAATGCGGTGACACGGAAGAAATTTTTCGGGCCCCACATGATGAAAGAACCAAAGCATACATTACCGGTCGGATTGGCTAGAGGGCGGGGATTATGAGCGGAACACATATCGTTAAATCATATGAAGACGAGTTAAAGAAACTTGATAACTTGGTCGTAGAAATGGGTGGGCTTGCTGAACTGCAATTGTCAGAGGCAACCAAAGCGCTTGTTTCCAGAAATCGTGCGGCAGCCGAGGAAATAGCCTCAAGAGATACGCAGGTCGATCAGTTTGAAAGAGACATTGATGATCTCGCGCTCCGAATTATGGTTCTACGACAACCCTTGGCTGATGATCTTCGAATGGTTATTTGCGCTCTTAAAACAGCCAGTGATCTTGAGAGGATCGGGGATTATGTCCGGAATATTGCGAATAGAACCACCGTTCTGACCCAAGTTCAATCTGTTGGTGATACTTCTCACATGATAGAGCGTATGGCCAAAATTGTTCAAACCATGATCAAAAATGTTTTGGATGCATATATTTCTCGGAATGCTAATTTGGCTGATCAAGTCAGAAATCGAGATCAAGAGGTGGATCAACTTCACAATAGCTTGTTTAGAGAACTTCTCACCTACATGGCGGAGGATCACAGGGCCATCTCGGCCTGCACTCACATGCTTTTTATTGCAAAAAATATCGAGCGGATCGGCGATCACGTCACGGATATAGCCGAACACATTCACATGATGGTTACAGGCGAAACGATTGAACCTGGGCGACCTAAAGATGATCACACCAGTACCGCTGTGATCGATCCCGTTTAAGGTAACTGAGGCCCCTCCCATGAAGGCTCACATTTTGGTTGTGGAAGATGAAAAACCTCAGGTGGAGTTACTAAAATATAACCTTGAGCACGCCGAATTTACGGTAAGCGTTGCCAGTGATGGCGATGAGGCTCTCTCTGCTATTGAATTAGAGGAACCTGATTTGGTCGTTTTAGATTGGATGCTGCCGGGAGCCTCCGGAATAGAAATTTGCCGTCAAGTTCGAGCAAAAAGTCAATCAAAACATTTGCCGGTAATTATAGTTACAGCAAGGGGGGCAGAAGGAGATCGTGTCAGAGGACTTGAAACTGGCGCTGATGATTACCTCGTGAAACCCTTCTCCCCCGCTGAGCTGATCGCTCGAATTAAGGCATTGCTCCGTCGGAGCCGTCCCGCTCTATTTGCCGATGTTTTAGAGTACGAAGATATAACGGTCGATCTTATTGAACACAAAGTGGTAAGAGGGCAGGGACGGATCAAGCTCTCTCCAACCGAATACCGTTTGCTGATCACTCTGATGGAACGCCCAGGACGAGTCTTTAGCCGAGACTACCTTTTGGATCACGTCTGGGGTCGCGATATTTATGTTGAAGGCCGAAGTGTGGACGTTGCAATCCGACGTCTCAGAAAAGCATTAAACGCCAATGGTTCCAAAAATCTCGTTCGGACGATACGCGGCTCGGGATATTCATTAGATGTTGAGGCGAGTTTATAAGCCCTTTAGGCCCCGAACAGTCTAGGTAAACATTCCTTTAAACATGAAGAAGAATGCGGCGGCAAGAATTCCCCCTGCAGGAAGTGTGACGATCCAGGACAGTACAATATTGCCGATTACCCTTAAGTTCAGTGCTGCAATGCCGCGGGCAAGACCAACCCCCATAACGGCCCCAACAGCGATATGCGTTGTTGATACTGGCATCGCTGTTTTAGAGGCGAGGACGACGGTCATGGCAGCGGCTACAGTTGCACAAAAACCACTGGTCGGCGTAAGAGCGGTTATCTTTTTCCCAATAGTCTGCATGACGCGATAGCCATAGGTTGCGAGCCCGAAAACGATCCCCACGCCTCCGAGGGCTAAAATCCAAAAGGGCATCGCAGATTTTTTTGTTATTTCACCGCCGGATTCAATGACGCCATAGATGGCGGCCATCGGACCAACCCCGTTGGCCACATCATTTGAGCCATGTGCAAATGCCATGGCGCAGGCCGTAAAGACAATCATGGGAGCAAAAATTCTCTCCACTGCTTCCAAAGGCTCCTTCGGGTTTTCGACGGCCACTGCAGTAACCTTTGATACGGCTCTTTTGCCAATCAGTGCCACCAAAAATCCGACTGCTGCTGCGGCTACCGTGCTTTCAAGCCCAGTCAGATCAATATTAAGGTGTTTTAACCCTTTAAAAATTGTCACTAAGGAGATCACAAAGCCGACTAAGAACAAATAAAAGGGTGCATATTTTGCCGCGCTCTCTGATGGTTTCGGAGAGTTTATAATAAGCTTCTGAATACTAAACATAAGCAAAAATGCTATACCCCCGCCTAAAGCCGGAGAGACCACCCAACTCGCAACGATTTTTCCTATTTTTCCCCAACTGACGGCATCAATCCCAATCCCAGCTACAGCGAAACCAACGATAGCGCCGACTATTGAGTGGGTCGTTGAAACAGGCCAGCCTTTGACAGATGCGACAGCGAGCCAAGTTCCTGCCGCCAGCAATGCGGCTAGCATTCCGAAGACCAAAAGTTCTGGTTCAGAGGCAACCTGTGCAGGATCTATAATCCCTTTGCGAATGGTTCCTGTTACATTCCCCCCTGCGAGACTAGCGCCCGCAAATTCAAAAATCGCTGCAACGATAATAGCGGTTTTAACAGTGAGCGCTCCGGATCCCACGGATGTTCCCAACGCATTAGCAACATCGTTGGCCCCGATTCCCCAGCACATAAACACGCAGAAAATAATACCAATCGCCAAGAGTGTGGGACCGAATAGAGCGATGGTATCCATATTTGTTAGTGGCGCTTCTAAATATTAGCGTGCCAGAAGCAGGCGATGCCGATTGCCAGCACGTTCAGCAAAGTTCGCTAAATCGCCAATCCAGTGAATCACACGATCCCACATGACTGTTGATACGGCACCCAGCTGTTCTTCGTTTGAAAACAAAGTTTTCATCAAATTAACCGCATGCACGTCCGTATCGGTCTCAATTTTGTTAAGCTCATCAATCATATACATAACCTTGTCTGATTCCGGTCCTCGGAAACCGGCTCCAACAAGCTCGTCCATCTCTTCCATGATTTTTCCGAGCTGATTGCAGGCGTCCACGCACCGATGTGTTAATGCCATAATGTCCTGGTGCATTCTTTCAGGGAGGCGCATGTCTCTGACGATCATCATCCCCGCTATATCTTGGGCAGTATCTGCAATGGAGTCCTGGAGATCTAGGATCATGAGGACTTCTCTTCGATCAACGGGTAAAAAAATTGTCCTCGGGAGATGTGATCGGACCTCATTCTTTATATCGTCTGCATCACTCTCTAATCGAAAGATTTCATCCCTCGATTTTTTGATTCCGGCTTGGTCACCCAGTTGGGCGGCCTCGAGCAGTAGGGGGACTTGATTGGCGCATTCCAGAACGATTCTGAAATGTTCCTGCATTGGCTTGAAGGGTGACTGACCGAAGAGCTGCATTAACGGGTTTTGAAAAGGCATTGTGACCTCCGTCCTGAGCATTCAAGCCACGGTATGACACGAATCAAACAACGTCTCAAATATTTTTGGGGGAATTTTACCGGTCTAGGACCGGGTGGATTTTACCCTTTTGGAGTGAAGGGAAGATAGGGAAATAGTTCGCAAAAAATCAATTTAAAAACAGTATTTTAACAAGTGTTTTTAAATAAAAAACTTAGTAAACTACGAATTAAATTATAACAAATGAATGTTTTGTATCTATCCCGCTCTTTTAATAAACCAATTAATTAAGCAATTTAATAAAAGTATTAAAAAACAATGTGTTAAAATTATTTTCTAAATAAAAAAATTTAGTTCTAAATTAATTTGCCCTTTCTAAGGGAGTGACTCCGGCTACAGTCGTTCGGTGTAATAGTCTTCGGCTTCCGACTAAGTCATATGGCATGGCTTGATGTAAGACGCTGATAT
>JAYQSM010000011.1:0-10258 GCA_038146885.1 Rhodospirillaceae bacterium
TATGGAAAATTTAGCATGTCAGTTCGGGATTTCCGTAATACCACAGTTAAAAAGTGACCTCTTCACAATGGCCGACATTGAGTTAGCTCTAAAAACTTAATCCCCGACCAGGGATCTTGCAGCCTCCAAAATCAGAGCTGAATTTGGAATATAGGCCTTCTCTAAAATTGGACTTGCCGGGACGGGGGCAAAAGGAGCACCGACACGGGTGACAGGCGCATCTAACCAATCGAAGGCCAAATTTTGTATCTGAGCAGCGATCTCTGCACCCACACCTCCGACCATCACCGCTTCATGGACGATCATAACGCGGAAAGTTTTTTTGATTGATTGAATTATCGTATCAAGATCAAGAGGCTGCAGAGACCGAAGATCAATGATTTCAGCTTCTATACCCTCCTCTGCCAGCTGGGCCGCAGCGTTCAAACATTCTCGGGTCATGCGAGAGTAACTTACGACGGTTAAATCGCACCCGTCCCTTACAATTCTTGCCTTTTCGGGATCCTCTATCTTGTTAAGGATTAAATTGTCATTTGAAAAATAAAGTCCCCGATGTTCAAGAAACATCACTGGATCATCATCCTGGATCGCGGCTCTCATCATCGACTCGGCATCAATACTATTTGAGGCGGTATAAACCTTGAGTCCAGGAACATGCAAAAACCAACTCTCTAGCGATTGAGAATGCTGTGACCCCCAACCACCCTCAGCACCTTGCTGGACACGAATAACCATTGGAATTGAGAGCTGACCACCAGACATATATCGAAGTTTGGCCGCATGATTGACCAGCTGATTCATGGCCAGTGTGAGAAAATCTATAAACATTATTTCTATTATAGGTCGGCGGCCGGCGGCGGCAGCCCCGATCGCCACCCCCATGATTGACTCCTCACTGATTGGTGTATTAATCACTCGGCCTTCTCCAAATTCATCCACCAATCCTGACGTAACCCCAAAGGGACCGCCAACTGCAACATCTTCACCCAGTATCATTACTAGAGGATCATGCTCAAATTCAGCTCGCAGCGCCCTTTGCAGCCCATCAATGAAGCGTTGTCCATCCTTCATGAAGATGGCCCGTAAACAAAGTCTGCAACTCGGGTGCCGTCGGGCCAAGGGCTTGCGCGCATAAATTCTGTTGCTTCATCGACAGCCCTTTGAGCAGAACTCCTAATTTCAAGCATCACCTCTTCTCGAATAAATTTTTTAGAGGTAGCGAATTTCGAAAAAACACGGATCGGATCCTTTTCCCGCCACTCCGAGACCTCCTGAGCACCACGGTACCCCTCGGGATCGCCAACATAATGTCCTCGCAACCGATAGGTAAGGCATTCGATAAGGGTTGGTCCATCGCCTTCGCGAGCCCTTTTCACTGCATCATTAGCTGCATTAAGAACAGCCAAGACATCATTACCATTAATAATAGTGGCCGGAATTCCGTAGGGTTTTCCATGGTCAGAAATATTCTCCACCACCGTATGGGCAGACATAGGAGTAAACTCTGCATAACCATTATTCTCGCAAACCATTATAACTGGCAGTTTCCACAGGGATGCCATATTAAGACATTCATGAAAGCTTCCCGTATTCGAAGCTCCATCACCAAAGTATACCGCGACAACGGCACCCTCATCACGCTTTGCAATCGCAGTCCCCAACGCAAGAGAAATAGTGCCGCCCACGATACCCGTGGCAGTCATTAGCCGGTTAGGAATGTCGACAATATGCATCGAACCACCTCGTCCGCGGCACAAACCCGTGTCCTTTCCAGCCAGTTCCGCCATTAGTAACTTTGGGTCTGTTCCACCAGCAAGAAAATGCCCATGCGAACGATGCGTCCCGTAGAGATAATCGCAATCTTTCAAGGAGAGGGCGATACCAGTGGCAACACCCTCCTGGCCGATACCAACATGAACGAGACCCTCTAGTTCTTTGGTGTGGCAAAGCTCAATAACGCGCTCTTCGAAATAACGAATGAGATACATCCGACTCAAGATCTGATTGCTTAAACTTCTGATGGAAATTGGCAAAAAATCTATCTCACAATTTTTAAAACTTTTGGAGCCGAGGGGACGGAGCTAAGAGCACCGTCCCCAATGGAATTAAGTCATCGCCGTGTGGCGAGAGCTGATAAATTGAGTGGGCCCCGGCCTTTACTTTTCTCAAGGCCCCAGTCAGGGATGCTTTTTCGTACAAAATATATCGAACCAGCCGAAAAAAATCCTGGGCCATATGCTTTGCCATGGATAATTTCACCGAGATCAGCCATGGCATTTGTGTACTCGTCTAAATTTGTTGCTTTTGCAGCTCTATCGATGGCGCCAACAATATTTTTATCATCCTTCGGCCCCCAACCACGTTTCGGTCCCCAGACGGAAACAGCTCCTGCAAGCGAAGTTACGCGTCCGCCAGGGCCGAAAAACAATAAAGTATTAACATGACCTTTATTGAAACGGCGTCTATTGCGTTCCGACCGGTCCACCCGTTCGACATAAGGTTTAAAACCCACAGCCTTGAGCATAGGCAACATTGCCTCTGCGAGCGAAGCTTCTTCAGGATAAGAAACAGAATACTCGAGGCGGATCTTAGGACCATCGCCAGCTTTGAACCCTGCTTTAGCAAGGTGCTCTTTGGCCTTCTTAGGGTTATAAGGATAGGGTTTACTACAGGCCTTGATGTATCGTGGATTGGTTGCTGAAATTTCGGTGGGCGGCGGCCAGGTGCACCCCCATGGCGTGATCCCCACACCACCCCAAATCGCTTTGCCGATTAATTCATGATCAATTGCGTAGGCAGCAGCTTTTCGGACATCCTCATTCGAAAAAACATTATTTTTCAGAGTGGACTGGAAAATATAGAGACCAATGATATTCGCATCGGGTTTGGACGCAATCCGAGCACCAACTCGCTTTGCCTGCGGAACCAAATCACGACTTCCAACAATTATATCCTGCTGACCAGTGCGAAATTGGCTCATCCGAGTCCCAGTTTCCAGAACCGTCCTTATTTCTATTTTATCGTATGTCGGACAACCGAGAAGCGGATCTTTGCGATCAGCCACTAAGGTCATGAATTTCTCCGGCTGCCGGGCTAAAACTCGGTAAGGCCCCGCCGCCAGGGGTTTTTTACGAAAAGCATCAAATGCCGTTTCTGATATTTCTCCATTGGAGTGATATTTTTTTGATGTCACATAAATTGGAAAAACTAGAGGTGACATCTCCATATGGAACGTAGGAGATCCGCGCTTAAAGTTGATCTGCACGGTCTCAGAGTCAAGAGCCTCTGCTTTCACACCGATCCTTCTCAGCGTTCCGCTTATCTGTCCATCTGCAAATTTGCTCGACGTAAGTTGGATGGAAAACACCACATCCTCAACTGTAATCGGATCTCCGTTATTAAACTTGAGACCTTTCTTAATTTTAACCTTGAGGCCAGATGCCTTAGGAAGGTATTCCCAAGATTCTGCAACGCCGTATTTTGTATCGATTTCGGTCTCAAGCGGATTAACGCCAAATAGCGGAACCTGATGCAACCGCGCATAATGCGTTGAGCTGAAACGGTTCTCAGCCGGATGAGAAGAGTAAATTTCATCCCCTGTCACCATAGCAATCCTAAGCACTGATGCTCGTTTTGGACATGAATTAAGAGATTGATCCGCCGCCAAACTGGCCATTGGCACACCAACAACAAGGGAAATGGCAAAAGCCGGCGCTGCAATCAGCGAACCCCCGTATCTTCGGATAAATTTACTAGTAGACATATACTCCCTCCCTTTGGTTTTTTTATTATTTTTTGATCTCCAGTTTTTGGTAACTCCCTATAACTGTCTAAGTTTGGGATCGAGGTGATCACGCAACCAATCGCCCAAAAGATTAAACGAAAGAACGACCACCGCAATTGCAAGGCCGGGGCAAAGTGATATCCACCAAGCGGTATCAATATAAGTCCGGCCAACCGCTACCATTTGTCCCCAGGTGGGGGTTGGTGGCGGAATACCAGCCCCCAAAAAACTCAGGGTTGCTTCAACAATAATCACATAACCTAACTGCAGCGTAAGCAAAACAACGACACTATTCAGCACGTTGGGTAAAATATGAATTAGCATAATTCGAGTATTTGATGCCCCGGCAATGCGGGCCAGTTTTATGAAATCCCGCTCCCGAACGCTGAGAACTTCGCCCCGGATAAGTCGAGCAAAACGGGCCCAGAGGATCAAAGAAGTGGCAATTACCACAGTGTGCACCCCAGGCCCAATGACCGCGACCAAGAGTAATGCAGCAAGGATCAGTGGGAAGGCCATCATCCCGTCAGCTGTCCTCATAATAAACATATCGAGCCGACCGCCGAAATATCCCGCAATCAAACCAATCAGCGATCCCAAGACTGATCCAAAGCCAAGAGCCGCAAGGGTCACAGTGAAGGAGGCCTGAGCTCCCACAATCATCCGACTTAAAACATCTCTTCCAAGATTATCTGTACCGAGAAGATATTTTATATCCCCCCCTTCCAACCAAGCCGGCGGGGTAAACCGGGCCAAAAGATTTTGGTCGTTATAGTAATAGGGCGCGATGCTCTCTCCAAAGACTGAGACCAAAAGAAATAGAAAGATCACCAAGGATTGAAGTATCGGCAATCGCAGAAAATTTTTAAAACTATACCATCCAGACTGCTTCGAGTTAGTGTTAACGCCCCCTGCTTCAAGCATCTTTTGGGATTGGGTTTTGTCGACCATAGATCAATTAACCATTAATTCTGGGCTTCAATACGCACGCGTGGATCAACCACGCCATACAGCAGATCAACAATTAAATTCGCCAAAAGGACGGTCACCGCTACAATGCCTACAACCGCCTGGATGATCGGAAAGTCTCTATTGCTAATTGAGTCAACGAACATTGCGCCTATACCCGGCCAATCGAAAACAACCTCGATAACTACCGACCCAGAAACCGCCGAACCGACCCAGATCGCCATGAAAGTCATTATGGGCAACATTGCATTGCGAAACACATGGACCCATATCACCTTGGCCTCTGAGACACCTTTTGCCCGAGATAACTTCACAAACTCTGCGTCCAATGACTCCAACATCGACGAACGCAATAACCTTGTCATCGAGGCGAATAGAAGCAATGACACGGAAATTGTGGGCAAAATATAAAATTTCAGAGACGAGAAACCACCCGGCCCCATGCCGCCTGCGGGCAACCAATTAAGCTTGACTGCAAAAATTGCCATCAAAACAAGACCAACCCAGAAAGCCGGTGCTGCCTGACCGAAGGCTGCCAAAAATCTTACAAAATAATCCGGAATCTGCGCCCGCCGCACAGCGGCCCAAACTCCAAGGGGAAACGCCGTCAAAAAGATAAGCCCCAGCGATGCAAACTGCAATTTTAAGCTGTTAAGAATTCTCGGACCTATCAGATCAGTTACAAACTCACGATAAACAATCGATCGACCAAAGTTCAACGTTGCCAGATCACGAATAAAATATAGGAATTGGACTGGATAGGGCTTATCTGTGCCAATTCTCTCACGCACCAACTGTATTTGTTCCTCAGTTGCATCAGGTGGCAATATCAAAACCGCAGGATCCCCAGCTGCGCGCGTCGCAATAAACAATAGCACCATGAAGATAGCCAGCGTTATTAACGCCTGCAGAATGCGCCCTGCAACATACTTCATAGGGCCCCCCTTTTTTGCTGCATGCAAGCACCAGCCATGTCCTTGAAGCCAAAGCCCGCGTGCCGCACCTCCCAACGAGGCCAAAATATTTTGGCCTTTTCCCAGCTTTTCCCAGAATGCTCCTAGAACAAGTTTCTTCCAGTCGCTGGTTTTACTCAAATTAGAATATTCGGTGGGACTAGTTGTCAACCAATGTCAAAAAAATTCTTTTTTGATAACTCGCAATCGGACTCATTGACCATGTCGTGTCCCAGAGTTAGCGTTCTAAAAAGCTAAGAGGTCGGAAAGACCCGGGCGAAGGGAGGGTAAGGCATTGGCTCTACTAGAAGTAGAAGGCCTGCAGACGCACTTGCGCAGCCGGCGTGGTTTGAACAGAGCGGTCGATGGAGTTTCTTTTAGTCTGGACAGGGGTCGCAGCCTCGGCCTAATTGGTGAATCTGGCAGCGGCAAATCAATGACAGCGATGTCGATTCTGCAGTTGATCCCTAAGCCCTATGCAAAAATTGTCGGTGGATCAATCACTTTCGATGGGCAAGACCTGTTAAAAAAAACCCCAAGGGAAATGCGGCGAATTCGTGGGGGTGAGATCGCAATTATTCTGCAAGACCCTATGACCAGCCTCAACCCCGTCTTCAGCGTTCGTTATCAAATTGGCGAGGCCGTGGAACTTCACCAGCAGAAACGCGCAAAAGAAAATCTCGAAGCGGTTATTGAGAGTCTGCGCCATGTCGGGGTTCCGGCCCCTGAGGTACGTGTGAACGATTATCCCCACCAATTTAGTGGCGGTATGCGTCAGAGGGTGGTCGGGGCTATATCAATTGCCTGTCAGCCGAAGCTTCTCATCGCCGATGAGGCGACAACGGCTCTGGATGCTACTATCCAGGCCCAATATTTGAAACTACTTCGCTCTCTTCAAGGGGAACTTAATCTGGCTTTCTTATTTATCACGCACGACTTTGGAATTGTTGCGAAAATGTGTGACGATGTCGCGGTGATGTATGCAGGACGTATCGTTGAATATGCCAATGTACGCGATACGTTTGAGAGACCGGCCCACCCCTATACTTTATCTCTCCTTGAGGCTGTTCCGACGCTAGACAGTCGAGCGGAGCGACTTTATGCAATTCCGGGGGCTCCAGGAAGCGGGTATGAGAAATTCCCCGGTTGCCCCTTCTTTGAACGGTGCGCCCTGGCGGTAGACCAATGCAGAACATCAAAACCCCCCGTTAAAGTTGTTGCAACTGGCCACACATCAGAGTGCTGGAGAGCAGACGATGTTTATGCAGGCCATGCAAGTGAAATTGGATTGCCTGAAGCCAAAATGGGGAAAAATCTGTGACACAGAGAATGGCAGCAAAAAGCGGAAAATCCAAATCAGATTACGTACCTTTGATACAAGTTGAGGATTTGCATGTTCATTTTCAAGTTTCAAGAGGGTCAATTTTTAACAGGGAGCGTCTGACCTTGCGAGCGGTTGACGGGGTCAGTTTCGATGTAACCCATGCCCAAACCTTCAGTATCGTCGGAGAGTCTGGTTGCGGAAAGACAACAACAGCAAGAACCGTACTTAACTTGGAAAAGCCTGTCGCAGGCCGAGTACTATGGGAAGGCCAGGACATTACAGATTTATCCGAGGAACAGAAAAAACGCTATCGCTCCGCAGTGCAGGCCGTTTTTCAGGACCCCTATAGTTCTATGAATCCGCGTATAAGGATTTTAGATTTCATTACCGAACCCCTATTGCTCAATGCCCGATTGAGCAATGCAGAACGCCGCGAAAGAGCGCAAGAGGCACTGACCCAAGTCGGTTTGCGTGCGGCCGATATTGATAATTTCCCGCATGAGTTTAGCGGTGGGCAACGACAAAGAGTAGCAATCGCCCGAGCATTGGCATCCGAGCCGAATATGATTGTCCTGGATGAACCAGTGTCCTCCTTGGACGTGTCCATCCGGGCACAGATCATGAATCTTTTAAAAGATCTTCAGCAGAACCAGGGATACAGCTACACCTTCATTGCCCATCATCTGGGGACCGTTCGATATATGAGCGATTGGGTGGGTGTGATGTATTTGGGGTCCATGATGGAACTATCAGTCTCAGAAGACTTATTCAAAAATCCCCTACACCCCTACACTAGGGCTCTGTTCTCTGCGGCGTTGCCGGACCAACCAGATGTAGAGCGTGAGGAAATTTTACTCGAAGGAGATGTCGCGGCTGCGACAGATATACCAAATGGCTGCCGGCTTCATCCAAGATGTCCTTTTGCCAAACCAGAATGTTCGCAGGTGAAGCCTGAGTGGAAAGAAGTGGCGCCACGTCATTGGACGGCATGTCACCTGTTTTAGACACTTGAGCCGTTAACGCATTTTAAGGAGGAGGTTCCAGATGATTCCTTGTATACCACGCGATGAGCTTCTCGACGCCTTACGTAAAATGATGATGATTCGAAGGCTTGAGGAGGCCTGCATTATTGCCGCCCATGAGGGGAAAGTGCCTGGTCACTTTCACGTCTATATTGGGCAAGAAGCAACCGGGGTTGGGGTTGCATCCAATCTTGGAAAAGATGATTACGTCTATTCAACGCACCGCAATCACGGGCATTTAGTTGCCAGAGGTGCAGACCCCGGGAAAGTTCTTGCTGAGATCGAAACCAAGGCCACCGGCTATGCCGGGGGAAAAGCCGGCACATTACACGGTTGCGCTCCAGACTTAAATTTTCCTCTCAGTTCCGGAATTGTTGCTGGGGTAATCCCAATCAGTACTGGAACCGCTTGGGCACAAAAATTGCGGGGTGAAAATGCTGTCACTGCGGTTTTCTTTGGGGAAGGAGCTCTAGAGGAAGGGGCCGCCTTTGAGGCCATCAATATAGCATCTCTCTGGAAACTCCCATTATTAATGATTTGTGAGAACAACACTGCTGAAGTTGAACGCAAACCTGGTCAGGGACATTACCATGCACCTAATTTTGCTGTCCCAAACATAACAGATTACGCCCGAACTATGGGGCTCACAGCTCTGACAGTTGACGGTATAGACTTGGGTGCGGTCTGGAACGCGGCCGCCGAGGCGAGAGAGCGTGCCATTTCTGGCGGGGGGGCGACATTTATTGAAGTCGCGACCTACACCTGGCCTGGAGGGCAATGGCCAACACTTGCCACAGGGATTACAGATATACGACACGCGTGGAATGGCGAAATTCCCGAGGACTTTAAGCACTGTGAGAACTGGTTCAAACGCAATGATCCTATTTTTTCTGTAACGAGAGAATTTATAGCAGAAAATATTGCGTCTCAGACCGAAATCGAAGAACTCGATGCAGAGGTGCGTTCCGAAATGGGCAAAGTAGTCGAATTCGTCGAGGCAAGCCCTTTCCCTTCGCCAAATACTGCGCGCACCGCAGTCTGGCCAAACTGACATCACGTCGGATAGGAGATTCAATAATGGCAAATATTTCCTTCGGAGCCGCAAAAATCAAAGCCCTTAGTGATCTCTTACGGGCAGACAAAAGTGTGGTTGTCATAGGTGGAGCCGGATTCGGCGGTCTGGAACACTCTGCGGATGTGCGGCCCATGGTCGAAGAATTTAGAGACCGAGTGCTTGAGACCCCAATTTCAGAACTCGGGTTCTGCGGGATGGGAATTGGGGCTGCAATAGCTGGATTATATCCGATTGTAACAATTGGAACGGGAAGCTTTGCTTTTGAGGCCTGGCCTCAGATTACAAATGAAGCGCCTAACATCCACTACATGAGTAATGGGGGTATAAAAGTACCTGTAATTTTTCATGCGATGTGCGGGATCAGAATATCGGGCGCAGCTCAACATTCCACCCGCCCCCAAGCAATGCTAATGCAAGCAGCAGGATTGCAGATAATGGCACCCGCCGTTTCATCAGATGTAGGCCCTCTACTTAATCAAGTGAGAGAGAGTGAAAGGCCTACTTTCTGGATTGATCACTCCTTGCTATTCACAGAAAAGTGGGAGGAGCATGGTCCAACCCCACCTCTGGGGAAAGCAGCGATCCGGAAAGCCGGTAAAGATGTTACATTGGTCGGTTATTCAATCGATTTAGTTCGGTGTATGAAAGCTGCATCGGAGTTAGAAGCTTTGGGAATTAATGCGGAAGTTATTGATCTTCGAACATTATGTCCTTTCGACAAAGAGACAATCATGAACTCTGTCGGGCGAACCGGTCATTTAGTTGTAGCAGATGAATGCTATCCAGCTGCTAGTGTCGCTTCCGAGGTAGCGGCAATCTTTTCCGATGAGGGTTTCGGCTTGCTAAAGAAACCGATTAAACGGCTGAATTTTGATGCCGTGCCTGTGCCCGCGAATCCCGGGTTGGAACGCGAGCTCATGCCCGGAGTCGAAGAAATAGTAAAAGCCGCAAAAGACTTGGTGAACTAATGATGTGAAAAATCAAAGTATCGGAACAACATATTTTCGCATACAGTTTCTTGATACCGCCACTGCGAAACACAAATCAGTTTCCTTGAAAAGGTGAGAGCATCTCTGGAAATTTGATCTTGGGGCATAACAAAGTTTGTATTACTGATCTGCTATTTTGCAG
>JAYQSM010000012.1:0-404229 GCA_038146885.1 Rhodospirillaceae bacterium
ATAATCTAACATCATTGCACCTGACCAAATTTGATAATGGGATTTACACAATACCTTGCCAGCAATATCTGGCGCAGATCCATGGACAGGCTCAAATAAAGATGGGAATTTTTTTTCTGGATTAATATTTGCAGATGCTGCAATTCCAATAGTTCAGTGCATGCTGGTCCTAAATCAGAAGAGTATATCTCCAAACAAATTAGATGCCACTACCACATCATTCATTCAGGAGTTAATACAAATCTTGCTGCCAAAATATCTATGAAATTGATCTGTTGTAATATCCGGATATTTTTTTTTCATCTCCTCAAATCTCTCATCCCAAAATGGCATGGTAATAGATATTCCATTCGATTTAGTTGCGCTTGTTACTTTTTTTCTTTTTGTATTTTTTGCAAGCTCAAAAGCAAATTTCAATACACGATCCACTCCTTGTCTCGACATAATTGTTTCTTGAATGGCAATTTCTCTGTCTGTTCCACCATACATTCTTCCTCCAACTGAGGAATACTCACCTTCCGTATTTTCACGAACTATCAACATATCAATATCTCCTGGAACTTTATTTGCCAAAGGACAAGGAACTCCTGGCATTAATTTGACAGGTCGTAAATTGATATATTGATCAAATTCTCTTCTAAATTTTAGTAACGAACCCCACAATGAAATATGGTCTGGTAACTGATCTGGCATTCCAACAGCTCCAAAAAAAATAGCATCATGCTTACCAATCTGTTCTTTCCAATTATCTGGCAACATTGTTCCATGCTTTTTGCATGATAATCACAAGAGGCAAAATCAAATTCATCAAAAATGAATTTTAAATTGATGTTGCTCTGCTACTTTTTTAAAACTCTAATACCTTCGGGAGTAACATCTTTTCCTATTCCGTCACCTGCAATAGATGCAATTTTATATTCTTTCATAAGGACAAGTTTGTAAACTTTACTAATTTTTATTCAATAAATTTTTGAAGGTTGGGCTTGAAATAGTTTGGACCCTTCATATCCCAAATCGTTTGCTTATTAAATGCAAAACCATATCTAAATCAACCCGCTCCATAAGTAACATAAAGAATATCAGTTAAAGCATCAGCTACTTCTTTTAAGTTTTTCTGATCAAGGGCTACTTTTAATTCATCTAATTCCTCTTTGATTAAATCATATCTTAAATTTTGTATTTTTGATCAGGAAACGATGCCTTACTCTTTACCTCTTGACCAAAAGTTTCCATGAATACTTTGACTTTATTAAAATTGCTCATATATTTTATTCTATATGAAAATTTTTTTTTATTTCTTATTTTTTAATATTTTATCCACAAGTTCTTATTCATTTATAAATCCAAAAATAAAAATTGAAAATTTTTTATCAATAAATACGAGATTACCATTCAGGAATATCAAAACTATGCAGATAAAAATAATATCAAAACCTTAGCAGAAAAAAACTGGGGGTGGTTATGAATGGGGAGCTGGCTGGGAACAAAGAGCAGGATGGACTTACAGAACTCCCTATGGAGCAAAACCAAAAGTTTACTGGAACCAGCTGTACATATTAATAGATTTGAGGCTGAAAAATATTGTAAATCTATTAATGGAAGACTTCCAACATTTGATGAGTGGAAATTAGCAGCATATAAGCAAGTCCTACCATCCAAAGTTTTTCAATTGAACAAAATTCACAAATATCCAAGTGGTGATAAGGCTGAAAAAATGAACTCACAAGGTTTGTTAGGTTATAACAGACATATGGATGTTACAAAATTACCTGAAGGTATCAATGGATTAGTTGCCATGGGCGGAAATGTTTGGGAATGGATTCATGATAGCAAGGGTGGAGATTCATTAACTGCAGGAGCATCTTGGTGGTATGGAGCTAGCAAAACAAAAGAGTCTGGAGCACAATATAAACCATCTGATTTTATGCAATTTATGTTGGATTTAGATGCGCATTTGATAATTAAAAAAATAATGAACAAAGTTAAAATTTACACAATGGACTACTGCCCTTACTGCATTCGGGCTAAAAGCTTACTAGAAAGAAAAAAATAAATTTTACTGAAATCAATCTTCATAAAGAACCTAATAAATTTGAAGAAATGCAAAAAATTCTAATGGAGCTAGAACACTTCCGCAAATTTTTGTAAATGACAAACACATAGGAGACTGTGATCATATTCATTTATTAGACTCGGAAGGTAAATTAGATGCTATATTAAAAGACTAAATGTCTTTGTTTTTTTTAAGCTTATTTGCAGGTTTTATTAGTTTTTTATCTCCTTGTGTTCTTCCCCTCATACCAGGTTACTTATCTTTTATCTGTGGCACAGATTTAGAAAATCTAAAAAAACAATCTAAATACTTTATAGTGAATAAATCTATCCTATTTGTTTTTGGCTTTTCAATTATTTTTATTTTACTTGGAGCCTCTTCTACATACTTTGGATCTTTTTTACTTAGCAAATCCCAAATTTTTTCTAATATTATTGCTATTATTATTATTATTTTTGGATTGTATTTAACAGGAATGATTAATTTTAATTTTTTAAATAAGGATTTGAAATTTTATATATCTAAACATTCTAATAATTTTTTCTTTCCAATGATTGTAGGAATGGGCTTTGCCTTTGGTTGGACACCTTGTATAGGTCCTATTCTTGGATCAATTTTAGCATTAGCATCTTTGGAAACTACTTTATTTCAAGGTGTAATGCTCCTGGTTGTTTATTCTGTGGGTTTGGGAATTCCTTTTATTTTGGCTGGTTATTTCTTGGGAAATTTTTTAATTATTTCTCAAAAAGCAAAAAAATATATTTTAACAATACAAAAAGGATCAGGATTTATTCTTATTATAACTGGTATTTTAATACTTAGCTCAAAACTTCAGAGTATAGGATTTTATATTTTAGAACTGTTTCCTTTTTTAGGAAAATTAGGATAGCCAAAAAATAAAAAGCCAAAAACTCAATAAGCCTGAAATAATTGTTAAAAGAATATTTTTAAAAAAATATCCTATTATTAATGCTATCAAAAATGCCCATATTTGAGGATTTTCAACAGAAACTAACAATCCTTTTGAATTAAGAAAAACTGCAGGAAAAATAATGGCTGGAAAAACTGCTGAAGGAACATAGGTTAAAACTTTTTTTGTATTTTTACTTAAAACATTTGGATCAATAAAAGCAATCATAGAATATCTTGTAAAAAAAGTAATCAAACCTGCAATAAAAATCCAAAACCAAATCATTTTGCTATTTGTTTAAACCTAGTAATTAAAAGATAGGAGGCAATTAAGGCTACAAAAGCTGAGAGAATTATATAAATTTTGTAAGGAAAATTATAAAATATTAAAGACGAAGTTCCTGAAATTAAAATTACTATTATGTGATCTAATTTTCTTAATTCACTAACAATCAAAGCTAAAAAAGTTAGAGGTATTGTAAATGTTAAACCTAATTGCTCTGGAACAATATTGCCCAGAAAAATTCCTGCCAAAGTTGATATCTGCCATAATAACCAAAGTGTAAGTCCAGATCCAAGCATGTGATAGTGTGCATTAATTTTATTTTGATTATTTTTTAGATAAGATGAGGAAACACTAAAAGCTTGATCGGTCATTAAATAACTAAGTAAAATTCTCCAATTAAAATTTAGTTTATTAAAATATTGGGAGAGCACAGCTCCGTACAAAAAATGTCTTGAATTGATAGCAGCGACAGAACCAAGCAATACTAAAGGCGATGCTCCTACAACAAAAAGTTGGGAAAATGCAATTTGAGATGAGCCTGCAAAAATTACAAATGACATTGCAAAAGTCATGAATGGAGTTAAGCCCATCTCCACACCTATAACACCATAAATAACCCCAAATGGAATAACAGGTATCGTAAGTGGCATAACATCCACAATGCCTTTTTGAAAAATTGTTATAGATTTCACTATATTAAATTATATTGATACTCTCTTTGCCTTAGTCACTTCCATGGGAAGATTTAATTCGACATCGTCTAAAGTGTGATGACCTGATCTTTTTTGATATTCCTTTTTACAATGGCTCCGTCTGATAATCCTAAGGCTAATATTTTTCTTTTTTGACTTTGCAGAAGTTACAAGTCTACCTCGTGCACAAAAACCTCCCTCTCCATCTAGCTTCTCACCAATTTGTAGATCTTTTTTTGCATAAGAAGCTACATCAGCATTATAGTATTTTGTAAATCCAGTTGCTTTTTTATCTAATGCAATCGAATACATGGATTGAGCTAACTCTAAACCAATATAATGATATGGCCTCCAAATTGCAGAATAAGTTCCTGAGCTATCAGTCACCATGCCATAATCGCTAAAACAATTTTTTACATATTGATTTTGTGCTTTAATCACAATGTAAACACCCCATCTTAAATCATTAGGAATATCTTTTTGATTTAAATCAATACTAGAAATAACCTCTACTTGCCCTTCATAATCTATTAATCCACCTGCATTTTTAGGAATTAATTTTTTAGCAATATCATAAACACCAACTGGAGGAAAAGTTAAACCATTGCTTGGACATTTTAAATTAGTAGCGTTACTAAACTGCTGCCATTTCAATTGCACTTTTATCTCCACATAAAAATGAGTTAAACATTTTTGATTCATTCCAGATTCTATTTCCGCTCTTTCTTTATTTAACCCGTAATGACCCCAAACAGTATCAGGTGTAGAATATTCAAAATTGGGGTGATATTTTGTTCCTTTTCCAGCACATGTTACTTCAAAACCATTTAACCTTGCCCATTCTACCTGCTCCACAATTAATGATGGTTGATCACCATAAGCCATGGAACAGATAACATTATGTTCTTTTGCAAGATCCGATAAATATTTTCCACAAGTTACATCAGCTTCAACATTCACTAAAATGATATGCTTCTTTTTTCTAATAATTTTTGCAGCGTGTACTGTTCCAACTATAGGATTTCCAGTTGCCTCAATAAAAATATCGATATCTCTATCAATTACCTCATCTAAAGAATTAACAAAGTGAATATTATTTACTGTTTTCAGTTGATAATCCACTTTTCAAACAATTATTTTTGGCATTCTCAATCTTAAGATCTACAATGGTATCAATTTTAATTTTTTGTAACTGGTTAAATTGCGATAAAAACATGGAAATAAATTTTCCACATCCTATGAACGCTATAGATATATCTTTTTCACACTCCTCTGTTTTGAAAAAGATACATCTAATATTTAATTAACCAGCTAATTTTCTTGAGATGTCTCAAATGCAGAAAGCAGGTAATCCGTTTTTCCATGGCAGATTGACTGGATAATCTTTTGTTAAACAATCATCTGGTAAACATTCGATTGGATCAAATTGTCTATGAGCAATATATTCTTTTCTTTTAAATCTTTGAATATGATTACTTACTGCGCATAAACTCAAATATACACTTACTCTATTAAATGGTGACAAATTACTTCCGGAGCAATGAACCAAACAACTATGAAATAATATCATAGATCCTGCTGGTCCTTTAGGACTAACCATTCCACCATTATGACCACCAGCTCTATCAACAAGTACATCAATAAGATTATTATCTATAGTCCATAATGGATAGCTTGTAGTACTCGTGTCATGCTTGGCATCAATTACACCTCGCTTATGAGAGCCAGGTATAAAAATTAAAGGTCCATTAAATTCAGTTACATTATCCAGAAAATTGCAACATTCATGGCTCTTTCTGTAGGCATTAAATCATCATTTTTCCACGTTCCGTAATCTTGATGCCACTGCCACACATCTCCATCAAAAGCCATTTTTCCATTTATTTTAAACTGATGCATGTAAAGTTTTTCACCCAATAAATCCTCAACGGGTTTTACCATTCTTGGATGTCTTGCTAATTTTGCAAATGGCTCGCTATACATATGTGCTGCAAAATTTGTTCTTACAGAGTCAGATCCTTTTTCTCTTACGTTGTATTCTTCTCTTCTTTCATAAAGTTTAGGAACTTCATCTGTTAAAGTTTTTGTTTCTTCTGGAGAAAATAATTTGGGGAAAAATAGATATCCCTCTTTATCAAACTGTTCTAATTGTTCTTTGGTTAAATTCATAATGCCCTTTTTTTATTTAATTTAATACTTTTTTTGATGATAAAAAATACCAAAAACTATAAATAATGCACCATAAAAATGGTAATGAAAATTTTTCACCAAGCAAAAAAATTGCCATTAATGCGCTAAATACTGGCATTAAATGTAAAAATATTCCTGCTCTATTAGGCCCTATTAATAAAATAGCACCATTCCAAAAAATATAAGCACCAATACCTGCAAATAAAACCACATAACCAATAGTTAAAATAACTGGTATATTCATAGTTAAATATTGACCATTCATTATTTCAAAAAGTACATTGGCGCTAAAAAAATAACACCTATGGTAATTAAAGTTTGTAATAAAACAAAAGGCTTTAAATTAATTTTTTTCTTTCATCATTATTGAGTAAGTTGCCCATGATAGCATTGCAACTAACATCCACAAATCACCTTTATTTAATTGTAAATGAATTAATCTTTGAAATTCCATTTTGTAATAATAATGACTACCCCACATAAAGAAACCACAACTCCAAGCACTTGAAACATATTTGTTTTTTCAGTCTTAAAAATAGAAGAAATAAAAATAATCAATACTGGAATAGTTGAAATCATTAATACACCATTTAGCACTTGGGTATAATTTAAGGCATAGTAAACTACTGAATTAAAAACTGAGATACTCGTGAAAGCCATAATCACAAGTGAAATAAAATTATCTTTAATAATATTCCAATTTTGAATTACTTCTTTTAAAGTAAAGGGTGCTAAAATTATCCATGCAATAAACCATCGATAAAAGTTTAAAGTTAAAGGTGGAATTTCAAATAATGTAGCAACTTTTCCAACGATAAAATTTCCCGACCAAAAAGCAGTGCATAAAATCAGCATCACATAAGCTTTTTGTATCTTTTGAAAAAATCATTAATTTTATAATTGATGATCATTGTGGATTTTAGAGCTCATTACAAGTCCTAATGCAAACATCGTTGTTAACATGGCAGTTCCACCATAAGAAATAATTGGTAGTGGCACACCCACAACAGGCAACAAACCTACAACCATTCCTAAATTAACAGCAAGATAGACAAAAATATTAAAAGCAATTCCAAAACAAAGTAATCTTGAAAAATTATTATTAGATTTCATAGAAATATTAAGAATGACGAGAATGATTGCTATAAACAAAAAAATTAATAATAAACATCCAATAAAACCAAACTGCTCTGCAAATACAGTAAAAATAAAATCTGTATGTTTTTCTGGTAAAAATTCTAAATTACTTTGGGTTCCTTGCAAAAAACCTTTTCCAAATAATCCACCAGAGCCAATCGCAATTTTTGATTGAATGATATGATATCCAGATCCTAAAGGATCTTTTTCAGGATCTAAAAAAGTAAGTATTCTCTGTTTTTGATAAGGTTTTAAAAAAGCAATTATAAAAGGAGCGGCAATGACTAATGAAAACAATCCTGTAATAAATATTTTTAAATTAAGTCCAGCAAGCCATAACATTCCAAGCGAAACAATAAGTATAAATATAGCTGTTCCAAGATCTGGCTGTTTAGCAACAAGAAAAAATGGAATTAAAATTAATACTAAGGGAATAAATAATTTTGAAATATTATCAATTTCTTCTAACTTAATGTATTGGTAATATTTTGCTAAAGCAAAAATAACTCCAATTTTCATCAATTCTGAAGGCTGAATATTAAAGAAATATAAATTAATCCAACGCTGAGCGCCCATTGCAGTTGAACCAAAAAAATTTACATAAAGCAGTAAAAGAATAATTATAAAATAAAAAGGATAAGCTAGCTTGTACCAAAATCTAATATGAATAAATGAAATAACAAAAAATAAAATTAAAGCAAAATTTATTCTGATAAAATGTTTAAGCAGATAGTTTTTATTTCCAGTATCAACCGAATATAAAGTTAATAGGCCCACTCCAATTAAAAGGATTATTAGAATAAAAAATTTCCAATCAAATAAGTAAATTTTTTCAAGACAATTATCAAAAAAGTTATTTTTTATTTTTTTATACTGCATTGATATTTTTTTTATAAATTTCAAAACATTTTTCCATAATGTCTTTTGCTATTGGAGCTGCAGTTGCAGAACCAGATCCTCCATGGTCAATAATGACTGAAATAGCATATTGAGGATCAATAGTAGGTCCGTATCCAACAAATAAAGAATGATCTCTAAATTTCCATGGTAAATCTTTATTTTTTAAATCAAGCTCTCTTTGACGCTCAGTAATTCTTCTTACTTGGGATGTTCCAGTTTTTCCTGCCATTTTTAATTTTCCTGAAATTCTAGATGAATAAGACGTTCCTCCCTGCTCATTAGTTGCAGCAAATAAAGCATTCATAATAATTTTTAAATGCTCATCATTATTAATAATTTTTTCATTTGGCTGGATTTCTTTATTTCCATCAAAAGTAGGACTAACTTTAAAACCACCGTTTGCAAGCTGAGTCATCATTGTACATAGCTGAATACAAGTGCTCTTCATATATCCTTGACCAATACCAGAAATCATTGTTTCGCCAATGTACCATGACTTTCCAAGAGCTCCCTTTTTCCAAGTCGTACTTGGTATAAGACCATTTTTTTCTTCATTAAAATTTTCTAAAACTACTTTGCCTAAGCCAAATTTATTTGCAGTTTCCTTTAATCTATCTATTCCTAGTAATCTTGCCACTTCATAAAAATAAATATCACAAGACTCCTTGATTGCTTTGTTTAGATCAACCACGCCATGTCCTTTGTCTTTCCAACAATGATATTTTTGATCATATAATTCAACATCACCTTTACAAATGTGTTTAAAATTTTTTGTGATAATTTTATTTTCAAGTGCTGATAAAGCTACAATCATTTTAATTGTTGAGCCTGGTGGATATGAAGAAGAAAGCGCCTTGTTGACCAAAGGTTTTTTTTCATCAACTTTTAATTTGTTATAATCTTCATGTGAAATACCATAAGTAAAATTATTTACATTAAAAGATGGATAAGAGGTGCAACAAAGAATTTTTCCAGACATATCCATAACGACCACGGAACCACTTAGTTCATTAAGTCTATTGTAAGCAAAAATTTGTAAGTCTTTATCAAAAGTAGTTTTAATTACTTTTCCTTCTTCTCCATCTATATGAATAACTTTTTTTACTCTTCTTCCATAAGCATCTACTTCATAGGTAGCTTTTCCTGGCTTGCCCAAAAGATAATTATCAAATGTTTTTTCTAGTCCAGTTTTTCCAATTTTTAGATTTGGAACTCCAATAAATTCCTGTTGCAATTTATTTAAATCTCTTGCACTTGGTTCGCTAACGTACCCTAAAATATGCGAAAATTCTTTTGGATACAAATAGGTTCTTTCAAAAGATATAAATGGCTGAATGCCATTATAATTTGATAAATAATAATTTAATTTTGAAAAATCATTCCACTTCAAATTTACATCTAAAACAAAAGGTTGGTATTTATTATGCTTAGAATATTGTTTAATAAAATAATTTTTTTGCTTTTCTGTAATTGTAATTACCTTATTTAAATTATTTAAAGTTGTTTCCAAAGACTTAGTTTCTTTAGGAATAATTGCTAACTTAAAAACTTGAAAATTATCTGCTAAAACAGAATTATTTCTGTCTACAATCAATCCTCTTGATGGAGTGGTTTTCCACTGTCTGAAACGATTCTTGTCAGACTGAATTTCATAATCATTTTTTTAATAATTTGCATATAAAACAGTCTACCAAGTACTGTTGCTAAAAATGCTAATTTGAAAGAAGTTAGAATAAATGCTCGTCTTGAAATAACTTTACTTTTACTTTGAGAGCCCTTTTTGGGAGTTGGATTAAAATATTCCATTAAAAAAGCAATATAACGATGGACTTTTTTTTTGCAAAATGTTAATTCAGCCGCTTATTTGGAGGTAGGTTATTAAAATAGAAGTTAAAAATGACAATCTGGAACAAGCTTTAAGAGTCCTTAAAAAAAAGCTTCAAAGAGAAGGTACATTTAGATTATTAAAAATTAAAAGCACTTACGAGAAACCCTCTGAAAAGAAAAAAAGACAATTAGAAGACAATCTTGCCAGAGTTAAAAAATTAAGAAAACTTAAAGCTAGATTTTAATTTTCTTTTAATATTAAATAGTTTTTTCTTAAATATCGCGGGGTGGAGCAGTCTGGTAGCTCGTCAGGCTCATAACCTGAAGGTCCTTGGTTCAAATCCAAGCCCCGCAACCAATTTTAAAATACATTAAATGGTGGGACTGGTTGGTTACGCTCCAACTACCCCTGCAATGTCAATGCAGTACTCTACTATTGAGCTACAGTCCCAGACTAATCTAAAGATTTGGAAATTTCTTCGACCATTTTCTTAGCGTCAGAAAATAGCATTAAGGTATTATCTTTAAAAAATAATTCATTATCAACACCAGCATAACCTGCAGCCATACCTCTTTTAACAAACAAAACTGATTTTGCTTTTTCCACATCTAAAATGGGCATTCCGTAAATAGGACTTTGTGGATCTGTTTTTGCAGCTGGGTTAGTCACATCATTTGCACCAATAACAAAAGCAACATCAGTATTTGAAAAATCACTATTGATACTTTCCAACTCAAATACTTCATCATAAGGAACATTTGCTTCAGCTAACAAAACATTCATATGACCTGGCATTCTACCAGCAACTGGATGAATTGCATAACTTACTTTTACACCGTTATGTTTTAACTTATCACACATCTCTCTTAAAGCATGTTGAGCTTGTGCAACTGCCATCCCGTAGCCTGGAACAATAATAACAGAAGATGCATTTTCATTAAAAAGCTGCATCCTCTGCACCTGCTTGTTTTACAGGTTTTGCTGTTTTTGTTTGAGTTTGTGCAGAAGTTTCGTCTCCTCCAAACCCACCTAAAATAACATTAAAAAATGAACGGTTCATTCCTTTGCACATGATATATGAAAGAATTGCACCAGATGATCCTACTAGCGCGCCTGTTATAATTAAAGCAGTATTTTCTAAAGTAAAACCTATTCCTGCCGCTGCCCATCCCGAGTAAGAGTTTAACATTGAAACTACAACTGGCATATCAGCTCCACCAATTGGAATAATAATTAAAAAACCAATTAGTAAAGAAATATTACGGTAATCCAAAATAATTAACTGTTTGCTCTTTTACTAAAAAACAATTGAGGCGATTATCAAAATTCCTAATATAAGATTTAAATAATGCTGACCTTTAAACGTTATAGGCGAACCAGACATTAATCCTTGTAATTTTAAAAAGGCAATACATGATCCTGTAAAAGTAATCGCTCCAATAGAAACACCTAAAGACATTTCAATTAAAGAAGATATTTTGATATTGCCAAACTGACCTATCCCAAATGCGGAAGGATTATAAAAGGCAGCAACAGCAATTAAAACCGCAGCCAAACCAACTAAACTATGAAAACCTGCAACAAGCTGGGGCATAGCCGTCATCGCAATTCTAGCTGCAACAAACCATCCTACAAAAGCCCCAATCAGCAAAGGAACCATGATAAATTCAATGTTATTTAGTAATATTTCAATACTACTTACACTGAAAACAGTAGAGATAATTGCTATAGTCATTCCAGTCATTCCAAGAATATTTCCTGTTCTTGATGTTTCAGGAGATGATAGTCCTCTTAATGCTAGAATAAAAAATATTCCAGAAACTAAGTATAAAATTGCAATAAGATTAATAGATAACATTTATTTTTTTACTTTTTTATACATAGCCAACATTCTCATAGTGACTAAAAATCCACCAAATATATTTATTGCAGCCAAAAAAACTGCAATTGATCCTACATAAAGCGAAATTTGACTAGACTCTGCATTGGACACCGCTACCGCAATTAAAGCACCAACAATAATGACTGAAGATATTGCATTCGTTACCGACATTAAAGGCGTATGCAGAGCTGGAGTTACACTCCATACAACATAATAACCAACAAAAATTGACAATATAAAGATGGCCAATCTAAAAATAAATGGATCAATTATTTCCATAATTAAATTCTAACTCCTTTTATAATTTCATCTTCAAAATCTATTTTGAGCGATTTACTTTCTTTATCAATTAACAACGATAAAAAATTAATAATATTTTTTGCTAATAAACCTGAGGCTGAATAAGCGGTTCTAGAAGCATAATTTGAATAACCAATAATTTTTACACCATTTTTTTCAATAACTTTATCTCTTTCAGAAAATGCAACATTTCCACCTTGCGATGTAGCTAAATCACAAATTATCGATCCAGGCTTCATGGATAAAACCATCTCTTCAGTAATAATTAATGGAGCTTTTTTTCCTGGAATTAATGCTGTTGTAATCACTACATCTTGATTCTTAACAGTTTGTTTCATTAATTCTTCTTGTTTCTTTTTATATTCCTCTGTTGCTTCTTTTGCATAACCACCTTCAGTTTCTAAATTTTCTTCACTTTCTACAAAAACAAATTTTGCACCCAAGCTTTCAACTTGTTCTTTCGAAGCTGCCCTGACATCTGTTGCTGAAACAACTGCTCCTAATCTTTTAGCAGTTGCAATTGCTTGCAAGCCTGCAACACCAGCTCCAACAATAAAATATTTAGCTGGCGTAATAGTTCCCGCAGCAGTCATCATCATAGGTAAAGCTTTGCTAAATTCATAAGCAGTATCAATTACTGCTTTATAACCGGCAAGGTTAGATTGAGATGATAACACATCCATTGCTTGAGCTCTTGTAATTCTAGGTAAATAATTTAATCCAAAAATCTCTAATTTTTTATTATTTTTAATCTTTAAATACTCATTATTATTTTTATCAAAAATGCTGTGATAATTAATGAACCTTCTTTAAAATCAAATTTTTCTAAATCTTTGCCAGAAATTTTAACTACTACATCTGAAGCCTTTGTTACATCATTTGCAGATTTTGCTTCAGCTCCATTATTTATAAAAAGATCATCTTTAAGATTAAGCGTTTTTGCATAATCGCTTGAAATTAAAACTTTAAAACCAATCTTATTTAGTATGCTAACATGCTCGGGCAAAAGCATTGATCGAGTTTCAAACTCATTATTTTCTGCTACAAAACCAATTATCATATAATTTAGTTAAATGATTTATTTTCCATTTCAAGTTAAAGATTAAAAAATTTAAACAACTAAAGTAAAAAAATAGCCATTAAAACTAATATTACAATGACCGCAACTGATCCAATAGTTACTAACTTGGTAAAATTGTTCCAAGTTTCTTTTTGATGCTTAATGTCCATTAACCTTGTCTTGCCTTCATTCTAGGATTTTTTTATTGATGACGTAAAGTTTTCCTCTTCGTTTAACAAGTTTATTATTAAGATCTCTTTTTTTTAAAGACTTTAGTGAGCTAACTACTTTCATAATGACCGAGTAATTATATAAAATTAATCAACTTGTAAAGCTGTGATTTTGTAGGATTTCTTTGATGTAATCCTTAAGTTTTATTTTGCCATATCTACGAGTAATTTTATTGGATAGATTCATCTTTATAACAGCTGAGACATATCTTTCACCTGGTCTTTTGGAAAATACTTGATTTTAGATTTAAAGAATTTTGCAACTTCTATGATTGAATAAGATTTTTTTGACAAGATACTATAGTGTAAATTTTTATTCCTTTTCCATGCTTCAATACAAACTTTAATAGTGTCGTCTATATGAGTAAATCTTCGTGACTGTGTTCCAGGCTTAACTACTGTAAGAGGTTTTTTTTGTTTATGTTGTTTTTCAAAAATTTTAATTACTGTTGCCATGTCACCTGTTGTAATTTGTCTAGGTCCATAAATATTATAAAAATAAATAATTTCATATTTAAAATTAAAACATTTTTAAAATTTTCTAATAATTCTAAATTTTTTTCTTTTACATAAAAAGTATGGTGATAGGTTTTCATCTATTCATCTATTTCCTAAACTTACAGACGTTGCGGAATAAATAATTTTGATCTTATTATTTAAGCAAAACTTAAAAACTGCCATTGAACCAATAGAGTTAGACTCGATGCATTGGTCAAATTTTTTAAAACTTTGATAAATTCTTGCAAATTCACTAAAATGAAAGATGGTATTTATTTTATTTTTAATATTAAATAATTTTTTTTCTATATCTGTTGTTTTGCATCTTAAATATTTAACATCTTTATGTTTAATATGATTGTTTAAACTACCGCTCGAATAGTTATCAATACTTATGATTTTAAATTTTTTAATTTTAAAAACGTTGAATTAAATTAGAACCAACAAACCTGCTCCGCCTGTTACAATAATATGATTTTTTTCATTAAGATTAAAAGCCTGGCAATGACCTACTCTCCCATACCTTAAGGCAAAGTACCATCGGCGCTGAAGAGCTTGACTTCCGAGTTCGGAATGGGATCGGGTATGACCTCTTCGCAATAATTACCAGGCCAGATTTAATACTAAATAAAATAGACAATGTAAAGTTTCATATTTTGTATATAAAATACCATCTAATAAACAATCTCAAAAAAGAGTAAAAAAATAAACTTTAATATTTTGCTGGAATGGATAATTTGTGCTATGAAATATGCATTAAATTAAAAAAAAATAATTAGAATAACTCAGCATTAATCTAGTTCATATTTATTTTTATAGTCCTTTAGCAAATCTTTATTTTGACTATCTTTAAATAAAATAAAATTATTACAAACTAACACATCTAAATCAGTTCCCATAAAGCAATTAAAAGCATCTGATGCAGAACAAACTATAGGTTCTCCTCTTACATTAAAAGATGTATTAACTAAAACTGGACATTTAGTAATTCTTTCAAATTCTTCTATTAATTTATAAAATTTTGGATTTGTTTCTTTTATGAACTGTTTGAACTCTAGCTGAATAATCAACATGAGTTACTGATGGAATGTCAGATCGTTTGACATTTAATTTATCTATACCAAATAAGTTTTTTTGCTCAGTTGTCATTTCAAGTTGTTTTGATTTTTTTATATCTGCAACTAATAACATATATGGACTTTCAGAATTAATTTCGAACCATTCAGAAACTTTTTCAAATAAAAACTGCAGGAGCGAAGGGACGAAAGCTTTCTCTAAACTTTACTTTTAAATTTAAATTTTTTTGCATCTTCTCAGATCTTGGATCTGCAATAATTGATCTATTCCCTAAAGATCGTGGACCAAATTCCATTCTACCCTGAAACCAACCAACAGCTTTTTCTTCAGCTAGTAATTTTGCGGTCTCTTTTGTAATTTGATCCAAGGACAATTTTTTATAATTAGCTCCGCAGCTTTTTAATTCATTTTCAACTTCATCATCTGTAAATTGAGGTCCTAAGTAAGATCCGTTCATTGCATCGGTTTTTATAATCTCACGCTTATTGTCTAATTCTTGATAATAAAATGCTTGAGCAGCTCCTAGTGCTCCACCAGCATCACCTGATGCTGGTTGTATCCAAATATTTTTAAACAAACCTTTTTTTAAAATTTTTCCATTAGCGACACAGTTTAAAGCAACTCCTCCTGCCATACACAAATTTGATACTTTAAACTCCTCAAATAAAAATTTTGTAATTTTTAAAACTATGTCCTCAGTTATAGCTTGAATTGATGCTGCTATATCCATATGAATTTGTAACAACTGATGTTCCGGCTCACGTCTTTTGATATTAAATAGTTTTGCAAAATTATCGTTTGTCATTGTCAAACCAGTTGCATAATTAAAATAATTCATATTTAATCTAAAAGAACCATCTTCTTTAACATCAATTAGTTTATCTAGAATAATATCTTTAAACTTAGGTTCGCCATAAGGAGCCAGTCCCATCACCTTGTATTCTCCACTATTAACTTTGAAACCTAAAAAATAAGTAAATGCTGAATACAAAAGACCTAAGGAGTGAGGAAAGTGTATTTCTTTTAAAATACTGATTTTATTATTTTTTCCTAAAGATACAGTGGTTGTTGCCCACTCGCCGACTCCATCTAATGTTAAGATAATTGCCTCATCATAAGGACTTGAAAAAAAGCACTTGCAGCATGACTTAGATGATGTTCCGAAAAATTTATTTTGTAATATCACTAAAATTAATATCTTGCTCCTTTAATGCATCATAAATAATTTTTTTTTGGATTAGTTTTTCATTGAGCCAAAGTGGCATAGACATAGAAAAGATTTAAAACCACTTGGAGAAAAGCCAACATAAGTCTCCAGCAATCTTTCAAATTTTAAAAAAGGTTTTTCGTAAAAAATCACATGATCAATCTCGCTTATTTTTAAATTAGCTTCTTTTAAAACATATTTAATTGCATGTTCTGGAAAGCTCTGATCATGCTTTTTTCTTGTAAATCTTTTCTCCTGTGCTGCTCCAATAATTTTTCCATTTTTAATGATAGCTGCAGCGCTATCATGATAAAATGCTGAAATTCCAAGAACAGAGGTCACAAAAAAATTAAAATATAGTATAAATAAATGGAGCAACTGCCGTTCCTTGGCTAAGGACAATTAAAGTGCCAAATAAAATAAGAATAATAAAAATAGGAAGTAGCCAATACTTTTTTCTAACTTTCAAAAAGTCCCAAAATTCTTTTAAAAATTCAATCATTAAAACTGTTTTTTCATACTTTGTAATTTAGTTTCTCTATTAATCCAATAAGAAGATGATCTTTTTTTTAAACCCATAATATCTTTTTTTAATATTCTAACTAATATCCCAAGAGGCGTCACCACAAAGAAAAAAGCTAGTCCCATAATAATTGGAGATATTATTTTTCCAAGTAAAATTCCAAATTGGATCCAGGATTTGTTTAAAAATGTAAGTAAATTCGGTTTAATAATAGTTATTGTTAAAAACAATAGTGATAAAAGAATTGCCCAAACTCTCACAACTTCATTTGATTTTAATGGATAAATACCAATAATAAAAAAATAATATAAAAAAATTAAACCGAAAATTACATTGTCTTTTTTTTTAATTAATAAATTTTTCATAATAATAACTATTTAATTTAGTAATTTTTGAATAATAAACTCCTTAAAGTATTTCAATTTTTTTATATAGTTTGATAATAAATCTACATGCATCTTTTAAATTTATTTCCCTTATCAAGAATATTTTTTCCTGTTAGTATTTTTTTTTATTACCCTGATGCATGTAACCATACTCAACAATACAAAACTTGTCTACATATGTATCAAATTCATTAAATCTTATATTTAATAACATGTCTTCGTAAAACATGTGAAACAATTTAATATTTGAGTCTTATTTGTTAAAGTCACAATTTGCTTTCTAAAGATATTGTTTTAATATTATTACAAAAATATCAAAAAATTAATATATAAAATTCAAGTTAAACAAATTTTTTGTATGAAATCTTAAAACATACATTATTTTTAATGTATCAAATTAAATACTAATCATAAAAAACAATATATAAATAAATTTTATGATACAAAAAAAAAAAAAAAAAAAAAAAAAAATTAATTAAAAATGTTTTAATAATATTTGTATTTATTTTTATTTTTATTATGATATTTATATTTTATCTTGATAAAAAACCTCACATAATAAAATCATATTTAAAAAAATTTTACCAGATAGAATTGTCAATGCAGGAAGAGTTTTGCTTCACGAAGAAAATAGTAAGTATTTAGAAAATAATTATAACACTTTGTTTTTTCCAGAACTGCAATTTAATACTGTGTATTTTAAGAAAATAAAATTAAATTTTAATCAAAATAATATAAATAATTTTTTTGACGATAATTGGAAAACTTTTTTTATAGAAACGTATAGAGATAATATATTTATTATTTACAAAAATAGTATTTATGTTTCATTAATTTCGGATGTTAAAAATAATAATTTTTCCAAAATAAAAACTAATCTTAAAAGTACACCGTTAGAATTTATTTAAATAAAAGTGAAATTTATGCATCAATTATTACCTCACGAAATAATTGTGATTACTTAACAATAATAAAAGCAAAATTAAATTTACAAGAAATCAAATTTAAAATAATCAAAACATTCGATGAGTGCAGTAAAAATATAAGATCTGGAAAAATACAATCGATTGAAATTAATAATAAATTTTATCTTTTAGTATCTGCAGCAGCAAATATTAGAGCAAATAGTGATTATTATGATATTAAACCTCAAAAAGATGAATCAATTTTTGGAAAAATATTATTGCTAGATGAATCAAATGGAGAATATAGTATTTATTCTAGTGGTCACAGAAATATTCTTGGTTTATATGCGGATAAAAACACAATACTTGCTTCTGAAAATGGGCCAAAAGGAGGTGATGAGATAAATAAAATTTTACTTGGAAGGAATTATGGTTGGCCAATTTCTTCATATGGTGATTATTATAATCCTAAAGGTGACTCATTAAATTATAAAAAAATCACGAAGATTATAACTTTGAAGAACCAATTTTTTCATTTGTCCCTTCAATAGCACCATCGGAAATAATTAGATTAGACAATAATTTTTCTGAAAAATGGCAGGATAGTTTTTTATTAGGCTCATTAAACTCTAAGCATTTATTTAGAATTAAGTTTAATAAAAAATTTGAAAAAATCTTATTTTACGAAAAATCTTTATTGGTGAAAGAATAAGAGATTTGAAATATGATAAAAAAAATAAATTAATATTTTTAGCATTAGAAAATTCAGGCTCTTTAGGTATATTGTCAACTAAAAAGTTTTAATATATTTTTTAATATTTAATAGAAAATTTATTATTATTTAATTTTTTTGCTATTTCTTTTTCTATCCATTTATAAGTTATTTCTAAACCAGATTTTAAACTAATTTCATAATCCCACCCAATTTTTTTCTCACAAGATCATTATTACTCGAACGACCTCTTACTCCTTTTTTGGCATATCTAATAGATAATTTTTTCAACTTTATACTCGCTAATTTCTTCAATAATTTTAACCATTTGATTAATTGAGACTTGTTCCTCTGAACCTATATTCAAAACCTCTCGACAATCACTTTCAAAAATTTTCTTTGTTCCAATAATACAATCGTCAATAAACATAAAACTTCTTGTTTGCTCACCATCACCCCATATATCTATTGTCTTTTCTCCCGCATTTTTAGCAATTATCATTTTTCTGCATATTGCTGCAGGCGCTTTTTCTCTCCCTCCATCAAATGTGCCCATGGGACCATATACATTATGATACCTTGCAACTCTAGATTCTAATCCATAATCCTCATAAAAATGCCTACACATTCTTTCGCTAAATAACTTTTCCCATCCGTATCCATCCTCTGGCATCGCAGGATAAGCGTCTGATTCTTTTAGACCATCTATAAAAACATTTGATTGCTTATCGGCATTATAAACACATGCGCTAGATGAAAAAAAATATTTTTTAATTTTGTTTACTAAACAGGCGCGTAATAAATTTGTATTTATTAAAACTGAAAGCATGCATTCTGCTTTATTATTTTCTATAAATCCCATACCACCCATATTGCATGCCATATTATAAATATAATCAATATTTTTGGTCAAGTGGAGACAATTTTCATAATCTTTTAAATCCAAAGAAAAGTTTTCATTACAATCAAATAATTGAAACCAATTTTCCAAGGGTTTAATATCTACACAAACTAATTCGTGACCATCTTGCAATAAAGATTTTACAAGGTGACCTCCTATAAACCCCCTGCACCACAGACTAAATATCTATTTTTCATAAAATATTCATAATTTATAAATTCATTTGATTTTTCTATTGAGAAATTTGTAATACCATTTATATGTTTCTTCAATAGTATCTCTCAAATTATGTTTTGGTTTCCACTTAAAAAACTTATATAATTTTTTATAATCCATTGATTGAAATGGAATTTCACCCTTAGATTTTTTTTTATTCTTAATAAGATTTTTAATTTTTTCAAAATCTTCATATTTTTGAAAATGTTGATAAATCCAGGTGATCTAGAAGCTTTCGCGCTTCATGATAAGGCATCCCCTCGATGCCAGCTGCATGGGAGCCAACGAATAATGCATGTTTTCCATTGGGCCTTTTGGCCACCAGTGGGTGGTGAGCAGGCGGGGTTGCCGCTTGAACCTCAGGCGGCCTGGGTGGGAGGCCATGGCGACGCCGTGTTTCTTCGAAATCGTGGATGACCGTTAATGTTTTTAACCCTTCGACCTCTTCGAAGGACAAAGTCTCGTATGCGAGCGTTGTATCGGCGAACATGGTTTCACCCCCTGATTTTGGGACTTCTATGGCATATAAGGCCGACGCCAAGGAGGGGATCGTTCTAAACGAGCTGTCAATATGCCAAGAGGAGGTTCCAAGTGTAAAGGATCGGTGCCCCGGGTCGTCGACCGGTTTGATCGATCCTGTAATCTTATCAATATTTGTCACGCGCAAGACGGTTTTAAAACCATCGGCTTGGTCTTTGGGGTCTGGAAAATCCTCTAGTTTTCCAAAATATTGGCTAAACCGGACCTGTTGTAATGGCGTAAGAGATTGTTTCCGAAAAACAAGGAGACGAAATTTTCCGAAGACGGTTTTTAAATTCATCAGGTCTTCATCGTCCAGAGGGACTGAGAGGTCTAATCCACTGATTTCGGCTCCTATACCCTCCGAATGCGGCGTTGTGGAAAATCTAGCCTCCATCTTGCTCTCCGGTTTGAGCAATAAAGAATTTTTCAGCGGCCTGTTTTACTCTTTCGTATTGACGATTTTTATCAAGATCCGGCTCATCGTCGTCAAACTCAGAGAATCCCGAAGCCCGACGTTCCTCACCCCATTTTCGGACGTGATCCCTGATATCTTGTTCGGTTAAAATCACCCTTAAAAGTTCATTTTGAATTTCGAGTGGTGGTGGGCCATCATCTGGATCGGATTTTGATATATCACGGCAAATGCATCGCAGATATTTTACACCATCTAAAATCAATGCGGCTTCTTCTTTGCTCCAATTCTTCTCTGGTTGAAAATTATTCCTTTGCAGCGCTTGAATTTGATTAAATGTCACGGTCCCCGGACTACCCAATCTAGGCATTTCTCGGTTCTTTGGTTTTTCTTGCCGCTGCACCACACCGGCCGTTGGATCGCCATAGGTTTTCCGACGACGGTGGATCTTTACAAGTACCCAGCCTCCCCAAACCAGAGCGGCAACTACTAGGCCAGTTTCAAGATCCATTAGTCTTCCTTAAACGCCGAAATCCCTGCACATAAACATGGTGAGGTAATGGGTTCAAGTACAGGGACTTGATGGGGAAGAGAATTTAAATGATCTGCCGAAGATCGCCCTCGACCCTTAGTGCTTGAATATTTCTGGGATCTCATGGGCAGCAGTTCTTGAGATCTCTCGATTCCTTGGTTAGCGTAGCTATTTCTGTTATGGCGACCGATTTGATTCACAATGCGAACTGAGTACATTATTCTAGGCGTAATGGTAATAGCCGCGGGCTTAGCTTTTCCTGCTTTTCGAGATGTCCAACTTATTCAAGACATTTTTGTTTCTTTCTGCAGCGGGCTCGGGATTCTTTAAAATATCGGGTGTTTAAAAAAGGACAACGCTCCTTATTGATTTTCCGTCATGCATCAATTCGAAACCTTCATTGATGTTCTCTAAGGGAAATGTATGGGTGATCAAATCATCAATATTGATTTTCCCATCCATATACCAGTCCACAATTTGGGGAACCTGAGTCCGACTTTTAGCGCCCCCGAAAGCCGTTCCCTTCCAGACTCTCCCTGTTACAAGTTGAAAGGGGCGGGTATTGATCTCTTGTCCCGCACCCGCCACTCCGATAATTACGCTTACGCCCCAACCCCGATGGCAGCATTCGAGCGCTTGACGCATCGTCTGAACGTTGCCGATACACTCAAAACTGTAATCCGCTCCACCGTCTGTGAGCTCAATTAAATGATTTATGAGATCTCCGCCGACATCTTTTGGATTGACAAAGTCTGTCATTCCAAACTGTGAGGCTAGATGTTGTTTCTCAGAATTTAAATCCACACCAACGATCCGGTTGGCGCCAACCATTTTCGCCCCTTGTATAACGTTGAGGCCAATTCCACCCAATCCAAAGACAACAACATTTGCCCCTGCCTCCACTTTGGCCGTATTGATAACTGCGCCGATGCCTGTCGTGACCCCGCATCCAATGTAACAAACCTTATCAAATGGGGCGTCTTTTCGGATCTTGGCCAGGGCTATTTCGGGAAGAACGGTATAATTTGCAAAGGTTGAGGTGCCCATATAATGGAACAACGGCTCCCCATTTAAAGAAAATCGACTGGAACCATCGGGCATTATCCCTTTGCCTTGGGTGTCTCTTATCGCAGTGCACAAGTTCGTTTTACCCGAAAGGCAAGATTTGCATTGTCTGCACTCTGGTATGTAGAGAGGAATAACATGGTCCCCTTTTTTGAGTCCGAGAACTCCTGGCCCGCAATCAACGACAACTCCCGCCCCCTCGTGCCCAAGGATGGAGGGGAAAAGGCCTTCAGGATCCTCACCTGAGAGAGTAAACGCGTCTGTATGACAAATTCCTGTCGCCTTGACTTCGATGAGGACTTCTCCCTCTTTTGGCCCCTCCAATTGAACGGTTTCGATCGAAAGAGGCTTTCCTGCTTCAAAAGCCACGGCTGCCCGGACATCCATTTTTCACTCCATCAAGCATTTATAAAATTGGTTAAGACTCATTGTGGGCTTGAAGCTTTAAAACCTTCAACCGAAAAGATAGGAACACGCGAGGATGGCCCCAGTAATCCCGGCAAAATCAGCGGTCAAAGCGACGGCCAACGCATACCGAATTCGCTTGATTTGTACGGCCCCAAAATAAACTGCCAAAACGTAAAAAGTAGTCTCGGTCGAACCCTGCAAAGTGCTAACCAAATATCCAGTATAGCTATCCGGTCCAATCGCAGGATCATTGATTGTCGCAGCGACAATCCCATACGCCCCAGAGCCGGAAAGAGGTCTAAGGAGTGCCATTGGAAGAGCATCTCCCGGCAGTCCGAACTGACTCGTAATGGATCCTGCCCAGTTGACAAATATATCGAGCGCACCACTGTTTCTCAGCATACCGACAGCAACAAGGATCGCCACCAAATAGGGTATAATCCTTACAGCAACTTTAAACCCTTCTTCTGCTCCCTCTACAAAAGTTTCATAGACAGGAACATTTTTGATTAGTCCATATATTAGAAAGCTCACCATTAAACCTGGGATGATCCATGGTGCGAGATGTGTTCCATAAATGACTGTCAGTGGTATCAGCATCACTAATGCAAACAGAGCCATACTAGAAATCCAAAGGGGATAGCCCTGACCACTGAGGTCCTCGGTCTCATTGGCCATTTCAGTCGTTTGTCCCGCGTTCCTTGGAGCCTCCCCGATCCCGGAAGAGCTTCGATACCATTTAGAGAGTAATTTCGCGCTTAGGATTGCTATGGTCGTCGAAAGTAAGGTTGCAAAAAGAGTTGTCGGAAGAATCCCGGCAGGATCGTTCGATCCAGCGGCCGCTCGGAGAGCGATAATTCCCGTCGGGAGGAGGGTGACGCTTGAGGTGTTAATGGCGAGGAACAGGATCATCGGATCTGTTGCAGTCCCCTTGTTCGGATTCAATTGGTCAAGCTCTTGCATGGCTTTGATACCAAATGGCGTTGCGGCGTTGCCGAGACCCAAAGCGTTGGCTGACAAATTCATAATCATGGCGCCCATTGCCGGATGATTCTGTGGCACTTCTGGGAACAGACGGATCATCAGAGGGCGAAGGAGTTTTGCTAGGACGCTTAAAAGTCCTCCTTTTTCGGCAATTTTCATTAATCCTAGAAACAGTGCCATGACCCCAATAAGTCCTAACGCCAAGGTAACGGCGCTTCCCGCCGTTTCGATCATTCCCAGTCCCAGGAGGTGCATGGGCGCTTTATCGAGAGCGTCTCCGGTCCATTGCCATTGGCGCCAGGCCGTTACACTAAAGGCAATTAAAACAAAGAAGGAAAAAACGTAAGTCAATTGCCTGAACCGGACTCTAATTTTTGAACAAGGATGTCCGTTATGCTGATAACGGCTGCTGAGAAAAGTATGAGGCAGCCAGCAGCGATGAACACCAGTTCGGCTCGACCACCATCCATTAACCAACCGAATAAAATTGGCGTGAGAGAGGCACCCACATCTAAGCCACAATAAACAAAGCCGAAGACGCGGCCTGAGGCACCTGGGGGTGTTAAGGAACGAATAAACAGGTCGCGGCTTGGGAGTGCGAAGCCAAACAAAAGGCCGGCTATAATCAACAGCGCGAAGACTAAAACAGGAATATTTGGGACCACCGGAATGACTAAAAGAAATACACCAGAGAGACTGAATGCGCGGACTGCATTTTGATTGTGGTTCTCAGATCTATCTGCCCAAATGCCCCCTAAAGCGATCCCAAGGACCCCCGCGGTGCTGAATGCAGCAATCGCATTTCCTGAAAACACTACAGAAAATTGCCAGCCTTCATGCAAAGCTGTCGGCCCCATTGTTTTAAAACCAATCAAACCCATTGCCAGGATGAAAAAGAAGAAAAAGCCTAGCAAGATTGTTGGTTGCATTAAAATGTGGAGGCCGGCAGAGAGAGACTTTGGATCCGAGCTCCCTTTGTTTAACTGCTGAGATGAGTCCATGTTCAGATTCGGCTTCCAAAACAGCAGAAACAGAGCAACAGTGATTCCAATTCCGCCTGCGATTGCCACGGCACCTCGCCACCCCAAAAGAGGCTCAATAAGCGGCAAAGCTGCCGGCGCAATTGCAAACCCGATATATCCTCCGATGCTGTGCGCACTATACGCCTTTCCGAGATGCTGTTTTGAAACAGCTCCATTTATCAAACTGTAATCCGCAGGATGAAATACGCTGTTGCCAATTCCAGCAATGATGGAAAGTAGGGCTAGAAATGCGTAGTTCGGCGCAAGGCTGTAGCAGAACAGTGATAGGGACAAGATCCCAAGTCCACAGATTAAAACCGGTCGAGCTCCAATTCTATCAACCAAGAACCCTGCGGGTGTTTGGAAAAGACCGGAGCTCGCAAAGAAGAGTGAAGCTAATAACCCTAACTGTGTGTAGCTGACGCCGATACCACCTTGTTCATAGCTCTCAGCAATAAAAGGAAAAAGTGGTGCTAAAGTGAATTGATACGCATGGCTGAGCAGGTGAACTAAACCGATTATACCGATTACATGGACATCTCTCTGCGATCGGGAAATGGTATTCATAAAACCTCAGGGCTCCGCTGTTCTCGTACGGCCATTGCGCGGGCCAGAAGAACAATACAAACCCCAATGAGCATCACTATTCCGACGCCAATAAAAACAAGGTTCGGTAATTGCTGCTGAAGTAGATACCCGAAAACAACCCCAGATATCGCGGAACCTACGTCCATCCCTGAATAGGTAAAGCCGAATACTTTACCAGCGGCACCCGGAGGAGTGATTGTCCTTATGACCATATCTCTCATCGGCCCCGCAATTCCATAGAGGAGGCCATAAATAATGAGAACCGGAATGAAAATATAGGGATCAGACAATTGAAAAATTGGAAAAATTTGAAGCAGAACTGCCCCGATGAGAACAACTATAGCCGTCATGTAGTCATGTCTTGAAATTCGGTCTGCAATAAAGCCGCCAATAAGAACACCTGCTATTGTACCTGTTAGCTGCAGAGAAATGGCGCCGTTCGCTAACTTCGCCGGGATGTCAATCAACTGCATTAGGGCTCCGGCACCAAGGGTCATAAGACCGACCGAGCCCATAGCCATGAAAGCAAAAAAGAGAAATGCGAGAATAAAACTTGGTCTCGCTAAGGCACTTATTTCATTTCGGATGGGTTGGGGTCTTATCCCTTTATCGAGACCGCAATCGCGGAGACAGGGACGATTAATCCAAAGAAGAGCTGTTACGCCGAGCCCGAGTGAACCGACTAAAAGAACGCTCTCCCTCCAACCTATTTCTGAACCTAGTGCAAGCATTAGAAATGGCGCAGAGGCATACCCAATGTAGCCACCAAAATGATGAACGCTAAAGGCTCGTCCCATTCGTGAGGGATCTACGCTTCCATTTAAAATGCTAAAATCAGCCGGATGAAACACCGAGTTTCCAAGCCCCGCAAGAAAGGCTAGGACCAGCATGGTGGGGTAACTATCCGCGAACCAAAATCCCATCATTGAAATTGACATTAAAAACGTCCCACCTATCAACATGGGACGAGCTCCGAGCTTATCGACCAGAAAACCGGACGGCGTCTGTGTTAACGCTGATGCCACAAATAGCGTAGCAGACAATGTTCCCAATTCAGCCCAGCTTAGCCCTTCTATTTTAAGCATGAGTGGGAATAACGCTGGGAGCGTTAATTGATAGAAATGACTAAAAAAATGCGCTGTCCCGATCAAGCTAATTACCCGAGTGTCGGTTGCCGTTGCTGCCGCTGAAACTTGCATGACTTGTCCTTGAGTTCTGGTTCTGGTGTGAACGGTCAGAATGATAGCAGCTAAGACGAGTCTGGCCAGTTCCAATCCTTTGGTAACTTGACACCGTACTTGAGCCCGTTAACTCTCTTCTTACATCATTTTTTTATTGCGGAGGATCAAGATTGAAAATTGGAATTGCAGGGTTCGGTGCCATTGGAAAAGTGGTGGCCCAGGCGGTTGATCGAGACATAGAAGACATGCAACTCGTGGGGGTTTCGGTTCGTGATGCAGAAAAGGCAAGGGCATCAATGGGATTTCTTACAAATCCAGTTTCGGTTCTAAGTCCGAAAGAGCTTGTGGCCGAGTCCGATGTCATTGTGGAGTGTGTTCCCAAGGCGGCTTTTATGGATTTTGCGGTTCCTGCGCTTGAGGCTGGGCTTACTTTTGTAACGGTCAGTGGTGCCGGCATTCTGGCCAATCCAGATGTGATTGACATGGCTAAAAAGAATCATGCTCGGATAATTCTCGCAACCGGGGCCTTGCTCGGACTTGATGCGGTCAGAGCGGCTGCGGAGGGCAAAATTCATGAAATAAGAATGGTCACCCGAAAACCACCAAATGCACTCAAAGGAGCTCCTCATCTCGTGAAGAACAGTATTTCTGTGGACGATCTCACGGATGCGAAACTTGTTTTCACAGGAAATGCCGCAGAGGGAGCGATTGGGTTCCCGGCTAATGTTAATGTAGCGGCTGCTCTTGGACTCGCTGGCATCGGAGCGGAAATGACAAAATTGGAGATCTGGGCGGATCCGGCACTAACTCGAAATACGCATACAATCAAAGTCGACTCCGATAGTGCGCGGTTTGAGATGACTATAGAAAATGTCCAGTCGGAAGAAAATCCGGGTACTGGAAAGATAACCGCTTTGAGTGTGATTGCGTGCCTAAAAGGTATGGTCGCCCCGCTGCGTGTTGGGACTTAGGGGAAATAAAAAATGGAATATAAGGCACTCAAATGGGATGTGATTGCCAATCCCAATAAGCCGGAAGAGAGGTCTATTGGCATCATAACAATGAACAGGCCAGAGAGTCTCAACGCCGTCGATGTTCGAATGCGGGTTGAGTTAGATATCTTATGCGATGAAATTAGGCACAATTCTCATATTCGGGTCGTTGTCCTTACAGGAGAAGGGCGTGGATTTTCCGCAGGGGGGGACCTTAAGTCGGAAGCAGGGCCGGTCGGAGCCGCCGATGAAGACTTCGATCTCGGTAATTTTGGTCCCTATAAAGAGCTCGCAGGATATTTCTTTAACGATTTGCGTCATGAAGTTTTGCAACGAGCCTTCCGAAAGCTAGAAGACCTTCCCCCGGTCGTGATTGCCGCTATTAACGGTCCGGCGGTCGGGATCGGGCTGGAGATGTGCACTTTATGCGATATTCGGTACGCTTCCGACAGGGCGAAGCTTGGTGAAGTTGCAGTGCCGGCAGGATTTTTGCCCGAGTCGGGTGGTGCTCGAAATCTTCCCAAGTTGGTCGGAGTTGGACGAGCGATGGAAATGATATTAACCGGACGGATTGTAGAGGCGGAGGAAGCCGAGAGAATTGGCCTGGTAGATCGTGTTGTTCCGCATGAAACGCTCATGGAGGAGGTCCTCTCGCTGGCTTCAGAAATAGCGAGTAACCCTTACCTATCTGTAAGGCATGCGAAAGCGTTGGTAAAATTCTATTGGAATCAAAACCGTACCGATGAGGGGTGGGCACGGGAACTTGAGGGGATCAAGGAGATAACGAGGACGAAGGATTGCCAGGAGGGAATTAGAGCATTTCTCTCAAAGCGGTCACCTGAGTTTAAGGGACCCTATTACGATAATGATCCATTCAAAAAATGACAGACCCAAGGATAGAGATTTGGCCGGGCTATCGAGAGATACCTGAATACACAAATTTATGCTGGGAAGCGATTGATCGTCAGATCAACGCCGGATTGGGTGGTAAAGTCGCTTTTGTATACGAGGGCGGTAAAATCTCTTACAGCGAGCTTCTGCAGGGTGTTTCAGCTTTTTCAAGAGGCCTCATCGAACTTGGTTTAGCGCCGGGTGACCGCATACTCATTAGACTTCGAAATAGCCTTGAGTATGTCTTTGCTTATTTGGGTTCAATTAGGGCTGGGATCCAACCGGTTTTACAGAATTCGTTGCTAAGCGCCGCCGAGGTTCAATATGTTATTGAGCACTCAGGGGCAGTTGCTGCCGTCTCCAGTAACGATGTTGCCGGCCCACTGCGGGATCTTAGATCGAAACTTCCTAAAGGTCTCATCGTGTCAAATGGCGCTTGGCCTGATGAAATTGGCTTGGAACAATTTATAGCTGACAATATTGGTCCCACGACATCTCCGGCCAACACCAAGGCAGAGGATCCAGCTTTTATTGTTTATACGTCTGGAACTACGGGAAGACCAAAAGGTATTGTGCATGCCCATCGCTGGATTATCGCACAGGGCGATATGAACAAGCTTCGGATTCCGCCTGAACGAGATGACGTGGTTCTGGCAACCGGCGAGTGGAGTTTTATTAGCGCACTCGGACATAATCTTTGCTTTGCTCTCAGAAACGGTATTACCGGAGCTATCCTCTCTGAGAGGCCAAGTTCAGAAACAATCTTGGGGGCAATTGAAAAATTTAAAGTGACGTTGCTGTATTCAGTTGCCACAGTCTATCGACGCATTCTTGCAATCAAGGATGTTGAGAAAAATTACCTTTTGAGCACCCTTAGAGGGTGCAACGCTACGGGGGAGGCTTTGGAGGCGGCGACATACCACGAGTGGATTAATCGTTTTGGATGTCCGATCTGGGAGCATTACGGAGTTTCTGAGCTCCAATTAGTTTTCGGTCAAAATCCTCATTGGCCAATAAAACCTGGTTCTGTGGGTAAGCCTCTTGAAGGTACTACAGTAGAGGTCCTCGATGAGGACTACCAAACTGTTCCTGTTGGCGAAATCGGACATCTTCTCATCGACGCTTCGAACCCTGGGTTTTTCCTTGGCTACCATAATGATCCAGAGAAAACCGCAGAGGTTGTTCATGATGGTTGGTACCATACAGGAGACCTCGCAAAAAAAGATGAGGATGGTTACATTTGGATTGTCGGTCGTTCAGACGATTGTTTCAAAAGTCGAGGCATATTTATTTCTCCAATTGAAATTGAAGACGCCATCCGCCAGCATGAGGGTATTGCTGAAGTGTGCGTCGTTCCGGTGAAAGATCCGGATATCGGGAATAAAATCAGAGCGGTTATTGTTCTCCGAGATGGAATTGCGGGTTCAACGCGATTGGTCTCGGATATTAGGCGCTCATTGGAGCGCTGTCTCGCAAGCTATAAGCACCCTCATACCCTAGAGTTTGTAGACCAACTCCCCAAAAGTCCGGTCGGGAAAGTTCTTCGAAGAAAATTAACCTTAAGTCAATAGAAAGCAGATGTCTGAGCATACGGAAAATTTCTCATTATACATTTCTGGTGGGGAGGTTCTGAATCCTCGAGAGGCAGTCCAATTTAGAATTATTGGCAGCATAATCACCCCATACACCAGCATGGAGGCCTGCCCGTCGCGACATAACCAAAACGAATTGCTGCCCTGTCGGATTCAATTAGAGAAAGAGTTTAGACCTGGTCTGGATGGATTGAATGTCGGGGATCAAGTCTTAGTTCTCTATTGGCTTCATTTGGCACGCCGTGATCTCGTTCAATTACCGGTTCGGCCGGGAGGCCGTACAAAGCCGCTTGGGGTGTTTGCCACGCGGACACCCCCACGCCCAAATCCGATAGCCGCTGCGGTAGCAGAAGTCTTAGAACAAAATCAAGATGGATTAGAAGTTCTCGGGTTAGATTGTTTGAACGGAACCCCATTGCTTGATATCAAGAAAGCGAGATTTTACCCCAAAAAGTCTGGCGGCTCAGGTTTGAGTTAACAGTCTTTAAAAATGAGAACATCAAACACTGTTAAAAAGACCGCCTATATTTTGGAAAGTGAATAACGATAGGCTTAACTCTAAACGATTATTCAGCAGGGTTATTGAGAGGCTTATCCTGAGTTTTCGGAAATAGAACTCAAATCGGCTTCACTCCAAATATCAGAACGCTCGGGCTTCAGAGCCCGCAGAATTTTAAGTGGATGGAAGTCTTAATTTTAAAAATCTTCTAATTTTTACTTAAAAATTATCCATAATGTATAAGATTTATTTAAGAAGAAACGAATCTCTGTTTTGAATATATTATAGGAGCACCCTAAGATCCCCCGATCTCTCCCGAGGGTGCATACCTCCCTGACTTGCCCCGGAGGGATCCTCTGGGGCACTCTTTTCAAGATCAAATTAGGGAGGAGGCGTGAGGCCGAAACGGATGAAAAGTGGTGAGGTGGCTTTGCATCTCAATAAAGACTCTAACACCCCCACAGTTACCAGCAGAGCCTGAACCAAGTGCGCTTTAAAGCTTACCACCTCACCACCACCTCCCCCTGCGGTGGTGTCCTAGGCACCCTAAACTAGAATAGGATTAAGGCGTTAGTAAAAAATGGATCCAAAGCGCTTGATCTCCTGTTATTACACGCTTAAATAAGCGGAAACCTGGATTCTGAGGGTGGTCTTGATCTCTTATTCTGAGGATGGCCTTGATTTCACAAAATGCCGAGTTTCCATCTCGAGAACCACTTCTCCTTGCTGATTGCTCGTTTCAAATAAAAGACAAATTAGATTTCGTCCTTGATCATTTTTGGCAGGTGATGTCTCGGTGACCGTTGCTTTTACCGATAGGATATCATTTGGCCTTACAGGTTTTTTCCATCTTAATTTGTTGAAGCCCGGCGAGCCCATAGCGCATGCATCAAAAATCCCACTTTTAATAAAGAGGCCAAATGAGAGAGAGCAGGTATGAAACCCAGCGGCCACTAGTTCGCCAAACATATAATTTTTGGCGTCTTCAGGATCTGTATGATAGGGAAGGGGAGCGAAGTCCTTACCGAAGGTGATAATCTCACTCTCAAGGATTTGCCTGGATCCAGTCTCAAAAATACGCCCAACCTGAAAATCTTCGAACCAAATATCTGTATAAAGTTTCATGTGAAAGAAGAACGCCTCGAACGTGCATGACTAATTTGTAAATTACTTAGGAAAAGTATCATATTTTGTTTCTCTGAGCATCAAAGCGAGTATAGTGAAACAGATGTCAGGGCAAATGAACGAAGGAAAGATGCCTGATCCCGAAGAACTCACCCAAGAGGTAACAAGACGGAGAGCGTCCTTTCGGGGCCGACTGCGTGCTTATTTCTTTGCAGGAGTTTTAGTTACTGCCCCAATCGGCATCACTTTCTATGTTTCATGGGTCTTTATCAAATGGGTAGACGCCCAAGTAACGCCGCTTCTGCCCCCTCTTTACAATCCAGAAACCTACTTGCCTTTTCATATCCCGGGTATTGGATTGATTGTAGTTTGTCTTGTTCTAACTCTTATTGGAGCGGTAACGGCGGGATTTTTAGGCCGTCTCTGGTTCCGGACCAGTGAGAGAATCCTCTCTCGGATGCCGGTTATCCGGAGCGTCCATAGTGCTATAAAACAAATCTTTGAGACAATCTTATCCAATCAATCAAATGCTTTCAGAGAAGTCGTATTATTTGAATACCCAAGACGTGGATCTTGGGCCATGGGTTTTATCACCGGGCAAACCAAGGGCGAAGTTCAAGATTTAACAGAGGATGAAGTTGTCAACGTCTTTTTGCCCACCACCCCAAATCCTACATCGGGATACCTTCTTTTTCTTCCAAAACGAGAGCTCGTCGTTTTGTCTATGTCCGTAGAAGAAGGAATCAAAATGGTTGTCTCCGGTGGCATCGTTACGCCACCTGACCGCAGGCCCGCTGCTGTAAGGGGAGAAAAAAAGATCGGGGCTGCTGATGGTGATGCGCAGACCATACCCACTTAGGAATCTCTAACCGGACTGAATGGTTTGGACAACCGCATCCCGTTCAAAAAGATAGAGTAAAATCTTTAACGCTTCCCCCCGAGGTGTTGTTAACATGGGATCCTTTTCCAGGATTAGCTGACTATCTTTTCTAGCCGCTTCCAAAAGATCTCTGTGTTCGCTTAGATTGGCTAATTTGTAATCCGGTAATCCGCTCTGTCGGGTTCCCAGAATTTCGCCCGCACCTCTTAGCCTTAAATCTTCCTCCGCTATGACAAAACCATCTTCTGTATTTCGGATGATTTCTAACCTCTCACGTGCCGTTTGATTTAAAGGTGAGGCGTAAAGCAAAACGCACGAAGAGTTCTGATCTCCTCGACCAACGCGCCCCCTTAACTGATGAAGCTGTGCCAAACCGAAACGTTCCGCATGCTCGATGACCATAATTGCGGCTTCAGGGACATCTACACCCACCTCTACGACAGTTGTTGATACCAACAATTGAGCCTCACCATTTGCAAATCTTTGCATGGCTTCCTCTTTTTCCTTGGACTTCATTTGTCCATGGAGAAGAGCAACAGATCCTGGGAAGTGACGTTCAAGGTCATCCTTGCGATTGGTTGCTGCGGCAAGATCCATAACCTCACTTTCATCAACCAGCGGACAAATCCAAAATACGCGCGCTCCCGATCGGATTGCAATTTTCAACCGATCGATCACAGAATTGATCCGCTCTATTGGGACTACTCGAGTCTCAATTGGTTTTCTTCCCGCAGGCTTCTCTAACAAACGAGATGAATCCAGATCACTATAGCAACTCATCATCAAGGTTCTCGGAATCGGCGTTGCGGTCATTACAAGTATATCAACCGGAACTTTTCCCTTCGCTCCAAGCATCAACCTTTGATGGACTCCAAACCGATGTTGTTCGTCAATCACTGCGAGGCCAAGGTCTTCAAAAATTACACTTTCTTGGAAGAGAGCATGGGTTCCAATGATAATCTTTGTAGAGCCGGTTTTGAGCTGACTGAGAATACTTTCGCGTGCCTTCCCTTTATCTCTTCCGGTTAGTAGATCTGCTTTGAGGCCAATTTTTTTTGCTAGGGGGTCGATTGTCTTAAAATGCTGCCGAGCTAATACCTCTGTTGGCGCCATTAGAGCTGTTTGCGTTCCCGCCTCTATAGCCTTAAGCATTGCTAGAAAGGCCACCACGGTTTTACCGCTGCCGACATCTCCCTGGAGCAGTCTCATCATCCGATGAGGCATTTCCATATCATGGTAAATCTCTTTCAAACCCTTTGTTTGGGATGGGGTCAATGTAAAGGGGAGGGCTGCCATACCCCTTTCCAACAAAGACCCATCTCCCACGAACTTTCTTCCGGGCAGGGACCGTTGGGTTCTTCTCACCAATGCGAGAGCTAACTGATCGGCCAGGAACTCGTCATAGGCTAACCGACGGCGGGCCTTGGAATTTGCCAACAGATCTTCTGGCCCAGCAGGGGAATGAACCTCTTCGATCGCCTTAGACCAGGACGGCCAGTCATTTTCCGAATGCCACGAGCTGTCTTGCCATTCCGGCAGTCTCGGAACCGATTTTAGGGCGGACCGGATTGCCTTTGACAATGGCTTACTGGTAAGCCCTGCTGTGAGAGGATAGATAGGTTCCACTCGTTGAACAGTCTCTCTCAAGTTCTCAGTGACCACATAATCGGGGTGGGATATCTGTTTGCTTCCTTTGTATTCTTCAACCAATCCACTGATCACTCGAAGGGAACCCTCAGGAAGCATTTTTTCGAGATAATCCGGTCTGGAATGAAAAAAAACGAGTTCAATCTCTCCAGAATGGTCCGAGCAATAAATCCGGTAAGGTTGTTGTCGGCGTTTTCCAGGAGAGTGTTTGTCAACTTTAACTGTAAGCGTGCAGATTCGTCCATGTTCGGCCCCAGAAATTGGGGGTGAATGCCTTCGGTCCACCAAATTTATTGGCAAATGCCACAACAAATTCACTATACGATTTCCGCAGAACCGACCTATGATCCCGCCTAACTTTGGCCCAATACCCGAAAGGTTGGTGATATCAGCGAATATTGGAAAAAGAACTGATGGTCGCATTTCCATCCTGCTTGCGGGTTACCAATTTGACTGTTTTGACTTATATCCTAACCGTTGGATATGGACATGCAACGATGACTGAAGATCAAGTAAATAGGCGAAAACGACTTCTCTACCAGAGCACGCATAGAGGAACAAAAGAGGCAGATATAATCATAGGGGGGTTCGCTCGCGAAAAACTAAATTCTATGTCGACTGAATATCTTGATCAATTTGAAGAACTTCTATCCGTGAGTGATCCTGATTTAATGCTTTGGCTTAATGGACAGCAGGAACCAGATGAGCGTTTTCGAACGCCTGTTTGGGAACTAATTCTTAAATTTAACAATAAAGACTAAATAATTGTTATTAAATGAATTAGATCTTAAAAGGAATTCCTCCTATTGCATAGGTGGTGTACCGGACGGGCTTCAAACCCTCGTGGTCTCAGAGCTGGCTCTGAGGCCTAATATCGGGCCTTTCATTTACGTGACGAGCAATGATTCTCGCATGGCCGAAGCCAAAGAAACGCTCTCTTTTTTTTCGCCGAAAATTAAGATTTTAACGTTTCCAGCGTGGGATTGCCTCCCCTATGACCGGGTGTCTCCAAGAAATGATATTCTTGGCCATAGAGTGGATACCTTATTCCAACTTGAGAATATTAATCCAGATAGCCCAACAATCGTCCTGACAACGATTAACAGCTTCGTTCAGAGAGTTCCAATAGTTGGAAAATTTGAAGAAAAATCATTTAGACTTCAAAAAAATTCCTCCCTGAGTATCGAAAACTTATCTCGTTACCTTGAAACAAATGGCTTCAATCGAACCGGGACAGTTCGGGAACCGGGTGAGTATGCATTCCGAGGCGGGATAATCGATATTTTCGCACCTCAACGCGAAAATCCGGTTCGGATTGATCTCTTTGGCGATGAGATTGATTCATTGAGGGAGTTTGATCCTTTTACGCAACAGAGCACGGAAAATTTGGAGTTTTTAACTCTAACTGCGGTAAGCGAACTACCCCTGACGGCAGCGAGCATCGAGAGGTTTCGTGTAGGGTATCGAGGATTATTCGGGAGTATTTCGGAGGATCCCCTATATGAAGCCATTTCGAGCGGACAGCGTCGAACAGGTGCAGAACATTGGTTACCGTTGTTCTGCGAGGGCATGACCCCTCTGTCAAAAGTGCTCCCTCGACCGACGTTGATCTTTGATCATCAGTTTGAATCAGCGGTTACCGCGAGACTTGATGATATTGATGATTTTTATGATGCTCGAATGAGTGCTCTAAACGGTTTGAAGGGTAAGGGTACAAAATTTCAGACAGAACCATATCGTCCTCTTCCTCCAGATCAATTATACTTAACAAAACCCGAGATCTCTGAACTCCTGGCCTCTCAGGATAAAATTCTTATTTCTCCCTTCACATCTCATACCGATAAAAACTCAAAATTTTTTGACGCCAAAGGTCGTCGAATCCTGTCGTTTGCCTCAGCCAATCGAGCGAACGGTCATTCAGAAATTCCAGAAAACAGCTTGGGTAGAGTTGTTGAGAGGGTTAAAGCCCTGATGAATGAGAAAAAACGAGTTTTTATCTCGGCCTTTTCTCAAGGGTCCCGGCTCCGGCTCCAAGCTCTATTGGCAGAACATGGGCTACCCAGGCACAGATTTGCAGAAAATTGGGATGAGGGACTAAAAGCTCCAGAGGACGAGGTCATCTTTTATGTAACTCGCCTGTCTGAGGGGTTTATTACTGAAAAAATTGCAGTCATCACGGAACAAGATGTTTTAGGCGACCGTCTTATCAGACAATCCTCCAGAAAAAGGCGCGGAGAGACATTTCTTTCTGATATAAGCGAACTTAGTCCAAACGATGTCGTTGTTCACGTAGAGCACGGGCTCGGCAGATACGAGGGATTGGAAACGATCAGCGCCGCAGGAGCGCCCCATGATTGCCTGAAGGTAAGCTACAGCGGCGGGGATCGGCTCTATGTACCTGTAGAAAATATCGAACTGCTGTCGCGGTTTGGTTCGGAGGATAGCAGTGCTGTTCTCGATAAACTTGGCGGGGCTGCCTGGCAAGCTCGAAAATCTCGGCTAAAAGAACGGCTTCGAGAAATCGCTGAAGAATTAATAAAAACAGCGGCATCGCGTGCTTTGAAAGCAGGAAGAAAACTCTCCGTGGCCGAGAATGTTTATGCAGAATTCTGCTCGCGCTTCCCCTTTGATGAGACTGAGGATCAACTCAGCGCCATATCTGATGCAATCTCTGATTTAACCTCTGGTCGTCCTATGGACCGATTAATCTGCGGAGACGTTGGGTTTGGAAAAACGGAAGTGGCTCTACGTGCGACCTTTTCTGCTGTGATGGGTGGAGGACAGGTCGCGGTGATAGCGCCAACTACGCTACTCGCAAGACAGCATTATAAATCTTTTACAGAGAGGTTTGAGGGCTATCCAATCGAGGTTCGTCAGTTATCGCGCCTTATCAGCTCAAAAGAAGCGAATAACACCCGAGAGGGATTGGCTGATGGCACGATCGATATTGTTATTGGAACTCATGCCCTTTTAAGCAAAACCGTTATATTTCATGACCTCGCTCTACTGGTGGTTGACGAAGAACAACATTTTGGGGTCAACCATAAAGAACGCCTGAAGCAACTGCGAACTGATGTTCACGTGCTCACGCTCTCAGCAACACCGATACCAAGGACATTGCAAATGGCCCTCTCAGGGGTGAAGGATATGTCTATAATTGCGACCCCCCCCGTTGATAGACTGGCTGTCCGTACCTTCGTGATGCCACATGATACTGTTGTTCTCAAAGAAGCAATTATGCGAGAGAGATATAGAGGAGGACAGATTTTTTATGTTTGTCCGCGAATTTCTGACCTCAGAATAATCTCTGAAGAGTTACAGGCTTTAGTTCCAGAGGTTCGGGTGGCAGTCGCTCATGGGCAAATGGGCGTTTCTGAATTAGAGGATGTAATGAATGCCTTCTATGAAGGAAAAGTTGATCTCCTGTTATCCACGCAAATAGTTGAGTCAGGCCTCGACATTCCCAATGCGAATACGTTGATTATTCATCGAGCCGATATGTTTGGTTTAGCGCAGCTCTATCAATTAAGAGGAAGAATTGGTCGTTCGAAGGTTAGAGCCTATTGTTATTTAACATTATCACCAAATCAAAAACTGGGGGAGACAGCCACAAAACGGCTTGAGGTCATGCAATCATTAGATGCTCTCGGAGCGGGCTTTACCCTTGCAAGCCATGATCTGGATATTCGGGGCGCGGGAAATTTGTTGGGCGACGAGCAGTCAGGCCATATTAGAGAGGTCGGCGTTGAACTCTATCAACAAATGTTAGAAGAGGCCGTCGCTGCCGCTCGAAGCGGTGGAACTGAATCAATTTTAGAAAATGAAAGCTGGAGCCCAACAATTTCTCTGGGAACAGCAGTCCTTATCCCGGAGTCTTATGTCTCCGATCTCAACGCCCGGCTCTCTCTCTATCGCAGAGCGTCAAGATTGGAAACAACTCAGGAAATCGAAGACTTCAGAGCGGAATTAGTGGATCGGTTTGGAGCGCTCCCAGAAGAGGTTAATAGTTTTCTTGAAGTTATTTCAATAAAACAGCTCTGCAAAAGAGCAGGAATCGAAAAGTTCGAGGTTGGCCCTAAAGGCGTTGTCATAAAATTTTTTCAGGATTGTTTTGAACCGCTTGAACGACTCATCGGTTTTATCCAGAAAGATCCGTCCAACGTAACCTTGAGACCTGATCAACAACTAGTGGTAAGGAGGGATTGGATCCGATCAGAAACAAGACTAAAGGGAGCAAAGAGGCTTGCCTCAACACTTGCCGACATGAGACCCTAGAATCTCAAAAAAATAAGATAAGGCTTATTTCTACGAACCAAGGTTATCCTGTTGAACTAAATCGAAAATTTGGAGGAAAACCTCTGGAGCTTGTGCCCCAGAGATGGCGTATTTTTGATCAATAACAAACCATGGGACACTCTTTACGCCAATTCTACGCGAATAGTCTTCATGTCCGACTATTGTCTTTTGAGCGGATTCCGAATTCATAAATTTAGTGAGTTCATCTCGATCGAGTCCAGCAGATGTTCCAAGGTCTATCAGGGTGGTAATATCACCGATATCACGTCCTTCGCTAAAATATGCTGAAAAGATGAGCCCTAACAGGTCGGTCGTTGGCTTATTAATTTTCCCGAATTCTATAAGAGTATGAGAATTTACCGTGTTCGGTACTATTGATATTGAGTCAAAGTTGAATTCGATTTGTTCCTCTCGTCCTATTCCAGACAGACGTTTTTCTAAGCGGCGGACCCGTTCATCCTCTCCGAACTTCTTCCTCATCAAAATTTTTCTTTGCACTCCCTCCGAGGGTAACTGAGGGTAGAGTTGATAAGGAAGGTAGATGACGTCGACGTTAGCTAAGGAACGCATCTCGAGCGCACGCTCAAAACGCCGTTTACCAATAAAACACCAAGGACAAGAAGTGTCCGCAAAAATTTCAACCAACACCTAGGCGGCCGAAAATGACAGAAAATAAACACTGAACAAGGAGGCCTTATCAACCCATCTTTTCTCAACCTTGTAGCCGGAACTATTCGCTAATGTTTCAATCTCATCCAAAGAATACTTATGGGAGTTTTCTGTATGAATCCGCTCGCCAGATTTGAATTTAAATAAATTCCCTTTCCAGGAAAGTGCCTGATCCACTTTGCTCTCTAGATACATTTCTATCCGACCTTGTTCTGCATTGTAGATCGCATCATGAGTAAATTTTTCAACTTCAAACGGAACCTTTAGCTCTGCTCGAGCTCTGTGCAAAAGGTTTAGGTTAAAAGCAGCAGTTATCCCCTGGGAGTCATTATACGCGGCATTAAGCAAACTTTGATCTTTCTTGAGGTCAATACCAATTAACAAACCGCTACCTGATCCCAGGAGATTTCCAGCTCTTTTCAAAAAAAGAGCCGCATCCTGCCTGCTGAAATTACCAATCGATGAGCCTGGAAAATAGGCTATTTTTCTGGATCCTTCCGCGGGTAAATCCGGTAGATTAAATGTCTTTGAATAATCTGTACAAATGGCTGAAACCAATAGGCTCTTGTAATTCTTCGCGAGATCAAGACATGACCTAATAAGATGCTCCCGAGAGATATCGATGGCGGTGTATGCCTTAACCTTGTCGGCAGAGTTTAGAAGAGAACGGATTTTATGACTCGATCCACTACCGAATTCTATAATATGAAGATTGCCACCGCAGAAACTCAGAATTTCTTCTGAGTAATCGTTCAACAACTGTAATTCGGTCCGCGTGACGTAATATTCTGGAAGTTTACAAATTAAATCAAAAAGTTCTGACCCTCGCTTATCATAAAAGAATTTACAGGGGAGCGACTTCGGCGAAGAGGTCAGGCCACGAATGAGTGCATCACCAAAATCTTCGATCTCCGGCGCGAAATCGTAGAAGGCAGCAAGTTTATTCTGTCCATCGGTAAGATTATCCAAATTTAGGTCTGTCGCGATGATTGCTTTGCTCCCAGGAATGCACAGATGTGTTAGAGAATCCACTCACCTTAGCTTAACCCAAAAACGTGAGTAATCCAAAATGAGCTTAAAGGCTAAACCGGGTTAACCTTTTCAATGTGAGAGGGTTTAGGGGTTTTTTGTGTTGTGCTGACAAAGGTAAATAAAGCAAATGCAACAAACACCCCACTTATCCAAAATACCCACTGGGGTTTCGCGAGATCTAAGAAATAACCAAAAATTAGCGGAGCGATCGCGGCCGCACCCATCATACCGGTGCTCAAAAAACCCATAACCTTACCCATAGAGCCGTCAGGCGTTACTTGCCTGACCAGTAAGTCACGACTTGGCAACAAAAGCCCTAGGAAAGTGCCGGCCATAGTCATCACGACAAATAGTGATATTCCCGTCATAGGCATAGTACCTGACACAATGATTAGGACGCCGGCACCCACCAAACTCACGGCAGCGAGCCAAATCTTCGGTCCAATTTTATCCGCCAATATCCCACCCACTGTTATCCCAATCGTGCTTCCTATTATGAAGCCTGTTAAGGCACTATTAGAATTTGCTAACGACATCCCTTGCATTACTTCCATTGCGGCCACAAAAAAGGTTCGAATGCCAGTAAAGCCTAATGTCAAGAAAACAAAGAACAACATACACATCATGATCGGAAACGATAGCAGCAGCCTAATTCCATCTTTCATAGATCCTGTATCAGAAGAATCACTCAAATTTTTCCTCTTTTTTTCTTTTTTGATTTTTAATCGCGCTTCCCGCCCATCATCAAGAGAACTCCACTGGGTAAGCATGAAGAGAGCATAAATCACTCCAACAACACCCACAGCAATAAACGCCCCACGCCAGCCCCACAAAGCCGCCGCTCCAAGCATGGAGCCCGGACAAATCACCCAGGCAAAATGCCCGCTAAAAAGATGCACACCGAAAGCACGCCCCATCCTCGAGTTATCGACTGACGCTGAGAGGATGGCATAGTCCGCGGGATGGAAAACGGAATTTGCCATACCCGCGATCGCATATAGAACTAGGAATTGCCAAAAGTGATCAGCAAATCCGATCGCTGATATACTACTCCCCATAATCAAAAGACCAAAAATTAATGGACCTCTTGCCCCATATTTATCGATCAGGAATCCGAATGGGGTTTGAACAGCGAAGCTAGCAAAACTGTATACAGAGAGGATAGTCGCGAGCATGGTGTAGGTAAAATTCATCTCAGCAACGAGAAGGGGCATAATTGGCCCGAACACCATAAAATAATAATGGCTAAACATGTGCCCAACACTTATGACAGACGTTACTCGAATGTCTTGGGAAAGAGAGGCTGTCGAAGTGGCCATTATTCTATCTTCCTCTAAATACAGCTGAGTGATGTAAACGGTAAGACAGCTCATCGCAAGAGGCCAACGCTTGACGTTCTGAATGGGCATACTGCACACTCCAGTAGCGCCTCAGGAGAGTTAGAGATGTTTAACGGTACGCACGCCAGAATTGCTGACTTGGTCCAGCCGGGTAGAGTCCATCGCGACGTTTACACGGATCCAAATTTATTTGAATTAGAAATGACGCGTATTTTTGAAAAAGCGTGGATTTTTGTTGGCCATGACAGCCAAATACCGGGGGTAGGGGATTTCGTCACTAGTGAAATCGCCCGGCAGCCAATTATTCTGATCCGACATACCGATGGCAGTCCGAGAGTCCTTATTAACCGATGTTCTCATCGAGGAGCGAAAGTACTAAATGAGCGATCGGGAAATGCGAAAACGCTGACCTGCCTCTATCATGGATGGAGCTTCGGATCTGATGGCAAGTGCCTCGGGGTAACCATGCCCGAAGGTTGTTCTCCTAGCTTTCAAAAAGAAGACTACGGTCTTTCCAACGTTGCACGGACAGCAAACTATCGGGGTTTTATTTTTGCAAGTCTTGCTCCAACAGGCCCAAGTTTTGAAGAATTTTTAGGCCCGATGAAGGCAAACATTGATGATCTCGTTGATCGAGCTCCCGATGGTGAAATTTTATTAGATGCAGGGGTGCACCGTTATATCTACCGAGGAAATTGGAAACTCCAAGTCGAAAATGTCCTTGATTCCTACCACGTCCCCTTCTCCCATGCCTCTACTGTAAATAAGAAAGGTCAGCAGTTCTCGCGGAGGGAAGGTGATAAAGGTGGGGCTCAAGTCGTAGATCAAGAAAAAAAGAAAACTGCTGACTCCTGGAGAGGACGCCGGTCCTACGTTGTTGATTTCGGACATGGCTGGACCAGCAATACTCAATTAAAAGATAATGAAAGATCAAGTCCTGCATGGGATGCCTACAAAGAGTCTCTGGCCTCTAAAGTTGGAGTGGATCGGATGGAAGAGATCTTAACCCCGGAATTCCACAATACTCTTCTTTATCCCAACACATCGATCATGGGGCTTAATATTCATGTCCGGGTCATTAAGCCACTTGCAGTCGATTTAACGGAGGTTAATGTGTACCCAATTCGCTTAAAGGGTGCTCCTGATGAAATGAATTTTGGTAACATTCGTCTTCTGAACGTTACTCATTCTGCCTCCTCCTTTGTTCAGACCGATGATTTGGAGGCATTCCGGCGAACTCAGGAAGGGCTCCGAAGCAGGCAAAATGAATGGATTGACATTTCCAGAGGGCTAGGAGAAGAGCAGGCGGATTCTCATTATAACGCAACCTCAGAGTCCGCCATGCATGAGATGGCTGTTAGAGCCCAATATTCGGCCTGGCTTAATTATCTTAATGCTTCAAACTAAAATGGATCAAAATTTCTTTATTAGCGCGGAAGATTTTGTGCCCAGCGGTTTGGCGGGCATCGACCGAGAACCTTTTGAATTGTTTCTAATTCTTGAGGCCCGTTTACTCGACTTGAGAAAATTTTGGGACTGGAAAAATTTATACACAGATGAAGGGGTTTATTGGGTGCCGGCCTCCCCAAATCAAAAAGACCCCTATAAGGAAGCGTCTCTATTTTTTGATGATGCTCAGCTTATGACAACCAGATTTGAGAGATTGGAGCATCCACGAATACACATTCAAACGCCTCCATCCCGCACAGTCCACATGGTATCAAATGTCATTGTGGAAACAGCCGACAATGAAGCCGGAGAGTATCTGATAAGCAGTACAATGAGCATGACAGAATATCGCCAGGACACTCAAAGAATTTTCTCTGGATATCAATTTCATCGCCTAGTCAAAACGAAAGACTCATTCCAAATTCGTCTGAAACAGGTCAATTTAGTAAACTGCGATTCTGCATTCGAAGCCATGGCTGTTCCCATTTAATATATAAGGAATGCCGCGCAAGATTCTGTTATATAAGAATTTTTCTGAATTTTGTAGGCTTGGTAGATGAATAAGAAATTCTAGATCGAATAATCCGAGTGCCTATTTTGTAGACCGGTTGGCGCGTTCAATATGCAAGCGAGCCATAAATGACATGAAGGGATGTACACCCATTTCTATGAATTTCTGATCTGACAACTCGATCAAAGCGGCTTTTTCTGATGGAGTTAGATTGAGATTCTTCACGTAATTTTTTGGATCGGAGGTGTATCGATCTCTTTCAAGCGTTTCATTGGCTAGACGATGTAAGATTTTGGTCAATTCTATGCGCTCTGGCGCGATACTGGGATAGTGGGGCCGAAATTCCTGGTCTCCTAAATCCGACCACCAAGCCAGGGTGGCATAATTATGATGCCAACTTGGATCAAGGGAGAGTTTATCAGGCTTCCTTTCTCCCAACATCCCAGCCCCTACACCCCAGCATCTCAATTCGATATTGCCAGAATCATCAAGCCGCTTCTCATCTAACGCAAGAAGGTATCGAAGATTTCCATCAGACAATTCTCCGAGAACCTTTTTGTCAAATTCGAGGTCTGGCTCAGCGTAGCGCTCTGTGCCTGGGAAGTGGGACATACCACCGCTAACCATAACAACAACTTTAAGCCCCTGTGCCGCGAGCCCTCTTCGAATAGCTTCTCCAAAAGCATAGCATCGCTCGATCCTTGGTTGTGGTGGGATATAAGCATTTACAAAAATTGGCAGGATTGGGATGTCTCCAATATCCAAGAATTCGAGCGGGATCCCTAACGAATATTCTACCTCTGCGGTGCTCGTATAAGAGACATCAAAACTCTCCTCGTAGAGGTATCGGATTAATGAAGTCGCTTCCTTATTCGCAATTTTATATTCAAAAGTTTTTCCGGCGAATGCGCCTCGGGCGATATTTCCTCGATGAATGACAAAAGGCGGTACGCAATGCAAAGCAAATTGATTGGCATGGTCGTTAGACACGGTCACTATCAAATCCGGCTTAAGGCCTCTAAGCCTTTGTCCATTGGATTTGGCCAATCGTTTTATTCGCGTAACAGTCTTCTTGTCTTCAGTTTTTGGGAGTGTAAAGAATTGAGGGGCATGAGCCATAAAAACCCCTCCAAGGACTGTCTTATTTACAGTTTTAGGCACCTAGCTTCCCCTCTAGTGGTCTGACCGATGCAAAATCTTTTCAGAGAGGCCTGTCGGATATTCTTCGCCATCCCTCGTAAGGGTTAATCCAAAGGGATACATTGACCGAGCCAGCCCCTTCCTTTCTAACGCTTTCCACACCGCAGGGTTTTTGAGGCCCGTCGCATCTTTCGCGAGAACGACTGCATCACCGCAGTGAAAATGATTGCCATGGGGATTTGGAAGGTTGGTTAACAAAACTTCTTCTTTATCATTACGGGAAGAGGTCTCTGGAAATCTCGCTAGTTGCTGAAATATTGTCAGGGCCTTGAGCTGAAGATTATTCAGTTTTAAAGGATTCGTTTTAGCGCTCATCTGATACGGTCATAAATATTTTTTATTATTAAGGTTAAAAAATGATGCCGACGTCAACTATTTACCATATGTCCACCAAAGAGGAATGGGAGATCGCTCTGGCCACTGGAGTCTATCATGGATCGAGTCAGGATCGGGAAGATGGATTTATACATTTTTCGACGAAGGATCAAATAGTTGATAGCGCCGCAAAACATCGAGCCGGGCAAACCGGTATCATACTTATTGCTGCGGATGCTTCAATGTTCAATGATGGATTAAAGTGGGAAACATCCCGGAATGGAGAGCTATTTCCGCATCTATATACCGATCTAGACCTTGATAAGGTTATTGCAATTTATCCACTTCCATTAGGACCTGATGGAAAGCATATTTTTCCGAAGGACTTTTGAAGTACCATGGGGTTGAGAACTCGATTTGCACCAAGCCCCACCGGTTTTCTTCATTTGGGTAGCGCGTTCTCAGCATTGTTCGCTTTTAGATTAGCGCAAAAATCTGGGGGAGATTTTATTCTCCGTATTGAGGATATCGACGGGAGCCGCTGCCGATCGAGGTTTGAAGAAGCAATTTTTCAAGATCTGATGTGGCTCGGCTTAGAATGGGAGACACCGGTTAGACGGCAATCTGAGCATTTGACAGACTATACCCTAGCCCTACAGACCCTGAAGGATCGGGATTTGATCTATCCATGCTTCTGCAGTCGTTCGGACATTGCAGCGGAAATCAGGAGAGCAGGAGTTGCGCCTCATAGGCAAAATTCAGGGATTTACCCGGGAACCTGCAAAAGACTGAGTAGCTCAGAGAAAAAAGAGAAAATCGATTCAGGTGCTCCAGCTGCCTGGAGGCTGGATATTCATAAAGCTCTGGAGCAAACGGGGCCTCTTTACTGGCATGACCGTCAGCTGGGAAAGGTTAGGGTGGCTCTCGAACAACATGGAGACGTAGTGGTTGAAAGAAGGGATATACGCACGAGTTATCATCTGTCCGTTACCCTGGATGATCACATTCAGGAAATTTCTTTGATAACCCGGGGTGAGGACTTAATTCCTGCCACAAGTATTCATGTTTTGCTTCAATCATTGCTTGGTTTAGAAACACCAGAATATTTTCATCATCGCCTAGTTACGAATGATCTGGGAGTAAGGCTAGCAAAAAGGAATGACGGTCAAAATATTCGTTCACTGAAAGAAGCGGGATTTTCCCCCGACGCGATTTTGAAAATGATTGAATTTGATTAAAGTCATATTTTAATTAAAAAATATTAGTCATTGTTTTTATTCCATTTTAAAATTTCTCTAAGAGGCGTATGTTTAGAAAAGTTCAGGATAGCGCCCTTGCAATCATTCCGCCGCCCAGGACAACAAGCGCGCTAAGTACCCATCGTCGGAAAACTTCAAGAGACATCTTATTTCGAATAAATCTTCCCGCTATCATACCAATTATAGCTGTGCTAGTTCCAATAAACCCAGGAACAATGATTGCTAATGGAAGTTGCTCTCGTGCCTTTAGTCCTAATGCAAGAGCCACTGATGAGATAAGAACAGTCATTCCCAATGCCTGTATTAATGCATCTTTTTCCATAGTTGGATCTCTAGCTTTTGTAGGATCTACAACAAGCTTTCCCTGCCGGGATTGGCCCCGAGCAAAATTTATAGATTGTAAATAAGGTACTACGGGTACAACAAAAATTGCCGTCGCTCCGGAAATAATACCTGTTGTCAGGCCGATAAATGGATTCCAAAGTTTTTCATCTTTTTCCCTCACGTCAAATCGAATGCCGGTCAACCCAAGGATTGAGAAGGCAACAAGAACGACACCCAATAAGCCAGAAACAATTGCCGCATTAACTCCACTTATTAAACTAGCGCCGATTACTGACCCGAAAATTAGGCAAATCTTCAATGTCCAGAAGCGAAGAAGGATCAATTTGAGGGCCGTCCCATAGAAGGTCTGCCAAATATTTGTGAGTATCACTGGTATAATCAAGATCCCAGCTGCTTGCTCAACCGGCAACCATATTGCCATTAAACCAATACTTACGGTGGGGAGCCCGAGTCCGATACCCCCTTTAACAACTCCGGCAATCAGGTAAATCAGAGCTATCGCTAAAAGTTCCCATGGTCCGTACTCGAGCATGGTTCAAAATCGATGACTGTTCTGACGGCCAAGGCACAGTAACTGCCACATCACTGTGTTCCAATGAGCACAATTCTAAGCGACAAAATAAGGCAAATCATCTTTAGGCGTACAACCCAATGTAACGATCCGCTCAGTGATTTTAACGGCCCTCTGATACTTAACTTCACAGTCACTCGGGGGGAGTTCTGACAGAATAGGTCCAATCATGGAAACACCATAATTCGCGGCTAAAGTTCCCACCTCTTTCCTTGTATCTAAGCCATCTGCGAGCCAACTGAGTTCAAACTCCAATTGCTTCTCGACCAAGCGATCATTGTCGATCAGCTCGCGACGAATTTCCGCTTCAGTTTGGAGCGTTGTTTCCCAATACTCTGTCTCCGAAAGGGCCACATCAGCTTTAGATTTTTCAAAAGCCAGACAAAAAACGAGATACGCCTTCTCTTTACCATTGGCTCTCCGCCAAGCACTCTTGCCTAGGCTCTCCCAAACTCTCACATTTAATTCCTGATAAATTTCTGGAACGCGTGAAAAGAATATTCTGTGCAGTTTATTGTCATTTATTGAGAGATCTAGGCGTCTCTCTTTATAAACATCTATAGCCGCATATTTACCACAGGCAGGACAGGTATCTCCCTCGTTTTCTCCTTTTTTATAAATATGGGAACAGGCACGACCAGTGCCGATCTCATTTTTACAAAGGAGATAGGTCTCGGGCTCTTCTTCATCATCCTGTTGCTGACCAATCCAGTTGAAACGATTTTGAAATTGAACAAAAGACCTTGGAGGACTCCACAGCAACCATTTTAGATTTTCTACAGGCCCAAAGGTGGTCCAATTTGAGCTCACATCAATGACGACACATTCCTTTTTACCTGGAGAAGATCGCAAGCCCCTGCCAACCGATTGGCCCCATAAGACTTTCGACAAAGTTGGTCTCATATGAACAATAATATTGCAGTCGGGATTGTCCCACCCTTCTGTAAGAACTCCAACCGACACAAGGGCTTCAATTGCACCCGTGTCATGATCAGCCAGAATTTGACGTCTCCTTTTTAGGGGTGTGCCGGCAGTAATAATATCAGCATTAACTCCAATTTCCTGGAGTTTCCTAACCGTTACCTCCGCGACAACAACATCCGGACAGAACCACGCGGATATCGGTCTCCCATCGGTTTGTTCTCGTTCTTCCAGATATGCTCGGGTTGCGTAATCAAGCATTGAAGATTTTATTATTTCATCTGTCAGGCGCGCGACAGGATATTCTCCAGAGCTGACATCAATAGCTTCTAGGTCAAGATCATGAACAAAATGTGGTCGATAACGTGGCTTGACCAAAATACCCTCAGAGATGAGGTCATTAATGTCGGCACAATCAATTATTGCATCAAACGCAAGATTTAATTGATCTCTTTGATCGCCAGTGCGTCTTTCGGGGGAGGCTGTAAGACCTAAGAAATGAGATCCGGGCTTAGACTCATCTCTAAATTTTTCTATTATTCTGCGATATCCCTTTCCATTGGGAGAAACTCGATGGGCTTCATCAACAATAATTAAGTCTGCCTTTGTGATTGCATCTCCCACGACCTCTCGTGCCCGCATACTCGTAGACAACAATATATCATAATCCTCAAAGGCCTTTCCTTTGTCAGAAACCTCTAAAGTTCTTACCCTGCGTCCTTCACTAAGAGCCCCCTCTAACTGGTCCAAAAGGACAAGCCGATGACATAAAACAAGCACTTTTTTGTTTTGATAAAATCGATCGATAATCTCTCGAGCGAGAACTGTTTTCCCTGCTCCTGTCGGTGCTTTAAGTATAAATCGTTTATAACTTGATAAAATCGTCGGGAAATCGTCGACGATTTTTTGTTGCCATCGGCGTAACTTCATGAAGTGCTATTACTCATTATCGTGAACCGATATCGTTTATCCCTTTTTTTTAAATAATGCAAAATTAGGTCTCGCGATTTCTAAACGATTTTCGGCCAATCAATTTATTTTTTAGCGATAGCTAAAAAATTTATGCTGGTACTCCCTTAGTAGGGCCCGTGGGTAATCCTCGGGTTTTAAAACTTTGCCTTGCTGATTTCTAACGTGTCTTTCTTTTCAAACTGCTGAGTGTTGAGAGACCTTAATTATTGAATGCTCTTGAACCAAAATGGATCAAAGACAGGATCTATTCTGAGTTTTTAAAAAAGTTTTAAGGCGATCGCTGCGACAAAGATGTAACGTAGTGTCTTAGCGAAACAAACAATCACCAAAAAACTCCAAATTGGCTCCTTAAGAATTCCGGCCACTATCGTTAGAGGATCTCCAATAAAAGGAGCCCAGCTGAAAAGAAGGCTCCACCTACCGTAGCGTCGATACCAATTGCAGCTCCGCTCCAGCGCCCGAGGTTTAAGCGGAAACCATTTTTTATGCCTAAAACTTAGCGACCATTTTCCAAGTCCCCAATTTACAACCGCTCCAAGGGTATTACCCAGGCCCGCAGATGTGATGAGTAGGGCAAGATTGTAATCACCCGATAATATTAACCCTGCTAGACCGATCTCCGATTGCGCAGGCAGAATTGTCGCGGCCAGGAACGCCAGGGCAAATAACCCCAGATACACGGGAATATCTATCAAAAAACTATTCCCCGGAACCACTCAAAAAAGCCGTTGGTAGGACTCGAGCATAGAGCTTGTTTAACAATATCTTTAAATTAAACATACTAGTTCATACGCTATCAACAAAGTCATACCGGTGAGATGAGCATCTCCGCGGAGTTACTAGTTTTAAGATGAACATTTCTAATTACTCGCTTTTCCTGGTAATTCTGATCTTTGCTATTGTAGTATTCAGTTTTCTGAAACCCGATTTCCCTAATCAGCTCGCCCTCAAACTCAAAATCACAAGCGACAAAGGTAGAACCCGTTTCTTAATAGGCTATTGGTTATGTATCCCAGTCCTAATTTACAAGCTTATGGACATGATTTGGAAAAGTAATTTTTAAGGACAAAACGCGAGATTAGAGTTGTTATCAGGTTCATCGGTTTGGGTAAGAAAATTAAATTATCTTGACGAATAAATCATTTGATTTGACCCTCGATCGGACCTGATCTTTCGGACAGCAAAGAAATGAAAAAACTGACTGCAATGGAAGTGGGCAAACCCATTTTCCCAACAAATCATGCAGAAGCGGGCTCATCAAATATCTTTGATTTGTCGAGTCACTGCCGCGCTCGAGAGGCCCTAGAGTTTGCTCTCAGCCTAGATGACCCCCGATTTAACGTTTTTGTTCTGGGGGAGGAACAAAGTGGCCGCCTCACAAATACTCACCAGTTTGTTAAAAAAATAGCTAAGACTCTTAGTTCTCCTGGGGACTGGATCTATCTTTATAACTTCCATAAACCCACCGAACCTCTTCCATTTCTCCTTCCGACAGGGAAAGGCAGGCAGATAAGGGAGGCCCTAAAAATTTTGATTTCTCATCTTCGAGAGACAATTCGCGATGCTATTAATAATGAAAAATTTAATGCCAAGGTTGAGTCAGAAAATAGAGCTTTAAGCGACAACCTTGAAGGGCGCCTAAACAATCTCAGGGAGCAGGCCCGAGAAAATGGATTGGATCTCATTCAAACAGAAAATGGCCCAATAATTGTTGCAATTGACGCTGGCGGACAACCTGTTCCATCCGATTCTGTTAGCGATTCACAACGAGCACTGTTAGCGGAGTTTGGACCTAAATTGTCCGAAGAATTAAAGGATATTAACCGGGATTCAGCTGCTCTTCGTCTTGAGCTGCAAACACGAGTTAATGGGCTAGCACGGGAAGTGGTCGATCAAGCTACCGCCACAATAGTAGACCAATTTGAAGCCAATTTTGGAGAAATCCCAGTACTCAAACGATGGATTGTTGAGCTGCGCGCTGATATAATTCAAAACTTCAATCGTTTTCTTCCAAGACGGGAGAACGAACATTCAGAACCCAGGGGACGAACACTTCGTTATACAGCCAACCTCCTGGTGGATAACTCCGATATAAATTCTGCCCCGGTGGTTATTGAGCCTAATCCTACTTACGAAAATCTATTTGGGAGGCTTGAGTACTACCAATCAGAGCGCACCTTTGAAACTGATTTCACTTTGATAAAGTCAGGTAGCCTTCATCGTGCAAATGGCGGGATTCTAATATTGAGGGCTGAGGCTGTTGCTAATAATCGGGGTGTCTGGGAGTTTCTGAAATCGGCCCTACGGGACCAAGAAATACGAATAGAGGAGCCACACCGCTCTGGTGGTTTGCCAGTTGCCGGGGCACCAAAACCCGCTCCTATTCCTCTATCCATAAGAGTTATTCTCGTAGGTTCACCCCACTGGTATTACAGCGTATTTGCTCATGATCCAGAATTTAAAAATTACTTTAAAGTAAAGGCCGATATTGATCCCGACTTTCAAGCAACAGCCGCTAATTGCGATGTTTACAGATCCATCATAAAGGCAAGAGCACAACAGTTAGGCTGCGCAGAAATTACCCCCGATGCTCTGGATTACCTGCTTGGCATTGCTGCGCGATGGGCCAGCGACAGATATAAGATTTCATCGCAGTGTGAACGCCTGGAAGAAGTAATCATTGAAGCCAATGGGCTCCGTCAGGTTGAAAAATCTATTGCTAAAGAAGATATCGCGGGTGCCGTAGGTAATAGGAGACGTCGAAATGCTAGGCTTGAAGACCGCACAAATGAAAGTTTAATTAATGGTACAATAAAAATAACCACCTCGGGTTGGGTGGTGGGGCAAGTGAATGGTCTCACCGTCCGGAACACCGGCGATCATAGCTTTGGTAGTCCGACCCGGATCACCGCTAGAGCCTCAGCTGGAAGAGAAGGAATTACTAATATCGAAAGAGACACAGAATTGGGTGGCCCGATACAGCAAAAAGGAGTTCTTATCTTGCAGGGATTCCTGTCAGGTATTTTTGCGCGGCAGTATCCCTTGTCTTTTAATTGTTCAATTACTTTTGAACAAAATTATGGAGGTGTTGAAGGTGATAGTGCCTCCCTCGCCGAATTGCTTGCTATTTTATCCGATCTTTCTGGAGTTCCATTGCGTCAAGATCTGGCGATCACTGGGTCCGTAAATCAACGCGGTGAAGCTCAGGCTATCGGAGGTGCCAATCATAAAATTGAGGGCTTCTTCCGAACTTGCAAAGCTACCGGAGAGTTAACAGGAGAGCAGGGGGTCGTAATTCCCTTTTCCAATGAACGCAACCTGATTTTACGAGACGAAGTTATTGAAGCAGTTCGGGATGAGACTTTCCACATCTACAGTGTAAAAACAATTGAAGAGGCAATCTTTCTTTTTACCGGTATCAAGGCCGGTGATGAAGATAATACAGGACAATTTCCATCAGGTTCTGTTTATGGACAAGTTTTAAAACAGCTTGATTTATTCGATGCGTTGCTCACGAGACAAGAACGAAGAATTTAATATAGAACTCTGATTTAATCAGAGCCTTTGAACAAAATCTGCTTTACGAACTGGAAATGACAAGACTTCGCGAACCTTTCGAGAACTCGAAGAACATGGATTCTTAATTGCGAGAACCAAGGGCGCTTTCGATTGGAAAGCTGGGACAGGAAAGGGTCGAGCCACGGAGTGGGAGATGACGACAGAGGACTGTGATCGGAGGCCTTCAAAGAATAATTACAGAGATTGCAAAAAAACACGGTTCCCGTTACCGGAGCCGCTGGTACCCAGGAGAGGAAACGTTACAGTTGTTCGGACCCTTAATGTCCTCTCATCGGTAGGCAAAACAGGAACCGAAATCACAAATGTTTGAGTTTATCGGTTCCCGACATGGAAGCACTTATAATCTACCAATAGGGAGCTATCTTGTTTTCCTATTTTTTACAGGGGCATCAAAATTATGAGACATCAGCCGAAGCGAATTCCAGAATGGCTAGCCATTGGCGGAACAAAAAGTCCAAAATTTGATAACTCTTGCTTATTTTCATTTCCGATAAAAAACTAAGGCTTTCCATTCAGTGCGTCGCAGAATCGACCCCGCACCGTTAAAAATTTCATAACTTTATTAACTAGTGATAAACAAATCCAAAAAACGATACTGGATCGGAATTGTCCTGCGCGATAGAATTGATCCGAACAAGGGAGACCGCATATGGCCGGGCGTATCGAACAGCGTTTGAAGGAAATCGGAATTGACCTGCCGGAGGCGCGCGCGCCGTCGGCCAACTACGTTCCCTGGCGCCGCAGCGGCAACCAGATCTTCATTTCCGGCCAGGTATCCGCCGCCGGCGATGAAATCATCACCGGCAAGATCGGCGACGACCTGACGCCAGAGGACGGATACAAGGCGGCACGGCTTTGCGCGATCAGCATCCTTACCCAGCTCAAGGGCGCAGTTGGTGACGACATGGACCGGTGCCGGGCGATCAAGCTCGGCGGTTTCGTCAATGCAACGCCCGATTTCACCGGCCCGCCCGCCGTCATGAACGGCGCATCGGACTTGATGGTCGAGGTGTTCGGCGACAACGGCAAGCATGCGCGCTTCGCCGTCGCTGTCGCCTCGCTGCCGCAGGGCGCCGCCGTCGAGGTTGATGCAATCTTCGAGATCGAGTAGGGATACCCGGCGGGCGGAGTTCCCTCACTGGTCCTACGTCTCAAATGCAGGTCTATGTAACCGCCCAGGGAGAAGGCTTTCCGTTAGTTCTGGATTTTTATAGCCATTATTCGTGATCATTTGTTCTCATAAATTTCCATTTCTGAACTAAAAGGGCAGGGTAAGATTGAGTTGTTCGGACTACCTCTGACCGTTTCCATTTTTTTCCACCTCTTCCCCATTCTTTTCTTTAATAGGTGGTCAAAATTTATTCGATACGGGTCAGCATATTGCCAGAAATCCGCCAATCATAAGCAATCGAGGGCCTTTATTTTGACGCATAATGAGAACCCCGTTCCAGATTTCTGATACTAAGGAGGGGCAGGGGTCGTGCGTAACCCGCAGTCGATCCTTCTGATAAAGGGCCGCGAAAAACAAGCGGTAATCTTGTCGTCCCATTACCGCAACCTTACCGTGAACATTGTCTGTCCTCCTCGCGCGCTTGCGCTCAGGCGGCTACATACCAGCGATTGCGAAGATATCTTTCGGGCATCCTGGCTTCTGTTCGGTCTTGCGCGCTATAATGTCGCCTGCTGTATAATCCGGTAACGCGCCTTATACGCTTCACGGAGGGGAGAAATGCCATGCCATCTTTCGATATCGTCTCACGCACCGAAATGACGGAGGTCGACAACGCCGTCCAGGGCGCCATGCGCGAAATCGGCACGCGCTACGATTTCAAGGGCAGCAGCAGCACGATCGAGCGCAATGACCAGACCCTGCTGATCAAGACGGAAGACGATCTGAAGCTAAAACAAGTGCAGGAGCTGCTGCGCGGCCATATGGCCAAACGCAAGGTCGATGTCGGCGTGCTCGATTTCAAAGAACCGGAAAAGGCATTCGGCAACTCACTGCGCCAGACGGTGCTGGTCAAGCAGGGCATCGAGCGCGACCTCGCCCAGAAGATCGTCAAGACGATCAAGGGCTCAAAGGTCAAGGTGCAGGTCGCGATCCAGGGCGACGAGCTGCGCGTCAGCGGCAAGAAGCGCGACGACCTGCAAGCCGCCATCGCGTTGATCAAGGAAAGCAAGATCGACCAGCCGCTGCAGTATATCAATTTCCGCGACTGAGGATTTTGGACTGGGGACTCCAGCCTGGGGACGCGTGGGCTGGGAGTGTGGCTAAAAGAGGGGGATATCCCTGATTATGGCGGACGGGGTGGGATTCGAACCCACGAGACGCTTGCACGCCTGCTGGTTTTCAAGACCAGTGCCTTCAACCACTCGGCCACCCGTCCGTCTCTTATTTCATTTACGAGAAATAATGATTTAAACCAAGGGGTGTTTTAATTTAATAGAATTCGTTCAATGGCCCCAGCCGCTGAGAAAAGATCAGCATCCTTTCCTTCAAATCCCATGATTTGGATACCCAGTGGTAATCCAGAGCACGTTAGAGCGGGCAAAGAAATGGTTGGGATACCAAGCATTGACGTGGGAACAGTAAAAATAGGATTACCGGTCGATTCGAGACCGAGAGGTGCTCCACCTGTGGCCGATAACGTTATACAACAATCGAATTCATTCTGGGCTGACGCAAAGACTTTACGGGCCTCATATCTTCTCGCTAATAATCCTGAAAATTGTTCTTGGCTCATCTTATTCGCCTCGGACAGACGTTCCTTGGATGGCTTCGAGAGTTTGTCGGAATCCATATCTCTTGCATAGGTGTTAAGGGGCCATTTCCCCTCCCATGCATTGATCTGACGGGAAAGCGGGCCGGCGTCCTCAATAACTTCCTCTATCGCCTCAACAAGATCACTTCTCTCCCGAGTAATTATTTCTATCCCAGACCGCTCCATTGCAGAAATTGCACTCTCGATAGCGCCTTTTGCTTCCTCTTCTGCAAATTTCCAGCCGGCGGTTTCGAGAAACATAATCTTCCTCGGTATAGCGGGATCTGGTAGTTCCATCGGCCCTATTACACCAATATAACCGGCATCCCCCCCAGCCCGAGCAGTGATGGCCCTAATCATATTCCAGCTGTCTGCCAGCGAGGCACCAAGAGCACCTGTACAGCTTTGACTAAAACCATCAAAACTGCCACCTCGATTGACACCTCCGACACTGGGCTTGTATCCAACTGCACCGCAGAAACTCGCTGGCCGTATTATCGAGCCAATAACTTGAGAGCCGAGGGCCCCAGAGAGCATACCTATTCCAACGGCCGCGGCTGAGCCACTACTCGATCCTCCAGGAGTTCGCTCTAGGTCCCACGGGTTCCTGGTTCCTCGTGGCTGTGTCGCAGCAAATTCCGTTGTGACCGTTTTTGAAACAATTACAGCACCGGCCTCTCGGAGCGCCGAAACGGCCGCACAATCACGATTTCCACGCCAGCCCAAAAACAGAGGTGAGCCCTGTTCGGTAGGCATATTTCGTGTTTCCATGACATCCTTGATTCCTACCGGCATTCCATCGATTGGCGAAAGAGTTTTTCCAGTTTTCCATCTTGCGTCGGACTCTGTTGCCTCTTTTCTAGCCCCATCAAGATCTATCGAAACAAATGCGCCGACTTCAGGCTCTATAGCCTCGATTTTTTCGATACATTTCTCAAGTAACTCAGATGGCTTCGAGCGACCGGAGCTAAATTCCGGACGGAGTGCTGCAAAAGAGCAACGCTGTAAATGAGATTCTTCCAGAGAAAATTGGTTTGCCATCATTCATCCCTTTAGTTACGAATAATTTTGAGTGCGCCGCTTAATACGGAGTTTAGATAGACCTTAGTTAATGTATTCTCTTCAATCACTGAGAAACAACTTAGTCTTGTAGTATCTCCTGATAAACTAGTTATGACCTCGAATAGCTTGCCACACTCTTTGCGGAGTTGCTGGCATTCTAAGATCCCGAACTTCAAAGGGCGTTAGGGCATCAAGGAGCGCATTCATGTAGCATCCAAGGGCAGGGGTCGTTCCCGCTTCTCCGCCCGACTTGATACCCAAGGGGTTCATATTTGTTAAAACCTCATGAGTTTCAGAAATAAAAAATGGGACGTCGTCTGCACGCGGTAAACAATAATCCATAAAAGTTGCGCTTAATGGCTGGGCAGTTTCGGGATGAAATACAAACTCTTCCATCATCGCTTGACCTAGAGCTTGTACAATCCCTCCGTGAATTTGTCCCTCGACGATAATCGGATTAATAACCCGACCAACATCGTCCACTGCGACATAAGAGCAAAGCCTTGAAACACCGGTTTCGGGGTCAACTTCAACTTCACATATGTGTGTTCCACTTGGAAAAGCTGGGGTTTTCATTAAGTTTTCAGCACTTTCCGTTAGCCCCCCCTCTAATTCAACAGGCAAATTTTTGAGGCTTTCGATCTGTTTTGCTAATTCAAACCAACCAATAGAGCGGTCGGTTCCCCCTATCGAAAAAACTCCCTCTTCAAAGCTTATATCCTCAATTGCTGCCTCTAAAAGTAATGCTGCTAACGCGCGTCCTTTGGAAATTAATTTTTCAGATGCCATGAAAATCACAGTCCCTGCCATCCGCATTGAACGCCCCGAATGCGATCCCCCACCAACAGAAACAAAATCTGTATCCCCTTGCAGAAGGACAATTTTTTCGAGAGGAATTTCTAAAAACTCAGCTGCCACTTGACAAAAACTTGTTGCATGTCCCTGGCCGCTATCCTGCGTTCCAATGATAACTTCGACGTTGTTTTTTTCAGGATTAATTGTAATTTCTGTTCGCTCAAGAGGGGCTCCCGAGGACGATTCCACATAACATGCCAACCCTCTACCACGAAGAAATCCTCTCTCCTTACTCTCCCTTTTTCGCTTTTCGAAACTCACCCAATCGCTAAGTTCGAGCGCCTTATTCAGACAGAAAATCATCTCTCCGCTGTCATAGGTCATTCCCAATTTATTATCATATGGGAAGTGTGAGTCCGGGATCAGATTTCTTCTTCGGATCTCAACACGATCTATCCCAATTTGATCTGCTGCAATATCAATCAATCTCTCGAGGGCATAGATAACCTCTGGTCGTCCTGCACTTCGATAAGGATTTGTCGGGGAGGAATGAGAAAAAACGCCTCGAGCCCTGACCCTTGCTGAGTCGAAATGGTAAGGCCCTACAGAAATTTCTGCACCCTTTGAAAGAGGTGTGAAGGACGACGAAAAAGCCCCGATATTGCTTATATTATCCACCCGAAGTGCAAGAAATTTCCCTTTTTTATCTAGGGCGAGTTCAAGCGAACTGATAAGATCTCGACCCTGAAAATCACTTAAAAAGTTTTCTGATCGATCGGATAACCATCGAACCTTTTTTCCAAGTCGTTTCGACGCCCACATCACCAATGGGAATTCTGGATACAAACGGTTTCGGGTACCAAAGTTACCGCCGACATCCGGCGTAATTACGCGTATCAAGGTCTCATCGACGTCAAATATTTGAATGAGTTCACGTTTGAACCGGACTGCCCCGCCACCTCCTGCTGTGAGCGTTAAAAGCCCTGAAGAAGGATCAAATTCACCGATAGCGGCCCGAGGCTCCATCGGAATCCCGGTAACCCTTGGAATCTCAAATCGGTGTTTTACGGAATGCTCGGCGCATTCGAATGCGCTATCGGTTGCGTCGCCATCTCCAAACTCCGTATCAAGGCAAATATTATTCGTTTCGGTCCAGACACGAGGGGCATCTGGTAAAGACGCGAGTTTCGTCAAAGCAACCGCATTTAGCTCCTGATAACTTATCTGAATTGCTTCTGCCGCCAGCCGTGCAAAGGCCTCGGTTTCCGCAACCACCATTGCAACGACCTCTCCCACATACCTGACCCTACCTTGGGCCAAGGGGTATTGGCGTCCTAAAAAAATTTGTCTCCACTGAGCCTCGGACATTCCGAGCCCATCTCCTCCAGAGGGTATTGGACTATGGGGAATATGTCCCAAACCGTCATGAAGCCAGTCATCAATCGTATAAATTCCCAAAACTCCACTCAGAGTAAGCGCGTGCGCTATATCTATGGATACAATTTCAGCATGAGCATGAGGGGATCGAACCATGAAGGCTCTTGCCATATTGCCTTGGGCTAAGTCATCTGTATAACGCCCGTTACCCAGCAAGCGCTGCTCATCTTCGGTCCTGAGCACCGGCAATCCAATTTTTTTATAGGACACCAATCGATCCCGCCTCGGACGGCCCTCGAATAATATCAGACATAGTTCATGTTCTTTGCATCGCGGGCCCGTTTTTCCTCATCCACAACTAAGCCATGTCCGATTGTTATGCGATTCATCATGCTAAAACGCGCACAGACCAGTATCGCCTCATGGAAACTCTGTTCATCCCAACCGGCAGCAAAAACCTCGTCTGCATCTTCCTGTGTAATCTCTGAGGGCCGGAGTGTTAATTTTCTTATGAACCTTAAGAGGGGTCTCATTTCATCCTTAATGGGCGCACCCTCTAGATCTTGCACCAAAGGATCAAAGATATCGGCGGCAATTCCCTTATTAATTGCCACTCTCGAATGTCCAGCATAACAATATTCAGACTCATTTAATTTTGAGACGTATGCGGCAATCATTTCTTTTTCTCCAGCATTCAGCATAGAGTCGGTATGCATAAATGAGCGAGAAAAAATAGAGAGCCCTTCCCAGGCCTTTTTATTAAATCTATCCCAAATGGCTCGGACACCCGCTTCTTCGGGTAGTGAAGGAAAAAAGGGCACTGCTATTAACTCCTTGCAAGACGATCTTTAGCGCAGGCAAATCAGCCTGATTTGAGGTTGAGAAAACATTCTTGTTGAAAATAAATTTTTAAGCAGCACAAAAAAACCTCGAAAGCAGAACGACTTTTTATCTCACGCTTCTATCCTAGAGAGAGAAAAAGAAAAAAATTTTAAACCTCTCTATGTCTCATTGAACTAAGCAACTACCTACCGTTAGATTGTTCGCCTTCGCAAAATCAACGGAAGAGACCTTGTCTTTGGACTGATAACGCACTCTCTTCACCCGAATACCCCCGCCGATACAGGCTACGGATAAAGAAGTCTCTCCGATTTCTGTAATCGCTCCAGGCTCACCCGTAATATCGTCATCTCTCTGACAATCAAAGATTTGAAGCGTTTCTCCCAAAAACTCAACCCACGCCCCAGGTGACGGATCACACCCTCGAATAAGGTTATGGACCTCCGAAACCGGCTTCGCCCAATCGATTTTAGCATCATCTTTTTTACACCAAGACTCATAAGTCATTTGCGAATGGTCTTGCTCTATTCTTGGAGCGTTACCTGCCCGGACTAGTTCGACGGCCTCTAACATTGCTTCAATCCCAAGAGGAAATAATTTATTGAAATATACTGAACCGAGGGTATCTTCAGGTTCTATAGTTACAGTTTTTTGCAATAAAATTGGCCCTTCATCCAGGCCATCATCTGGCCAAAAAATTGAAAGGCCGGTTTCATTTCTACCTTGAATTATTGGCCAGTTAATTGAACTCGGCCCTCGGTGTAGAGGCAGCAAAGAGGGGTGATATTGGATAGTCCCGTTTGTTGGAATATCCAAAAAACTTGACGGTACAAACTTCGTGACAAAGGCCATCACTCCAAGATCCGCGTTTAATGAGCAGCATTCTTTAGCCACTTCTTCGTTATTTTTAAAAGACTTAGGCTGAATAACTGGCAAGTCTCGCTCTCGAGCGGCAGCGATTAAGGGATCAACCCGGCCATCTTTATCTTCGGGGCCATAGACAGCTATCACATCTTCTCCTTTGTCTAAGAGTGCTTCCAGAACAGCCTTACCAAAAGCTTGCTGACCATGAACCAGTAAACGCATGAGATTCCCTCCGACTATTTTAAAGTGTCAATTTTTGCGGCCAGGATGAAATCATTTTCATGTAGACCATCTATTTTGTGAGTAAAAATTTGAATATCGACATACCCCCAGCCCATGGAGATATCTGGATGGTGAGCCTCTTGCTCTGCCAACAGGCCTACCTTATTGACGAATTCCAAAGCCTCAACAAAATCTTTAAAATTAAATGATCGTCTCAAGCGGTTCCCTTTTTCGGACAGAGACCAGAGAGGTGTTTCTTCCAAAAAGACTTTCGCTTCTAACAGTGTTAAGGGCGGGATCCCGCCTTGACAGGGAACACAGGCTTTAGATTGGAGTTCCATTTAGCTCTCTCTTTCGCAGAAAAATAAGTCCGTAACACCTAGAAAGGCACGCATCCATCTGCGCCATCATTATTTACTTTTGAGCATCAAACAATCCCTGTTTGCAAGCCTCAGTAGCAGGCGTAAAGTTTAGTAAAATATAAACAGGGAAGGTTAGTCATGGAAAAGTTTGTTATGCCCGAGGACCCAGGGCAACCGGCTGTATTTCTTAACTACACACAAAAACAGCTGGATTGGCAATATGAGCACGCTCAGAGATTTCCTGACACCAGTATTTTTCAAAAAGACAGGCTCGAGCGGAGCGAGGAAGCGCGCCGTAAATTCGAGGGTGTTTTGGACGTCTCATATGGACCGACCCTGGACGAGAAGCTGGACATTTTTCCGGCCAAACAATCGGGCGCTCCAATAGCAATCTTCATTCATGGAGGAGCCTGGCAGCGGGGTTCAAAAGAAAACTCCAGTTTCGGGGCGGAAGCCTTTGTTCCCAGAGGAGTGAGTTGGATTGCAACTCACTTCACAAACTGCCCACCGGCCACCCTAGATGAGATGGTAAGACAAAACAGAGCGGCGATCGCCTGGGTCTACAAGAATGCAAAGGAGGTTTTTGGAGGAGATCCCGAGCAGATCCATGTGCTTGGACATTCGTCGGGAGGACATCTTTCGGGTATGATGGCTGTCACCGATTGGGAAGGTCAATACGGGTTACCGGCAGACCTGATAAAAGGCAGCGTATGTATGAGCGGCATGTATGACTTGGAAGCGGTTTATCTCAGTTATAGGAATAAATACGTTAATCTTACTGAAGAGTCCTATAAACGGGTAAGTGCCATCCATCACATACCTTCTGGCTACGCCCCCAGGCTAATCGCTGGGTGCGGTGAATTCGATACAGAAGAATTCCATCGTCAACCTGAAACATTTCTTGAAGCTTGGCGGAAGGCTGGACACGAAGGACAATTCATCGAACTAGAGGGACGCCATCATTTTAGTGTCAACAATGCCTATTGCGAACCCGGACCATTGTTGGATGCTATTTTTGATCAAATGGGAGTTTAAGAGGGCAGGGGTATTTGATCCAGGTTTTGCTGCTGTTGGCGTTTCCACATTGACGCGTACACACCGTCACAGAGAATTAACTCCTCATGGCGTCCTTTTTCAACTATCTCGCCGGACTCTAGAACCAAGATTTCGTCTGCATCGACAATAGTTGATAACCTGTGTGCTATTACAAGGGTGGTATGATTTGCAGAAATCCTATTTAGCGCCTCTTGTATATCCTTCTCTGTTTTCGAATCTAATGCCGAGGTTGCCTCATCAAAGAGAAATATTTTCGGGGCCTTCAATATTGTTCGAGCAATTGCAACACGTTGTTTTTCGCCTCCCGATAACTTTAGCCCTCTCTCACCAACCAGGGTCTCGTAACCGTCGGGTGTAGATGCGATAAAATCATGAATTGCAGCACTGCGGGCCGCCGCCTCAATTTTCTCTTGAGTTGACCCAGGACAGCCATAATCGAGATTATATTTAACAGTTGCATTGAAAAGTACTGTGTCCTGAGGGACGACACCAATCGCCTCTCTTAGGCTCTTTTGCGTCAAATCTCGAATGTCATTCTGATCAATTTTGATAGCACCACTAGTGACGTCATAAAATCGGAATAAAAGCCGCGCTATTGTAGTTTTACCTGATCCTGATGTTCCAACAATAGCTGTCTTGGTCCCTGGCAAAACAGTGAAAGAGACATTTTTTAGGATCAAGCGCCTCTGGTCATAACCAAAACAAACATTGTTAAATGCAATTTCTCCAGTTCCATCCTCTAAAGTAATCGCATCAAGACGATCACTCACTTCGCATTCGACTTCCAAGAGCTTAAACATCGACTCCATGTCGATAAGAGACTGTTTAATCTCTCGATAAACATACCCTAGGAAATTTAATGGAAGGTATAATTGTACAAGGTAGCTATTGACTAAGACAAAATCTCCCACAGTCATTTTCGTGCTTCCAACGTCACCAGCTGCCATTACTAGGATAATTGTAAGTCCGCCTCCGATGATAAACGATTGACCGATATTTAGCAGAGATAGACTAGTTTTGCTTTTCACGGCGGCCCTTTCATATGATTCCAAGGCGGCATCAAACCGAGAAGCTTCATAGCTCTCGTTTCCAAAGTACTTAACAGTTTCGTAGTTCAGAAGACTATCAATTGCTCGTGTGTTTGCGACGCTATCGGTTTCATTCATCTGTCGTCGAAATTTGATACGCCACTCAGTTACAAACACGGTAAAAGCAATATACGAAGAAATCGTCAAAAAGGTTACGAGGGCATACCAGAAGTCAAATAGACTCCAGAGGATTCCACAGACTAGAAATATTTCGAGAAGGGTAGGGAGAATATTGAACAACATAAAATTAAGCAGAAAATCAATTCCCTTGGTCCCCCTTTCTATCGACCTTGACAGACCACCAGTCTGCCTCTCCAAATGAAATCGAAGTGCTAAGCCATGCAAATGTTCAAAAGTTTGAAGAGCGACGACTCTAATCGCTCGTTGCCCCACTTTGGCGAATATCGCGTCTCTCAGCTCAGCAAACGCAATAGCTAGGACTCGGGTTACACCATAGGCAACCAGGAGCCCCAATGGGAGTGCGAAAGCTAGCTCCTTGTTTTTACCTTCAGATAAGAGATCGACAGCCTGACTAAAAAGAATGGGAACATATACGTTAGCGAATTTTGCTATCGCCAAGCACACGAGCGCAGCTACAATCCGCAATTTCATATCTCTTTGATCTAGAGGCCAAAGATAGGCAAGTAGGGTCTTAAGAACATCCCACTGGAATAGGGAATTCGTTCCAGGCTCAGCTTTAGGTTTTTCCATTGGTGCAATTAATCTCCAGTATTGAAGGATCCAAATAACCGCAGGAGGATCCAATCTCGGATGCTTTTTTTGTGTCTAACTTCCCGAAATCCTGAACAGAAATGAACTCGGTGCAACCGGAAGCATGAACCGAAAATCAAATTTTTCTACAAAGCCACACATTTCAGAACTTTTCTTGCTTCCCCGGGAGATTAAGGCCAGCAAAATTGATGTCCATGTAGTTTTTTAATAATTCTTTTCAGGTCAAACGCGGGAGGAGATTGCCTGATTCGCGGGCCTATGGCACAAAAATACATGGTTTATCTTGGGGCAACTTCTATGCTCAGATGGCACATTTGGCAGCCCATTCTTCACTTCTTTTTGCTACTCCTCATTTTTAATTTCTTTTTGTCGTCGGCTACCTTAGCCCAAAGCAATACATCCGATGGTTTCGAAACTTGGTTAGAAGGGGTCAGACAGGAGGCCCGCTCAAAAGGTGTATCCGAGAAAACTATTAGCGAGGCTCTTAGTTCTGTTAAACCTCTAAGGAGGATCATAGAACGGGATCGCAACCAGGCCGAATTCAAGCTCACGCTCCAACAGTATTCCAGTAGAGTCGTATCCGATAAAAATATTAAAACAGGGCGGGCCAAGAGCGATCTTCATAAATCATTACTAGAGAATATCGAACGACGTTTTGGGGTTCAGCGTCGGTTTATTCTTGCGATTTGGGGAATTGAGACCCGATTTGGCTTTGTGGAAGCCAATGTTCCTGTAATACCTGCGGTGTCTACTCTCGCTTTTGATAGAAGGCGCTCCAAATACTTTCGCGCACAAATATTTGCGGTGCTAGAAATGCTTGATAGAGGATTAATCGACCTCAAGAACCTAAAAGGCTCTTGGGCCGGAGCTATGGGGCAACCGCAGTTCATGCCTACGAGTTATCTTGCCTATGCGGTCGACTTTGATGGCGACGGCCGTCGGGATATCTGGAATAATATCGGTGACACACTCGGCTCTATCGCAAATTATCTAAAGCAACATGGATGGAATAACAATCTCACTTGGGGTCGGGAGGTCTCAACCCCCAATTCTGTCTTGGAAACCATAGGTCCCGCTGAAAGACGCGCAGCCCCGGGTTGCAGAGCACGAACGTCTCAACGCATGTCGCTCAAAGAATGGGGCCAATACGGGATCCGAAGAGCAGGTGGCGATGATTTGCCGACTAGAGACATCCTAGCATCCTTAGTTTTACCTGATGGCTCAGACGGCAGAACGTTCCTAGTCTACAGCAATTACCAGGCAATTATGGCCTATAACTGCGCACATCATTACGCTGTTACCGTCGGGTTGTTATCCGACAAGCTTTGGACAAAAATTTGATTAAAACGCCATTATTTTGCTCTCATAGCAGCGTTTTTATTGGGCTGTTGATTATTGCCTGCCTCTCAGGCTGTGCGGAAACGAAGCTTGCCTTTCATACCGTTAAAAAGATCTCGGGATACGACGACAGATCACTCGACTCGGCAGGAAGTTATAAGGTGGGAAAACCCTATTCTATAAAGGGAGTATGGTATTATCCGACAGTAAATTATAACTATGCGGAAACAGGTATCGCATCGTGGTACGGCCCAAATTTTCATGGACGTAAGACGGCAAATGGCGAGATTTTCGACATGAACTTGGTATCAGCTGCTCATCGTACTTTGCCAATGCCATCAATCGTCCGGGTCACTAATTTGAAAAATGGTCGCACCCTAAAAATTCGAGTCAATGACCGTGGTCCCTTTGCTCATGGAAGAATTATCGACTTATCACGTCGAGCGGCCCAATTGCTCGGGTTCATCCGGCAAGGAACCGTCCCAGTTCGAGTGGAAATTCTGCCTGCTGAGAGCCGTGTGGCTGCCCTAGAAGCTCAAGGTGGACCGGTAAGAGCAATTTCGGCTCCAATTGGAAGAGTTAAAGTTGCCTCACTTTCGAATGAAAAATTTGAGGAAAACAAACCTACAAAAAAGGGGATTGAGGTTAAGAACAAACCTCTTCTCCGCAAAAATTTCAATAGCGAGCCTGCCGTCGAGCGAACAACTAAACCTCTCAGTCAATCAATTTACATCCAGGCCGGCGCATTTTTGGATCGTCATCGCGCCGATGTTTTGAAGTATTTGTTGGAAAAATATGGTCGGACGCAGGTAGTTGGGGCTCGTGTCGGGGAACAAAACTTTTATCGGGTCCGTATCGGGCCCGTTGCTTCAATAGCGGACAGCGATCAAATTCTCGAACAGGTTATTGAAAAGGGTTACCCCGATGCAAGGATCGTAATAGATTAAGTAATCCGAAATATTATCATGTCGAATTGTTGTAAATCCGATACGAAAGACTTTTAGAACCGAAAATCATGATTGTTTCAAAACCTCTTCGAGCACTTTTGCTACCCATGTTTGGGGCATTTCTAACGCTAATTTTGACAGAAAATTTGGTCCTAGCGCAAAATCTCGAAACCAAAGCTCCGCATGCGTTCCTGATTGATGTAGATACAGATACAGTGCTCTTTGAAAAACAGTCAGACATACCGATGCCGCCAGCGTCTATGAGCAAACTAATGACTGTCTATATGGTTTTAGAAAAACTCAAAGCCGGGAAATTAAGCCTCAACGATCGATTTGTCGTTAGCGAAAAAGCATGGCGCAAGGGCGGCTCCAAAATGTTTGTCCGAGTGAATAAAAGGGTATCCGTAAGAGACCTCCTGAAGGGTATCATTATACAATCAGGCAATGATGCCTGCATCGTCATTGCGGAGGGTCTCGCTGGTTCGGAAGACATTTTTTCGGATGAGATGACAAAAAAAGCTAAAGAGATTGGTCTGAAAAATAGCGTGTTTTTAAACTCCACAGGTTGGCCAGCGGATGGCCATTTCATGTCTGCGAGAGATCTCGCGCTACTTGCCAAAAAGATCATCTCAGATTTTCCTGAATATTACCCAATGTTTGCAGAAAAAACGTTTACGTTCTCTAAAATTAAACAGGGGAATAGAAACCCTCTCCTTTATAGAAATATTGGAGCAGATGGACTCAAAACTGGTCATACAGAGGCTTCCGGCTACGGTCTCGTTGCTTCAACAATCCGAAAAGGCAGGCGTCTTATCTTAGTTGTAAATGGTCTTGCGAGCGCTAGGGAGCGGGCCTCGGAATCAGCCCGTCTTCTAGATTGGGGCTATAGAGAGACTAAAACATATAAGCTGTTTGAAAAAGAGAGTATAGTTAGCAATGCTGATGTCTGGCTCGGCGATGAGCCGGTGGTGCCGCTTGTGATAGATAATGAAGTCGCGATTACAATGTCCCGGTCAGCCCGGAAGGGGATGAAAGCGAAAATCATCTTTAATAATCCAGTAGCCGCTCCAATCAAAAAGGGTGACAATCTTGGACACGTTATAATAACTGGTGTAGGTCCCAAAGATCTGAAAATTCCGGTAAGCGCAGGTCGAACTGTTAATAGGCTTGGATACATCGGTAGGATAACAAGTGCAGCCAAATATTTGCTCTTCGGCAAATTAGGATCGTGAAGGGTCGGTTTATCACCTTTGAAGGTGGAGAGGGAGCGGGAAAGTCCACTCAGCTAGAGATTCTTCACCAGCATCTAATTGCACAAGGTTTCAATGTCATTAGAACCAGAGAACCCGGCGGCGTCGAAAGTTCAGAGAAACTTCGAAAACTATTACTCAGTCAAACTAATGATGATTGGGACCCAATTAGTGAACTTCTTTTGCATTTTGCCGCCCGCAGAGAACATTTAGAAAAATTGATTAAGCCCGCCCTGAATCAAGGGTCTTGGGTCCTGTGTGACCGTTTTATAGACTCAACAATCGCCTATCAGGGTTATGGAAACGGCATAGATATATCTTTTATCAGAGACTTACACATTTCTATTCAACAAAACATTTATCCAGATTTAACCTTGATTTTTGACCTTCCCCCAGAGGTCGGGCTGTCTCGTGTTGAACAGAGAGGTACAAGAGACCGCTACGAACTCATGGATCTCGCATTTCATGCTAAACTAAGAAATGGTTTTAGAACGATAGGAGAACTTGAACCCGATCGTTGCGTGATTATAAATGCGGAAAAAAATATTGATGAAATTAAAGCAGAAATTCTCGAAGTTTTGAAGAAAAAATTTTCGGAGTTAGGCGTGTGACTCTTTTGCCAAGAGAAAACCCGCTTCTGATTGGGCATGAAAAAGCGGAAAGACGTTTCTTAAACGCCTGGCAATTAGATCGGATACCTCACGCCTGGCTAATCAGTGGACCCGAAGGCATTGGAAAAGCAACTCTTGCCTATAGAATTGCCCGGTTTATTTTTTTGAAAAACACGAAGAGAGAGCAACCTCAGAAGAGCGCTTTACTCGAGCATACGAACTCGCCTCAAAATTTAGAAGTCCCTAATACAGATCCAATTTTCCGAAAGATAGCCAGTGGAGGACATCCAGACCTTCTTACTATCGAGCGAACCCAAAACGAGAAGGACAATCGTTTAAAATCAAATATTTCTGTTGATGAAATAAGATCTTGTATTAATTTCCTGCGATTAACCCCAGCTGAATCGGGCTGGAGAGTACTTATTGTGGATAGCGCTGATGATTTAAGTATCAATGCTGCAAATGGACTCTTAAAAATTCTTGAAGAACCCACTCCGCGGACGCTTATTTTGTTAACTGTAAATCGACCCTTACAGCTTTTAGCTACAATTCGATCCAGGTGCTGTACACTCAAATTACAGCCGTTATCCAACGATGAACTCGTTCACGTGATACAGCAGTCGAGGGTACAAATCGAACCGAAGGACAGAGAAAACTTAGTTAACCTCTCGGGCGGAAGTCCAGGCCGCGCTCTCACCTTGGCAGAGGAAAATATTCTCGCTTTATTTAATGAATTTTTGGCTCTATTGGAGAATTTTCCTCAAATTGACGCAGAGAAATTGCATAAGTTGGCTGATAAATTATCTGTCTCCGGAGAGGAAAAGACATTTTCTCTGACAATGGAATTAATTTGTTCATGGTTATCGTCTTTGATAAAGAACGCCTCGTTGGGAAAACACCATCCAGGGCAACAACAGAGTTATAATTGGCTCACTGAAAACGGGGTTGATCGGCTCGTGGAGCTATGGGAAAAAATCGAGGGCTTATCTCAGCGAGCTATCCATCAAAGTCTGGATCGGAAGCACATTATTCTGACCATCTTTGGCCTTATTAAGAGTACGGCAAAAGCCTGACCGTAGACAGAAAGTTCCAAACTGATGCCTGAAAAGAACAGTTTTTATATCACAACCCCAATCTATTATGTGAATGACTCACCGCATATTGGTCATGCTTACACGACACTTGCTTGCGATGTCATGGCGCGTTTTAAGCGACTTGATGGATTCGACGTATTTTTTCTCACGGGTACCGATGAGCATGGCCAAAAGGTGGAGAAATCGGCCGCCGCGGCTGGAATAGACCCGCAGACTTTTACAGATCAGGTTTCTCAAAACTTTCGGGCTCTCACCGCTGCCATGAATTTTTCGCAAGATCAGTTCATAAGGACCACAGAGAAACGGCATAAGGAAGCCTGCCAGGAATTGTGGAAACGTTTAAGCGATAATGGGCATATCTATTTGGGGAAATATGCTGGTTGGTATGCCGTCCGAGATGAAGCCTTTTATGATGAGAGTGAATTAATTATCTCGCAGAATGGCGAAAAGGTTGCTCCAACCGGGGCCGAGGTCGAATGGCTAGAGGAACCAAGCTATTTTTTTGATCTCTCAAAATGGCAAGAGAGACTTCTTCAGTTCTACGAAGAAAATCCAGAATTTATTGCCCCCAGATCGCGGCGGAATGAAGTCATCAGCTTCGTATCTGCTGGCCTTCACGACCTCTCAATATCGCGAACGAGTTTTTCATGGGGTGTTCCAGTCCCGAATAATGCCAACCATATTATGTATGTATGGCTAGATGCTCTAACAAATTATATGACTGCGACAGGATTTCCTGACGAAAATAACGATAATTACAGAAAGTTTTGGCCGGCCGACCTACATATGGTGGGAAAAGATATCTTACGTTTTCATGCCGTCTACTGGCCTGCTTTTTTAATGGGGGCTGGCCTTGACCCTCCCAAAAGGATATTCGCGCACGGATGGTGGACAAACGAAGGGCAAAAAATCTCAAAGTCATTAGGCAATGTAATCGACCCTCTTGCGATCAAAGAACAATATGGACTGGACCAAGTTCGTTTTTTTTCTCCTGCGAGAAGTGCCTTTCGGAAACGATGGAGATTTTTCACACGAATCAATCGTAAACAGAATGAATTCGGAACTTGCAAATGACCTCGGGAATTTGGTGCAACGCTCTTTATCCATGATCCAGCGCTATTTTGGAGGACATATTCCGCAAGCGGGAGCATTGAATGAGGAAGATCAGGTACTTTTATCGAATTCTATAGATTTGTTGTCAGAAGTTAGAGAATATATTGACCAGCAAGCATTCAACCAAGCGCTGGAAGCGATATGGGTTGTTGTTCGAAGTTCAAATGTATTCGTGGACCGTCAGGCACCTTGGAAATCCATAAAACTAGACAAGGAAAGAGCTGGCACCGTTTTATGGGTGCTCGTTCAGGTAATCCGACGTCTAGGACTAATCCTTCTGCCATTCATTCCAGGCTCAGCCCACTTAATACTGGATCAATTAAAGATTGCTACACAAGAGAGAGATCTCACTTACTTTTCAGAAAATAAAAATTCATTTGGATTAGACGAGCCGCTTCCCAAACCTCAAGGGATATTCCCAAAATATGAGATAGACTCCTAGGATTCTTGTCACAGGATGTACGTAGATAGCCATTGCCACTTAGACTTTGAGAGTTTCGACGAGGACCGAGAAGAGTGTATCGCCAGAGCTCTAGGGCAGGGGGTTGGAACGATGCTAACAATAAGCACTCATCTGAGCCGCCTTCCTAAAGTTCTTGAGCTTACCCGGTTATCTGAACGAATATTCTGCTCAATCGGAATACATCCCCACCATGTTACCGAGGAAGAAAAAACGACCTCCGAGGCTCTTGAGACTTTGTCTCAGCATGACAGAGTCGTGGGAATAGGGGAAACAGGGCTCGACTATTACTATAACAATAGCCCAGCAGAGCAACAACGCGAGAGCTTCATTAAACATATAAAAGCTTCTCGGAACACAGGTCTTCCTCTTATTGTCCATACTAGGGAGGCTGACCAAGACATGTCTCAAATTCTTCAGGAAGAAATGAAGAAGGGTCAATTCCCTTGCGTTTTGCATTGTTTTTCAAGTGGTAGGGATTTGGCCAAAACCGCACTCGAACTTGGCTGTTATATCTCTATTTCCGGTATAGTCACTTTTAAATCGGCTACTGACCTTCAGCAATTAATCAAAGAGTTACCCTTGGATCGACTTCTCATCGAAACCGACTCCCCTTTCTTAGCGCCAGTCCCCAACAGAGGAAAACGTAATGAGCCAGCCTATGTGGTTCAAACTGCGAAGAAAATTTCAGAATTGATGGGTGTTAGTCTTGAATTAATAGCAGAAAAAACAACAAGCAATTTTTTCTCGTTGTTTGCAAAAGCCAAACGTTAAACAATAAAAAAATGAGAGTTACGATACTGGGTTGCGGCCCCTCCAACGGAGTTCCCACAGTCACAGGTGACTGGGGTAAATGTGACCCGAAAAATCCAAAAAATCGGCGTTTAAGGCCCTCTATTTTCATCGAAACACAAGGGAAATGTATTCTGATTGATACATCTCCTGATTTTAGGGCCCAGGCGCTAGCCGCAAATATCCAAAAGATCGACGCTGTACTATACACTCACGATCACGCTGATCATATAATGGGCATTGACGATTTGAGGAGCATCCATCGTCAAATGGGCAAACAAATCGAGGTATTTGCGTCTAAGGCTACATTAAATCAAATAGTAAAAAAATTTTCCTATCTGTTTGATAAAAATGCCGAAATAGATCCAGATATATTATATCGGCCAATCTTCAGACCCACTGAGATAAAAGGAGAGTTCAAGGTAGGGAAGAGCCTAATTGTTCCAGTCAAACAGGATCACGGGATTTGTTCGACATTAGGGTTTCGGATTGGTGATTTCGCTTATTCAACAGATGTCGTCCGACTTCCGAAGTCCTCTAAAGCCCTGTTAAAAAATCTGGATTGCTGGATCGTTGATTGTTTGCGTCCAAGCGGACCACATCCGACCCATGCTCATTGGGATATCACGAGGGAATGGATCGAAGAATTGAAACCTAAGAGAACGGTCCTTACCCATATGAATTTTGAAACTGATTACGAGAGTTTCAGGGCTTTATTGCCAAGTTCCGTAGTACCTGGATATGATGGCATGGAAATATTATTGTAAAAATTATACATAATATACATTATGCGACTTTTATAATTAGCACGAAACCACTCAGATTAACCATGTCCCTTCCCTCGGAATTCCAAATTAGCGAAAACACATTAGAAACTCTCATATCCATAGTAAAAAAATTAAGGGATCCAAAAACAGGATGCCCTTGGGACAAAGTTCAAACCTCTTCAACAATCGCTGAATATACCATCGAAGAAGCATACGAAGTTGTAGAGGCAATCGATAATAACGATCCTGAGTCTCTTAAAGAAGAACTCGGAGATTTGTTATTCCAAATTTTACTCCACTCCCAAATCGCCGCCGAAGACGGATTATTTAATTTATATGAGGTCATAGACGCTCTATCTGAAAAAATGATCCGTCGACACCCCCATGTTTTTTCGGAAACGAAAGCGATTTCTCAAGAAGAGCAATCCCTACTCTGGGAGGAACAAAAGAAAGCGGAACGTCAACAAAAATCGACTACAACCAATGCCCTTTCCGGGATTGCTTTATCCCTCCCAGCGCTTCTCAGAGCCCAAAAAATTCAAAAACGCGCCGCACAAGTCGGTTTCGACTGGAAGATAATTGATGAAGTATTCGATAAAATTCAGGAGGAAATTGTAGAACTCAAAGCGGCCATCGACGAAAAAAATTTTGACCAAATTGAAAATGAGTTGGGCGACATCATTTTTTCTTGTGTGAATTTATCGAGACACCTGAAACTTAATGCTGAAACGGCCCTCAGGAAGAGCACCGAAAAATTTATTCAAAGGTTCAGCTGGATTGAAAGTCGATTGAACCAACAAAAACGTCAGCCTGAAGAATGCAGCCGGACTGAGCTACATGCCCTATGGCTTGAAGCCAAATCCGCCGAGACCAATTAATCTATATTTCTAGCTAAGACAGCAGAAACACTTGCATATACAGCATGTGAAGAAGCTACAACAATCCCGTTTTCTGGTGGTCTTGAAGGCTTATACTCCCTTCCAGACTCCAATTCTCCTACATACCCCGAGACCTCTTTCACGATAATCGTCCCGGCACAATGGTCCCAAGGATTAATTCTCCGATAATATGCAAAATCGGATAATCCTAAAGCTAAATCAAAGTACTCACTACCGACACAATGATAGCTCTTTATTGCCTTAAAATTATCAGAAATCTCAGGTATTTTAGCCAAGCGGTTTCCAAGAAACCCTTTCAATTCGGAATTTTTTTTCACTTTGAAGGGGTCGAACTGAATTTTATCTCCAGCATGCCAAGCCCCCTCACCTTTCATTCCCCAGATACTATCTTCTTTGGCCGGTAAGAAAATCCAACCAGCTACAATTTCTTGTTTGTAAAAAAGAGCAACCAATACCGCATAACAATCGACTCCATTTACAAAATTACGGGTTCCGTCCAAGGCATCTATGATCCAAACGGGGCTATCACTCTCTAACCGTTCAAGGATAGACGGGTCCTTACCCGCTTCCTCCTCTCCGACTGTAGATGAAGCAGGAACTAATTGTTTTAGTCTCCTTCGTAAGAATTCTTCAGCTTGTATATCAACGGAGGTAACCACAGAGTTGTTCGGTTTTCGCCACACTTGCTTCTCGGAGAGGCGACCAAACATCGGAGTAAGGAAATTAAGGGAACACTCCTCCATTATGTTACGAATTTGTTCGGGATCAGGTATTTTCATGTTCGGGGTAAAAATCGCCAAAATGATGTCGAAATTGATCAAGGTCCTTGCGGCTCAAGCCAACGCTGAGCCTGATAGACTCCTTTTCATCAATTCTTTCGAGAACATCTCCATTCCGGTAAAGCCAAGCTAAGGCAGCGCCGTTTTGGTATCCTAATCTAACGGATGCTATTTCTTGTCCCTCTGAAAGACGGTTTTCTATTAAATTCAATAAATTATCACACCCCTCACCGGTAACAGCCGAAATATTTATATAGGAATTCTCAATTTCAAACTCTTTTTTTCTACTCGCCTCTAACAAGTCTATTTTATTACATACCTCAATTACCCTATCGAGACGTTTCTCTTCGACCCCAAGCTCCTCCAATACCGACATCACATCAGCACGCTGCGCCTTAGTATCTGGATGAGATATATCTCGAATGTGAAGGATTAGATCTGCTTCGAGAACTTCCTCAAGCGTAGCCCTGAATGCGGCGACTAACATCGTCGGCAAAGCCGAAACAAAACCGACTGTATCGGACAGAATGATTTCTCGCTTGGAGTTTCTTAGCCGGACCACTCGCATGGTTGGATCTAAGGTTGCAAACAATTGATCCTCTGCCTTAACTTGAGCTCCAGAAAAATAGTTAAAAAGAGTAGATTTGCCTGCATTGGTATAACCGACTAGAGCAACTACCGGAAAAGGTACTGTTTTTCGCGCATTACGATGTAACTCCCGAGTTTTTTTGACACGATCTAAATCCTTTTGAATGCGAGAAATTCTTGTGTCAATTTGCCTCCGATCGGCCTCAATTTGAGTTTCCCCAGGCCCGCCCAAGAATCCTATCCCCCCTCGTTGCCTCTCCAAATGGGTCCAGCTCCTAACCAACCTACTTCTTTGATAATTTAAGTGCGCTAATTCTACCTGCAACGAACCCTCCCGAGTTCTTGCCCGAGCTCCAAATATCTCAAGGATCAATCCCGTACGGTCTATAACCTTGCAGTCTAAATGCTTTTCCAAATTTCTTTGTTGGATCGGTGTAATAGATGAGTCCACTATAAAAATTGCAATGTCTTCCGCCTTCACAATCGACGCCCAATATTCAAGCGCGCCGGACCCTATAAATGTAGACGGCCTTTTTCTACTGCATTTAAGGGTTTCGGCAATTATAACCTCGAGATGAATAGCGCTGGCCAAACCAATAGCCTCATCCAGGCAGGCATCAGGGGTCCTTATATTTTTATCGTAATTTAAATACGGATGAACAATCGCGGTCCGAGGCTTCAATGCAATTTTTCTCTTGTTCAAGGAATTAATTTGCCGATAAGGCTTCCTGAGCATCACCCTCGATATCAACTCCCTGTAGCTGAAGAGAGCCCTATTGGCATTAGGGTAGAAATGGCGTGCTTGTAAACAAGTTGAGACTGGCCATCGCGACGTAATAATATACAAAAATTATCAAACCAGGTGATGATACCCTGAAGTTTAACGCCATTCACCAAGAAGACAGTCACAGGAACTTTTTCCTTCCTGACAGCATTTAAAAATATATCTTGTAGATTTTGGCCCCTTTGCATGTTTTTTTCAGCCCCCCTTTCTAATAATTTTTCTCAATACCGGATTCTAATCTTACCAAAAAAACGATCTGCACTTCTGTTTTAACATAAAGAGTTTAATCGATTGTATACAAGGCCCTTCAAGGAATTTAGATTATTAAAGACTAAATCCGGCTTATATCGACAACTGCTTATTGCGCTATCTAAATCATCCGAAATTAAAACAGCTAAACAGTCTGAGTTGACCGCACACTCCACATCAAGGTCTGTGTCTCCTACAAACCAGATGCATGCATCAGGTAGAATTCCAATTTGTTTTATGGCTAAATCAACAGGGTCTCGCTCTGGCTTATCTCTAATTGCATCAGAGGCACCGACAACCGCACCAAAATAGTGATTCCACCCGAGGTGAAACACTTCATTTCGAAGCTTCTCTCCACTCTTGTTGCTAACTACGCCGATCGGAATATTTTCACCTTTCAGCATTAACAGGGTATCTTCAGCCCCCGTCTTAATGGCAAGTCGATCTAGATGAATTTTATTAAATCGTTCATAAAAAATATCTCGAGCTTCTTTCCAATCATCCCCAAACATTTCAGGAAACGCCTCGCGCAATGCCTTTCGAACCCTCAATCGTGTTTCTGCCATACTCCAAGGAGGCAAACCCATATGAACCAGTGTCACATTCATGGCATCCTGGATAACCGGCCATGTATCCACAAGAGTGTTATCCCAATCAAACAAGATTACCTCTGGTGAGCCTCCAATCTGTCTAAGAGCCAATGGAACAACTCTCTAAATAATTTTTATAAAGTCTTTCTAGCAGGGTGGTCACTCGTCCTTTGATCCCTGATCCCACTGGATGTCCATCAATCTTGACTACAGAGCAAACTCCAGCTGTCGTGCTAGTTAAAAAGGCCTCGTTGGCAGACAAAGCTTCTTTCACCGAAAACCTTCGTTGTTGAATTTCTAACCCTTCAGCGCTCGCAAGAGCCAATGTTCGAGAACGAGTGACACCAGGTAAAATATCTATTCCTAACGGCCTGGTGACCAATCTTTCCATTTTATCAACTATCCAGGCATTGCTCGATGCACCCTCCGTAATATGATTATCATCATCAAAAAACCATGCTTCATAGCAACCTAATTCCGCAGCTTTTTGTTTAGCTAAAACATTTGGTAATAAGGAAATTGATTTTATATCTACCCGCCCCCAACGATTATCACGAAGGGTATGAACACCAACCCCATCGGTTCTCAATTCTTTTACTCGGTGTAAACCGTTTGCCAATATCACCAGGGCAGGCCTGACCCCTTGCCCAGGAAAGATGTGGTTTCTGCTGGCAACACCCCTGCTGATTTGTAAATAAACATGTCCATTCAAAATATTGTTGCGGGCTAAAACCTCTTTAATGAGCACTCGAAGAACCGCTTGACTCCAAGGGATGTAAATATCCAATTCGTTGAGAGAGTGAAAGAGGCGATCAAAATGCTCAGAAGAGTCAATTAGAACCCCTCTACGGACAGCAATTACTTCATAAACACCGTCGGAAAACTGATAGCCCCGATCCTCGACATTGATGAAAGATTTCGATTTTGGCAAGTACCTGCCATTTACATACGCGATGCTCAGTTTAAGGCCCTCTTTAAATGCATCAGTTAGAAAAATTCCAATCTGACCGCAAACAATTTTTCGACCGCTTTTACAGCCTCGGAGGCAGCAAATAACACGATCTGATCATTTGGCTGAATAAGGGTGTTTCCTCTCGGTAAGATAACCTGATCTCCGCGAACGACGGCTCCGATTAGAATTCCTTCCGGAAGCTCAGCTTCTTCTATTCTTTTCCCAGAAAGAACAGAACTCTCTGAGACTTCTCCCTCTATCAATTCTCCAAAATCTGCTCCTAAAGAGTGAACTGAACTAATCCGACCTCGTCGGACATGCTGTAGAATCGTGGATGCGGTGATAGCTCGAGGGCTAATTGCTACATCAATTCCCAAGGAGGATATCAAAGGGGCATATGTCTGATTATTTACAAGTGCAATGGCACTTTTCGTACCAATTCTTTTTGCTAAAAGGGAGGCTAAGATATTTGTTTCATCGTCATTTGTTACCGCGATGATGGCCTCGCTCTCTTTCACTCTGGCTTCGCTCAGAATATCGGGGTCTATGACGTCACCGTGGATTACTACCGTTTCCTCCAAAAGGTCGGCCACCTCATGTGCCCTAGCGTAAGAGGATTCAACAATTCTAGCGCTGATCCCTGAGAACTCCTTTTCAATCATTTCAGCTAAAAAAGCCCCAATATGCCCCCCACCAGCTATAACGACGCGTCGCACTTCGGTATTTTCGACGCCAAAGACCCGCATAGCTCGCCCTATATTTTGTGTTTTTACAACAAAATATACTTGATCGCCTTCTTGTAACTGATCCGCGGGCTTGGGAACGAACCCGACTCCATCCCTCATTACCCCAACCACAAATATCTCAAGATCCGGAAACAATTCGGTTAACTGGCGTAATGGCGTATTAATTACCGGGCACTCATCGCCGCAATGGACACCCAGCATCTGGACCTTTCCACCAACAAGCGAAACAGTGTCAAACGAACCCGGCACCTGAAGACATCGAGTGATCGCGCGAGCAACCTCTATTTCAGGGGATATAATCACATCAATAGGCATATGATCTCGGCTGAATAAATCCGCCCAGATGGGCTGGAGATAGCTTTGTTCCCTGATCCGAGCAATTTTGAGAGGAACGCTAAACATGGAATGTGCAACTTGGCACGCCACCATATTTACTTCATCTAAATGAGTGACTGCCATTAGCATATCGACGTCAGCTGCTCCGGCTCGATCCAACGTATCAGGATGAGAGGCATGACCAACAATCGCCTGAACGTCGAGCGAGTCCGATATCTGCCTCACCAATTCTGGTGAAGAGTCAACAACGATTATATCATGCCCTTCGGATGACAATTGCTGGGCAATATGAAAGCCAACTTGCCCTGCCCCGGCTATTATAATTTTCATGCTATTTCCGCACCCAAAAAAAGTCTCAGAATGATTTTCTGTCTCTAAATTCTATCCTGAAATGCCAAGAGATTTTAACTTTCTATGAAGAGCAGACCGTTCCATCCCAATGAATTTTGCGGTTTCTGATATATTTCCTCCAAACCGTATAACTTGCGACTTAAGATATTCCCGCTCAAAAATTTCACGCGCATCTCTTAGCGACAAGTCAATAAAGTCAGCTCCCGCATTCGATCCAATAGAAGCCCTTGATTTTGAATTTATGTCACTGGGAAGGCTTTCATTATGGATAACTCGATCTGGAGAGTCAGAGTACATGATTAGAAGCCACTCGACCAAATTTCGCAACTGACGAACATTCCCCGGCCAATCATACCCCTGCAAAGAAGCCATTGCATCCGTTCCCAATCTCATAGGCGCAACCCCCGTCTCTTTTGAAGCTTTATCCATGAAATGCTCGATTAAAAGAGGGATATCAGTGGCTCTCTCATTCAAGGGAGGTATTGTGATGGGGACCACATTCAGTCGGTAAAAAAGATCTTCTCTGAATTTTCCTTCCTGAATAAGCGCTATAAGATCCTTATTCGTAGTCGCAAATACCCGAACGTCAGTTTTTATCATCTGATCACTCCCGACACGACTAAAAGTTTGCTCCTGAAGGATACGAACAATTTTACCCTGGGTACCAAGAGGCATATCAGACACCTCATCAAGTAATAATGTTCCTCCATTTGCCTTTTCAAAAATACCAATAGTTCTCGATCCAATCGTTGGTGCCAGCTCTATTCCGAAAAGTTCTTCTTCCATACGTTCGGGTGACATAGTTGCACAATTTAGAACAATGAAAGGATGGTCTTTTCTTTGAGATTTGGCATGAACTATCCGGGCTACAACCTCTTTTCCTGAGCCGGCTGGGCCTGAAATTAATAGTCGGCTTTCAGCCTGAGATACCCTTTCCACAATACTGCGTATATCATTTACAAAAGACGAAGCCCCAATTAACTCCAGTTCTTCATCTCGCTGTCTCCGCAATTCAGCATTCTCTTTTCGCAAAGCCAATGCATCCAGCGCATTTTTAATGATTAACAATAGCCGGTCTGCGTTGAAAGGCTTCTCTAAAAAATCAAAGGCTCCGAGTTTAATCGCATTCACAGCGGTCCCAATGTCTCCATGTCCACTAATCATGATAACTGGGATAACGAAATTTATTTTTTTAATACGCTGAAGGAGCTGAATTCCGTCAAGTCCACTACCCTCCAACCAGATATCAAGAATAATCAAATCAGGAGACTCTTCTTCCACTATCTTAAGAGCAGTCTCTGCGTCACCAGACTCTAAGCTCTGATAATCTTCATCATCCAAAATGTCACAAATTAGGCGTCGTATATCCAATTCATCATCGATAACCAATATTTTAGCAGACATGCGATCAAGTCCTGATCTTCATTTCTTTTAGGCTCGTGGATGAGACTTGTTTAGATGACGCCAATTTTGGAAATACAATCGAAACAATGGCACCCTGTTCCGGATAACCACTAAGATCTAATGTTCCACCATGGTCTTCTACAATCTTGTTCACTATAGCCAGCCCTAAACCAGTACCTTTTTTCTTGTCAGTTACATATGGCTCAGTCAGTCGTTTTCGGTCCTCAGGAAAACCTTTTCCGGTATCAATCACTTGAACTCGAATACCTCCAGACTTCACTTCATCTAAAATTATTTCAACGGCATGAGCTCGAAGCTCGGCCTCGCACTCATCGATAGAGTCAACTCCATTCTGAATCAGATTTATCATGACTTGGGATATTTGCTGTCGATCACAGTCTAAAGGCGGCAGATCCTGTTTGCATGAGATTACAAATTCGATGCTCTTATGGCTCGCCTCAAATAGAACGAGAGCATCCCGACAAATAGAAAACAAATCTTCTTGCTTAAAAATTGGTGCCGGTAACCTGGCAAAGGCCGAAAATTCATCGACTAGCCTGCCGATATCTGATACTCGCCTGACAATGGTCTCAGTACAATCCTTAAAAACATCCAAATCTTTCTGTATCTGAGGTGTATATTTTTTTCCTAACCGCTCGGCCGCCAGCTGAATTGGGGTCAATGGGTTTTTTATTTCGTGGGCTATACGACGAGCCACATCTGACCAAGCAGCCTTTCTTTGCGCAGCCAAAAGTTCAGTAACGTCATCAAAAGTGACTACGTAACCTGAACCGAGAAAGTCCCCTCCTTCTGAAGACAGTCTTACCGAGAAGGACCTCGCCCCGTTTCCAATATCAATTGTAATTTCACCACTTACCTGCTGGAAATTTGATGAAATACATTTTTCAAAAAATTGCCCGAATTCAACAATAAGATCTGATAGCTTCTGATTTATAACGTTACTATTCTCACCAAACAAAAGAGTCCCAGCTGCACGATTAATCACATTTATACGACCATTTCTATCCAAGCCAACAACCGCGGATGACACTCCGGACAGAACTGTTTCGATGAAATGTCTGCGTTCATCAAGTTGTTGATTAGCCGCGACGAGCTCCTGCCGCTGCGATCCAAGCTGTTCGGCCATACGATTGAAGGCACGGCTAAGCGTACCGAGTTCATCGGGCGCAGTAACTTCATCGACTCGAATGCTTAGATCCCCGGCCCGAACAACCTCCGTAGCATTTACAAGTTCGCTTATTGGCCTTGCCAGACGGGAGGCGAACACAAGCCCCATCCAGACTGCCGCCAGGAGAAGGACCAATGACAGAAAAATGAACATCGTCGCCAGCGTTATTTCAATTTGAGACCGCTGTCCTTCCAAACTTTTGTATCTCTCGACCGCTCTCCGAGTACGATCTACTCTGTTCATCACCCCTTGAGCCACTTTACGACTAACATCTAAATAGGCGTCCAGAAAAGGTTCTAACTTCATTAAACCTCGAATACTGTCCCCGGCCGGGGTCCGGAATATAATCAGTCCTCCATTATCCCTCCTGATCTTTTGCATCGCCCAACCGGGAACCGGGTCGCCGAATAGAACGAAGCCGCTACTGCTCCAGCTCGCAAAGACCCGCCCTTCAGAATTACGAACGAAAGCTTCATCTAACTCTCTCAGAGCAGCCTGAGCCGCCAAAAAGGGCTGTATTTCTTCTGGGTTTTTCGATATCCGGCGCGCCGAGCGGGAGAATTCATTTCCCACTGCCAGAATATCATCACGCAATGACCGCCTGTGCTCCTCGACATACGCATTCGCAATTTCATTTGATTCGTTTAGGGCCGAACGGACTACTGTATTAAACCAAGCTTCTACTCCTTGGGTGAACACGACCGACGACGATATCGCGACAATGATAGTGGGAATTGTCGCAACTATACTAAACAATAGAACCAATCGGGTATGCAAGCGAGAGCCAATGGCTCCCCGCCTTCTTTCAATCCAAATTCGAACAATACGAGCGACAACGATGGCAGCCACTAGCAGGAACAGAATGGCATCTAATTGAAGAAAAAAAACGATTGATCCAACCCTGGTGCCCAAAGGAGACCAACCGACCCAGGCCGCATAAGTCGCTATAGCGGATAGGAGAGCCGCGATTATGACGCAAACTGTCAGTTTTCTTCCAAGGCCTATTTGATGTGACCAGATCTGAATCGAGGCGAATGCCTTACTCAATTTCTCTTTGAAACAGGGAGAACCCACCCGTTCAAAGAAAGGTCTCCATCTGCCCAAAGTTTTACTCCTTCCAGGCCTTCATGATCTCTATATCCAACTCTCTAATCTTTTTTCTCAAGGTATTCCGGTTTAGACCCAAAATATCTGCAGCCTTGACTTGATTACCTTTTACTGCCCTTAAGGTGCGTTCAAGCAAAGGCCTTTCAACCTCTTGTAATATCCTTCCGTGTAGCCCCGGGCTTGGCAAACTTCCCCTGAGAGAATTGAATAACAAAGCGATGTGTCGATCAACGGAGTCAGAGAGAGTTGTGGGTATTTCTCCCACAGGGGAGATGGGATTTTGCATTCTAATCTCCTGCTCTAGTGCTTCAGCATTTATAATCGTGTCCGTATGCAATGCTGCGACCCGCTGCATCATGTTCTCCAGTTCTCGAACATTACCCGGCCAATCATAAGCCTCCAGCACCATAAGTGCATCGACCGTTAACGTTTTTGGAGGGGCACCCATCTCTTGGGCCTTCGCAAGAAAATGCCTGCTAAGATCAGCTATGTCCTCTTTTCTATCCCTCAAGGGCGGAAGTTTCATGGGTACAACGTTCAACCGATAAAATAGATCCTCTCTAAAACGACCCTCCGAGACTAACTGTCCCAAATCTCGATGCGACGCCGAAATAATCCTTACGTCTGCCTTTAACAAATTACGACCGCCTACAGTAGTATACTCTCCTTCCTGCAGCACCCGTAATAAACGGGTCTGTGCCTCGATTGGCATGTCACCGATTTCATCCAGAAATAGAGTTCCGTTTTGCGCCTGTTGAAACCGTCCAATTCCCGCCGCATGAGCGCCAGTAAAAGATCCCTTCTCATGACCAAATAAATCTGCTTCCACTAAATCCCTTGGTATCGCCGCCATATTGATAGCTACGAATGGGCCTTTCCGCCGACGCCCAAAATCGTGTAATGCCCTCGCAACCAATTCTTTCCCTGTACCCGACTCACCAGCTATCATCACCGTTAAGTCGCTCGTCATCAGTCTGGCAACTGTTCTATATATGTCTTGCATGGCCTGAGATCTCCCTATCAGGGGAAGCTTCTCATCCTCTCCAGGCTCATCACATACTTCTGATGGTGCTCGAGCCGACACAGCGCGCTCCAAAACCCGCAATAATTCATCTAGATCAAATGGCTTAGGTACATATTCATACGCCCCTCGTTCAATGGCCTTCACCGCGGTCAGAAGAGTGCTCTGAGCACTCATAACTATTACCTTTAATTCAGGACGCAATTGCCGGATTTGAGGCACAAGGTCGAGTCCATCAACATCTGGCATTCGGACATCGGTTATAACAACATCTCCGTCCCCAGCTTCTATCCAACGCCATAACGTCCTTCCGTTGTCTGTTACCCTAACTGTGTAGCCCGCGCCACTAAGAGCACGATCAAGCACCATTCTGATTGCCCGATCGTCATCAGCAATGAGGACTAGGTTGCCGTTAGTATCAGACATTCTCCAAGCCTAGTGAAACGGGTAAAAACACTCTAAACTCCGTTCCTTTAGATCCAGTATCAAATTCTATAATTCCACCAAGGTCATCAATAGCCTTTGCAACAAATGCGAGCCCCAATCCGCTCCCATCAGGTTTAGTGGTTACAAATGGATCAAATAAATTTCCTGCCAAAGACTCCGGAATCCCTGGACCATTGTCTGTTATTGAAACACACAAAGGGAGCTGAACTCTTCCTGCACCGCCAGGAACCACAAGGCTTACTCCTCTTCTAAAAGAGGTTTTAATCAACACCTCGCCATTTTCGTCGTTTATTGCCTCGGAAGCATTTTTTATAATGTTTAAAAAAACCTGAACCAACAAATCAAAATTTCCAAAAACCTCCGGTAACGATGGGTCAAATTCAGTTACAAAATTGTTTTTCTGTCCAAAGCCAACAGCAGAGAGATTCAAAACTCTTTGGAGAATTTCATGTATGTTTACCGGACCACGCTTCATAAAATCATTACCGCCAAAGACATCTATTCTATCCACGAGAGCACACACTCTGTCAGTTTCATCCTGGATTAATTTGGCCAAGGCCTGGTCCGCTCCGGTAACGGTTCGCTCTAGAAGTTGAGCGGCTCCGCGAATTCCAGAAAGTGGATTCTTGACCTCATGAGCCAACAAGGCCGCCATAGCTGTAACCGAGCGAGCTGCTTGGCGATACTCGAAATGGCGTTCCATAGATTTCACCGCGGATTGTTGATGAATGGATATAACCACCTCTTGGCCATCTGTTCCCAGAGGTGAACCATTAACCATGAGAGACTTTCCACCACCCTGAGCCAAATTTATATCAACCCCATATTCAACAATACTCAACGCTCCATCAATTACATGCGTGATCAAGTCAAAAATCGGACTATCGGAAGGAAGAATGCTGCTAAGAGGTTTCCCCTGTATTCGGCTCGCACCTTGTCCAAAAAAATGTTCGCCTGACGAATTCACATAGATGATTTCGTGGGCTTTATTTACGACAAAAATCGGAAATGGAAGAGAACCCAAAACTGATTTTTCACTCCCTACGATTTCAAAACGATCTGTCATAAATTGCTTCTAAAACCAAGAACAACCGCTTAGGCAGCCATACCTTGCTCAAAAAGACCCACAAAATAGGATTCGATCAGGGCAACCACGCCTTTCGGATCTGATATGGAATTTACCTTCGCACGAAATTCTGCCGATCTCGGAAGACCTTTCGTATACCATCCCAAATGTTTCCGAGCCATTCTCATCCCTGCCAGCTCTCCATAGTGAAGAAGCATCTCTTCGTAGTGTGAACGAATTAGAGAATATTGCCGTTGCAATGGCGGTACCGGTTTTGTTTTTCCAGTTTTCAAGAAATCCATAACTTGTTTTAAAAACCAGGGACGACCATATGCACCTCGTCCGATCATAACCCCATCTGCCTTAGATTTCAGCAAAACATCCTCTACATCCTTGAAGGTCTGTATGTCACCATTGGCAATAACTGGAAGTTTGACAGCTTCCTTAACCCGGGCAATAAAATCCCAATCAGAGTGTCCATTATAAAATTGACACCGAGTTCTTCCGTGAACTGTGATCATTTGAATCCCGGTCTCTTGAGCAATCTTCGCTAACCTTGGGGCGTTCCTGTTATTATCATCCCAACCCGTGCGCATTTTCAGAGTGACCGGCAATGACACTGCTTTAACTGTGGCCTCCATAATACGGGCTGCTTTGTCCTCTTCCCGCATGAGCGCAGAACCCGCATAGCCATTGACCACCTTCTTAGCCGGACATCCCATATTGATATCAATGATCGCTGCGCCCCGGTCTTCATTTAACTTTGCCGCCTCGGCCATTATTTTAGGATCGCAACCGGCCAGTTGGACTGCCATCGGAAATTCTTCCGCGCAGTTGGATGCCATTTTTAATGTTTTCCGATTGGCATTTATCATTGCTTGACTGGCGATCATTTCAGATACCACTAGTCCAGCTCCCTCCTTCTTGACCAACTTTCTGAAGGGTAAGTCTGTAACACCTGACATTGGTGCGAGGATAACAGGATCGACAATTTCAACCGCGCCAATTTTTATAGCTTTCTTCAAGGCGCGAATCTCCTGCTGCCCAAATTTCGAGCAGAATACTTCTCATACAGACAAAAAACAAAGAATAATTTGGCTTATCAAGCTGTCCCTAAGGAATGATGGACTAATTTTACTCCGGGATAAGCGAGCGTAAGAAATAACCATATCAACAGTACCAATCGGGCAGCCCGACGTCCTCTCAAACCAACAACCACCCTAAAGGCTTCCAAAACGCCCAGCACAATCAATGCTAAAAAGACAAAAATCGTTTTGTGATCGAGGACGATAAAATTTCCATGAGCAATATACTCTGCACTCAAACCAGTTAAAATTCCGCAAATGATAAAGAGTAAAGATACCCTCAATAGCCTTGTTTCAATCTGCTCAGATTGAGACAACGTAGGCAAAACATTCACAAATCCTCTTTGCTTTTTTAGCTTCAAATTTCGTTCTCGCAGGGCCGCTGAAACCCCTGCAATTGCCGCCAAAGTGACAAGAGAATATGTAGAGACTGAGAAGGCAATATGAGCCCAAACCCATTTGGTTGGGTTGATTGTACCCGCCAAGACCTGATCTTCAGAATAAAATAGGAGCGCAAATAAACAAAGAATAAATAAATATGGCAAGAGAAGTACTGCAAGCCCCTCTCCATTGGAAGATAGCGTGATCAGAGCCAGAAAAACAAGCAGCGTACAACCAACCGATAACCATAAAGATCCCGAGAAACCCGAATTCCAATTTTCAGCAAATTGCCAGGCTATCACCGAGCCCACACTCGCAATGCAGGCCAACAAGAGCGGAAGCAGTTTAATAACCGATCCTCTTAAAGCCCCTAACCAAGTGACGGCCATACATATCAACGCTGTAGACGCTAGGATAAAATAGAGGTTTGTCATACGATAATCGTACTAAGTGCAGTATTGTTATCGAAATAAAAAAAGTTCGCTATATTCCCACTCTAGCCGAGAAAAGCAAAAATGCGAGAACCAAATTATGAGTAGCTGCGGAGCTCTAATCCTAGCAGGCGGAACAGGTTCAAGGTTCGGCAAAAAAGTTCCCAAGCAATATCAACTTTTAAATGGAAGACCTGTTTTGCGGTATGCGGTGGATGCTTTTCTCTCTCACCCGATGATTGATATGGTCCGAGTTGTGATACGCGAATGCGACGAGGAAAACTACGCGCATGCGGTCCGCGGTTTCACCCTACTGCCGCCAACAAAAGGCGGACATACTCGACAATCTTCGACCCTTAGAGGGTTAAAATCTTTTCAGGCCGCCCCCCCTAGCAAAATATTGATCCATGATGCAGCACGTCCTTTTCCATCGGCCCGATTGATATCCGAGGTAATTGATGCTCTTGATCACTTCGACGGAGCTATCCCTGCTATCTCTGTCGCAGACACTTTGAAGAAAATTGATAGTAGAGGATTAATTGAGGATACACTCGACAGGTCAACAATTGTCAGGGCTCAAACTCCTCAAGGCTTCAAATACCAAGATATTCTTAAGGCTCACGAAACTCAGAAAGACCTACAATATACCGATGACGCACAAATAGCCTGTAATGCCGGACTAAAGGTGCAACATATCCAGGGAGATCCAAAAAATCTCAAAATCACGACCCAAGAAGACATGCAACAGGCCAAAAGGATTATAGGAGCAGAGTCATTCGCATTCCTTACTGGGCTTGGCTATGACGTCCACAAATATGGAGATGGCGATCAAATCACATTAGGGGGTGTCCCAATAAAGCATAACAAAGGGCTCGTCGGACATTCCGATGCGGACGTTCTGCTTCATTCGATCACCGATGCGATTCTTGGGGCCATTGCCAAGGACGATATAGGGGCTCTTTTCCCGAACTCAGATCCCAAATGGTCGAACGCCGACAGCTCGATCTTTCTCCAGACAGCCCATAAATTTCTGAGTAGAAATGGGGGAGAAATCATTCATATAGACACGAATATTATCTGTGAAAAACCGAAAATAGGTCCGTATCGGCAACAAATAAAATCAAAGATTAGTGAATTGCTGAGCATTCCGATCCATCGAATTAGTATAAAAGCAACCACAACCGAAGGACTTGGGTTCACTGGCAGGGATGAAGGAATTGCAGTCCAGGCAATTGTTACTATTCGACGAAGAGAATAAAATTGGAATTTCATGCCAAACATACTCCATCCCGCGACAATAGTTGTCACATTCTTCGGCATCGGGAGGCTTCCGGTCGCTCCAGGAACGTTTGGATCTCTCGCGGCAATTCCGATTTCCTGGCTATTGGGAACTTATTATGGAACGCTTTCTCTACTCTTCATTGCTGCATTCCTTACAATTCTAGGTTTTTTTGCGACAAAACAATATGTTCTACGAAAACGGGAAACAGATCCTTCGGAAGTTGTTATAGATGAAGTCATAGGTCAAATTCTGACACTCTGCTTTGTCCCGATTACCCTTCCAAATCTCATTCTGGGATTTGTTATCTTTCGCTTTTTTGACATCGCCAAGCCATGGCCAGTTAGTTATTTCGACAGAGAGATCAAAGGTGCCGCAGGTATTTTACTAGACGATATTATCGCAGCGATAATGGCTGGCTCTTTAATGTATTGTTTACACCATGTAATGATATTTTAATGTTAGAGAACTTGAATTCTTCCATACATCAGAAAGCAACAAATCTTATAGAGTTGTGCAGATCCTACCGTGTAACCGTAACGACCATCGAGTCGTGCACTGGAGGCCTCGTTTCAGCGGCTTTGACAGATATTCCGGGCTCCTCAGAGGTATTTAATTGCGGGTTTGTAACCTATAGCAACGAAGCCAAACATAGATTAGTTAATGTTCCTCCGGCGTTAATCGCAAAGCACGGGGCCGTTAGCCAATCAGTCGCCATTGCAATGGCTATGGGTGGACTGAAACACTCAACTGCGAATTTTGCTGTTTCTGTCACAGGGGTGGCAGGTCCGGGCGGAGGAACCGCAGAAAAGCCCGTGGGTTTAGTCCATTTTGCATGTGTCTCCCGAACAAGTAAGCCACTCTTGTTTGAGGCTCGATTTAGTGGTGATCGAAACGAAATTCGAAGCCAATCAGTAGAGCAGGCTCTACTGATGCTGAATCATTCTGTGGAAACTAACTGTAAAGTTCTCTAGCTCTTTCCTCAAAGGCTCTGACCATCCGTCTTACCGCCTGATAGAAAAGAGGTTCCATGACCGCCCCCAAGATCGGCGAACGAAATTCAAAGTCTATTTCAAAATCGAGAGAACAACCATTAGGAATATCCATAAAATTTCCAACGATTATTCAGATACTTAAACGGCCCCTTCTCATAAGTTACTTTAATTTGTGACGGTTTTTCAGAATAAACACGAGATGTAAATGTTTCTCGAAGAGCTTTAAACCCTATCACAAGATCTGCCAGTATCATTCCATTTAATTCGTCCCTCTCCAAAATCCGAGCTGCCACACACCATGGTAGAAAATCAGGGTAGCTCTCAATATCTGATACCAGCTCATGCAATTGTTCTGCACTGTAAGGTAATTCTTTTATTTCAGAATGAGAGGGCAAAGGTGATCAACAAGACAACTGAATTTCTCGAGATTGACGCATTTCCAAAAAATCTTTATCCGCATGATAAGAGGAACGCGTCAGTGGCGATGACGAAACCATCAAAAACTTTCGATGCCGAGCAAGCCTGGCATAATCTTCAAATTCATCCGGTCTGATGAAGCGGTTTATAGGAAAATGCTTTGGCGTTGGTTGAAGGTACTGACCCAGTGTAAGAAAATCGACCTCCGCAACACGCAAATCATCCATAACCTGGATGAGCTCCTCTCTACTCTCTCCAAGCCCAACCATCAAACCAGATTTTGTAAACATACTTGGATCGATCTTTTTGACCGAATCAAGAAGTCGCAAAGATTGATAATACCTAGCTCCAGGTCGCACTGACGGATACAAGCGAGGTACCGTCTCCAGATTATGATTAAAAACATCTGGTTTTGCGGACACAACAATCTCAATGGCACCATCTTTTCTTAGAAAATCCGGTGTAAGAACCTCTATCGTCGTTCCAGGTGAACTCATCCTTATAGCCCGGATGGTCTTGGCGAAATGCTCCGCCCCTCCATCTGGTAAATCATCCCTATCCACTGAAGTGATAACCACGTGCCGCAAACCAAGTGACTGGACTGCTTTTGCGACATTAGCAGGCTCGTTTAAATCGATTTTCCCTGGAACCCCGGTGGCTATATTACAGAAGGCACAGGCTCTGGTACAAATGCCACCAAGTATCATCATAGTCGCGTGTTTTTGTGACCAACACTCTCCAATATTGGGACATGCAGCTTCTTCGCAGACAGTCACTAATCGGAGGTCTCGCATCAATTTCTTCGTTTCGTAGTAGGACGAAGAGTTTGGGGCTTTCACCCGAATCCAATCGGGCTTTTCCGGTGAGGGATTATCCGGCCGATGGGCTTTTTCTGGGTGTCGTAGCCTTAACGCTTCTGCCCTCTCAGACATCAGATATGAATTGCCTTTCCAAAAGCATCCAAAACCGACTCATGCATAGCTTCCGATAAGGTTGGATGAGGAAAAATTGTATGCATCAGCTCCGCTTCCGTCATTTCTCCTACCTTAGCAATAACGTATCCTTGAATCTGCTCTGTAACCTCCGGCCCGATCATGTGGGCACCTAGTAGCTCTCCCGTAACAGAGTTGAAAATAGTTTTTACTAATCCTTCTGTCTCTCCAAGAGCTATCGCCTTACCATTTGCAATGAGAGGAAATTTTCCTATTTTGAGTTCTATGCCAAGTTCTCTGGCCTTCTCCTCCGTCAACCCGACACTGGCTATTTGAGGACGACAATAGGTGCAACCAGGGATGTTATCTTTGTTGAGCGGATGAGTTTTTAAACCGCCGATATGCTCTACAGCGATAATCGCTTCATGGCTCGCCTTGTGCGCGAGCCATGGAGGACCTGTCAAGTCTCCAATGGCATAAACACCAGGCTCATCCGTTTCACAAACAGAATTTGTAACTACGTGACTTTTCTCAACACGTATTTTAGTATTTTCAAGCCCTATACCTTCGATATTCCCTACAATTCCAATTGCCAGAACTGCTCTATCAAAAGTCATTGTTTCTTTGGCACCATCTGAAAAACTAATTTCTGCAGCCACAGTTTTTTTATTGGCTTTTAAACTCCCTACAGAAACCCCCGTATGAATCTTAATGCCTCTTTTTTCAAAAGCTATCTGAGCCATTCTGGAGATTTCTTTATCTTCAACTGGAAGAATTCGATCCATCATTTCAACAACAGTAACGGCGGCACCCATATCTCTATAAAAGCTGGCGAATTCTATTCCTATAGCCCCAGAACCGACGACCAAAAGTGACCTTGGCATTTCATCCGGAATCATCGCCTCACGATAAGTCCAAATTCTATCTCCATCTGGCTCTAGGCCTGGCAAGCTACGAGCTCTGGCTCCTGTTGCCAAAACCACATTTGTCCCAGAGACCTGATAAGTTTGTTTTCCACCTGAGGAAACTGACACGATCCCATTTCCCAGCAATTCTCCTGCCCCCTCAAGAACCTCGACTTTATTCTTTTTGAGGAGATGGCTAATTCCGGAATTCAATTGATTGGCTACAGATCGCGACCGATCAACTATTTTTTTGATATCAAAAGAAAAATTTTCTCCGGACAAACCAAACTCATCGAGATGAGAGAGCAAATGATTGACCTCCGAGACCCGCAAAAGAGCTTTTGTCGGGATACACCCCCAGTTTAAACAAATTCCGCCAAGGTGTTCCTTCTCGATCAGTGCCGTTTTTAGACCAAGTTGGCTTCCACGAATGGCCGCGACATAGCCCCCGGGTCCACCCCCGACAACAATCAAATCATATTTCTTTTCAGACATTTCTCACTTCCAAGGTAAGTCAGGCCCTACAAACCTGTTTTCATAGGAACCAAAATTAATGCTCGGCCATTAATAGAAGAGGGGGATACTCCAAATATTTTTTGATTGCTTGGATCAACATAGCACCCACGGCCCCGTCGACGACTCGGTGATCGCAAGACAGGGTACAGGTTGTTACCGTGGCTACAGTCAACTTGTCATCCTTGACCACTGGTCTTTTTTCTCCAACCCCAACAGCCAAAATTGCGCCTTGAGGCTCATTTATAATTGCATCGAACTGTTTTATACCGAACATACCCAAGTTCGATATGCTGAAGGATCCGCCCTGATATTCTTCCGGTGATAATTTTCCATCCCTTGCTTTAGTCGCCAAAATCTTCATTTCTGCAGAGATTTCAGTCAGGGATTTAAGCTCGGTATTTCTTATAATCGGAGTAATCAACCCGCCATCCAATGCTACAGCAACGGAGATATCTGCCCCTTCAAAACGCCTAATATTTCCATCTCCTGCGAAGGATGCATTTGCCTCGGGAACATCCATCAAGGCCAAGCCACAGGCCTTAATAACAAAGTCATTTACAGAAAGTTTGAGATTTTGTTTGGCCAAACGGTCATTCATGACTGATCGCATCTTGAGCAGCTCATCAAGCTCACAGTCAACAGTTAGGTAAAAATGGGGGACATTTGATTTGGATGAAACCATCCGCTCGGCTATGACTTTGCGCATCGCGCTCATACGGATAAGCTCAGATCCTCCAAGCCCGCTCACAGAAGGAGCTCCTAATATTGATTTGGATTGTAATTGTTCGATGTCTCGCGCGATGATACGTTGATTTGGGCCTGTTCCCATTATTGATGACAAATCAAGATCCAACTCACGGGCCAGACGGCGCGCAAGTGGGGTGACAAAAATTCGATCTCCGGACCCACGACTAGGCACAGAATTTTCGGAAGAAGAGATGGGTTCATTGGCTTCTTGAGAGGAATGAGACGTAATGTCAGCCGTCATGATCTTTCTGTGCGGTCCATTGCCCTTTACTTTGGAAATATCAATTCCCGTTAGTGCTGCGGTTCTCCTGGCAAGAGGGGACGCTTTCACTTCACGAACCGAACCTGAAATGCTGTTCGCCTTACTCTCTACGATTTCTATCTTGTTGAAAAGATCTTCAGATTCCTCCAACGCCGTATGTAAAACAGAAGGATCTTCTCCGTCTTCCAATAACAAGCCGATTAATTGATTAACGGGAACACTTTCAGTCCCAGCTGGCACGACGATTCTGCCAAGAATTCCATCATCAATTGCTTCAACTTCCATCGTTGCCTTATCTGTCTCAATTTCTGCGATAACATCCCCGACCGACACTTCCTCGCCCTCCTTTTTTAGCCATTTGGAGAGCGTTCCCTCGGCCATAGTTGGCGATAAAGCGGGCATTAAAATCTCGATAGGCATACACTTACCCTTACTTTTGATAGCAAACCGCTTTTACGGCTGTCACGATGTCTTCAATCTGAGGCAGTGCAAGCGCCTCAAGGTTTGCAGCGTAAGGCAAAGGAACGTCTTTCGCCGCTACTCGAAGCACTGGAGCATCCAAATAATCAAATGCCTTCTCCATGACCGTGGCCGAGATTTCAGCGCCGATCCCGGAAAATGCCCACCCCTCTTCTGCAACAACCATGCGGTTAGTTTTCTGAACGGAGCGGATTAAAGTCTCTGTGTCTAACGGACGAAGAGTTCGAAGATCAACTACTTCGGCGTCAATTCCATCTGCAGCTAATCGATCAGCCGCTTCCAATGCTTTTCCTACCATTATAGAAAACGCTACAATGGTCACATCCACGCCCTCTTTTGCAATGTTCGCCTGACCTAAAGGCACTGTCCAATCCGATGACAGGGGAACGTCGCAACTTTGACCATATAAAATCTCATTTTCTAAGAAAATGACGGGATCAGGATCACGGATTGCAGATTTAAGAAGGCCCTTTGCATCGGCTGCATTGGATGGAGATACCACCTTCAAACCCGGAATATGCGCATACCAACTCGCGTAACATTGAGAATGCTGGGCTGCGACCCGCGACGCGGCTCCATTCGGACCTCGGAAAACAATTGGACTCCCCATTTGTCCACCCGACATATAGTTGGTTTTTGCCGCCGAGTTAATTATTTGATCCATCGCCTGCATCGCAAAATTAAATGTCATAAATTCGACAATTGGTTTTAGGCCTCCGAATGCCGCCCCGACCCCAAGCCCGGTGAACCCATGCTCTGTTATCGGCGTATCTACGACCCGGCGATCCCCAAATTCTGCCAACAAGCCTTGACTCACTTTATAGGCTCCTTCGTACTGGGCCACTTCCTCTCCCATCAAAAACACTGTCTCGTCAGCACGCATCTCCTCTGCCATAGCATCGCGGAGCGCCTCCCGCATGGACATTTCTTGCTTAGCCTCATTAGCCGCATCACTAGAAGGACGATGGACGACCTCACTAACCTCTGTTTGTTTTGTGGAGACTGATTCAATCTTTCCTTCTGAGCGTTCTAGCATCTCAGCGACAGAGAGATCTTTGGCTATATCATTAATACTTCCAATATCCTCACCTTCGCCAAGGATTATTCCAATAACCGAGTTGACTTTGACCGCTTCGGCACCCTCCTCAACAAGAATTTTTCCTAAAACACCCTCATCGATTGCCTCCACCTCCATAGTGGCTTTATCAGTCTCTATTTCAGCTATGACATCCCCAACTTCGATAGGATCGCCCTCATTTTTTAGCCATTTGGCGAGATTACCCTCTGTCATTGTAGGTGATAAGGCCGGCATCAGAATATTTATTGCCATTTCACGATATCCTTTATTCCGATCTCAAGCGTTTACGAAAACATCTGTGAAGAGTTCTGATGGATCTGGCTCTGGACTTTCCTGAGCGAACTGAGCCGCATCAGAAACGATTGCTCGTATCTCCCGATCCATTGTCTTAAGCTGCTCTTCTGTGACAACCTTGGCCTTTAGCAGCCGGTCCCCAAGCATATTAATAGGATCGTGATTACTTCTGATATCGTCCACTTCTTTTTTTGATCTGTACCTCGCCGGGTCTGACATCGAATGACCTCTGTACCGATATGTCTGCATTTCCAAAATAAAAGGACCCTTCCCTGATCGACACCAATCAGCCGCCCTCTTCCCCGCCTCCATCACTGTTTCGACGTCCATGCCGTCAACCTGTTCCCCCGGGATGTCAACACTTTCTCCAAGCTTATATAAATTCGTTTCGGCCGAGGCTCGCTCAACGGAAGTACCCATCCCATACTTGTTGTTCTCAATTACATAAATCACGGGCAACTTCCACAAAGCCGCCATATTAAAACTCTCATGAACTTGTCCTTGGTTCGCTGCACCATCCCCAAAGTAGGTCACTGAAACCGCAAGATTGTTTTTATATTTGTGCGAGAATGCCAATCCGGTTCCTATCGAGACTTGCGCCCCGACTATTCCATGCCCGCCATAGAAGTTCTTTTCACGGCTGAACATATGCATTGAACCGCCTTTACCTTTGGAATAGCCACCAATCCGTCCAGTTAACTCCGCCATCACCCCGCGAGCTTCCATTCCGCAGGCCAACATATGCCCATGATCACGGTAACTTGTGATCACTGTGTCTTCTGTTTGCAGTGCGGCCTGCATGCCAACAACCACCGCCTCTTGCCCGATATAGAGATGACAAAAACCGCCAATTAGCCCCATACCGTAAAGCTGCCCCGCCCGTTCCTCGAAACGACGGATAAGCAACATGCTTTTATAACATTCGATCAAAACCTCTTTGGAGTTGCCCTTTTTTCGAGATTCTTTTTTTGATGACACTGGCTTTTTTATCGCCTTTTTTGAGGCCGCTTTTAAAGAAGTTCTTGCCATTCTTATCCCTTTCATACGGGTAGAATTGGACTATTTCTCTCCAATTCTACTGTTAAAAAGGTATACAAATTAACAGATCAAGCAATAATTCCTTGAGAAAGTTTATGTTTTTTTAATTGGAACTTTTGAAAGAAAAGAGAAAAATTATTACAAATTTTGATTAATCCTTTTCCTGGGGTAACAAAATAACGAGTTCGTCCTCTCTACCGTAAGCTGTAACGGCTCTAACCCTCTCATCAAGGAGGTCTCTATCCAGGGCTTCCGGCCGCAAGGAGTTGGTCCAATCTTCCCATTTACGCCGTTCTCGGGAAGCACGATCGTGTTCAAGCTCTTGATAGGCTAATTGCTGCTTAAGTTGGACCCAACTCAATAACCCCCGCTCACCTTGGACCGTGTGAAACAAAAAATAGCCAATAAGCAAACAGCCCAGGACGGCACCTGCCACTTGCCTTCCAATTCGCTTGATTTCTAATCCCACACTCATCCAGCTAACGAATCACGGAAGGATTCGATTCGTCAAGGAAAAAGCTAGCTTTTCTATGAGAAGAAATAACAACGTATCCAAAATAAAATGTCCACCTTGGACACTTTTTCTATGAAGAAGTGAACAAATGAGCTCACAGAAGATTATTAAAAATCTTTCTTCCGAGATATTCTGACTGACTTCCCAAATCCTCTTCAATTCGAAGGAGCTGATTATATTTTGCAATCCGATCCGATCGACACATCGACCCCGTTTTTATTTGACCACATCCAGTGGCTACCGATAGGTCCGCGATCGTTGAATCCTCTGTTTCACCCGACCGATGTGACATAACCGCAGTGTAGCCGGATCTGTGGGCCAGCTCTACAGCCGCCAATGTTTCTGTCAAAGTCCCGATTTGATTCACTTTTATTAAAATTGAATTTGCCGTTGTTTCTTTAATGCCCCTTGAGAGCCGGTCAGTATTTGTTACGAATAAGTCATCCCCAACAAGTTGAACTTTTTCGCCGAGAGTCTGGGTTAACTCTGACCACCCGCTCCAATCATCTTCCGCCATCCCATCTTCAATACTTAAAATCGGGTATGAGCTCACCAATGACTCATAGTACTTTACCATTTCGCCGCTATCGAAAATTTTATTTTCTCCCTTAAGAAAATACTTCTCATCCTGATAAAATTCACTGGCAGCTGCATCTAACGCAATTACTACATCCTCACCTGGCCGATAACCCGCTGCCTCAATGGACTTCATAATGAAATCAAGAGCGGCAACAGCACTCTCTATGTTTGGAGCAAACCCGCCTTCATCACCAACGTTTGTCGTCATACCCTGTTTTTGCAGCTCTTTTTTTAAACATTGGAAAATTTCAGCACCACAGCGGATGGCCTCTGTTATTGAGCCGGATCCAACCGGCATAATCATAAACTCTTGAATATCTATGGGGTTGTCCGCATGAGCCCCACCATTAAGAATATTCATCATAGGCACGGGAAGAATACGTGCCGTAACACCGCCGATGTATCGATATAGTGGCAGGCAGGACTCCTCTGCTGCTGATTTTGCAATTGCAAGACTTGCCCCCAAAATTGCGTTTGCACCCAGACGAGCTTTATTGGCTGTTCCGTCTAGATCAATCATAATCGAGTCTAAACCCACCTGATCCTCTGCATCCATTCCCAACAAAGCTTCCGAAATCTCTCCATTCACTGACTCTAAAGCTTGCAGTACGCCCTTGCCTCCATAACGAGTGTGATCACCGTCACGAAGTTCAACGGCTTCATAAGCGCCTGTCGACGCACCTGATGGAACAGCTGCACGACCCGATGCACCACTTTCTAATAAAACATCAACTTCAACAGTCGGATTCCCCCTAGAGTCGAGAATTTCGCGGGCATGGATGGCTGTGATAGCGGTCATTTATCTTCTCCGGTTCATTTTCGAGATGAGATTTAGGTAATCAGTCGAAACTCTTCACGAGAGTATCAAGAGCTTTAAGCTTGGCCAAAAAGCCATCCATATCAGTTAAATGCATCATGTTGGGGCCGTCGCTAGGAGCCGAATCCGGATCTTGATGAGTTTCAGCGAAAACTGCTGCCACGCCAACTGAAACCGCTGCTCGAGCCAAAATAGGAACAAATTCGCGTTGACCGCCACTCGTCGTTCCTTGCCCCCCTGGTTGCTGAACTGAATGGGTCGCGTCGAACACTACTGGGAACCCTGTACTCGTCAAAATTGGCAAAGATCTCATATCGGATACGAGGGTATTATATCCAAAACTCGTCCCCCTCTCACACAGCATGATCTGGCTATTCCCAGCCGCAACTAATTTCTCGGCCACATTCTTCATATCCCAAGGAGCGAGAAATTGACCCTTCTTAATATTTACGACACGTCCGGTCTCCGCAGCGGCTACAAGCAAATCTGTTTGCCTGCATAGGAATGCAGGGATTTGTAATACATCGACTACCTCAGCAACAGGCTCACACTGATCAACATTATGCACATCAGTTAATACAGGACATTGATAGGTTTCTTTTATCTCTGCGAAGATCGGTAACGCTTGCTCAAGCCCAATTCCTCTCGGGCTATCGATTGAAGTCCGATTTGCTTTGTCAAAAGACGTTTTATAGATGAACCCAATACCCCGACGTTCACAAATCTCGACCAAGCGGTGTGCTGTTTCCAGAGCATGCTGTCTACTTTCGAGGGCGCAAGGTCCTGCAATCACTGTCAATGGTAAATCATTTCCGATTTCCAGAGCGCCGACGGTTATATGACGGTATTTTGACATCAATCCTCCGATTTTTAACTTTGAGGCTTCTTTTAGACCAATCGAGAATGATCAACAGCAGCTTTTACAAATGATTTAAATAACGGATGAGGGTCAAAAGGTTTTGATCGCAATTCGGGGTGAAACTGTACGCCGATAAACCAGGGATGATCTCTTAACTCCACAATTTCTGGCAATAACCCGTCCGGAGAAAGACCAGAAAAAATTAACCCACATTTCTCAAGGCCTTCAATGTATTTGGCATTTACTTCATATCGGTGCCTGTGCCTCTCAGAAATTTCCATTTCTCCAAATACTGACTCAGCGAGAGATCCAGAACGTAAGCAGCAGGGATACGCTCCCAGCCTCATGGATCCACCAAGGTCACTCTCTTCTGTTCGATGTTCCGTTTCTCCCTCCCGCGTCCACTCAGTGAGCAAGCCCACCACCTGTTCTTGAACCGGTCCAAACTCTGTCGAGCCAGCTCCTTCTATACCTGCAAGGTGTCTCGCTGCTTCAATCACCGCCATTTGCATGCCAAAACAAATGCCCAAATATGGTATCCGATGCTCCCGGGCGAATTTAGCAGCCGCTATTTTTCCTTCTGAACCGCGTTCTCCAAACCCCCCGGGCACCAGAATTCCCTGGACCCCGTCTAGGTATTGGACGGCATCTTCCTTCTCAAAGACCTCCGCATCAATCCAGTCGACCTCAATGCCAACATTATTAAAAATAGCGCCATGACCGAGCGCCTCCACCAATGATTTATATGCATCGGGAAGTTCCGTATATTTCCCGACTACTGCTATTGTCACCATTCCCTCAGGATTCTTGACCCTGCTAACAATATCCTCCCAACGAGAGAGGTCCGGTTCAGAACTCGATTCAATACCAAAGTAATCGCAGACAGCACGGTCAAAGCCTTGTTCATGATAGACCAGAGGCACTTCATAAATACTTTCTAGATCAGGCGCTGAGATCACCCGATCGGGTCTGACATTGCAGAAAAGCGCTATTTTTCTTTTGGCATCATCAGGAATGATTCTATCTGAGCGACAGAGAAGAACATCCGCGGTAATACCCATACTCTGCAATTCTTTTACGGAGTGTTGGGTGGGTTTTGTTTTCAGTTCCCCGGCTGCGGTTAAATGAGGGAGCAGCGTGAGATGAATGAATAATGAATTCTCTGGCCCAAGCTCATTTGCCTTCTGCCGAATAGCTTCAAGAAACGGTAAACTTTCGATATCCCCGACCGTTCCTCCAATTTCGCATAAGACAAAGTCCTCATCTGTTAAATCGGCAGTAATGAATTCTTTGATGGCATCTGTGATATGCGGGATGACCTGGACTGTCGCTCCCAAATAGTCCCCCCTTCTCTCTCTGGAAATTACGGTAGAGTATATCTTTCCTGTCGTCACATTATCACTGCGTCGCGCCGAAACACCCGTAAAACGCTCATAATGCCCCAGATCCAAATCTGTTTCTGCGCCATCATCCGTAACGAAGACTTCTCCATGCTGTGTAGGACTCATAGTCCCGGGGTCTACATTGAGATAAGGATCTAGCTTACGCAGCCGAACTTTGAAACCTCGGGCCTGGAGTAAAGCACCAAGGGCAGCCGAAGATATCCCCTTCCCCAGCGATGAAACCACTCCACCAGTGATAAATACAAAGCGTGTCATGGAACTAGACTATAAACAAATTATGACGCTTCGCCCATCTTGAAAGTACGCCATATCTGGGAAAAATTTGAGACCGATTCTCTGTTTCTATTTCCCAACAGGGACGATCGGTTTTGAAGGCATACTTGGAGCGATTGGCTGACTACCCTTATTTGGCTGATCAACAATAGAGCGCTTGCTCTGCCCGTTGCCTGCTATGATCGCTAACGTCAAACTCGTGGCGATGAAACAACCAGCCAAAATGCCAGTCCACTTGGTCAGCATATTCCCAGCACCTCGAACGGACATAAGACCATCCATGGCTCCACCACCAATACCCAGCGCACCACCTTCACTGCGTTGCAACAACACAAGAACAACCAGCCCGAGAGCCAGAAGCACATGAACAAGAAGTATAACTGTAGTCATCAACAACTCTTTTTAAGAACCAAACTCATTTGGACCTCTTTACGTCCTCTTTACTGTTTTTACTAGCCCCAGTGTCATAAAGTATCCGAAGCCGCACAACAAATGGACCAAAAATCATCTAAATTCAGACTTGCCCCTCCGACAAGGCCGCCATTGACCGCGGGAAGTGAGAGGATCTCTTCCGCATTGCTCGGGTTCACGGACCCTCCATAGAGGATTCTAATTTTCTCTCCATCGTGCAGTAACCGCGATACTAAATCCCTAATTCCCTCATGGACTTCTGCAATTTGATCCAGCGACGGCGTTAACCCCGTACCGATCGCCCAGAGCGGTTCATATGCAATCGCCACATTTTCAAATGTCCCGTTACCCGGCATGGAATCTCTCACTTGACGATACACCGTCTCAAGCGTTTTTCCTGCAGCCCGCTCTTCTGCACTCTCTCCCACGCAAATAATTGCCGACATGTCCGCCGCAATAGCCGATTCTGCCTTTAACTGAACCAACTTATCTGACTCGTAATATTCAGTTCGCCTTTCAGAATGCCCCACAATTACCCGATTACAATCCAGATCCTTTAACATTAGACAATTTATATCGCCCGTATGAGGTCCGAATGATCTGTGATCACAAGTCTGCGCTCCCACCGAGATTTCCTCGTTCAAAGCTCCCCTGACAACACTTAACAAAGAGAACGGAGGACAAATAACAATGTCACAATTTCTGTTTTTTCTTTGGGCCACTCGCGCGGATAGCTTCGAACAAAATGACAAAGCATCGGCCTTCAAAAGGTTCATCTTCCAATTAGCGGCTATTAGAGGAATCATCTTTACTCCTTTCAAACAAAAAGAAAGAATCGGCTTGAGTAATGCTCCGCCATTCAGTTACTTATTTCATGGTGTTTGTAGTAAAAGCGTGCAACTTAGGACAAATCATAGTTGGTTGCCAGTTTTTTGAGAGCATGCTGCGGTTAAACCGCGATTGGTATATTTATATTTTGAAGAAATAGCTCGGATTAAAAAGAATGATCGAAGCAATGCGTTCAAAAGCGGCGTCCTGGGTCGCCAAGATTTTAGCTTTATTCCTTATACTGTCTTTCGCCGTTTGGGGAATAGAAGACATGATGCCCGGAGGAGGAACAATCCAAAACATTGCGGAGGTGAATGGCGAAAATATTAGCCGAGACGCCTTGAATCGGAAATTTCAACAGTCAGTCAATGTAATGAAATCAAGCTTGGGAAATAATTTTAGCGCTCGTCAAGCTGCAAGATTAGGACTTATTGAACAATCTTTGGATGAAATAATCGAAGAGAAATTGCTTCTCAGCGAGATTGATAGATTAAAACTTACCGCAACCCAGACAAGCATAAGACAAACAATATTCAATGACCCTCGTTTTAGGGGTCCAGGGAACACGATAGACAGAAAAGCCTTCCAGAGCTTTCTTAGACAATCGGGATTGTCAGAGGATGATTTTGTAAAAGTTCTGGGGAACCAAATCCGGGAAAAACAGCTTCTTTCGGCTCTGACTTCGGGCGTAACCGCGCCACAGGATCTAACAGACTTGCTTTTTAGGTACCAGGATCAGAAACGCAGCATTGAAATAGCTACCATTCCTTATGCCTCAATTCAAAATATTAAGGATCCATCTGAACAAGAATTGCTGAAATATTTCAATAAAAATAAGGAGTTTTTCCGGAGCGTCGAATATCGCGATTTAAGTATCCTTTACCTAAATCCGGACCAATTTGGAGCAGGTATGACCCCATCTGAGGATCGTCTTCAAGAATTATATCAGAACCGAAAAAAAGCTGCGTCGACTCCAGAGCGCAGAAACCTGAGCCAAATCTTACTATTGGATGAAACAGCTCTGGCTAAGGCAAAAAAAGGGTTAGAAGAAGGAAGGTCCTTTGAACAAACCGCAGCTGAAATCTCCGGGGGACCGCCACAATCGTTGGGGCTTATCGCTCGAGATGAACTTCCCGAGGCTGTCTCTAAAGTGGCTTTCGCTACAAAGTTAAATGAGGTCTCCGCCCCTGCTAAATCATCACTTGGCTGGCATATAATTCGGGTAAATTCAATAAACCCGGGGAAAGAAGCCACATATACTGATTTGCGCCCTCAATTATTAACTGAATTAAAGAGAGAGATGGGCGTTGACGAAATAATCTCTATTACGGCTAAAATTGACGACTCCCTCGCCGCTGGCGTCAAACTGGAGGATGCCGCCAATGCATCAGGAGTATCCATAAAAAGGCTATCGGAAATTGATATCCTCGGGAATGATAGACACAGCAAACCAAACCCCAGCTACCCGAAATCGCGACGTTTCCAAGAGTTATTTGCCAGTTTGCAGGAGGGAGAGACCTCTCAAATAGAGGAAACAGAAGACGGCAGTTATTTTGTTTTGCGAGTCGATAAAGTCTATCCACCTTCGATTCCTGAGCTCTCAACAATTAAAGGTAAAATAGTCATCGCTTGGAAAACCGAGCAATCCCGCATAACTGCTGAAAAGGAGGCAAGAAAATTACTTTCTTTAGCAAAAAAGCGGGGTCTGAAAGGAGCAGCGGAGGAAATGGGGATAACTACAAAAGTGGTTGAAAAGATGTCCCGATTTGAACCAAAAAGAGAATTAAAAATCTCGGAGGAGGTAGTATCTGAGATTTTTAGAGCAAAAGAGAAAGAAACAATTTTTGCTCCAGATTTTCAGGGGTTCACTGTAGCTTTCATCAAAGAAATCTCCGATGCAAGAATGCCTACTGTAAAAAATGATCAGCTAATCGCATTAGAAAAAAATATTCGGCAATCAATCGCAGAAGAACTAACGGTACAATTCATAAAAGACCTTCGACAAAAGGCCAAAGTGACCATTAATCGTGGGGCCCTTCAGCGCTTCACTGAAGAGCAGACGGGGGGCTAATGAAGACGGTCCCAAGTTACGCTAACTTCTGCGACGCTTATGAGTTGAACAAGGCACAAGTCTTATCGACGACCGTCACCGCTGATTTGGAAACACCAGTTTCAGCTATGCTCAAATTGGCAGGAGAAAAATATAACTGTTTTTTATTAGAGTCAGTTGAAGGCGGAGTCCATCGCGGTCGATATTCCATAATAGGAATGGATCCAGATGTCGTTTGGATGTGCAACGGCAAACAAGCTCAAACTTGTTTTATGGGCCAGAATGGAGAAATTTATAGACGGACAACCTCTAATGATGCTCTCAAATCTTTGCGAGACCTGGTAGAACAATCCAAAATTGACTTACCCAAAGATCTACCACCCATGGCCGCGGGTCTGGTGGGTTATCTCGGATACAACACAATTTCCCTTATGGAAGACATTCCAATCTCCAAGACCGATAGCTTGCAGACACCGGATGGACTTTTTCTGAGACCGAAAATAATGGCTATTTTTGATCTCGTAAAAGATAGCCTGATAATTGTTACACCGGTAAGAACAGAAAAAAATGTCTCCGCCGATCAGGCATGGAAATCAGCACATAGTAGGCTCTCTAACGTTGTAACAGCGTTTGGACAAAATTTAAAAAGAAAGCAATCCGAATTCCAAAGCAAGTCAGCCTCTCTGACCCCCGAGTCAAATACAAGTAAACAAAAATATCTGCAGATTGTCGAGAAGGCAAAAGACTACATCCTTTCAGGAGATATTTTTCAGGTTGTCCTATCCCAAAGATTTAAAGTTCCCTTTACCCTGCCCCCATTCACTCTCTACCGTGCGCTCAGACGAACGAACCCCTCGCCATTTCTCTTCTTCCTTAACTTCAAGGACTTTGCGGTAGTAGGCTCAAGCCCCGAGATCCTAGTTCGGATGAGGGACGGAAAAGTGACAATTCGACCCTTAGCTGGCACACGACGACGGGGACAAACGCAAGAGGAAGACAGGAATTTAGAGCAAGAGTTACTCAGTGATCAAAAAGAGCTAGCTGAACACCTAATGCTTCTAGATTTAGGGAGAAACGACGTGGGACGAGTTGCTAAAATTGGGACCGTTCGGGTCACAGAGAAAATGGTTATTGAGCGTTATTCTCATGTAATGCACATCTCATCCAACGTTGAAGGAGAAATCGACATAAAGAAGGGCGCAATGGACGCTCTATCGGCTGGCTTTCCCGCGGGAACCGTATCAGGTGCCCCTAAAATCCGAGCAATGGAGATAATTGACGAATTAGAGACTGAAAAGCGGGGAATATATGCGGGAACCGTTGGGTATTTTTCTGCTAATGGGAGCATGGACACATGCATTTTGTTGCGTACGGCGATAGTTAAAGATGGATATATGTACATCCAAGCGGGAGCAGGAATAGTAGCAGATAGTAACCCAGAAACAGAATACGAAGAGTGTATAAACAAAGCAGCGGCTGTTATAAAGGCCGCTGAAGAGGCTTTCCTTTACGCCTAATCTCGAGCTTTAGAAAAAAGTTCTGAACTAAGTGTCGAGAGCTTCATCAAAATTTTTAGTCGATGTATTTCTATTTAATCTCAAGCAACCTTAAATCTGTGTAATCAATCACCGGATTGCAATTCTGACCAACAAAATAGAGTTTTCTGTATTTAGCATCTTAGAGTCATTTGTGGAGATGAGACAAATAGCCCTTATCGAGTTAAAACAGAGACAATCGACAATCGGAGATACCCGAGTAGGATTTCTAGATCACAAATGATTCTTATCATAGATAACTTCGACAGCTTCACATACAACCTGGTTCATTATTTTGGGCAACTCGGAGTTGAGAGTGTTGTAAGACGTAACAACGCGATCACAATCGATGAGGCGGTTAACATGAATCCTGAGGCAATCATTTTGTCTCCCGGCCCATGCGATCCAGATAAAGCCGGAATCTGCCTTGAAATTATTAAAAACTTATACAAAAAAGTTCCGATGCTTGGGGTCTGCCTGGGTCATCAAGCCATTGCTCAATCCTTTGGAACGAAAATCATCCGAGCTCCAGTTCCTATGCATGGTAAAGCAAGTCCCATCCATCATAATAGTAAAGGTATCTTTATAGGACTCCCTCAGGAATTCATGGCTATTCGTTATCATTCCCTCATCGTTGACCGCGGAAGAGTAGCAGATTGTCTAGAGATTTCTGCAGAGACTGAAGATGGATTGATCATGGGAATATCGCATAAAACATACCCTGTCTTTGGTGTACAGTTTCATCCTGAAAGCATTGATACTGAATCAGGAAAGGAACTTCTTTTGAACTTTATAAACCTGGCTCGCAAACGGAGATCTAGCCAATGATGGAAACGGATGACAGCCTCAAAAAGATTCTGTCTAAGACCGCTGATGGACACGAACTTGACTCTGCCGAGGCCGAGAAAGCTTTTGAATTAATCATGTCGGGCAAGGCTACGCCAGCTCAGATAGGCGCATTTCTTATGGCACTAAGGGTAAGGGGCGAAACAGTTACAGAAATTGCGGCGGCCGCAAAAGTCATGAGGATAAAGGCAAACAAAATTAGGGCCCCAGAAAACGCGATTGACATTGTAGGCACAGGGGGAGATAGCTCAGGGAGCCTCAACATTTCGACTGGGGCCGCGCTCGTGGTCGCGGGATGCGGCGTTCCAGTTGCCAAACACGGTAATAGAGCTTTGTCGTCCCGAGCAGGATCGGCAGATGTTTTGACTTCGCTTGGAGTGAATATTGACTGTGAAATGCCACTGATAGAAAAGGCTATCGATCATGCAAGATTCGGATTCATGATGGCTCCTCGCCACCATAGTGCCACCCGCCATGTCGCTGGACCTCGAGTGGAATTGGGTACTCGAACTATTTTTAATCTGTTGGGTCCACTTTCGAATCCCGCAGGCGTCAAACGCCTGTTGATTGGAGTTTATGCGAAGGAATGGATAAGACCTATGGCGGAAGTTGTTGCAAGCTTGGGGGCAGAAAAAGCTTGGGTGGTCCACGGTTCAGATGGATTAGATGAAATGACCACGACGGGTTCTACATATGTTGCAGCCTACGAGAACGGAGATATAAAAACCTTTGAGTGCAGCCCTGAGGAGGCCGGTATCGAGAAGACATCGGCAGAAAAACTAAAAGGCGGAGATGCTGCTTACAATGCGAACGCTCTGCTCGCTGTACTAAATGGAGAGAGAGTTCCATACAGAGATATCGTCTGTTACACCGCTGCGGCCGGCTTGATCATCGCGGATAAGGTCAAGGACCTCAAAATGGGTATCGAAATGGCTAGGGAGTCTATCGATCGCGGTCAGGCAAAAGCAGTCTTAGAAAATCTTGTCTCTATATCGAATGAGAAAGAAACTCCTGGAATATAATATGTCTGATGCTTTAACCCGAATATGCGCAGAGAAAAGGATCTATGTTAAGGATTGCAAGGCTGCGAGACCATTATCGGACCTTGTGCCGGTTGCTAAAGCGCAAGAATCGGTCAGGGGTTTTGAAGAAGCTCTATCCAAAGCATCACTCACAGGCTACGGCCTAATCGCAGAAATAAAAAAGGCTTCTCCTAGCGCAGGACTAATTCGACCGGACTTCGATCCCAGGGAGCTAGCTTTAGACTACCAAACAGGTGGGGCAACATGTCTTTCCGTGTTAACAGACGTCCCATTCTTTCAAGGCGATAACAGCCATTTAGAAGCCGCACGCACAGCCAGCATTTTGCCCATTCTCAGAAAAGATTTCATTATTGACCCATATCAGGTCTGGGAGAGCAGAGCTCTCGGAGCCGATTGCATTCTTCTGATCCTTGCGGCCTTGGACGACAACCTCGTTCAAGAATTGGAGTCTATCGCAACAGAGCTTGAGATGGATGTTCTTTTGGAAGTTCACTCTGAAGATGAGCTGGAGCGTGCTTTGTCACTGCAATCCCGTCTAATTGGAATCAATAATAGAAATCTTAAGACACTTAGAACTGATACCAACACGACAAAACGTCTCGCTCCTCTTGTACCCACCGGGTACACTCTGATTTGCGAAAGTGGCTTAAAAACATCTAAAGATCTTGCGAGAATGGCCGAGTTCGGAGCACGCTGTTTTCTGATCGGAGAAGCGCTAATGCTCAAGTCCAATGTAAGAGCAGCCGTAGAAGAAATTCTCTCTAACCCCGTATAAAACGAAGGCTATCTAATGAAAGCGAGACTTACTCATCTAGATGAAAACGGCCAAGCAGCTATGGTCGACGTCTCAGATAAAACAGAGACAAGTCGTACAGCCACAGCGGCTGGTAGAGTTTTCATGACTAAAAAAACGCTGGAACTAATCAAGAGCGGATCCAACAAAAAAGGGGATGCCCTCTCTGTAGCGCGTCTAGCCGGGATAATGGGAGCTAAGAAAACCTCAGAGATCATTCCCTTGTGTCATCCCCTTCCGCTCAGTGGAATAGAGGTGATGCTTACCCCTAACTCAGCAGACTCGTCGGTAGATATTTTAGCTACCTGCCGAGTTCTGGGTCGAACCGGGGTTGAAATGGAGGCGCTGAACGCAGTAATGATTGCAGCCCTAACGGTTTACGATATGTGTAAAGCGGTTGATCGAAGCATGACCATTAGTAATGTCAGGTTGATTGAGAAATCGGGAGGAAAATCGGGATTGTATAAGGCAGATGAATAAGCTTTTGCCCGTGGAAGAGGCACGTCAACGGATCTGCGATGCCTTGCCGATACTTGGAACAGAACAAGTTTCACTTGAAGAAGGATTGGGTCGAGTATTAGCAGAGGATGCAATCTCGCGTCGGACCCAACCCCCCTTTCCGGTCTCAGCGATGGACGGTTATGCCGTTAGAGCCCAAGATGTCGTCACATTACCGTCGGTATTGAAGGTCATTGGCGAGGTTCCAGCAGGAAAAAATTTCAGTGGTTCACTTTCATCTGGAGAAGCAGTGAGGATTTTTACCGGAGCTCGGGTCCCAGCCGGTGCCGACACTATAGTCATTCAGGAAAATACAGAACAAAGCGACAAGACGGTCAGGGTAATAGACGGAGAGGCCCCTGTCGGTCGGTTTATACGTCCCTCAGGGCTTGATTTTAAATTAGGTGATAAATTAATTACCGGCCCCAAACTTCTGAATTCTAGAGATATTGGCCTACTGGCAAGTATGAATCTTCCTTGGCTAAAAGTACGAAAGAGACCAATTATTTCATTGCTCGCAACAGGTGATGAAATCGTAATGCCGGGAGATCCGCTTGAAGAAAATCAAATCGTTAGCTCGAATGTGATCGCCCTAAAAGCTTTTATAAAACAAAAGGGTGGAATAGCCATAGATCTCGGAATTGCTGAGGACAATAAAGAATCTCTGCTAAAGCTCGCAAAAAACGGGTTAGCTAGCGACCTACTAATTACCACAGGGGGTGCGTCGGTCGGAGATCATGATTTGGTGCAGTCTGGTCTCAGCGATTTAGGGTTAAAGGTAGATTTCTGGAGAATTGCGATGCGGCCAGGGAAACCCCTTATTTTTGGTAAAATTTCTGATACCCCTCTTCTCGGTTTACCTGGAAATCCTGTATCCTCTCTCGTCTGCGCAACAATATTCTTGGGTCCTGCAATCGCGGCAATGCAGGGTTTAAACCATAATTCTAATCACAAACACCAAGCTATTCTTGAAGGTGAACTTCCATCTAATGATGAGAGAGAGGACTATTTGAGAGGATCACTCAAAATATTAGACAGTGGAATTACGGCTGTCACTCCTTTTGAGAAACAAGATAGCTCGGTGTTTTCAGGTATGGCGGCCGCAAACTGTCTGATTGTTCGCGAGCCGTTTACGCCTGCATCTCATTCTGGAGATCTTGTAGATTACATCCTTCTCGATTGAGCCAACCTCAAAAAAGACATTTGACCCGATTCACGTAAACTTAGTATAGAATTCGATGTTGTCATTTTGTTCTACCAGAGACACTCGAATGAAGGTAAGCTAATTATGCTGACGCAGAAGCAACTTCAACTGCTGCAATTTATTAGCAGGAGACAAAAATCCAGTGGCATTTCACCCTCTTTTGATGAAATGAAAATTGCCCTCGGATTAAAATCCAAGTCAGGAATTCATCGCCTTATAACCAATCTAGAAGAACGTGGTTTCATACGCAAACTACCCCATCGGGCTCGAGCTCTGGAAATTATCAAGCTTCCAGATACTTTAAATATCGAAGGTCAAGACCATATGGGTTTTACCCCCAATGTCATAGACGGGGGTCTATCTTCTGCAGGTTTACAAACAAGAGAAGAGACGGTCAATCTCAAAGAGGATATAACCTCTATCCCGTTCTATGGAAAAATTGCTGCGGGCTTACCTATTGAAGCGCTTTCAGATCAATCGGAAACTTTGTCTGTACCGAATTCTTTAATTGGACCTGGAAATCATTACGCCTTACGAGTGGAGGGAGACTCAATGATTGATGCAGGAATTTTCGACGGAGATATTGCAATAATCCAACATACAGAAACATCAGATAACGGATCAATTGTTGTCGCGTTGATTGATGATAATGAATCAACTCTGAAACGAATTAGGAAAAAAGGTCAATCTATCGCCTTAGAACCAGCCAACAAAGCCTACAAAACCAGGATTTTCGGACTGGATCAAATCTCCATTCAGGGTAAATTGAAGGCCATAATCAGATCTTACTAAGATTAAACTCTTCATTTCAATTGATTACCGAGTTGCCCGAGAACTAGGAAAAAAACTACCCACAAACGGATTCGGTAAGGAAGTCACAGAACCTTAGTTCGAATTTAAGAACCTTAACTGAAACTAGCTGACAATTCCGAAAAATATCTTCCCGAAATACAATTTTTCTAATCAGAGCCATGCATAAGAATATAAGAACCCGCTTTGCTCCCTCTCCTACAGGATACTTACACATCGGCGGCGCAAGAACCGCGCTCTTCAATATGTTGTTTGCCCGACATTTTGAAGGAACCTTTTTACTGCGGATAGAAGATACTGATCGAAAGCGATCTACAATCCAAGCAATTGAAGCTATCATTAATGGATTAGAATGGCTTGGTTTAACGCCCGATGAACCAACGGTTTTTCAGTCAAGAAATATACAACGGCATAAAGAGGCTGCAGAATCTTTAATTCAGAGTGGGCAGGCCTATTTTTGCTACTGTACTGCAAATGAATTAGAAGAGATGAGAAAAACAGCCCTTGCTCGCGGGGAGTCTCCTCGTTATGACGGTCGCTGGCGTGAACGCGATCCATCTGACGCTCCCAAAGATGTAAAACCTGTTATTAGGTTCAAATCTCCACAAAACGGTAAAACCGATATTTTCGATTTGGTACAAGGCAAAGTCTCGGTAGAAAATAGAGAGCTCGACGACATGGTTCTGCTGCGCGCCGATGGCTCGCCAACCTACATGCTATCAGTTGTGGTCGATGACCATGATATGAAGATCACCCATGCGATAAGAGGAAATGATCATCTGACTAATGCGTTCAGGCAAACCCAACTATTCAAAGCCTTGGGGTGGTCACCCCCACATTACGCTCATATACCTCTCATACATGGCCCAGACGGCTCTAAAATGTCAAAAAGACACGGGGCTCTCGGTGTAGATGCATACAGAGAAATGGGCTACTTACCGGAGGCAATCCTGAATTATCTCATGCGCCTCGGGTGGAGCCATGGCGATGATGAAATTGTATCAATGAAGCAAGCTATTGAATGGTTTGAGTTACATGAGGTGAATAAATCAGCCTCGAGATTTGACTTTGATAAACTTAATTACTTGAATGCTCATTACATAAAAAGCATGCCCGATGATTGCCTGATTTCTCTGATAGAGAAAAAGACTATAGTAAATTTGGTAACTCGCGATCGGCTTAAAAAAGGGCTGACCGGCTTAAAAGAAAGAGCCAAAACAATCAATGAAATTGTTGAAAAAGGAGAAGTTTACCTTTGCTCCCGCCCCATTAAGATTGAATCGGAGGCTCTATCCTCTCTCACCCCAGAATGCCTCAGGAAACTTCGATTAATCTCCACTGATTTTCAATCCCTAGAAGCATGGACTGAGGACGGGGTGAAATCGGTCATTCATAATTTCATCGACCACCACAAAATAAAAATGCGAGATATTGCACTACCCCTTAGAATAGCGTTGTCTGGTAGCACCTCATCTCCAGGCCTCTTCGAACTTTCTTTTGCGTTAGGGAAAGAAGAGGTTCTGGGTAGAATTTCTGATGCAATTGGAATGAGTTCTAGGATTTGATTTGTAGCAACCATTCCGGTAGTTTCTCACGTAAACTAACAATCGGACATGCGTAGCTCGGGACAGTTCGTTCCTCCGGTTTCAAGAAAGGTGTAATCTATGAACCAGGACGCCCACAACGGCAGCAATAACAATGTGACCATTGTCGATAATTCAACTGGAAAAAAGGCAACATTTCCGGTTCTTTCAGGAACCGACGGCCCGCCCGTAATCGATATTCGTCGCCTGCACTCTGAACTGGGCTATTTTACTTATGATCCGGGCTTTATAGCGACAGGGTCCTGCGAGTCAGAAATTACCTTTATTGACGGGGACAACGGAATCCTCTTGCACAGGGGCTACCCAATAGAACAGTTAGTCGAGAGCTGCAATTATTTGGAAGTATGCTATCTGCTTTTAAATGGTGAACTACCAACAAAATCGGAATACGAGGTTTTCGACAGCGGTATTACCAACCATACGTTGCTTCATGAACAACTCCAGTATTTATATCGAGGGTTTAGACGAGATGCTCATCCCATGGCAATCATGTGTGGTGTTGTGGGGGCATTATCTGCTTTTTATCACGATAGTACGGATATAAATGATCCACACCAAAGGATGATCGCTTCCCATAGAATGGTCGCGAAAATGCCAACAATCGCTGGCTGGGCCTACAAATATTCTCTGGGGCAACCGTTTATGTACCCCAAAAATGACTTAGGTTACGCTGAAAACTTTCTTTGGATGCTTTTTGGTAACCCCTGTGAGGAATACGCGATAAATCCTGTGGTAGCAAAGGCGATGGACCGTATCCTTATTTTACATGCTGACCATGAACAAAATGCTTCGACCTCAACGGTACGTTTGGCAGGATCAAGTGGCGCTAATCCCTTCGCCTGTATTTCTGCGGGTATAGCCAGCCTTTGGGGACCAGCCCATGGAGGGGCAAACGAGGCAGTTCTCAATATGCTTCGAGAAATTGGGAACAAAAATAATATCAATGAATTTGTAAAAAAGGCAAAAGACCCTAACGATCCCTTCCGTATCATGGGCTTTGGCCATCGAGTCTACAAAAATTTCGATCCGCGGGCCAAAATTATGCAGGAGACCTGCCATGAGGTTTTAAATGAGCTTGGTATCAAGAATGAACCCTTGCTCGAATTAGCCATGGAATTAGAAAGGATCGCTCTAGAGGATGAATATTTTGTGAGCCGCAAACTATACCCCAATGTTGATTTTTACTCTGGGATCATTTTCCAAGCTCTAGGAATCCCAACCACCATGTTTACGGTGCTATTCGCGGTAGCCCGAACTGTTGGTTGGATCTCCCAATGGAAAGAAATGATTGAAGATCCGACACAAAAGATTGGGAGACCTCGCCAGTTATACACTGGTTCCTCTCGAAGAGAGGTCGTACCAATCGCAAACAGATAACTGTTACCCGCTATGATGCCTTTGGGTTCATTATCAATTGCTTCAGGACCACCTTAGCTGCCTGCTGGCTCGGCGTTCCGGTGAACGGTATGAGACCTTTCAGAGTATTAGTGGCCCTTAAAATTTGGTTCTGGGCCGCCACCGGATCCGACATTAAAGAATGGAGATCATCAGCGAGGAGATCAGGGCGACATTTGCTCAAAAGGCGCTCTGGAATTATTTCTTCATTTTCCATTATATTACAGATATTTACAAAACGAACCTTAGCCAATTTCTTAGCCAAAAGCGCAGTAAAAATGTTGGTTTTATAGGCAACGACGAGCGGAACCTCTGCCCGAGATAATTCCAATGTAACTGTGCCAGAAGCTGCCAAGGCAACATTACAAGCAGCCATACCCGGGTATATTTCATCCTGCTTTTCCACCGTAATGACAGGAAGCCCCCAGGATTTCAGATCTTCCTGAATGATATCTGAAACAGCTGCAACAGTAGGAATTATAGCCTGCAGAGACTGATGTTTACCCAATAATCTATGCACTGTGTCTCTAAATATCGGTAAATGCCGTCTTACCTCTCCTTTTCGACTTCCTGGAAATATACCGATCAACGGGACATCTTGGGCAATGTTATATAGGGCCCTGAAAGCCGAACCATCCGCTTTGTCAATTAGCCGTTCCATGACTGGATGACCAACAAAAGTCGCTTCGAGGCCTTTCTCCCGAAACAGCTTTGGTTCGAACGGAAGTAAACACAATAAATGATTAACTGTACCCAAAAATTTTTGAATGCGCCCCGGCCTCCAGGCCCAAATGGAAGGCGCTACATAGTGAACACGAGGCGTCGGCAGATCCTTCAAACGCCGTAATACACTCAAACAAAAACCCGGTGAATCAATCGTTATAATTATATCTGGCCTAACCCTCCGTATCTCACCAACAGTCTGGTTTATCCTCCGTAAAATATTTCTCATATGAGGTAACAATTCAAACAAACCCATCAAAGAAATCTCATTCATAGGAAATAACGACTTAACCCCTTCCGCCGTCATCTTCTCGCCACCCACCCCGCAAAACAAAATTTCTTGACAAGTTTCTGCTTTGATCGCCGCCATTAATGCGCTTCCAAGAAGATCTCCAGATGGCTCCCCCGCAATCATAAAGATTACAGGATTCTTGGCAGACATCAGTCCACCCCTATCACAAATAAACCCGACGAATTTGCCAACTCTGTGAGTTTTGATATTTCTAAAATGAGGGATGCGCCTGCCTCAACAGCTACTCCGGAAAATCCATTTTCCTGCAACAATTTAATAGTGTTAAGACCGATTGTCGGCAAATCAATCCTACGCTCTTGCTGCGGCTTGCATGCTTTTACCAAAACTGGGCCTGTTCCGGATCTTCTCAGATTGGAACACCGCTGAATTAAGGGGTCCGTTCCATCAATTCCTTCCACACCTAGAACAATGCCCTGTTGAACAACCGCCGCTTGTCCAATATCTAGTTTACCAATACCACGCGCAACGAACATTCCATGACGAATATCTTCCCATAACTTTTTCGTTGGAGAATATTTCCCGTAACAGCGGGCATCTACAAGAGAAGTCGCCAATATTTCATCCGCTCCGATCACCTCAAATCCCTCTTCTTCAAGTACGCAAACAAGGGATGATAGAATTGAATTATCTCCTAACCAGGCTATTCCAAGTTGTGCTGCCTTTTTGAAAGCCCACACATCGAGACTCAATTCTTTGAAAGTGGGTCGCCTAACCGGTCCGGCGAAAACTACCTTTTGAACGTTTTCCTCATTTAAAATTTCGATCCCACGCTTGACCTCTCCTATCTTGATCCATCGATTAGGAAAACCTGCCACAACCTCCGGATCCGTATTGTCCCTAAGTGCTAGGATAAACACCTCCATCCCCAAGTCTTTGCACGCGATCGCTAAATTCCGTGGGAGGCTTCCACCCCCAGCCACAATAGCAATCCTAACCACTCTGGGCTGTCCGGGGCTGACAAATTGCTCTACTCGAATTTTCGCGAATGAAAGACACGATATCCATAACCGCGTCATTTTGCGAATACATTTCCGTGACATCATCGAGTCGTTCAGACATCGTGCCCTCTTCGGCAAAAAGAAGACGGTATGCCTTTCTAAGATTGCTTACCTCTACTCGAGAAAATCCTCGTCTCTTCAATCCCACAATATTCAACCCCGCCAGGCGCGCCCTATTACCCAGAACAGAACCATAGGGGATCACATCTTGTTCAACTCCTGACATCCCACCTATCATTGCGTGTCGTCCAATCCGAACGAACTGATGGACGGCAGATAAACCTCCAAGGATTGCGTGATCCTCGACGACAACGTGCCCACCTAGGGTAGCGTTGTTCGCCAATATGACGTTATTTCCAACAAAGCAATCATGGGCAACATGCGAACCCACCATGAAAAGGCAATTGTCCCCAATTTTAGTTTCTAATCCCCCCCCTTCAGTTCCGGGATTAATGGTCACTTGCTCTCTAATTATATTGTTACAACCTATAAAAATAGAGGACTTTTCACCCTTAAACTTCAGGTCTTGGGGGCTATGGCCAATGGATGCGAATGGATAAATTTGGGTGCCGTCCCCAACTTCCGTCGCGCCAGTTACGACAACATGAGAATGTAACTTCACTCCATCACCCAAAACCACTCCGTCCGTGACATGACAAAAAGGCCCAACAAAGACTCCCTGGCCTAACTTAGCCCCTTTTTCTACAATAGATGTCCGACATATGCTGGTCATTCTAAGCAACTCGCTGATCGGTAAGCATCGCAGTTATTGTGGCTTCTGCTACTATAGATCCATCTACACTTGCCTTCGCGAAGAATTTCCAAACCCCCCCTCGGTTTGCTCTTTTCTGCACATCAACCATTAATGTGTCCCCGGGAACAACAGGTTTTCGAAACCTTGCATTTTCAATAGACATAAAATAAACCGCTCTTCCCTCAGAACTAGAACCAAGAGTTGCCATGACTACCACGGCACTTGTCTGGGCCATAGATTCAATTATTAGAACCCCAGGCATAATGGGATGATTCGGGAAATGGCCTTGAAAATGGGTTTCATTAACAGTTACATTTTTGACACCCGTTGCACTCTGATCCGGAACAATATTAAGAACACGATCAATCATCAAAAATGGATAACGATGAGGAATCATCTCCATAATTCGGTTTATATCGACAGAGGTGATAAGGCTCTCAGGTTTATCTTCAGTTTTCATCTCAAACCTTCTATAGAAACCAGGTGGTAAGTTGATTATTTCCTTTTCCTATACAAAAGTAAAAATTAGCCTCAAGGCCGCGGCAACCAAATGGCAACACTCTTCTTCTATTCATATTGCCCATCTGATCCTTTTGGCAGAAAGATAATTCCGATCTAGTGTTATTAATTTAGTTCTGAGTTGTATTTTTAGGGTCTGTGGCTTCGAGGTTCAGAGTAACTGAGGGTAACTCCTGGTCCAAACGCTTTAAGACTTCGTCCGTAATATCAAAAGAAGGCTGAACATATATTACAGTTGCCCGAGGAATTATCATCTGCAATTTCCACTCAGCTGCTAGTTGACTCGTTACTTTACGGAAACTCTCGTTGACCCTCTCCATAGCTGACCGCCCGAGAACATCCAATCTTTTTCGAAAACTTCTGGCATCTGCCTGCAAAGCGGTTACTTTTTCCTGAAATTCTCTTCGCCGTTGTTCATAAACCTGAGGGGATAAAAGACTGCGTTGCGTCTGGAGAGCTTCATTCTGTGTTTTCAAAGATTTTTCTCGCAAACGAATTTTCTTTTGCATCTCTATTCTTAGAGTTTCCAACTGAGGCTTTATATTTTTTGTTGCAGAAGACAAACGGAGAACCTGCTGAATATTAATCACAGCTACCCGGGAGAGCTGATTTCCCCCGGAGCTAGTGATCTGTTGTGCCTTCAAACCTCCCAAACACGTAAAAATAAGAATAGATGCATAAACCCACCTCATAATTGTTTTCCACCCTTTACTTTTAAAATCTGGTCCCAAAATCAAAACGAATAGTTTCTGTTTTATCGAAATCTTCCTTCAAGAACGCTTTCGCGAAATCGATGGTGAACGGTCCTACAGGGGACATCCATGAAATACCAAAGCCCGCCGACGCCCTGAGAGAGGAACGATCATCGACCACCGAAATACTCTTATCGGTTTTGCCTACCGATCCAAAATCGGTAAACACCTTTCCTTTAACATCAAATTCATTTGGGAGACCAATAGGGAATTCAAGCTGAGCACTACCATTGTAAAACCACTCTCCTCCCAAGGCATCTCGAGAGGCTCTATCTCTTGGACTGACTCCATAATTTTGGAATCCTCTGAGTGACCGTCCCCCTAAAAAAAACCGATCAATGATGCGTGCTTCGCCATCGAAGGGAAGCAAGACCCCCCCTCCCCCAGAAAGATTGCCAGTAATTTTTTCAGTTAATGGATAAAACTTTGTAACATCCACCTCAGTTTTAAGATATTTTACGCTTCCCCCAAGCCCCGCGAGTGATACCGAATGACTGGCCAATAGACCGTTACGGGCTGCCCTTTTATCGTCTCGTGTGTCGTAGATTAAAGTTTCTGATATTGAAGAAACTGAAGATCTACCTTTCTGTTGTTGAACTGCAAGCGATGCAGAGGCAGGAACATTGGTTACGTCATCAAAGCTGAGGTTATAACGCCATCTTTGTATCAGTCCATCCGAGAGATAATAACCTATTCGAAGTGCACCTCCGGTTGATTTACGATCAAAAGATGACGCATCTCCTAATTCCTTAACCGTTCTGAAGATATCAAACCCAGCTGAGAGTTTTCGATCTAGGAAATATGGTTCAGTGAATTTTAAATCAAGCTGGCTGCTTTCCCCACCTGCCCGAAAATTCAATGATAGATCTTTTCCCAACCCTAATAAATTTCTTTCACGGATTCCAACATCAGCAATAGGCCCATCGGAAGATGAAAAGCCTGCCCCCAGAGACAGCTCTCCTGTCGATTGCTCTTGCACTTTGATATCGACCCTTGTTTTATCAGGAGAACTTCCACCTTGGTCTGTAAATCTACACTTTTAAAGAACCCGAGCCCTCTAATATTTCGTCGCGCACTTTTGAGGCTATTAATATTAAAGGCATCTCCTTCAACCAAGGGCACCTCACGCCTTATTACGGGATCAATTGTCCTTGTATTTCCTGATATTTCTATTCGCTCGACGTAAGCTTTCTTCCCTTCGATTATATTGAAGGTCAAATCTATAACGCGGCTATCACGTAACCGTTGAATCCCAGGCCTTACTTCGACAAATGCAAAACCGGACTCCTTGATCAAATCTGCAAGAACGGTAAGACTTTTATCTACCAAGGCGGAACTATACACATCCCCACTGGAAATAGGTAAATTCTGCTTTAACCGATCCTTCAAAAGTCCTTTAACGCTCGAATTGATGATTATTTTGCCAAACTTGTACCTCTTCCCCTCATCCAAGATGAAAGTAATGAAAAATGACTTTTTGTCAGGGGCTAGCTCTGCTATCGCCGAACGAATTTGGAAATCTGCATATCCCTTCTCTAGGTAAAACTTTCTGAGTAATCCGCGATCATACGATAGGCGATCTGGGTCATAGTTATCGTCACTTGCCAGAAACCGATACCAAGCACTTTCTTTGGTCTGGATTACCGATTTTAGATCAGAGGAAGAGTAGACCCTATTTCCAACGAAAAAAATGCGTCTAATCTTTGTCAATTCTCCTTCTTCGATCTCAAACACCAGATCCACTCTATTCTGAGAAAGCTTGATCACCTTCGGCTGAATAGAAACCCCAAATCGTCCGGACCGACGATAAATATTTATTAATCTTTCCACATCTTCCTGGATCTTCGTTCTCGTATATACTACTCGGGGCTTCAATTGGAGCTCAGGGCGCAAGCTAGTCTCCTCAAGTTGCCTATTCCCTTCAAATTCGATTCGGTTAATTACAGGGTTCTCAACAACTTTTACGATGATCTTGGATCCTGCCTGTTCTATTGAAACATCCGCGAATAACCCTGTCCCAAAAAGACTCTTCAAGGCCGAATCTAATTTAGGAGCGCTGATAACATCTCCTGATTGTATGCCTGAATAAGTTCGGATAGTTTCTTCTTCTATCCGTTTGGCCCCCTGGACCTCTATTTTTGTAATTTTTAACTCAAACACTCTCGGACTTGAAACCAAATCGGAGGGAATGAAGATCAAAGACAAAAACAGAAACAAAAAGGAAAACACACCACTCAAATTCCTATGACCTTTCAAGGTTAACAGTCATCATTCTGTAAATAGTTTTCCAATAGAGGTTTGTAACAAATCGTTCCATGTCACAAAAACTGTTAGCATGATTAATAGGAAAAAGCCGATATTCAGGCAAACCCCCATTGCTCTATCCCCGACTGGTTTCCCCCGCAACGCCTCGAGCAAGTAAAATGTGAGATGTCCTCCATCAAGAAGGGGAACAGGCAATAAATTGATAATACCAAGATTAATCGACAATATTACTACAAATTGGGCCAACACTATAAATCCTGCTTGAGCCATCTCCCCTGACATTTGAGCAATTTTAATTGGTCCGCCCAATTCTTGCGGAGTGCGTTGCCCTAAAATAATTTCTTTTATTGCCTTCAACATGCCAACGGCCATGGTGCCTGTCTGCACGGTTGCCTTATAAAATGCAGAAAACGGATTATGTTTTACGAATGCGGTGTCTCCGTTGCCCCTGGACACCCCTAGTCTTCCAAATACGTGAATACTACCGAACCTTTCTTCCCTCACGGTCTCAGGTACTGCCGTTAATTCTATCAGGCTACCTTCTCGATTAACTGTTATACGAATGTTTCGTCCCGGCACAGATTGAACGATCCGGCGAACATCCTCAAAACTTTTTATATCGTGGTCATCTATTTTTAAAAATATATCTCCAGCCCTAAGTCCGGCCCTTTCAGCAGCCGTTCCTTCCCCAACTTTTGCAATATTTGCAGGTGTATGTGGCTCGCCAATAGATATAAAAAGGACTGCCAAAACCAATATTGCGAATAAAAGGTTTGCAAGGGGACCAGCAAAAACGATCCATGCCCTCTGCCAAAGTGGCTTATTAAAGAACGATTGTTCCAAATTAAGATGAGAATATCCCTCCTTATCATCCCCCTGAGTCGGTGGTTTCTCTCCGTACATTTTGACATATCCGCCAAAAGGAATAGCGCTTAACTTCCACCGGGTGCCTGACACAGAGGTTTTACCAAAAATCTCTGGCCCAAAACCAACAGAAAAAGTTTCTACCCTTACTGAGCACTGCCGTGCTGCCCAGTAATGCCCCATTTCATGAACAAAAACCAAAACTGTCAGAACCAGCAAAAATGCAAACAGAGATGTCCAAAAATTTCCTAGTAATTCGAACATAATCTATCAAGATCCCCAAAACATGTGTTTCTCTGAGCGCAAAATTTCTTTTGCCTTCTGACGAACTTCAAGATCAACGGCAAAGACATCTTCTAAATCCGAAATTCGTAGATGCGATAACCTCTCCATCGTTGCTTCCACTAAACGTGTGATATCTAAAAATCCTATTTTTTTGGCCAAAAATGCATTAACGGCGATCTCATTTGAAGCATTCAAAATGGTCGGTAAACATCCTCCTGCCCTCAAAGCTTCCCTCGCCAAATTGATTGCTGGGAAACGAATTACATCGGGATCAAAAAAGGTCAGTTTGCCAATATCAGCTAAATCCAATTTGGGACTATTCCAGGCCAACCTCTGAGGCCAATTCAAAATTGATGCTATTGGTATCCTCATATCAGGTTTGCCCATTTGAGCTAATAGAGATCCATCTACGTAGGAAACAAGACTATGAACAATCGATTCTGGATGCACCACCACTTCAATAGCAGCCTCTTCGAGACTGAAAAGATAATGTGCTTCGATAATTTCTAATCCTTTGTTCATCATTGTAGCCGAGTCGACTGATATTTTGGACCCCATTTTCCAATTCGGATGAGCGATGGCCTCTTCTGGAGTCGCCAATTTCATTTGTTCCATGGAAGCGCTCCAAAAAGGCCCTCCAGATGCGGTCAATATGATTTTTTCGACTGATTCAGGATTAGAAAAATCGAAAACCTGGAATATTGCGTTATGCTCAGAGTCAACCGGAAGAAGTTTCGCCCCGCTAACTGATATTTCATTAAGCATTAGCTCTCCGGCACATACAAGGCACTCCTTATTCGCCAGCCCAACTAGCGCCCCACGCCTTATGCCCGCCAATGTCGGTTCCAAACCCGCGGATCCCACTATGGCGGCCATCAAGATATCAGAAGATCTGCTTGCTGCCTCTATCAAGGCTGTTTTACCAGCAGCAACCTCCGTTTCAGTTCCTGCTAGTGCCTTCTTTAGATCTTTATAACAACTCTCTTCGCCAATCACGGCAAGTCGCGCACCAGTTCTTATGGCCTGTTGAGCAAGCAAATCCACAGAACTAAGAGCTGTAAGAGCCTCTACCTTAAAACATTCTGTATTTTTCTGAATAAGATCAAGAGTGTTAACGCCGATGGATCCGGTGGAACCCAAAATTGAGATAACCCTCTCTTCTCCTTCAACAGGCCAATTCGGACTCAATACCATTTTGGTAACTCGTCCCCTAATATCAAGATGACCAATGATAGCACCGGAGCTGCTCCCAATAACCCATCTGCCCTGTCCAACATTCCACCATGCCCTGGTATCAAATTACCCGAATCTTTTACTGAGAATCGTCGTTTCGCTCTCGATATCATGAGATCTCCCATTTGAGCACAAACCGCCAGAAACCCGCTAATCAGCAAAATGTGACTTGTCGTCTCGATTGCACTTACACTGCTTAACAGCCACCCCCAAAACACCGCGCACGATACGCCTCCAATTAGCCCGGCCCAAGTTTTGCTAGGGCTGACCGTCGGCGCAAGCTTTGGACCCCCAATAATTTTTCCAAAACAATAAGCCCCAATGTCAGTCATCCAAACCACAACAAATAACCATAAAATTAATTTCGGGCCCAAAGTTGACGCTAAATATAGCCAAATTAGACTGACTCCAGTCCCTCCAATCCATAAAAAAGCCGATGCGGTCGCAATACTCCCAACACTTTTTAGGCTTCTAGTGATAAAATACAGAAGAAGAGATCCCATCCCAGTAATAAAAAGAGCTAGGCCGAACAATTCAACAGATCCCAAAAGGACCGCCAGGACCAATAACAAAGAAAACCCAAGGCATAAGTAGTATGCAGTGCCCAGAGCCATTTTCGTCCATTCGAACCACATTAAGACAAGGGCAATAGACACCAAGATTTCAAACCATGGGCTCCCTAACCAGATCATGAGCAAGACCGAAGGTGTAAGGATCAGGCTGGACAGAATCCTAAGTCTTAAATTCGAAATTTTTTTTTTGGACTCAAGATCCGAATCGTCTTTCCCGTCTTTGGAATATTCTAACCGCTTCATCGAATGTCTTTTTTGAAAAATCGGGCCAATGAACGTTCGTAAACCAAAATTCAGAATATGCCATCTGCCAAAGCAAGAAATTACTTACTCTCTGTTCTCCGCTTGTCCTTATAATTAAATCCGGATCAGGCATACCATAGGTTGCAAGGTGTTGACTAAAAAGAAATTCATCAATGTCCTTTAGACTTTTCTCGCCTTCCAAAACTAATTTTGCTAGTCGTCTTGCTGCATCTGTTAGTTCCTGCCTCCCGCCATAATCAACGGCCAAGGTCAGGTATAATCTTTGATTATTCGCGGTTTCCTGTTCCGATTTTTCAATCAAATCCCTGACATCTGCAGGCAATTTATCTCTGCCACCTATGAAACGAATTGCAATACCTTCGTTCTTTAACTTATCAACATCTTGCATAAGATGTAGCCTAAGCAATCCCATAATTGCTGAGACCTCGGAAGGAGAACGGCTCCAATTCTCTCTGGAAAAGCCAAAAAGTGTCAGATATTTTATTTCATGGTCCAAAGCAGACTCAATAGCTCTGCTTACTGCCTTGGCTCCTTCACGATGCCCCATGGTACGCGGAAGACCGCGTTCATTGGCCCAACGACCATTACCATCCATAATAATAGCAACGTGTAGAGGCTTAATCCCTGAAAACTCAATTTCTGCAGCTAAATTAGTCAACGCTAAACCTGCATAATTTCTTTTTCCTTGAGCGCAGATATTTCTTCGATTTCTCTTATTCGTGCGTCCGTCAAATCTTGCAGATCTTTCTCCCAAGCGCGCTGTTCATCCTGGGAAATATCACCATTTTTCTGAGACTTTTTTAAAGTCTCCATTCCATCTCTTCTAACGTTTCTGACAGCGATTTTAGTTTGTTCGGCGTATTTCTGAGCCACCTTTGTCAACTCAATACGCCTCTCCTCTGTCAATTGGGGAATTGGAACTCGAATAAGGGATCCTTCCCTCTGCGGATTTAAACCGAGCCCAGATTCAATGATGGATTTTTCAACTGCAGCAGACAAAGCTTGATCCCAAACCTGAACCGTCACCATCCGGGCGTCTGGAACACTAACAGTCGCGAGTTGGTTTAGCGGCAAGGTCTGGCCATAAGCATCCGCAGCGATAGGTTCAAGCAACGCAGCTGAGGCCCTTCCAGTTCGAAGCCCCGCCAACTCTGAACGCAAAACCTCTAATGCCCCACTCATTCGCCTTTCAAAATCTTTTAAATCCAGTTCAGGCAAGGCTCATTCCTCCGACGAGATCGTGGTGAAGACACCATCATTTGCTAGGACACTTGCGAAAGCCCCTAGGAGTATGAAGTGAAAAAACTAGAATCGGAATGTTATTCTCTCTACACAGAGAGATCGCCGAAGCGTCCATAACGCGCAAGTCCTTCGCCAAAACTTCCCGATAAGTCAGCCGTTCATAACGAATAGCTTCCGGGTGTTTTTTTGGGTCTGAGGAATATACGCCATCCACTTGGGTGGCTTTTAAGAGGGTGTCGCAGTCCATCTCTACTGCCCGCAGAGCTGCAGCAGTATCAGTGGTAAAATAGGGACTACCAGTTCCCGCAGCAAAAATTACCACGCGTCCTTTTTCCATATGGCGAACAGCCCGACGACGGATATAAGGCTCACAAACTGTCGCCATCGGTATTGCAGATAGGACCCTCGTGTGTATTCCCTCGACCTCCAAGGCACCTTGCATAGCAAGAGCATTTATGACGGTAGCAAGCATCCCCATATAGTCCGCTGTGCCTCTCTCTAATCCTTGACTGGCGGCTTCCACACCCCGGAAAATATTACCGCCCCCAATTACAAGGCAGAGTTGCACGCCAAGATCTCGAACAGTTCTTATTTCGGAGGCAATGCGGCTGATTGTTGTTGTATCGAGACCGAATTCCCTATCCCCCATAAGCCCCTCACCGGACAGCTTCAAGAGGACTCTGCGGTTCTCTTTAATTCTTCTCAAGCCACTCATCGAAGTTTCCACCCCTAAAAACTTCGTCCAGTTGAGGCTTACCCCTTTGCTGCAGCAGCGACCTCTGCGGCAAAGTCAGCTTCTTCTCGTTCAATGCCCTCTCCTAGGACAAACCTCCGAAAACCAGCCAATTTTATTGGGGCTCCCAGTTCCCTCGCGGCAGCTTCAATAACCGCGCGCACCTTAGTTTCGCCATCAATAACAAATAGCTGCTCTTCCAAAACAACTTCTTCGAAGTATTTCCGCATCCTACCTTCGACCATTTTCTCAATGATTTCTTCAGGCTTACCAGATTGCCGCGCTTGCTCGGCCAGAACCGTTCTCTCCCGATCTAGGGCTGACTTATCAACTTCATCAACGCAAGTCCACTGAGGGGCAGCCGCTGCCACATGCATGGCTAACTGCCTTCCAAGGCCGTCCAATCGTTCCTTATCTCCGTCAGACTCGAGTGCAACAATCACACCAATTTTTCCAAGCCCCGCGGCTACGGAATTATGGACATATCCGGATACCACGCCCGATGCGACCTCTAAAAACGCAACCCTGCGCAAATCCATATTTTCTCCAATTGTTGCAACCAGATTTGTTAGACTATCCTGGACACTATTGTTGGCTTCCAACAAACTCTGTTTGACAGTTTCGAGGCTTTCTCCAGTTCCCGCTACAATTTGTGACACCTGAGATACAAATTCTTGGAACTGAGGGTTTCGGCCCACAAAGTCGGTTTCAGCATTTACCTCAACAAGTGCTCCCTTCCGTCCCTGCGTCTTGACCCCAACTAGCCCTTCCGCTGCGACCCGTCCCGCCTTTTTTGCAGCCGATGCAAGACCGGACTTTCTTAACCAATCAACCGCAGCCTCTATGTCTCCACTCACCTCAGATAGGGCTTTTTTACAATCCATCATGCCCGCACCAGTCTTTTCGCGGAGCTCTTTAACCATCGACGCCGTAATATTTCCCATTTTATGCTTTCTCAGGTATTTTTTCTTTAGATTTTGAATTGCAGCCTAATTCAGGAGGCGGAGGCGGGCGACACGGGGTCCCCATCCGTTTGATCCGGTATATCCTCGGCTACCTCTATAACGCTCTCATTTTGGAACGAGTCCTCATCTGGACCCTCCTCGACGGCCATCGGCTCAGTGGCATCTGGATCTTCACCCAGATCTATTCCCGTAGATATCGCCTCTTGCTGAAGTCCATCTAGAACAGCATCGGAGAAAAGACTGCAATAAAGCGCGATAGACCTCAACGCATCATCATTCCCAGGGATAGGGAATGTAATACCGCGAGGATCACAATTACTGTCAAGTATCGCCACAACCGGAATACCGAGTTTTTTGGCCTCGGTGATGGCAATCGACTCCTTGTTCGTATCTATCACAACCAGAATATCAGGCAAACCGCCCATATCCTTTATACCCCCAAGTGCCCGATCTAACTTATCTCTTTCTCTCGTCCGAATTAACAGCTCTTTCTTCGTCAGCCCAATATCTTCCTGGGATAGGAGCTCGTCATATTCCTTAAGACGCTTAATTGAATCCGTAATGGTAGTCCAATTGGTCAGCATACCTCCTAACCACCGATGATTGACGTAGTACTGCCCGCAACGCGCCGCCGCCTCAGTAATTTGTTGACTCGCCTGCCGTTTGGTACCAACAAACAGAACACGGCCACCGCCCGCGACAGTATCTCTGACTGATTGCAAGGCAGCATGCAACATCGGAACAGTCTGCCTCAGATCTAAAATATGTATCCCGTTGCGAGCGCCAAAAATAAAGGGCTCCATCCTTGGATTCCAGCGGCGTGTATGATGTCCGAAATGAACGCCGGCCTCTAAAAGCTGACGCATTGTAAAAGTTGGCATAGCCATTTTGATATTCCTCTTCTCCGGTTAGCCTCCACGGATTGAGGCAAGTCAACCCAGGACTTGCACCGGAACAGAACCACTAATTAACAGCAGCCCGTCTATCCGTGTGTGGATTTCAACGCCTTAGTAAACTTATTGACTTCCTTTTTCAAGCCCTTTCAGAGGAGCAGTCTGTCCAGGAACAATAAGCAATTATATATCCCTAAGAGCTACTACACCCGGAACCTCCGCAATAGACGCCCTTATATCGGCCGAAAGCGCAAAAGTACCCGGAAGAGAGACCTCTACCACCTGGTCCTGATCAATATTCATAACCAAGCTCACCTGAGAACGACCTGATTTTGCCCGCTTTATAGCTTCGTGAATTCGAACAAAAGCCTCCCTTTCGGCAACATGAATTTTCAGTCCCGAACCTGACCGGGCAATAGCAGCATCCAAATCTTCGATGGCCACTGCCGTTAACCTTAGACCCTCCCGGTCGTCTCCCCTTACTTCACAAGTAAGAAGTATTGCTTTGCCGGGCTCTAGTAAATCGCGCGATTGAGATAGCAGTTCAGAAAAAAGAACAACTTCAAACACGCCACTCGAACCTGAAATCTGAAGAAAGGCAAATCGGTTGCCACGGGAGGAAGTCCTCTCCTGCTTTCGGATCACCACTCCCGCCAACTTCGGCCTCGTGCCAATTGAATTAGTCGATAGTTTCTCTGTTGGAATAACGCCAATCCTCTCGAGCGCCATTCCATAGGAGTCGAGCGGATGGGAGGACAGATAAAAGCCAATGGCATCAAATTCCTGATCCAAGCGTTCCATGGGCGGCCAGTCCGAAACATTTGATCCCTCTTTTTCAATTATTTCCGGATGCAGGTCAGTCCCGAACAAACTTACTTGTCCGCTTCTCCTCTCATTCTCTGCCGACGCCGCAGCCCTCACCAATCGGTCGACGTCATCAAAGAGTTTCCGTCGATTGGGCTCTAATCCGTCGAAAGCCCCTGCGCGAATCAAATTTTCGAGCATTCGCTTGTTTGCGACCCTTGACCCTAGCCGCTTGGCCATGTCTAAGGCTGATCTAAAAAAGCCGTGTGTTTCCCTCTCACTGAGTAATTCCCCCATTGCCTGCAACCCAACATTTTTTACGGCAGCTAGCGCATATCTCACACTTCCTAATCCATTATCTCCATACTCAACGCCAAAAACATCAAGGGAATAATTTACGTCTGGTTGCAGCAACTTTATGTCCAGACGTTCGAGCTCCTGCCTGAACACGTTAATCTTATCAGTGTTGCCTAAATCAAGCGTCATAGAAGCCGCAAAGAATTCAACAGGATGATTAGCTTTCAACCAGGCCGTTTGATATGCAATCAGAGCATAGGCAGCGGCATGAGATTTATTAAATCCATATCCTGCAAACTTATCAACTTGTTCAAATATACGCTCCGCCTGCGCCTTATCGATTCCCCTCGAAACCGCTCCATCGACGAAGGTGTTCCGCTGGGCCTCCATTTCCGACTTTATTTTTTTACCCATCGCCCGACGGAGCAGATCTGCGCTCCCCAAAGAATAGCCTGCTAATATTTGAGCGATCTGCATGACCTGTTCCTGATAAATCATGACACCAAAGGTTTCTTTGAGCACATCCGTTAGGTCTTCATGCAGATAATCAGGCTTTTCCTTGCCATGTTTGCAGGCAATATACTTCGGAATATTATCCATGGGTCCCGGCCGATAAAGGGCAACCAACGCGATTATATCTTCAAATTTATCTGGTTTTAATTGCCTTAGAACGTCTCGCATACCGGCACTTTCCAACTGGAATACCCCGACTGTATTTCCTGACGCCAGAAGATCGAAGGTTTTTCTGTCATCCAAAGGAAGAGATGAAATATTCAGATCTGAACCAGTTTTTCTAATCAAAGCTACGGCCCGATTAATTACCGTCAAAGTTTTGAGGCCTAAAAAATCAAATTTAACTAAACCAGCGGCCTCGGCATATTTCATGGAAAATTGGGTAGCCGGCATCTCAGACCTGGGATCCCTGTATAAGGGAACTAATTGTTCAAGTGGACGATCTCCAATAACCACCCCTGCCGCATGCGTGGAGGCATGACGAAAAAGGCCCTCTAGTTTTAAACCAATATCCAGCAACCGCTGAATTTGCTCATCGGTATCTCGAAGTCTTTTCAATTCTGGTTCTGACTCAATTGCCTCAGCAAGAGTAGGCGGCTTAGCGGGATTGAAGGGTACCAATTTACAGATTTTATCAACATATCCATAAGGGATGCCGAGTACTCGGCCAACATCTCTCAAAACTGCCCTCGCCTGCAGTTTCCCAAACGTAATAATTTGGGCGACCTTGTCAGTCCCATATTTTTCTTGAACATACCTGATTACTTCATCTCGACGATCTTGACAGAAATCAATATCGAAATCTGGCATCGATACTCGTTCTGGGTTTAGAAAGCGTTCAAATAGAAGACCAAACCGCAGGGGATCAAGATCGGTTATCGTTAGTGCCCACGCAACAACCGAGCCTGCACCGGACCCTCGACCCGGCCCCACTGGAATTTCTCTCGACTTAGCCCATTGGATGAAGTCGGCTACGATTAAAAAATATCCTGAGAAACCCATGGACTCGATAACAGACAATTCGAAATCAAGCCTCTTATAGTAACCCTCTAACTCTCCTCTTTTCGCAGGATCGGCTTCCAGTCGCCTTTTTAACCCGTCTAAAGCAGCTATCCGTAAATATTCCGTTTCTTCCATACCATCGCTGATAGGAAATTTAGGAAGGATTGGATTTCGTTCTTCCGGCATAAACCCGCAGCGGCGCGCGATAACTAGTGTGTTATTTATCGCTTCAGGAATATCCTGAAAGAGCTCTTCCATCTCTTCGGGCGAACGAAACCGATGCGACGCGGTTAAACGGCGCCTCTCTTTAAAGTCAACATGCACCCCTTGTGCAATGCAGAGAAGTGAGTCTTGGGCTTCATACATCGATTCATCAGCGAAAAAACAATTGTTTGTCGCAATCAACGGCAAATTTTCTGAGTACGCGAGTTCTACGAACCCTCTTTCCGTTATCTCCTCCTCGGGCATTCCATGGCGCATGAGTTCGATATAAAAACGACCCGGAAATAATTCGGACAATTCTGCAGCTAATTTACGTGCTGCAGCTATATCATCTTCTAGTAATAACCGACCGATGCCGCCCCATGGTCCCCCAGAGAGAGCAATCAGCCCCTCTGACCTACCAAACAGATCTCCCAAAAGTATGCGGGGATGCTCTCCCGCTGGGGTATGCAAATACGCTTTGCTCGCAAGAGACATCAAATTGGAGTAACCAGTCTGATTTTGTGCAAGTAAGACCAATAAATCATGCTCCGGCGCATTGAGGTTGGCTGATTTTTTGATCCGCCCCTCGCTGGCCTTCTCCTTGGCTACAGAGATTTCGCAGCCAATAATTGGCTGAACACCAGCCTTGCAAGCTGCGATTGAAAACTCTAATGCGCCAAAAAGATTGCCACTATCACTCATGGCAACCGCAGGCATCCGATGCTTTATCGCTAAGTTTACTATGTCGGCAATCTTTAGAGCACCCTCAGACAACGAGTAGGCTGTGTGAACTCTAAGATGCACAAAATCAGCATGAGACATGATTATTTATGATCACATAGACCGATTTGCATGTCATTAGGAACAAAATGGCAACACACAAAATAAAAGAACTTAACAAATCCCTAGGCACTAGATTTTGCGTTTTGAATCTCAGCCTAGGATAATTTCTCGACAAAAAGAAGATAAGAACGAATCATCAACACTATGATGTCAACCTACCTCTTACATTTTTTTAACCCATTTGTCTCCGATGATCTGCTAAACTAGAAAACCGTCTTGTACACGCACCACCCGGTCCATCTCTTCGGTCAACCCCGAATTATGAGTTGCAATCACTAGAGCTACACCCGTTTTTGAAGCCAGGGCCCTCAACATTCCGGATATCTCGAAGGCAGTTCTTTCATCTAAGTTTCCAGTTGGCTCATCTGCCAAAAGAAGCTTAGGTTCATTAGCTAACCCTCTGCAAATAGCCACACGCTGTTGTTCTCCTCCTGAGAGCTCACCTGGCAAGTGGGAAAGACGACCCCCAAGGCCCACCTCCGACAAAAGTTGTTCTGCCCTCTTTGATGCCTCTTGCTTAGATTTTCCTGCCGCCATTTGAGGTAACATCACATTTTCTAACGCTGAAAACTCCGATAGGAGGTGATGATACTGAAATACAAAACCCAAATTTCTCTGACGCAATTCGGCTCGAACATTATCGTTTTCATCCCAACATGAAATCCCACCGATAATCACCTTGCCACTATTGGGCCTTTCTAATATTCCAGCAATCTGCAAAAGAGTCGATTTTCCGGAACCGGAAGGCCCCACCAACCCCAAGACCTCTCCTCTTGAAATAGATAGCTCTACCCCTTTTAGCACGCTAATTTCAGTCGAACCCTGCTGAAATGACCGGGACACCTCTTTTAGATACAGTACGTGCTCCGGCTTACTCATATCGAAGCGCTTGCACTGGATCTAGTTTAGTAGCACGCCAAGCCGGATAAAGGCTCGCTAGAAAACTCAAAACTAACGCCATGCTGACGATTAACGCCACTTCCATAGGATCAATTTCAGCTGGAAGTTTAGAGAGGAAATAAATTTCGGCGGAAAATAACTCTGATCCCGAAAAACTTTGGATCCACTGCCGAATACTTTCAATGTTCAGTGAAAAAGTAAGACCCAAAATAAAACCTGTAATTGTGCCCAAGACACCAACTGACATTCCTGAGAGCAAGAAGATCCGCATCACACTCCCTCTTTTTACACCCATCGTTCGAAGAATCGCGATATCTCTTCCCTTATCTTTAACCATCATCACTAAACCTGAAATAATATTGAATGCGGCCACCACAATAATCAAAGTCAGGATCAGAAACATCACATTACGTTCTACTTTTAAGGCATTGAAAAAACTCGAATTAACGACTTTCCAGTTGGAAATTCTTATTGGCTCATTCCTTAAAATCCGAATATCTCTCATCCTGACATCAGTAAGCTCATGTTCAGATAAAAAGACCTCTATTGAGGAGACCTCTCCTTCTCGATAGTTGAAGAATTTTCTCGCTGTTTTCAAAGGTATAAAAATAAAGCTGCTATCATATTCGTACATGCCAATTTCGAAGATAGCCTTTACGCGAAAGCGTTTAGCCCGTGGCATGGTTCCAAAGATCGACGGTCTTCCACTGGGGCTGACTAGGGAAAATTCGTCCCCAGATGAAAGATTATAACGAGAGGCAAACCGAGATCCAATCAATGCATCACTTCCCTGCTCAAAGCTCCCTAATTTCCCTCCCACAATATTATCCGCTAATAACTGATGCCGCGTCAGGTCTTCTGGTGAAATCCCTCGGATAATTGCGCCTTTCCCTTCCCCGGACACAGCAGCCATTGCTTGTCCCTCAATAATCGGCGTAGCTCGCTGAACACCGGGTAATCTCGAAATCTGTGATGTTAAATTTCGAAAATCATCCAAACCACGACCAACCGCATTCGATACAGCGATATGACCATTCAAACCCAAAATACGGCTTAGCAACTCAGACCTAAAACCATTCATAACTGACATAACAATAATCAAAGTTGCTACGCCTAGCGTAATACCCGCAAAGGAAAACCCGACAATTATCGACACAAATCCCTCACGCCGCCGTGAACGCAGGTAGCGCAGGGCTACCATCCGCTCGAACGCTGAGAAAATCATTATAAAATGATCCTATTTAAGGCAACTTGTTCGGTTAGCTCTTCACTAATCCCCGTGGAACGCTGTTTCAATTCGATCAGACCATTTTTCAAACCCCGAGGGCCCACAACTATTTGCCAGGGAACCCCAATTAAATCCATATCGGCAAATTTTATGCCGGCGCGTTCAGATCGATCATCAAAGAGGACTTCAACCCCTTCCGCTCTAAGTTTATCATAAATATTGTTGCAGGCCTGATCGCATTTCGTATCCCCCGTTTTCAAATTAATCATGCCAACCTTAAAGGGGGCAACTTCCTCCGGCCAGATTATACCATTCTCATCATGCGAGGCCTCGATAATCGCCCCGACAAGGCGCGAAACCCCTATTCCATACGAGCCCATCTCAAGCATCACATGGCCGCCGTCAGATCCAGTAACACTGGCGTTCATTGCCTCTGAATATTTCGTTCCAAAATAAAAAATATGGCCAACTTCGATACCCCGGGCAGAAACCAGTTCATCTCCTAACTCAGCTGCCTTTGAGGGGTCATGCATTTCGTCAGTCGCCGCGTATAAGGAGGTCCATTTTTGAAACTGCTCATCCAGGTCCTGCGCTTTATTTGCAGCATCAGATAAAGCATCAAATTCTAAGAATCTTTTATCGCAATAGACCTCGCTCTCACCGGTGTTCGCCAAGATAATAAATTCATGGCTTAGATCACCTCCAATCGGTCCTGTATCAGCCTTCATTGGAATAGCTTTCAATCCCATCCGCGCAAAGGTTCGGAGGTAACACATAAACATCTTATTGTAGGAGCGTCTCGCAGCCTCATAATCCAAATCAAATGAGTAGGCATCTTTCATAAGAAACTCGCGCCCACGCATCACCCCGAAACGAGGCCTGACCTCGTCTCTAAATTTCCACTGAATGTGATACAAAATTTTCGGAAGATCACGGTAAGAACGGACAGTATCACGAAATATCTCTGTAATTTGTTCTTCATTTGTCGGCCCGTAAAGCAGCTCCCTATCGTGCCTGTCGACAAATCGTAGCATTTCTGAGCCATAACCGTCGTAGCGTCCACTCTCGCGCCAGAGATCAGCAGATTGAATAGTAGGCATCAACATCTCCTGACACCCTACCCGGTCCTGCTCTTCCCTCACAATCTGTTCAACACGCCTCAAAACACGCTGCCCCAGAGGTAACCAAGAGTATATCCCGGCACTCGCCTGGCGGATCATCCCAGATCGCAGCATCAATCTGTGCGAAACTATCTGGGCTTCAGTTGGATTCTCTTTGAGGGTGGGTAGAAAATAATTTGTACGACGCATGCCAAACTTTCCGATATTCGCCGGGACTGTAGGGAAGCACGAGCATCAATGCAATGCAGAATTAACGTGTTTAAAGTCCAGTTCTCATTGAAACAAAAAACCTGAACTTGATTCGAGAATACTGTGCAAGACTTTACGGCTAAAATGTAACATTTAAAAATTAGAATCAAAGAAACGGAGAACTCCATGCTGGAAAATTTCTTCCGACTGAGGGAACACGACACAACAGTCAAAACTGAATTATTTGCGGGCCTAACAACATTTCTAACAATGGCCTACATAATCTTCGTAAACCCAGAAATTATTGCGGCTGCGGGAATGGATAAAAACGCGGTATTTGTGGCCACGTGTCTCGCTGCGGCAATTGGAACCCTAATCATGGGTCTTTACGCTAATTATCCAATAGCGATGGCCCCGGGAATGGGATTGAATGCATTTTTTACCTTTGCAGTGGTAAAGGGAATGGGTGTCAGTTGGCAAATCGCGCTGGCAGCTGTCTTCATTTCCGGAATTCTGTTTTTAATCTTAAGTATCCTTCCGATTAGGGCTTGGATTATTAATAGCATTCCTCGATCACAAAAACTTGCCATTGCGGCTGGTATCGGACTGTTTCTTGGTTTTATTGGCTTAAAGAGCGCCGGAATTGTTGCAGATCATCCAGCCACATTGGTAACAGTTGGTAAACTCACAAGCATACCTGTTATTCTATCTATCATTGGTTTCATTGTTATGGTTGCGCTAGATTATAAGCGGGTTCCAGGCGCCATTATTATTGGGATCCTTAGCGTGGCGATACTCGGAATGCTTCTCGGCGTTGCAAAACCGCCCGCGACAATAGTCTCTATGCCGCCGGATCCTAGCCCAACTCTTCTTCAGCTTGATATTTCTGGTTTTTTTCAACTCGCAGGGGCAACTATCGCGATTCTGCTCTTTAGTTTTTTGCTTGTAGATCTTTTTGATACTGCAGGAACACTCATAGCTGTGGCGCATCAGGCTAAGATGCTCGATGACAAAGGCAATCTGCCACGTCTTGGCCCCGCACTCGTCGCAGACAGTTCTGCAACTGTTTTCGGTTCTTTGCTGGGAACTTCTACGACTACCAGCTATATAGAGAGTGCCTCAGGTGTTAGAGCGGGAGGCCGGACTGGGCTTACCGCAGTGGCCGTCGCAATCCTCTTCCTGCTAGCCCTGTTTTTCGCGCCTTTGGCCACCTCGATCCCAGCCTTCTCCACAGCTCCGGCAATAATCTTTGTTGCGTGTCTAATGGCTCGTGGGTTAGCAGAAATCGATTGGGATGACGTTACCGAATATGTTCCTGCCGTAATAACAACGCTAACGATGCCTCTTACATTCTCAATCGCAACTGGGATCGGGCTCGGATTTATTGCCTATGTTGCAATAAAGGCGACATGCGGGCGGCTAGGCGACATATCGGCTGCCATGTGGCTCGTAGCAGGTTGTTTTCTAATTTATTTTCTTACAGCCTGATAATTTGTGCAGCTCGGCTCAAGCCCCCAACCAAGGGGGCTTGAGTGCTACAATCCGCCGAAAAACTGGGCAATCCTCTTTATGGGCCCCCTGTAAATATCCAGTGCTCATAAGGAACTCTCTTGTGATTTCCTTGCCAGTAAATTTGAATGTTTTCTTAAATAAAATGGTCCATTCCTCCAAAGGTAACGGATGCTGGGCACTGAGCCACCCCGAAAAGGAACCAAAAGCCTGAGCCAAATTAGAAATAACCCTTGCATTATGGATTATGGACTCAATCTTCAGTCTGTTTCGAATGATACCAGGGTTAGCCAACAAACTATCAAGTTCTTTGGTGCCAAACTCCGCCACTATTTTTGGATTAAAACCCCGAAATGACTCCCAAATAGCGGCTCTTTTCCGCAAAACTATCTCCCACGATAAACCTGCTTGATTAATTTCCAATGCCAATCTTTCAAAAAGACTATGATCATGCGCGACTGGAAATCCATATTCCTGCTCATGATAGACAGCGTGCACCTCATGTTGGGGAGCGGTATCACAGTAATGTGGCACAAACGTCAAACCGGTCTAAGAGAGATAAAGTCTGAGTTTATTACCCATAATAAAATAAACCATATCAGGCCGGCAATAACAGTCGATGCTAGAGTTTTTATCCAGAGACGCGGTGCCACAGGTGCCCCTGGTTCATGGCCTGTTTCAGCATTTTTACCCAACTCATGCGGCGGCCTGACACCGATTGGAAGCATCATAAAAAATACTAACCACCAAACAATGACATAAACTACAATGCCAGAGGTTAAGGTCATCTGACCTCCTTACAATCTAAACACATGAATGTTTATTGTCGGTCTTGTATACCGCTTGTCTTTTAGAACCACCCGTATCGCCTTGGAAGCTGCTTCTTTTATAATAACATCACTGTTTTTAGCGCTGCGACGAAGTGACCCAAGCGAGTGACGTATCTCATCTAGCATCTCATCGACTAAATCATTAGTTTCATCTTCAGCGTCTTCACCAACCCCCAATAGAGATATCTCTGGCTCTTTAATCAAACCATTCTGGCCGTTCAAAACAAGACTTACTGCTACCATGCCCCCCGTGGATAGTCGGCGACGAGTTTTTAGCACTGGACTATCAACGGGAAGTAAAGAAGCTCCATCAACTGCATATCGCCCCACAGGAACCTCATCAATAATTTGGGGTAACCCTGGCGATAGTCGCAAAACTGAACCATTCTGAACCAAAATCGAGTTTGGGATTCCGCTGGACAATGCAAATTTAACGTGTTCGCTCAGATGTCGGGTCTCTCCATGAATTGGTATTAGCAGGGGCGGCTTGACCCAATCATACAACTGCGAAACCTCATCTCGGGCAGGATGCCCTGAAACATGCACAAAAGCATCTCGTTCAGTAATAACATTCACCCCTTGCCGAGACAGCTGATTCTGAATACGGCCGATAGCCCTCTCATTTCCAGGTATTTCTTTTGATGAAAAAATAACGGTATCCCCTTTTTCAACAACAATGTCTCTGTGCGAGTCTGCTGCGATCCGAGAGAGGGCTGCCCGACTTTCTCCTTGACTACCGGTTGCAATTAACAAAACCCGATCCCGCGGTAAGTAGCCTATTTCCTCTGGAGGCAAAAAGTCACGGACCCCATCCAAATAACCGCATCTCCGAGCATTTTCGACCATATTCCAAAGCGAACGACCAACAAGGCCAACAGTTCGGCCGGCACGCTCCGCTGCTTCAACGCAGGTAAGTAATCTTGTGATATTAGAGGCAAAACAGGCAATCAGGACCCTTTTAGAACAAGAACCAACAATCTCGATCAAACTTTTTCTTAAGGGCCCCTCAGACCCTGACCAACCAGAAACCTGAATGTTCGTTGAGTCGCACATCATTGCAATTACTCCCTCTCTTCCCAGAGCCTGAAGCGCCCTCTCATCCGTGACAGGACCAACTAAAGGCTGGGAGTCAAGTTTCCAGTCGGTGATATGCAGAACTGTACCTCGAGGAGTTTTCAGAGAAACGGCCTGAGTTTCTGGTATGGAGTGTGCCACGGAAATAAATTCAAAACTAAAAGGGCCTATTTTTTCTGAGCCGGCGGGTTCAATCTCAATAACTGGGACCCGACCCAAAAGGCCAGACTCTGATAATTTTCGTCTTAAATGGCCAGAAGCCAAGGGCGTAACATATACCGGGCATTTTAAAAATCTCCAGAGATGAGAAATCCCTCCTATGTGATCTTCATGGGCATGTGTAACAACTATCCCATGTAGCTTTTTAACTTTCTCCTTAACAAAAGACACATCAGGTACAAAAACATCGAGACCTGGATAACGATCATCTGAAAATGTTACACCGCAATCAATCATCAACCAGTCATCGCCATATCCGTATAGAGACAGGTTCATACCAATCTCTCCGGCACCTCCCAGCGGGACAAAAAGCAACTCTGGCTCAGCCATCAACATGGACCTCTATTAAGAATAGAAATGTAATTAAGGCCACGTATTGTCATATCCAGGTCAATTTCATTGATAATTGCTGTCGCCTCCGCAAACAAAGGGGCTAACCCTCCAGTCGCCAGGACTTTAGTAGTATCGCCAAACTCATTGTGAATCCTCTTAATCAATCCCTCCAGAAGACCAACATAACCCCAATAAATACCTGACTGCATTGCAGATACTGTATTACGACCAACAACGACTGAGGGCTTTTTAACTGTAATCCGAGGCAATCTGGCAGCCGCAAGATCTAGTGCCTCCAAAGAAAGATTAATTCCCGGTGCGATAACCCCTCCTCTGTACGCTCCTTGATGGTCTATCAAATCAAAGGTTGTGGCGGTTCCGAAATCGACAACCACAAAGGCCTCTTTATGCTTTTGATACCCTGCTACTGCATTCACAAGACGGTCCGCTCCTACCTGAGCCGGATCATCGACCAAGACATCGATATCCAATTTGACATCTGGATCACCAACCACCAGAGGTTCAGCATTAAAATATCTACGACATAGCTCTAACAAAGAAAAAAGTCCTTCGGGCACAACTGTGGCAATAATTGCCTGAGTAATAGACTGCAATTCTATTTTCTGAACCTGAAGCAGCTGTGTTAACCAAACGCCATACTCGTCTGCAGTCCTTTTGGGGTCTGTCGCACCGCGCCATTCTCCAATGCATTTATTATTTTCGAAAACAGCAAAGACAGTGTTGGTATTCCCAGAATCAATCGCAAGTAACATTTGTAGATCCAAAAAAGACTTCCCCTGAGGTAATATACCTAATTTTCCCTTTTGCCTCGCGCAAGAGCAGCCTTCCATCGTCTAAAATATCGTCAAAGCGCCCCAACAAAACATCATCATTGGCCAGACGAATTGAAATTGTTTCTCCTAACCCCATTGCGGATTTTTTCCATTGCTTAACAATCGTAGGCAAGCCATCATTTTCCCAACGCGTCAACCATTCTTTCAGCTCCAGACCGATAATGTTGACCATTTCCATCGCGGTAACAGCAACCCCATAACTCTCGATACAGGTTGCATTAATTCCCCCAACCTTAGGAGCCGATTTTAAATTGATTCCAATCCCGATGACAGCTTTATGGCGGGCACCCAAACTCTCAACCAATATGCCGCCAGTTTTTTTGCCTTCGATCAGCAAGTCATTGGGCCATTTGATTTGCATATTTTTCGAGAGTGGAAGAATTGTATTGACGGCTTCTCCTGCAGCCACAGCTGCAACAAATGCCAAGTCACTCGGACAACGATCATTTGGAATCGTCACTGTCGCACTCATTAAGAGGTTGCCTTGCCCAGAAACCCAACTTTTGCCATTGCGGCCTTTTCCATTGGTTTGGGATTTGGCAAGTATTATCCCGCCCGTCTCTTCGCCGTTTTCCAACCGCCTGAGCGCTTCATTGTTGGTGCTGTCAAGCTCATCAAAGACTGAGAGCTGCCACCCCCCACTTACTCTATCCAGCAAAAAGTACTTTCGCTGCGGCTGAGGCTGCATCGACCAATGAGGTGGGAATTAAAGAGAATAGAAGGACGAAGGCCGTTGACACAGTTAAAATTACTCTCAACTCAGGTTCCAAAGGATGATCCATTTTTTCCTGGCGCTCATCAAAATACATAATCTTAACAATCCGCAAATAATAAAATGCACCAACAGCACTAGAGAGAACCCCGAAAATAGCCAAAGCTATCAGTCCTGAGTCAACCGCCGCCACAAATATATAGAGCTTGCCAAAAAAGCCTGCCATCGGCGGTATTCCCGCCATAGAAAACATCAAAATTCCGAGAGCGAGCGCAATCAATGGGTGGTTTCGAGACATCCCCGCCAGGTCTGAGATATTCTCGACCATATTACCACCCCGCCTCATTGCCAAAACACAACAAAATGTGCCCAAGGTCATGGCCAGATAGATCGCCAAATATATTAGGATCCCCCGGACACCGACCTCACTTCCGCATGCTAAGCCAATTAATGCATACCCCACATGACCAATGGAGCTATATGCCAACATCCGTTTAATATTTGTTTGCCAAATGGCTGCTAAAGACCCAAAAGCCATGGACCCCAAAGCCAGCAGGATAATTACTTGCCTCCACTCATCAACGAGCCCCCCAAAAGGCTCGGACATCACGCGGATGAAGAGAGCAAAGGCCGCAATTTTGGGGGCAACCGCAAAAAATGCGGTTACCGGTGTCGGTGACCCTTCATAAACATCAGGTGTCCACATATGAAAAGGGACTGCGGAAATCTTGAACGCCATGCCGGTTATCAGGAATATCAATCCGACTATCACTCCGATAGATTCTGATCCTGCGTTAGGAAGTGCATTGGCCAAACTGGAAAATGAGGTCGTTCCTGTAAATCCATAAATTAACGAGGCTCCGTACAAGAGCATCCCCGAAGACAGGGCACCAAGAACAAAATATTTAAGACCGGCTTCGGATGAACGTAGGGAATCACGTCGAAAGGCTGCCAGAACATAAAGAGAGAGACTTTGAAGCTCCAATCCCACGTAAAGAGAGATCAGATCGTTCGCAGAAATCATCATGAACATCCCGAGTGTTGAGAAAAGGATAAGCACCGGATATTCAAAATGCGCCATAGATTCCCTTCGATTAAAAGAGATTGCCATGACGATAGTCAGACTAGAGCCCAAAACAACTAACCATTTCATAAAACGGGCAAAATCATCTGTAATGAACTGCCCTCCAAAGGCCACAGTCTTTCCTGCTCCCAATGAGAGCAGTAGTCCGGCTCCCAAACAAATTACTACGGCCAACCAACATACTGTTCTGTAGGCTTCGACCCCTCGAAAAACGCCAAACAGCAATAGCGCCATACCGGAACAAGCGAGATAAAGTTCAGGCAGAACTGGGGTAATATTTATAAATTCCATTCTGCTTCTTCCTCTATCTAGTTGCGACCGAGAGGGAAGACTCAGAAAAAGCAGTAAGAGCCGCATTGTGTTGCGAAATTAAATTTGCGACAGATGCATCCATAATTTCAAGAAATGGAGTTGGATAAACCCCCATCCAGAGTGTCAATACGATCAGGGGAGAAAATATTAAAATTTCTCTCCAATTCATATCCTTCACAGATTTTAGGTCTTCTCTTGTTAAAACCCCAAATATAACTCTCCTATAGAGCCAAAGCATATAAGCCGCCCCAAGAACGACTCCGGTTGCCGCTAAAAATGCGACCCAAGTACTCACTTTGAATAAGCCCACTAAAACCAAGAATTCTCCGATGAATCCGCTGGTCCCGGGAAGACCGACGCTGGCCAACATAAACAGCATGAACACCACAGCGTAGACCGGCATTCTCTCGGCAAGCCCACCATAGCGCTCTATTAATCGAGTATGGATCCGATCATAAACAACACCCACGCATAGAAAGAGAGCTGCGGAAACAATGCCATGACTGAGCATTTGATAGATGGCGCCTTGAACACCCTGAGTATTTGCCGCAAAGATCCCAAGAGTGACAAAACCCATGTGCGCGACGGACGAATAAGCAATCAATTTTTTCATATCAAGTTGCGCAAGCGCAACGAGAGAAGTGTAAATGACAGCGATGATACTGAGAGTGAAGATTAGCGGAGTAAAAAAATCACTGGCTAGCGGCATCATCGGCAGCGAAAACCTAAGGAAGCCATACCCCCCCATTTTTAATAGTACCCCAGCAAGAATTACCGACCCTGCCGTAGGAGCCTCCACATGCGCATCTGGAAGCCATGTGTGGACCGGCCACATTGGTATCTTGACCGCAAAACTGGCAAAAAATGCCATCCAAAGCCAAAGCTGGGCATCCCGGGGAAAGGAGGTTTTCAAAAGGATTGGGATCTCTGTCACTCCGGTATTCAAATACATGTATAAGATCGCTAGCAACATCAAGACCGACCCGGTCAGGGTGTAGAGAAAAAACTTAAAAGCTGCATAGACTCTCCGCTCTCCACCCCAAATCCCAATAATCAAAAACATTGGTATCAGGACGCCCTCAAAGAAAATATAAAACAGGACCATATCAAGCGCGCAGAACATACCTATCATCAACGTCTCTAATACAAGAAACGCGACCATATAATCTTTAACCCTGTCACGAATGGCATCCCAACTCGCAAGAATACAAATCGGGGTTAATAGGGTTGAGAGCAGAACAAAGAGAACGGAGATCCCGTCGACACCCAGGTGGTAATGGATGTTAAAGGTCTCTATCCAGGGATGCCTTTCTACGAATTGGAATTCCGATGTCCCTTTTTCGAAGCCAAACCATAGAAATAGGGATAATCCCAGAGTAAACATCGACGTCCATAAGGCCCCATTTCTAGCATTACGTATTCCGGCCTCATCCTGGCGTTGAACAGCGATACAAATAGCCCCGACAAGCGGTAAGAAAATTATGATAGAGAGAATAGGCAAATCATTCAGCATGATTTAATGCCCGATCCCAAACAAATACAGTGAAACCAGGATTGCCACTCCTATCAGCATCGCAAAAGCGTAATGAAATATGTATCCGCTCTGAAGGGCACTAGCCCTTTGAGCCAAGTAACGGATAGCCCCCGCGATCCCATCCGGACCCAATCCGTCTATCAGGGTTCCGTCGCCATCTTTCCAAAGAGATTTACCTAAATTTTTTGAGGGTTGAACAAGGACCCGATCATAAAGTTCATCAAAATACCATTTATTGAGAAGGAAACGATATAAATGAGAAAATCTCTGGGCGAGAGCCGCCGGAAGCTTAGGGTTAAACATATAAAACCAATAGGCTAGCGCGATCCCAATAACCCCCATCACCACGGGTCCAATTTTAACCCACAGGGGAACACCATGGGCCTCTTTTAGAGCCGTGTGTGAGTCCAAAACAAAAATAGCCTCTCCCCAGAAACTTTTCATTCCCGATCCAACGAAGAGATCAAAACCCAACCAGCCCGCAAATACAGCACCCAGAGCTAGAAACCCGAGGGGAACTGTCATAATTTTTGGTGATTCATGGACATGAGCCAAAGTCTTTTCATCCGCTCGACTTTCCCCATGGAATGTCATTATTAAAAGGCGCCAGCTGTAGAAAGCAGTCATCAATGCCGCAGCCATACCAAGGATAAACGCATAATTGCCTACACCCGTCTGAGCCGCAAAACTTGCTTCCAAAACAATGTCTTTGGAATAAAACCCAGAAAACAGTGGAACTCCGGCGAGTGCAAGTGAACCTATCCACATCATGATATAGGTCGTTTTGATTTGTCTCCAAATACCGCCCATTTTGCGCATATCCTGCTCATCCGACATAGCGTGTATAACTGAGCCCGCTCCTAGGAATAAAAGCGCTTTGAAAAAGGCGTGCGTGAAAAGATGAAAGATCCCCGCTGCGTAAGCGGATACGCCGCAGGCGAAAAACATATATCCAAGCTGCGAGCATGTTGAATAGGCAATAACCCGTTTTATATCGTTTTGACACAAGCCGACGGTAGCAGCAAAAAAAGCTGTACTCGCTCCAACTACAGTCACCACCGCCAGAGCTGTCTCTGAGTACTCGAACATGGGCGAGAGACGTGCCACCATAAATACGCCCGCTGTAACCATTGTCGCCGCATGAATTAGTGCCGAGACTGGTGTCGGACCCTCCATCGCATCAGGTAACCAGGTATGCAATCCCAGTTGCGCAGATTTTCCCATAGCACCAATGAAAAGAAGCAAACAAAGAACCGTAATGGCATGATACTGACCACCAAGAAACTCTATCATTGCTCCGGCCTTACCTGGCGTAGCATCGAATACCGCATCGAATGAGAGAGTTCCGTAAACAAGGAATACCCCCATTATGCCGAGGGCAAAACCAAAATCTCCAACCCTGTTAACAAGAAAAGCTTTAATCGCTGCCGAATTGGCAGACGGCTTCTTATACCAAAAACCAATGAGCAGATAGGAGGCCAATCCGACGCCTTCCCAACCAAAAAACAACTGGAGAAAATTATCTGATGTCACCAACATCAGCATAAAAAACGTAAACAGGCTCAAATAGGAAAAGAAACGGGGATTGTGGGGATCATGGTGCATATACCCTATTGAATAATAATGCACCAACGTAGAAACACCGGTCACCACAACCAGCATAACTGCAGTCAACGTGTCGAATCTTAAAGCCCACTCTACCTGAAAACTTCCTGATACAATCCAGCTAAACAACTGGACAGTCTGCGGAGTGTTTTCCAGAGCTACCAACTTAAAAATTACAAGAGCAAAGAGAAGAGACAATGTCATAGTCCCGCAGGTAATGACCTGCGAACCCTTAGCCCCCAAAATCCTCCCCAAAAACCCGGCGATGGCAGCTCCTACCAGGGGAGAAAAAATGCAAAGACCATATAACACAGCCGTTAGCCCTTCATCAGATTCGCGTCTTCTACCGCAATATTCCCGCGATTACGGAAGTAAACAACTATTATGGCCAAGCCAATGGCTGCCTCCGCCGCAGCAACTGTTAACACTAACATCGCAAAAATTTGCCCGGCCAAATCCTGCAGAAAGACTGAAAATGAAACAAGATTGATATTCACCGAAAGTAAAATCAACTCTATGGACATGAGGATGGTAATCACATTCTTTCTATTCAGAAAAATTCCAAAAATCCCTAGAGTGAATAAAATAGCGGCTAACGTTAGGTAGTGCCCGATGCCAATTTCCAACATGACTAAACCCCGCTTCCCGTTTCTACATCCCGTAACTCAACTGAGTCCTCGGGAGACCGAGACAGCTGTTGACTTATATTCTGTTTCTTGACCCCATCCCTTGTCCTTAGGGTGAGGACAATGGCGCCAATCATTGCAACCAGCAGAACCAACCCCGCCCCCTGAAACAAATATATATAATCCGTATAGAGTATATTACCGATGGCGTGTGTATTAGTTGATTGATCAATTAGTGGAGAAGGAAAGATCCTTCCTTTTTCAATCGCCGGGGATAAAACCCAGCTTCCTCCGACCATCACAAGCTCCACAAGAAGAATGAGCCCGACCAAGCCCCCGAGAGGTATATACTGCATAAACCCTTCTCTAAGACGCGCAAAACCAATGTCCAGCATCATAACAACGAAGAGGAATAGCACAGCTACTGCACCCACATAGACCACGACAAGGATCATGGCGATAAACTCAGCGCCTATCAAAACAAATAGACCGGCTGCATTAAAAAAAGCTAATATCAGAAATAAAACTGAATGGACTGGGTTCTTGGCAGAAATCACCATAACCGCAGATGCAATAACAATGGCGGCAAACAAATAGAAGACAAAAGCCGTTATCATTCTGCTACCGTGCCCCGCTTACCCATTCCATCGTGATAATTCAATCCCATCAACGATACGGAGCATCTGCCCGAAGTCGTGCGGATATTTCCGTCTCCCACATGTCTCCATTGGAGAGGAGCTTTTCTTTATTATACATGAGTTCCTCTCGGCTTTCTCTCGCAAACTCATAATTTGGTCCTTCGACGATCGCATCTACCGGACAAGCCTCTTCACAAAACCCACAATAGATACACTTAACCATATCGATATCGTATCGGGTGGTCCGTCGACTTCCATCAGCACGGGGTTCTGCCTCAATGGTAATGGCCTGGGGCGGGCAAACCGCCTCGCAAAGCTTACATGCAATGCAACGCTCCTCTCCATTTGGGTATCTGCGTAAGGCATGCTCACCCCTAAATCGAGGACTAAGGGGACCTTTCTCGTAGGGATAATTCAAAGTTACTTTTGGCTTGAACATATACCGAAGTGTCATGGCCATTCCGCGAAGCAACTCGATTAGAAGGAGGGAGCGAGTGAAGCGTGCAACAAGACTCATTTCATACTCCTGAAAAGCTGGGTCATGCTGGTAATCCTCCAGTCCAAACTAAGAACCCCGCTGTCGCAACCACCCAAAAAAGCGAAAAGGGAAGAAAAACCTTCCAGCCTAAACGCATAAGTTGATCATAACGATAACGCGGGAAAGTGGCCCTTACCCAAAGGAACACAAACAGTAAAAAAGCTATTTTCAACGCAAACCAGATTGGACCTGGGATCCAGTTAAATGGGGCGACATCAATAGGTGGCAACCATCCACCAAGGAACAAAACCGCCGTCATTCCACTCATCAAAATCATATTTGCGTATTCCCCAAGGAAGAATAGCGCAAAGGTCATTGCGGAATATTCCACATTATAGCCAGACACCAACTCTGCCTCGGCTTCCGGCAGGTCAAAAGGCGCCCGATTGGTTTCAGCCAATGCTGAAACAAAAAATATGACAAACATCGGTAAGAGAGGAATGCAAAACCACAGGCCTCTCTGAGCTTCGACAATATCTGTCAGATTCAACGAACCCACGCATAGCAGAACGGTTATAATCACAAATCCAATTGAAACCTCATAGGAGACCATCTGCGCTGCAGAGCGTAACGCTCCAAGGAAGGGATAAATCGAATTCGAAGCCCAGCCGGCCATAATAATTCCGTAAACGCCTAGGGAGGAAATCGCAAATAGATAGAGAATCCCAACATTGATATCCGCCAAAACCAATCCCTTATCAAAAGGAATTACCGCCCATGCAACGAGAGCCAAAATAAAAGTAATCATAGGGGCTGCCAAAAACACTATGGGGTTTGCCCCAGCTGGGATGATGGTCTCCTTAAACAGAAGTTTTAAGCCATCCGCAAGAGGCTGGAGGAGCCCAAATGGACCCACGACGTTCGGACCTTTTCGTAATTGCATTGCAGCAATTACTTTTCGTTCTGCTAAAGTCAGATAGGCAACTGCGATCAGTAATGGAACTACGATAGCCAAAATTTGAACCAAAATGATCAACGCCGGCAGAAGATAGATTTCCCAAAGGTCAGCCATGAGCGACCGTCTTACTCAAAAATCCTCTAATTTCTCGGGCACAGTTTGCCATTGTCTCAGAAGCTCTACTGATTGGATCCGTCATGTAAAAATTTTCTACGGCCGATCCAAAATCAGCTTCTGAAACCGGGCCCTCTTCTCCAAAGTCCTGCCAACTCGCGGGTATTAATATATCTCTCTTAGAAAAAATGGGGTTAAGTTTAGCCAACCCTTCTCTAACCATACCAATATTCTTAAAAGGCAAAGGGCACCCTAGTGTATCGGAGAACGCTTTGACAATGGTCCAATCCTCCTTCGCCTCCCCGGGAGGGAACACAGCCCTGGTTCCCCTCTGGACCCTACCCTCAGTGTTAACATAAGTCCCACTTTTCTCCGTGTAGGCTGCCCCGGGAAGGATCACATCAGCGGAATGAGCGCCCAGGTCCCCATGATGACCTTGGTAAACCACAAAAGGATCCTTCAATAAGCTCGGATCGATTTCATCCGCCCCAAGCAAGTACACCAACTCGGCATCCTGCAAAATGTCATTAATTGATTTATTCGGATCTCTCGGAACGAAACCAATATCGAGAGCACCAACCCGAGAGGCTGCAGTGTGGAGGAAATTAAAGCCATTCCAACCCTCACAGACCATACCTGTCAGATCGGCTATCTCCTTGGCAAGTTTCATGATAGCAGAACCATCCGGACGAGAAATAGCAGCGCTCCCAAGAATAAGCATGGGTTTGTCTGCGTCATCAAGAACTTTTCGGAATGGATGACGTCCTTCCAAAATCTCTCTCAAGACTGAGGGGTTAAAGCCAAGATGTTCAAGGGGGTAGGTTAAATCTGCGGCGACCCCCACCAAACCAACCTTCAATCCACTTCCTATCCATCTTTTCCGTAGGCGCGCATTTAACACTGGGGCTTCTAGACGCGGATTACACCCAATCAAGAGACACGCGTCAGCCTCATCAATTCCGGAGATACTAGTATTAAAAATGTAACTCGCGCGCGTTCCGACTTCTAATCTTTCTCCTTTTTGACGACAATCAATATTGCCCACGTTCAGCAAGGTCATTAATTCTTTTAGGACAAAAATTGACTCGCAATCGGCCTGATCACCCACAATTGCAGCTATTTTCTTGCTATCTAGCTCCCTAACCTTTTGAGCAATCACCTCAAGGGCTTCGCTCCAGCTTGCCTGTTTCAATTTCCCATCACGTTTCACGTAGGGCCTATCCAGGCGTTGCCTCTTTAACCCGTCACATGCAAATCGCGTTTTGTCGGAGATCCATTCCTCGTTTATCTCATCATTGGTCACGGGGAGCACTCTAAGGACTTCTCTACCTCGAGAGTCGATTCTAATGTTACTTCCGACTGCATCCAAAACATCGATGCTCTCGGTCCGAGTTAACTCCCAGGGGCGAGCATTAAAAGCGTAAGGCTTGGAGGTCAACGCTCCGACAGGACACAAGTCTATTATGTTGGCAGAAAGTTCAGAGCTTAGAGCCTTTTCGACATATGTCGTTATCTCCATGGACTCACCACGACCGGTCGCGCCAAGTTCCTCAACGCCGGCAACCTCAGTAATAAACCTGACACATCTCGTGCACTGTATGCATCGCGTCATCTGAGTTTTTACAAGCGGTCCGATGTTTTTATCCACAACCGCGCGCTTATTCTCGCGGAAACGAGACTGGCCTGCCCCATAGGCCATCGATTGGTCCTGCAAATCACATTCCCCGCCTTGATCGCATATCGGGCAATCGAGTGGATGGTTTATCAACAAAAACTCCATCACACCCTCGCGAGCCTTTTTTACCATGGGCGTATTGGTTTTGATCGCCATCCCTTCACCCACTGGTAATGCACAGCTCGCAGCCGGCTTTGGAGGTCCAGGCGCCACCTCGACCAAACACATTCTACAATTTCCTGCGACGGAAAGCCGCTCATGGTAACAGAATCTAGGAATTTCCTTCCCGGCCATTTCGCAGGCCTGAAGGACGGTTATCCCGTCAGGGACCTCAATTTCTTCTCCGTCTATCGTGACCTTAGCCATTAAATTTTTTCCTCACCATCAAGCTGCAGCCGATGACTTCGCCTTATAGGCCAGAATTCTAGCCTCCACCTCATCCCGAAAATGCCGCATTAACCCTTGAATTGGCCAAGCTGCAGCATCACCGAGCGCACAAATGGTATGTCCTTCGACTTGTTTGGAAACTTCAAGCAACATGTCAATTTCTTCAATTTCTGCATCTCCGGACACGAAACGCTCCATTACCCGCCACATCCAACCCGTTCCCTCACGACAAGGCGTGCATTGACCGCAACTTTCATGTTTATAAAATTTTGACAAACGAGCGATAGCCGCAATCAAATCAGTCGATTGATCCATAACAATTACCGCAGCCGTGCCAAGCCCTGATCGCTGCTCCTTCAGGGAGTCATAGTCCATGAGCACATCTTCACAAACAGATTTCGGCAGCATCGGGACAGAGGAACCACCTGGGATAACAGCCTTAAGATTGTCCCAGCCACCTCGCACTCCACCCGCATGCTTCTCTATTAGCTCCTTGAGAGGAATACTCATCTCTTCCTCGACATTGCAGGGATTATTCACATGACCAGATATACAAAAGACTTTGGTGCCCGCGTTATTCTCTCGCCCAAAGCCGGCGAACCACGCCGCACTTCTTCTCAGAATGGTTGGAACAACAGCAATTGTTTCGACGTTATTTACTGTTGTTGGGCATCCATATAGGCCCATTGCCGCTGGAAATGGAGGCTTAAGTCTTGGCTGACCCTTCTTGCCCTCCAGGCTTTCTATTAGAGCCATTTCCTCGCCACAGATATAAGCTCCAGCTCCGCGATGCAGAAAGACATCGAAATTTATGCCTGAGCCACACGCGTTTTTACCAAGAAAACCGGCATTGTATGCCTGATCTATTGCTGCTTGAAGATGTTCCGCTTCTCTGTAGAACTCCCCTCTAATGTAAATGTATGCCACATCTGCACCCATGCCGGCACCAGCCAAAAGACATCCCTCAACCAGCTTGTGAGGCTCATTCCTCATCATATCTCGGTCTTTGCACGTCCCAGGCTCACCTTCGTCAGCATTGACTACCAAGTAATGCGGGCGGCCGGTCGGCTGCTTAGGCATGAATGACCATTTCAGACCTGTAGCAAAACCAGCCCCTCCCCTTCCTCTCAGTCCAGAGGCTTTAATCTCTTCACAAATCCATTCTCTACCTTTGTCGAGAAGGGATTTCGTCCCCTCCCAATCCCCGCGTGCCATGGCCCCGTCTAGACTCCAATCTTGAAAGCCATAAAGATTTGTAAAAATCCGGTCTTTATCACTGAGCATTATAATCCCTCAACTCTTGGCCAAGTCTTTCAAGGTCGTCATGCTTCCCGAAGGTTCCGAGCCCCTTCTACCATTTTGAGGACCAGGTGGTGGCCTCTCCCCTTGTCGAAAAGCCCCGAGTATTTCTCGCGTGGAGTCAGGATCAAGGTCTTCGTAATAATCATCTCCAATTTGGATCATTGGGGCGTTTACACACGCCCCGAGACACTCCACTTCAAGCAAGGTAAACTTGCCATCCTCGGTGGTTTCACCAACTTGAATATTTAGGTCTTCCCTCACAACGTTCAAAATATTGTTCGCGCCTCGAAGTGCGCAGGGAGTCGTAGTGCAGACCTGAACGACATTCTGACCGACTGGTTTGAGGTTATACATGGTATAAAATGTAGCCACCTCATACACGCGGATCCTTGGCATCTTGAGCAAATCGGCCACATGGTCCATGGCAGATCGAGGAAGCCAACCGCCATTTTGCCTCTGGGCAAGGTCAAGCAACGGCATAACAGCACTCGCCTGACGACCCACAGGGTATCGCTTGATGATTTCCTCCGCCTGAGATTGAATCTCTGGGCTGAACTCAAAATTTTCACTTCTTGGGTTTCGTTCAACGATCAATCTCTCCAAAAACGATATCCATTGAACCTACAATTGCTACCACATCGGCAAGCATATGCCCTTTTCCTAGATAATCGGTGGCCTGCAAAAAGGAAAAGCCAGGCGCCTTAATCTTGCAGCGATACGGTTTGTTCGTTCCATCAGAGATCAGATAAACGCCAAATTCTCCCTTCGGAGCTTCGACGGCTGTGTAGGTTTCTCCTTTGGGGACTTTATATCCCTCTGTGTAGAGCTTAAAATGATGAATGAGAGCTTCCATCGACTGCTTCATCTCTGCTCTCGGCGGCGGAGCAATCTTTCTATCTTCAGTTTTCACCGGTCCAATGGGCATTTTCTCAAGGCACTGCTTCACAATCCTTAAGCTTTGACGCATTTCTTCCAAACGGATCATATATCTGTCAAAGCAATCTCCATTTTTACCCACGGGAATTTCAAAATCCATTTGATCATAAACATCATAAGGCTGGGCTTTCCTTAAATCCCAGGGAACCCCTGAAGCCCTCAGCATGGGACCTGAAAAACCCCAATCCATGGCCTCCTCAGCATCGGCAATCCCGATATCTACGGTTCGTTGAACAAAGATCCGATTACCTGTCAGTAGATCTTGCACATCATTGAGCATCGGCGGGAACCGATCACAGAAATCAGATATGTCCTCCAAAAGATCGGGCGGCAAATCTCGATTAACACCCCCAGGCCTGAAATAAGCGGAATGGATACGAGCACCAGACGCCCGCTCATAAAATTCCATGATTTTCTCCCGCTCTTCGAACCACCACAAAAGAGGTGTCATCGCTCCCACATCAAGTGCGAATGCAGATATCGCGAGGAGATGATTCAAAATTCTGGTTAACTCTGAATACATGACCCGAATAAACTGACCACGCTCCGGAACAGTGACACCCAGAAGTTTTTCTGTGGCCAACGCGAAGGCGTGCTCCTGACACATAGGAGAGACGTAATCAAGTCGATCAAAGTAAGGGACCGATTGCAAATAGCTTTTATGTTCGATCAGTTTTTCAGTTCCTCGATGCAACAAACCGATGTGCGGATCTGCTCGCTCTACGATCTCTCCATCCATCTCCAGAACCAGCCTCAACACACCGTGAGCCGCCGGATGTTGCGGACCAAAGTTAAGAGTGAGGTTTTTTAAATCATGCGCTGGCATTGGTTTCCTCTAGATTGCATCCGGATCAGACTTCTCATCGCCAGGAAAGACATAATCAATTCCCTCCCAAGGACTTAGGAAATCGAAAGACCTAAAGGCCTGGGAGAGTTTAACTGGTTCGCGAACAACTCTCTTTTGTGCTTCGTCATACCTAACCTGAAAGTGACCCGTGAGAGGAAAGTCTTTTCGCAAGGGATGGCCATCAAACCCATAATCAGTCAGAAGTCGCCGCATATCCGGATGGTCAGAAAATAAGATCCCGAACAGGTCATAGGCTTCGCGTTCAAACCAAGCTGCTGCACTAAACACAGATGTCACCGATGGAACGAGTTCATCCTCATTACACCGCACCTTTACCCTGAAACGCTGATTATGCCTTGTGCTTAGTAGGTTGTAGACAACATCAAAACGCTCAACCCGGTCCGGGTAGTCAACTCCACAAATGTCGGAAAGAATTTTAAAAAGACAGTTGGCGTCATCTCTCATAAAAGTTAGGAGCGAGACTATATGATCAATTTTACAAATGAGAATCGCTTCATCATGGTCCTGAGTGATTTCTAGGACCGCTTCAGGACGTGACGACTTAATGTATTCGCCGAGTTCCTGTAAAGCCTTATTCATCGCCAATTTCCGCCTAAATTCTGCTATCTTGCTATCGTGCTCGTCCGCCGGACCTTTTTCTGGAGCTGTAAAACACCGTATAGAAGCGCCTCGGCCGTCGGCGGGCATCCCGGAACGTAAACATCGACTGGGACAATCCTATCGCAACCACGGACAACCGCGTAGGAATAATGGTAGGGTCCACCTCCGTTTGCGCACGACCCCATGGATATTACCCAACGAGGTTCAGCCATTTGGTCATAGACCTTCCTGAGAGCAGGAGCCATTTTATTCGTCAAAGTACCGGCAACAATCATAACATCCGATTGTCTTGGACTGGGTCGAAAAATTACTCCAAAGCGATCCAAGTCGTACCTGCTAGCGGCGGAATGCATCATTTCGACTGCGCAACAGGCCAACCCAAAGGTCATAGGCCATAAGGATCCAGACTGCGCCCAACTGACCAACTTGTCCATTTGAGCAACGACGAATCCCTTGTCCGAGATCTCATCGGTCACATGACGCAGAATTTGTTCTTGGGTTGAGGAACCTATTCCCATTCCAGCGCCCCCTTTTTCCATTCATAGACAAATCCAACGGTTAGAACCGCCAAGAATATAATCATTGACCAAAAGCCAAGCATCCCAATGGACCCTAGCGATATGGCCCAGGGAAATAGAAAGGCAACTTCAAGATCAAAAATAATAAAAAGAATAGCAACTAGATAAAATCGGACATCAAATTGTCGACGCGCATCATTGAATGGAGCAAACCCGCACTCGTAAGCGGACACTTTTTCAGAATCGGGCCTTTGCCGCGCTACTATCAAAGACGCCACTATGATCACTAGGGATAGACCTGTTGCGATCCCAAGAAAAATCAGAATGGGTAGGTACTCTCTTAATAAATCGCTCATTTTATCTACTCGGTTAAAACCGGAGCCCATTAACCATGCGCTGTCTGCATGTTGTTAGCAATCAGGCGGCGAAAGTACAAGAGCAAGAAATCATTGCGAATGTTTGACCCCTTCACTACCAACCAATAAAGTCACCCCGTTGTTTTTTAAAGACGCTTATCGGGAACCCCTCAAACATGCATTCAGAAATCAATTCCTCTTCGGAGCCCGTTTTTTTACATGACAGTTATATTGCTTGGTGCAGAGAACAGCCGATACCTGTCATAGAAGATTTTGGAATAGATCTCATGAGGATCCAGACTGCCCCTTGGGATCTTTATGGTATGAACGGGGCCGCGTGTTTGCTCAAAGGGCGCGACGATTTCGTCTCCATTTTTTGTTTTGAATTGCCAGGGGGATCGAAGTCACGCCCACTGCACCACCTCTATGAAGAAATAATCTACGTCATTGATGGCTATGGTTCTACCCAGATTGAGACCCCCACAGGGGAAAAGCACTCCTTCGAATGGGGAAGAAACTCACTATTCTCGGTTCCCCTGAATTCCAAATATCAGCATTTTAACGGTTCAGGCCAAGAACCGGCGAGATTGGCATCCGTCCATAATATGCCATTTCTGATGAACCTCTTTCGCAACCAAGATTTTATCTTTACCTCGGAACAGGAGTTCAAAGAGAGACTCGGACCTAATGGATACTTTCAGGGCGAAGGCCAAATGATAGAAATCCGCCCTGGCCGGCATCAATGGGAAACGAATTTTGTATCCGATATTACAAATTTCGAGCTCAAAAGCTGGGCAGAAAGGGGAAAAGGGTCATCCTCTCTCAGATGGGTCCTCTCTGACTCGACTTTGGGCTGCCACACCTCTCAAATTATTCCCGGCACCTATAAAAAGGCACACAGACACACTTGCGGTACCAATGTCTTTACAATTGATGGTCAGGGTTATTCGATGCTTTGGTATGAGGGAAAAGAAGATGAAATGGTTCGTGTCGATTGGGACCATGGTGTTGTGGTTACGCCCCCCGAGCAAATGTTTCACCAGCACTTTAATACCGGAGATACGCCCTCTCGATATCTTGCGGTGCAATTTGGGACAGTTCGATATCCAATGCTTTGGCAAAAGGTGAAAAAGTGGACTTCCGGTAATGACACCTCAGTTAAGGACGGCGGCAATCAAATTGAATACGGAGACCAACCAGAGAACCTTCATAAAATTTGGCTATCTGAAATGGACCGGAATGAAGTGCCCTCGGAAATGGGTGACATCTTTGACGAAGAGTCAATCAGAGCTAGGGTTTAATCTCATCTTTTACTCAGTTTTATTTCAGGGTATACCAACCCCATTTTGATCAGCAGAAGAGCCTAACTTAAAATAAGGATGTATTATGAGTGATGACGAAGCGGTAGTCCGGGGCTCTGATCCCGTATTTCTCCATGACAGCTTTCTGGCTTGGTGCAAAGAGGAACCGGTCCCAGTAATTGAAGATTTTGGGATCGATTTGGCTCGGGTTCCCGTAGAACCATGGGACAAATACGGGATGAATGGATCCATTTGCCTAGTAAAAGGTAGAGATGATTTTAATACGATCTTTACCTTTGAGCTGCCCCCCGGGGGTAAATCACGACCGTTACATCACATTTACGAGGAAATAATCTATGTGATTGATGGATATGGCTCGACCCAGATTGAGACTCCGGATGGTCAAAAACATTCTTTTGAGTGGGGTAGGAACTCTTTGTTCTCGGTACCCCTCAATTCCACTTACCAACACTTTAATGGCTCTGGTCAAGAACCAGCGCGATTTGTCTCATGTAACAATTTTCCCTTCTTGATAAATTTGTTCCGCAACGAGGAATTTCTGTTCAGCTCCGATCACCAATTTCCAGAAAGGCTTGGACCGAATGGTTACTTTCAAGGAGAGGGTCAGATGGTTGAGCTTAGGCCCGGAAGGCATCAATGGGAAACGAATTTCGTTTCAGATATTACCAACTTTGAACTCCGAGGTTGGGCTGCAAGGGGCAAAGGCTCGTCTAGCCTCCGCTGGATCCTGTCTGATGGAACGATGGGATGTCATACCTCGCAAATCATGCCCGGTATGTATAAAAAGGCTCATCGCCATTTGTGCGGTACAAATGTATTCACAATTGATGGAGATGGTTACTCATTGCTTTGGTGGGAAGGGAAAGAAGAAGAGGATATCGTCCGGGTAGACTGGGATCACGGAGTTGTGGTTACGCCTCCCGAAAACATGTTTCATCAACACTTCAATGTCGGCACCACTCCATCCAGATATCTTGCGATCCAATTCGGAACTGTACGATATCCAATGACCTGGCAGAAAAAGGAAATCTGGGAAGGAAAAGTTGACACCTCGGTTGAAGAAGGGGGTAACCAGATTGAGTATGAAAATCAACACCCGATCATCCACAGAATGTTCCTAGATGAATTGGATAAAAGAGGGCTAGCGTCTGACATGGGCGACCTCTTTGATGAAGAAAAAATCAGGGCAGGAAATTAGTTTCCTCTCAATACTGTTTTCGGGCCGCATTTTTTGCGGCCCATTTTATTTCTGGTAATCAAATCGACCTCTGAGTTAAAATAGTTAGCACTCTTGGAAAGGCTCAGGATGAGATTTTCGATAGCAACCGTCTCTATTTCCGGAACCTTAGATCAAAAAATTGACGCCATCTCGCAAGCCGGCTTTGATGGAATAGAAATTTTTGAAAACGATCTTATCGCCTACTCAGGCAGCACAACTGAGCTAGCTCAAAAACTTGCAGAAAAACATCTCAATATTGAAGCTTATCAACCTTTCCGAGATTTCGAGGGTATGCCCGAGCCGCAGAGAAGTCGGGCCTTTGATAGAGCCGAGCGCAAATTCGATTTAATGGACAAAATCGGCGCTGACTTGCTCATGGTTTGCAGTAATGTCTCCCCGCAGAGTCTGGGCGGCATGGGCCGGGCCGCCAATGACTTGCATGAGCTTGGCGAACGAGCGTCTCGCCGAGGGATGCGTATTGCTTACGAGGCGCTTGGATGGGGCAAGCACATAAATGACTATAGAGACAGTTGGGAGATCATTCGGCAAGTTGACCACCCTTCGGTTGGCCTCTGCCTAGACACCTTTCATATTTTTTCTCGCAATACAGAAATCCGCACACTTCTCAAAATACCGGGTGATAAAATTTTTCTAGTCCAGGTCGCGGACGCTCCCAAACTCTCGATGGATCCCCTGTCCTGGAGCCGGCACCATCGATGTTTTCCGGGACAGGGAGAATTAAACTTAGAAAATTTCATGAAAAACTTGGCAGACACCGGCTATGACTCAGTTTTGTCCCTAGAAATTTTCAATGACCAGTTTCGTTCCTCTGACACCTTTCGCCACGCTCAAGACGCCAAAAGATCTCTGATCTTCCTATCAAGAGGATTAGAAAAGCCTGTTTTTAGAAAGCTGAATCCCATCCCACCTGCCGAACAACCTCAAGAAATTGAGTTCATTGAATTTGCAATTAATCAAGAGGAACGTCCTCCGTTCTTAGATTTTCTAAAACGCTCCGGATTTATTCATGCGGCTACTCATAAGGTAAAAGATGTCGAACTTTGGGAGCAGGGTGCGATTAGGATCGTAATTAATCTCAATAAAAAAAGTTTCGCGCAAAAATATCATTCCGAACATGGTCTATCAGTTTGCGCTTACGGTCTGGGATGCAAAAATCCTGATGCTGCGGTCAAACGAGCTGACGCTTTGGGTTACAAGATTTTGTATGCCGACCCAGAACACGACACCCACGGAATGTCCGCTATTTTGGGGCCGACCGGAACAATGCTATATCTTGTAGAGACTGAAGCATCTCCATCCCACTGGGAAAGAGAGTTCATTTTCCACACCACCGAAAATGATCAAATTCTTGAAAATATAGACCATATCGCTACCACCATGCCGATCGACGAGGTATTGGAAGCCAAGCTTTTGTACAGCGCTCTTTTTAAGATGGTAGCCTCTCAAGCCGTTACTGTCGCAGACCCCTTGGGAAATATTAACAGTCAGGTGATGGAGGTAGATGGCAAAAAATTAGCGATGACACTTAATTCCACGCTGGCATCCAGATCCTCGGTCGCTAAGATTCAATCCCGATATCGGGGTTCAGGAGTGAACCATATCGCATTCGCCACCTCGGATATTTTCTCTGTTGCAAAAAAACTTAAAGCGCTAAATGCAAACGTTATGGATGTCACGGGAAACTATTACGATGATTTAACTGCGCGTTTTCGATTGTCCTGTCATGAGATCTCAGAATTAAAATCCTATCATATCCTTTACGATGAGGATGAATACGGATCTTTTTATCAACTTTTTACCAAACTTTTTCAGGGGCGTTTTTGTTTTGAATTTGTTCAAAGGACGGGATATCGGGGATACGGGATGGCCAATGCCCATATTAGACTAACAATGCAGGCACGAGAATTAGACTCTATCGGGCCGCCATAGTCTTTCTATATACATACCCGCCTGAAAGATTTAGCTGAATAGGAGTCTCCCGAAGGCCACTAACCCTCTGTAAGCCCAAGGCTTATTGCCTGGTATTCCCTCTTTCTCAAGCCACAAAATAATAAAAGAGAGCAATAAAAGGCCCCGAAGCCTTTATAATCTCGATGTCAAAGACGTTTAATGCGGCACATCTCCGGCGATGGAGGTGCGATGAAGATGACGGACCCCCGGTGAAACAATCCCACCGCAGGCCAAATGGATCGTCGATCTATTATCCCAAAAAACAAGATCTCCCACCCTCCATTTATGACGATAAGTGAATTCTGTTTTTTTTTGATGGTAAAAAAGCTCATCCAATAACGGCTGCGCCGTTTTATTTGCCATCCCATGGACTGCAACCGTAAAGCGCGGGGACACAAAGAGAGATTTACGGCCAGTTTCCGGATGGGTCCTCACTATTGGGTGAACAGTATCAGGTACCTTGATCGAGTAATACGCCTCTATATCTCTATCAAATTCCTTTGAGACCCCTGCCCTTGGATTACGTCTTCGGTCACGAACATGAATTGCTTTCAATCCATCAATGAGTTGCCGCGTTTTTTTAGGAAGCGTCTCATAGGCTCGGTACATGTCTGCCCAAGCCGTATCTCCGCCCTCTTGAGCAACCTCTAAGGCATAAAGCATAGATCCCATGCTTGGTTTTTGTGCATATGTCAGATCAGAATGCCAATGTTCACCAGCGTAGGCTGCAGTTGCACCTTCGCTTTTTCCATTAATAATACGATTTGAAAGAATTAAGACATCCGGAAAATCTGGGTGCAAGAATTCCCCTGATATACGACGGACTAACTCTCCAAATTTTCTTGAAAATGCCACCTGTTCTCCAGGGCTCAGCGACTGCTCTCGAATTACCAACACTTGATGCCTGTTCAATGCTTCACGCAAACTTTTCACTTCGTGATCATCTATTTTCCTGACATCGAGAGCCGTAATTTCAACACCAAGAGGCGCTTCTAATTGTTTTAAGTTAAAACCCATTTCCAATTTAGTAGGAAAATCCCGGTAACAGTCAAGCTTAATAGAGATTATCTCCGCCATTAACAACAATACATTGCCCGGTGATAAAATCACTATCCGGCGATGACAAAAAAATCACCGTCCCGACCAAATCATTCGGCTCCTGAATTCTTGGTATAGCCCTAGAGCTAACAGTTCGAGCAAAACGGTCCTCACTGTACCCAGGTTCTGCCTGCATGGCATCGGTAGTTGTAAGACCAGGAGCAACTGAATTTACACAAATCCCATCTACACCAACCTCTTTTGAAATGGCCCGCGTAAAGGCAACCACTCCTCCCTTTGAAGACACATAATGCGCGAAGTTTGGGGTGCCTTTCATCATAGTATCGGAGGCTATATTCACGATTTTACCATATTTCTGTCGACGCATAATAGGCGTTGCGGCCCGACAACACAGGAACACCCCCCGTAAATTAATCCCCATTACCTTATCCCACTCCTCAACGGAAATCTCTTCAAAAGGCTGACGACCAAGTCCTGAAAAAAATGCGGCATTATTTACGAGTATATCTACGCGGCCAAACTGACCAATTGCCTTATCAAATAAGGCCGAAACGCTGTTTTCATCTGAAACATCGCAGTGAACAGAAAAGTACTCGGCTCCCTCAACTTCTTTTTTAACAGCCTCTTCGGCTTTCTTGCAGTCTTTGACATCGGCAAGAATGACCTTAGCCCCCTCCCCTGCAAGCCCCCGGGCATAATAAGCTCCAATACCCTGAGCCGCCCCCGTTACAATTGATACCTTACCTTCAAGTCTGTGTGACATCAGTTACCCTCTTTGAATTATACCTTCGCTGCTTTCTTACCAAACTCGTAACAAGTTCATTTTTGCGCTATTCCAGGGAACAGCATAGCATCAGTATAGATATAACAGCGGAGGCTCTTACAGAATGACTGTTTTAGGTTTTATCGGGACCGGCGGAATGGGCCAAGGAATGGCCGGAAATCTTATCAAGGCAGGCTACGAGTTGATTGTAAATGATCTCGATCGAACACGATGCGCAAGCCTAGAAGCACAAGGAGCAAAATTTGGAAAAAACCCGAAAGAGATTGCCGAAAATTCTGAAATTGTATTTTCGATGCTTCCGAACAACGAAGCTGCCAGAACTGTTAGTTGTGGCGATGGCGGACTCATCGAAGCTTCGAGCGGAGCTAGAGCTTGGATTGATTTCAGTTCAATAGATAAGGCAACGATTTTATCTGCAGAGGAACAATTAACCGCGAAAGGTTGGACTTTAGTTGACGCCGCTGCGGGTGGTGTAGAAGAGGTCGCGGCCGCAGGCCAGCTGCAAATTTGGGCATCTGGTAAACGAGATGCGTTTGAGAATTATCAGGGATTTATCAATCCTATGGCTAGGTCCGTAATGTATGTTGGGGAGCTCGGCAATGCAAAGCTAGTAAAGAATGCCATGGCTATGCTCGCCGCTGTCAATCATATGGCACTTCTGGAAATTTTTTCTTGGCTTAGAAAGGGCGGGCTCGATGCTCCGACTTTCGAGAAAATCATGGCGGACTCAATGTGGGATTGCAGTGCGACTCAAAATATCATGGGGAAGGTCGTCTCTGGAGACTACAAACCGCGTAAATCTTGGATGCCGAAAGACGTTGGTTTCGGTCTTGATATTGCGCGTGAAATGGAGGTCCCTATGCCATTTGTAAGCTTGGCCTCGCAAATATTTGCTATCGCTCAAGCCACCGGACACGATGGTTGGGAAGCAACAGGAATTGCAGCAAATGTCTATAATGCCCTCAATGGAATGAAAAACTGATTCATTGAATTTACCAGGATCGACATATCACCGATCTTAAGGCACCAGGCAACAGGATTTGAGAAGTTAAAAAAGAATAGATAAAGTTTACGAAATCACGTTTCGAGAATCCTTTGAGCTTGGCCCACGATGTCAGTTCCAATCGCTTCAAATTGAGCTCTATCTTTATCGCTAAAATAATCGGTAATGGCCACTTTAAATGATGACCTCGACTCGATCCTCCGTAACCAACTCGAAACACTTGGATATTTTTCTCCCCAAAGTTGGAACAATCTCAGATCTCTAATACGGTTAACGTAGGGAGTAGCCGCGGCATCAGCTAAACTGTAGGTAGGGCCTGAGAGCCATTCATGGCGGGAGAGGGATTGATCCATTTCAGAGAAAAAAGCCTCGAAGCATCTGATTGCTTCGGCAACGATTGGGCTATCCAAACCATCTGTGTAAACTGATCGTTGCCGGCCCCTTCGTCCAAGATCTGGTATCTTCTTGAGATGCTTTTCTTGTTCATCCAGTGACTTAGATAAGAAACTCGGACGAAATGCCGTAGCATGGGTAAGTACCCCAGTTGCTGGATGCAAAGGGTTATCAATTCGATTCATCCAGTGAATCATTTTTGATTTCGAACCCGAAGTAATTGGCATTAATGTCGGGTCCGGAACAATATTTTCCAGATACAACATAATCTCACTGGATTCTCTAATAATTTTATCTCTATTTAAGGATTTATGGATTAAAGTTGGAACAACGGCACCGGGATTGATTTTCAGATAACCCGGATCAAACTGATCACCTTTTCTAAGATCAAGAGTCCTGCTCTCCCAGACTAAACTCTTTTCCGCTAAGACAATCCTGACTTTAATCGCACAAACTGAGGTTGTACCGTCATACAGAGTGAACATGGCATCTTCCCGTTAAAACTCCGTTCATTGATAAATCTTTTTAAAGAATATTTAAGTCATGCCTTCCAGCTCTATGGCATTTTCTAAATTCATCAAGATAGGTCGCCCGTCAGGAGTATTAAGCGGTATAATTTTCTCTTCATCCCTAACGCAAAGAGTTGCTGCCGAACGAAAATCACTCCCAAGTCGCACCTCTATAACAGCTATAACTAAATCCAACCCTTCCATGACCTTAACTACCTTCATTGTGCCCTCCTTGCTCTAGTAATTATTATGAGAGAGTTAAAATTCGGCATAAAAAAAGCGCCCACCAGCGCTTTAAAATTCTTTCAGATATTCCTGTTTGATGGCGGGAGCGACGGGACTCGAACCCGCGACCTCTGGCGTGACAGGCCAGCGCTCTAACCAACTGAGCTACGCCCCCGTTTCCTTTGACAAAGATTTGTTTAGGCCAGGGCTGGCTCGCAGTCAACAAGACCGCAACAATTTAATTATAGTATTCCTCAAGCCCCAATAGCTTTTTAGTTAATTATCGAAACAATCAGTCAATTTTCTATATAAATTGATCAGAGGAGCGGTAGCTAGTTACAACCCATTAACCCTGATATCGCAGATCCCAAGGGCGAGCTTGAGAAGACTCTCTCTTATTTCCCGGGGTAAGATGGTGGGCGGTGACGGGATCGAACCGCCGACATCCACGGTGTAAACGTGGCGCTCTCCCAGCTGAGCTAACCGCCCTACGGTCTCTCTTACTACAAACGTCTCCGATCGACAAAAAAAATCGGCCGCTTAACAGCGACCGATTTCCAAATTGTTTATCAGTTGACCGCGTCTTTTAAGCCCTTACCTGCCTTAAATTTTGGCTGATTGGATGCAGCAATTTGAATAGTTTCGCCTGTTCTTGGATTTCTTCCTGTCGTGGCCTGACGCCGACTTACACTGAAAGTCCCAAAACCGACTAAACGAACCTCAGATCCGCCCTTCAATGATGAAGTAATTGAGTCAAAAACTGAGTCTACAGCCTTAGCGGCATCGGCTTTAGACAGCCCAGCGTCGGAAGCAACTGAAGCTACGAGATCATTCTTATTCACTATATTGTCCTCTCAAATTTTTTGAAGGAATAAAACAAAGCCCATTTAGGACCACAAATACCAGCGTGGCTGAGCCACCCTGACCCCTTGATTCTAGTTGCTCGATCCGACCCCAGTCAATCGACTAAAACAGCAAAAAAGCTCAAAAAAGCTTGGTTTTCAGCGATTTCTACGAATCACCAACCCCATTCAGGAGGTAGGCCAGATAAAAACCGAGCACAAGCTCTAGTGGGTAACAACGTCCGACAGATTTTTTTCTCCACTTTCTGCACCCGCTACTGTGTCAACTTTCTCTTGCCATTCAATAGGCACCAACTTGCTTGTTAGTGCTCGATCCAACACTTCATCCACTACCGACACAGATATGATATCAAGCCCTTCCTTTACATTTTCCGGGATTTCAGCGAGGTCCTTTTCGTTATCTTTAGGGATAAGAACAGTCTTAATCCCTCCACGAAGTGCGGCCAACAATTTCTCCTTTAGACCACCAATTGGCAGAACTCGTCCTCGAAGCGTGATCTCACCCGTCATCGCTATGTCTTTCCGGATGGGTATCCCTGTCAGAGCGGATACAATGGTAGTGCACATTGCCACCCCCGCAGACGGTCCATCTTTTGGGGTTGCCCCCTCCGGGACGTGAACATGAATATCTTTTTTCTCAAACATCTGAGGATCTATGCCAAACTCATGAGATCGAGACCGAACATATGCCCTTGCCGCTTGAACAGACTCCTTCATTACATCCCCAAGAGTACCAGTGTGAGCAACAGAGCCTTTACCGGGCATAACCACGGATTCGACAGACAACAACTCTCCACCGACTTCAGTCCATGCTAAGCCCGTGCAGACACCAACCAAATCCTCTTCTTCCGCAATACCGTATCGAAATTTCCTGATCCCTGCATAATCACCAAGGTTTTCTGGGGTAACCTCGATAGACACTTCATCACCTGAAACAATGATTTTCACTGCTTTTCGCACTAAATTAGCTATTTCCCGCTCTAAATTTCGTACCCCTGCCTCACGTGTATAAAAACGGATCAAATCCCGTAATCCTTCGTCGGAAATCCTCCATTCCTTGGCCTTCAACCCATGGGCCTCTAACTGTTTATTAATGAGGTGCCCTTTCGCTATTTCCACTTTTTCATCTTCTGTGTAGCCAGAAATGCGAATAACCTCCATTCTATCCATCAAGGGACCTGGAATCCGCAGAGTGTTTGCAGTTGTAACGAACATTACATCCGACAAATCATAGTCTACTTCTAGATAGTGGTCGTTAAACGAGCTATTCTGTTCTGGATCCAATACCTCCAGAAGCGCAGAGGATGGATCACCTCGCCAGTCCGCTCCTAACTTATCTATTTCGTCCAAAAGAAATAGAGGGTTCGATGCACCAGCTTTTTTCATTCCCTGAATAACTTTACCAGGCATAGAACCAATGTATGTTCTACGATGGCCCCTTATTTCCGCCTCGTCTCGCACCCCACCGAGAGACATTCTTACGAATTTTCTTCCTGTAGCCCGCGCAATCGATTTCCCAAGAGAGGTCTTTCCTACCCCTGGCGGACCTACAAGGCAAAGAATGGGACCTTTCAATTTCTTTACCCGTTGCTGTACTGCAAGATATTCCAGTATTCGCTCTTTGACTTTCTCCAACCCAAAGTGATCGGCATTTAAAACAGATTCAGCATGCGACAGGTCTCGTTTTACCTTACTGCGCTTTTTCCATGGGATCCCCAATAGCCAATCTAGGTAGTTTCTTACTACTGTTGCCTCAGCAGACATGGGGCTCATTGCCTTCATCTTTTTCAGCTCCGCCGTCGCCTTTTCTCGCGCCTCTTTGGAAAGCCTTGTTTTAGAGATCTTCTCTTCCATTTCGGCGGACTCATCCTTCCCGTCCTCACCTTCCCCGAGCTCTTTTTGAATCGCTTTCATTTGCTCGTTCAAATAATATTCTCTCTGCGTCTTCTCCATCTGACGCTTCACTCGATTCCGGATCTTTTTCTCCACTTGGAGCACCCCGATCTCTGATTCCATAAAGGAATACGCTTTCTCCAGCCTGGCGGTTATCGTAGCAAGTTCCAGAAGCTCCTGTTTCTCGGTAATTTTTAAGGCTAGATGAGAAGCAACGGTGTCGGCGAGTTTACTCGGATCTTCTATCTGATTGAGGGACACTAGGACCTCAGGAGGAATTTTTTTATTGAGCTTAATATATTGCTCAAACTGCCCTACTACCGAACGGGAGAGGGCTACGTGTTCATTCTCATTTTCCTCTGCATCAGGGATTAAGGCCACATGGGCCTCGAAAAAATTCTGATTTTCTTCAAAGCCAATTATCGAGGCCCTCTGTGTCCCCTCAACAAGTACTTTGACGGTCCCGTCCGGAAGCTTCAGAAGCTGCAATACCGTCCCTACAGTCCCCACGGTATAAATATCCTTAACATCAGGATCGTCATCACCGGCATTCTTCTGAGTGACAAGCAAAATTTTCTTGTCATTATTCATCACATGTTCAAGCGCTTTGACAGACTTTTCCCGTCCAACAAACAATGGGACTATCATGTGGGGGAACACGACGATATCACGCAACGGCAATAATGGTAGCAGGTCTCCGCGCTCTATTTCCGACATAAAATGACTCTCTTCCTAAAAACGAGGTTTATTCTGTTACTTTCGTAATAGAAGATGGAGGCCTAAGGACCAGAAATCAAGGGGTTGATCAAGCGCTAGATTCTGCTTCCTCTTGACGCTTTGAGTATATATACAATGGTTCCCCTCGACGGTCGATAACCTCCGCATTCACCGCCACCTCTTCTACCCCTTCTAATCCAGGAAGGTCATACATTGTATTCAACAGAATTCCTTCCAAAATCGACCGCAAGCCTCGGGCACCCGTTTTCCTCTCTATTGCCTTACGGGCAACTGCATTAAGCGCCTCTTCGGTAAAGGTCAGTTTGACGTCCTCCATCCCGAATAGGGTCCCATACTGTTTTATGAGTGCATTCTTTGGTTTTACAAGAATTTCTACCAAAGCCTCTTCATCAAGATCCTCAAGTGTTGCTATGACAGGCAGCCGACCCACGAACTCTGGAATAAGACCGAACCTCAAAAGATCCTCCGGCTCAATTTCCCTTAAAATCTCTCCGGTTTTTCGATTGTCAGGTCCCTGAACGTCGGCTCCAATTCCTATCGAACTTCCCTGCCCTCGATCGGATATAATTTTTTCCAACCCGGCAAATGCACCTCCGACGATAAACAAAATATTTGTAGTATCAACTTGCAAAAACTCTTGTTGCGGATGCTTGCGCCCCCCCTGGGGTGGAACGCTCGCTACAGTTCCTTCCATAATTTTTAGGAGAGCTTGTTGAACACCCTCCCCGGAAACGTCCCTCGTAATAGAAGGATTGTCAGACTTTCGGGAGATCTTATCTACTTCATCGATGTAAACAATCCCTCTTTGAGCCCTTTCAACATTATAGTCAGCGGACTGCAACAATTTCAGAATAATATTTTCGACGTCCTCGCCGACATAGCCCGCTTCAGTAAGAGTCGTAGCGTCCGCCATCGTGAATGGAACATCTAAAATTCTGGCCAGCGTCTGGGCCAGCAATGTTTTCCCGCAACCAGTCGGTCCAATCAAAATAATATTCGATTTTGCCAGCTCAATTCCTTCGTTTTTGGAACCGTGAGCCAGCCTTTTGTAATGATTGTGCACCGCCACAGCTAAAACACGCTTAGCATGACCTTGGCCGATCACATAATCATCCAGCACCTTGCAGATATCGGCAGGAGTTGGCACCCCATCACGAGACTTTACCAGAGCCGTATTTTGCTCTTCGCGGATTATATCCATGCAGAGTTCGACACACTCGTCACAGATAAAGACCGTCGGACCAGCAATTAACTTCCGAACCTCATGCTGACTTTTTCCACAAAAGGAACAGTAAAGAACGCTTTTCGCATCTCCACTTCCAGACTTACTCATAGATTTCACCTGATTTAGCCATCGGACCTTATGTTAGCGAAGCAGAATCCCTCCGTCCATCAGCAAAAAAGCACCGGGACAACAGGGGAAATAAACTTAACGCCTTTCGCCGATTCCCCTAGCAACTCCGAACTTGGTGATTTTTTTTACCAGCATAGGTGTTATTTTTTTTCTTCTGGCTCTATGTCTTGGAGAGCATCGGGTCTTGATGCAACCACCTCATCAATTAGGCCAAATTCCCTGGCCGCTTCGGGGGACATGAACCTATCCCTCTCCATGTTATCTTCGATAACATCCAGACTCTGGCCAGTGTGCTTAACGTAAATCTGATTTAATCGTGCTCTCAAATCCAATATTTCTCTCGCGTGAATTTCGATATCGGTGGCCTGCCCCTGAAAGCCCCCGGAAGGCTGATGGATCATGATTCGAGAATTAGGCAACGCATACCGTTTACCTTTTGCTCCCGCCGCCATTAGCAACGACCCCATGGAAGCTGCCTGACCAAAACACACCGTCGAAACATCAGGGCGGATATACTGCATGGTGTCGTAAATAGCCAATCCGGACGTAACCACCCCTCCCGGAGAATTGATATAAAAAGAAATATCTTTTGATGGGTTTTCAGCTTCCAGATACAACAGCTGGGCGCACACAACGCTTGAGACCTCATCGTGAACAGGCCCTGTAAGAAAAATAATGCGTTCTTTTAGCAGTCTTGAGTATATGTCGTAGGCTCGTTCCCCTCGGTTGGTTTGTTCGACAACCATGGGAATTAGAGAATTCATACGTGTTTCAGGCATTTATTATATCTTCCAAAAGTCTTTTACAAAGAAAGTTAGCTCTCCTGGTTAGCAATCACCAACCTCTTTCTCACCCTGATCTCGTTGTACTAACTCCTCCAGCGTAACGTTTTTATCAGTTACCTTCGCCAACTCGACAATGAAATCAACCACTTTCTCCTCAAAAATTGGCGCTTGGAGCTCTTGCTTAGCGGACTCATTTTTCTGAAAATATTCTAGTACTGCTGCCTCTTGACCCGGAAATCTTGCTGCCTCGGTATGCATAGCGCGATTTAAGTCATCTTGTGAAACCGAAATTTTGTTGGTGCGTCCGACTTCGGCCAGAAAAAGGCCTAGTCTTACTCGCCTTGCAGCGATTGACCGATAATGATCCTTTAGCTCATCATCAGATTTACCCTTGTCATCTTCATCCAACGTATTTTTTTCTTTAGCCTCTTCGACTTGTTTCCAAATTACATCAAACTCGTTGTCCAAGATGCTATCCGGCAATTCAAAACTAACCTCGTCCGCCAGCTTGTCTAACAACGAGCGTTTTAAATGAGCTCTCGATAATTGCCCGTATTCTCTCTCAAGCTGTTCTTTGATACCCGTTTTCAAAGCATCTAGATTCTCAAACCCAGAGGCTTTTGCCAGTTCATCGTCAATCTCAGGTGGTCTAGGTACCCGTATCTCTTTAGCCAAGATATCAAAAAGTATTTCCTTGCCTCTAAGCTCCTCGTTTCCGAAGTCCTCCGGCATAGTAACTTTTGCTTCTCTCTTATCCCCCGCCTGTATGCCGAGCAACTGCTCTTCAAGACCAGGCAAAAATCCTCCTTGACCCAAAACTAGCTCAAAGCCCTCCATGCTACTTCCCGGAAACTCTTCCCCATTCGCTGTTCCTTTAAAGTCTATGAGGATTTGATCGCCATTTTCCGCCTTCCGCTTATCTGATGCTTCGAACTCAGTTCTATTTGCGGCAAGTCGTTCAAGAGACTTCGAAACATCGTCATCAACGACAGAAACTACAGACCTTTCCAATTCTAATTTTGAAAAATCAATTTGTTCTATGTCTGGCATTAACTCTACTGCGAGCTTGTATTCAAGATCGGAACCTTCTTCGAAAGTAACGATTTCGACTTTTGGCTCGCTAGCCGGCCTCAAGTCCTTATCCAGCATGGCTTTCTGCAAACTTTCTTGGATGCTTCTTTCAAGGACCTCTCCACGCACAGCATCACCGTATCGTTTTCGCACAAGATTTTTCGGAACCTTTCCGGGCCTAAAGCCAGGCAAGTTAATGGTCCTAGAGAGTTCCTGAAGTCGATCATCCATGGAGTCATCAATTTCCTTCGCAGGAATTGTCACCGTAAATTCTCTTTTGAGGCCGTCGGAACCTATTTCAGTTACCTGCATAGTCATTTTTGCACTCGTTCTCCGCATTTTCCGGGGTATCCGGAAACAAATATCCCAAAATGGTACGGGCGGAGGGACTTGAACCCCCATAGCTTTCGCCACCAGAACCTAAATCTGGCGTGTCTACCAGTTCCACCACGCCCGCCCAATCACATGATCTCGAATTTGGACGATACCAAGAGCGTGCCTTAACTCAAAACAGTCAAAGAGGCAAACGGCCTCTGAGACTTTAACCCAAAAAATTACAAAATGATTTAGAGGGCAACGCGTTCCCTGTACCGATCCGCAAATATTTTCAGCGCTAAGATCCGTGTCCCATTTCCAAAATTAAGGGGCCTTGAGGATGAAGAGAAGGCAACGCGAAACCTAACATGCGGTATCCCCCGAACATCGGCTGCCAATGACTCAACATATGCCGTCTCGACTGTTTTATTATGGTGAATGCACCGAAACGCTGCCCCTGGTCTCAGGTACTCTACCTGCCTACCTCGTCTAAAAAAAATACTGGGTATTATCGTACTTCGTTTTCCGCGAAGATTACCCTCACCCGATGAATTGCGCTCTACCACTTTTGCCCTGGACATATTCACTCCCCCCAGAGTGTCTTTCTAATTGATATACTTGATCCAGTAACGGCGCAAGGTCACTGATTTAATGGCCCTTTTTTCTTGACCTGACGCTTTAAAAAACGATCGGGTGTATCTTATTCAAACTATCGGAGGCAATATAAGTCCGTTAAAACTTTTGGAAACAGCTCAGGCAAATCGCTCGCTATTAATCCAGGACCGAACTCAGACCCTGCCGCTCCGTGAACCCACACCGCCACACAAGTCGCTTCAAATTCTGGCAGCCCCATAGCGATCAAACCAGCTATTGCTCCCGCAAGCACATCTCCAGATCCGGCAGTCGCTAACCATGAAGGTCCATTGTTATTCAAGCAAATTCGTCCATCTGGGGATGCAATAACACTATCTGCCCCTTTTAGAAGCACGACCGCTCCACTATGGACTGCGGCCTTGGCGGCTCGAGTTATTTTATCGCCCTTGAGGTTGAACAGTCTTGAAAATTCTCCCTCGTGGGGCGTCATTACCGCCTTATTGCCTCGTGTCATTTCGAAAAGTTCATCAGGCTTATCCTCGAAAGATGAGAGCGCTCCACCATCAATAACAGTTGTGACATTCTCCGCCATAAACTGTCCCAGCATAAATTTAGTAGGCTCATCGATAGTGGCACCTGGGCCAATCAATGCCGTATTCTTCCTTTTATCATCAATATCACGAGAAACATTGAAGTCCTCTCGCAAAGGCTTAACAATCAAAACTGGGTCGTCCAACGAATAGATCGGGACCGCGCTTGGAGGACTTAATACGGTTACCAAGCCAGCTCCTATCCTCATTGCCGCTCTCGCTGCCAGACGGGTAGCACCCGTCATCTTGTCACTGCCCACCACAACCAAGTGGCCACGTCCAAACTTGTGAGTTGATAAATTTGGCCATGGAATTTCGAACTCCCAATACTCCGGCTGGTTAACGAAAGTCTTCGGAGATATTTCTTCCAGAACCTCCTCGGGTATCCCGATATCCTTAACTATGGTTTCACCAATGTATCTTCTGGCTGGCATCAGCAAATGTCCGCGCTTTGGACGAAAAAAAGTTACCGTTGAGTGACAACTCGCTGCGAAGCCCATTAACTCACCGGTGTCTCCGTCAATTCCGCTCGGTAGATCTACAGCAACTATCGGTTTACCGCTTCGGTTGGCTGCCTCTAAAGTTTTCAGGGCTACACCGGAAATCGGACGGCTTAATCCAGCTCCAAAAATCGCATCTATTATAATTTCTGCCCCCGAAATCATTTCTGGTCCCATCGGAGATACCTCTCCCAACCAAGTTGCGGACACTTCCTTCGCGTCTCCAAAAAGAGAAGATGAATCCACCAAACAGCAGACCCTGACAGGCCAACCCCGTCGAGCAAGTGCAGCGGCTGTAACGAAACCATCCCCACCGTTGTTACCCGGCCCACATAATACAACTGTCTCTCTTGGCGACCATTGGTTGTGTATATGCTCTGCTACAGCATTCCCCGCCTTTTCCATTAAAGACAAACTTGTAAAACCAGTGCCAATCGCAAGTTGCTCGGCCCTGATCATTTCCCCAACGCTTAAGATTTCAGGTCCTGGAGTCGATAATTTTTCAAGCATATTGTCTAAATAGCCCGTCGGAGAACAGAACGAAAGGCCTCCACCCCTTGACGATTTTTTTTGTCATTCGCAGTATCAGCCGAGGTTTAAACAGCGAACTTTCCGAGGGCTAAGATGTCTAAAACAGACTACCAGAATATTAAATTTAAGATTGATGATGGGATCGCTCATCTGATTCTCGCTAGGCATGACATAAGAAATGCCTTTTCTGAAAAGGCATTCACTGATGAGATACTGGATGCGGTTCATCGCGCTCAGGTTTCGGAAACAGCCCGCGTATTCGTGCTATCCGCGGAAGGTACCGCCTTCTCCGCCGGAGGAAACGTTAAGGACATGAGAGAAAAAAAGGGTATTTTCGGCGGAGGCCCTGCAGGAACACGCCGCGGCTATATGGAGGGAATACAAAAGATACCCAAAGCTCTTTACGGGCTTGATATCCCCTCGATCTCCGCAGTCCAGGGACCGGCTATAGGCGCCGGGTGCGATTTAGCTCTCTTTTGCGATATTACCATTTGCTCGACGGAGGCTAAATTTGGAGAAACTTTCATTAATGTCGGCATCATACCTGGGGATGGCGGGTCTTGGATCCTTCCTCGGCGCGTTGGATTGCAACGCGCAGCTGAGTTGACTTTTACCGGTCGCCTAGTAACCGGTAAAGAAGCGGCAGAAATTGGATTAGCCCTGGAGTGCACAGAGCCCTCTGAATTAATGGAGCGGAGTTTCGCACTCGCAAAATCAATCGCTGCTCGACCGCCGCAAACGGCAAGAATGTTAAAAACACTATTCCGGCAATCTCTGTCTTCCCATTTGCACGATTTTCTCGACAATTGCGCTTCAATCCAAGCAATCTGTCACTCCACGGATGACCATTTGGAGGCAGTAGATTCCATAATTGAAAAGCGTGAGCCCGTCTTTGTTGGAAAATAGATGAAGTTCTAGATTTAAACGCATAGAAAAACAGTTTATAACAAGTGCCCGGCGAACGTTGTTTGATTTAGCTGCCCAGACGGTTCAGCAAAAAAAAACGCCACAAAACATCGAAGAAACGGCGAAGTTCAGAATCATAACTTTTCGGCCGGGTTCTGCCTCCCCTGCTTCAAGCAACCTTTGCGAACCTCTGATTTATCAATTGCTCTTTCACATCCGAGAGATTCATTACGTCTGCGTATTTATGATGCATATCGAATAAATTAACCTTGTGAATTAGCTCGCTTCTATCAAAAACGCATTCCTCTACGACAGAAATATGCTTACCAAGCATGTGCCCCTCCAGAACTGAAGCCCTTACGCAACCAGAGGTGCTCTCCCCGCAAACAATCAAACTATCGACCCCACGTTCGTTGAGGTGTGCAATAAGAGGGGTACCAAAAAATGAGCTGGGACGTTCTTTTCGAAGAACTAAATCTTCAGGTTCCGGCGCAAAGGCGTCATGAATCTCACAGTCATGCGCTGTCAACTCAATTCCACGCCTTTTAGTAGATTTTACCCGGTGCGGCGAAAATTGAGCGGTTATGTAAAAAATAGGCAATCCCTCTTCCCGGCAACATGAAATCAGCTCTTTTGTGGGCTCGATGGCATTATGCGCATATATTCCGCAGCTATTCGGAAAATCTTTGTCCAATTCATGCGGCGGTTTGGCGCCTCCTTTATAAACCAAATTGTAGAGATCAATTACCAGCAAACCGGGACGCGCGCCCACCTTCGTTTCTCTGGCATAAGGGGCATAGGTTCTAAGGTCTTCTTTCGGCATCACGTCACGCCAACAGTGATTCTCAAAATTCTCTCTCGTGGCCATCAGAAACTCCCTCTTTAAATTCGTCTTGCTCTTTATGCTCCCATTAATGAAAGGAAGCTGCAACCTGGCGCTTGGCCGCTCGGTTGGGAACATTTTTCAATCATCTTGAAGTAGAAAGAAAATTTTTAGAATCCCGTCTAATCACTTTTGATAGGACCTTTTGTTTTAGGATGAAAGGCCGGAGGTCTGATAGATAATAAAGCGCCTCCGGCACCTAGCCACAAACAATTTTTAATTTAAAGATTACGACGAGATAGAGAATTTGGATAAAGGAGATGAGCTATGGGGGAATATGCGCTTGGACAATCGGTGCCGCGATCCGAGGATCCCCGCCTCCTATCGGGTGGGGGGCATTACGTAGATGATGTTCAGCTTCCAGGGATGGTTTTTGGATGGGTTGTGCGATCCCCTTATGCCGCCGCGAACATCACAGCTATTGACACTAATCAAGCTCGAAATGCTCCAGGGGTCATAACCGTCCTGACAGGTGAAGACTGGGCCGTTTCTGGTTTAGGGGATTTGCCGATTGGATCAGGCAGGACACGCCCTGATGGTTCACCGATGTTCTCTCCGCCCCTCCCCGCCTTGGTAAAGGATCGCGTCAGACGCGTAGGTGACTATGTTGCTTTCGTCGTCGCAAACAGCCTCTCTCAGGCAAAAGATGCCGCAGAGCTTGTCGATGTCACCTATGAAATCTTACCCTCGGTAACCGATGGAGAGCAGGCCCTAGCAAAAGGTGCCCCGGCCGTTTGGGATGAATGCCCTGATAACATCTGTTTTGTTCATACTGGAGGCGATGCGACGGCGACTGCTCAGGCATTTGAGATAGCAGACTACGTTGTGTCTCATAAGTATCGTATTAACCGGGTCATGGCCATGCCAATGGAACCTCGTGGCTGTACCGGCGACTACAACCCGATTGAGAAAAGTTTTACTCTTCACACGACATTGCAGGGTGTCCATCCCTATAGAGCGACATTAGCAAACCGCGTATTGAAGGTCCCCGAAAATAAGGTTCGTGTAGTAGCTCTTGATGTTGGAGGCAGCTTTGGAATGAAGTCTCCAATTTACAATGAAGGTCCTCTGTGTCTCTGGGCATCTAAAATAATTGGTAGGCCCGTGAAATGGATGGGAGACAGATCTGAATCTTTTCTCTCGGATTACGCGGGAAGAGACAACATAACGACCGCTGAACTTGCACTAGATAAGAACGGTAAATTTCTTGCATTTCGGGTGACTACCCTCGCTGCGTTGGGTGCTTACATTGGAGCAGCGACACCCAATCCCGCCGTTAATAACCTGGGGACATTGGCCGGAGTCTATACGATTCCAGCGATTAGCGTTCATGTGACAGGCGTCATTACAAACAACAATCCTGCGACCCCTTATCGAGGCGCGGGGAGACCTGAAGCCGCTTATGTTATCGAGCGGACAATTGATCTCGCGGCACACAAACTTGGAATGAACCCCGCTGAACTGCGACGGATTAACACGATATCACCAAGTCAAATGCCATACAAAACAGCTCTATATTTCACTTACGATTGCGGTGAATTTGAAAAAAATATGGATATCACAATGGACATGGCCGAATGGGAAACCTTCGAGGAACGTCGTCGGGAGGCCGCTGCGCGAGGAAAGATGCGTGGTATTGGCATGTCCAATACTATTGAGAGAGCAGCCGCACCGGGGATTGAAGCCGCCGAAATCCGCATCGGAAGATCTGGCACAGTCACACTTCAATCAGGCTCCTGCACCCAAGGCCAAGGCCACGAAACAGTCTTCAAACAAATTGTAGCCGATAAACTAGGCATCCGACCCGATGAAATTGAATATGTTTGGGGCGACACAGACAAAGTCGCCTTTGGTCACGGTACGGGCGGCTCGCGATCAGCTACTTTAGGTGGCGCGGCTGTCAACATGGCGACCGATAAAGTAATCGATAAAGCGAGCCGCATTGCAGCCTTCTCTTTGGAGGCGGCAGTCGAAGATATAGAATTCCGTGAGGGAACATTCACTGTTGCCGGAACAGACCGAACTATTTCTTTTGCAGAGGTCGCAAAGGCGGCTTTGGATCCAAAAAAGGTTCCGGAAGGTATGGAACCAGGCATCAATGAGCACGCGACCTATTCAGCCAATATTATGAACTATCCAAACGGATGCCATATTTGTGAGGTTGAAATTGATCCCGATACTGGAGAGGTAAACATTGAAAGATATAGCGTGGTCGATGATGTAGGGACTGTTATGAATCCCCTTTTGCTGAAGGGTCAGATAATGGGAGGCATTGGCCAAGGAATTGGTCAAGCTCTGTTTGAAGATGTCGCCTATGATAAGGATGGACAGTTGATTACAGGGAGCTTCATGGACTATGCGATGCCTCGAGCGGATAACATGAGCTTTATGGATATTCGTTCAAACCCCGTTCCCACAGCAACAAATCCTCTCGGAGTAAAAGGGGCCGGCGAAGCCGGGAACGTCGGTGGACTTCCCGCAGTTATGAATGCGGTAATAAATGCCCTCTCCCCTTTCGGTATCGCGCATTTGGATATGCCCTGTACATCAGAGAGAGTATGGCAAGCAATTCAAAACTCTGCTTCAGAGGCGCCATAGAATGCGCCTTGCCGCTACAGTTCTGAGTGCGATCATATTTCTGAGTTCTCCCTCAATTTCCAACGAAAATAAAATCCCCGTCGACCTTGAGCTGGCTTTTGTCACCGACGCCTCCGGGAGTATTGATGAAGAAGAAATGAGCCTACAACGGAAAGGTTATGCCGACGCATTAACAAACCCGCGGGTCCTAAACTCAATTAAATCGGGTTTTCTGGGATCGATAGCAGTAACCTTCATAGAATTTTCGGGCGCGGGCTGCAGCAAAATAATGATTGACTGGACAAAAATCTTTGATCGTGTTTCTGCCCGAAAATTCGCACAAAAACTTCAATCGAGCCCTCGAAGTCAGTGTTTTGGCGGTAACGCGATAGGGGAAGCTGTAGCTCTCGCTATCCAGTCTTTAGAAGGCAATCAATTTGAGGGCACACGCCGAGTCATTGATGTATCAGGTGACGGACCCAATACATTGGATCCACCGATTGAAATGGTCAGAAATATGGCAATCAAGAAACGTGTTACAATAAATGCGTTGGCCATTAGCCAGCCGTCGATGCCTGATCTACCCGACTATTTCAGAACCAACGTAATCGGGGGACCCGGCTCTTTTGTTATCCAAGCAGAAAGTCGTGAGGCGTTTGCTGAGGCAATATTAAAAAAAATAATTCGAGAAATTGTTCAAAATAGGAATGTAAATAAAACCCTTGCAAAAACTATCCCGTAACCTGTGTTCTGCTCATTTTTTTGGATTGTTGTAAGCTAGTAATTGTTTAGACTTAACAACCTGAATAAAGATAAAAAAAGTTTTGGTCTCTTACAGGGAGGATATGATGAGGAGAATAACAGGTACCCTTTTGACGGCAATTGCGATGGGCACAGTTGCTGTTCCAAATGCGATGTCTGCAGAGTTATTCGAAGGAAAAACTGTTCGTGTCTTGATCGGGTACGGAGCAGGAGGCGGTTACGACCGCTACGCAAGGCAACTGGCGCGGCATATCGGCAAACACTTGCCTGGGAAGCCGAACGTCGTCGCGGTCAATATGCCGGGAGCTGGTGGACTTAAAGTCGTTAACCACATGTATAATGTCTCTCCCAAAACCGGTCTGGAATTTGGCACTTTTGCGAGAAGTGCCGCGTTATACGCCTTCTCCACTGATAATAAAGCAATCCGATACGACCCTCTAAAACTCAGTTGGATTGGAACTTCATCGAGCTACCGAGGCGAAGCCTATATGCTCGCGGTTCGAAAGGATACTGGAGCTAAGAGCTTCTCCGATCTTCAAAAAAGTGGCAAACAGATCAACTTCGCCGCCACCGGACCGGGTTCTGACGGGCACGACGTACCCGTTGTTCTCAGAGCGGTTTACAATATCAACTCACAGGTTGTTCGGGGCTATCCTGGAGGCAACACGCTCTATCTCGCCGTTGAACGCGGCGAAATGGATGCTCGGATGGTCGGATTTTCCTCGGTTAAAACGGCTCAACCAGCGTGGCTAAAACCTAGCTCGCCGGTGAACTTTCTCATGCAGTTTGCGACAAAATCACGCCTCCCTGAATTCCCAAACGTGCCAACCGCACGCGAATTGGTAAAGAATGATGAAGACCTTGCGCTCATTAAAATGATGGAAGCTCCATTTTTTATGGCACGCCCCTTTGCAGGCCCTCCCGGCATCCCGACTGCGCAATTTAAAGCGCTTCGCGTTGCTTTTATGGCGACCCACAGTGACCCCGCCTATTTAAATGAAGCGAAAAAGATCAAACTTCTCGTTAGCGCAGCGTCTGGCGAGGAAGTTGAAACTCTCGTGAAAGAAATGGCCAAAACACCCAAAAGGCTGTTTCAACGCTACGCAAACATTCTAAAAAACCCGAAGTCCAAATTGCGAAAAGTGAATTGGATTGAGGTTTCTGGGATTGTCACAAAGACTGGGAAGCGCGGCCGCTTTTCCTTCAAGATCAACGGAAAAGGCAAAGATCAGAAGGCACGGATGCGAGGTAGCTATACAAAGGTGAAAATTGCTGGGAAGAAAGCTAAATCAAAAGACGTAAAAGTTGGAATGAATTGTAGAATTTGGTGGGAAGGTCCCAAAACAACGCCTGGCCGCGTAGAGTGCGACTAACTACCATTCGATTTTTCCAAGAAAGGCGGCCTTCAGGTCGCCTTTTTTCTCACATTTAAATTATTTGATACTTAGATCATCACGGACACATCTAAATCCAATATAAACCACTGCCATATCACGCGGCTTCATCGCCTCATAATCCGCACGCATTTGTTCGGCTCCATACCACCAAGAACCACCTCGTGTTCCCTTGTAATCTTCGCCCTTTATATCAACCCACTCCCAGACATTCGCGGCCATATCAAATAAACCATTTACGCCCATCCGACTTACGCCAACCGGAGAATGCCCCTTTCCTCTGCTAAGCTTTTCCGAACGGTCTATTCCCTCAACCTGTCCACAATCTCCCAAACAGTTCGCTCCCCGCGGACTATCACCAGTCGGAAAGGGATATGTCTTGCCACGTTGGAACCCCTTGGCCGGTCTCTCTCTCAACTCTGTATAAGCGGCTAAGATCCATTCCTTTTCTGATGGCAACCTTTTCCCGGCCCAGCGGCAGTAAGAATAGGCTTCGTCGAAAGTAACATGAACAGCTGGTTCTAAGTCTGTCGATTTTCCACCGTACGGCTTTTCCCAGTTCCAACCCTCTTTCTGTTCCCAGCCAGACTCATAAACGAGGCCGCCCCCCTCTTTTTCCGCCTTCGTTTTAAGGCCCGTTTCTTGGATGAATTTTCTAAACTCCCCGATTGTCACTTCGGTTTTATCTATTTCAAAAAGTCCAACCTTCTGCATCTCCTTTGCGTGCAAACTTAACGGGATCAGAACAGGGATAAAGATGCATAAAATCCCTTCTGCTGACTTTTTCTTGATCTGCTTTGAGAATGCTTGGATCCATTTATCTCTTGCAACAGACACGAACTTAGACATTTTGTGGAGAAGAAAGAACATTGAAAAAAACGATAAACCTCTGACTAATAATAAAGGATTTAGCCTAGTTATAGAGAATAGCAAAAAAACTTTAAAACACCGACAAGACACGTTTGGGAGTACAGCTTTAAATTTGTCTTTATTTTCCAACCGAAGTCAGAACTTAAATCAATAAACGTGATGACAAATTTAGGTCCAGCACGCCCCAAAGCGCACCACTTGTTTTACATAAAATCTTGTCCTTTTAACACTGCTTGATTTAATGATGACCGGAAACTCAAATTACTACTTGATCAACGCTTGTCATGGTCAAGCTTACAAAGATCATAAAAAGATTACGTGGCTATAAACTCTATGAAATTAAACCAATTTAACTTTAAGAATTCATACTCTGAGCTCGGCGAGCTTTTTTTTGCTGCCGGGAATCCGGATCCCGTATCCAATCCACAAATTGTCATTTTTAATGACCGACTTGCGGGATCTCTAGGGATAAATTTTTCAGACACATCAGATAAAGAAAAAGCCGCCATATTGTCTGGCAATTGCTTGGCCCACGGTTCCGAGCCGATATCTCAGGCATATGCAGGCCATCAGTTTGGTCATTTCACTATGCTCGGTGATGGGAGAGCCCATCTTTTAGGAGAACATTGTACCGAAGATGGTAAAAGATTTGATATTCAACTAAAAGGTTCTGGGCCCACGCGATTTTCGCGCAATGGAGATGGAAGAGCTGTTCTCGGCCCGATGCTTCGCGAATATATTATTTCGGAGGCAATGTTCGCTCTGGGGGTCCCTACGACCCGATCTCTAGCGGTTGTATCAACAGGCGAAAAGGTTTTGAGGGAGAACCTACTGCCGGGCGCCATATTGACCCGCGTTGCCTCATCTCACATCAGAGTGGGCACTTTTGAATTTGCAGCCTCACAAAAAGACACCAATATTATTCAAAAATTACTTGATTACACAATCGACCGACATGAGCCTGAATTAAATGGAGCGTCGAACAAAGCACTCGCATTTTTAGAGTGGATTATAGAACAACAAGCCACATTGATAACGGACTGGATGCGAGTGGGCTTCATTCATGGTGTGATGAATACTGATAATGTAGCGCTTTCTGGGGAGACCATTGATTACGGACCTTGCGCTTTCATGGATGAATACGATCCCAACACGGTACTCAGCTCAATCGATCGTAATGCCCGATACTCTTATTCAAATCAGCCGAAAATTTGTCAATGGAATTTAGCGAGATTGGCTGAAGCTATACTACCTCTCATCGACCCAGACCTCGAAAAATCGGTAAAACTAGCCGAAGAGAAGATCGTCAATTTTTCTGATCTGTATCAGGCTAAATGGCTCGATATGATGCGTTCCAAATTCGGACTATCAGGAATACAGAAGGAAGATGAGAAACTTGTGAATGATCTTCTGGAATGGATGGCTCAAAAGAGAGTCGATTACACCAATACCTTCAGAGATTTAAGTTCAGAAAAAGCCCTGTTAAAAAATGTTTACCAAGATAATGGTTTCTTAAGTTGGAGACGCAGGTGGGAAGCCCGGCGACTTAAAAACAATCAATCGCGCGATGCAACTACGGATATCATGAGAAAAATGAACCCAGCAATTATCCCTCGAAACCACAATGTAGAAAAAGCCCTAGGATCGGCCGAGGACATGAATTTTAGGCCTTTCTATGAACTACTAAAAATGATTCGTGATCCGTATTCGGAAAGAGAATACCCAGAGGCTTATTGCTCTCTGCCACAGCCAGATGAACGGGTGTGGCAAACATTCTGCGGCACATAGATTTTACTCCTGTTCGTATATCAGAGAAGCCTTTCCCGTTCTGATCGAGGAACGATATGGATGCGCTCAGGAACAAGGACTGTTTGCGGTTTACGGACCATATTTGTTTGTTTCTGGTCTTGCAATGTTTGCCAGAGAATTGGCAATAGGTCGCCAAAAAAGTTTAACAATAACTATTTGCTCAAGAAATGGGGCGAGCGATGGGACTTGAACCCACGACCCCCGGAATCACAATCCGGTGCTCTAACCAACTGAGCTACGCTCGCCATAAAACCTAACCGCCGCAGGCTTCTTTAGCCCCAGGCCGACATCTCGTCAACAATCGAAATATTTCTTTAGTCTTGATATTGCCTCAGTAAGGGTGTCTTCGCTTTTGCAAAAGCAAAACCTCGCGAAATGATTTATCCCACCGCTGGCAAAAAAGGCACTCAAAGGAACAGCCGCGACCTTGGCTTCCGTTGTTAACTCCTTGCAAAAATCTGTGTCCTTTCCTTTGTAGCCGGTTCCCCTCAGGTCCACAGAAATAAAGTAGGTTCCATCGCAGCCCAAAACAGTCATGCCGCATGCCGACAAGCCGGTGGCGAGTTGGTCACGTCTCTCCTGTAATTCGGTCGCGAGGTTTAAAAAATAATTATCATTTTTTCTTAACCCATATGCCGCACCCGCTTGCAAATTTGGAGGCGTTGTAAAGGTTAAAAATTGGTGGGCTCTCGATAAAGGTTTAAGTAAGTCTGGGCACGCGGTGATGTACCCCACTTTCCATCCCGTAAGAGAGAATGTTTTACCGGCAGACCCGATCCGAATACAACGATTTCGCATTTCTGGGAGCGTCATTAAAGGGATGTGCTCAGCCCCCTCAAAGACAAGGTGTTCGTATACTTCATCGCAAACCGCAAAAACATTGTGTTCGATCATCAGTCTCGAAATTTTTAAAAGCTCCTCGCGCTGAAATACCTTTGAGCATGGATTCATAGGACTATTAATGAGAACGAGCTTTGTCTTTTCGTTGAATGCGCTCTCCAGATCTTTTATCGGAAGATCCCAATTCGGGGGATTTAGACGAATAAGTCTCGCAATTCCTCCAGCTCTCCTGACAATCGGAAGATAGGAATCGTAGAGTGGTTCAAACAAAATGACCTCATCCCCGGGTTCAATCAGAGCGAAAAGGCACACCGCCAGAGCTTCAGTCGCTCCTGAAGTAACCATCACCTCCTTTTCCCAATCTACGGTTAGTCCATAAAACCGTTCGTTGATCTCAGCGACCGCCTGCCGGAGGTCGGGTAAGCCCATCATCGATGGATACTGATTAAGCCCGGTCTTCAGGTAATCACTAGCAGCCGCAACGACATCGGAAGGACCATTGCCATCCGGGAACCCCTGCCCCAAATTTATAGCCCCAGATTCACGAGCCAATTGTGACATGACTTCAAAAATTGTCGTCCCATAAGACGATAAAATATGATTTCCCAACCCCATGTAAAATTCCTTATGTTGATCAAGTCTTTGTAAGCGTCAAAGCTTTGAAAGCTCTAGGTTCCGCGAAACTCTTCCTTGAAATGATCAATTTTTAATCATTTTGCCTTTTTTTTGAGCTGAATAAAGATTTGTTTTCAACAAAATATTGATATTCCTGTATCAAATTAAGGGGTTCTCCAAATATACAATTTGGCACAGGTTATGCATCTCTATCGACCAGGTAAATGTAACGCTGCGTTAGCTTTGGGAGTTTTGGATGAAAAAAATAGAAACGATTATCAAACCTTTTAAGCTAGATGATGTCAAAGAGGCTTTGAACGAAGTTGGAGTCAAGGGGTTGACTGTTTTAGAGGCCAAAGGCTTTGGAAGACAAAAAGGTCATACCGAGCTCTATAGAGGTGCTGAGTATGTAGTAGATTTCCTTCCAAAAGTAAAAATAGAGGTCGTCATCGAAGACGCTATACTTGACCGGGCTGTGGAAGCCATTAAAAGGGCCGCGCATACCGGCCGCATCGGAGATGGAAAAATTTTTATATCTAACATCGATGAAGCAATACGAATCCGTACTGGCGAAACTGGTGCAGAGGCGATTTAAAGCAATCTAACTAAAACTGGTGGCCAACCAAGCGAAGTAATTAGCAAAACCAACAATTTGTAAACAATAAAAAGGTCAAACCAATGAGCGACATTAAAAATGTAATGGACATGATTAAGGAGAACGACGTCCAATACGTTGACCTCCGTTTCACCGATCCGAGGGGTAAGTGGCAGCATACAGCCCAGCACGTTTCTACAATAGATGAAGATTTTTTTGAGAATGGAATAATGTTCGATGGGTCTTCAATTGCTGGCTGGAAAGCCATCAATGAATCGGACATGACACTCATGCCGAACCCTGAAACCGCCGTAATGGATCCATTTACGGCGCAGCCTCAGCTCATTTTATTTTGTGATGTCCTCGAACCATCAACAGGACAGCCATATGAACGCTGCCCAAGAAGTATAGCTAAAAAAGCCCTTGCCTACATGGGGTCGGTAGGGATCGGCGATACAGCCTATTTTGGACCTGAAGCCGAATTCTTCATTTTCGATGATGTGAGATATGAAACCTCCATGAATCGATCTTTTTATGAAATTGATAGCGATGAGGGCCCGTATAACTCTGGAGAAATCCTCGAGGGAGGAAATACTGGACATAGGCCTGGTATTAAAGGGGGATATTTTCCTGTTCCGCCCGTAGATTCTGGTACGGATATCAGGGCGGAAATGGTCTCCGTTATGACACAAATGGGTCTTCCCATGGAGAAGCACCACCATGAGGTCGCACCAAGCCAACACGAACTTGGAATCAAATTCAACACCCTGATAAAAGCCGCCGATAGTCAACAGATTTACAAATACGTTGTCCATATGGTGGCTCATCAATATGGAAAGACGGCTACGTTTATGCCCAAACCCGTGGCTGGAGACAATGGATCGGGAATGCACACTCACCAATCAATTTGGAAGGATGGTAAGCCGTTATTCGCCGGCACAGGATATGCTGATTTGTCAGAAACCGCTTTGTATTACATCGGTGGAATCATAAAACACGCGCGAGCGATAAATGCGTTTACCAACCCATCAACAAATAGCTACAAAAGGCTAATCCCGGGTTTTGAAGCCCCTGTGCTGCTGGCCTATTCGTCAAGAAATCGGTCAGCCTCCTGTCGTATACCGTTCTCAGCAAGCCCGAATGGAAAGCGGGTAGAAGTGCGGTTTCCAGACGCCACGGCGAACCCGTACCTTGCTTTCTCGGCCATGTTAATGGCAGGGTTGGACGGTATCCAAAACAAGATTCATCCCGGGGATCCCATGGACAAAGATCTTTATGATTTGCCTCCAGAAGAACTAGAGGGTGTTCCGACTGTCAGCCGTTCGCTAAGAATGTCGATGGAGGCACTCGATGCTGACCGAGACTTCCTGAAAAAAGGCGATGTATTCACTGATGATGCGATCGATGGATATCTTGGGCTAAAGGAAGAGGAGTGCTTGGCATTTGAAGAAGCACCTCACCCTGTTGAATTTAAAATGTATTACAGCGCATAAAAGATTTCGGACAAAAGCCCCACTGTTCACAAAATAGTGGGGCTTTTTTTCACGGGCCTACGGGCCTTTTATTTCCTAAGTGATCCAGAGCAACATACGTGAATTCTCCCTGTGTTACTTTCACTTCACGGCTTTGGTCATTCCTCTCTCCGACAAAAACATCAACCTTTGTCGTTAATGAAGTACTTCCGACCCGCGTGACCGCTGCATAGCAACTCACGACATCACCAACAGCAACTGGTTTGTGAAATTCAATTTTATCAACGGCCACGGTGGCCACACGACCCCCCGCTCTCTGAAAAGCGACATTGGCACCTGCAAGATCCATAAGCGACATCAGCCAGCCCCCAAAGATATCTCCGCTGGGGTTTGTATCTCTCGGCATCGCGAGCATCCGTATTGCAGGAACTAGTTCTCTTCTCTTACCATCTCTATCGGACATATTCCTGATTCCTTTGTCCTGACGATATATTATGCTGTCAAACATGTTGAGTGATATCCTAAATTTTTAAAAAAGAGAAAAAGTGACATCCAAACCGATGGTAATCTCCAGTTCTAGTAATAGTTCCTATTCAGCCCAAGATATCGAGGTACTGGAGGGCTTGGAACCAGTTAGACGAAGGCCGGCAATGTATATCGGAGGATCCGATGAGCAGGCCATGCATCATTTAGCCGCCGAGTTACTCGACAACAGTATGGACGAAGCAGTCGCAGGTCACGCAACTTGGATTGAATTTGAACTTAACACTAATGGTTCACTCTCAATTACAGATAATGGTCGGGGAATTCCTATCGACCCACATCCGAAATTCAAAAATAAATCTGCCCTTGAGGTCGTTCTAACGACACTGCACTCGGGAGGCAAATTCGACAATAAGGTTTATGACACCTCCGGGGGTCTCCACGGAGTGGGTTTATCCGTTGTAAACGCACTTTCTGAAAATCTAGTCGTTGAAATAATCCGAGATAAACAGAAATGGGGACAAACCTATTCGAGGGGATACCCGCTAAGCAAGTTAGAATTGGCTGGCCCCGCAAAAATAAAAAGTGGAACCAGTATAACATTTTATCCTGACCAAGAGATTTTTGGATCCAAATCACAATTTCGGCCATCCCGACTTTTTCGAATGGCGCAATCAAAGGCCTACCTTTTCAAGGGTATTCAAATTCGCTGGAAATGCGCTGCGGAACTTTTGAATGATAACCAAAATGTCCCTGCAGAAGCAGTGCTTCACTTTCCTCGCGGTCTCCTGGACTACTTAGAAAACAGGCTTGGCGATCAGAAAAGCATCACGGAAAGGCCTTTTTACGGAGAGGGAACGCTGAAAGGGAAAGGGGGCAAAGTGGAGTGGGCAATAACTTGGACTCCAGAACGCGACGGATCAGTTATTTCCTATTGCAATACGGTCCCAACTCCAGAAGGCGGGACACATGAATCCGGAATGAAGAGTGCTTTGATCAAGAGCCTACGTGCCTACGGGGAACTAACTGCCAATAGACGTGCAGGCATAATAACTGCAGATGACGTACTTACCGGGTCTCAAGCCATTCTATCGGCTTTTGTTCCAAATCCTGAGTTCCAGGGACAAACGAAAGAAAAGCTTACAACACAAGGGGTAAGTCGTAATGTAGAAGCTGTAATCAAAGATCATTTTGACCATTTTCTCGCTGGCGATCCTCAGACCGCAACACAGCTCCTCGAATTTGTAATAGAACGTGCAGAAGATCGAGTTCGTAAGCGTCAACTCAGGGAGACCGAGCGTAAATCAGCGACGCGCAAACTGCGTCTCCCTGGCAAATTGGCCGATTGTGCAAGTAGTTCCTCAGCGGGAACTGAGCTATTTCTGGTAGAAGGAGATTCAGCGGGTGGATCCGCCAAACAAGCCCGCAACCGAAAGACCCAGGCAGTTCTCCCTCTGAGAGGGAAAATTTTAAACGTGGCTAGCGCAACAGCTGAGAAAATGCGTTCAAACCAGGAAATCAATGACCTGATGCAAGCACTGGGTTGCGGGGCAGGAAACTCCTTTGATGTTACGAAGCTTCGCTACGAAAAAGTCATTATTATGACGGATGCTGATGTCGACGGAGCGCATATCGCATCGCTCCTGATGACGTTTTTTTGGCATGAAATGCCGGGACTGATCAAAAATGGTCACCTTTTTCTGGCAATGCCCCCCCTATACAGGGTGTCTCAAGGTTCCAAGACACTGTATGCAATGGATGATCTCGAGAAAGAGCAGCTAATTGAAAAAGAATTTTCTGGTCGTGCCCGAGTAGAAATTAGCCGGTTCAAAGGTTTAGGAGAAATGCCAGCGTCTCAGCTAAAAGAAACAACCATGGCTCCCGAAAACCGAACCCTGTTGCGCGTAAGGATCCCTGACCCCGAAGTCGACTCCCAACAATTTGAAGATACTCGGAGTCTAATAGATGATTTGATGGGAAAAAAACCTGAACGACGCCTAGCATTTATCCAAAACAATGCTCACCAAGTTTCGGACCGCTTGGACCTTTAAAACTTATCCTAAACGCCATGCGGTACTGTTTCCGCACTCGATCGCCTTTTCCCTATACAAAGTAACAGCACGCTCGTGCCGTGTTATTGTCTCGGGGTCATCGGCGCCAACCGGTGGCAACTCCTCCAGAGGAAAATTCGAATAACTATCTTTCCCTCGCATCAGCATTGCTGTTGCCTTTAATTCTGTTGTCTGACGAACATGGGTAGGCAGATAACCTATTGAAATTCCCATACGACGGTCATTGCTGTGATTGGGTCGCGAGGAATGCACCAAGGCAACGTGGTGGAGTGACATTTCCCCGGGCTTCAGTGGCATCAAAACCGCTTTATTAGTATCAAAGTTAAATAATGTATTTTGACCCGAGGCAAGTAGATTCTCAGGACACACCTCGGTAAATTCTACGGGATACTGACCTCCAAGATGAGAGCCCGGTATCACCTGCATACAGCCAGACTCACTGGTTGCAGGCGATAGTGCTACCCAGGCAGAAACTAAATCCAGAGGATCCATCCCGTAATAACTGCAGTCCTGGTGCCAACTAACGTAAGATCCACTTTCAGGTTCTTTGAACCACATAGCGCATTGGTACATTAAAATATCGGGACCGAGAAGATCCTCTATGGCATCCAGGATATTCTGCCGTTTTGATAGGCCGTAAATGAAAGGAAATCTTAAGCTGCATTTAGTCCTCTGGGTCCCAAACATTTGACCACCCTGTTTCAACTCGAAATCCTCAATTTCGCGTCTCAAAAAAAGTGCCTCCTCCTCACTCATGACCCTTATGGGTGATAAAAACCCCTCTTCTCTGTATTGCTCCACTTGGAGCTTTGTCAGAAATTTTGGCATAAATCCTACCGTTTGTTTATGAATTCAAATTGTTTATCAAACCACAATGAACTGCAAGTCAAACAGTATTGATTGACTTTTTCTCCTAGAAACATCACATAAACGGCAATTTGGAGTAAACCAGCTGGATGAATATGACATTTGATGGTCTGGGGCTGAGCCCTGAAGTGTTGAGAGCGATCTCAGAAGCTGGTTATGTCAACCCGACTCCGATCCAAGAACAGGCAATACCATTCGTTTTAATGGGACGTGACGTTCTGGGTTGTGCCCAGACGGGAACGGGAAAAACAGCCTCATTTACCCTTCCTATGATCGACATCTTGGCTTCAGGACGAGCTAGAGCTCGGATGCCTCGGTCTTTGGTGTTGACCCCAACCCGGGAGTTGGCAACCCAAATAGCTGAAAATTTCGAAATCTACGGAAAATATCATAAACTTTCTATGGCTTTACTAATTGGCGGTGTCTCGTTTGAGGAGCAACTCTTGAGACTAGATCGAGGGGTCGATGTTTTGATAGCTACGCCGGGGCGGCTTTTGGATCATTTCGAACGCGGTCGGTTATTATTAAATAACATCAAAATTCTCGTCATCGATGAGGCAGACCGCATGATGGATATGGGGTTCATCCCAGATGTAGAAAAGATTGTCTCTCTTCTTCCACGGATAAGAAACACCTTATTCTTCTCCGCAACTATGCCGACTGAAATACGTAAGTTGGCAGACAAATTTCTTATGAACCCAAAAGAAATTACTGTTTCCCCGTCTACCACGACTGCTGAGACAGTCGCTCAATTTTTGGCTCTTGTGGAAGACAAGCCATGGATAAAACGAGACGCACTAAGAAAACTGATCCTTAGCGAAAATATCGAGAATGCAATCATCTTTTGTAATAGAAAGCGTGACGTAGATATCCTTACCGCATCCCTGAGGAAACACGGCTTCAGCGCAGCAGCACTTCATGGAGACATGCCTCAACCCGCTCGGCTTGAAACCCTGGAGAATTTCAAATCCTCCCAAATCCAATTACTCGTCGCGAGCGATGTAGCAGCCCGAGGCTTAGACATTCCCAAAGTAAGCCATGTTTTTAATTTCGATGTTCCAAGCCATGCCGAGGACTATGTTCACCGTATCGGGCGGACTGGCCGAGCGGGTCGGGCTGGAAAGGCTTTGACAATTGCCACACCCGAGGACACAAAATTTCTTGCGGCTGTTCATGAATTTATCGGTCATAAGATCGATAAAATTCAGATAGAAGGTCTCGAAAATTTCGAAATCTCTAGCTTACCTTCTAGTCTCAGCTCTAAAGGTAGGACAAAACGCAAGGGGCGGATTAAAGAAGACAGCAGCGATAAGGTGAAGCGACATCAGGAGGAAACAAATCATTCCTCTGCAAAGGATCGACCCGTGATCGGGATGGGACAGCACACCCCAGCTTTCCTTCTTAGACCCACTCGAATCGGTACTTGAGCGCAGGCTTTCTCTACCACACACAGCTCTTTTTAACTTCAGTCGTACCCTAATCAACCTCCCTTGAATATCAGAGAGAAACTCTGAAAAATTTCTTGTATTTTTGGACCCTGCTTAATCTGTTAAAATCAAAACTTGGGGACGACGGTGAGATTAATAATCTATCTAAAACCGTAATTTTTTTATCAAAGCTGACAACTTTATATCAGACTTAATCTAAGACTGATAACACATTAACTCTGCCGCGCCTCGAAGAGCGGTCGGACGCCGTCGTACTTCAGCCTTGGTCCGCGAATTACGGAACAATCCGTTCCAGGTTCTACTTCCGTTAAACTCTCAAAACTTCTTTTGATGATTTTTTGATAGTCAGAATCACCAGCCTTTTTCCATTGGACTTCTTCTTCAGTTACAGAACGGAGAATTTTTGCAGGGACTCCTCCAACCACAGTCCTCTCTGGGACTTTAAATCCTGCTCTTAAGAAGGCCAATGCTCCAACGAAAGCGAAATCCCCGACAACCGAACCGTCCATCAAAACCGCGTTCATCCCAACCAATGCCCATTGACCAACAGAACACCCATGTAAAACAGCGCCATGCCCAATGTTTGCATTCTCCCCTACAACGACCCGTCCCCCCGCAAAAGTATGTGCAATACAATTATCTTGAATATTCGAACCGCTTTTGAGCAAAATTTGTCCCATATCACCGCGGAGACTGGCATTTGGTCCGACGTAACAATTTTTTTGAATAACAACATCGCCAATAAGAACGGCTTCTGGGTGAACGAAAGACGATGGATCTATCACGGGTTTTATACCATCGATGGAGTATATCTTGGCCATTTTCCTCATTTTCAAACACTAAAACTCTCACCGCATCCACAACGCCCTGTCTCATTCGGATTCTTAAATACAAATGTAGCGCCTAGCTTCTCTTCTACAAAATCCATTTCGGTACCGATCAAAAACATCGTAGACATGGGGTCAATCAGAAGACTCACTCCACCTAAGTCCATGACTTCGTCTCCAGGTTCTATGGAATCGGCAAAATCCATGGCATAGCTCTTGCCATTACATCCCCCATCTCGGACACCCAGGCGAATTCCTACCGCTTGCGGATTGTGCTGTGCTTTGAGCTTTCTGAGCTGAGACACAGCGGTTTGGGTTACATTTAATAATGATTTTTTTTGTTTAATTTCTGTCATTTATTTCGATTTCTATATGTTCTACATAAATCCGAGTTCCAGCTTAGCGGCCTCCGACATCCGATCCGGTGTCCAAGGCGGATCCCAAACCAATTCAACGGCGACATCAGCTACTCCATCTACACCTTTAGCCTTAGCCTCAACCTCCGCCGGCAAAGACTCCGCAACAGGGCAATGAGGTGTTGTTAGAGTCATCATTATCCTGACTTCGTTCATCCCGGTTATATCAACATCATAAATCAGGCCGAGCTCATAAATATTGACCGGGATCTCCGGATCAAAGATTTCGCTCAGAGCACTTATTACCCTGCTTTCAATCTGAGACCGAACAATGTCTGGATTGGAGTGAATGTCATCCATTCCGTCTCCAGGCTGCTTATCCATAGGAGATGCATTTTTTTCTGGGCTGCTCGTCATAAAATTAAATCTTCTCTACTCTGTTCTCACTTCTTTACTGCCACCTTTCAGTGCTTCCTGGAGCGCATGCCAGGGTAAGGTGGCGCACTTAACTCTAGTAGGAAACTCTCTTACGCCCGCTAACGCTACAAGCTCTTGTAATCCATCATCTTCTGTCTGATTTCCCACGATAAGCTGATTAAATTTCGAAAAGAATGCCGCGGCATCCTCGACCGTCTTACCTCTTATTACCATGCTCATCATTGAGGCCGAGGCAACAGAAATAGCACACCCCCTTGCTTCAAACTTAATATCTTCAATTAGACCGGCATTCAGTTTTAAAAAGATGGTTAAACGATCACCGCAAAGCGGATTATTTCCTTTTGCTATATGGGTTGGGTTCTCTATGTTACCGGAGTTCCGGGGATTTTTAGAGTGTTCTAAAATAATATCCTGATAAAGATCATTCAGAGAACTCTGGGTCACCTGAAAATCTCCTGCACTCGCATTAGGGAGGAAGTCAGGGCGTCCACCTCATCAATGGTATTGTATAGCCCAAAAGAAGCTCGAACTGTCGCAGGGACTCCGAACCGGTCCATAAGAGGCTGGGCGCAATGATGTCCGGTTCTGACAGCCACACCTTCTCTATCAAGAATTGTACCAATATCGTGAGGATGAACCTCTCCCATTGTAAAGGATAGGATAGCCGCCTTTTCATCAGATTCGCCGATAATCCTAATGGACTTGATGGCTTGCAAACTTTCTGTAGCGTACTCTAAAAGAGTGCCCTCATGATGACCGATAGAATCCAATCCGATTTCAGACACGTAATCAATTGCCGCCCCAAGACCAATAGAACCGGCTATATTCGGCGTTCCCGCTTCAAATTTAAAAGGTAGATCAGCCCACGTCGAATTTTCAAAGGTCACCGAGTCAATCATTTCGCCCCCGCCTTGATAAGGAGGCATAGAGTCAAGAAGGTATTCTTTTCCATGCAAGATACCTATACCGCTTGGCCCATAAATTTTATGACCTGAAAATACATAAAAGTCTGAGTCTAGGGCCTGTACATCAATTTTAAGGTGTGGGGCCGCCTGACATCCATCAACAAGCACGAGAGCCCCCGCTTCATGGCTTGTTCTAATGATATTATTGAGATCAACTATCGTACCTAACGCATTCGAAACATGGGTAATAGAAACTAATCTTGTCTTTTCATTGACAAGACTTTCAAAGTTTTCATAGATGAGATCTCCCTGATCATTTATCGGGGCAACCTTGATAACAGCCCCTGTTTCCTTTGCTATCAGTTGCCAGGGAACAATATTAGAGTGATGCTCCATTTGAGACAGAATTATTTCGTCTCCCGTTGTTAAGTTGCTTTTCCCCCAACTTGAGGCTACTAAATTGATACCTTCTGTTGCGCCTCGAACAAAAATGACCTCTTGCTCAGATTTAGCGTTAATGAATTGACGAACTTTTTCTCTAGCAAGTTCCATCTCGTCCGTGGCTTTTTGACTCATGAAATGCACGCCTCGATGGACATTGGCATATTGGGTCTCATACGTTTCCACAATTTTCGCTATAACCTGACGCGGTTTCTGAGAACTGGCGCCATTGTCCAGATACACTAGCGGTTTCCCGTAGATCTCCTGCGATAAAATTGGGAAATCAGTGCGGATCTTAGCAACGTCATAATGGACATCAGCTTTCAATAGCTTTGTGCTCACAATGATATTCCCCCCTCTCCTTTTATCGTCAACCATTCGTCCAAAAAAACCTCCAGCAGAGCGGCAATCCTCTCATTCTGGATCGACATAAGGAGCTCAGATGCAAATCCCTTAATCAAGAGACTACGGGCATCATCAACTGTGACCCCTCTACTTCTGAGATAAAATAGGGCTTCCTCTTCCAGTTCCCCCACCGTGGCCCCGTGACTACATTTGACATCATCTGCATGTATGACAAGCTCTGGCTTGGCATCTGCGCTCGCGTTTCTGGAAAGGAGCAGTGTTCGGTTCATTTGATGAGCGTCGGTTCTCTGCGCGTCTGGCGCTACATAAACACGGCCCTGGAAAATAGCCCTGGCCGCCTGGTCCACAACATTCTTAAAAATCTGATTGGAATGACAATGAGAGCTTTGATGCGAAATATCAGTTGTAATATCACAATGCTGCCGACCTCGCACAAGAGCGACGCCTGAAATTTTGGCCTCCGCTCCTTCTCCTACCAAAGATAAATTCATTTCTGATCGAGACACCAATCCACCCTCAGAATAAATAAAACTGTTTAGAGAAGCTCCTGCCTCAATGTTTCCTTCTCTGGTCGAAATATGGTGCATTGTATCAGCCGCACGCTGTATCACGATGTGATCTAGAGACGCTCCTCTCCCCAGAGATAATTCGACAACAAAATCAGATAAACCTTGCGCTGGACCAAGAGCGCCATAGGTTTCCAAGACCGTAGCAGAACTATTTTCTTCAAGTGTTAGGGTAATACGAGAATGCGTTTCTCCGTTAAACCCTCCTGATGAAAGACAAAGTATCTGCAATGGCTTTTGAAAAGCCTCATCCTTACTCACCTTTATGCTGACGCCATCACTAAAGAGCGCCGTATTTAGGGCAACAAAGCCATTTCTCTTGATATCAGCTACTTTACCCACTGATTGATGGTCTAAAGGCTGACCTTTACCGACACAGAAGTCTGAAAACTCTTGATTTAAAACACCATCAATGAAAACAGCTCGGTTAGCATCCGCGATAAAGAAACGCTCCACATCCTCGCGAGAGACCTCGACATTTTCAATCTCAAGATCTGCCGGCTTTCTAAAATAACGCCTTAAGTCGGTATATCTCCACCGCTCTGACTTACCCAATGGCAACGTATCTCCTAGAAGAGCCATGGCATTAACTCTTAGCTCTTGAAGATCAGGAAAGATATTTTTGATAACTTCTGACCTCGCGCGATAACGCTCCAGTAAAATCGAGTCTATCTCCCGGACATTTGCCAAATTAAGCTGCCTCTGTCGTATCATTGTCCAAACCGAGCATCCCATAACCCTTCTGCTCAAGTTCGAGGGCGAGTTCTTTTCCACCAGTCTCGACAATACGACCCCTGGCCAAGACATGAACCTTGTCAGGCACAATGTAATTAAGCAGTCTTTGGTAATGTGTAATCACAAGGGCTGAGCGTTGAGGACTGCGCAAAGCATTAACCCCTTCAGACACTATTTTGAGCGCATCAATATCAAGCCCTGAGTCTGTTTCGTCCAAAAGTGCCAAAGATGGCTCAAGAAGAGCCATTTGAAGTATCTCGTTGCGCTTCTTTTCACCTCCTGAAAAACCTACATTAACGGGCCGGTTGAGCATCGCTTGATCCATACCCAGTTGACTTGCTCGATCACGAGCAAGCTTTAAAAATTCTGCGGCAGAGATAACATCATCACCACGATATCGGCGGACAGAATTCAGCGCAGTTCGCAGAAAACTCATGTTTGATACACCGGGAACCTCGACTGGGTATTGAAAGGCAAGAAAAACTCCTTCCCCTGCACGTTCCTCCACCGACAGATCCAATAAATTCTTGCCCTTATAAAGAATCTCACCCTGGGTTACCCGATATCCGTCACGGCCCGAAAGCACGTAAGACAGAGTGCTCTTTCCAGACCCGTTTGGCCCCATCACCGCGTGGATTTCACCTGAACCAATTTCAAGATTAATTCCTTTTAGAATTGCCCGGCCCTGGACTTCCGCATGCAGGTTTTTTATCGAAAGCATATTTTACCCTACACTCCCCTCTAAACTGACAGCGAGTAACTTCTGAGCCTCAACTGCAAATTCCATCGGCAACTCCTTTAACACTTCTTTGCAGTAACCATTCACGATAAGTCCTACCGCATCCTCTGCGCTCAAACCTCTTTGCATCACGTAAAAAAGTTGATCCTCACTAATCTTGGAGGTCGTCGCTTCGTGCTCAACTCTGGCTGAGGGATGTCCTGTCTCAATATATGGAACCGTATGCGCCCCGCATTTATCACCGATAAGAAGTGAGTCACACTGCGTATAGTTACGCGCCCTCTCAGCACTGCCGAGAACCTTAACCAAACCGCGATAGGTATTTTGAGCATGCCCAGCGGAAATTCCTTTTGAAATGATGGTACTTGAGGTATCGCGCCCTACGTGGATCATCTTCGTTCCGGTGTCTGCTTGCTGGTAGTTATTCGTAAGGGCTACTGAATAAAATTCACCAACCGAATGGTCCCCTTCTAAAATACAGGAAGGATATTTCCAGGTAATCGCAGAACCCGTCTCTACTTGAGTCCAAGAAATTTTAGAATTTCGGCCTCTGCAAGCGCCGCGTTTGGTCACAAAATTATAGATGCCACCCTTTCCATTCTCATCGCCCGGATACCAGTTTTGGACAGTACTGTACTTAATCTCAGCATCGTCATGAGCAACCAATTCAACAACAGCAGCATGCAACTGGTTTTCGTCTCTCATTGGCGCCGTGCAGCCTTCGAGGTAACTGACATAAGAGCCCGCATCCGCAATAATCAGGGTGCGCTCGAACTGACCAGTTTTTGCCGCATTAATCCGAAAGTAGGTTGATAATTCCATTGGGCATCGAACGCCCTTTGGAACATAAACGAAGGTGCCATCGCTAAAAACAGCGCTATTGAGCGTCGCAAAGAAATTATCGGCTTTTGGAACAACACTTCCTAAATACTTTCGTACCAGATCCGGGTATTGTTGAATGGCTTCTGAAATTGGGCAAAAAATAACACCAACCTCCTGCAGCTTCTCGCGAAATGTTGTAGCCACCGAAACACTATCAAACACAGCATCTACTGCCACTCCTGCCAATGCCGCCCTCTCATGCAATGGGATACCCAACTTTTCATAAGTCTCGAGCAATTTAGGGTCTACTTCATCCAATGACTTAGGGGCATCTTCGGCCCGTTTGGGGGCTGCATAATAATAAGCATCTTGATAATCGATCGGTGGATACTTCAGAAATGCCCAATCGGGCTCCTCCATACCTCTCCACTGCTGATAACAATCCAACCTCCAATCCAGCATCCAATCAGGTTCGCTCTTTTTGGAAGAGATAAAACGGATTATATCCTCATTCAGACCGGGCGGAGCGAACTCAGAATCGATATCTGTAACAAAACCGTACTGGTATTCCTTTTCAGTGGCCTCGCGAAGTGCCTCATCTGTCAGCGCCACTTCTGCCATTTCATCCTCCAAGGATTGCTGAAGTTTCGTAGGGACGATGAGGGATAAATGGCATTCTCTGGGGAGTCATATCCGCTAATGAAATTCCTTCCAATGCGCTGATAACGGCCTCATTTATTTTGCGCCAATTGGTTCGTGTCGGACAAAGAGCCTCAATTTCACAATCCGTTCCATCCTCGACAACACAATCAGTGAGAGCAATCGGTCCATCTACAGCCGCTATGATCTCAGTGACCGGTATTTCAGAGGCTTTCCTAACCAAAGCATAGCCGCCTTGAGCTCCGCGCCGGGATTCAACCAAACCCGCCTGCGCTAGAGTTTTCAGTGTTTTAGCAACAGTCGGCACCGGTAGCCCTGTCACAAGCGCTAGATCTGGAGCTTGCATCAAAGACGCTGGTCGCGCCGCCAACTGAGTTAAGAGCACAATGCTGTAATCCGCGAAACGGCTCAATTTCAACATGCAAAGTTACGCCTCTTCAAAAACAAACATAATGAGTTTCAGGACTGGAAAGACTATGACAGCCTAATCAGTACCAATTTAGTCCGAAAGGAAATTAGGGATCTTATCCGATAAGTCAATGACTTATCGTTATTTAGTTGATTAACTCGCGACAAATTTTTCGAAATAAATACAATTTGGACCCATACTATGTTCGCTCAGCCTTGCTAAAGCTGCATCGATCATCGGAGGAGGACCACACAAATAAATTTGATGAGCGGCTGAGATAATTTCTGGTTTCATCAGATCAGTCACGTATCCAAGACTCCCAGACCAATTTTCCGCACCACTTAAACTTATTATTTGATATTGAAAATCAGTAAAATAGGACTGATATTCCTCAATCTGACTTAGGTTAAAAAATTCATCTGGATGGTTTACTCCGTATAGCAAGCGAACAGAAGCTGAAGTCAATTGGTTCCTGACCAAATGCTCCAGCATCGAAAACATAGGTGCAAGCCCGGTACCTCCTGAAATCATTAGTAATGGCTGACCTGGATTACGAAGATAAAAATGGCCGTAGGGCCCAGCGATGCTGATGGGGTCACCTTCACCCGCCTGATCACGCAGAAAGTCACTCATCACGCCCCGCCCGAGTAATTTGATATAAAACGTGTATTCAGAATTGTTCTGGGGTCCATTGGCAAAAGAGTAAGAGCGTGACTGATCAGTCCCAGGGACAGAAAGATTAACATATTGCCCAGCGACAAATTGTGGCCCCAAGACAGACTCGTCTTTCAGGCATAAATCTAGCCGCACAACATTCGATGACACTTGTGTCAAAGCTTTAATATAGCAATCCCACGTTTGCGGCCCCGATTTAAAGGCGATCTTTGAATGATACGGAAATTCGATAACACAATCAGTATGAGCATGCATTTGACATGTGAGAGCTTCTCCCGCCTTCGACTCCTCATCCGTCAGGGCCTCATCCGCATAATCATCTAAACTAAACTGGCCAGAGACAACTTTTGCCTTGCACGTGGCACACGCCCCTTCCAAACAATCAGTCATTAGCCGGACTTTATTCCGGAGGGCCGCCATATAGATGGTATCACTCTCATCTGATTCTATGACCTCAGATCTTCCATCTTCAAAGATAAGAGTAATTTTGTGTTTTGCCATTGGAATTCCTAGGGGATTAACAGTGGTTTCAGGGCCTCACCATTCACAATCAAATCGAACCCTCGTTTACCCTCGGACAGCGGAATGTCGTGACTATGAATCGGTGCCAAGTCTACTTTACCGGCAGCCAATAGATCCACTGCATATTGCCAACTAGCCCAAATTTCCCGTCCATGGATATTTTGCATTTGAGGACACTTCAACAACCATTGCGTAAAGTCGACAGAAATAGGGTTTGGCGGAGCTCCGACCAAGCGAAAATCACCACCTTTCGTCAAAGATTCAAAGCAGTTATTGAATCCTATTTCGGAGCCAGAATATTCTATGGCCACATCTACGCCAGAACCCGCCGTTATATCTGAAACAATCGAAACCAAATTTTCTTCTTCAGGATTGACAACACGGTCTGCTCCCATCGTGGAGGCAGTTTTCAACCTAAGCGGGTTAAGATCGCACGCAATAACACGAGTGGCACCTAACGCCCTGGCAGTAGCCACATTCATTAGACCGATGGGTCCGCACCCATTTATGAGAACTGATTTGCCCGAAACTCCTCCACCAGCTGTCGTCGCGTGAACCGAGATCCCGAAAGGCTCCATCATCGCGGCGACTGACACCGGCAGGCCTGGGGGGTTAATCCAACAAATCTGGGCTGGAACAGTAACGAATTCTGCAAACCCACCATCGAAGCTGATCCCAGGATAAATGGTCTTTTCGCAAAGATGAGCTCTATTTAGGCGACATTGACGACAAGTGCCGCAAAAAACGTGGCTCTCCAGGCTGACAAAATCCCCTATTTGCGGTGATTCCACATTGGGACCAACCTTTTCGACAATCCCGCACGCCTCATGCCCGAGGATCCTCGGCAAAACCATCCGTCGTGCCATCCTAGGCGCCCAGTAGTATATTTGCATGTCGGTCCCGCAGATCCCCGCCGCGGAAACTTTAATTCTTACTTCACCGGGTCCCGGTTCGATTGGATCACAGTTTCTAACCTCTATCCCACCAATTCCCTCAGCTACTTTACAGACAGCCAACATTAATAGACTCCCTAGAAATGATAGATGTCGATAGGGCCAGCGACCGCATCATCTATTAAAATGATCTTTTTCTGTTTAATTTTTAACCCATTCTCGGATCTATCAAGCAAGTATTCATACATGCTGGCACAAGTCTGTCTTCCGTGACGACCGAAGGAATGAACAATGGCATTAGCGGAAGCTGAGACAATTTCTTCGGAGACATAATCAAGTGTAATATTTCCGACAACATGAACCGTTCGATCCAATGGAAGAGAAGCGTAGGAGTCGCCGGTCTCTATTCTGAAAACACGATCTTCCAGTTTTCCTCGGCCTTCCAGAAAGACGAGATTTAAACTCGTTTGTGGTTCGGAAATTAGCGTTTCTTCATCTCGCCAACTTGGTGCCCAGAACACTGCATCGGGATGGTAGAGGTCTAACCAACCCTCCCAATCACGTTTATCCAGGAATTTTGCCTCCCTATTTATGATATCGGTCACTAAAGCCAACAATTCTGGATCGTTCATCATCCCTTTCCGCCCGTGGTCATTAAATCGCGCCACCGACGATAAAAACCAAGATATAGATTTTCATTTTCCCAGCTATCAGAGCTCGTGATTGCTTCAAAACCTCCTGATAGCGCAAGGTTGTCAGGACCTGAGATCATGCTGTGCAAACCTCTGTTAAAATCATTCCATCGCGCCGATCGGGCGTGACTTCCGACAAAAGTATCCTCGAGTGCCGCCATGTCGTCTGACGTTGCCATGCCTGAGGTCAAATAAAAATCTTCAAACTTCCGAAGTCTCGCGGCTCGCGCCTCAGCATCTTCGCCTACATGTCCAATGCAATACACTGTCACTTCTGTTCTATCAGGAGAGATCGGCCTAACCCGTCGGATTTGTGTGGAAGGGTTGTCCATTAACGCAACATTAGGAAACACTGTCAGGTTACGTCCTCTATTCAATATCCATTCGACTTTGCCGGGCGGTAAATTCGCTTGAAGCCATTCTTTTCGTTTATATATCGGCCGCCTCTCCGGAGTAGTGTGTTGCGCCCAAATAGACATATGACCATTCCCAAGATCATAAGCTCCAGACGGAACCTTACCGGTTATTCTCCCACCCTCTGTCTTAGCCAAACCGGTCAACCCATCTCTCTCTTCTCGATTACGCATTGTACTCGCAAAGACACGGTGAACCGTCGAAACATGGTGACCATCGACACTATTTTCAATTTGCATCTTCCAGTTACCGTGAATGGTATAGGTCGAGGATCCAGGCACGACCTCGAGCCCCTCCGGCGACTGATCTATCATGAGATCAATCCATCCTGCAGCCCCAGCCAGAGATTTCATCAATGGGGGCACACCTTCCTCCAGCGAACCGAAAATAAAACCTCGATAGCTCTGGGTCAGCGGGAGCCTCCTGAGGTTGTATTTACTTTTATCAAACTCGGAACCCCCATACCCTTCCTCTTCTTGTTTTATCCGCACGCAGCGTCCATCACAGCTGTAAGCCCAGCCATGGAATCTACACGTCAAAACACGGGCCTTACCCTGCTTTCTCGGCGTCAAAAGAGCGGCACGGTGGGAGCATGCATTTATAAAACTGCAAATTTCACCATCCTTCTGGCGAATTACTACGACCGGTGTGTTGCCGATCTCAGTCGAATAATAACTGCCTTCTTCGGGTATTTGACTTTCATGACACAGGTAAACCCAGCCCCCTTCGAATATACGAGCCATCTCCAGTTCAAAAACTTCTGGATCAGTATAAACTGATCGATCAACCCGAAAGATCCCTTCGGCCTCCCTGTCGTCTACAAGGGCTCCGAAATCTTTATTCAATAAAGGGCCATCCATTCCCTAGAGCCTCCCAAACACCTAAGTCATCGCAATTTACTATCGATGATTTTAACTCTGAACTATAGATACACACCTTATTATATTGTCGCAATTTAAACGATCTGGGAGAACTTTTTTAGTTTTGCTTTTAAATTAGCCAGAGGTGAGGCATCATTGATGTATCGTCCACAAAATAGGAGGAAAGGCGTTGAAAGGCGCCAGCATTCTTTACTCTATCCTCTCCCCTGATCCTGACTGGGAAGATGACTTTAACCATTGGTATGAGCACCATCAAATACCTGTCCGTGTGAATTGTGATGGTTTTTTGGGTGCACAGAGATACCACGATCCAGATAGGGGCTTATATTTGGGTCTTTTTGAGATAGACACTCTTCAAAGTCTCGAAACAGAAGCATATCGGAAGATGAGAGCACAGCCCAATGCGCAAACAGCCTGGATGCTCTCAAACACACTAGAATATGAACGCTACACCGCCAATGAAATTATTTCCCGACTCTCCGAGGGAGTATCTGAACAGGAAGCATTGGACTCAGATTTTTTAAGAGCGATATTTTTTAGCGTTCCCGAAAACCGTGAACAAGAGTTCACCCAATGGTATGATGAAGAACACATTCCCTCCATTTTAAAAATACCCGGTTGGCAAATGGTGCGACGATTTACCATTGAGGAGTTTGATCCATCACCTTGGTCACACCTGACACTTCAATACATTACCAAAATGGATGCTCTCGATTTAGCCGAAAGAAACGAGGTCCAAGACTCTAAAACCTACAAGTCTCTATCAGAAGAGCCTTGGTTTCGACCCAGCATTCACAATTTTAAAAAATATAACAGTCGAATTTTATCCCCCAACTCTTAAAAAGTTCTGCTTTCTTCCATCTGTTTAAAAGTTGAAGGTGCAAATTTGATCTTAATGGGGTAGAGAGTTCTTAAGCACCAATTTTGAAAGCCGAACGACTTATGTTCAGAACGCTACTCTTAGGTTTAAGCCTACTCGCTGTCCTAACTCCTTGGAGCAATGTCGGCATAGCCCAAACAAAAATTACTTCAGACGAACAATCGCCCGTTTTGGCAACCGTCGACGGACAAAATATCACCCAGGCCGAAGTGGAGCAATTCTACCAAGAGTTACCTGAGCAAATGAAACAGATACCCTTAGAGCAAGTCCAAACCCAAATCTTAGATCGCCTCATCGACCAGAGGTTGGTCGTTAACGCCGCCATTAAACTGGGGCTGAACAAAATTCCTGCGGTGAAACAAAAGATAGACTATGAGAAAGTTAAGATTCTGAACGAGGCCTACCTTGAGGCCATCCTCGAAAAAGAAGTCACCCCACAAAAAGTCCGCACTGCCTACAACAAGTCGATCGCCCTTGAACAGAAAAAGGAGGAGGTAAAAGCTCGACACATCCTCCTAAAAACAGAAGAGGAAGCAATCCAAATCATTCAGAAACTTAAGTCGGGAGCTGATTTTACAAAACTGGCCCAAGTCCATTCCATTGGCCCCAGCGGTAAAAATGGCGGCGATCTTGGCTTTTTTAGTGCTGATCAAATGGTCCCACCATTTTCCAGAGCTGCCTACGCGCTACAAAAAGGGCAAATAACCGAAACCCCAGTCCAAACTCAATTTGGATGGCATGTGATAAAAGTGGATGATCGAAGGCTGGCCGGTGCCCAATCGTTTGAAGAAGTTGCACCTCAAATTAGAGAGCAATTAATAACCAAGGCCTATGAAAAACTACTTCAAGACCTCAGAAAGGGAGCAAGGATTGATCGGATTGGCCTCGGAACCTCGGGCTTCCAGCGTGTTCAGTAATGGAATTAAATCCTATTTTTTTTCAGCCTCCCAAGCATCAATGGCTTCCTTGGCATTTCGAAATGCATCCACTCCGGCTGGAATTCCGCAATACACAGTGGCATGAATCAAAAGCTCTTTGATTTCTTCTGATGTTACGCCGTTGCGCAACGCGCCCCGAGTGTGCGCTCTAAGCTCCGCCGGTTTCCCGAGAGCCGTAAGCATTGCGAGTGTTAACATCGATCGAGTTCTGCGATCCAGAACGCCCTCTCTTCCCCAACCCATTCCCCAACAATACTCGGTGACAGCGTCTTGGATTGCACCATGAAAATCATCTGCTTTTCCCTTAGCTATATTTGGCTCAACATACTCTTCACCTAAGACTTCTGTTCTTATTCTGAGCCCTTTTTCATATGTCTCCTTATTCGAAATCGCCATAAAACACTCCTTATTCTTCTATTCAGTTTTTAAAAACCGACTACCACGCACGCGGTAAAAGACGTTATGCGGTTGAAATTTCCCTGCGGATCTTGTTTCCCAGAAACGTCCTTCCAAATTTATTTCGTCCAAATAATGCAAAATGAGATCTGAGTAAGGTTCTGGATCATACTGAACAATTTTCAAATGGCGAGTAGCTCTCCACGTCGCCTCCGCTCTCAAAGAGGAGATCATTTCATCCTTAAAATATGCGACAAAGTCGGGCGTTTTGTCAGGGGAGAGAGAGAGAAATTGACAATAAACGATCTGAGAATTTAGACCATATAAAGACGCCGTTGAGGCCGTTTCAAAACTTTTCTCTTCTGCAATATATCGAGTAAACCCTGATACACTTTGAAGCATTTGATAGGTCGGATCATCCGGGGTCAATTTCCGCTTTTTATATTCTTCATGCTCCAAGGCTTCCTGACCCGTTAATTCATAAACCGCGAGATAATGTGGCCCATCATCCGACTTATACCGCATTGCACTGATAAACCCCGGCACTCCTTGAACATGACTCGGCGAGTGATGCCCATCATACCAATCATTAAACTCCTCTTCTTTTCCAGAAGGCGGCGTCATCTCGGAAAAGAGGATAGCCTTTCCTTTTATCTTGAGGTCATCGCCCATAAACGCCTACAAAATATAGGTTCCCAAATTTCATAAAGTTACAGTGAGTCACAGGCTCTCCCCAAAGCGTCCACTGTTTGTTCCAAATCATCTTCGGTATGCACACCCGATACGAAACGCCGCACATTCGGCAAAACATAAAGACCCTCATGCATTTGAAGCATATCAAAAGCCCTGCTTCGCGCCATATCAGCATGAATAAAATCACTGAAATCTTCAGGGTCTTTGTCCATAAAAACAATCTGCCACAATGATGCGTTGCCAATCACTCGAGCGGGAATACCTTTTTTATCGAGAACCTCCTGACATGCCGCGAGTGTTTTCTCAGAATGCGCATGTAACATTTCATAAAACCGGGGCTCTCGAAGGACCTTTAGGGTCGCTATCCCCGCCGCGCACCCGAGCGGGTTTCCATGGAGGGTGCCATTAATATAAGCATAATTAGATTTGCCTCGATTTACAGGATTGCACTGCTCCATTATTTCCGATTTTCCCGCGACACACCCAACGGGACCCCCACCACCTATAATTTTTCCGTAAGCAGCGATATCTGGAAGAACGCCAAAATATTCTTGAGCGCCGCCGTAGGCCAACCTGAATCCCGTAACCACCTCATCAAATATCAGAAGAATACCGAATTCGTCGCATAGCTCTCTCAGCCCCTCCAAGAATCCCTTTTTCGGAAAAATTATACGTTGAACTGGTTCCAGAATTATCGCTGCCAAATCAGCATGATTGGAGGCGACTATTCCTTTTATCGTATCCAAGTCGTTATAGGGTCCGATTAACACACTATCTTTTAATGAAGAGGGCATTCCAGCCGTATCCGGCTGACCGACCGGGTAATTTGACAATCCAGCGGGTGTGACTGAAAAACAAGAATAGTCGTGATTACCATGATAGCCCCCCTCCAGCTTCAACACTTTATCTTTCCCAGAATATGCCCGCGCAATCCGCATCGCATAGAAGGTGGCCTCTGAACCTGTTGTGCAGTAGGCAATCTTTTCTGCACAGGGGATAGCCTTAACTAGCAATTCTGCTAGAAGGATGCATTGCTCGTTTAAGGTTCCAAAATAATGAATGCCTTTTCCGGCCTGTTCCTTAACTGCGTCTATAACCAATGGATGTGCATGACCAAGGATCAAGGCCCCTGCCCCACCAACATAGTCAATATACTGATGGCCTCGAGTATCGAAAAGCTTCGCCCCCTCCCCGCGTTGAATGACGAACCTAACCTCTTCCGAAAGAGAATACCCTCCGAGACCTGCTCCGGGCAAAACCCTTCCCGCAAGCTCATACCAATCTTCATGTTTCGTCGGAGGTGCCACAGGCTGCTTCCTTTCTGACTAAAACCTCAAATTTTTTACCAAATCACAGGGGATTAGCGCATAACAGTGCCCCCGATGAAAGGACACTAACCTTCCAATCTGGCGGAACTATCGATGTCCCGCCGGACTCTTCTATGACTCCAGGCCCTACGAGTTCTGCACCGATTTCCAGTTGCATCCGATCATAAATCGGACAATCGGTCCATCCATCATTAAACCAGACCTCACGCCGCCCAATGACAGGTGTGCCGTTGGACGTTGATACAAAGTTAAGCTCTGGTTTCCGGACCACCCCCCTGGACACCAACCGAATATTGACGGCCTCGCACTCGCTTGATCTGTCCTGGTGACCAAAAGTGGTCTCATGTTTTTCTCCGAATGCTTTTTTCAGCGCAACCAAATCCGGCTGATCAGAATCAAAGGGCACCCCGAGAGTATAACTCTGCCCAGAGTAACGCATATCAGCACTGAATTCGTGAACTAAATCGGCAACGGCGAAGCCATTGTTGACAAGAGTATTACTAGCCTTTTTCTTCATAGCCGCAGCGCAAGAGACTAATTCTTCATCTGTCAGTTCACTGAGCTTGCCTCCCCAGGCGGTAACTGAATCCAATCTCTGATCCGCCAATAATTGGCCTAAGGCAGACAAGTGTCCCGGATATCTGGGAATAATCACTCTTGGTATCGCCAATTCTTCGGCGACCAGAAACACATGCATAGGGCCCGCGCCTCCAAAGCCCAAAAGCGCGAAATCTCTGGGATCAAAACCCCGATGAACTGATACCTCTCTGACAGCGCCAGCCATTTTTGCAACTGCGATCTTTATCACTCCGTCCGCAAGTCCAACAAGATTTGCTCCAGACAATTTTCCGGCCAACTCAGAAAAGGCGTTCTCCGCCGCGAGTTTGTCCAGTTTAAGTCCGCCCGACAGCGCTCTTTCAGTCGGCAGACGACCTAGCAATAAATTCGCATCCGATATCGTTGGCTCCAAGCCTCCTCTCCCGTAACAGGCTGGCCCCGGAAGTGCTCCCGCGCTCCGAGGACCAACTTCTAGGCTGCCGTCTTCCTGAACCCACGCGATCGAACCTCCACCTGCTCCAATTGTGTGAATATCTAATTGAGGAACTTGAAGGGGATATGCGTCTATTTGGTTATCATGGGAAATTCTTGGCCGCCTCTCATGGATCAAAGCGACATCGGTGCTTGTACCTCCCATATCGAAGGTGATGCAATCTTGGATATCTGATAGTTCACAAACCCTAATGGCTCCCCCAACCCCTCCGACGGGGCCTGACAAAAAAGTCCCGACAGCGAAATCGTTTGCCTGCTCAAGAGTCATTGCGCCACCGTTTGACCCCATTATGTTCACAGGCGCATCTACACCGCTGGCTCTCAATTCTTGCTCAAGCGTCGTTAGGTATTTCCGTACGACGGGAGTTAGATACGCATTAAGAACGCATGTAGAAAAACGATGAAATTCTCCCTGCTCTGCCACCACTGCAGTCGAATGACAAACAGGAATATTCGTTCGCTTTTTCACCTCGCTTTGCACAAATCTTTCGGTTTGATCATTAATGTAGGAATTCACAAAACAAATTGCTGATGCTTCAACTCCCTTTTCTTCAAGAAATGCAGCCAATTGATCAAAATCATACCCTGTCAAATCACCTAAGACTTCACCGTCGAACGCAGTCCGCTCAGGCACTTCAATTCGAAGAGTGCGATCGACGAGAGGTTTAGCCCTTACAAATTTTATATCAAAAAGACCACCAGTTAATCTCCTTGTTCGCCCGATTTCCAGCGTATCACGAAATCCTTTTGTCGTTATTAAACAAGTTTTTGCTCCCTTTTTTTCAAGTAGGGCATTAGTCGCGATAGTGGTCCCATGTACGAAAGCGCTGATCTCTGAGGGCGATATTCCCAACTCCCCCAGAGCCGTCAAAACGCCCTCCCATTGCCTCCCAGGCAAAGATGGAACCTTCGCCTCGAGCAAAACCTGCGTTACCGTGTTCAAACACAAAATATCGGTAAATGTGCCTCCGACGTCGATACCAACAAGATATGTTTTACCTGCCACTCAAATCCTCCAGTACTCAGGGTAAAGACCGAACTGCTCGGACTATAGCTTCGTCACCGGACACAAGCCCAGCCAAACGAGCACTATCTGAGCCAATAGCAAGCGAGGAGAGCGCTCCATCTACCCGAACCCAACCTCTAATCGGAGCGCACTTAGATCCTATAATTTCAACCAAATCTCCATCAGCAATACCAAGCCTCTTTGAGTCCCCGACCGATATCCTGAACAGACGCCGCACCCCTTCAAATTCATCCTCGTTTAGAAGTTGAACCGAGCAAATGATCCGAGCCTGTCTTATTTGAGCGCGAACCTCCAAGGTTTTCTTCTCATTGAGTCCGCCGTCGCCATTAATTATCACCCCATAACGACTCGCCGCTTGTTCTGAATTCAAATATCCCTGGTCGACATCCCGAACAACCAACCCCGGATCTCGGTTGGTTGGATCTCCATACCCCCCGCCCCCGGCAGTTTCCTCTCTGACAATGTCCCCTTGTTTTAAGTGAAAACCTGAGACTTTTCCGGGTACATCGGAAGGGTTTATGACCTCCCCATCACGGACCACAGTGAAACTATTAGCGGCTCCGTTTCCAGCGCCCATGACTCCATAGGGCGGGATTAGATTCTTTTCTGACAAAACCGATAGAGACGCTGCTTCCCCCAAAATTCTGACATCCCGCCTTAGTCCGAAACCACCTCGGAATTCTCCATCGCCGCAAGAACCCTCTCGAATTTCACATGCTTCAATCCTCAAAGGGTACTGCCTTTCTATCGTCTCGGCCGATTGGATAGAGTTAAAATCTCCCTCGTTATAGCTTCGAACAGCTGTACTCCCGTCAGTACCCTGCGATGCGCCGGTTCCTCCGGCCGGCCATTCATAGTGGATAAATGTGCTGTTATCGGAACTAGACCCCGCTATGTGAACATGATTGGCACCACCCTTCAAATCTCCTACCGCCATATCCGGCACTACTTGTCCCATTGCACCAGCAACAACGGAGTCGATTAAAAATTTAACCTCTGCCATTCCCCCGCAGGGAGCAGTTTCTCGGGCATTAATGAAACTCCCAATAGGAGCATGCACCGTAATGGGGTTAAATGAGCCGTGGTTAATGGGCGTTTTGGGGTCAAGAAAGGCTTTTACGATCGTCCCAACAGCGTTAAAGGCCATCGCAGGGCCGCAATTTGTTGGGCCATTCGTCTGCGGTGAACTGCCAGAGAAGTCAGCAATGATTGAGTCACCCTCAATGGTAAGCTTCAACTTTACAACCAGCGGATCGGGATTGGATCCATCGCTCTCGATAAATCCTTCAAAAAAATAGTCGCCATCAGGACATTCTTGGATTTTCAAGCGCATTTGTCGCTCTGAACGATTAATTAGCTCTTCAACACCATCAAGCAAACCATCGGCACCAAACCTTTTAAAAAGCCTTTTTATGTGCTCCTCAGCCTTGCGTCCGGTCCCGAGCATCGCGTTAAAATCTCCGATACGCTCCGCACGACCGCGCATGTTGTTAAACAACAACTCAAGAAGACTATCGTTCAACACTCCCCTTTCCTGAATACGAGTCGGAACAATGCGGAGACCTTCCTGATATATCTCTTTCACACGACCCGACAAACTGCCAGGCGTCATACCTCCTACATCGTTCCAATGGCACCGCATCGCAGCAAACATTGCGAGCTTGCTTTCATAAAAAATAGGTTGAAGAAGAAGTACATCATTTAGATGTGTTCCACCTGTATACGGATCATTATGAAGAAAAAGATCCCCCTCTTTAATGTCATCGCCAAAAGCTTTTACAACCTCCCTCGTAGAATAGGGAACCGCGAATATATGAATGGGATGGTCTGCTAGACCTTGAGCGATCTGGCGGCCATCAGCGGACATAAGTGCACAGGAAAAATCATGCCCCTCATAAATGATCGCCGCATAAGAGGAATGAATTATATTCGCTCTCATCTCATTCACCACGGCGACCAGAGATTCTCTTATCAATTCTAGCCGAACAAAATCTTGCATTGGCCTTTCTCTAACATTAACGCGGGCAGAACCTATCATTTTGTTTAGGCTGGTCAAATATCTCTTGGCGGGAGTTTTCCTAAACCTTATAACCGATAGAATGTCAGAACCCTCAGCACATATCGACCAATTTATCCTTAATGGACTTCCTCCAAAGTCTATTTGGCCGGAGATGGATTACTCGGTCCTGCCAGAACTTTCCGAATACCCGAAAAGGATGAATGTAGCAGGCATACTTTTAGATAACTCCGTCAAAAAAGGTTGGAGTACCAAGCCCGCGATCCACTTTGATGGGCAAACTTGGAATTACGGGCAACTCCTCTCAAAGGCAAACCAAATTGCGAATATTTTGGTCTCTGAATGCGGCGTAATTCCCGGAGAACGAGTGATACTCCGATCTGGTAACCACCCGCTTCTTATCGCTGCTTGGTTTGCAGTCTTGAAAGTAGGCGCCATCGCTATATCCTCAATGCCAGTCCTCAGAGAACGCGAACTGGCTTATATGATCGAGAAAGCCGAAATTCAGATTGCCATCTCTGATTTCAAACTACGGGCAGACCTTGAGGCGGCCGGGAGCAAATCACGCACGATCAGAAAAATTCTCTACTTCGGTGGGGGCAAAGATCCACTTGAAACACAAATGGAACGCCAGCTGGAGACCTTTAAAAATATTGATACTGCTGCTGATGATCCCGCGATCATCGGTTTCACTTCAGGATCCACCGGCACTCCAAAAGGAACAATACACTTCCATAGAGACCTCATCGCTGTTGCCGATACCTTTATAAAACATGTCGTCAAAATAAAATCGAGCGATATTGTTTGTGGTAGTCCGCAGATCGCCTTCCTTTACGGGTTATGTGCCTACATCCCTGACACCATGAGGTTCGGTGCTTCGACAGTGCTCTTAGAACGTGGAACTCCAGAAAAACTTCTGGAGACAATTCAAAAATATAGGGCAACCGTGTGTTTCTCCACCCCGTCCGGTTATAAGTTAATGCTCGATCACCTTGATCATTATGACACTAGCTCACTGCGTCTCTGCGTTGCCGGAGGGGAACCGCTTGCCCCCGCAGTCTTTAGGGAGTGGCAGCACAAAACAGACGTTGCCATTATCAATGGACTCGGAATTTCCGAATTGCTGCATATTTTTATCTCTGCGAGTGGGAAAGATATAAAGCCCGGAACTATAGGGAAGGCTATACCCGGTTTTCAGGTGAGGATAGTCAACGAGAATTTCCGGGATACCAGGCCTGGAGAAATCGGACAAATGATCGTCAAGGGTCCAAACGGATGCCGATACCTTAATGATGAAGATAGACAAAAACGCTATATCCGAGACGGCTGGAATTTGACCGGAGATCTATGTGTAAAAGACGAAGACGGGTATATTTCTTATGAAGCCCGAACTGACGATATGATTATGACCGCTGGCTATAATGTCTCTGGCTTGGAGGTAGAAGCTGTTTTGCTAGAACATAAGAGCGTCAGAGAGGTAGCCGTTGTCGGAAAACCCGATAAGGATAGGGGTCAGATAGTAAAGGCATTCATCGAACTTAGAGACAAAAATGGGGCTTCTGAAAAGCTCGCTTTGGAGCTACAGAATTTCGTTAAGTCTCAAATTTCTGCATTTAAATACCCCCGAGAGATCGAATTCGTGGATCAGTTACCTCATACGGCAACCGGCAAAATTCAGAGGGGCGCGCTGAGACAGAAAGAAATAGAAAATGCTGAAGAAAGTTGAAATACGGCGTATTTCCTATCCACATCGGGGATGATATACCAGAGTTGGTATTTTATTTTAATAGGAACTTGAGATGACTGACCTATCGGATTTTCTTCTCTCACGGCGTTCAATCATAGTTAGAAATATGGTGGAACCCGGACCTTCCCAATCGGATCTAGAAAAAATTCTTAGGGCTGGGATGCGTGTTCCTGATCATGGACGGCTGACGCCCTGGCGCTTTAAAGTTATCCAGGGGGACGCAAGGAGACAACTGGGCGATGTCCTCGGGAGAGCATTCCAAAAAGCAAACCCAGATTGTATTGAAGAACAAATCGAAATAGAAAAAGAACGATTTGAAAGAGCGCCTCTAGCAATTGCGGTGATTTCGACGACCAATCCAGAGCATAAAATTCCTGAATGGGAGCAAATTCTCTCTGCGGGAGCCGCCTGCCAAAATATTTTAACAGCAGCCCTGTCAATGGGATATGCGGCTCAGTGGGTAACAGAATGGTATGCGTATAATGAGGATGTCAAAGGTGCACTAGGACTTTCGCCCTCAGATAGAATAGCGGGCTTCATATACTTAGGCACTCGGACAGAGGAGCCAACGGACAGGGCGCGACCTGAGTATGACCAAATTGTGTCGGAGTGGATGCCGCTATCTCTCTAGGTTGGTTCCATCAATTCTTAATTTTTAGAACAACCTTACCCTCGATGTTTCGCTGCCTGATTACATTAAAGGCCGCACGAAATTCCTCAAGAGGGAACGTTTCCTGTATCGGCATTTCTATTCTATTAGTACGAACATAATCAAAAATCTGAGCCTGGACCTCATTCATCCAACCCGGCAACGAGTCACGGTATTGCGTTCTATCTATTCCCGAAACCTCTAAATTTTTGAGTAAAAGGTAGTTGGCTTTCAATTCAGGAATAATTCCACTGGTGAAACCCACCACTACCATGCGCCCCCTAAACCTCAGGCACCTGAGAGCCCCTGCAAAAACATCACCGCCGATTGTATCGATTACGATATCGACCCCATCTCCGCCGGTAACCCTCATAACCTGCTCTCGAATTGATTCCCGAGGGTTTTCGCCAGAAAGATCAATGATCAAATCAGCCCCAGCTCGCCTTGCAGCACTTGCCTTTCTTGGGCTTGTAAGACCCGCCAAAACCCTGCAATTCCATGTGCTTGCCAATTGAGTGGCAGCGATACCGACACTTCCGGTCGCTCCCGTTATCAATACCGCCTCACCCTCTTTAAGTCTCGCCCTATCTGTGAGTGCCAACCATGCTGTTTGAAAGGCCACCCCTACCGCGGCGGCCTGATCGAAATTCACCTCATCAGGTATCAGATAGGTCTCATGTTCTCTGGCTACCACCTTCTCTGCAAAAGCTCCATAATCGACTTGAACCATGACTCGGTCCCCAGGCTTAAACCGTTTAACCTTTCCTCCAACCTCAGAAACAATCCCTGCTGCCTCTCTCCCGGGCACGAAAGGAAGTGGCGGCCTATATTGGTACTTTCCCGCTATGCTCAGGATATCTGGAAAATTTACTGCAGCCGAAAACACCTCAATCAGAAGCCCTGACTCACCAATCTCCGGTAAAACGAACTCCTTCAAAACCAAGTCGTCAGGTTCTCCTAACTCATTTAATACTAACCCACGCATTTTTTCCTAAATCAATGTGAACCCTTCAATATACCAACATTAGTAGTCACAGTCTTAGATCTAGCGCAAGAGAGGCTTCGCTAACTCGATTTCTTACAATTGACCGATGGGAAACCAGCGCCGTTTGACTGGAGTGAAGCAATCGATTCTCAAAAAAATATTATTTTTTATTGTGCTGGAGAGAAACTCGCCGGAACTAAGATCCTGTTTTCTTGTTCAACAATGAGCGGCAATGCGACCTCCAAATATTTTGGCCAACTGGGATGCTCAGATAGCGCTTTCCTCTTTTGTAAACGGTCATCCATACTTTCATACCCCCAAATATGAACCACCTTATTCAGACCACCCACTTCCGTTTGCCAAAACCCCACCAAATGACCAAGAACTTCCTTTTGAACCGGCAACCCTAAATCTTCGTAATTTTTCAAATATTCAGCCATTCTACCAATCTTTATTGTGTAGATGCGTTCCTCGTAAATCATGGCACCTCCTCGCTGTTAACTCTCTAAGTTGGGCCCAATTGAAACACTGGGCAAGTAACGGTATTGATGATCTCGAATGCAAGACTCTTGCAGAAATAAGAATCCAGAAAAGGGCCACTTAGTCTATGCCGAATAAACAATCCGATTCATCACAAATCGTGCGGCTCGGAGATAATATTCAGGGTGTTTTATGGATGTTCATTGCTATGTTTTTATTAACTGGAATGTTCGCCATCGCAAAGCATCTTACAGAAACGCTCCCCATTATGGAGGTCGCGAGCTTTCGTTTTTCAATGAGCCTCCTTTTCTACCTCCCCTGGTTATTCAAGTCAGGCCTCGGTGCACTAAAGACTGAGAGGCACTTTGCGCATTTTTGGAGATCTTTTTTTGGCTGCACTTCGCTCGCTTGTGGCGTATATGCGGTCCATCATTTGTTACTTGCCGATGCACAGGTTCTGACTTTTACAATACCCCTATGGTCCATTCTTTTAGCAGCCTTCGTTCTTCGCGAAAGGATTCGAGCCGGAAGAACAATAGCGACTATCATTGGTTTCATCGGAGTTATCATCGTGGTTCAACCTCAGGGAGGAATCGAAATCGCTTCAGCTGTTGCGTTACTTGCGGCAATTCTTGCCTCTTTTGCCATCACCACGATGAAGCATCTTACCCGAACGGAACCATCCAATCGAATTGTCTTTTATTTTCTTCTTTGGGGAACAGTCATAATTGGGTTTCCCGCGGCATTTAACTGGATTTGGCCGAATTGGGATGAGTGGCTTTGGTTGCTCGGTTTGGGTTTTGTTGGCTCTACCGGGCAATATTGTCTCACCCGAGCATACGCGGCAGGGGACATGACTCTCATAGCTCCTTTGGATTTCATCCGTATAATTATCGCCGGCCTTTATGGATATTTGCTTTTTAGCGAAATTCCGGGACCCAGCAGCTTTATTGGGGCCGCTGTGATTATGCTTGCCTGCGGTTATATCGTTCGGCAGGAGGCAATATTGCGTCAAAACAAAGGTTAAATCTGTTAAAAGCGGAGTTATGCGCGCTTTGAAAGCGGTTTCACCTGGCGCTGCTTTAACCCGCTATAGAATGACAAAGGTCGTATGAGTCTATTGGCACTGCTTTGTTCCATGATGTGGGCAGTCCATCCAGTAATACGACTCATAACAAATATCGGAGTGTACATATCAATGGGAAAGCCCATTAGGTAATAAGCTGGTCCCGCGGGAAAATCCAAATTGGGATGTATATTTTTCTTATCAAGCATAATTGTCTGCAATTGATCTTCGATCTCGATCCATAGCCGATCATTTTTCCAGCGGGCCAGATCTTCAAGTGCAGCTCTCATAGTCGGGACCCGAGAGTCGCCCCACTTGTAAACTCTGTGACCAAACCCCATCACAACACGTTTGGCTTCAAATGCTTTTTGGAGCCATTCAGCTGCCTTCTCCGGATGGCCAATCTCAAGCAGCATATGCATTACCGCTTCATTGGCGCCTCCGTGCAATGGACCTTTAAGTGCCGCTATCCCTCCAACTACAGCCCCATAAATATCTGACATCGTAGACGTAATCACACGAGATGCAAAAGTTGAGGCATTAAAACTATGCTCTGCATACAAAATCAGCGAAACATCAAAAGCCTTCACAACCGCCTTCGGTGGAATAAAACCAAAACACATATTCAAAAAATTTTCAGAAATGGAGAGGTCATCACGTGGATTGATCCGTCGCTTTCCTCTTCGATACCGAAAATCAGCCGCGATCATAGTGGGTATCTTTGCCAAAAGATCCATGGCTCGTCGCTGATCAACAGCCAGGGGTTCGCCACCCCAAGCAACCTCTGAAGATCCTAAATAGCTGACAGAGGTGCGGATTGTATCCATGGGGTGCGCTCTTTTAGGGAATTTGGAAATAATGCTGTAATGATCCCTGGTTAATGGTCTTCGTAACCTCTCATCTTTTCTAAAGGCATTTAGTTCCCGACGATTAGGTAATTCCCCATGCCATAATAAGAACGCTACCTCCTCGAAGCTGCAGTGCTCGCAGAGTTCCTGGACAGGATATCCTCGATAGGTCAAAGAATTGGTTTCTGGAACCACTTGTGACACCGAGGTTTCATCCACAAGAACCCCATCTAGACCCCTGTGAATTTCTGGTTGAGAACCTTGCTTGCTTTTTGCCATTCGTCCTGTTCCTAAATCCTGAAATTGAACACGTCTTGGTCAAACTGGTTGTAATTTTCGTACTGGATCAATTCGTACAACTGGGCTCTCGTTTGCATCTCTTGAACAAGGCCAGATTGGGTTCCCGTTTCGGCTATTTCTGCCAATCCCTTCTGAATCGCCCCCATTGCAAGCCTCAGCGTGGTAACAGGATAAATGACCAAGTTGTATCCCATGTCTTCTAACGTTGCCGCCGACAAAAGCGGTGATTTACCGAATTCAGTCATATTGGCCATCATCGGCACATCGATCGCTTTTCTAAATGCCTCAAATTCTCGGGCATCTTGCATTGCTTCAGGGAAAATCGCGTCCGCACCCGCATCGATATAGGCTTTTGCTCGCTCTATCGCAGCAGTCATCCCTTCTGAGGCTCTTGCGTCCGTCCGAGCAAAAAGGACAAAATTTGTATCTTTTCTGGCGTCAGCTGCTGCTCTGATTTTAGGTATCATTTCTTCGACCGACACCAAGGTTTTATTGTCAAGATGGCCACACCGCTTTGGGTTAACCTGATCCTCCAAATGACATCCTGAAAGGCCCATTTCCTCGAGCTCTTGGACAGTTCTGGCTGCGCTCATCGCCTCTCCAAACCCAGTATCAATATCAATGATCGATGGTAAATCTGTTACCCGAGCAATCTGATGTCCCCGCTGAGCCACCTCGGAGAGAGTTGTCATACCGATATCGGGCAGGCCCAAGTCTGCTGAAAGAGCGGCGCCCGAGATATAGACACCATCAAAACCCTGTCTTTCAATTTCCATAGCCACCAAGGGTGAATGGGCCCCCGGAACCTTCATTATCTTTCCATTACTCAGGCTCTGGCGAAAACTGGTCCGTTTTTCCGACCCTGATTTTTCTGTAAATAGCATCAAAAAATTCCCTTATTTTCCGATTTTGATAGCGTCGCCATATCCATCTCAACATTGATTTCTGCAACGTGTTGAGGAGTAAGCTCTCTTAAATCTTGTACTAAATTCAAAAACCGATCTTGTTCATTTAAACTTACAAGACCTTCGGTTAAGACTCTGAACTTGCGAATATAATCATTCCTTCCAAACGGCCTAGCACCCAAAGTGTGTGCATTAGCAACCCCCAACTCATCTGAGAGAATTGTTCCATCTCTCATCATAATCTCAACTCTGCCCCCAAAAGCCATTTTATCAGGATTGACGTCATGATAACGATCCGTCCATATCGGATCCTCCTTTGTTTCAATTTTGTGCCACAGGGATATCGTGTCTGGTCGTTGAGCACGACTAGGCAGGTAAGATCGCACGTGATGCCACTCCCCATCCTGCAGAGCGACCGCAAAAATATACATAATTGAGTGATCCAATGTTTCTCGACTAGCACCAGGATCCATTTTTTGAGGATCGTTTGCTCCAGTCCCGATCACATAATGCGTATGATGGCTCGTGTGGATGACAATCCTCTCGATCGCGTCCAAATCAGGTATTTTGTCCCGCATTTTAAAAGCCAGATCGATAAGTGCTTGGCTTTGATATTCAGCGGAATGTTCTTTGGTAAAAGAACGAAGAATCGCTCTTTTTTTCTCCCCGGCCTCAGGAAGCATAACCGAATAGTTTGCTTCAGGTCCGTCAAGCATCCAAGCAATGAAACCATCTTCACCCTCATAGATGGGGGACGGTGCCCCCTCCCCACGCATACACCTATCCACAGCTTCGACAGCTAGTTTTCCTGCATGCGAAGGAGCAAACGCTTTCCAGCTTGAAATTTCTCCTTTCCTAGACTGTCGCGTTGCGGTCGTCACATGAACAGCCTGCTGCACCGCTTGATAAATTGTTTCAATCGAGAGCCCTAGCATTGTTCCGAGGCCCGCTGCCGCGCTCGGACCTAGATGTGCGACGTGATCGATTTTATGTGCATGTAAACAAATTGCGCTAACAAGATCGATTTGTATTTCATAACCGGTAAGCAAACCTTTAATCAGAGCGGACCCGTCACAGCCAACCTGCTGCGCTACTGCTAAGATGGGTGGAATATTATCTCCCGGATGGGCATAATCAGCAGCCAAAAATGTGTCATGATAATCTAATTCTCTGACCGCGGTGCCATTCGCCCAAGCCGCCCATTCTGCGGCCACAGAAACATCCGAGCCGCAACCGAAAACTCTGCTACCTCCTACCCTTGGATGAGCGAGTGCTTGCGCTCTGGCGGCCGTCGGAGGCCTTCGATTGGCCGCGGCGATTGCCACAGAGGCATTATCGATAATCCTGTTAATGACCATTTCCGAAGCATCTTGATCTACAGGAGCATCATCTGCCGCTATGGTTGCGATCTTCCAGGCGAGCTGTTCTTCTCGCGGCAAAACTTCCTTGGACGGATAGACTCGAACAGTATGTTTTTTCATATTCTCAAAGTTTCTCTGATTTTTTTCCAAAAATATAATAGCGAATAAATGCCAAGTTGTGTATCTCAGGCTTGTGGCACCCCAGGCGCTGTGATTAGCTTTTGGGAATAAAATAGACAAGGAATTATGATGATCGTAGAGGAGAGAATTTATACCCTCCATCCCGGAAAAGTACCCGATTACATGAAATTATATGAAGATGAGGGCCGGGCCGCTCAAGAGCCTATCCTAGGAAAAATGATCGGCTGGTATCACACCGACTTCGGCCCACAAAATCAAATTATTCACATGTGGGCTTATGCTTCCTACGAAGACCGGGACAGGCGGAGGGCACTCCTTTATGCAGATCCTGCATGGCGCAAATTTCAACCAAAAATCCGTCCTTTAATCCTTCGTCAAGAAAATAAAACCCTTATTCCCGCCCCCTGGTCCCCTAATCCATAATTCGTCCGATGGCTTCTTATTATTTAAGGTTGTTCCGAGATTACTTAGGGGCGGGAGGCTCGACAGAAACTCCATTACCTCCAGCGATCCGAGCCATTTATGTAAAATCGGGAATGCTTCGGATCCATTCAAACGGGATCGCTGCATCGGCAAGCCAAAACTCAGCATTTTATTCCTCGGAAGAAATCAAAATCTTTGCTTCCCCGGAAGGTGCAGAGCTATTGCGCTACGAGTTGGTTAGTCATGCTGCTCCGCATAGCCTTCTCAGCAGTCAGAACACCTCCACGTCTCTTCTTTACGAAGCGACCTTAGAACTTGAACCAGGGGACGGTTATCTTTTACGATGCGATCGAGTTGACATTCCGCCTGGGGGCATCGCTTACACCCACACACATCAAGGTCCCGGCATCCGATGTCTCTTAGAGGGTGGATTCACGGTTGAAACACAAGGGCATAAAATGGAAATTTCACCAGGTGAACCTTGGTTTGAGACAGGCTCCGACCCTGTGCTCGCTTACGCGCCCCCCAACAAGGTAGGATATTTCTCCCGCGTCATGATTCTACCGAGATCTCTCAGAGGTAAATCCTCAATTTCCTATATTAATCCCGGTGATGCAGCTAAACCCAAGTTGCAGCGTTACACCATATTTTTAGACGAATTGATAAGTATATGACCATGACCTCAAACCTGCGCACTGGCGCTCAAATTCTCGTTGACCAACTAAAAATTCATGGGGTTACAAAGGCCTTCTGCGTACCTGGTGAGTCCTACTTAGCCACCTTAGATGCTCTTTATGACGTGAAGGACACAATAGAAATTGTTATCTGTCGACAAGAAGGTGGTGTCACCTACATGGGTGATGCTTATGGAAAAATAACAGGGAGGCCTGGTATCTGCTTTGTCACCAGGGGCCCTGGCGCAACCAATGCAAGCCTAGGTATCCACACAGCGCACCAGGACTCAACTCCCCTTATCCTCTTTATCGGTCAAGTGGGGCGGGCCATGATGCAACGTGAGGCGTTTCAAGAAGTTGATTTTCGACAGATGTATGCCCCTTTGTGCAAGTGGGTCGCACAAATTAACGATCCAGCTAGGATACCTGAAATGGTTGCCCGGGCCTTTCACGTAGCCACCTCAGGTCGTCCAGGCCCGGTCGTATTGGCTTTACCAGAGGACATGCAAAAAGAAAAAACTGCTGCAAACGACGCGCGGGCATATCAAACGATAAATCCGGCTCCAGATAGCAGCTCCATTCACAAACTGAAATATCTTCTAGAGAGTGCCTCAAAGCCATTGATGATCCTAGGGGGCTCTGGCTGGAGCTATGAGGGCCTCTCAAAAATGCGAAAATTTTATGAAAACTGGGATCTTCCGGTTGCTGCAGCATTCAGGCGTCAAGACCTCATAGACAATCGGAATAGAAATTACGCAGGAGATTTTGGCCTAGGGGTCAACCCGGCTCTTGCCTCACGGGCCGACTCAGCGGATTTACTCCTAGTTGTGGGCGCTCAAATGTCCGAAATCATCACTGGTGGATATGAACTCTTCACATTGCCTTGTCCGCATCAGACCTTTATCCATGTCACAGCTGGATTAGATGAGGTTGCCCGCGTATATCAGCCAAATTTAGGGATAAATTCGGGTATGGATAATTTTGCGGATGCCATGGCAAGCCTCACCCCCGACAAAAAAACAGCTTGGGCGGATTGGACAGCGGAGGCTCACCAAGATCACCTAAAAAATATCGAGACTCCCGAGATGAGTGGAGAAGTTGATATGGGTACGATCATCCGCTGGCTCAGCCAAACTCTCCCAGATGACGCTATTCTAACAAACGGCGCAGGAAACTTTAGCAACTGGGTCCATCGATTTTACACCTACCGACATTATCCAAGCCAACTAGCTCCACAGAGTGGTTCAATGGGATATGGTGTTCCATCCGCGGTAGCGGCTAAAATCGCATTTCCCGAGAGGGTAGTTGTATCCTTCTCTGGTGATGGCGATTTCTTGATGTGCGGCCAGGAGCTAGCCACCGCACGTCAATACGATCTACCGATAACCTTCGTTGTTGTAAATAATGGAACCTACGGAACTATAAGAATGCATCAAGAACGTTTTTATCCCGGTCGCGTTAGTGGGACTGATTTGCGTAATCCAGACTTTGCCGCTTTAGCCCGGGCCTATGGCCTTCATGGTGAGCTTGTCCAGAAAACAGAAGATTTTTCAGGAGCCTTCGACCGATGCCAAAAAAGCGGTGAACCATCCCTTATTGAAATTCAAATCGATCAAAATCAGATCTCTCCCCGTGCAACAATTTCGGGTTTAAGGAGTAATTCTTCAAACTAATTCCGACCCAACAGACCATGAATATCAGGTTGCCCGAGTACACCCTTTAGCCAGCTAAAAGAACCACTTTCACGCAGTTGTTTGGCACTTTCTTTTACGACTGTTAGCGCTACTTTTGCGAAACCGCTTCCGAAGGTTACCCGCTTCACTCCAAGTTCTGCCAATTCCGGAATTGTTGGGCTTTGGGCGCCGGCCAAGATATTCAAAGGACCATTTATCTCGCTGGCAAGCCTCCCGATTACATCGGAGTTCGAGACACCTATGACAAATACACAGTCTGCCCCAGAATTAAAATAAGCATTAGCTCTGTTTATAGCTTCTGTAATGGGATCTTCCGATCCAACAGTAAACGCGTCAGTTCGCGCATTTAAAACAATTGGAACACCGCTGTGATCAATGGCGTGCCTTGCTGCCTGAATACGCTCAATACTGAGATGATGATCTAGGAGCGCCCGTTTACCACCTTTCTCACTATCTTCAATATTAATCCCGACCGCCCCCGCAGCAATTGTCATTTCAACAGTCTCGGCCACCTTCTCGGGGGCGACTCCAAATCCCGCTTCCATATCCGCGCTCACTGGCACATCTACGGCCCTACTAATCCTACCAACAACCTCTATCATTTCTTCCCGAGTGATATTTTCTCCATCACAATAACCAAGGGAGAAAGCGCAGCCCCCACTCGTGGTCGCAAGCGCCGGAAAACCCTCCGCTGCCAAAATTCGAGCACTTATGGCATCAAAAGCATTAGGCAAAACCAATATGTCAGGGGTTTCATGCATTTTTAAAAAGTGTTCGGCTTTTTCTATCTGGGATTTCATTGCCTCTAGACCTAACTCAGGAGAGTTCTGCCACTCTGTGGCAATCTATTGATATCTTTTTTTAAGGGGCCAGATAAAGCATACATGACCCCAAAACTATCTTATCGGGATAGGTAAAGACAGTAAGTTTTATTCCCTCTCCCCTGATTGGAAGTCCGTCTCGTCAACGTAAGGTCAGGCTCCCTGCAAAATAAAGGACGTATCCGGAAAATTTGTTCCATCTGCAGCCAACATAACCCCTTCGATTATTGCCTTCGGATCATTCACGCCCCCGAACCTCATCAAGTCACTCGCTTTCTCTAACATTTCAATATCAGAGAGGGCACATTCGGGATCCCCCCTGCACTCAGGCGCTTCCGCCGTCAGTTTGTTACCATTCTCCAATACGACTTCAATGGCAGCACCCCAAGCCTTTGGGTATGCCTTATCGTAAGGACTTGCCGCCTCGACCGTCACTTTTTGCGCCAACTCACTCGAACTTTTCCTCGCAACTTCATCAAACGCCGAGAAATCAATCCGGCCCCTATGCAACGCCGCGGCGACACAATGTTGTAGAGAAAATTTCGCCTCATAAGCTGATGCCGCAATTTGTCTATCGCAAACATCTATTGCTGCATCATAAGTCTTCAACACAACGGATCTTACCAATTCAGTATCGACTTGATCCGCGATACTTAGGGCGGCATCTATAGCAGGATGGGTGTGTCTGCAGGACGGCCAAGGTTTTATCGAGGTTTGATGCAACTGCCACGGAGAAGTTGGGTCCCGTAACACAGCATCTGGATCAGGATCCAGACACGTTGCCGCGAAAAAGCCCGTTTCTCCTTCAAGAATTTCCGGAGGGCCGCTGAAACCCCTCTGCGCCAACTCTGCTGCAACCACCCCCGCCTCAGCGGCCCGGCCGGCATGCAAGTGCTTACTCATAGCGCCCGTTTTTAGAAATTCCCAAACCCCGGCCGATTGGGTGCCGGCGTTACCAAGCGCATCAATCGTCTCTGGCTCAGAAAGATTTAATAAGGTTGCTGATGCCATGGCCGAGCCATATGGACCGCAAGTGGCGGTATTATGCCATACCTTGTAGTGTGCCGGACCGACTGCCATACCAACCCTACACGCTGCCTCAAATCCAAATAAAACGGCCTTTAACAAAAGATCTCCGGGCAATTCTTTTTCACAAGCTATCGCGAGAACAGCCGGAACTGTAACGCAACCTGTGTGGACAACTGACGCACGATGGATATCATCGACCTCTAAAATGTGAGTTAGAGCTCCCAGCAAAAAAGCCCGCCGACCTGTGTCGAGGGGTCTGTTTTTAGACCACTCCAACAACTTACGACCGGGGTCACTATTTCTTCCTGCAATGGAATTAGAAATCGCATCAAGCGTAAACAAGGCCGTTTTATGTAAATCCTGGCTTGAGACAGGATGGGTTCGTATGAGATTTATAAGACCTTGAGTCAGGGTCGTCATCACAATGACCTAATTGAAATAAGCAAATTAACCAGTTTTTATGTCAGGAACCTTATAATTCGGAAACCGTTGCTCTACATCCAATCCAAAAAGTTCGATCGCATTCCCCCCCAAAATACGATGTTTTTGGGTTTCATTTAGAAAAGGAAGGTCATAAACAACGCAAGGGAGATCCATATCCCAATGAGGATAGTCAGAGGACCATAAAAGCTGCGTATTTGCATTGATCATATCAAAGGTCATCTCCAACACATCAAGGCGGTTGGGTACCTCCATGGGCTGACTGGTATAGAACATCTCCCGCATGTAATCGCTCGGAAGCCCCTTTAGAGACGGCGCTTCTGACCAACGCATTTTATAATCATTATCCAGCCTTTGCATTACCCAGGGAACCCAGGCCAGCCCAGACTCAATCCAAATAGTTTTCAGTTTCGGAAACCTTTCGGGTAGCGCATTAATAACCCAGTTACACAAATGCACAGCATTATAGACTGTGAATCCAAGGGCATGTGTCACCAAAAATCTATTACTGTTTCCGACGAGATTATCATTCCAATTATAATTACCGTGGAAACCAAGAGGCTTTCCGAGCTCTTCCATTAGAGCATATGTCTTCATGTAGGCATTATTATGCACGGCTTGGTAACGCACCGAACAAATCATGAACCCAATTACATCCGGATTATCTCCAAACTCTAGAACGGTCTCATATGCCGCCTCCGGATCCCCGAAGGGCACATACATCATTGTTTTAATGCGCTTCTCTCGAGCAGTAATATTCTCCAGTAACCAGCGATTATAAGCTTTCGCCAGAGCTCCTTCTATTTCGGGTTGAGGATGAAGTCCCAAACTCAGCATCGGTGTTGGAAATAGACAGACGTAATCAACACCCATCGCATCCATCCACCTCAATGAGAGATGAATGTCTCTGTGTTTATCATCCACGGGGGTCGTTTCTGTTTTCCTTAGAGGATAGCGAGTTACCCTACCCGCCACATCTTGATATCCCACACCAGCTACGGTGAAGGGCGCCTGCCCCCCTGTCCCCCCAGCTGTGTATAGCTGACCCATCTGACTTATCACTTCATCGTCTATATATTTGACGATTTCCTGAATTGACTCGTTCTCGTAGTGATGACAATCGACATCTACGATTGGAAATTTATCGAAGCCTCGAGCATCCCTTTGCCTCGCAGCGTTCTTTAGCAAAGTAGAGGTGTCAAAAGACTCAATCGCCTGCTTATGAATGTTACTGGTAGGTAATTCCATAGGTTTCTATGCCCCGGACCAGGATTGCCACATCCCTAGCTCAAAAACCTCTACATTTACCTGCCGCATCATTGCTGTGCACATAATCATCGCCGCTGTGGCTGGAACAACCGTATTATCCGAGAACGGTTCCCAACGCTCACCAAGCTGAAATTTAGTTGCATAAAGCCTCGTTAAAGCCGTTAAACCCTCCTGGACTAGTTTATCCGGAATTGGTTCGTCCGGCGGTAAAGCTGCTATTTTGGCCGACCAGTCTTTTAATAATTTTTCTTCTTCAGGGATATGAGCGATAACTTCTCCACCATCTGGCAAATCGGCCTCCCGTGGATCAGGGACCCTTCCCTCAGGCAAGGACATAAACCTCTTCCCCCCTTACCTCGACTTCGTATTTCCGCAATTTCCACGCAGAGTCCCCACAGGCCACACCATCTTCCATACGAAATTCCCAACCGTGCCATGGGCAAACGATATGCATTTCATCATGGTTAAATCTCATCCCGTGATAGGTCTTCTTTTCCGGATCAATGATTTCCTCAACCTTTGCCATCAATAAGCCCTCGCAAGCCGGCCCCCCTTGATGCGGGCATAGATTCTGATAAGCGAACCACTCCCCTTTGATCAAATACACACCAATCTCCGACTTACCATTGGGAATAATTTTTTTGCCCCCGTCCTGAAACTCAGAGGTTTTACCGGCAAGAATTTCCTTCGCCATTTACAAATGCCTTTCTTAATTTTAGGAGGAGGCTCACATTTAAGCCTCTACCAGTTACGCTTAAACTAGAGAAGGCTGGGAAACCCCAGCCTTCTCTTTTATTTCCTAAGTTTGCTATGCAGCTTTATGATAGTCAGGATAGCGGTCCGAGACATCCATGTTGAACACACGGATAGCATTACCCCCTAAAATATTTCTTTTTGCTTTTTCATCTAAAAACGGAAGGTCATAAATCGTGCTAGGCAGATCCATATCCCAGTGCGGATAATCAGAAGCGTAAAGCAGTTGAGTTTCTGCATTGATAAATTTGAACGTCGCTTCGAGCAAGGAGAGATCATTGGGGATCTCCATAGGTTGGCTGGTGTAGTACATGTCCCTCATGTAATCACTCGGCAACTTCTTTAAAGAAGGACACTCACTGCTCCTCATTTTATAATCATTATCGAGCCTCTGACCCAGCCAAGGAACCCAGGCCAGTCCCGACTCAGTCCAAATAACATCAAGTTTTGGGAACCTCTCATTAAGACCGTTGGTAATCCAGTTACACATATGAATCACGTTATAGAGCGTAAATCCAAGTGCGTGGGCCGAGATGAATCGATTGGTAACCGACATGAGTGGATCGTTCCAATTTAAGCCCGAGTGGAATGTCAATGGCAGACCCATCTCTTCGCATAATTTATAGGTCTTCATATAAGCATTATCGTGGATCGGAGCGTAACGAGGGCTTGTAACAAGCGCGCCGATAATCCCCGGTTTATCCCCGAAATCGACCAACATCTTATAAGCTTCATCGGGTGTATTGAAAGGCAGGTAAACATAGCCTTTGACGCGTGGATCATGAGGAAGAATTTTTTCCGTCATCCAACGCATATAGGCCCTTGCATAAGCGACCTCTATTTCTTTCTGCGGCATCAAACCGACCGAGAGCATCCCTGTTGGGAACAGGCCAATATAATCCATTCCGATGGCATCCATAAAACGTCGGGACAAATGAATGTCTCTGTGAACACCATCTGCCGGAGTTTCTTCGATCTTCCTCAGAGGATAGCGCGTTACGCGGCCACCTATCGGTTGGTATCCACCTCTCCCTCGGGACATGATCCCAGGAGCCGCTGAAACAAGTTGATGCAAAACGTCATCTTCTATGTATTCGATAATTTCTTGGATCGACTCGCTTTCATACTGATGCGCGTCGGAATCGACGATGGGAAATTCGTGATAATTTCGGGCTTCGGCCTGACGCGTTGCATTTGTCAACAGCTGCTCAGTGTTGAAGCTATCTATGCTCATCTTGTGATAGCGATCACTTGTCGGTAAATCCATTTTTATTCTCCCTTCAGTCGAACGATGGAACACTCAAAATACCAGTCATGGCAGATAATACCCCTCAAAACTCACTCAGGATAGAGGGGTGTTGAGAATTTTGTGCCAGGGACGATTACTCCACCAGAAGGCCGATCATTTGCCCCTAGGTGGCCATACCGATCGAAATACGCCTCTGTTAGTGGTCTTCCGCCTGGCGTGGATAACCAAAATCGCAGAAGATTTCGACGTCGATCTATCTCTGGAAAATCTTCAAATTCTGTTCTCGAATGGACAGTTACATGATTGTGTAAGAACTGGATATCTCCGTGCCGGAAATCCATCGCATACGCCAGTTCATTTGCTAATTTAGTAAACAGTTCAATTGCTTGTTTTAGTTTCTCTGAATGACGAGGCAATTCCTCAAATCGCTGCGCAGACCTGATATACCCCCCTTGCCAGCTAACACTAAGAAAACCATCTCGAAAATTAAAAACTGGCAAAATAAACCAAGGTTCCTTGCCTTCCGGAATTTCATTCCGTCGATCACGAAATAGGGGCTTGGCGAGTTCTTCTGCAAGATCAGGAGCTGTCGCGAGCATCTGATTGTAGATATTTAACGAACTCGTTACGAGAGATTCTCCGCCGCTTTTAGCTGGATGCAAACATAGCAAGCCGACAACATCACAACTATCGCAATGATAGGGCAGCGTTTCTTTTGTTTGATATCCCCGGTTAGTCGGGTTTTTAAGGGTTGTACCGCCAAGATCCGCAACATGTCCTAGCAGATGACCTTTGGCATTTTGAGATACTGGCTGGCCGACATGCATACCAATTATCCAAAACGCAATTGCGGATTGCAGCCTGGAGTAGGCCGCTACCGGTACACCCCGAATTAAAGCCAATCCTTTGCCTTCTATGATATCGGATTTAATTTGTTTCAAACGATCACTGAGCTGGGGTATGACACACATCTCAGGTGTAATATCAAGGAGACGGACATTGTCCTTCTCAATTCGTTTTACCACATTGTCTAATTCCGCGATTTCACCTTCATTTAAGGGATGAACCCAAGACTTGTCATTTTCCAGGTCTGATGCCGACCAGGCAGCGGGGTCCACCACCACTTTTCCAACCGATGACGGCTCTCTTTTCCCTGCATTCATTTTTTGTCTCATTCCAGTTATATCCGACCCCAAAAGCCAAAAGTCAAACCAAGCGCGAAATTATTACTCTAGCCGCATAGACGGCTAGTATAAACCTATAGGTGATACAAAAAGCGCAAAAAAAGACTTCTTAGATTTCAGTCAATAATCCAATCCCCCCCCAGCCAATGGGTGACAATTAACGATCTCCAGATTACATTTTTCTATAGCAATCTACTAAGGGATCAAAGGCCAATGGACTGGGAGTTTCAGACCAACCACGAGATAATTGTTAGGGCACGACGCAATGCAACAGGTCCTGTATGGGATTATTTGGCCGGTGGGAGCGAAACTGAAACGTCAATGCGGCGAAACCGACAGGCTCTGGACTCCTTAGCGTTTATTCCACGGGTTCTCAGGGATGTATCCGAAATAGATATGTCTACCACTATCCTTGGTCACCCCTCCTCAATGCCCGTTTTTCTGGCGCCTGTCGCTTCATTACAGATTGTAACCCCAGAAGGCTCTCTCTGTTGCGATCAGGCTGCAGACGAACTCGGCCTGATAAATATCCAAAGTGGTCATACGGAGCCGAGCCTGGAAGCAATCGGGCTCAACACCGATCATCCAAAATTTTACCAAATTTATGTCCGAGGAGGGAGGGAATGGATCAAAGATCTTCTTGGACGCGCGAAAGGACATAATTTTAAAGCTTTAGTCGTTACCGTCGACACATGTGTTTACAGCAATCGAGAACGACAAAAACTTAACGGCTGGGAACCGCCAACGAGACGCAATTCAGCTGGCAGAGAATATCTAGCGGGTCTGAGTTGGGATATTTGGGATGACATGGTTGGGATTTGGGATGGCCCGATGATCATAAAAGGGGTCGGAACGGTAGAGGATGCCCGCTTGGCTGTCGAGCACGGTGCCAGTGCAATTTATGTTTCTAACCATGGAGGCCGCCAATTGGATCACGATCGCGGAAGCATTGGTGTTCTGCCCGAAATTGTTGCGGCCGTTAACGGTCGGGCTGAGGTCTATGTGGATGGAGGCTTCATGCGAGGAACTGACATTGTTAAGGCTATTGCCCTTGGTGCAAAGGCCGTCGGTATCGGGAAATTGCAAGCTTTTGCATTAGCCGCCGGAGGCCAGAAGGCACTTATGAATTGTCTTGATATACTGAGGACCGAAATTGAAATTGCGATGGGTCTGTTGGGAGTTACCTCGCTCGATCAACTCAATCCCTCATATCTTGCGAAAGCCCGGCCTGTCGGCCCAAGTCACGAGATGAGCGCCTTCCCGCATATCCCAGGCGGTAGACTTATATAACCTTATTTTAAACACGGAGATTCCGATGACGACTCACGCAGACTTTTTGACAATGCATGACATGATCCTAATGGCCCGTCGAAACATGGATCAAGATAACTGGGACTATGTCTGCGGAGCAGCTGAGAGTGAGACCTCGCTCCGCCGAAATCGTATGGCTCTGGACTCACTCGCTTTTCGGCCGAGAGTGTGCCGTGATGTCAGCGATATCGATCTCTCCTGCGATTTTTTCGGACACGAGCTGCGCATGCCTGTCCTGATGGCACCGATGGGAAGCCTCCATCGGTTCTCTCCGAAGGGTTCCATAGATGTAGACGATGCATCGGAGGAATTTGGCACCGTTAATTTTCTCTCTACCGTAACCGAACCTGGCCTTGAAGAAGTCGCTCAGAATAGCCCTCATCCCAAAAGTTTTCAAATTTATGTCCGAGGAGACAATGATTGGATCAAGGATTTAACCAAGCGCATAGTGAAAGCAGACTACCATTCGGTCACTCTGACCGTTGATTCTGCCTTCTACGGCAACCGGGAAAGACTGAACCCCTCTCAGCTTGCGTTGCGGCGGGTACCCGCGCGCGATTGGCAAAAGCGAATTACCTGGGACACAGTCAAAATGGTCCAAGATCAGATTGGAGATCGGCCCTTCATCGTTAAAGGTATTATGACAGCCGAAGATGCAGCGTTGGCGGTGGAGGCAGGGGTTAACGCGATTTATATATCCAATCACGGTGGCCGGCAGCTAGATCATGTCTTGGGGAACATCCAAACTCTTCCAGAAATCGCTTCCGCCGTTGAAGGAAAAGCTAAAATTATAATTGACGGTGGATTTACCAGAGGAACCGATATCGTCAAAGCACTTGCTATGGGCGCTGACTATGTAGCAATTGGCCGACTCCAAGCGTGGGCGCTCGGTGCAGGCGCCTCGGCAGGGCTTGTTAAATGTTTAGAACTTCTGGAACAAGAGATAATCACAACCATGGGTCTACTTGGGGTGACTTCCTTGAAACAACTAGCCCCCGAGTATGTGACAAACGCAATGCCGGTTCGATGGCCACATGAGCACTCGGCTTTTCCACATTTAGGACCAAATCCCATCGGCTAGGGCCTCAAAGGAGACAAACTTATGTCCTATATTTTTTCCAAGAAGCCTATAATGGCAGGAAAAAAACCATTGGCTAGGGGTAATAAAGGCTTGTTATAGGTCCCATAATTCTCGGGATTGTAACTCGTGGTAGTTTTTAGAACATGATTCATGTCTGGTATGAGAGCAAACTGAATTCCATTTTTTGCACCCGCCAGGCGTTCTGCATCGCCCGTTGATACCTGGAGATCTCGTGTTCCGTGAACGACCAAAATAGGGATAGACACTCGGCCCAGTTCCAGAGCGGGGTCATACTTGAACCAAGAGATCAGATAAGGCTGCACGGATGGTCGAAATTGCCCCATCAATTTCTCAGGCACATCCGATACAGTTGCTCCCCGCTCCAAGGACTCCATTATTTTAAATATTAAATCCAGATCTTCGAGAGGAAGAGAGACATCACCGCTGGAGAGTTGCCAACGAAGAAGGTCAGCCGGTGGGGAACCCATGCCGGAAACAAGGATTAATCCATCGGCTTCAAGGCGTTGGGCCGCCAAGGTTGCCACTAAAGCTCCTTCGCTATGCCCCAACAAGAAAAGCCGCTTTGGCTTGGTTTCCTTACGAAAAAATTTTTCCCAATCACACAAATCATCAACAAAGGTCTCGAAACGGATCGAGGATTCGTCCTTCAATGCATCTTGGCTTTCGCCTACTCCCCTTTTGTCCGTTCGCAATACTGCATAACCGGCCCCGCCCAGGGCCTGTGCAAGCATCTTTATACTATTGTTATTCAGGCCCGGTGCATTTCCATTCCTATCTGTGGGACCAGAACCCGCCCAAATCAAAATAGCGTCACCGTTAGAATTATCACCAGGCAATACTAAAGAACCATAGAGTGGCGCCTGCCCATCTTTCATGCAGACAGGTTTATCGATCATCAGCATTGAGAGCTATGCTGCTCGAGACTTCGCCCGCTGTATTGCGCCCCAGACCTTTGACGGTGTTGCGGGCATATCAATATGTTTAATACCAAAGACTGACAACGCATCTACAACAGCGTTCATAACAGCTGGCACGGCACCAACGGTTCCCGCCTCACCAGCTCCTTTGACACCCAGAGGATTTGTCGCAGTAGGACATGGATTGGACTCTATTTCGATATAAGACAGATTATCGGCACGAGGCATTGCGTAATCCATGAAAGAGCCAGACACCAATTGCCCGCTATCCTGGTCAAATACGATTTCTTCCAAAAGTGCCTGCCCCACTCCATGCACAACCCCTCCCTGGATCTGGCCTTTTAAGGTCAACGGATTGAGCACAGTTCCAACATCATCAACAACACTGTATTTCACAATTTCGACAACGCCTGTTTCTGGATCGATTTCCACCTCACAAATGTGACAACCGTTTGGAAAATTTTCAGCGGTTGCTTCGAAAACATAAATCGCATCCAAGCCGGGTTCGATTTCTGGAGGTAACCTGCCAGGTTGATATGAGGTTTTTGCAACTTCGATTAAACTGATCGTTCTATCAGTTCCAACAACCTTAAATATCCCGTCCAAAAACTCTATATCTGCCTCAGCCGCTTCAAGCTGATGGGCCGCTATTCTGCCTGCTTTCTGAATGATTTTTTCGGAGCACCGTAAAACAGCACTTCCACCTATCGTTGCCGATCGAGACCCTCCTGTTCCCCCTCCGAATGCGAGAAGAGCTGTGTCTCCTTCCGCGAAGGAAATATCATTGGGATCGACCCCTAAGGTTTCATGCATGATTTGCTTGTATATTGTTTCATGACCCTGACCTTGTTGGCTGGTGCCAGCGTTCAATCGAATTGTTCCTGATGTGTCGAAACTGATTTGAACTTGCTCCAAGCTCGGTCCTGCAGCGCGCTCAATTGAATTTGAAATCCCAAGCCCTCTTAGTTTACCAGAGTCTTCTGATTGTTTTCTTCTGTTCTCAAACCCTTCATAGTCAGACATTTCGAGGGCTTTTTCGAGGTTTTCTCCAAAATTTCCGCTATCGTATGTAAAAACCAGAGCCGTTTTATAGGGTATTGCTTCGGGTGCAATTTGGTTCCTTCTCCGAAGCTCTGCAGGGTCTATTTCGAGCTGATCCGCTGCTAAATCAATAAGGCGCTCTATCACATAAGATGCCTCTGGTCTTCCATTCCCTCTAAAAGGACATATGGGATTAGTGTTGGTATAAACCCCAGAAACATCACAATGCATGGCCGGAATATGGTAGGTACCCGCCATGGTCCCAAGGTTCGCAACCGGAGGAAGCGTGCCTTTCGATGCTAAATAGGCCCCTACATTCGTCCAACTTTGCGCCCTAACCCCTAAAAACTTGTAATTTTCGTCGAGCGCAATCTCCCCCTCCCAGTGAACATCCCGCCCGTGATGATCGCTCATAAAGCCCTCAGATCTCTCGCAAACCCACTTGACTGGCCTTCCCACTCTCTTCGAGGCCCATAGGACAAGAACAACCTCTTGATAGGTACCTCCACGCAATCCAAAACTGCCGCCCATGTCCCCACAGACCACGCGCATCTTATTTTCCGGGATCCCGAAGATTTTCGTGCAGAGCTCTTCGCGAACTTGCCAGGGATAATGAACAGCTGTGTACAGTGTCCAAAAATCTCGGGCTGAGTCATAATCACCAATTGCGCCCCTGGGTTCCATAGTTGCGTGCGCGCTTCGATTAACCGGAAGTTCGCCTTTAACGACGTAGGCGGCACTTTCAATTGCTAGATCAGTCGCAGCTTTATCTCCGACCAGATGTACAAAGCAAATGTTGTCTTCCGATTCATCCCAAACCTTTGGAGCTCCCGGTTTTGCTGCCTCATAGGGATTAGACACAGAGGGCAAGGGATCATATTCCACTTGTATCAACTCTGCCGCGTCTTTTGCCTGTTCAAGCGTCTCTGCGATAACTAGGGCAACATAATCCCCGACCATCTTGACTTCATCGAGAACGAGTACTCGCCGAATCGGCTCGAACATTGGTTTTCCATCTCGGCGCTGTCGCTTTGGAGTACATTCAAGCTCTCCGAAACCATCTGCGACGTAATCTGATCCGGTAAGAACCTCAACCACCCCTGGGGCGCTCCTGGCGGAAGTCACATCAATAGACTTAATTTTGGCATGAGCAAAAGGAGATCTTAAAATGAAGGCTCGGGTCTCACGCGGTAGGGTATTATCATCCATATAACGCCCTCCACCCGTTAAAAGTCTTGGATCTTCAAATCTTGGGACAGGCTGACCAACACCAAATTTCTGAGCCATCTTCGAAAATTCTCCTTACAATGTGCTTACCGGATCACTTATATCCCCCCAAACCTTTTCTATGCAAAGGCAAGGGCGAAAAATCGTCGAGGTTAGTTGGCTGTTTTCCGTTTGGCTGTTTTCCGTTTTGCTTGCTAATGTTCTTCAAATTAACCCACAACATGAGCAGGAATTTAGATGTCCGAAGACCAATTCATCCGCAAAGCTAACACTCGCTATCAATCTGACGTCATTGTTGATTTGATTAAGGCATACGATTTTCCTGCTATTCCTTTGAACCCAGGGGCCAGTTATCGCGGCTTGCATGATAGTCTGGTTAATTACGGTGAAGATGATCCACCCATGATTCTTTGCAATCATGAAAAGCTCGCCGTCCAAATCGCGCACGGCTACGCTAAAGCCACTGGTAAGCCTATGCCTGCCATCGTCCACAATGTTGTAGGCCTCTTGCATGCCCCTTTGGCTGTATATTACGCATATATCGATCGTTGCCCCGTTTTCCTCATGGGTGCGACCGGTCCGATGGATGAAAAACTCAGGAGGCCGTTCATTGATTGGATTCACACGGCTTTCGCCCAGGGCTCTGCAATCCGCGATTATACCAAGTGGGATTATCAACCGGGGACTATCCATGGCGTTCCTGATAGTTTTGCGCGCGCATACTCGATCATGATGACTGAACCTCAAGGGCCTGTTTACATGGTTTATGACGCCGGTCTTCAGGAAGCGGAACTTGAGGAAGAAATACAAATCCCTCCTCCCAGCGCTATAAAAGTCCCCCCTCGCCTAGCCGCAGATCCGAATTTAATTGGCCAGGCAGCGGATATGCTGCTAGCGGCGGAATACCCAATATTACTTACAGAATATGCGGCGCGCGCTCCGATTGGCTTTGATGACACCGTAGAACTGGCTGAGACCCTTGGCTGCGGGGTTTTCGATATCAATAAACGGCTCGGATTTCCCAACAAACACCCTCTAAACGTATCCATGCACCCAGATGCGTTTAAAGGTGCTGATGTCGTATGTGCGCTTGATGTTGTCGATTGGACACGTGGCTCACACAAACCAAATTGGGAAACTCGACAAGTAGAGGCTATAACAACCCCGGATTGCAAATGGATAGACATCGGTTTCGCTGATATCGAGATTAGCAAGTGGGCAACCGACTACAACAAACATCATAACTGGGATATAAGAGTCTTATCTGATACAGCCAATGCGATACCGGCGCTTACCCGGGCGTGCCGGGAAAAGATATCGGGCGACCAAGCTTTACAGAACAAAATCACCGAGCGCGCACGTTTAGTGGGCGACAAACATAAAAACCAATGGAACAAGTGGCAGGATGATGTAAAAAAATTCTGGGACTATGATCCAATGCATGAGGCCCGAATGGCAGCCGAGATTTGGGAAGTGATCAAGGATGAGGATTGGGTTTTATCAGCGGGCACCCTCAAAGATTGGGTTCGAAAGATATGGAATTTTGATAAGCCATACCGACATCCGGGTCGTGAATTAGGGACTGCCACTCAATTTGGAATGTCCCTGGGTGTTGCCCTGGCCTACAAGGGATCGGACAAAGTCGTGGTCAATTTACAGCCAGATGGAGACCTAATGTTCGACCTAGGAGGGTTATGGATAGCTGCAAAATATGAAATTCCAATGCTTTGCCTGATGTATAACAATCGGGCCTACTATAACGACTGGGCGCATCAAATATCGGTGGCCAATAAAAGGGGAACGGATCCCGATCGCGCTTATATCGGGATGGACCTTGAGGGACCGGCCCCGGATTTTGCGCATATAGCCAGAGGAATGGACTGGTGGGCAGAAGGACCCATAATGAACCCAGCAGATATACAACCTGCAGTCAAAGAGGCATTAAAGGTTGTAAAATCTGGGAAACCGGCGCTAGTGGATATCATAACTTGGAGACGAGGCGAGGCCGCGTAATGATGATCTCCAGATTAAAAATCGGGCAACCGAAAATTTAACTCTACTTCATTAGTGTGAGGGTTCCAACGCTCATTCGAATCAGACAGTTCTTCGGATCCCTTTCCGGACATTCTTGTGCCTGCTAAGTTAACGAGATCTAACAAATAATTAGGATCTATTATGAGTGGTATAAAGAAATCAAACACAAAATATCAATCAGACGTAATTGTCGATCTGATCAAACAATATGGTTTCGAACATATCGCTCTAAACCCCGGGGCGAGCTATAGGGGACTACACGATAGCCTTGTAAATTATGGGGAAAATGATCCCCCTATGATGCTGTGCACTCACGAAAAAATCGCTGTTCAAATGGCTCATGGATACGCCCGTCACTCTGGCAAGCCCATGATTGCCATTGTCCATAATCTAGTGGGGCTTTTGCATGCTCCTATGGGGGTTTATTACGCCTACTTGGATCGAGCTCCCGTCTTTATTATCGGGGCTACAGGACCACTAGCAGAACCAAAACGCCGGCCCTTTATTGACTGGATTCACTCAGCACATGTCCAGGGGCAAGTTATCCGTGACTATGTGAAATGGGATGCGCAACCGGCAACCGTGGATTATGTACCTGATAGCTTTGCGCGAGCCTATTCAGTCATGATGACAGGCCGACAGGGACCAATTTACATGTGCTATGACGCGGGGCTTCAGGAAGCACCGCTAGAACATGAGATTTCTATGCCTCCTGAGGATGGGGTACGAGTGCCGGCGCAGGCTGCGCCTGATCCTCAGGCATTAAATCAGGCAGCGGATATCCTAGCCGCGGCAGAGCGGCCCGCTATCGTTGCCGATTTTGCAGCCCGGCCTCCGCATGGTTGGGATCATGTCGTTAATCTTGCAGAAACGCTTGGAGCCAGCGTTTGGGACGTCAATTCGCGTCTAAATTTTCCGGGCACTCATCCACTTAATCTCTCAATGGATCAAAAAGCCTGCTACGAAGGGGTCGACGCCGTACTGCTTCTCGACGTTGCGGACTTCGAAAAACACACCCACGTTCGTGATATCTCCACCAGAACGGTGAAGCCAAGCGTGAATCCGGACGCGAAATGGATCGATATAGGTTGGACCGATCAAGAGATCTCAAAATGGTCTATGGATTACTCCCGAACTCTATACCCAGATGTCAGGATGACCGCCGATGTAGTGACGGCGTCTCCGATGCTTACAGAGCTGTTAAAAGAGCGTATCGCCAAAACCGATGGTCTCTCGGAGAGAATTGCCCGTCGAACAGAAATGATCGGCCAAAAACATAAAGCGCTGAGAACCCAATGGAAGAAAGAAGCCGAGGAAGATTGGGATGCCCAGCCCATGACAGTTGGACGTCTTGCACTGGAGATTTGGGAAGTCATCAAAGACGAGGACTGGGTTTTAACTGCCGGGACAATGCATGATGCGGCAAGAAGATTATGGGATTTTGATCGGCCGTATTGCCATGGAGGGCGCGAACTTGGAACGGGTACGCAAATTGGAACATCATTGGGCGTTGCCCTCGCCAACAAGGGAACCGGACGTCTTTGTATCGACCTCCAACCAGACGGTGATTTGATGTTTGATGCCGGCGCCCTATGGATGGCGGCGAAATATGAAATTCCAATGCTAATAGTTATGTATAACAATCGGGCTTACTATAACGACTGGAACCACCAAATTGTGATTGCAAATAATCGCGGTACGGATCCCTCCCGTGCATACATTGGAATGGACCTGTTAGACCCAGACCCGGATTTTTCTGGCCTTGCACGTGCCCAAGGCTGGTGGGCAGAAGGTCCAATTGAAAATGGGGATGATGTCCAAGCAGCCCTTAGACGCGCCATAGAACAGGTTAAAAGAGGCAAGCCAGCCCTTGTTGATACAATTTGCCGCCGAGGCAAAGGAAAGGCCATGCTCACCTAAACTGCAAAAAGATCCTATTCCTTTTGCCTAAAAAGGTAGCCATCCTCAGTCGATGGGAACTCGCCAGGAGGAGGTTGCGTGCTCTGGAGAGGTAACATCAATTACAACACCATCCGGATCACGATATTTGCGTTCAAATTCCGCCCCAGCTCCGACATTTAGAATCTGCCCGTGGTATTTTCCTCCGGCCGCTTCCACTTTCTGAGATTGCGCTGGCACATCATCAACTAAAAAACCCATGTGGTGCAAACCCCTGTAGGAGGGTCCTCTTTCATCAGGAGCATTATCATTTTTTTCCAAACTTAAGAGCGCTAATGACACAACTCCATCGGATAGCATTACAGCAACATTCGATTCTCTGACTCGTTCCATACCGAATGCCTCCTCATAGAATTTTGCACTCGTTTGAAGATCACTTACGCTCAATGCAATGTGCCGAAGCTTAGCCATTCCTTTGCCTTCCCCATATTAATCCCAGTCTGGATACTATAGACAAGGAAAAGCTTCGCGACCAATCCCCACTAGTTTTGACGAAACAGAGAGCTTAAAAAAAAGCCCGGGCGTAAGCCCGGGCCAATGTCAGAGAGAGTTTTGTCTGTTCATTAAGTTATTAATCTATTAAGCCTCTCGGGCTGGCGGAGGTGTAGCGTAACCCTTCTCAACGTGAACGTTCAGAAGATAAGGCTTGCCGCTATCCACTACCTGGAGAGCTTTTTCAATCGCTGGTAACAAGTCTCCTACGGTCTCAACAGGACCCGTAGAACCCACCCCGAGTGAAGCAGCATATTTTTCTATCTTCACTTCTGGATCATCAATTCGTTGGCCAATCCAACGATTCTCGACCGGCCGATTCCGCATCCGTGCCACAGTTTCCTGATGAATTTCATCATTAAAATTGGAACGATTATTGGAGATCAGAAATAGAACTGGGATCTCATAATGGGCAGCCGTCCAGAGACAACTGGCTCCCTGCATGGTGTCACCATCTCCCAAGACACCGATCACCGTGCGATCCGTATCTTTCAAAGCAAGCGCAGAGCCAATCGTTGTCGCCGGTCCGGATGCTAACCCACCGCCACCATCGTTACCCAAGTAATCTAACGGATGTGTCCAATGATACCCATCTGCAGCCCAGCCAATAGTTACATTGGCCAGCGTAAATTTCCGATTAAGCTTCCGTCTGGCTTCATCTACGCAAAGGGTTAACGCTTCGACAGAAATAGGCCCCTTCGGATCAAGGTCGGCAAAGGTAGTATCGACATCTGCTGTACGACCTTTGTTCTCTCCATTCCATTTCGACTTGCCACCAAGCCTTTCCTCAAGCGCATCCAACAGCTGTTCTACAACTGCTTCTGTCTGCGCTAGCATCGTTATATCCCCGAGAGGCATCCCCATGTGATCCGAGGACCACCCATTGTGAATTAATGAGTCCATGGATACATGGATAACTTTTGCGTTAACTTCTTCCCTTCCGAAAACAAGCTTAAAGGTCCCGGCTAAATCCAACCAATTAAGGTCCAGAATTACATCGGCTTCCTTCATAGCAGCAACAGCTTCTTCTCGAGGACGAGCACCCGGAGGCGCAAGGCTCAGTGGATGATCTGTTGGAAACGCCACACCGGTTTTCATATCTGTTACGACGCCGGCGCCAAGCAGTTCAGCCAACTTGACCCGATCTTCCCACCCCTTCTCAGATCTCTTAACGCGGCCAGCCATGATGACTGGATTCTTTGCCTTTGCTAGAAGGTCTGCTGCGTCATCAATCGCTGATTGGGGCGCCGGAGTTGGTGCCGGCGGCAGAAATCTTGATACATCGGGCAACTTCATCTCAGGATCAATTGCACTTTCTTGTAACCCTGCATCGAGACATACATAAGCCGGAGCCGTAGGTTCGGTCCTCACCATTTTGTTTACCCGGACCATTGTTTCAGCAAGGGCTTGAGCAGACCGCGGCTCATCATCATATTTTACAAAATTCCTGATGATGGCACCCTGATCTTTTTCAGTATGTATCCAATCGATCCAAGGTCGACGCTTTGGTGCATCAACAGGTCCGGTCGCCCCCATGATGACCATAGGCACTCGGTTACACCAGGCATTAAAAATGCCCATCGTTCCATGCATCAAACCTACATTGGAATGAAGTATACAGCCCATCGGTTCATCAGTCGCCTTCGCGTAACCCTGAGCAATATGGACGGCATGATCCTCATGCAGACATAGGATCATCTGAGGATCCTTATTATCGAGATAATTTACGATGGAGTCATGGAACCCTCTATAACTGGCACCCGGATTCATCGACAAATATTTTATTCCCATTCGACGCAGCATCTCTGCCGCAACATCGCTGGCCCAGCCCATCACTGGATTACCGACGTTTTGTGGCCGGTCAAATTTAGTTAGATCACTCATTGTTTTATCTCCTTAAGACTCGGCCTCATCATTCACCCTTGGATCCGCCGCGCATAAGCGGAGGCTCCGCGTACCCAGTATCAACATGGATATCGATAAAATGACATCTACCGGCTTCAACGGCTCTAAGTCCATTCTCTATAGCAGGCAAAAGATCACCCATCTTAGTGATTGGACCTCCCGCACTCTCAAACCCAAGAGATTCGGCAAGCGCACTCAGGTCGATATCCGGTTCAGAAATTCGCATTCCTATCCAACGATTTTCCACCGGCCTATCCCTATCTTTCGCCACTGTCTCCTGATGAAGTTCATCATTAAAATTCGATCTGTTATTCGAGATAATGACCAACATCGGGATTCTATATTTCGCGGCGGTCCAAAGAGCCGTATTTCCCTGCATGAAATCGCCGTCACCCAGTACGGAAACAGCCAACCAGTCGGTACCTGCGACAGCCAAAGCGGCACCAACAGAAGTACCAGGACCTGAAGCGAGTCCCCCTCCACCATCATGCCCCAGATAAGACCAAGGATGCGTAAACTGGTAGGTCGGTCCCACCCCGCCCGAACTCACACGATTAAGGCTAATCTTCCGGCTCCCCTGGGCTTCCGCGAGTGCAGTAACAATATCAGCGGGTAGGATTATTCCTCCCGCTTCTCGCTCCGAAATCGGCTGCACCTCGGGAGCCGCAGGCCCTTTTGGCGCCCCATCCCATTTTGACTGCCCACTCGACCTTTTCGTCACTTCCTCAAGAAGTTGCCCAACGAATGCGTCTTGATCTGCATTTACATTCAAGTCTGTTTTTGGCAATTCGAAGAGCTCCATACCAAAACCATTATGGAGATACTGCTCGAGCGAGACATGTATACACTTACCAGAGATACCCCCGCGCCCAGCCATTAAGCGCTGTGTTCCTCCAAAATCAAGCCAGTTTAAGGACAGAATTACATCTGCATCCTTAATTGCCTCGACGGTAGAACCAGACAAACGACCTGCTGGCCGACCAATGTGCAAAGCATGGTCAGAGGGAAAGCACGCGGGATTCCGAAGATTTGTGAGCACTCCCGCACCAAGCAATTCTGCCAACTCGACACGCCGTGCCCAAGCCTCTTCAGTTCTGGCCATTCGACCCAACATGAACAAGGGGTTCTGAGCACTCAGGAGCATATCAGCAGCCTCTCTTACGGCCTCATCAGAAGCTCTGGGCGGATCAGATGGCTGATAATTAGCGATATCAGGCATTTCGATTTCTTCTTCCAACGCTGACTCTTGTAGTCCTGCGTCGAAGCAAATATAGGCCGGACCTGTTGGTTCCGATCGTATAATCTGATTGGCCCGTGCCATCGACTCAACGATCGCACCCGCTGACCTTGGCTCATCATCCCATTTGACCATGTATCGGAGAAGGGCTCCCTGGTCTTTGGCGGTATGAATCCAATCAATCCACGGCCTTCTCAAGGGGGCATCCACTGGTCCCGTCGCTCCCATAACCAACATAGGAGCGCGATAGCACCAAGCATTGAAAATTCCCATCAGACCGTGCATCAAACCCACATTAGAGTGCAAAAAGCACCCCATCGGCTCTCCGGTAAGCTTGGCGTAGCCTTGCGCCACATGGACTGCATGATCTTCATGCAGACATATCAACATCTGGGGTTCTTCGTTTCCCAAATAATTTACGATGGAGTCGTGGACGCCACGATAACTCGCGCCTGGATTTAAGGACACGTACTTAATTCCGCAACGCCGCATCATTTCCGCTGCCACGTCACTTGCCCAACCCATCTGGGGATTACCCAGATTTTGGGGCCGGTCAAACTGTTTTAGATGTTCTGTCATCTTTTGTACTCCAGTTCCGGTAAATTTATGTGGGGATAAGGACTAATTTGATGCGGCGCAACAACGGGCTCAGCCGGCTCTATGAAATTTCTATCGCACTCTTTTAAATCACGGAGGCCGGTCAGCTGCATCGTAGTTATGATTTCATCTTCCAACAGGCGCAGCATTTTGACCACGCCATCTTTTCCCCCGGCACCTAAACCAAGGCCTTGCAGCTTCCCAATACAGACGGCGGTCGCTCCCAATGCGATGGCTTTGATCACATCAGTACCTCGCATAATCCCACCATCCATTAATATCGGCACCCTGCCGTCAACCTCAACTGAAACTTCAGGCAAGACCTCGATGGACCCTCTTCCATGATCCAGCTGTCTCCCACCATGGTTCGAGACATAAACGCAGGCTGCTCCATGCTCCACCGCGAGCCCCGCGTCTTCGGCACATCCGATGCCTTTTATAATGAGGGGAATGTCATGCTTGTCCTTAAAACGCTTGATATTATCCCAGGTAAATGCGGACTGCCAACGGAAACCATCGACACTTGTCAACCGAGACGCAGGCGCCCATCTCTTGATAAGGTCCCGCTCTCTTCGGCTATAAAGTGCGGTATCAACAGTTAAGCAAAAGAAATCAAAGCCGGCATTACAAGCCCGCTTTACCTCTCCATCAAGCCAGTCGTCATCACCTCTGATATATTGTTGATACACTTTAGGAGCGCTTGTCGATGCGGAGACTTCCTCCAATGCCGGTTGTGTAACGGAGCTCATAAAACTTATAGTGCCAACTTCAGCAGCGGCCTGTGCGGTAGCCAATGCGGCCCCCAAGTGCAATTCTTGCAGGCTTCCGATTGGTGCCAGCATCACCGGCAGCCTGAGATACTTTCCGAGAAACTCCGCAGATGGATCAACTTCCGCAACACCTCTGAGAATTCGTGGCCGCAGCCCCCAGCAATCAAAACTCAGACGATTCCGCTTCAAGGTGGTCTCAGACTCAGATCCACCCATGAGATAATCCCATACATTCTGTGTTAAATTGCGCCGTGCCATCACAGCAATTTGCTGCAGGGACCCTGCGTTATCTATAGTTGTATGCCTCATTCTTCAAAAAATTTCCAAAATTCCCTACGTGGGATCGGACGCTGTAACGTTGAGAAGAGCCTGCCGTTTTTCGACCGTCACGGCCTTCAAGGCACGCTCGAGTGCCGGCATCATATCTTTTGGATCATTAACCTGCTCTCCGTAACCCCCTGACACTTCAACTGCGCGCTCATAATGTTGATCGACAGTGAAATACATTAGAGGGGGCTGATTGGCTTTTGCCGCATATCCATCTGGATTAAGAGATAGAGCGGACCCTCGAACAGCTTGCCATTTTTGGTTATTGAAAACGATGGTAAGTATGGGTAGCTCCTGTTCGGCTGACACATAATGCGCGGAGATGGGACAGTTAAACATATAAGAACCATCACCGTGAGTCCCGATAACAAGTTTATCTCGGTCTGCTAATTTTGCTCCAAGAGCTACACCCATCCCATGTCCCAGCCCCGATGACGCCCCGGCGTTTAAAATTTTTGTAGGCTTCGACGTATCTAAATACTGAACCTGCAGTTGAGACTCCTTCGCAAAAATAGTCTCAGAGTCTGAAATTTGTGAGATACAGTGCGAGATAAATGCTGGATGCAGCGGAGTGGCATCTCTAACTTGTTCAAGCTTTTTCGCCCAATTCTCTTCTAATTTGGCATGTGCTTCCTCGGTAAGACTCCTTCTCTTATCTCGATACTGGTTGCCCGATTTTTTATGGGACGCCATGGCCTGATGCAATGCAATCAATCCAAGAGCCGAGTCACATGCGAGAGCAATATCAGAACGAAAACCTCGAATGGGCAAGTAGGAATAATGGGGGTCCGGAGCCATGTGGATCACCTTACAATCCTCGCCCGGTCTAACCTGAGAGGGTAGCCACGGGGTTGCAGAGTCAATCACTAAGATCGCATCCGCTCTCTCTACATAGGGATTGGGGTTACCTCCCGCGTACATCGGATGCTGCCTTTGAATAGCAACATATCGGTTACGATACTCAACCACTGGTATCGCATATTCCTCCACCAACGCCTGCAGCGCCGGCATTACCCCTGGATTGCGCCCGGCCCAATTTGTTATAATTACCGGGTTCTCAGCCCCTGCAAGGATTGCGGCCGCCTCATCAAGGGCATCTTGATTAGGCATTGAAGGCGCCGCTGGCTGGATACGTCCGGGAGACTCATATTCGAAACGCTCTATCTCCATAGCGAGAACCTCGCGTGGCAAAGAAAGATAAGCGGGCCCCTTGGGGTCACTCATAATAACGCTAAGAATACGATCTATGACGGTTTCTACTTGTTCCGCATTCCGAAGTTCATAGTCCCATTTGACGGCCTCCCGGGTCATGCCACCCTGGTCAAACATCTCCTGGGTCCAGTGGATATCAAGAGATCTATGACCTTTGAGGGAGTCCTCATTTGTTGGAGTTCGGCCCGCTGTAAAGATCATGGGCACTTGGCCCCTCGACGCATTCAACAGCCCATTCATCGCATTCGCTGTTCCAACATTAACATGCATCATCGTTAATTGAGGGCGCCCCGTAACGAGATAATAGCCAATAGCCATATGCTGAGCTGTATTTTCATGCGGGCAGGTAATCGGCGTCGGGTGCGGTGTCCCGAGGGCTTGCGCTTTTGCCAAAGCCTCTATCAGAGGTGCAAAATCTGTCCCCGCGTTCGCAAATAGGTAATCGACACCTCGGTCAGCTAAAACTTCCAGGTAAGCGTCTGAAACAGTACAATTTTCAATAACCTTTGTTGGCATTGATCCCTCCCCTCGCCGCGAACGCTGGCGTCCGCGAAAATTCATTTTGTGCTACCTCTGTTTGGGCTTTGCTCGACAACCTTTATCTTCCTACCCCATACTTTTGGGACCAACTGCAAGGCTGTGTTTGAGAAAACCCGTTCCGGGCAGTTACTTTTAAAAAAGTACGTCCAGGCCTAATCCACGTCAACGGGGTTAGCAACGATATCCAAAATCTGACTTTCCTCCCAGCTGATACTGTTTTACGATCAAGAAATGAGTCAAAGACTAGAGCTTTCCCTTCTCCGAGCTTTTGTCGCTGTCGCGGAGGAGAACAATTTTGCTAGAGGGGCAAAACGGCTCCGGACTAGTCAGTCGGCAATTAGCGTTCGAATAAAACGCCTTGAAGATATCCTGGGAACAAAAATTCTTGCTCGTGATCGGAGTGGAACTCGGATGACATATGCCGGAGAGACCTTACTTGCAGAAGCGAGAGATTTACTGAAACAATCTGACCGACTGGTTGAAACCATTCGGGCAAAATCGCTAGCGCAACCCAACAAAATCCGGATCGCGAGCACGCAACGGGCAATGTCCGCTTTAACGCCGAAACTGGTATCTCTTCTTCGATCAGAATTTCCCGATCAGAATTTCACCTTGGTAGCGCAATCGAGCCCTGAACAATTACTATTAGTTCAGAACGGAGAAATTGACCTGGGAATAATTCAGAAACCTCAGGGGGGTATCGATCCAGATACAGGGGTTAGAGCACGCTCATTATCCTCGGAACCCTTGGTCATTGCGATGCAAAAAGGAGATCCTTTAGGCAACAAAAAAATACTTAACTGGAGAGACCTCAATGGAAGGATAATGACTCTGGCCCCATCCCAGAAAAACGACGCTCAATTTCTAAATTCTTTGATCAAGTGCTGCCAAAATGATGGCTTCGAACCCACTGTTGATAGCCAAGACATCGGGTTTCGGTCTATTTTACCTTATGTAGCGGCGAATAAAGGCCTCGCCCTTGTCCCCGAATCCACCACAGAGACCCAAGGAATCGTCACCCGTTCCATAAAAAACCCCATCCCGCTTGAATTCGAATTAATATGGAACACAAAAATAGCGCCTCACATAGAGAGCCGGATAGATTCTTTGGTTGCAGGTTGCTCCGATCTCTGATCGCCCAAGATTTAGTCCCGTTGCGGAAAACGACCCTCTGAGGGATTATATCCGGGTTTATTCAAATGGGAGACCTGTCGCCAATGAGCGAAAAAATTAATGACAATTATCCTGCTGGACCCGAGTTTATTTCAGAAGCACCAATCAACCTGCCAGACAATCAACCCAAGGCAGAATATGGATCAGATTTAATTGCAGAGATGATTGGTGAGATGGGCCACGATTACCTTTTTCTCACCCCCGGCTCATCTTTTCGAGGTGTTCATGATAGCCTTGTGAACCACACAAGAAATCATAAACCTCAAATCATTCTGGTCGCACATGAAGAAATGGCTGTCGCAATGGCGCAGGGTTATTGGAAAGCCACGGGAAAACCAGCAATGGCTTTTGTTCATGATTTGGTGGGCCTACAACATGCGGTAATGGCTTTCTACAACGCGATGGCTGATCGAGCTCCCATTGTTGTTTTGGGGGGCTCGGGGCCCATGGACCCAGCGCACAGGAGGAAAACTGACTGGATTCATACGGCAAACGCTCAATGCGACATTGTACGCGACGTCACAAAATGGACCGATGAACCCGTTACGTTACAGGCAATTTTGGACTCAATGGCTCGAGCCCAGAGAATAGCAACAAGTGCACCTTGTTCTCCCACATACATTTCGGTTGATGCAAAAATTCAGGAGGATGAAATTCCAGATGGCGTCACTCTTCCGGATATGTCCCTTCCCCGTTACCGACCAGCTGCTCCTATAGCCGCTCCCAAAGAACAGGTAGAAGCCGCGACCGAAGCGTTGATTAACTCGGAATGGCCATTAATTTTTGGCGGCCGGATTGGGTACATCGCCGAATCCACCGCAGCAATGAAAGAGCTAGTCGAAATTACAGGGGCAGCCTATCAAGACGGACATGACATTATATGTATGCCTTCTAACCATCCCCAAAACCTAAACTGTAGCTTTGGAAGAACAAAATCAGAGGGACAGTACAAGCGCCAATTCCTTAGCGCGGCAGATACAATCTTATGTGTCGATTGCTTAGATGTTTCCAATAATATAGGCGCTTACGAGGGGGCTAGAGGAGCAGGTGAGGCCATAGAAAAGAAAAAACAAACAGTGATTGATCTCTCACTTAATGATTTTTCGATTGAACATTGGACACATCTCGGAGGCCCGTTGCAGCCGGTAGATATACAGATGCAGGCCGACAACCTTTACGGGGTAAAGCAACTAATTTCAGAGATCAAGAAGCGGGCAGAGGGAAATCCAAATTGGGTTCAACGTGCATCGGACCGAAAATTAGAGTTAGCCAAGCTGCATGATAAGCTGCGAGCCGATCAGAAAGAAATGATGATGGCCCAATGGGATAAGGTTCCTATTTACCTTCCCCGGATGACAGCTGAATTGTTTAACGCGGTGAAGGACAAAGACTGGCTGCTCGCATCTCGAAATTATCGTGCCTGGTATGATGGGATCTGGGAATTTGATGGCGCCGGACAGTTTATGTCCAACTCAATTGGAGGAGGCATAGGTTACGGTGCCGCAGGAGTAATAGGATCCGCTCTTGCTGGCCGCGATCAAGGGAAAGTTCACAGTAGCAATCATTGGCGACGGTGATTTCACGATGGGACCTGCGGCAATTTGGACTGCTGCCCATTATAAAATCCCTATTTTAATCGTCCTTCACAACAACACCTCGTTTGGCAATGACGAAGAACACCAAATAACTCTCGCCTATCGCCGCGGGCGACCGGCTGAAAATGCTTGGATTGGGCAACGGATGGTTGGTCCTGATCCAGACTATTGCATGGTTGCTCGCGGCTATGGCGCCTTCGCCGAAGAACCGGTTCGGGATCCAAAGGATTTGCAAGGAGCCTTTGCACGGGCCGTGAGAGCCGTTGAATCAGGCCAGGTGGCCTTGGTAGATGTCCATACCTCTTTGAACTAGGAGCCATCCAATTGACTCTTATGATAAACAATTCCCATGTCTCGCAAGTCCTTACAATGAAGGACACGATTGAAGTCCTCGAGGATGCTTACAGAGCACTTGCAGCTGGGGATGCCATATGTAGACCCAGAATTGATATTCAAATTCCAACTTCGGATCCCAAAAAAGCATATCAATGGGGCACAATGGAAGGAGGTAAGGTCGGAGGTTATTTTGCGATAAGAATGAAATCAGATGTCGTCTATGAGACCGAATATAATGGGGTTCGGAGCCAAGAAAAATACTGCAAAGAACCGGGCCTATTTTGCGGCCTTATTCTCCTGACTAGCACAGAGACTGCTGAGCCCTTGGCGTTTATAAATGACGGTGTACTGCAGCATATGCGCGTGGGCGCTGATGGGGGGATTGGGGTCAAATACATGAGCCGAGAAGATTCTCAAGTGGTGGGGATGCTCGGATCCGGGGGAATGGCTCAAACACACATTGATGCATTCATGTGCGTTCGAAATATCAAAAAACTTCAGGTCTTCAGCCCCACGCCAAAAAACAGAGAACAATTTGGCGAATGGGTACGAGAGAGGCATGGTATTGAAGTTGAAGTGTGCGGAAAACCAGAGGAAATTTATAAAGGTGCCGATATAGTCGCGGGATGTACTGATTCGGCTATTCCCGTAATAGATCCTAATTTTCTGGAACCAGGACAACACGTTCTCAATGTAGGTGCACGAGGGATGGTTAGCCCGGAAACACAAGAACGGATCGATGTATATTTCCGCTTTGGGAATGCCCCCTCGCCAGAGGGACTGCCTGAATTCGGCCTTGCAGATGAATTTATAACTTATGCAGCACGCCCTAATCAGGATTACGGGTTTACCCTTAAGCCAAAGGGAACTAGGGGGCATGGTTTGGTAATGGAAGACCGAATTGTCTACTTCAAAGACTTTTTAGAGGGGACAAACAGAGGGCGCCTATCGAGTGACCAAATAACCTATTCTGAGCGGGGAAACTTGCAAGGCAATCAATTTCACGCTGTAGCTGGTCGAGTATATGAATTGGCTCTAGACGCTAAAATCGGCAATGAAATTCCGACTGAATGGCTCCTTCAAGATATCCGAGATTGACTCCCATTCAATAAATTTCCTGGAGAATAAAAATTTATGTGCGGTCTTGAAGAATATTCCAAATTGCTAATTTGGATGTTCCTGGGAGGAGCGGTGTGTATGGCCGTCCTTTCGAGAAAATTAAACGAACATCTATTAGAACCGCCGCCGCCACCAAAACACATGTGGTTCAGAAAAAAAAACCACATCAAACCCTCCTATTTACTAAAACCAGATCTTTACTTTGACGTTAAAGGTCAGGGGTGGGCGTGGCGGTTCACACTCGTCGCAGCGGTTACTCTAGTCGCAGGAATGCTCTGTTTTTATCTAATTTTTGCCTGTCGTCAGATCTGACCGCAATCACCTAGTCTCATCGACGTCTCGGACCTCTGTATTCATCGACACATCGCCACGTCGCCGCTGTGCGATACGCTCGCCATAGGCCCAATATTCCCCTTTTGTCGCCATATCCGCAGCTTCATCGAATTCATCTTCCCATTCCCCCAAAGAATAGCCGAACCAAGGCTCTTGAGGTTTGAGAGCGGGAAGATCCAGTTCTTCCCAAATCTTTTTTGCGTTTTCCATAAACTCGCGCTTTGGCAAGGAAATTGGTGGATAATTCTCCTTCAAGGTCGCATCAAAAAGCACTGAGCCATCTTCTCCATTGTTCCTTTTGGACCGCGGACCGTGGCCCTGATCCCTATGCGGCAGCACTTGCATATCTAGTATTGGATTACACCTGTAGGACATTGCCCATAACAATGCATCAGCATTTGAAGGATCGATATCGTCATTGACCGCTATCACGAATTTTCCGCCCGCGCGCAACAACGTTGCAGTTCCATACAATGCACGCCAAACCTCTGTTGAGGGCATCCCGCGCTCACACACAACGGCGATAACTTTCCGAATATTGGTCAGTGGTTCGTGCATAGTGACTTTTTTAACACCCTTTATCCCCAGGGCATCTCGGAGATGGTTAATAAAAATTGTTTCGTACGCCACCTGCTTAATACAAGAGGATTCAGACGGTGTTACCTGGCTAATGATCGATGTTAAAACGGCATTAGAACGGCGCGTGATACACGTAACATCCATGTAAGCATTGAATTCCTGGAGATTGACGTGGCCATGAGATTCTCCAAAAGGAGCCTCCGGTTCTAACAACTCAGTACTAATAAGGCCTTCGATCACAATTTCGGCTTCAGCCGGAACCCAAAGATCGACGGTCCGCGCCTTCACAACATTTACCGGTGACCCCACAAGACCCCCGGCCACATGAAGCTCTTCCAAATTTTCGCTCAGTTTCTGCGCCGAGGTAAAAGTTGTACAACTTGGTCCACCGAGAACCACGGCTGCCTCGAGAGGCTGGCCTTTAGCACGCTGTTTTTCCCAGTGGATATAAATACCGGGCCTAAGTTCCAAAGATGGGTTCATTCCCATTCTTTTGGGGCCTTTTACCTGTGCTCTATAATTGCCCATATTCTGGAGGCCAGTGTCGGGATCTTTGGTGACGTATTGCGTCAAAGTAGCCACGGGACCCACATCCCATCCCGGAGTGGAGATGGGAACAGGGAGAGCATCCAAGCCATTCCCTGGTTTGTCCAGATCTTCCCCTTCAATAATGATTTCATGGCAGGGCGCCTCGTCAGAGGACACTTCTCGTGGTGGAATCGGATTCGCGATTGCCTCCCGCCAACGCTTTTCAACATCTTCGACCGGACATCCCATACCCATTGAGTAAATCTGACGATTTGCCGCAAGAACGCCCACAGCGACCGGCATGTCATACCTGTTTCCTTTGGAGTCGACGACATTCGTAAAAAGAAAAGCTTTTCGGTCCTTCTCCTCAATTCCTCCCCGAAATTGCCATCGAACAAGTGGGTGGAGCTCAGTATCTTTGTTGATCTCTCTATCGACTGTGACCAGGAGTCCGGCTTCATCTAATTTTTTAAGATGATCATGTAAATCACTATAATTTCGACTTAATTTTCGGGGTTCGCCTACCACTCGACTATCCTTCCATTCATATCATAGGAGAACCGTATACCGCAGCGAGGCTCTCGAGCCAAGGGAGCGGCTTCGATAAGCGTTAGACCTAATTCTCCGATACTGAGTGAGATCAAGAAAACAACTGAATTTTATGACAAAAAACGGTCAGTGCGCCGAAATCCCACCATCAATCAACAGAGTTTGTCCCGTCATAAAATCACTTTCCTTTGATGCTAAGAAAATAACAGATCCCACCAGATCCTCCGGTAATTGCTCCCGTTTAATCGCTCTATTTGAGAGCTGAGCGGCCTTACCAGAACCCATCCAGTTCGTGCGCTTTTTAACGTTCTCACTCAAAGTTGATCCCGGAGCTATCGCATTAACGCATATGTTGTCCTCTCCAAGTTCCTTCGAGAGCCCTCTCGTAATCCCGATAATTGCGCCTTTGGTGGAGTCGTAATGAAGAAAAAAGGGTACCCCTTGAAAAACTCGACTTGTTGATATGTTTATTATTTTTCCGTAGCCGTTTCGACGCATCTCTGGAACAGCAGCCTTACAACACAACCATGTGCCCCGAACGTTGACAGCATGCATTTTATCCCACTCCTCCACGGGGATTTCATCAAATTTTTTACGTTCCACAGCCGTAAAAATCGCTGCATTATTTACCAACACATCGACCTTCCCAAAAGCTTTTATAGTCTGAGCCACCATATTCTCGCAGGCTGCTTCATCGGACACATCCGCAGGGACATCAATCGCCTCACCGCCGATCTCTCTAATTTCATTGACGACAGATGCGCCGCTAACGAGATCCGATACACAGATTTTACCCCCCTCTGCGGCAAGGGCCCTTGCATAAGTTGCCCCCAACCCTTGGGCCGCACCTGTAACTATTATAACTCTATCCTCTACTCGACCCATCTTTCTCCCTTAGATAACCGACCGTAAACCCTAAGCGTTTACCGCTACTAAACGTAAGCAATACCAAAACATTCAACGGATAAAAATTTTACTATGTAAATTTAACTTTTACCTTCAAGAAGGTACACTCCCAAAAGGAGCAGGATAGCCAATAGACAAAGAAAAATATGAAAATTACACGATTTGATGCACCCCTTGGCGCTCGAGTGGAGGGCCTGGATCTCGCTAACACCCCATCGGAGCAGCTGGCGTCTGAACTCCGCGAGATTATACACACCTATCAAGTAGTTCTATTTTCCGATCAAAGTTTCAATGCCCAGGAACAACTTGCCTTTGCCAAATCTTTAGGCCCTGTGCGGCGACGAGAGTTACCCGACAGTTATTTTTCTCCAAATAGCTCCTATGAAACCCCAGGAATTGCCTATGTTAGCAATATCCGGGACTCAAACGGTGTACCAACTGGGATAATTCCAGATGGCGAAATGTGGTTTCACCATGACACATGTTACACTCCCGAACCTGATAAATTCACAATGCTCTATGCGATGGCTGTTCCAGCAGAGGGCGGGAACACGATGTGGGGTGATATGTATACAGCCTGGCACTCACTGCCCCAAGACCTAAAGAAAGAGATCGAACAAAAAAAAGCGCTCAACGTGTATGATTATGCAACTATACAGCGGCCCGATATCAGCCAGTTAGAAAAGATTGAGCATGCGTGGCATCCAGCAGTTCTTATTCATCCCCATACCAAGAAAAAAGCACTCTTTGTTAACCGATTAATGACTTGCCAAATTGAGGGTTTAAATGAAGCTGAAAGCCTCACTATTTTGACAGAAATTTTTGACCATGCGGAAAAGTCAGAGCTGATCTACGAGCATAAATGGGCGCCAAAAGATTTCATTATTTGGGATAACCTCTCTACCGTGCACGCAAGGAGGCACTTTGAATTGAACCAAAAACGCCGCTTGCGCCGCTGCAAGGTTTCCGGCGAAAAACTCGTTAATTAAGAGCTCTTCCTTTATTCGAGCCAGCCCACTATCGGGATAAAGAAATCATCAATAGCCGGAGTTGGGCCCTCCACAAATGCCTGATCCACGAGATATCCCATAAGGGTTTCCAGAGTTTTTCGATTGGCTTCTAACCCGTTTGGGTAGGGATCACCCCCGCCAAACATTTCATTCATCTCTTCTATTTCGTGATTAAGCCAAGGCACCATATACCGCATCGTCCCCGTAAAGCGCATATGCTCGAGAGCCCAACGCTTTGACGCCTCAAAGGCTTGAAACATATTTTCTGCTATCCAGGGATTTTCCCGGTGTAACTCTTCCCGAATTACAAGAGTATGCATTATCGGGAAAATCCCGTTTTTGAAATAATATTCTTTTTCAACCTGACGATAGTTCGGAAATAACCGAACGATATGGCTTTCCGATGGAAAAGAGGCCGGCACCCTCGCGCCAAAATAGGCCGCAATTTCACCAGTTATCAAAAGATCATTGATCGATTTCCCTCTGGGTGCTGAGGCTAAATTAATTGTGGCGCACGGCATTAAGTCCATATCTGCATCAGGGGGTCTAGCCACATTCACACCCCCCTCAACCCAAGTGACATCGGAGAGATCAACCTTATATTCAGAAGAAAGAATACCTCTTATCCAAGTTGCTGCTGTCTGCCGATATTGCTGAACGCCAATTCTTTGACCTTCAAGGTCTTTCGGGCTCCTTATCCCAGCCTCTTTGTTTAAAAAAATATAGGCATGGCGAAAAAGACGGCAGGGAAAGACCGGCAAGGCCAAAAACGGAAAATTTCCCTTGGCACGCAAATTAAAATAGGAGGACAGCGACATTTCAGAGATATCAAAGGCTTGCGTTTTAATCATTCGCGCAAAGATTTCAGGCGGAGACTGAAAGTCCAAATAGGTTATATCGATCCCAACAGGTCTGACGATCCCACGGGCTATGGCCTCCATATGATCATAAGGACCGCATGCGACAGTAACCGAGATGTTCGCCAATAGACGCTAACCTCCTGCGGGCATTAACCATGCTCCCTGCTCATACCCATCCACAAACCGCCTGATATGTTGATCTGGATTTCTGTTCACAAACGGACGCCCATACATGGGATGCGTTATGGCTCGGACCTCATGATCAATCTTGAACAGTAATTTCCCGCTCTCAAGATCTGTGATGTCAACAAAACGATACTGGTACTGATTACTCTCCTCGCTCACAAGACCATACTTCAGCAAACGATTATAAGGGCCTGAAAAATCGACCACGTATATTTGTATGTGATGGCCGTCAAATTTTTCCTCTGGTCCCCGTTTTTCACGAAAGACAAGACTTTGATCGCTACCCACTTGAACGATAGCAGACTTGGACCCATCCCATTGTTCGACTTTACCCGGAGCTCCCATAATCTCCTGATAAAATCTTGCAATCCCGTCCGCCGTCCCTGGTCGCACATCAAATTGGATGTAGGGCATTCCCACTCGCATTTTGCCGAAGGCACCCGCCTCATGGCACCGGAACCGATTCCCCCATGGACATACTACATCCACAACCTTTCTCTTTTTATCCGACTTATAACCAAATTTCGTTCCACTCAGTTCTTTACGCGCTGATTGCAACCGTTCCAGTAATTTCTCGTGGCTGGACACAACTAAACCGGTCCGACCCCTCAGCACCTGCGGCTTCCCCGTCGGTAGGTGAAACTGACTCCGCCCAAGATTAATCCACATATTATCTACATTCGTCATCATGTAGGGGTCTCGGGTAAAACCGAGAGCCTTTACGTAAAACAATGTTGCCTTTATTTGGTCTCCTATCAAAACGTTCATGTGCTCAAGACCAATGATATTTCCTACATCTTCCTGTGTTCGGTTAAATTTCGTTTTGGCCATTTTATTCCCCCTGCAATCGTAGACTTTTTATTCAGCTTTACGAAAATTGAGATGGTTAATGAAACCACCTACAAACACGTTTACCCTTCAGACCTTAAACCCAAGCTCTGTGTCCGAGTATCGATTGTTCTTCTATAGAATTTATTTAATTCCCAAACATTCACTCAGCAGCAGCAGGTCGCGCAACACTCAATTGAAACTTAAACAAACTGCCGAGACCCGGAACATCATCTTTTATCCCTGCAGTGCGCAACGCGCACCAAAGAGCCGCTTGGTTGCTTGTCAACACGGGAGCTTCAAGAACCTTTTCAAGCTCTGGGATTTTATATGTCGCATGAACATTTGCACATGAAATGAAATAGGCTTCCGCTTTTGGATCTTTCATTTCGGTCAGCGTATCCAACCAGAATTCCGACGGCGTGGTGCACGAAGAATCGCTGCCCGGCAGAGCCATGCCCTGACTTCGGACTAGATTGAACCCCTCCCCTTCCAGATAGCGTTCTTTCTTTGCGTGGCCTGCCTGCTTTGACTCAGAGACAAACACCAGGTCACGGACACCGAGCGCATTCAGCGCAGACGTGACACATCGGGCCGTCGATAACGCCTTGGTTCCAGAGGCCTCTGCCATCGCCGTCACAACCTCTTCCTCCGCTTGGGGTCCATCTCCCATCGAGGTACCCGTGCATTGTAGAACAACGACGTCAACTTTTGAGTCACCAAGAAGTTCCGCCTGGTATGCAATACGTTCCTTAAGTTCCGCAAGGGGAGCTGCATGCCGATTGGTAATCCCGGCGCGGGCAAAATGCGGTATTACTCCGTCCGGACAAAAGTGTTGAACTTGAGGTTCAACCATTCGATTGGATGCAGGAATGATAAAACCCAGGCGCGCGCGCGGCAAAATCGGTTCATAATCAGATATCGATACCATTCTTCTCTCCTACCAAAACACAGCGCCACCCTCAACGGGCACCGTCTGTGCGGTCATAAAATCAGAGGCGCTAGAGGCCAAGAAAACACACGTGCCAACAAGATCTTCCGGATCCTGGGCACGCTTAATCGAACGTGTCTGAGGGGTGAGCTTTCGGCGCTCCTCCTGGTCCTTATCCATATGTGCCAAACTAAACTCTGTATCGGTTGCTCCGGGGGCAATCGCGTTTACCCTAATTCCCTTACTTCCCCATTCCCTTGCCAAGCTTTTTGTCATGGACATGATCGCCCCCTTGGACGCATCGTAGTGCAGCATGTTAGCGCCTCCCTTAATAGCTCTTGTCGAAGTAAGAGTTATAATTTTCCCATAGCCTTGCTCGACCATCTGCGGGATCGCCGCTTTAGCTGATAGCCAGGTGCCCTTGATATTAACGTTCATAACTTTATCCCACTCTTCAATTGATATTTGAGTGGCATCTTCTCTCTCCAGCTGAACCCAAATCCCGGCGTTGGCAACAAGGATATCAAGTCTTCCAAATTTGCTTACTGCCTGCTTAACCATATCTTCGCAATGATGCTCATCGGTAACATCCGCTACAACAGAGACCGCATTACCCCCGGCCTGCTTGATTATATTGACAATATCATCGGCTGAGACGAGATCAGCAATTACAACTTGGGCGCCTTCTGCCGCAAGCCCTTTCGCAAACGCTGCGCCTATGCTCTGCGCCCCTCCCGTAACCAATGCCACTCGTCCATCAAGCCTTCCCATATTTACCTCTCCAGCAGATATCCAAATTTCTTTCGTGCTTCCGAGAGCAACTCTTCCCTCGGCTTGGTCGAGACCGGAAATTGATCGCGCCAATGAAATGGTATTGTAGCATCAATAATCATACGGGAATTCGTGACGTTACCTCTCGCTTTTTCATCAGGATGTAACCTCGGATCCGCATTGGACGTCCAGGCATTCTTTATAAAATCAATTTCGGTCGCCGGATCACATCGCATCAAAGCAGCCCAGATCAATTCCTCAAGGTCTGATACGTCAATATCTTCATCCGTCACAATCACCCATTTCCCTGCATACGCCCCCGCAAAACACTGGCTTGCAATTTGCCCGGCTTGCACAGCGTGACCCGGATATCGGGCTTTAATCGAAATTCCGGTCAGCATCCTGGAGCCACCAACCTCATGACACCAAACTTCTTTAACATCCGGAATACCAGCTGCTTTGATATTTTGTTTCATTAGGGCCGAGCGCGTTATTGCTCGGAATCTAGAATACTCATCCGGAAGACTTTGAGGAGGAAACCCAAGTATAATCGGATCATTTCGATGGTATATCGCTTCAATCTTACATTTCGGACGCACACGACCGGATTCGGTATAAGAACCACACCAATCTCCGAATGGGCCCTCTGGAGTTAAATCCTCTGGATCAACCCAGCCTTCAATTACAATCTCGGCGTTAGCAGGAAACGGCAAACCAGTCACTTTGCCCCTCACCAACTCGAGTGGCTTCCCCCGCAAACCACCCGCCACATCAAATTCTGAAACCCCATCAGGGATTTCATACCCTCCCATTATAAACGTTATAGGTTCGCCCCCGACTACCATGACGACCGGTAATTTTTCACCACGCTTGGCCAAGGTTTCCATGTGTATTCGGCCGTGTTTTCCCGGTGCGGTGTTAAAACACACCGTATTTGAATCAACGACCATCACGCGATATGCGCCCAAATTATACCAACCGGTATCCGGGTCCTGGGTCACATTATATGTACCGGTTCCGATATACCGCCCCCCATCTTCCTCATGCCAAAGTGGAGAAGGAAAAGCGAGTACATCAATGTCATCACCCATCATTATATTCTCAAAGACCGGCCCATCATCCACAAAAATGGGAGGTATTAAGGCGCCTTCATCGTGAGAATAAACATTAGTCCAGGCATCTGATAATTGAACTTTGTTGAGATCCGTCGGGAAGCCCAGCGTCATATTTTTCCGCTTCCCACCAAAGATATTCACCAGAACTCGGAAACCTTTTCTAACGCCTGGAATATCATCGAATAGCAGTGCCGGTGCATCCTCTTTATATTTAACCACAGTCGCAGCAAGACCAATATCCCGTTCCCAACTCGCACCGGAAATTCGTTCTAGTTCGCCCAACCGATCCGCTTCATCAATCCAATCCCGTAAATCCTCATAAGAAAAATTATGCTGAACATTATGACCGGACTGCAGCTCTATTTGCGCACCTTCTACCATTCAAAATTACCTTTTTGTTACTCTTTCTAACCAGTCAGGGGCGTTCACCAAGCTCGATTGAATAGCCATCCGGATCGCGAATAAAGGCGATTACCGGTCCATTCGGCCCCCTGCCCTTAAGTGGTCCCGGTGGACGTGGTACTTCCATCCCCCTCGCTTCAACTCGTGCACACACTTCATAGATATCTGGAACGCCAATCGCGATATGCCCATATCCAGACCCCTTTTCATAAGGCTCATCAACGCCCCAATTGTAAGTGAGCTCAATCGCAGGATGTGTTTCCTCCTCACCGTAACCAAGAAATACGACTGAATATTTCTGGCTTTCATTGTCGTTTCTTCGAAAAACCCGCATCCCTAAAACTTCTTCATAAAATTTTACCGACTCTTCAAGGTTGGCAACACGAAGCATCGTATGACGAATTCTCGGTTGGGTATTTTTTTTTACGGTTTCTTCACTCATTATTTTTTCCTTAAAACGATTTGATTAGTAGGGGCGATCCCCTCGAACTATAGTCCTATGCATATGACGAATTTGACCTCGAGGAACCCCTCCGCAGGCAATATGCATCAAACAACGATTATCCCACATGACTAAGTCACCCTTTTTCCACTTGTGCCGATAGGTATTTTCTGGATGAGCGGCGGTCTCAAAAAGCTCCTGCAATAAAGCCTCTGAGTCGGTGGGCGCTAAATTTTCAATGTTCAAAGTAAACCGCTCGGTGACATAGAGAGCCTTTCGGCCCGTCTCCGGGTGCGTTCTGACAACCGGATGAACAACCGGAGGTGGGCTCCGATCACTATACCGTTCTTTTGCAACAGCGGCATGCGTATCAGGAACTGAAACTCGAGGATTCAGCAACCGGTCATAGGAGTGCCGAGCTTTCAACCCTCCTATTTTTAATTTTGTAATCTCCGGAAGACAATCATAAGCGCGATACATGTCCGCAAAGGCGGTATCACCGCCTTCATCAGCCACTTCCAGCGCGTACAAAATTGTACAAAAAGTCGGTTCCTCGACATAGGACAAGTCGGAATGCCAGTAATCTCCAGCATGAGGAGCCCCTATATATTTTCCATCCTCCATTTGAGTCGTCAGCACTAAAATTTCTTCATAATCTGGATGCTGGTCATTTATCTGAACATGTATATCAAGCTTCCCCCATCGCTTCGAAAACTCTAATTGCTTCTGGGGTAATAAGTTTTGGTCTCGAAATATCAGTAACTGGTGGCGAAGCAGGGACTCTCGTAACTCGAGAAAAATTTTCTCATCGATATCACTTAAGTCTACGCCCGTTATTTCGGCTCCAAATCCTTTATCGAGACTTTTTATCTTCAACTTAACGGCCCCCCTTCTAAGAATTTAAAACGGAATGTCCCCAGAAAGGGTTGTTCTATGCATATGGCGAATTTGGCCTTCAGGTATCCCGCGACAAGCCAAATGCAGAAGGCAACGATTGTCCCACATAAGCAGGTCACCCAGACACCATTTGTGATGGTAGACGAATTCTGGCCTGACAGCATAATCAAACAACTGGTCCAACAATTTTTGGCCGTCCGCCTCACCCATACCCTCGATTCCAATGGTGAAGCGCGGTGAAACAAATAATGCCTTTCGACCGGTTTCTGGATGCGTCCTGACGATTGGATGATAGGCATCCGGTGGGCTGATCCTCTCATAACGCTCAGCCACATCTTTTAATTGGTGATCCGGAATATGGACCCTGGGGTTTCTTGCGCGATTAAATGTGTGTATGGCACGTCTGCCATCAATTGTTTTCTGGATCTTTTTTGGTAGGGCATCATACGCTTTATATTGATTGGACCACTCGGTATCCCCCCCAACCTCGGGGATTTCCATTGCATAGAGAAGCGAGCCCAAACTCGGTCTCTCCATATAGGACAAATCTGAGTGCCAATAATCACCAGCATTCTCAACCCCTACATACTCGCCATTCTTTTTTCGGTTTGAGAGCACTAAGATCTCTGGATTATTCGCTAACAGGTATTTTTTGGAGATATGAATTTCAAGCGCGCCTAATTTTTTGCTAAACTCAATATGCTCTTGCGGTTTGATATCCTGTTTAGGAAAAACGACGACGTGATACTTGAGAAAAGCTTCCTTTATTTTTTTAAGGTCCTCATCACTTATTGCGGCAATGTTGATACCTCGGATTTCGGCTCCCAGGGCATCGCCAAGCGGTCTTATTTCCATCTCCCAGTTCCCTGCTATCCTTTGAAATTGGTTTTGCCAATTTTCTTCAAAGTTTAGGCCTCGGTAAAATGACCGTCAAACAAGACCCGGATGTTTAAGTATCGTAAAGTGAACCCATGTCAGAGATGGAACTCGAAGCCGCCCACGTCAGCAGAATAGATGAAACAGACGATGCACTGTTTTATGCAAGTCCGCGCTTGGTAAAACATATAGACGAACCCGCATGCCATGCGCTCGAAAATTGGTATAGAGACCACCTTCCCCAAAATGGTTCTATTCTCGATATGATGTCCTCATGGGTAAGCCATTTTCCTTCAGATATTAAGTATGATCATATCTGCGGAATGGGAATGAATGCTGAGGAGCTCAAAGAAAACGCCATTTTAGACAAATGGCTTATACAAGATCTCAACGAAAATCCAATTCTACCCTTTGGCAATCAGGCTTTTGACGCATGCACCATTGCGGTCTCCGTTCAATACTTGAAGCGTCCTACGGAAGTCTTCAAAGAAATCTCAAGAATACTAAAACCCGGAGCATTCGCGGCCATCTCATTCTCAAACAGAATGTTCCCCACCAAGGCTATTGCTTTATGGAGGGCTGCGACCGGTCCTGTCGATCATGCGAGAGTTGTGAGTTGGTATTTTAAATCTTCGGGTGGTTTTGAACAGGCAGAGATTTTTGATATTTCACCCAATCCCTTTGAGAGTGATCCCATTTATGTCGTCAAGGCCCGGGTTCCCTTGGCTCCGGGGCAGATTTAGTATTCGCGTATGGTTTTAAGACATCAGACTCCGATATACGGGCCTAATAAATTTCGCTTGGGGCTTTTTGGCCTCAATTGTTCGGGCGGACTCACAATGAGCAAAGTCCCAGAACGGTGGGATGCCTCTTGGGAAAATAATCTGAAAGCAGCAACTTTAGCCGATCAAGCTGGCATTGAATTTCTTCTCCCGATAGGCCGTTGGCATGGTTACAAAGGACAGACTGATACCGCAGGAGCGAGTTTTGAAACTCTGAGTTGGGCCTGCGGAATTCTTGCGGCCACACAGAAGATCAATGTTTTCGGGACGGTTCATGTTTCCCTGATAAATCCAGTGTTTGCCGCAAATCAGATGGTCACAGCCGATTTGATTGGTTCTGGCCGGTTTGGCCTAAACATTGTTGCTGGCTGGAATATTGCTGAACACGAAATGTTTGGCGTTCAAATAAAAGACCATGATGAGCGATATGACTTTGCGGAGGAATGGCTTTCCCTTGTTAACAAATTGTGGAGCGAGAAAGAGCCCTTCGATTTTACCGGAAAATATTTCCGCCTAAGGGGACTCATTTGTAAACCCAAGCCCTGGCGAGACACCACGCCCATGATTATAAGCGCCGGCAACTCTCCTGCTGGGAGGGGTTTTGCCGCGCGTTACGCCGACGGATTGTTTACCTCTATTCGAGAAATACAAGATCTACCCAAAAAGGTTTCTGACCTCCGCTCAGTAAAAGGTAAAAGAGGCGCTGGGATTTACGCAAGTGGGCATCTTATTTGCCGTCCCACAAGGTCTGAAGCGGAAGACTATTATCATTACCTCGTTTACGAGAATGGAGACTGGGAGGCAGCCGAACATACTGTCAAAATTCGTACGAAAGGTGGATCAACCTCTGGCCCACAACTTGCTAAAATGAAAGAGGCGATCATAAGTGGAACCGGAACATTCCCAATAATCGGCTCGTATGACGATGCTGTTGATCGTTTCAAACAGCTCTCCCAATCTGGACTGGATGGAATTGCAATTGGTCTTGTAAATTTCATTGATGATATGGAATGGGTATCAGGGGAAATTCTGCCACGACTTAAAAAGATTGGGTTGCGAGAATAAACGCCTGTTCTCAATTCTCATAATTTAAGTCCAGACAGACGTCTCAACCATACACTAGACACCCAGAGGCGCTTGCCGCACGCCGGCTTCCACAAGGCGCGGTAACACCTCATCTCGAAAGCAGGGAAAATGCTCGACGTAATTTGCGAACCCCATTGCAAACGCGTCTATGCCTTGTTCGTGCAGGCGGATAAGCATATCCGTGACATCGTCCGGATCACCCACGATGGGGAAGGCACCATTTCCTCCTGCAGCCCGCTGATGTAGATTTTTTTTCATGTACTCGGGAAGATTATCAAATCGACCCCTCACATTTCTTCCTTCAACCAAATTGGCCGCGGCTTCTGTATCGGCCATCTCAACGGCGTAGTAATGATGATATTCCTCGGCTTCTTTTTTTGTCGGACGACAGACAACATAACAATTCGTAAACACCCCAATCTCGCGATCATATGACCGCGCCGTCGCTTTCAGAGCCCCAATATCTTCGGAAATTTCATTTATTTCGGTCTTGATACCCGTGAACATCATATCGCAATTGCGTGCCGCAAATTCTCTGCCCGTCCCAGAATTGGCCGCACACACTAGGAGAGGTTTTCCACCATTCGCCATCTTAGGTTCCGCCAAGACCCCATGCACCTGGTAGAAATCACCCTCATAGTCAAAAGGCTCATTTTCTGTCCAAGCCCTCGTCATAATATCGACCCACTCTTGGCCCTGATCATATCGCCTTTCATGTTCATTTAGGGCAACGCCGGCCATGTCAAATTCTTTCTGATTCCAGCCGCAAACAATATTTAGCCCGAAGCGTCCTTTTCCAATCTGATCAGCCGTAGCCATTTGTTTAGCGGCAACAATGGGATTGAACAATGGAACGTGAACGGTGCTAAATGCCATGATGTGTTTTGTTGACGCGAGTATTCCGGCCGCCCAGCTTAAAGTCTCCATGACACCGCCGTTATGGTCTGTCTTACCACCGTATCCCCGCCAACGACCCAATGGTAATAGAAAATCTAGACCGGCATCATCTGCCAGCGTGGCCGCTTTCAGGTTTTCATCCCAAGTTCCTTCCCAGCGCTCTGGGACCAGCGTTGCTGAAAGTCCTCCTGAGCAATTAAGCCCAAAGAAACCGAGTTTTAGTTTGTTCCTATCAAATGATCTGATTGCTTTATCCATTTGTATCTCTAAAAGGTCTTTCTCCCAGAACCATTGTCCGATGCATATGCCGGATCCCAGGGGCTCGTATTTGGCCCCGGCCAATATGGATTAAACAAGGGTTATCCCACATAAGTAAATCGCCCTGCCGCCATTTATGACGATAGCGAAACTCAGTTTTGATTTGATGCTCAAACAAATACTCCAACAAGTCTTCAGAAGACTGATGATCCATCCCCTCGATCCCCACGACAAAACGGGGTGACACGTAAAGTGCATCCCTTCGGGTGTCAGGATGGGTACGCACAATCGGGTGAATCGCATCTGGAATAGGGATGCCATAAACCTTATCGGCGGCCTCGCGAAATTGTGTATCAACCTGCGCACGCGGATTTCGTCTGCGGTCAAAAACATGGATTCCGTTAAGATCCTTGACCATATCTCTGATTTCAGTTGGCAACGCCTCGAGTGCCGCGTACATGTTCGACCATTCTGTATCCCCACCCTCAGATGCGACTTCTAAAGCATGTAAAAAAGTCGTCCGACACGGTATATCTCCAAAGGATAGATCTGAATGCCAGAAATCACCGGCGTTGATGACCCCTACAGGTTTGCCATTCTCTAACTTGTTGGAGAGGATTGATAGCTCTGGAAGACCAGGAAAAGTGAAAGGCCGCCCTGGACGCGATTCAATTTTCCCAAAGAAACTGCTGAACGCTATTTGAGCTGAAGGAGCTAACTCTTGCTCTCGGAAACACAGGAGTTGGTGCTCTAGGAAAGCAGAACGAATCTCATCTACCAAACCAGCATCAACCTTATTTAGATCAATACCTGTTATCTCAGCACCAAGTGCATCGGAAAGGCGGGAAACTCTCATCAATCACCTAATAGGGTATATCACCGATAAGAGATGTCCGATGCATATGTCTTATCTGTCCCGCGGGTATTCCTCCGTAGGCATGATGGGTGGTGCATCGATTATCCCACATAATCATATCCCCGAGGTGCCATTGGTGACGGTATATGAGTTCCTCATTTAATTGATGATCAAAAATTGCGTCTAAAACGTCTCTAGACTCTTCCTCAGGCATCCCTTCGATCCCCACAGTAAAGCGATGAGATACAAAGAGCGCCTTTTTTCCGGTTTCTGGATGCGTTCGAATAATTGGATGGATTGCATCGGGTGGGGCGCGATCAGCATATCTCATCTTGGCATCGCCCTTATGAATTTCTGGAACCTTTACCCGAGGATTGCGCATTCGATTGAAAGTATGGATCCCCCTTTTGCCCTCAATCTTCCGGAGCAAATTCACAGGAAGAGTCTCAAGGGCTCGATATTGATTGCAAAACCCAGTATCTCCGCCTTCTTTGGGCAGCTCCTTCGCTAAAAGAAAGGAAGCAAGATTTGGACGCGCCTGACAAGACAAGTCTGAATGCCAATAATCACCCGCCGAGACAGCGCCTATATATCGTCCGTTCTCCCTCTTATTTGATATTAAAATAACCTTATCAGTTTCAGGATGAAGATGATCCGTCGCAAGATGCACCTCTACTTCACCAAAAAATTCGCTGAATCGAATTTGTTGCTTCGGCGTTAGCTCCTGATCTCTGAATACTAAGATTAGGTTCTCCAAAAATGCGGCATGTATTGTAGAGGCGGTATCCCGTGTAACAGTTCTAAGATCCAGCCCTATAACTTCTGCTCCAAGAGCACTGGATAATTTTTCTATCCGCATCTGCCTTACTCCCTGCGAGAGGTAATTGAAACGGGACCTAAGATTTTGGTCAAGATTGCCTCAGTGCATAACACTTCCACCATCGACGACCAGACTTTGACCGGTCATAAAGTCGCTATCTGAGGATGCTAAAAACAGACATGCCCCGACCAAGTCCTCGGGAGTTTCAACGCGTTTTAACGCTCGGGAGGCAATTGTTGACTCCATGGTCACCCCCTTATCCGTTTGACGAGCCATAACATTTTCGCTTGCAGTCGATCCAGGAGCCAGAGCATTCACCGTTATGCCGTTGTCCCCCACCTCTCTCGCCAAGGAGCGTGTAATGCCAAGTACAGCGGCTTTCGATGCGTCATAATGGAGAAAATCTGGTGATCCCTTAAATGCCCGACCAGAAGAGATATTGATGATTTTTCCGTAATTATTTTTTCTCATTTCAGGCACGGAGGCTTTGCACATCAGCCAAACCCCTCGAATATTGACATTGCAGACACGATCCCAATCCTCGACGGTAATCTCATCAAAACTTGCCCGCGGAATTTGGGTAAAAAGAGCCGCATTGTTGATAAGAATATCCAATCTTCCAAATGCCTCTACCGTCTTCTTTACTGCAGCAAAAGCTGATGCCTCATCAGAAACATCGCAGGGAGCATCTATGGCATCTCCACCTTGCTGCTTGATGATGTCAACGACTGTCTGACCCGAGTCCAAGTCAGAAATCGCAACCTTTGCGCCTTCAGCGGCAAGCCCTTTTGCGAAAGCCGCTCCTATTCCTTGGGCGGCACCCGTAACGAGTGCGACGCGTCCTTCAAACCGTCCCATTTTAAGTCTCCTGTTTCGTCTTTCTTCTCGCCGGCACCAGGTGTCCCCTCAGCCAGAGTCCGAACCTCAGTATTCATGAGAACATCAGATCTTCGGCGCTGAGCTATAATTTCTCCTGTCTGCCAAAAGTCTCCTTCTACAGCCCTCCTCGCCATTATCTCCAGATCATCATTCCATTCACCCATATCATACCCGTACCACGGCCGTTTTGGTTGAAGTTTTTGGAGACCCAGTTCCTCCCAGATTTCTGCTGCTCTCTCCATATATTCGCGTTTCGGCAACGAAACGGGAGGGAAGGTCTCTTTCAAAGTCGCATCAATTAGTACAGCAGAGTCATTACTGTCCTGCAGTGATCTGGGCCCATGCCCTTCATCCTTATTCTTCAAAATTTCAACATCACGGTGAGGCTTGCACCGATAAGACATTGCCCAAAATACTGCGTCCGTATCGTCCGGATCTATGTCTTCATTAACCGCAATGACCCATTTACCTTCTGCGCGGCGCAAAGAAGCAATTCCATAAAGACCGCGCCAGATTTCCGTACGCGGCGTATCCCTCTCAAAAACCGCCACAATGAGTTTATGAAGGCTAGTGAGTGGCTCATGCGTACAGACGTGTTTTATGCCCTTAATGCCGAGATGATCTCGAAGATGCTCGATCTGCGCAGCCTCATAGGCCGGCCGCTTTATCGCTGACGACTCGGAGGGTGTAACTTGGCTAATCCACGAAACCATGACCGCATCTTTTCTTCTGGTCACGGCAGTAACATCCATAAAGCCATTATATTCCTGAAGATTCACATGGCCGTGAGACTCACCAAACGGCGCCTCAGGTTCAAGAAATTCAGTAGAGATATAACCCTCAATTACAATCTCTGCCTCAGCCGGAACCAAAATATCAACGGTTTTTGCCATCACAACATTGAGTGGTTTCCCGCACAGCCCACCGGAAATCTCAAACTCGTCATATTTTTCAGGGACTTTCTGGACTGCAGTAAATGAAACTATGGGCGGCGCACCCACAACAATGCAGCATGGCATGGGCTTTCCGATCTTCTTCCATTCCTCCCAATGCATGTAACCACCTGTGCGCAATTCAATCGATGGATTAAATCCAACACGGTTCGGGGCTTTAACCATGGCCCGGTAGTTTCCCATATTCTGAATGCCGGTTTTGGGGTCTTTGGTGATGAAATGGGATGCCGCAAAATAAGGCGCGTTATCCCAACCTGGTGAAGAGATAGGGACCGGTATTTGATCCACGCCATGACCCTGAAGTAGTGCTTCACCCGTGTAAACCAGATCATGACAGGGGGCGTCTTCGGAAGCCACCTCCACGGGAGGAATGGGGTTATTCAAAGCTTTAATCCAGGTTTCTTTGATTTCGTCCAGCTCACATCCCATCCCGAGCTTATAAACCGCTCGATTCGCTGCTAACCCCCCAACCAGAACTGGTATGTCGTACTTTCTGCCTTTTGCGTCCGTGACGTCGTTAAATAGCCATGCTTTCCGATCTTCTTCCGCAACACCGCCTCTGTACTGCCAGCGGACAAGCGGATGCATTTCGGTATCTTTATTAATCTCCCGATCTACCTCAATGAGCAGATTTGCAGCCCTTAGCCGATCGATATGCTCATGCAAATCATAGTAACCACGATCCAAATAGGTTTGCTCCCGAATACTTTTATTCATTTTTGTCCCTACGTTTTCGATCAGATCTTGCGGTCTACTATATTTGAAGGCTGTTACGATGGAGATTTTTTCTAGCCTGCAAGGCCCCTTCCCTAAGAATGCTTTACGAGAACATCATGCTTCTCTTTTGCCCTCGAAAGCCTGTCTTTCTCACTGAGATGACCGCAGTAAAGAAACTCAGCGCTAATCACGGCCATGTAAATATCAGCTCGGATTTCTGATTCACCTTCATCAAATCCAAGAGCCCGAAATTGCTCGACAAAAATATTTCGTCTCAGGCCATCCGCTTCATCGATCTTAAGCGCAACTTCTTCGTGACTCTGAGCCCACAATCTCAAAGCCGCGGGTTGTCCATTGGAGCTCCGACGTGTGATCAGCCTTTCCAGTACCTTCCATAAACGTTCCTCTGGCTCTGGATATCTGGTTCTGAATTCTGGCTGTAATTCCTCACGCATCGAGAACCAACGGGCCAACATACCATCAATCAAATCCCGCCGATTTTTAAAATGCCAGTAGAAACTGCCCTTGGTCACGCCCATTTTTTCGGCGAGCTTTTCAACCCGCACCGAATCCACCCCTCCATCGCCGAGCATTTGCCAAGCCGCGTCCAACCAGTCATCTCGGCTCTGGGTCACAGCCTAGTCATCTCCGAATGGGCCACCCGAAACATCTCTCACAGAAGTATTTGGAGCCACATCTGACCGCCGATATTGCGCAGACCGTCTTCCATTCTCCATGTAATCGCCATCTGCTGCGCGCTTAGCCATCTCATCCCACTCTGAATTCCAGTCCCCTAAACTATACCCATGCCACGGGCTCTCGGGAGTTAGATTTGGTAGCCCCAGCTTTTCCCAGAGATCCTTTGCCGCTTCCATGTATTCCCTCTTAGGCAAAGCAATGGGGGGCATATCCGCTTTCAGAGTCGCATCGATCAACATTGTCGCATCTTCCCGTCCCATTCTCACATCACTCTTAGGTCCATGCCCTTTATCACGATGCGGCAAAATTTGCACATCGAGCGCAGGATTGGAGCGATAAGCAAGCGCCCAGAAGATTGCATCACCATTATCCGGGTCAATATCCTCGTTGACGGCTATAATGTATTTTCCAACCGAAGCGTTGACTGTTGAGGCTCCGTAGAGACCACGCCAAATTTCAGTCGTCGGGACACCTCGCTCGAAGACAAGAAAAAGAACGCGTCTGATATTTGTGAGGGGCTCGTGCATAGACACCCTTTTGAGCCCCTTAATACCAAGCCCATTTGTCAAATGATCGAACCAGATCGGCTCATAAGCAACCCGCTTTATGACGCTGGATTCGGACGGCGTCACTTGACTAATAATCGAGGCTAACACCGCATTTTTTCTATGCGTTATCGCCGTGATTTCGAAAATGTTATTGTAATCTTCTAGCGCGATATGGCCGTGGGACTCACCAAAAGGCGCCTCAGGTTCAAGAAACTCTGGATCCACAAAGCCCTCAACAACCACTTCGGCTTCCGCTGGAACCATCAAATCCACGGTGTGGCCTTTCACAACGTTAATCGGGCTACCTACCAATCCACCTGCGACCGCTATTTCATCCACTCCCATCCGAAGTTTCTGGGGAGCACAGTAACAAAGCGCTGGAGGCCCTCCGAGAATGATTGCCATAGGCATTTTCTCGCCCCGATCCCGATATTTTTTCCAATGCTGATGTCCTTCAGCGCCGCCGGACCGAGCCGACATTCTGAGAGCCATCCTCGTTGATGATTTTAGGCCCGCTCGATAGGTGCCCATATTTTGGACACCCGTATCAGGATCTTTGCTAATACACCCAGTGGCTGTGAAATACGGAGCACAATCAAAACCAGGAGTAGAAATCGGTATCGGCAACCAATCTAGTCCTTTCCCTTCTCCTTCCAAATCAGAGCCTTCGATGATGACTTCTTGGCAGGGCGCTTCGGAAACCTCTCGCGGTGGAATAGGGTTAGCAATCGCGTGAGACCAGACTTTTCCGATGTCTTCGACTGCCGCACCTATCCCGATCGAATAAATCTCGCGATTAGAGGATAGAGCTCCGACTGCAACGGGGAGCTCGTATGTTTTTCCTCTCGAACAGGTTATATTATTGAACAGGAAGGCTTTTCTATCCGGTTCCTGGATTCCACCCCGAAATTGCCACCGGACCAGCGGATGCATTTCCGTATCTTTATTAATCGGTTCATTAACCGTTCGGAGCAATCCACGATCATCAAGGGTTTTTAGGTGATCTTGAAAGTCTGGGTATCCCTTTTTATCCGCCATTTGGCGCCTCTCAGTTAATTGCTCATCCTATACGGAACCGTATGGTTGAAAGCTACTCGGAGAAAGAGAACCTGGCAATGGAGAGATCACCCAATATTCAAGCCCAGCCAGTTTCTAAAACTATCAAAATGGCTAGAAAAGTTTCTGCGAAATTTTAATAATTGGCGAGAGTTGCTGCTTCTTTTCCAGCAATTCGTCCGGTAACAAAACATTCAGCAATGTTACCCCCTGCTAGGTAAAGATGGCCAAAGGAACTTCCCATTTCGCCTGCGGAGAAAAGGCGAGGGATCGGATTTCCCTCTACATCGATGATGCGCTGCTTTTCATCATGGACCGGTCCCCCTTGCGTATTGGACAATACCGGCCAAATCAGCCCCCCATAATAGGGTGGTCTTTGTATCTTCATCATCGTTCCTGCCGGGCGCCCAAAATCGACATCTGTTTTTGAAACACACAAATCATTCCAACGGGCCATAGATTTTTCTGCCTCTTCCCCATCGAAGCCAAAGCTTTCCGCCAACTCTGCAACGGTATCCGCTTTCTTGATAATCCCTTCATCAATCTCCTTCAGGTTATCTTGGCTCCAGACATAATCCATTCCACGCTCATTGTAAGCGGGATTGCCCATTGGGAATCGTCTGCGCCCCAATTCATCATATATGAGCAAAGCCGGAATTCTTGGGAAACATTGGCGTACCGGGTCATAGTGCTCTAAGTCCCGCCACCCTGTATCCTGCACATAAGGCGGAAATTCATTCATAAAGCGCTTACTATCCTGGTCTAAAATGATCCAAGGAGCTTGAACAACCGCGCGCACCTCTTTTCCTGGGATCCAATCCGGAAACCTTTTCACCCGAATTCCGTAGGGGTATTTCTCCCTGTCTGGATGCAGAAAACCATACGACCCATGGAAATGCCACATGTGCCAGAGGTCGGCTCCAAGCGATTGAGCCATCCGTATACCATCCCCGGTATTGCCTCCATTCGCCGCTGTGGTCACTGGCATAATCTGCCAGAATTGCTTTTTCATTTCCTCGTTATTTTCAAAACCACCACTCGCGAGGATTACGCCTTTTTTCGCGCGGATATTCTTAGGCCCATTGGGAGTGTCGACATTTAGTCCGATGACTTCTTTATCGGATCCGGTTATCAATTTTCTCGCTGGTGATTCCAACCAGACATCGATCCCGCGATCTTCAACATTCCGCTGAAGCATGTAAAACACCATTGGACCGCCCGGCCTACCCTTCACCTGGGGATAGACTTGGGCTGAGTCAAAATTCGGGATTTTAACCAGCTGGGTATAATAAAAACTGTCTTCGCCGGGGAACGGATAATTCCCGCCCCTCTCCCGGATCATAAATTCCCCACCTGTAAGCTCTGATAGCTTCCGAGCATGCGCCTCATTCTCCTGCATCCCATATGCGAGCGCTCGTAAAACCGCCTCATTAGTGCGCCCTGCGTTGGTCGCTTTGAGGTAGGTAAATGCTCCTTCGGGATCTCGCGTGGAACAAATAGCCCCATGGGAACAAATCGAAATGCCACCGGGATCTGGCATTTTTTCAACGATGAGCACCTTGGCTCCAGCGTCGTGCGCCTCAATCGCAGACACTCCACCAGCAAATCCAAAACCAACGACGACAACGTCATATTCCTCATCGAAGCGGGGAGAGCTAACGTTCATATTGCACCAATCATTAATCGTTTCACGGACGTCCCTAGATTAAATTTCTCGAGGTGACCCGTCAAAGCCCCGCATTCCATTAATTTTTGATGCGTCCATTCTAACAAATGATAAACGTTAATTCCGATTCCGCAGAAATTCAGGAGACGAGAGCCAATCTCTGATTTGCACCAAGGGGGGTCCCCGTTTTGGAGCCCGGCTCGGGGTTCGCTCATCTTTCCTATAAAAAGTCTGTCGAAGGCTAAATCCAGAACTGTCTTAACGAAACTATCAAGGCACCAATTGGTTACCATCAAAAATCCAGCCACTTTGTTAAGACTTCAGCCGCAATCCCTGAAAGCGGCAAAATGCCTAGACTCGCGAGGACTCGAAGAGTAACAAAATAACGGCCCATTATGGGTAGCTCGATCCCCAGCGTCCGGTGTATGGCGAAAATATTCCATGAAGCAATCAGAGCGGTCAGTTGCGGAAAACCTGCCCCTGCGCTCAACAGAACCGCTATCAAGGGGAAAAATATGGGTGGTGGAACTGGGATGCAAAAACCCAATAAAATCGCGATCAAAATCCCACTTAAGCCTGCCGACTCTCCTATCAGACGCCCCACCAATTCGCTCGGAACGAGAGGTGTCAAAAAACTCGCCGCAATGAGGGCTAAAGGAACCACACCGAGAAAAATTTTAGCCGTCCGTTTGAAACTTTGAAGTGCTCGCTGAAATTTCTCGGGATGATATTTCCACGTATGAAATGCCAGGGCACCCGTCCCGAGCCAAATAAGAGGTATGATATAGATCAACGGTCCCTCTCTCCCGCGGGCGGAGGCCAAATCCTAGAAATATAGCGCGCTGTTAATCCAATTATTGGAGGCAACCAAATACAGGACAAAAAGCGGACGATCGGCAATTCAAACCCAATCAACGGTGCCTCGAATACGATAATTCTCATAATCGATAATATTGACCAAGAGGATACAAAGGTAATAAGAGGTGCCCAATCCGCTCCAGCCCTGTAGAGGGCTAAAACAATTGGAAAGCATAAGAAAGGGCCGCCCGGAACAAAGGCCCCCGCAAAAGTGGCTAACATAATACCTTTGAACCCAGAGCCCACCCCCAACCACTTTTCAACCAGATCGCGGGACAGAAGAACCTCAATTAAGGCCGAGAGCATCAAAGCTGCCGGCACCAAAGACACGACCAGAAGAAACACGCTCTTGTTAGAGACAAAAGCCTGCCAAATTGCCTCCGGCCCCTTCAGCTCGTACAGCAAAGCACCAGAAAGGATCGCGACAACGGCAACGACCGCAAAAAGCCGATCGAGAATAATTGATTTGAGATAGGAGACCAGAGACCTTACACCATACAAAAAAAGCGCCAGCTCTTTTCAGAGCTGACGCTATTTTGTCACTTTATTTTTTTTTAGAACAGGTTGATATCATTCATTGTTCTAAGAACTGGGAACATGTCACCCACAACTGACTGCGGCCACGGAATGATCAGAATGTGATGGAACAATCCATAACAGAATGCCCACAACGGCACGGCAATGCCGAGCGTTACCCCCCAGCTGGCTTTACCCCAGGTCTTCATGTAGATGACTAAGAAGACGAACATAGCGGGGAGCAATCCTATGATGGCTGCTGTCGCAAAGAAACCGAAGCAGAAGCCGAAGTAGAGAAACGCCCGATCCCTGATTGTTGAAACCGGAAGATCTCCGAAGTCAACAACGATATCAAAGTGAACATCTGTCTTTGCTTCAATTTTATCCGGATCGATATGATCAGGAACTTTCACTTCTCTGCTCACAAAAAGCTTCGCGAAACACAAAGCCCCCAGGATTATCAAGGCCGTATACCCAATCACCTGGGGCACCAGCCTGGCACCAAATTCCCAACTGGACGCGATATAAAGCTCCACGACAAACAGGATCATGAGACCGACTGAGAAAGCGAGATCGTAATCCAGCCCTTCTCGTCGGAAACCGTAGGTCCGGACCACCACCTCTGCAGTACCGTCCCTTTCTGCCTGTCTCCGCGCCTTAATGTCCCGGATCAGTGGGAACAGAATGCCATAGGCTGTGATGATGAACATGATGACCACGATCGGGAAATCCATGATGTCATAGGTCCAACGCGCCCCATACCGCTCAACAGAGATAAACATGTACCTCTCGATGAGACCTCCAAGAACAAACCCAAGAACCAGCGGTGGACGCGGCCAACGCAAACGCTTCATAATGAAGCCCAACGTTCCGAATCCTAGAAGCGCCCAAATATCCCCCCATTGCCTGGAGCCTTGGAACGCACCGACAAACACAACCGCCAACACGATTGGTACAAGAATACCAGGTCGTATCAGTGCAAGCTTGGCCAATTGATCAGCAAACGCGAAACAAATGCCCGCTCCAATAATGTTTGCGACGGCAACCGACCACACCATGGTGTAAGTCACATCAAGCTTCTTGGTGACCATTTCCGGTCCGGGAACCAGACCGTGGATCAAGAACGCTCCCAAGATAAGAGCCATTGACGCTGACCCCGGTACGCCGAAGGCGATGGTCGGAACCAAAGCGCCGCCCTCTTTTGCATTGTTAGAGCTCTCCGAAGCGATAACACCTCGGACATCGCCTTTCCCAAAGGTCAAATGCGCGTCTTTTTCTGTCCGGGCTGCATGACCGTACGCAATCCAGTCAACCACGGAGGCCCCGATACCCGGGACCGCTCCGAGGCCAGCTCCAATCGTCGCACAGCGAAGCATCAACCACCAGCTTTTGAAGACATCCTTGACGCCGACCAGTTGTTCTCCCCTGTGTCCAGCTTGCGCCCCTTTTTCCTTATCCTTTGCGATCTGTTCATCATCAGCGATCGATTTTTGCTGAATTGCCAAATCTGCAAGTTCCGGTATCGCAAACAACCCGAGCGCCAGAGGCACCACGGGCAGACCGTCCCAAAGATAGAGGGAGTCAAACGTCCATCTCAATGTCCCCGTCTGGGGATCATCCCCGGCCGTTTTGACGAGAATTCCAACGCATGCACCGGCCAAACCCTTGAGAAGCGACCCACCAGAAAGCACCGAAGCCAAAGAGAGTCCGAACACGCAGAAAGATAACAACTCGGGCGAGCCAATATGCAACATAACCGGTCGCAAAATCGGGATGCTGACCCCCAACAGGAGCGCACCCCAGAGACCACCCAAAACGGACGCCGTAAACGCAGCACCATAGGCTCGACCCGCTTCACCTTTCCGCGACATCGGATATCCATCGAGGATCGTCGCCGCCGATCCCACTGTGCCTGGAACGCCAAACATAACTGCCGGAATGGTATCGGAGGTCACCGTGACCGCCTGCAGCCCCATAAGGAAGGCCAAAGCCGTATAGGGGTTCATATCAAAGGTGAAAGGCAATAGCAGTGAGAGCCCAACCAATCCACCCAGACCCGGAATAACGCCGACGATAAGGCCGACAAAGACACCTAGGGTTAAAAATCCTAAACGTTCAAAAGTAAAAAGAATGCCCAGCGCATCCCAAGCCGCAGCGGCTAGAGAGATATCGGGTAAAACAGCGGTTTCCATATTATTCGCCTGTTAATCGTTAAAAACGGTTACCGGCAGCAGTCCCGAATAAGGCCATCCAGTATGAGAGGCCGAGTCTGTCTCTCCCCCCACACGCGACCCTGACCGAAATCCAGGCACAATTGGATTGCAGTGACGCCCTCCCCTTGTCCTAACATTTCTTTCAGCACCGCTTCGCAATGCCCTTCTCCGAGTATTATACGTTTCCCGGTTGGGCGGATGGGATAACATTGAGAACGCCATGTCAAGAAAATTAAGGCACAAATTTCTGAGAACTTTAATTATGTCTGTTTCAGATCGGCGAAATTGTCATGGCAGGCTGGAAAATGATGCGCTAAAGAGGTTTATTCTGAATATCCGACAATCAAAAATGAAGCGTTATTGGAGAGCATAATGAGTCAGAAAACGATCATTGTTACAGGTGCCTACGGTGGCATCGGACACGCGTGCGCGGTCTCTCTCTTAGAGGATGGGCATAATGTCACAGCCTTGGACGTAAAAGAGGTACCGGAGACTGTGACGCGCTATGCAGACACCTGTCTCCCACTCACCATGGATGTCTCCTCTTTTAAATCCTGCTGTGACGCCGTTCAAAAGACGGTTGAAAAATTTGGTCGATTGGATGCACTGTGTCACTTTGCTGCAATCCATTCGACCAAGACTTGGGCCGATGTGACCTCCGAGGAATTCCTGCGGGTTCAGGAGGTGAATGTCGTTGGGTCATTTAACATGGCAAAGGCGACGGGCCTGCATATGAAAGAACACGGTGGAGGAGCCATTGTCCTGACCTCTTCTGGGTCCGTCCAGGCGAGTGGTGTCGGCGGCGGATCGGGGAGAGGCGGCCCGGCCTATGTCACCTCCAAAGCCGCGATCTACGGACTAAATCGATCCCTGGCTCGGTCTCTAGGTCCCTTTAATATTCGGGTGAATACCGTCAGCCCTGGTGCAACTGAGACACCGATGATTTCCGAATACACCAACGCCGCGAGAGATGCCGCGGCCAATCGGTCGATGTTGGGGCGGATCGGTGAACCGACGGATATCGTCGATGTCGCGAAATTTTTAATCTCCGATGCTGCTCGTTATGTGACCGGAGAATCGATTAGTGTCAGCGGCGGGGGCAGCGTTTAAGAAGAGCTTAACTTAGCCAAACATTGTGATAAGATGTCCAGGGTTTTGGGAGGGATACAGTCATGCATAAGGTGCACATAAAACCGGAACATATTGAACGCGTAAAACGTCGTTCGGGTCGCGAGCATACAGTTGAGGCACTCGAAGGGCCTAAAACAGCTCTTCTTGTCGTCGATATGCAGCTCTACTTTGTCGGGGAAGGCCAACCTTCGGAATGCCCAGTAGCGCGGGACATTGTTCCCAATATCAATCTGTTGGCGGATGCGACGCGGCGAGCCGGGGGCACGGTTATTTGGATTCAAACCCATTCGGGTCCGGACTCGAAAGATTATTGGTCGGTTTACTACGACCGCATGACCGAAGACAACGGAGAAAAAAGAGTCGAGGGCATGAGCCCAGGTGGCTCGGGATTTGATATCTGGCCCGAACTTGATGTTCGAGAGGAAGACCCAATCGTACCCAAAACACGCTACTCCGCTTTCATCCCGTCCCCTTCAAAACTCGAGGCCGTGCTGCGAGAAAAAGGCATCGACACTGTTTTGGTGACGGGTGTGTCGACCTGCACCTGCTGCGAATCCACAGCTCGGGATGCGATGATGCTCAACTTCCGAACGATGATGATTTCAGATGGCAATGCTGCGCCGGATGACGACCTTCATAACGCCACGCTAAACCAATTTTACCTGCAGTTTGGCGACGTGCAATCAACGGAACAGGTCGTGGCATTGCTTGAGAAAAATATTCGCGCAGCAGCTGCCGAATAATCTAGCACTTTTGGCAGAGGACACTCGCGGTGAGTGATACTGGAAGCCTGTTGTGGCCCGAGAGCATAGCCCGTGTTGAAGCACAAAATGGGAAAAAGCACAGAATATCTGATTTGAATCCTGCGGACACGGCCCTAGTCGTGGTTGATATGCAGGATTTCTATTTGCAGGAAGCATCGACGAACTTCTGTCCCCAGGCCCTGGAGATTGTTGAAAATATTAACAATCTGGCGGGAGTGTTTAGAGAGGCCGGATCTCCGGTGATCTGGCTGAGAAATATTCTGGGTAATCGGGACCTCAAAGGTTGGTCGGCATTTTACGATCACCTGAGCAAAGAGCGCTTAGACTATCGAAAGAGAGAACTCTCGAAAGATGGTGCAGGATTTAAGCTGTTTAATGGATTGGATGTGCGATCCTCAGATCACAAAATTAATAAAACTCGATTTTCTGCTTTTTCCCCAGGGTCATCCAATATTGAGAGGGTCTTAGGCGAGCATGGTGCGGAAATTCTGGTTATATGCGGCATCGTCACCAATGTTTGCGTTGAGTCCACTGTCCGAGACGCCATGATGCTGAATTATGAGGTTCTGGTCGCCGAGGACTCATGCGCATCCTCAAACCCCCGTGCCCATGAAGCCTCCTTGAACACAATGTACACGCATTTTGCAGATGTCATGATGACCTCTACGGTCATAGACATTCTGAACAGTGGCGCTAAGGACCCGGGCACTGCGGCCTAGGAAAACGAGATTTCTAAGATAGAAGACCCGGCTTCTATTACTCCAAACCTAGATTTAAATCGGTCTCCAGAAAACACGGTTCTATCACCAGGTATATTTTAAATTTTTTAATTCAGTTTTAAAAACCTTCGACTACCATCTGTAGATTTAAAAGATGAAAAAGAAGTCTGATTGGATAAACATCCTGTTTTGCCTTGACCACTTAAATCATAGTCCAGCTGATCGGTTCTCTTAAAACGTAAGGTCATGTTTCGGATACCGCCTTGTCCAAAGACCAAATGGAAAAATTTTGGATCCCCTGTAAACCCAGGGTCGTAGAGCGGATATGGAGCGCTTGGCCCTCCAGGGGGAAGCCAACCTGGGAGGAATAGGCAAACCGAATCCCAATCGAAATTGGTCAAATCTGACACCAATCCAGAGTCACGTTTTCCCGTCGCGATCTCTACAACTTTGTCATTCACAAACTCGACTTGAGTTTTACCGAGACCTCCGGAAGGTGTTATCCGAAGAGGTCCTTCTGATTCCCCGACAAAAAGCCTGAGAACCATGAACCCAAAAAGCAAGCAAAGACAAAAACTGAGGATCGGATTTTTCACTGGTTTCCAACAAGGTTAATCACAGGTGGGGTGATCAAGGGCGATATTCGTTTAATCCTGCCTGGGCTCATCTAAGACTTATATCAAATTAGAGGTTGTTCCCAAGAGTCAAAAGCGCACATTCTCCCGATAAATTTTAAGGTTGGACCTTCGATCAGTTACCTTAGCATTTATAGGGTTTCTTGATCCAGACACTTACCATTTTCGGGATCGACCTGAGACCCGGCTTGCCGCATTCGAGGTGTCAGATCATTATGCTCCAATAAGAAAATTAGTTAATGACATAGGAACCGAATGAACCAAGTTGTGGGCATAGATGTGGGAGGAACTTTCACTGATCTCATCGTCCTTGACGACAAAACTGGCAAGGTGAGGATTTCTAAAGTCCCCTCAACGCCGGAAAATCAAGCCTTTGGTGTTCTTAATGCTATAGGAGACGCTGGCGTTTCGCTTGATGAAGTCGACACTATAATTCATGGGACCACAGTCACAACAAATGCCCTCCTTGAACGCAAAGTTGCTGCGTGCGGATTGATTACAACAAAAGGCTTCCGAGACTCCCTAGAACTTGGCCGTCGCACGCGCCCAAGACCCTACGGGATGACCGGTACTTTCGAATGTCTCATTCCTCGTGATCTCCGGTTAGAGGTAACAGAGCGCATGGATGCCTCCGGCAACGCTATCCTCCCGCTTAACGAGAGGGAAGTTCGAGAGGCCGGACAACATTTTTTAAGCCTCGGCATTGAAGCCGTCGTCATCCACTTCCTCCACTCCTATGTTAACGACACGCACGAACGAGCTGCGGAACGCATTATCCGAGAGATTTGGCCAAACCAATTTATCACGCGTGGCAGCGCAATTATGGCTGAGTATCGTGAGTATGAGCGCGGCACCACAGCAATAATAAACGCTGCGGTTCAGCCCGTCTTGGACCGCTATATCGGGAAGCTTCAATCTGAGCTGAGTAAAAAAGGCTATCCCCGTGACCTTCTCGTCATGCAAGGAAATGGCGGAACTGTCTCCTCCCAAATCATTTCAAAGTCTGCGGTCAATACAGTGATGTCCGGACCAGCTTCCGGGGTAATCGCAGCCGCCTACACTGCTTCTGAATCTGGCTATCCCAATGTCATAACATGCGACATGGGAGGCACCAGCTGCGATGTCGGACTGATCCGAAATGGCGTTCCCCAGGTGTCTTCAGAACTTGAGATAGAATATGCCATGCCAATTCATGTCCCAATGGTTGACGTTCGAACTATCGGTGCAGGCGGGGGATCAATCGCACATATCTCACCTGCCGGTATTCTTGAAGTTGGCCCAGAAAGCGCAGGAGCAGTCCCGGGCCCGATTTGCTACGGGCGTGGGGGTAACAAGCCCACCATTACGGATGCCAATATGGTCTTGGGACGCCTCAACCCTTCAATAATGACCGCGGCAAAAGTGGAGCCGCAATCGATCCTTGATCATCTTGAAGAGCAAATAGTCGGACCGTTGGGACTAAGTAGTCCGTTTGAAGCCGCAGCCGCAATTTTAAAAATCGCAAACACAAAAATGGCCGGTGCCTTGAGAATGGTCTCCCTTGCCCGAGGCTATGACCCGAGAGATTTCGTGCTGTTTCCTTTCGGGGGAGCCGGTCCCCTCCATGCGTCGGATCTTGCTTTAGAACTCGGTGTTCCCAAAGTTCTTGTGCCGGCCAGACCCGGAATAACAAATGCGGTGGGATGCTCTGTTGCAGATGTACGCCATGATTTTGTAAGGACTGTCAATAAGTCCTTATCAGAGGTCGACATGGGGGATATCTCCGCCATTTTCCTGGAACAGGAGCGGAATGGAAAAGAGACGATCGAAGGTGAAAAAATTGCGGTCGAGGAAATAAAGGTGCTCCGCGACATCGACATGCAATTTCAAGGACAAACCCATATATTGACGATTGAAGTGGATAGCTCTGCTGTCAGCCGGGACGCGTTGCACGACAAATTCGCCAAAGCCTACTGGGATCGCTTTTCTGTCTCTTTGGAAGAAATTCGACCAATGGTTGTGAATGTGCATACAGCTGTCATCGGCAAAAGGAAAGCTATTGCGCTTAAAGATCTTCTGGACTCAGATAACCAATCGAAAACCCCTGAGGCCGCTCAAACGGGAGAACGCAATGTCTGGTTTGAAGGCAACCCTGAAAAGACCATGATCTATCAGAGAGAGGCTTTACCCATGGGCGTTACCATTACAGGACCTGCGGTCATAGAACAGCTAGACACAACCCTGATCATTAACCCGACGGACTCATTTGTTGTAGACAGTTTCGGTAATATTGTTTTGACCATTGGAGCAAGATAGAAACCCCATGTCTGATCTTGACCCAATCACTCTGGCCGTTATCCAATCTGGTCTGCAACAAGTCTGCAATGAGATGGACCTCGCCTTCGTAAGGTCTGCGTTCAGCCCCGTAATCTCGGAGGCCCTGGACCGATCAGACGGCATCTACGACCCAGAAACAGGCGATCTGATTGCCCAGGGCGAGCTCGGGTTACCCGTTTTTGTGGGGACTATGCAGTTCGGAACCAAATGTGTCATTGACCGTGCCAAGAACATAAAACCTGGTGACGTCTATATTGTTAATGACCCCTATTTGGGGGGCACCCATCTTATGGATGTCCGATTTGTAAAGCCTTTCTTTTACCGGGGGGAGCTTTTCGCATGGCTGGCAAATACGGGGCATTGGCCCGACACCGGTGGATCTGTCCCAGGTGGGTTTTCCGCCACCGCAACGGAAGTCGAACAGGAAGGATTAAGACTGCCTCCGGTAAAACTTTTCAAAGAAGGACGTATCGATGAAGAGATCCTATCGATTGTTCTATCCAACATTCGGATCGCCGATCAGCGGATCGGTGATATTAAGGCGCAGGCGGCAGCTCTTTCGGTGGGGGAAAAACGTTTCGAAGACTTAATCGAGCGATATGGCGCGGAAACAGTCAAAACCGCGATCAGCGAACTCCGTAAGCGAGCCGCTCAACAAATGCGCGCATGTATTCAAGAGATCCCAGACGGGAATTATCATGGGGTCGCCTTTATTGACTCAGATGGCGTGACAAATGAACCCCTACAGATTGATATGAAGATTAGGTGTGAGGGGACAGAATTATACTTTGACATGTCGGGCTCGAGTCCCCCATGCCTTGGGCCAATGAATTCAGTGATTGCAACAACAAAGTCGTCTATCTATCTGGCAATCAAGCATATTTTTCCGGAGGTTCCAATTAATGCTGGCACATTTGAACCCCTTCATATCATCGAACCAAAAGGCACGTTTCTCTACGCAGAGTATCCGAGACCCGTATCAGGGTGTGCAGCAGAAGTTAGTCAAAGAATAGCGGAAGCTGTTTTTGTAGCTCTCGTAAAAGCGATCCCAGAAAAGGTGTTTGCCGCCCCAGCTGGGACGAGTGGGAATTTCTGTATTGGAGGTTATGACCCTGAGAAGGGTCGCTCATATGTAATGTATGTGATTTCAGGCGGAGGTTACGGGGGTAATCCTTTAAGTGATGGGCTTTCCAATGGCTGCTCAACCATCGGGATTTCCAAGACAACCCCCATAGAGGTCATGGAACAGTATTATCCTATCCTATTCGAAGAATTTTCTTTGCATGAAGGATCCGGCGGGGCCGGCAAAACACGAGGCGGGTTTGGAGTCAATTACACGGTAAAACTGCGCTCGGGGGAAGCAAGAGCGTCGATGGTCATGGATCACGGGAGAACAGGACCCCTGGGCGCTCTCGGTGGAATGAACGGAGGCTTAAACCGTGTCGTCGTTGAGAAAGAGGGACAGCATTACGTACCCCCTCACCTATCAAAGGATCAGGATATACAGTTACGGCCGGGAGATTTGATCAGAGTCTCCACTCCCGGTGGAGGAGGTTATGGAAATCCGTATGAGAGAGACCCCAACCTGGTAGACCGGGATGTAAAGCGAGGGTATTACACGAAAGACCAGGCGAGAGATCTCTTCGGGGTGGCAATAACTCCTGAAGGGCTAATCGACCACGAAGAAACAAAAAGCTTAAGAGCCGAAGAGGGTTGAAAAGAGAGGAAAAAATCCGATGAATGACATTCCGCTAAATTTTGGGATTGGCCAACCAGTTCTGCGGTCAGAGGACCCCCGCCTCTTGAGCGGCGGTGGAAATTACACCGATGATTACTCCGTCCCGGGACAGGCCTATGCCTCCTTTGTCCGAAGCTCCGTGGCCAATGGGACTATAAACTCGATAGATAAGTCGGCCGCGGAAAGAATGCCTGGTGTTCTCGGTGTCTTTGTTGCTAAAGATCTGCGTGAAGATGGAATTGGAAATATTCCCTCGAACATGCCGATGAAAAATCGTGATGGGACACCCTACTTCGTGCCGCCAAGATGCGGGATGGCAGAGGGAAAAGTTCGGCACGTTGGCGAAATCATAGCTCTAGTGATTGCAGAGAGCAGGGCACAAGCCGAGGAAGCTGCGGAGGCCGTTATTGTCGATATCACTCGGGAAAAAGCGGCCGTTGAAGCATGGGATGCAATTGGAGAGGACGCGAACCAAGTCTGGGACGAAGCTAAAAATAATATTTGCCTGGATTTCTTTATTGGAGATCAAGAACAATGCGATTCGGCTTTTGAAAATGCTGCCCATGTAACAACCATTGATGTGCTTTCAACCCGAATGGTGGTGAACGCGCTAGAGCCTCGTTCAGTTGTGGCAGAATACAATTCTGCAGAGGAGAAGTTTACGGTAACGCTCCCGACCCAGGGGGTAATGGGGATGAGGGCCCAGTTAGCCAAAGCCATATTCAAAACTGATCTCGAAAAAATACGTGTCATTTCGAATGACGTCGGAGGCTCCTTCGGCATGAAAGGTGCTTGTTTATCAGAACCGGTGGCAGTCCTTTTTGCCGCCCGCAAGCTCAATCGCCCCATCAAATGGACCGCGACCAGAACAGAGAGCTTTCTCTCTGACCAACAGGGCCGTGACAGTTTAATCAAGGCCGAGCTTGCACTTGATAAAGATGGACATTTTCTGGGACTAAGGTGCAGCGGTGTCGGAAATATGGGGGCATATTCTAATGCAATGGGACCCGGCCCCGTGACAGGCGTGATCTCTCGAAACATCATAAGCGTCTACAAAACTCCAGCTTTTGCTTATGGGACAAAGGCTGTGTTCTCCAACACTGTCCCCACAGGGCCCTATCGGGGTGCAGGGAGACCAGAATCAAAATACATTTTGGAACAACTTATTGACAAAGCAGCACAGGAGACAGGAGTCGATCGGGTCGAGCTGCGACGTCGTAATCTAATCCCAGCCGATGGCTTCCCATGGAAAGCCCCAAATGGCCAGGTATACGACTCAGGGGAATTCGAAGCTCTGATGGACGAATGTCTGGACAGAGCCGACTGGAACGGATTCTCAGATCGACAAAAAGAAGCTGCAACTCGAGGGAGGTTGAGGGGAATTGCCCTCGCACCATATCTAGAAAACACCGGCGCCGCCGGAGAGCTTTGTGATGTTCGTTTCAGAGAGGATGGAACTATTGCGCTGATTACAGGGGCGAAGGATATGGGCACCAGTCATAGGACTCCCTTTGCACAGATCCTGTCCGAAAAACTCGGCGTTCCATACGATTTAATCGAGGTCATACAAAATGATAGCGAACTAATGAGCCCTGGTGCTTCTGGGTCAGGAGGTTCGAAGACCCTCCTAGGGGCGGGTAATGCCATCAGTGACTGCGCTTCAAAAATATCAGAAAAAGGAAAAATTGCGGCGGCTCATTATTTGGAAGCAGCTCTCGAGGATATAGCGTTTTTGGCGGGTAATTATTCTGTCGTCGGAACCGATCGGATGATTTCAATTGTTGATCTTGCCGAAAGACTGAGAAATGAGACGGAACTTCCAGAGGGTGTTCCTGCAACACTAGACGACAAAGCTGTCCATGACAGCAGCCCGTCCAGCTTTCCAAATGGCTGCCACGTTTGCGAAGTCGAAATCGATCCTGAAACAGGCGAAACAGAAATCGTTCGATATACCGTCGTGGACGATTTTGGCTTGGTAATCAATCCATTGGTGGTCGAAGGCCAAGTTCAAGGAGGCATCATGCAGGGTATTGGCCAAGTATTAATGGAAAATACAGTCTATGATGACGAAGGACAGCTTATCACTGGGTCTTATATGGATTACTGCATGCCAAGAGCCGAAGATCTATGCAACATAGATTTTTCGACGAGGGATGTGCCCGCCACCACGAACCCTCTTGGGGTTAAAGGGTGCGGAGAGGCCGGAAACGGAGGCTCCATGGCGGCATCAATGTGTGCAATACTGCATGCACTGGAACCATTGGGGGTCAAAGAACTGAATGCGCCCGCAACCCCTGCACGAATTTGGCAGGCCATCCAAGCTGTAACCTGAGCTTTCCAAGCTTAGGCTGGCTATAGAGACAAGGAATAAATTAACAAACATTCCAAAAGGTTAAGAACTCCGTCATTTCCTTGGCGGAATTGCGATGCCATAATCCTGTGTCACACCTATACAATTTTGAGAATTTGCAATGTTTTATGAACCACAAAACGATGACCACGGACTACCGTTTAACCCATTCAAGGCCTGTGTTGTCCCGCGGCCAATTGGTTGGATCACCTCTCTCAGTCACTCCGGGATTGTTAACTTAGCCCCCTTCTCGATATCTAATCAGCTAGCCTATGACCCGCCATTCGTTTTCTTCTCAGGATCAGGAGCCATAGATGGACTCGAAGCGGAACCGCGTCGAAAGGATTCTGTAGTAAACGCCGAAGACACAGGTGAGTTTGTCTACAACATGGCCACTTACGACTTAAGAGAGCAAGTAAATTTATCGTCCAAACATGTGCCACCTAATGTGGACGAACTTGAAATGTGCGGGCTCACTCCAGCTCCTTGCAAGATCGTAAAGTGTCCGCGGGTGGCCGAAAGCCCCGTCAATCTGGAGTGCAAGCATCACGCCACTATCACTCTTCCGGCCAACAATCCAAAGTCAGTGCACCATGTTGTTATCGGTCAGGTTGTCGGTATTCACATAAATGACGAAGCTCTGACTGATGGGAAGGTTGATTGGGTAAAAATCAAGCCGTTAGCGCGCATGGGCTACATGGATTACACAGCTATAACAGAAGTGTTCACCATGGCGGGCCCAAAAGGCGAGGAATTTAGACCGGGTCAGATCGGTGAACATACTGACTCTGATCATTGGAAACGTGCCCAACAAGAATGGGACGTTTTTAAAAAGTAACGAAATATAGACATGCTTCGGTCTTTTGGTTTGCTTTGAGAGCTTGGTAATTAAGGCGTTTCAGCTGACCACAATCTTATTTTCGCTTTGGATTGCTAAGCTCCTCTACCAATCACCGTAATCCGTCTACACCGATTATGTCTCCCACCTCTAACCCACCCACACGGGCATGGGGTCGCCCAGAGTCAGTTACAGCGATGCAAACCAGAATCTCATTTGCCCGCGGCGCATCGGGTAAACCTGTTTCAATTGCGTCGAAATGACTTCGGACATAGGCCGCATCTTTATGACCAAGCGGAATGTCTATCCGTACGCCGGGACCTCCAAGTTTTTTTGCAGAGGGGACTAAAGCAGCACCTTTCTCAACTGCCTTTCTCAACGGGCTTCCCAATCTTGGATGCAAAACCGCTGCGGCGTGCTCGAGCTCACCTTTTTCTCCAACGATCGCTGCCTTTCCAAAACTTTCCGCTTGGCTCGCCTCTATTCCTAATATTTGAACGCACATGTTTCCGAGGAGCCCACCAAGCTCTTCGCCTATTTTCTCGAGACGAATGAGATCTTTGCTAAACCTACCGGCATACGGATTTTCAATAACTGCGAGAGCTACCGCCTTACGCGTCGGACGACTCGCTTTTCGGCCTCCGTCCCGATGAGTGGTTTCAATTAAAACACAGGTTTTCCTGATTTTAGCTCGCATATCAATTCAAACTATCCAATTTATTGCAGCACGCTCAGGCATGCCTTATATCCACAATCATTTTAGAAGCGTGATCCCCGCAAAAAAAGTCACCGACCGTTAATATTCTTCCCTGCAGGGTCAATGCAGCTCCCACCAGAAGTCCAGATTTTCGCATGCCATCCGCAACGTGTTGGCCTTTCCTCAAAGCTTCAATAACGCTTTCGTTGTCAAGTTTGGGAACAGACGTTGTTACCAAGCGTGATCCTAAATCACTATCGGGATGTAAATAGTCCGCGGGCTCTCTTCGTATTCCTGGGTGTTCTATGTTGACTGAATTTGCAATTAAAGTCGCAGCAACATCAGCGCTCGCTGCATCCTTTGCTAGAACTGTTACTGAGTCCGCAATCCCAAGCGAATGCGACCGGCCTCTCCAACCACTGGTAGCAATTCCTCGAACTGGCAACTCAAAACGTAAATCACAAACCGCATTTACGCTAGGCAGATCAAGACTTCCAACAATACCAGTCGTGAGACGCTCGCCTTCTGTAAGAAAAAAGGCAATATCTCCGCCGTTATTGACATATGCCTTCGTTAGTCGGGAGTCCTCTACGATCGAGAACAGAAGATAATCCGCTACCGCACCCGCCACCGCCGCCATCGGGGTTACGAAATTCTTCCTATGTGGCCAGCATGCTTCCACCATTCTTGAAGCTACATCCCCTAAAGGGTGCCATCTGGGTTCCAGTAACTCTTTCCGCAAATTTGATAGCTCAGCCACGAGCTTTGTCAGGATCTCAGAGAACCGAGCCTCTGCTTTCCAATATGACCTCTCAACATCTTCGGGCGCCCCAAAACTCTCAATGATAAGATCGATCGGACCTTGGCTCAGATGGAGCCTTTTTCCATCGGCCAACATCGCCGACTGGGGCGGATCAAACATTACTGCTACGCCTCGTAAGGCCTAATAAAATTTTGGCGGCCAGGGGTGAGTTTCTTTCCAAGGGACTGTTTTAACGTTGTTTAAGTCTTCAAGGATGTCATCAAGACTTCGGATCCGATCTGTGTAGCCACCAATTTTCGTGTACATGTCCCGAGTCATCGTGAACTCTATCGGTGCTACTAAAGCCGGGGTAGGCACATATCCGAATGAGTTATCGGGCATTTCGTTTACGTTGACGAGAAGAGTAATACCTCCTCCAGGCCAGACAAAGACCGGTGCCCCGCCACAAGTCACCCTGGTTGTGTTTTCCTTCACACTGCGGGTTAGCATAACCGGATTCACGGTTACGCCGGCCCGCAAAGATCCTCCAGCTCCTGCCATAAACATAACCGTGCATAAAGCCGGTTCACAATTTTCGCCTATCCGATCGACAACAGCCTTCACTGCATCTGGCATTTCGGCAATCTGCGGCACCAGATCATCATCGAGCTCATACCAAGCAGCATCCTGACCAGTCGTTGATACCATTAGGATCCTTAATCCAGGCCATGCTGTCTTTGGATCGATCTTCTCAATGATATCTAAGGGGTCCAGGATATCTGTCCCCCCCCACCCTGAGCCATGTCCAGCAACCTGGAAGTATCGCCCGAGCGTCGACCTGCGCCCTCGAACTCTGATCCCAGCGGGGCGCATGTCTATGAATTGACCCGCCTGATGCTCAGATAAAACTGCTGTGATGTGATCATCGACGACGATCACTTCATCAACATGCTCTTTCCACTGCGGAGCGAAAATTCCGACAGTGGCAGATCCACAGCCGACTCTCATCCGCTCTTCCCTGTTGGAGTTAATTACAGGCGGCCTTCCTGCCTGGATGGTAATCTCTGCTCCACCATCCACAGAAATTTCTACGGCCTCCTTGTTACAAAGCCGCATCATCGTATTGCAGGTTACAGTCCCTTCCTTCTTGCTCCCGCCAGTGAGATGCCTAACACCTCCTATTGCCAGCATCTGACTACCATACTCAGCCGTGGTCACATGCCCCACTTGTTCACCATCGACCCTAATCGCCGCCGGCTCGGGCCCAATATAGGCATCCGTATCTATTTTTACCTTCACTCCGCAATATGAGAAAACCCCTTCGCTAACCACGGTGACCATATCGATACCGTCTTGATGACTCGAAACAATGAATGGCGCGGGCTTATAATCCGGATAGGTTGTTGAAACCCCTATACCCGTTAGAAATTTTTCTGACCCAGGTACAATCGCGCCATCCGAATTCTCGGAAGATGATGCGAAAGGAATCATGACCCCATCCTCATCGAGGGTTTTCTGAGACACGATTACCGGATCCATCCTTACCAATTTTCCTTGGATGTTTCCGTAGCGATCGCAAGCTCCACTCATCCCCTCTCTAATTCGACACAATACAGGGCATGCATCACATCGGATAAGACCTTCATCTGAAGTTTTCTCGCGTTTTGCCAATTTCACACCCCTTCGACCGAGAGCCGAGATATTTCCGAATGACCCCCGAATATCGGGCGGCCTCGGAGCCCTGTCAAGAAATGTGCTTATCGTTGGGGTTCTAACATCTTTAGGAAGATTTTGTTGGCGATTCCAATGACAATCAGGCATTTTTTGGGGGACACTACCGATAAGGCTTGACACAGAACATCGTTGATTGGACATTCCGCGAACCACAAACACTCGTAAATTTTGCCTTAGAGTTGAAGGGCTTCGCCTTAGTGGGCGAAGGTAAGAAAAGTATGGCTACGAAGCTCAAAGAAGAATCCGAAAATCGTCAGGTTCTCGAATCTGTCGTAATCCGCTTTGCAGGCGATTCCGGAGATGGCATGCAGCTCACAGGAACGCAGTTTACGCAGTCAACCGCCCTAATGGGCAATGACCTCGCGACGTTTCCTGATTTCCCGGCAGAAATAAGGGCCCCAGTGGGTACTACATACGGCGTATCCGCATTCCAAATAAATTTTGCATCCCATGACATAAAAACGCCGGGCGATGCCCCCGATGTGTTGGTCGCCATGAATCCAGCTGCACTCAAAGTCCATTTGAGAGATCTTGCTGTTGGGGGCACCGTCATACTTAACACGGGCGCATTCACTGACCGAAATATTGCGAAAGCAGGCTATAATTCCAATCCTCTTGAAGACGGTTCCCTCGACTCCTATCGCGCGCTCCAAGTTGATATTTCCAAACTCACGCTGGCCTCAGTTGAAGGGCTTGGCCTCAGTCAGCGGGATGCACTCCGTTGTAAAAATCTCTGGACACTCGGCCTGATGTGCTGGATGTATGGTCGGGACCGAAAGCCAACTGTCGATTGGTTGAATAGCAGGTTCGCTAGCCGCCCAGAGATTGCTGAAGCCAATATAGCAGCCCTTAACGCAGGGCATGCTTACGGGGAAACCGCGGAAATTGGAGCGGATGTAACAACGTACATTATACCCAAAGCAGAAACGAAACCTGGGGTATATCGTGCCGTAACAGGCATTGAGACGACAACTTGGGGTCTTCTGACAGGTGCTCAAAAAGCAGGAGTAAAACTTTTCCTGGGTTCGTATCCAATAACGCCAGCTTCACCTTTACTGCACTCCCTAAGCAATCTTCGTCAATATGGCGCGATCACCTTTCAAGCTGAGGATGAGATATCTGCTATTTGCTCGGCGATAGGGGCGTCATTTGCGGGTTATTTGGGTTTGACCTCAAGTTCAGGCCCCGGAATAGCGCTGAAGACAGAGGCCCTAGGGTTGGCGATCGTCGCAGAACTGCCTCTCGTTGTTGTCAACTTCCAACGAGCCGGACCCTCAACAGGAATGCCCACTAAAACGGAGCAGTCAGATCTCTTCCAGGCGGTATGGGGAAGAAATGCTGATACACCCATGCCCGTCATATCAGCTTCAACGCCTTCCGATTGTTTTGAATGTGCGATAGAGGCTGTCAGGTTAGCGACAAAATACATGACCCCGGTCATGTTTTTAAATGAGGGATATCTCGCGAATGCAGCTGAGCCTTGGTGCTTGCCTGATACAAACTTGATCCCCGAATTTCCTGTTAAATTTCATACAGATGTTGAGGGATTCCAACCCTACATGAGAAATCAAGAAACTCTCGCGAGGCCTTGGGTTGCTCCTGGCACGCCTGGTTTGGAACATCGGATAGGGGGTATCGAAAAGGATTACAACACAGGCAATATTTCTTATGACCCCGACAACCATCATAAGATGACCAAAGTCCGAGCTGAAAAAATTTCGAATATCGCTGACGATATTCCCCCTCAACAGGTTGCTACGGGGAACAGCTCTGGAAAGATGGCTGTTGTAGGATGGGGATCGACCTTTGGCGCAATTGAACAGGCGGTCAGACGCTGTCGCAATGACGGATTGGACGTATCCCACATACATTTAAGACACATCTGGCCAATGCCTCGAAACATGGAAAAGCTCCTGTCTGGATTTGACCAAATTTTGGTTCCCGAGATGAATAATGGTCAACTCGTGAAGCTCCTGCGTGCTGAGTTACTAGTTCCGGCTGAACCCCTTACCCAGATCAGTGGACAGCCGTTTAAGGTGTCTGATTTAGAACGTGAAATTCGCAGTCGAGTAAAGGACTGATCAATGAACATACAAACACCAGCCGAAAAACTTAAGCCCAACGATTTTGCCTCGGATCAAGAAATCCGTTGGTGTCCAGGATGCGGGGACTACGCCATCGTTAAAAGCGTCCAGAGAGCCCTTTCAGATATCGGTGCGGATCCAGCGAAAACTGTTTTTGTTTCTGGGATAGGCTGTGCCGCGAGGTTCCCTTATTACATGGAAACATATGGGTTTCATACCATTCATGGCCGGGCCCCGGCCGTGGCGACGGGCGTAAAGCTCAGCAACCCTGAACTTGATGTCTGGGTTATTGGTGGCGATGGCGACATGCTCTCTATAGGCGGAAACCACACGCTCCACGCCTTGAGGCGAAATGTTGATTTACAGATACTGTTATTCAACAATTCGATCTATGGGCTCACAAAAGGTCAGTATTCCCCGACCTCCTCTATCGGCACAAAATCTCCTTCAACGCCTGTTGGTTCGGTCGATGCTCCTGTTTCAGCGTGCCAATTCGCTCTTGGTTGCAATGCTACCTTTGTCGCTCGTGGGCTAGATACGAATCAAAAGCTCTTGCCCGGCCTGCTCTCCGCGGCCAAAGCACATAAGGGGGCCGCCTTAGTCGAAATCCTCCAGAACTGCATCGTTTACAACGACGGCGTTTATTCCTCTTTCACAGAAAAAAGTAATAGCGCAGACGGCCAGATCATGTGTGAGCACGGCAAACCACTTATTTTCGGGGCAGACAATCAAAAGGGACTGCGACTGAAAAGTGGTAAGATGGAGCTAGAAATAGTCACCATCGGTCAAGACGGAATAACCGAAGACGATATACTTGTGCATGATGAAACCAATAGACCTCTGGCATCAATGTTGGCGGGCATGCACGCACCGAGCTGGCCGGTGGCCATGGGTGTTCTTTTCAGGGACCCGAAACCGGCTTATGAAACTGCCGTCCATGAGCAAATAGACATGGTAAAGGAAAAATCTCCGCCGATGAGCATAAATGAGCTCATGCACAAAGGTAGAACTTGGACTGTGGTTTAGACTCTAGGGAATCCGGGATCAAAGAGCCTCGGCAAAACCGGGGCTCTTTTGTTTTCGGGTTAGGGTTTTTCTTCTCCTCTTCCCTTAGTATCATCGTAGTTAAATAAAGTAATTAACAATGGAAGGGTTGAGCGGGTGAACGAGGTAAGCCGCAGCGTAGCAATTGTAGGGTCAGGTCCAGGCGGGATGTATGTGGCGCAGGCACTCCAGGAGAAACAACCGGATTGCCGGATTGATATCATTGAGAAGTTACCAACACCGTTTGGTTTGATTCGAGGAGGAGTCGCCCCAGATCACCAACATACGAAAAGAGTGGATCAAAAGTATGCCCAGACTATCGAAAATGGATCCAACATACGTTACCTGGGAAATCTAACCCTTGGAAAAGATCTAAGCCTTAAAGATCTTGAAGAGATTTATGATGCGGTTGTTCTCGCCTATGGCGCCCCCTATGATAATAGGCTTGGCATTCCGGGCGAGAACAAAGCAAATGTATTTGGTTCAAACGAATTTGTCGGTTGGTATAACTGTCATCCCGAATTCCGAGCCTTGGACCCAGACCTGGACATCAAAAATGCGGTTGTTATTGGGGTCGGCAATGTTGCCGTCGACGTAGCCCGAGTGCTTTCGAGAACACCTGAAGAAATGGCGAGCACAGACATCGCCGATTATGCGATGACTGCAATCGACAACTCTCCTTTGCAAAATATCTATATGGTTGGGCGTCGAGGACCCCTAGAAGCCTCATTTACTAACACAGAATTGAAAGAGCTCGGCGAACTCAGCGCGGCAACAACGGTTGTAGATGGCTCTTTAATTCCTGAATCTGCATCAGAAAAAATGGATGATCGGGAACGAAAGGTAAGAGAGCGGATCCTTGGTACATTAAGAGATTTGAGTACTGGAAAAGCTGGTGAAAAAAGACGTACTCTGCGAATTGAGTTTTTCGCTTCTCCAGTCGAAGTTCGAGGAGAAGACCGCATCGAATCCCTGATCTTAGAAAAAAATCGGGTTGAGGATGGAAAATGCATCGGAACGGGAGAAACATTCGAGCTTCCTTGCGACTTACTCGTTACGTGTATCGGTTCACGCGCTGAAGCAATAGACGGTGTTCCATTCAATGAGCGACGCGGTATTGCGGAAACTATGGACGGGCGTGCAAAGGCGCGTGTTTACGCGGCAGGTTGGCTAAAGCGCGGTGCTAGCGGAACAATCGGTACTAATCGTTTAGACTCTTACGCGGTCACCGACCTGTTGATATCTGAGTTTGATGGCACAGTTCGGCCGGGCCCTGCGGGCATGGACAAGTTAATTACAGAGCGATCGCTGAGCCCAATAAATTTCTCTGCATGGAAAAAATTAAAACTATTGGAAGAACAGGCCGCCATCGGCAGTGCCCCCAGAAAAAAATTCTCCACCGTCGACGATATGCTTCGGGCCTTAGGTTGATCGAGATCAGATTTAGCCAGAGCTCCGTTTTTGGCTACAGTACCCCAGACCCCTTGAACTGGGATGAGACTGCTAGGCGACCACTTGATCCGCACGCAACCGATCTATTTCTTCGATCGATAAATTAACTATATCACGAAGGACATCATCGGTGTGATAACCGAGAGGTGGTGGCGCTTCGGAGTAATCAAGCTCAGCTCCGACAAATTTGATGGGGCTCGCCACTTGGGGAATTTCGCCCAAAGTCGGGTGATCCATCTCGATTTGAAGGCCACGATGTTGAATTTGAGGGTTTGCAAAGACCTGTTGGACATTATTTATCGGTCCACAGGGCACCCCGACTGCCTCAAGAGATCGGATCCAATCTGCCGCTGATCTTTTTTCCAAGAAATTCCGGATGATCGGAATTAACTCATCACGATTTTCTACCCTTCCCGAATTTGTCGAAAACTTTTCATTTTGGGCCAGATCTGGCCTCCCGGCCACCTCAACAAATCTTGCAAATTGGCTATCATTTCCAACTGCGACAATCACGTAATCATCAGCGGTTGGGAATGCTTCATAGGGGACAATGTTGGGATGTGCATTACCTAAACGACCAGGAGCCGTGCCAGTAACCAAGTAATTCATTGCCTGATTTGCCATACAGGCGGCCGTAACATCCAACAGTGCCATATCGATGTGCCGCCCCTGCCCTGTCCTTTCCCTGTCGGCTAATGCCGAAAGCGCCGCAACTTGAGTGTACAAGCCCGTTAAGATGTCTGTTAGCGCAACCCCTATTTTCTGAGGTCCACCTCCAGGCTTGCCCTCGCGCTCGCCGGTGATACTCATCAAGCCCCCCATTGCCTGAACCAGGAAGTCATATCCCGCCCTCTCAGACAGGGGACCGGATTGGCCAAATCCTGTAATCGAACAATAAATAAGACCAGGATTAACCTCCTTCAGATCTTCATACCCCAGACCATAACGAGAAAGGCCGCCCACCTTATAATTTTCAATTAGAATGTCTGAGACAATAGCAAGCTTTCTCAGGATTTCTTGTCCAGCAGGTTTCGAGAGATCTAAAGCAATGGATTTTTTGCCACGATTTGCAGCCATAAAGTACGCAGATTCTTTAGATTCTCCATCCCTAGATGGCACAAAAGGAGGACCCCAACTCCGAGTATCATCGCCGCTCCCGGGCCGTTCAATTTTTATAACCTCGGCGCCGAGATCCGCAAAGGACTGTGCAGCCCAAGGCCCCGCTAGAATTCGACTAAGGTCTAGAACGCGAATATGAGATAATGGCTTGTATATTGACATTGAAACTCGACTAGGAAGTGAACGCCTGCAACCCCGTCTGAGCCCGACCTAAAATCAACGCATGAATATCGTGGGTTCCTTCGTAAGTTATCACGGTCTCGAGGTTCATGACGTGCCTGATAACATGGTATTCATCCACAATCCCGTTTCCCCCGTGCATATCCCTAGCCAATCTCGCTATTTCCAGTGCTTTCCCCGTCGTATGCCTTTTCATCAAAGAAATCGCCTCGGGAGCACAAGTCCCCTCGTCCATCATACGGCCAAGGCGCAAACAAGATTGGAGGCCAACAGTGATATCAGTTTGCATATCCGCTAGCTTTTTTTGCACGAGTTGGTTGGCTGCAATTGGCCGCCCAAATTGGGTTCGATCCAAGGTATAGTTTCTTGCGGCGTGCCAGCAATATTCCGCTGCCCCCATAACTCCCCAGGCTATCCCATACCGCGCATTGTTCAGACATCCAAAGGGTCCTCCGAGCCCGCGCGCGCCCGGCAGTCGATTTTCCTCAGGGATAACTACTTCATCCATCACCACCTCACCTGTCAGTGAGGCTCGGAGAGAAAATTTCCCTTCAATTTTATTAACAGAAAGGCCAGGCATTCCTTTTTCAAGAATAAATCCTCCGATGACACCCTCATCGTCCTTGGCCCAAATTATGAAAATATCTGCAATTGGCGAATTGCTAATCCACATTTTGGAACCGGTTAAAGAGTACCCACCCTGAACTTTTCTCGCGCGCGTAATCATACTGCCTGGATCTGATCCATGGTCGGCCTCCGTGAGACCAAAGCACCCCACAAACTCCCCTGTTGCCAGTTTCGGTAGGTATTGCTGCCTCTGGGTATCCGTGCCATATGCGTATATAGGCCACATTACGAGACTAGATTGCACCGATAGAGTAGATCTGTAAGCGGAATCCACACGTTCTATTTCTCTCGCGATCAGACCATAAATGACATACGAAGCTCCTGCACAACCATAGGTTTCCGGCAAGGTACAACCAAGCAAACCGAGCTTTCCCATTTCACTTATGATCGTCGGATCAAATGTTTCATTGCGGTTTGCTTCTTGAATTCCTGGCATAAGCCTCTCTTCAGCAAATGCTCTTGCGGAATCCCTGACTAATTTTTCTTCCTCTGATAATTGATCTTCAAATAAGAATGGGTCTTCCCAGTTGAACGCTGCCCATTTTATGGGTCGGTTTGCCTCACTCTGCGGGGCCGGTTGAGCCATAATGTCCTCGCTAGACTATTTCGATTAAGATGGGGAGGATCATAAGCAACTGCAGCGCATCAGGCTACTTGTATAACCAGGCGCAGATTGACGCACCTCTTGACCTTATCCATCGGTTAGCAGGCTGTTTAATACCTTTTCAAATTCCTGATCGTCCCAACCAAAAGGCCCTTTTTCTCCGGCATAAGCGATCTTACCATCCTTATTTATTAAAAATTGTCGCATTGGCAGGCCTACGTATTTTTGTTCAATGTCATTTTCAATGGAATCAATTAGCATCGGTAACTTTAGGCCAAGATCTAATTGACAGGTCCCGGCTACTTCAGTTCTTTGCTCATCTGTTTGTGGTTCATAGACAATAATATTTTCAATGATGTTGTTGGGGACTTGCCACCCCTGCGCTGGATGCGCCTCTCTAATATAAATTACAAAAAAATGAGCAAGGTCTCTGTAGGTCTCATATAGTTCGTTAAGGCGCACGGCCTTCGCACGAAAAGGAGGTCATGTGTACGATCCAAAAGCTAGTGCAACGGGCTTCCCCCTTAATGCAGAGAGAGATATTTTCTCTCCTGTTCTCCGACGGTCTGGTCCGAGTATATCAGCAACAAAGTTGGGCGCCTCCTCTCCAACACCAGGAACATTAGCTTCTCGTGCCTTTTCAAATTCAATATGAGCCTCAAGTTCTTCAGCAGTGATCTTTGACACTTTCAACTGCGCTTCTCTCCGGCCTCTCCTATCCATTGCCTCATATTCTTCAAGCGTCACGGGGCTCACAATCTGTTCAGACATTTAACTAGACCTCACTTTGATAAAATTCTCCAAGCCCGACGGGGGCCATAAAACAGCATCTAACCCTCTTCAATTTTTTAGAGACATTAGATATCTCACCCGGTCGAATAATTTATCATGAGCGGTTGAGAGGTTCGTCGCATGCTCTTGCTGCCCTCGCCAATCGACGTACCCAAAATCCATTTTGCGCTTCTTCGCATTAGCTAAAGCGTCTTCGTCCGAAAAAATCGCTTTGAAAGAGGCACGTAGCGCCTCAAGCCTCGCCTTGGGGACTCCAGGAGGCGCAAGCCAAGCCCGCCCAATGATATCGTTTCCGGCGATCAGTTCTACGATCTTTTTATCTGTAGGATCGGTTACATAGTCTTTGAATAATTTTTTGTTTTCCCATCCGGGAAGAGGTTTGAGAGAATTGACCGCAAGGACCTCTATGCGTTTTTGGTCAATCCAATGCGGCCGAATAAGAGCAACGGATGAGTATCCCGCCTGAAATGCATAAACCTCTTTGCTCTCCATGGCCTTGTATATGCCAGCCATACCTCGATATCCGGTAACGATCTTAAATTTTGTCCCTATCATGCCATTCGCCAGTTTGGGTAAGATATATGTTTGCGAACCCTTACCCGATGATCCAATGATCACTTGCTTCCTCTTGACATCTTCTAAGCTCTTGACCCCTGCTTCTTTCAGAGCGACAAAAGCTGGCTGAGGTCTCTCAGCCCCGCCGATAAATTGAAATCGTTGCGGGTCATATTTTATGCCAGTTTTTCTGAGGCGAGCAGCAAAAGGTGTGTCCTGTAACAGGATGCCGATGGCTGTGCCATCTTGCGAAGACCTGTTATAAAGATAATTGGCCGCCTTGGTCCCTCCTGCTCCTCCCATGTTCTGGGTGATAAAATTTGGGTTTCCCGGCATATACTTTTCCCAGTACGGGGACAAAAAAAGCGACCACTTGTGATGCCCACCGCCTGCCTTTGCAGCGACGATGATAGTTACCGTCTTTCCTTTGTAAAAATTTGCGACGGTATCTGCTTGCACGGAAACCGAAAACAGACAAGCTGCTAAAAAACTTATACAGGGCGCCATTGCCAGGTTTTTTCGTATTGCCATATTTCTCCCCTTATCCATTATTTTTAGCCATTTAGGCCAATTTTTCCCAAGTGAAACATGGTTTAGTCGAACTTATCCAGTCTTTTTACGAAAAACCTCGAACATTAGCGTTAGGAAATACCCCCAAAAAAAGATTTGGATTTAAAAAAAAACTGCTTTTGGCAAGAACCCTGGGATGAAAAATCTTCCTTCTTAGCCAAAAGTTCCGGCCAATCCGGAAAGATTTGATCAGAACTTAGAATCATTTACCGAACAAAATTATAAATCATTTTTGCGATTTCTTCGTATCCCTCCCTTAGAAACCAGCCTGCTGCAAGTCCCAACGCGAATTGGATATCAAATACAAAATTGAAAAGCCATCCACACAAAAATATTACTGAGGACCCAACAATCGTTCTACAGAGTCGGAACATTATCTCTGACCATCATTCTTTTTAAGTGTTAACAAAAGAAAATTAAATTAGTATTTTTTCGCTGACTACTTAGTATTTTTTCGCTGACTACCAAGTCATGAACTATAAAAGAAACGGGGAGAACAAAATTGAATATAAAAAAGATAAGCACAGCCGGTATTGCTATGAGCGTTATCTGGACGACACCAGTCGTGGCCGCAGATGTTTCTAGCTTTTATCAGGGAAAAACCTTCGACGTTATGGTTGCTGCACCTCCTGGGGGAGGATTTACGGCTTATGCAAGAACCATCGCAAAACATATGGTCAAGCACATTCCCGGTAAACCGACCATCGTCGTGAAAAATATGCCCGGCAGCGGGGGCCGTAAAGCGGTATCATACCTTTATAATGTAGCCCCAAAAAATGGTCTCACAATTTTAGGCGCGCAACCGGGCACTTTAGTGGAACCGGTGCTCGGGCAGAAATCAAACGCGAAATTTGATGCTATGAAGTTCGAGTACCTGGGAAGCGCCTCCGGTTTTACCACCCTTTGTCTCATCCGTTCTAATGGTCCGGTTAAAAGCTTTGCGGAAATGCAAACAAAACAGGCTGTATTTGGAGGAGATACTTTTGGTTCAACGACCTACGACCACACCCAACTTATGCGTAATTTAGCTGGTGCCAATATCAAGCTCATCAAAGGGTATCGAGGAACCAAAAATCTTGTTCTAGCGATTCAGCAAGGCGAGATAGATGGCTTCTGCGGCTATGCCTGGGCCTCCCTAATGAGTCGTGCCCCACATTTAATCGAAGATAAAAAGGTAAATGTTTTGGTACAATTTGGGCTTCAGAAGCACCCCGAAATGACAAGAAGGGGTATCCCTCAGGTCTGGGACTTCATAAAAGACAACAATAAAAAGAAAGCTATGGAGCTATTCGCTAATGTTCAGGTATTTGGCAGACCTTATATAGCCCCACCGAATGTTCCGAAGGACCGCGTCGCCGCTTTGCAAAAAGCCTTCGCGGACACCATGAATGATCCAGCTTTCGGATCTGACTTGAAGAAAAGGCGCTTGGTTTTGGACCCCACTTCCGGACCACGCGTCAAAGAATTAATAGCTGCAATTTACAACGCTCCGGCAGAAGTCCAGAAAATGGCTCGCTGGGCCTTAACAAACTAAACTATCGATACCGATCCGCGCGGCCATCAAGTCCGCGTGGATCACCCTCGGAGGCTCTATAGAGGGACCCTGTCCTCTTCCAATTTCGAAAGCCTGTCCAGTTAACGGATGCTTTCGACTTCCCAAAACAACCGAAGAATAAAAATCAGTCGTTCACGAGGAAGATGAGAGATAGCTCATGCTCTTCAATGTGGGGATCGCCGCCCTCGCCTCACCAACCCGCCCCGGATCTATGTCTGCTGATATAACACCGGGCTCATCTCCAGCCTCCGCAACTATTTCCCCCCACGGATCGACAATCAGGGAATGTCCGAAGGTTTGACGTCCTTTACCGTGATCCCCGCATTGCGCCGCAGCGAACACCCAGCACCCGGTTTCAATCGCCCTTGCCCGCAGCAGCACATGCCAATGCGCCCGGCCCGTTGTCCTTGTAAAGGCCGAAGGCACCGCCAAGAAATCTGCGCCATTTTTGGCAAGTCTTATGTAAAGATCTGGAAATCGCAGATCATAACAAATTGTCAGACCCAGCTGTCCCCAAGGCAAGCTGGCAATTTTGACGCTATCTCCTGGCTGATAGGTATCAGACTCCCGATAGCTTTCACCATTGCCTAAATCCACGTCAAACATATGAATTTTATCATAGGTCGATGCGATTATACCGCTCTGATCGATCAAGAAGGAGCGATTGGCGATCTTGCCGCCATCATGTTTGACGGCAATGGAACCAACATGAAGCCAGCACCTATATTCCGAGGCCAATTCAGAAAAGGCACTCAGCGCCGGATGATTTTGTTCATCTGGGGTCTTTAAAAGCAATGCCCTTCGATCAGGCTCGATCATTGCCACGCACTCAGGCAGCGAAATTAAATCGGCACCGCAATCTGCCGCCTTGCGAATTAAATAGCTCGCAGCAGCGATATTATTCTCTAATTGATTTTGCGCGTTGACTTGAACACAAGCCAAACGAAAGGATCCAGACATTTACCTAACCAGCCCAAATAAAGGCTCGGACAACGGTCCGTGTGCCCGCATACAGATTATTGAATTCAACGAATTCTTAGCTATCATCCCCCGGGGTTGGCCGGGGTCGGGACATCCACATTCCAAGATCGAAAGTATTCAGATCAGCAGCATGCATAAATTCCGTAATCGTAACAACGGCCTCTGTGGCCGTAATTATCTCTCCCTGAACAAATGGAGGAAAATAACGATCCTCATCTGTGAATTTTCGGGCAAGAGCTTTGGCACCAATCGTCAGCAACATTTGCACCGATTCATCTGAGATATCCAGCTCTCCACCATTTCTCAGTGCTTTAGTTGATAGCTCGAATGCTTGCCTGATTGCCTCATCTGCATCAGACGTCGACATAAACCTCTCCCCCATCCACGCTTACATCAAACCGACGCAAACGAGCATTTTTATTTCCGGGGTGTATTCCAGTCTTAATATTGAACTCATATCCGTGCCATGGGCAGACGATGTGGACATCCTCATCATCCCAGGTCAATCCCTGACTTGTTCTATCATCCGCCAAAACTTCAACCACGCGATTAAGTATCCGCCCTTGGCAAATCGGCCCCCCCTGGTGGACACATTTGTTTTCGTAGGCAAAAAATTCCCCATCGACAAAAAAGACGCCGATCTCTGTATCATTATATTCTATTACTTTCCTGCCGCGATCCTCGAAATCAGTTTCTGCGCCAACAAATACCTTTACCATTTTTTAACTCCCCTCCTAACAACCTATTTGCCTTTTGGCCGATCTAAATTAAAAAGTTTAAGCGCATTTTCGCCCAAAATATTCCGTTTTGATTGCTCGTCGAGGAACGGCAGATCATAAATTGTACTGGGAGCATTGAAATCCCAATGCGGCCAATCTGATGCATACATAAGCTGCGTGCTCGCGTTCATGGCATCAAAAGTTGCCTCCGTCAGCTTCATGTTAGACGTCTCAATAGGCTGGGATGAGAAATACATTTCGCGAATATAATCTGACGGCAGTTTCTTGAGTAACGGCGCTTCAGATGGTCGCATTTGATATTCTGAATCCAGCCTCTGCATCATAAAGGGCAACCAGGCGAGACCTGATTCAATCCAAATTGTCTTTAGGTTAGGAAAACGCTCGGGAAGCCCGTGAATAATCCAATTCGTCATATGTACTATGTTGCAGAGAACAAACGAGATGGCATGCATCGAAATAAAAAGGTCTGTTTGTTTTGTCCATTCATCCGTCCAAGTCAGACCCGCATGGAAGGCCAGAGGCAGATTTCGTTCTTCTAATTTTTTATAAATCGGAATGTAGGAATTGTGATGAACCGGTTTGAAACGAACGGAGGTAATCATAAAACCGACAACCCCTTTCCGACCTGTAAACTCATCGATTATCCGATGACACATCTCTGGCTCGCCCAATGGCATGTAGAGAAGAGTTTTAATCCGATCATCTTGAGGTAGGATTGTGTCGCAGACCCAACGGTTATAAGCGAGAGCAAGGTGGGCCTCTACCCTGGGCTGCGGATGCGTCCCGAGCTGCAGAAGATTTCCTGGAAAAAGCACTTGATAGTCGAGCCCGAGCGCATCCATGCTCCTCCGAATTAGGGTTACATCTCGATGCACGGACTTGTCCTCCACGGGTTCAGCGAGTTGTTGCTGATGCGGAATGCGACCCCCAGCATCCTGATATCGCAAACCAGGAGTGTGGTTGGAGAGACCGGGTGCTCCTCCTGTCCGAGACTGAAACTCACGGGCATAATGAAGTAAAATTGGATCTTCTATATATTCGATCACTTGCCGCCATGATGTCATTTCGGAATGGTGCGCGTCGATATCGATGATTGGCCAATCCGCAAAACCCATCTCTTTCTGATATTTTGTCTCACGTGCCAAAATATCTCGAGTATCTGTATCGATGGTAATCTCTTGTACGGGCAGTTCCCGGGTTCTCTCAATTCCGCTATCCATTGCCGTGCCTCCCAATATCTCTTATCGCTTCAATTTTATATCTCCCGATCGTAAACGATTGTCGGCGGGAGAAAAAGGTGCCCCGGATTTCTATTCTCAACCAATGAGTATGTGTGCCAAGACTAGCGCTGCCGTTAGAACGGCTGGAGCCTTCAAGTTACCAGTTGAATTTTTCTATTTTTAGTCTTCTCTGAGCTTGATCACGAATATCTCGCCACCGGAAACGTATCGAATTTGTAACGATTTCTCTATCAAGATCCTTAAATTCCTCAACCACAGGCGCAAACCTAATCAAATCTCCGATGCTTTTGGAAAAAATTTTTGGATCCTGGAATGCCGTCTCCCAGGTCACGGATTGCGCCCGAATTGAAAAGGCTTCTGCGTGGACCTCAAGATCGTCTTGAGTTTTGTGATCTTTCAACCCATGTACCAGAGCTTCTCTGTATAATTCAGTTGCCTTGCCATCGAGATGATCCACTAATTCTCGATTCTGCGCGGCCAAAATGGAGACCGAATAAATTGTTAAATCAGCTGCGCAGGAGATAAAAAGTTTTTCGACCGAGTCCTTAATGGATCGGGAAAACACCTCATCTTCAAACATACTCCGAAAACGGGTTCCCATCCTAGTCTTTAAATATCCGTACAAAGAAGTTTGCGCCACATACGCCGATCTGGTCGAAATAAATTCTGAGAGTTCGGTTCTATCCTTTATCGAGCCTTTTCTAAATCTTTCTAAAAAGACCCTGAACCTTTCTGGAATTTTTCTGATTACCGAAGAAGACAACTGGAAACATCTCCAAAAACCCAGCGAATCACTTTGATAGTATTTGGACTTAACAAAGCTGTTCTGTATCGCCTACACTTACCACGATTCGCTTTTTCGCGAGTCCAACATAAAGTCAGAAGGATAACAAATTATTAACAGGAGGCTTAGATGTCGCAGGACAAAAAAGCAATTCGCGAGCAGCATTGGGCAAAAACCCGAAGCCTAACGTTCATAGTCCTTACGCTATGGTTCATATTTTCTTTTGTCGTTCACTGGTTTGCCAAGGATCTAAATGGCTTGTCATTTCTTGGGTTCCCATTGGGGTATTATTTTGCAGTACAGGGGTCCCTTATTATCTTTGTGTTGCTGATTTTTTACCAAAACTGGCAACAGGATAAGATCGACGATGAAGCCGGACTTGGTGAGGAATAGAGGGGGCCAGTTATGAAGGGAAACTTTATCGAAAATCTACCCAAAGTTTACGGATTATATACCGGAGGCTTTGTGCTGTTTATATTGCTGATGGCAATACTAGAACAGATGGGGATGGGGGCAGATACAATCGGCATCCTCTTTGTTGCATTCACAATATGTATTTATGCGGGCATTGGTTGGCTCTCCCGAACCATGCAGGTTGATGCATACTATGTGGCTGGAAGAGAAGTTCCACCGGTTTTCAACGGCATGGCGACAGCTGCTGATTGGATGTCAGGGGCGTCTTTTGTTGCCCTTGCAGGTGGCATTTATTTCGGCGGCCATGGCTATCTTGCGTTTGTTGTCGGATGGACTGGAGGGTATGTCCTAGTCAATTCCCTTATGGCACCGTATCTCCGAAAATTCGGCTGCTATACAGTGCCCGACTTTATCGGAACGCGGTACGGGGGTAACACGGCGCGGCTGTGCGCGGTCATAATTCTGGTGGTCGCCTCGTTCACCTATGTTACGGCCCAGATCAACGCCACAGGAACGATAGCAGCAAGAGCTCTTCAAATCCCCTTTGAGGTGGGAGTTTGGTTCGGCCTTTTGGGAATTTTACTGTGCTCAATGCTTGGTGGGATGCGTGCCGTCACATGGACCCAGGTCGCTCAATATATTGTTTTGATTATTGCCTACCTAGTCCCGGTAATATGGATGTCTAATACCCAAGGCTTTGGGATCATTCCTCATTTCTCCTACGGGGACGCTGTTGCAAAAATTGGGGAGCTCGAAAAGGCCATTGCCCTGGGTACACCAGCAGCTGCTAAGGTGGCAGGCCTTAAAGTGCTTACAACAGCTCATAATGCGCCCGGCGATGCAATGGCAAGCTGGAAGTTTGTAACGCTCGCGCTTTGCATGATGGCTGGTACTGCTTCGCTACCCCATATTCTGATGCGGTATTTCACAACCCCATCAGTTCGGGCAGCGCGAAAGTCAGTGGCTTGGTCCTTATTCTTTATATTCCTCCTGTACTTTACAGCTCCAGCACTGGCAACTTTAACAAAATTGCAACTTCTGGACCCAGCGCTGGCAACAAGCATCATCGGAAAATCCATTGCCGATGTTAATGCTTTGGAGTGGATACAGAAGTGGGCGGCTGTCGGTATGTTGGCAATCAAGGACACCAATGCCGATGGAATTTTGCAGATCAATGAATTTTTTATGCGCCCGGATATCGTGGTCTTGGCCACGCCTGAAATGGCTGGTTTGCCTTTTGTATTATCCGGTCTTGTTGCCGCCGGTGGAATGGCGGCGGCGATGTCAACGGCAGATGGGCTTCTCCTTGCCATAGCGAACGCCCTTAGCCACGATCTTTATTATAAGATCATTGATCCAAAAGCTGATACGAGGGTTAGACTGATCGCGGCACGGGTCATTTTGGTTGTGATCGGTGCAGCTGCAGCTCTCGTTGCCAGCCTAAAGCTCACAGGAATTCTAGGGGCTGTGGCTTGGGCTTTTTGCTTCGCTTGCTCGGGTCTATTTTTTCCTTTGGTCCTCGGCATTTGGTGGAAACGTGCAAACCGCGAGGGAGCAATCGCAGGCATGGTATGCGGCTTTATCGCCGGCTCTTGGTATCTGCACTATGTCTTTACAGGCGGAACCCCGTGGCTTGGCATCGATCATCTCCGATTCGGGATGATTGGGATGCCGGTCAGCCTTGTCGCAATGGTTGTCGTTAGCTTAATGACGCCTGAACCAGATGCTGAAACTCAAGCAATGGTTGACGAGACCCGAGATCCAACCGGAGAAGCTGTGCTTTCTCAGGAGCATTAGCGATCATTCTCAAGCTAAAAAGGGAGCAGATTTTTCTGCTCCCTTTTTTCCATTCTTTAACAAGATGGAATTTTTCATTCTTATTCTGAAGGATATATTACTCCCCTATTTTTTGATTAGGAAAGCAAAATGAATGGGCTCCCTATCTGGGCAATTCTAGTGGATTACGGTTTGGGTATGATTATGTGGACGCTAATTGCCCGTTCTGCAATGAACATATTCCTTCCAATAAATTCAGATTTTTTCTTCATGAAGATATTCGTCAAATCGACTCAACCCATCTTAAATATTTTCCGCCCAATTACCCCGTCATTTTTGTTGGAGGCCATAGTCCCGATTTACGTCGCCTGGTTCTTTTTCATGGTTCGATTTTATGTCTTGCCAGGAATTCTAGGTTATTCGGTGATGGGAATGCTATCCTTTCCGCTCGAGGGCGAAATCGCCGCTATTATATACAAGGCGTTTAATTGATTCTTTTAGAAAATAGACTACGAACTTTTCTCACCTTATTAGGTCTTCACAGTTTATGTGGGACACTCAATCTGCTCGATCAGTCCTTAGATCAGGCGGATTCAAACAGAAAATCCAATGTTATCACCTCTAAATTTCCCAAATTTTTTGATATTTTTTCTCCCCAAATTCGTTTTTAAGGCACATACTGTTGACCTCTCGCCACAGCGAATGTTGCTAATCAAAAGGAAAATAGAATGGATGGAAATCAAGGCACACATGTAGACACGCAACGAAGTCAAGCTGCGCAAAATCATCCACAAACCTACACAGCGTCCTCCCCCATTAAAGTCAACAAATTGGGACACCTCGTTTACGAGGTAACAGACGTTGAAAGAACGGCTAAGTTCTGGTCCGAGGTCATGGGGTTTGAAGAAACAGACCGCAATGAAATTGGAATGGTGTTTTTTCGATGTGGAACAGACCACCATGCAATCGGATTAAAACCCGGAAAAGCCAAAGCGCGGCCTAAAAATGGTGAAGCCCTAAAAATGGAACATCTGGCCTTAGAGGTCGATAGCATGGACATGCTCTTCGCGGCTCGGGCCTACCTCGAAGAAAATAAAATCCCGGTCGTTTTTCAGGGTCGGAAAGGTGCTGGCGGGAATGCCGCCCTGCATTTCTGTGATCCAGATGGATACGAGTTCGAACTTTATTGCGGAATGGATCAAATTGCGGATGATGGCAAGCTACGTCCGGCCGAGCAGTTTCACAGAGTCGCGACATTAGAGGATGCACGTGATAATCCACTACCGGAGAAATGGTAGGTTAATCTGATCTGAACACCGGACAATGGGTCAACTTAGCGGCAAATGTGCCTGGATCACGGGAGCTGGTTCAGGAATAGGAAAAGCCGTCCTGGCCAAATTTCTGCAAGAAGGTGCAGAAGGAATTCTAGCGTTCGATCTGGATGACGTGCGACTAGAGGAATTGCGAGAAGAATTCGGTAGCTCCGTCGTAACATGCCAGGGCGATGTCCGGAATTTCTCAGATAACTTGCGTGCGGTAGATCTAGCACTCCAAAAATTCGGTCGGTTGGATATTTTTATTGGAAATGCCGGTGTCCGTGATGGCAGACTCAAGTTGAGCGAGCTATCAGCGGATCAGATAAGCTCCGGTTTTGACGAAGTAATGTCGGTAAATGTCAAAGGCTATTTCTTTGGTTCAAAGGCCGCGTATCCCGCCCTTGTTAAAAACAAGGGGAGCATCGTATTGACGCTCTCAACATCCTCTTTTTATATCGGGGGAGGACCAATTTATATCGCGTCAAAGCACGCGGCTCTGGGCCTAATGCGCGCATTAGCTCACGAATTCGCTCCGGACATCCGAGTCAACGGGGTTGCTCCAGGAGGTACTCCGACCCAGTTTGCCAATGCCATGGCCTTAAATACAGAGAATGCTGCCCAATCTGGAAGATCCGGGGGACCATCTTCCAATCTTTTAAGGCATCAGTTTTCAGCGGATGATCATGCATCCGCCTATGCCCTCTTGGCATCTGAGCAATCCCGTGTCATCACTGGTACCGTGATACATAGCGATGGAGGGCGGGGCGTAATGCTTCCGGCCCCGCAATAAAGATAGGACGAGTTATGCCGAAACTTACATTCCCAGTCCGTGATTATGGCCTTCTCCGACAGATGAAAAAGGGGACGACCCTGCCGAATGGATGCGAAATAGAGTTCCCTCATTTCGATAATATTTTAGTTGCTGCACGAGAGATGGTTCGCGAGGGATCCTTTGATATTTGCGAGATGCCTACCACAACCTACATAGCCGCAAAAGCCTATAACAAACCCCTGATAGCATTACCCACTCCCATTACTCGAAACTTTCACCATCAAGCAATTCACGTTGACACCCGAACCGGCATCACAAATCCGAAGGACTTTGAAGGAAAAACTGTTGGTGTTGTGCGGGGCTACACCGTGACCACAGGGGTTTGGGCAAGGGCCGTTCTTTCGGAAGAATATAATGTAAATTTAGATAGCATTACATGGGCCGCAACAGATGACGAGCACGTAGCAGAATTTGAGCCTCCGGCCACTGTCGATCTTGCATTTCGAGGCCGAGACATGAATGAACTTTTTGAGAATCAAGAAATTATTGGCGCAGTGGGTACTGTTGTGAACCCACCTGAATACGTTAAACCCCTTCTACCGGATCCTAAAAATGCGGGTTTCACGGCTTTTAAGAAGACCGGATTATACCCAATAAACCATAGCGTTGTTGTACATTTAAACACTCTTGAAAAATATCCCGACTTACCAGAGCAACTTTTTGCTGCGCTAGCAGCCAGCAAGAAAGATTATCTCGATAACCTCGATAGATCATCCGGCGCCAGTTCAGAGGATCGATTGACGGCAACTTTAGGCGACGCCGTTGGTGGAGATCCATTCCCTTACGGCGTTGAAAAGAACCGGCAGGCTCTCGAGACACTATGTCGGCAAGCAGACATGCAGCACATTACAAAAACAAGATACTCTGTCGAAGACCTTATTGCGCCCACCACGCTAGGCTTAAATGGATAAATCAAGTTTGTTTTCAGGTAGAAATCATGCCTTTAACAAACTGCTTTGAGGTCAGATAAACACTGGTGCTCTCAAGGCCTGGGTGAAAAATTGAATTTGAGGAGGCTAGTCCCTTAAATGCCCCCATCGTGACCAGGCATCCCTTCTGGCTTCCTTGGTTGGAGCATTTACTTTCTGAAATTCATCTTTCCAGTGAAACGGTCTGCAAGCATCAATAATGGCTCTACTGTTATAGAGTTTTCCTGCTTCGCGGTCCTCAGGCGGAATCACCGGATCCAGCGCAGATGACCACATGTTTTTGATGATATCAATGTTGGTGGCTGGATCACAGCGTGTGCACACTGCCCAAATTACCTCCTCCAAATTTGAAACGTCCACATCCTCATCCACGACGACGACGATTCGTCCCAAGTAAGCCCCAGCGTGACACGTGGCAGCTATTTGACCAGCTTGCGTTGCGTGCCCAGGATATCGTTGCTTGATGGCGACAACCAAAAACAATCGAGATCCACCAACTTCATGCGCCCAAACCTCGGAAATATCAGGGACTCCTGCCTTGGATATGTTTTCCTTAAGCACTGCAGAACGACTGATCGCCCGGTAGCGAGCATATTCATAAGGCATTCTGATATGAGCAGCGCCAAGGATGATCGGATCATTCCGATGATAAATGGCAGCGATATCAACCCAAGGCTCATTTGGCATGGCCCCCCCTTGATATCCGAGCCACTCGCCAAACGGCCCCTCATCCAAGGTATTACCAGGATGAATAAAACCTTCAATTACTATTTCTGAATTGGCCGGGAATGGAAGACCTGTGTGTTTACCTAAAACGCATTCTAGAGGTTTCCCCCGATATGCGCCCATCATGTCGAATTCACATGTGCCCTCAGGAACTTCCGTAGAGGAGGTCAGAAAAGACAAGGGATCTGAACCAACCACAATACAAACTGGCATAGGCTCACCTTTTGCCATGTACTTTTCACGATGAATACGGCCATGTTTTCCTGGTGAAATATAAAGCCCGACTCGCTTCTCATCGTGCACCATCACACGGTAGGTCCCACAATTTATCCAGCCGGTTTCAGGATCACGCGTTATGTTATAGCAACCTGTCCCGATGTAGCGCCCTCCATCCTCTGGATTCCAAAGCGGGGCAGGAAATTTGGTAACATCTATTCCGTCTCCCTCGATTACATTCTCGAAGACAGGCCCATCTTTTATAATCTTGTGCTTAAGTGGTTTTATCTGTCGGGTGTGTTGATGATACCCCTGGCTAAGCTCCAGCTTATTAAAATTTTCGGGAAAACCTAAGGTTAGATTTTTTCTACTGCCTGTGAACCAATTTACCAATAGCCTAAAACCTTTCGGGCAACCCTCTACCTCATCAAAAAGTATTGAGGGAGTGCCTTCATCATGACACATGACCTCGACTACTTGCCCTATATCCGTATGCCAATTGGCTCCCTTAACAACTTTTAAATCACCCATTGCATCGACCCGAGAAAGCCAATCACGGAGATCCTCGTATTCCAACGAACAACCCGAGTTGGACGTTGTGGAAGAAATTTTATTCTGTTCCATTTTCGCTTCGATCTCCTTTCAAAAAACCCAGAAAAGCAAAAGCCGTCGTCCCTTGCGGGACGACGGCTAATGATACACCAAAGTTAGCTAAAAAGCTCTTACGGCTTCTCGGCGAGATGAGCCCACTTTTGTTGCAGTTCGCGCACGACTTCAGCCGGTGGAGAATTAACCGCAGGAAATTCATCCTTCCAATGGAAAGGTCGGCAAGCATCAATAATCGCACGGCTATTCGTGAGATTACCTTTGGCCTTATCTTCGGGAGAGATCCGAGGATCAAGCGGCGTAGACCAACAATTGTGGATAATATCTATTGAGGAGGCAGGATCTGAGCGCGTAATCATGGCCCAGATCAACTCTTCCAAATTAGATACATCGATATCATCGTCAACGACAACAACATATTTACCCGCATAGGCGCCAAGATGACACATTGCTGCTACATGGCCTGTCTGCATGGCATGACCTGGATAACGCTGCTTGATGGAGATCCCAAGAAGCATCCTGGCTGTCCCACACTCGTGAGCCCACACACCCGTGACGTCAGGGATACCGGCTTTTTGGATATTCTCTTTTAATGCCGCCGACCTCGTTACTGCTCGGTACCGAGCCAACTCATCAGGCGGCCGAAGTGGAGGGCAGCCCAGAATGATCGGGTCATTCCGATGATAAATCGCTTTGATTTCCATCAATGGCTCAGGACGTACGTCTGATCCATAATAGCCTGTCCACTCACCGAACGGACCTTCAAGCTTCCTATTGTTTGGATGGATAAAGCCCTCGAGAACGATCTCTGCATTAGCTGGAAATGGAAGCCCCGTATGCTTACCTTTAACACACTCTATTGCATGACCACGATAACCACCCAGAATATCCAATTCATTTTCATTCGGTGGCATCTCGGTGCAACCCATCAAAAAGGCCATAAGGTCTCCACCCAACACGATGCATGCGGGCATAGACTCCCCATTTGCTTCATACTTGTCGCGATGGATCCGGCCATGCTTACCGGGTGAAATGTAGAACCCGACTTCATTCTTGCTTTGGATCATAACGCGGTAGGTGCCGATATTTATCCAACCCGTATCCGGATCCCGCGTAATATTATAGGAGCCGGTTCCGATATAACGACCACCATCTTTATCATGCCACATTGGCGCCGGGAATTTTTCGACGTCAACGTCATCGCCTTCTAAAATATTCTCACAAATCGGACCAGAGTCGACGATCTTATGGGGGATCGGCTGGACTGCTTTCATGTGCTGCTGCACAGCATCTGTCAGCTCTAGTTTATCCCAATCCGTTGGAAAACCCATTGTCATGTTGCGGCGTTTTCCCGCGAAGAAATTAATCAGTAGGCGGAAGCCCGGAGGACAACCCTGGACATTATCAAAAAGGATAGCTGGAGCGTTCTCATCATGGAGTACAACTTCGGCAACCTCGCCGATATCCGTCTCCCAGCTTAAACCATCCGCCACACGCAGCTCGCCAAGGCGCTCGGCTTCGATTAGCCACCCTCTCATGTCCTCGTAAGACATTTGGGCGCCAACATTCGAACCCGCTACAGCCTCAACCGTATTGGTATCATCTGCCATTTAGTTACTCCTGTTTTTTTAAGGATATTTCCGCTCACCGCGGACAGGATTTTCGAATCCCCCTGATCCGAAACCTTAAGCAATCTACCGATTTGATTCTGAAACAACAAATACTGTCTCGATATTGTTGCTATGCCGTTTTGAGATAGGTTAGTATATCGGGCAGAACACATAAAAAATTAGGAACGTAGGGCCTTGGAACTGCGTCAACTACGATATTTTCGAGCGATCGCCGAGTACAGGAGTTTTTCCGAAGCCTCAGCGCGCCTCCACGTTGCACAATCCGCTCTTAGCCGGCATACCGCATCTTTAGAAAACGAACTGGGAGTTCAATTATTAGAAAGATTACCGAGGGGCGTCGCACTCACGGCATCGGGCGAGCTTTTTCTAACTCGAACGATTGAAATTCTGGAACGGATGGAAACGATGCGATTAGAGGTCAAGGCCCAAGCCGCCCTGCCCTCCGGGGAAGTCGTTATCGGAACCACGTCAACAACCAGTCGAATTCTATACGGTCCCTTGGCAGAGAGATTCGCACGGGATTACCCCAACGTCTTGCTCCGTTTTGTCGAGGGCGTTCCTTACCTTCTATTGGAAGGGCTTGATACCGGAAGAATTGACCTTGCAGTGATGGTCGACCCTGAGGCAACCGCTAGCCTTGAACTAGATCCATTGGTCGTAGAACAAGAGTACCTGGTCGGACCTCCCTCCTTCGTTTTTGAAAACGACAAACCTCTCGAGGTTCGAGCGCTGGCCTCTTTTCCTCTCATTTTGCTCCCTCGTCCAGCAGGAAGCCGAGTAAAACTCGACCGTCTAGCGAGGGAGGCTCAAATAAATCTTAACGTAAAGCACGAAGTTGCAAATGTTGATGTGGTTAAAGATTTTATCAGGCGCGAGCTTGGTTTCGGTATACTTCCTCATTCGTCGATTTTTTTAGACGGCTCAGAGAACAGATTTACCTATTTACCAATCAACGGACTTTCGATTACCCGTACACTGGTTCGACGCTCTGACCGAGCCACAACGCCTGCCGTAAATGAACTCTCCCGTGTCATTCACGAAGAGATCGACCTCATTTTCCAGGAAGTTAGCGACAGTTAATTATAGTCGTTTTAAAATTTGATATTTCTCTATAAGATCCGTGGGAATACAGAATAAGCATTATTTGTGTCCCAAATAGGAGATAAAGATGGCAAGGCTTAGGCATATAGCGATGTCGGTTCCGGATCCGGATAAGGCAGCAGAGTTTTATGAGAAAGCATTTGATATGAAACGGGTCGGGAGAACAAATTCCCCAATAGCAAGCGGCGTCTATGTCTCAGACGGGACAATTACCGTTGCATTATTAAATTTTAAAAATGATGACCAAGGACCACGGGAGTATGTAGGACTGCACCATATTGGCTTCTGGGTTGATGACATTCGAGACGCTGAAAAGAAAGTCGAAGATGCGGGTGGGCAATACATGATGGGGCGTCCCGAGGAAACAAACGGTGACATGAAAAATACTTTCTATGAAGAAAAATACCGTGACCCGAACGGCGTTATTTTTGATATTACCGATCTGGGCTGGGGCGGTGCCGTAAAGGAAGTTATGCCCGTCGATGATGATCAGACGGGACCTGCACAGCACCACTAATTATCCAAAAATAAGATCACCGTTTAAAGTGGTAATGAGGCTGCCAAATCAGCCCCATTACCGCTAAACGTCAACGATTTAGGCGTTGACCCAGTTTCCCGGTAACACGCCTTGGTCGACAGCTCTACTGGTATAGTATTTCCAGAGTTTGTCGGCGTGATGAGGACGATCAAACCTCTCTTCAAAAGTATCAAGCTCTTCCGAGCTAAGGGCAACAGGGGTGCCGAGTCTGGCTGCCTCGAGCTGTGTCTTGGCATTCCTATCAAACTGTATTCCATCGATTAACAACGTCGAAACAGACTCGGACACCAGAACAATGCCATGGGCTTTAAGTAAAAGGGCGTTGTGATCTGCAAGCGTGTTGACCAAAGCTTTTCCGAGCTCTGGAGAGGAGATATGGGCTGTATCAGGATGGGTGGGCACACCCTTTCTCCATCGGTAACCGTGATTAATCACCATTTTCAATTCCGCGCCCTCAGCGATCGTGAACAGCACAGGCACCTGGGGATGCGCATGCAACACCGCATTTACATCTGGTCGGGCTTTATAGATTTCCGAGTGAATATGAAATTCGCTCGCAGGTCGGGTTCCCTGAGGACCCTCCAGAATTTCTCCATCAAGAGTCATTGTAAAGAGATCTTCAGGGGTTAAGAGCGCCCGACTCGCATTTACCCCTTGCATAAGAAAATTTCCATCCGGCAGACGAGCGCTAACATGGCCGCTATGATCTAGAATTTTCAAATCGTTAAACATTCGTGTCAGACTAGCGACCTCAAATTTGATAAGTTCGGCGCTAGCAACAAGGGTGTCAGGCATTTAAATCTCCTTTATTAAATTTCTCCATAAATCCATAAGTCCAGAGCGATCGAGTTTCCCTCGCGCATTTTTAGGTAATTCCCCAACAATCAAAATTTTCTTGGGCCGCTTCGCCTCTATCAAAAAGGATTTGCAAAAATCTTGGATCTCCTCTGGGCTCGTTTTAATACCATCATGCAGAGTAACACAGGCTACAACCTCTTCTCCGTAAATCGCATCAGGTATCCCAAAAGTGCCCGCCTCTGCGATATCAGGGTGTTTAACAAGTACCGAGTCGATCTCGACCGGAGAAATATTCACTCCACCGCGGATTATGAGTTCCTTTACTCGGCCCGTGATGTGAAGGTGACCATCACTATCAAAAAAACCGAGATCTCCCGTATGATGACCATCCTCTGGAAGACGTTCGACAGTTCCGTCAGGATTAAGATATCCATATGCCTGTTGCAGCCCACCACCAACGATTATCTCTCCCGCGACACCGGGTGGCAGTTCATTACCTTCGGAGTCAATTATTTTAATCTTTTGATACTTCTGAGCTGGACCGATAGATCCAATCTTACGATTTGCCCCCCGGTGCGCCGCAGTGTTCCCACCCTCGCTCGATCCACAACTCTGAGCCAATCGAATACCATACAAATTTTCAAAGGAACGCCACTGCTCTTCCAAAAGGGGCGAACTGGACGATGTCAGGAATAGTAAGTCTGCCAAATCTTCTTTCGTTACAGAGTGAGGCCGATTGATAAGCATATTGATCATGGTTGGAACGACAAAACCAATATTGATTTTGTGCGCCCTGAGCCAGTCAAAATAACGACTTTGAGAAAAATGCCTTGCGAAGATAGTAGTGGATCCTGCTACCAAGGGTGCCCCAAGACTCATATGCTGAGCCGACAACCAACTGTAGGATCGGCAATCAAGGGTTCTGAACCCAGGCTCCAAACCCAAATAATCAGCAGTGGCATCATAATTGTGGAATGCGGTACTGTGGGTCTGAATGACTCCCTTTGGCTTTGCTACCGTACCAGAAGTGTAAAAAATCACCCCTTGATCATCTGGCTCCGCGATTGATTTGATATCATCTTTATCACTCAGATCAGAGATTTTAGAAAAAACACCTGTCCCAGCTCCATCTGCTTCCCAATCTCCCAGCTGCTCCCAAATTTGGGTTCCACCTCCCTGAAACCTCTCTAATTGTAAGCCCTTCTGATAAAGGACTATGACCGGGTTAATCGAACGGATTATTTCGGCCAAATATGCTTCATTCATCTCGACATGAACTGTCGCGAGTGTAGCTCCGTAACGCAAAGTAGAAATGAATATTATCATATTCTCTATGGAATTTTCTGTTAGGAGGAGTATCCGTTGGTTTCGTTTCACGCCATTCTCTTTGTAAAATCTGGCAATTCGATTACTTACGGAATACAGCTGTCCATAGCTGAGAGATTTCTCTTGATCTATCGAGTGGGCATAGGTGACGTGGGGCCGCTCCTGTGCGTTAGCAGCAACGATTTCATGAAAGCTTGGCACTCGAATTTTTCGGAAATCACTCATTTCAATGCTTTACCATTACCTCTGATTACCGACAACAAATCCACCCCATCTGATCATCAAACCGGAGTAAAATATGAAGAAAACAGTAATCGTTACAGGGGCAGCAAGTGGAATAGGTCTGGCCTGCGCAAGACTACTCATAGAAAGAGGCGCAAAAGTGACGGCCTTTGACCCGCAGTTGGAGAGGATGCAAAAAGAATTGGGCGAGAGTAAATCTCTCTTACTCATGCAAGGTAATGTCGCCATTGAGGAGGACTGCATCGACGCAGTGCGGCAGACCAAAGAATATTTTGGTTCCATTGAGGGTCTTATCCACTGTGGCGCGGCTCACTCTAGCGCCCGATGGGAAGAATTAAACTCAGAGGAAATGAACCGAATTCTCGAGATAAACGTCACAGGGTCCTTCCAAATTACGAAGGCTGTAGCGCGTGAAATGAAAAAACATGGTGCAGGGTCTATTGTACTGACCACATCGGCATCAGTTTTGTTCGGGGTTACCGGAGGCAATGGCCAAGGAGGCCCTGCCTATGTTAGTTCCAAGGGTGCCGTCTTGGCCCTTATGAGATCCATGGCACGAGCTCTTGGAACAGATGGGATTAGGGTAAATGCGATTAGCCCGGGTATCACCGACACTCCGGTGGTAGCTGGTTACACTGAGGAACAAAAAGCCGCGATGAAACAACGTTTTCCGTTGGGCCGATTTGCAAGGCCCGAGGAAATTGCGGAGGGGGCTCTTTTCCTAATTTCAGATGCTTCTAGTTTTATGACCGGTGAAAATATGCATATAAACGGGGGGTCTAATTTTGGAGGATAAGTCTTTTTTTATCAGTTACTTATTTAATTTTTCTTATATTTTTTCTGAATATAGAGAATGATTTTATCCAAAAAAGGATTCTAGGCATTGGGCTCTCGCAATTCTTCTACCCATGTCCGGTTTCGCCCAACCACCTGAAATAAGGATCCTGCATTTCTCTCAACTGGTTAATTTCATCCTGACTAAACCATTGAGAAAAATCCATTTCCTTAACTGGATAATAGGACCTTTCATAGACCTGTTCTCCCAAGGGAGCCGTCGCATCGATCCCCATGCCGCCATCAGAAACAGAGATATTTCCAATTTTTAGTTCTGAAGGTTGGAAGGCTTGACCTCGGCCATACTCATTAAATTTTATATAGTCTTTCTGAGCCGAAGCCCGGGATTGAATAGCCCACATAACATCCTCGGGCTGCCACGGGTCAATATCCTCGTCTACCATAATGACCAAACGCATACCTCTGAAAAGGCCCATAATCGCAGTTAGAAGATTTCGCTGCATTCCTTCATCAGAACGGCGCCGTTTTTTTACCTGAACAACTAAGCCACCCCAAAGTGTTAATCCGAGCCAACTCGCGACATCTTTGACAAAACCTGGCGCCATTCGGTCACAAAGCTCATAAACAGCGGCACACATAAATGGAGCTTCATACCAGAACGCCCCAAAATGCGGAGTATACACGATCGGGTTCTTTCGCCGACGAGTTACAGCCGTGAGCTCGAAAGCTCTCGGAGTGCGGTATGCATGCCCCATTGAACGGGCCCATTCAGGGTGCAATAAAGCGACCCCCTGGCGGCCTAACTCCTCTGCCTCTTGTGTTTCCCAGACGCGCTCTCCCTCAAGAACGTAACCTTCTAGAACCCATTCTGCATTTGCAATTGCATACGAGTTCACTGTCTGAGCTTTCACGACATCTACAGGAAATCCCTGGATCGCTCCCGCAAACCCAAGTTTGTCCGTTTGACCTGGAAAAATTACCGGATTTAACGTTGAGACAGATACGAGCTCCGGCCCCACAGGCGGACATACATTCACTGTGCACGGAATTTTACCTCCGGGATGCCGGGAACAGATAACATCCCCTGCCCCACCCGGAACCATATTAATCGATGCATATTTCTGATCTGGCCGAAAAGACATTCGATACATTGAAATCTGGCTTCCGCCACCCGGAACAAACGGTTCGCCCATGAACAAATGAGAGCCGGCGCCAAAAATCCGGCCACCATCCGTAAAGGTATGCTGGGCAATCGGGAAGATCTCCTCGATGTGACCAAAATCCTTCCCAGGGATAAGTGTCTCTTCTTGAACAGGAGCCTCTGTCACGATTCGAGGTGGTATCGGATTGGCATTTTGCTGCAGCAATTGCAGCTTGATGTCTCGAAAATCTCCACAATTATGGAATCGGCACACGCGTTCTTTTCGTGAATAAAGGTTGGAGATCATTCTTACGCCGGGGTAGCGCTTTATATTATTGGCCACAATGACTTTGGAATTATCGAAAGCCTTGGTAATTGTGCACATCTCGACATGAGGATCGACAGGTGCGTCAATATACTGAACATCATCACCAAGCCACTCCAGGGTTGATCTAAGGTCAACCAGAGCCTCCTCTCGGGTCATACCATTAGGCCCTTTCTCCTCTAAATCAATGACCATCCTATCCGCCATACCAAACTCCATTCTAAACGATTAAGCCAAGGAGACGCCTGTCTGTGTATAAAAAAATCGCTCGAGAAACAACTCCGATCGGGGATGACGTCTCGAGTTTTGCAAGTTTATACTTCAATCATAAGAAGATACATCAAAATGGAGGCACTGAAATATGCTTGATCAGCCACAAATGACTCCCCCTTCAATGAATGGACAGGAAATGGCCGCTCGGGAGGACGAACTCTTATCAATAAAAACCCCAACAGTATTCTCTCTAAAGGGTCAAATGCTTGCCCAGGGCCGAACCGACTCAGTACTTGCGGCTACCGAAGACCTTACCATCAGGCTCAAAGTCTATGCCTCTGGGGGAGAAAATGAATTGCATGCTCACCCTCATGAGGATCACAGTTTTATGATCCTGCAGGGCTCTGCGAAATTTTTTGGACCAGAAAATGAAGAAATTGAGCTGGAGAAATATGAGGGTATCATGTTGCCCAGAGGCAACCTTTACAAATTTTTTGCCACTTCGGATGAGCCATTGGTCATGATCAGAGTGGGCAATCCTGCGCACAAAAATATGGGTCACCCCAATAGGATCAACGCTCAAGGGAATGAGATGAAGGGGGACTCGAAAGAGAACAAAAAGGTCCAGGTGATTTTCAAAGATGAATTCTTTGGCGATAAATAACTCTCATTCACTGCACGCATCGACCTAGCTCCAAGCAATATTTTATTCAAAACTTATTGCTTGGAGCCTCTTTCCAGTCCATCACGAAAGTTATTTATCCCAAAATCCTTACCGCATCACGATTACCAATTTACCCCTAATGTGATGTTGCATACTTCTTCTGTGAGCCTCTGGAATATCTTGAAGTTTGATCTCCTCAATCTCAGGAGGCCTGACAGACCCTGACTCCACAAGAGCGGCCACCCGTCTCATGCGCTCAGCGGATCGATACACTTGAGGCCGAAGGACCTCGACGTCTTTTCTGGGGGCAACAAATCCGCTTGGTTGTCCCGCAACCCAGGCCAAACGACCACCTGACTTGAGTACGTCAAAGCTGGCTTCATGAACCCCCGGTGATGCATTGCCTACAGTATCAAATACAACGTCCACGTCCGAGACAGAGTCTCTAAAATCCCCCTTTGTATAATCAATCACGTGATCTGCGCCCAAAGACTTAACATATTCGATGTTTTTGGCCGAACAGGTCGCAAAAACTTCGGCATTCATCGCTTTGGCAGCCTGAATAGCAAAACTTCCCACACCACCGGCACCACCTTGGATTAATATCCTCTCACCAGATTTCAGATTTGCTGTATCATCGATTGCTACCATCGCAGTTAGCCCGGTTAGGGCCAATGCCGCCGCTTGTATATGATCCACATTTTTCGGTTTCAGTGATACAACCGAAGCATCTACCGAATTAACCTCTTGATAGCCTCCAGGTTGATCCTGGTTGACCACAGCCCAGACCTCATCCCCCGCGGCTAACCCCTCAACTTCGGCTCCCACCTCTCTTATCACTCCGGAGAGATCCACCCCCAAAACGAATGGCATTTTAAGTGGCATCTGCGCCTGGCGTCCGCCACTCATGATTTTCCAATCCACTGGATTTACGGTCGCTGCGTGAATTTCTATTAGAACGTTTCCTTTAACGAGTTCAGGTTCAGGAACGTCCTCACGGTATCGGAGAACCTCTGGCCCCCCATATTGATCGATTTGAACCGCCTTCATTTCATCTCTCCACATTTAAATCGAAAAGCAGGAGTCACTTAAGCCGTCCCTTGAGGAGGTCCTCCCAATAGACCTTCCTCTCGGATCTGTTCTTCAACCTCATCTAACAGCTGTCTCAAAGCATCTTCAACATCTGAGCGCGCAACACCATCTGCAATTATGGCACCGAGTAACTGTGCCGCACCATTTAATGCTATTGAATACTGAGGTAATTCATAAGCTGTTTCCCAAGCCGCGACTGCCGGAACCAGAGAAAGCGCGGCTACATCCTGTGCTTTGCACGTTGTGCAATCATCCGAATATTCATGCGTCAGTAGTTTTTCCAAGTCACTATTCATTCAGAAATTCCTGGTCGTTGTCAGCAAAGAGTCACAAATCGACAAACTATTGTGCATGCGGGTACCCTGCTATACTGATTTTGACAAGATCAATTCGATCCGGAGACAAACTTATGTCATCAAATGATACCCTCTTTTCTCTGCCTCAGGCTCTACAGGATCGGATTAACAGTATCTCCGAAGATGAGCTTGCCTTTCGAGGATGGACACGTGACCAGATGCGGGCGAAATACGAAGAGCGAATAAAGCTTGATTTGAATTCACCCCAAATTGGAGAGAAAGCACCCGATTTTGAATTGGAGATGTTGTCTGAGAACGGTAAACGGACTCACAACACTTTGCGATTGTCCTCATTAAGAGGAAAACCGGTTGGCCTAATATTTGGATCCTATACCTGACCACCATTCAGACGTGAGGCCGTGCGCCTCGAAACCATTGCGAGCCGATACAAAAGTGATGCCAACTTCCTGTGTATCTACATCAGAGAAGCGCACCCCACTGATGAGTCCCAATCTCCCCCAAACCTGGTCGATCAAATCCTCTATCGACAGCCAAAAACAATAGACGAGAGAGCAGAAATAGCGGAGGCATGTTTGCTTCGTTTCAACTTTTCGTTCCCAATGCTGCTTGACGATATGACCGATAAAACGGAGAGAACTTACATGGCTTTGCCGGAGAGACTTTATATTTTAGATGACCAAGGTGTCGTGTATTGGAAGTGCGGACTCGGCCCCCATTTATTCGATCCCGAAGGTTTCGATAGAGAGCTCGGAAAATTAATCAAGGAGAAATGATGGAACCACATTCATTGAAAGATATTTGAATTTGCTGCTTTATTGATAAACAAATTAATCAATCTTTGTTAAGCAGGGAGAACCAATCTCCTAAATTTTCTATCGCGCTTTAAGTACCACTCCCTACTCATCGCGGATGCCTTATCGGAGTATGGTTCGGCATATAATAGTTTCCACTGCCGACCTCTTGTGGAACGCGCCCCATGACCCCGATTATGGGCGGCAAGTCGCTGCTCAAGATCATATGTCCATCCCACGTAGGTCTGCCAACCAGCTTTGGTTCTTGTCCCAATTATGTAAACGAATGCTCGCAGCGGGATCAGTCTCGAATGTTTTGAAGGAACCACTCTGTAGGTAATTTCCGACCAACTCCCGACTCTATGGCTTTTTCATACACCCAGCCGCCCACAGAGGAAAATTGTAGGCCTTGATTTCCGATATTGTGATAGTAGGTAATTTGCTCATCATTGACCCTCCCAATCGAAGGATCCCGAATCAAATCACTAAAATCGGGAAAATCGACAGCAAAACCCGATGTGTTTTCTTGTTTTTTTGGGAGCCGTTCACGCTCGAACTCGGACCCTGCGATCCATGCGACGGGGCTATGCCCCAAACCTTCTTCCATATTAATTCCGCTAGCTCTAAGGCCACTCTGACCCTGCGTAATACAAACATCAAACTGCTCAATGGCCTCGTGAGAGACCTCCATCGGACCCAACATTGTGACGTGCTGGCCTGGAGATAACCAACCCGGGTCAAAGGTGGGGGTCATTGAGTCTGTGCAACTTGAAACTATATCCGCTCCTCTGACTGCTTTCTCCGCAGAATCAACGGCTTCTATCTCTATATTCAAACGACGGCTCATTTCTGACGCAAAAGAGTCTCTGTTAGCTTTTGTTGGAGAGTACACTTTCACGCGACTAATTTGTCTGACAGCACAATAGGCTTGCAGATACGTTCTCGCCATTCCGCCCGAACCCAACATCCCAACAGTGCTGGCTTCAGATCGCGCCAAATATTTGGCTCCAATGCCTCCGCCCCCGCCCACTCTCATATGCTGCAACACCCCATCATTGATAAAAGCTAGGGGTTCGCCATTCAACGCGGAGAACAACATAATAAGACCACAATATGTACCGGGCTCGACACAGTATTTCTCCTCAGTCCAACTTCCAGCCTCATCCAAAGGCCATGTCATAACGTCAGACTTCATTCGAATAGCAAGATATCCACCCGAGTACCCCTCCATCGTCCCCCAACGGTAATACCCATCCTCCCGTTCACACGGGGCATAGATGTCAGAGCGAGGCCGATGCGTTGCTTTTCCTTCCGCGAGGTCTCGAAAAGCTTTTTCTTGAACTGCGATGCAGTCCTCCATATTCAAAAGCTCGGAAACCATATCGTTGTGAATAAATAGCATAGTAAAACTAGACCTTGAATTCGGATTGAACCTCCCTCGGGAATAACTCTTCGACTTCCATATGACGATGAAACAAGCCCTGCTCGAAGCCATACAAAAGAAACGCCTCCAGGGTCTTGCGATTTGGTTCGATCCCATAGGGATAAAAATCATCCCCCATCATGTCTCTCATCTCTTCCGCCGCCTGAAAAACCCAGCCTACGGGAGCTCGGCAGGCCGTGATGTCGATCATTCTCGCCAGGGAACGATCCTTCGCTTCGGTTAAAGCCTTAACCATATTCATTGCAACCCAAGGATGAGCCTCGAATACTTCCCGCCGAATGGCATATAAATGCATGATCGGCCAGATTCCGGTTCGGACAAAATATTCCTTTTCCACCGCAGCATAATTATCAAATAAACGTTTTATCCGAGGATCTCTGGCCTCAAATAGTTCAGGCGGATGTGCTGTTAGAATTGCGTCAATTTCTCCATCGAGTAACAATTCTGTCAAAGATTTGTCTGGGCGTGGAGTCAAGCGAATCCCATCCGGTAAATTTAATTTTACTTTCTCTTTTCGTCCTGGCTGGTTTACCCCTGCTTGAACCCAATTAATATCACTCAGCGGAATACCAACGTCATGCTGTATCCAACCCCGAGAATAAACCGAAGCGGATTGTCCCCACTCGGGAACGCCAATTGTTTTGCCCGCTAAATCCTGGGCTTCTTGAACGGGGCCATCTGGACGGATGTAGCAAGATGATTGTCGGGAGACGCGAGACGGAAAAACGGGAATGCCTACAAACTTGTCGATCCCCTGGCTAATCATCGAGGTGTATTTCCCACTGGAAATCTCAGAAATATCAAATTCCTCAAAATTTATGAACCTGTAAAACATCTCTTCGATTTGCATTGTGAGGCAATTAAGTTCAATGCCCTCAGCTTCAAGCGGGCCCATGGTAAGGTCGCGTACGTGCTCATAATCACTCGTTGCAAAGGTAAGTTTCAGCCGTTCCTTAGACATATGCCCTTTTCTCCTTGAAATCAGTTGATCGCATTCTCCTCATGGAACCTGTATCCGTCAAACTTGGGATATGCATTTTGCGGGGAAACAATTACACTTTCGTATCGGAAAGGAGGCTTATCATGCCACGTATCAAGGATTTTCATCCCAAGGGGGTTATTCCCGCCACCTTACTTGCCTTTAATGAAGATTTTTCGATAGACGAGGCATCGACTCGTTCGCATTTGCGGCATGTCGCAAACGTTAGAGGCATTTCGGCAATAACAGTCAACGGCCATGCATCTGAGGTTCATGCCTGCTCAGATGACGAGCAACGGCGCCTTCTTGATATATCTCTCGAAGAAATAGGGGACCAGCTTCCGCTTATTTCGGGAGTATGGGCGGACGGGAGCCATCAAGCCGCGCGGATTGCTAAGTGGGCGGAAGCGGCCGGTGCCTCGGCTCTTCTAATTTTTCCACCGCAGCCCATCATGATGATGCAAGGCCAAATGAATCCTCAAATGGCCCATGCACATTTTAATACAATTGCGAATGCAACTGATTTACCGCTGATCGCCTTTCAATACCCAAACGATTTTGCCTATCGAATTGAAACCATGCACAAGCTGATCGAACAAATTCCATCTTTGGTCGCAATGAAGGACTGGAACATGGGCCAGTTGCATGAGGCACATGTCAGAGAATTGCAGGATAAGAGCAGACCCTTCACCGTCCTATCCACTAATAGTGCTTGGTTGATGAGTTCTTTGACTATGGGGGCCAATGGATTACTTTCGGGCTCTGGAAGTGTCATCGCTGATCTGCAGGTCGCATTGTTTAACGCCATCAAAGATGGAGATTTACATCGGGCCCAAGCCATCAATGACCGAATATACCCAACCGCGCGATGTTTTTATGGAGCGCCTGCTACCGATATGCACAACAGGATGAAAGAGGCTTTGGTTATGCTGGGACGGTTGCCCAAAGCAGTAGTGCGCCCTCCCTTAGTGAAGCTGTCCGCGTTAGAATTGGATCAGATTGATATGGCAATTAAAGCAGCCGGATTAACGTTCGAAGGGGCTGATCTTCTTCGAGAGGCGGCATGAAAAGTGCGCCACAGTCTTTGTTAGCGGGCTACCAACGGTTCCGCTCCGGAAGATACAAAGAAGAAGCCGATAGATATGCGGCATTAGAGGGAGGACAAGCCCCAGAAACAATGGTGATTGCGTGCGCCGACTCGCGCGTGGACCCAGCCACAATTTTTAACGCGGCTCCGGGGGAACTCTTTATTGTTAGAAATGTCGCCAATTTGGTTCCACCATGTATGCCTGCCGACTCCGGCCTTCATGGAACCTCAGCGGCACTTCAATTCGCCGTTGAGTCTCTACACGTAAAAAACATCTTGGTTTTGGGGCATGCTGGCTGTGGAGGAGTTGCCGCCTGCCTGGCTGCTGGAGCGGACCAACCCGTCGGCAACTTCATAAAGCCATGGGTCAAACTGCTTGATAGGGCTCGGGCCGATCTCGGCCCTACACAGGATAGACAAACCGCCCTTGAGCACGCGGGGGTGAGGCAGTCCATCTCAAATCTCGCGACATTTCCCTTTGTTGGAAAAGCAATTAGCACGGGCGAACTTAAGCTATTCGGCGCATGGTTTTCGATTGGCTTGGGAGAACTAGTCTGGCTTGATTAGCATTGTTCAAAAATCAATCTCTTTCTTGTATAACTCCAATCAAATATTAAACCGCGACTCGTCTATAAACTGCCCCATTTTTGACTGCGCACCGGCTTTCTTCATGGCCTCCAAGAAAATCTGATGAACCTTAGGATCCTGATCCTCATACTCGATTTGCGCTCCCCCTTTGTTCACGTCGACATCCATGCCAAGAAAAATCCGACGTTTCTCCTCCATCAAAGGGTACCTGAGCCCGCCACAAGCAATTGCTAGATACCGTGATGGGTCTGGTGCCGCATTGAAATGTTGATGGAACATCATGTCTGGCGGCGCAAACACCGTGCCATGCGACCAATCCACCCTGGTAAAATCGTCTTGACCTTGATACCAGAGCAAAGAATAGCCGTACCCTGTGACACACATTACATGAAAGTCTGCGCCATGTCGGTGCCCTTTCTTATAGGTACCGACAGGCATCTCTGACATGTGCGCATGCATGGCACCATCAGCGAGACAGAACATCATATTTGAACCGCCCGCACCACGGGCCGCCCATGTATGCAGTTCAAAGCTGCGTAAATCGGGAACAAAATTCGTTTCCCACATATGACGTCCAGGACGCTTAGGGAGAAATGTTCCTTCCCCCGTGTAATAGTTGTCCGAACCTTCTCTACTCTTGAAGTGAAACGAATTTGCAAAAACAAAATCATGATCATGATAAACATTTAGGATCATGGGCGAATTGTTTGTCGATGACAGCCGAGCCGGTTCCTGACCCGAGCCATTGAAATGTTGATACTTGGCGTTCAGAGGAATTGCGAACATGCTCCCCTGGCCCCACTCAAAACTGTGTTTTGATCCGTCCGACAGCTCAACTTGTGTGCTTCCAGTCCCCGAAAGAACATAATAGACTTCTTCGAACATGTGGTTCCGCGGGCGAGTATTGCCTCCGGGTGGTAATTCAAGCACAAATACCGACAACCAATCGCCACGCCCTTTCAAGTGAGCAAGACCGCCGTTGCACTCAAAATGGTCCCACGGACCAACAGGTAAGTCAGGCAAATGAATACCGAAATCTTCTACGATTGGGATATTCTGTGCTTCGGCCCAATCGAGATAGGGATCCGATAAAAATGGTCGATCATCAACTTGCGATCTGACTTCTTCCACAACAGCTTCCATAATCTATCCTCTTCTCGGCGTTTCTCGGCCGGCGCGACTAAGACAGTCCGCCAGAATAACCTTGAACATATGAAAACCTGCCGAGCTATTCAAGGGACTTCAATGAAAGCCTTGTTTGTAAAAAATATTAAAAAAGATACGATGTTCTGCACAATTTACCTGAGAAGAGGAAAAAAATGATGGTCGGACCAACACCGATCCGGATTGAGATAAACGGATGCGAGATTGAGGTGCTACGTCAGGGTACGGGAACGCCACTTTTATTCTTACATGGTGCTGGCGGGCTTAAAGGTTGGGCACCCTTTTTAGAAGAATTGTCAAAAAAATTTGATGTTATTGCTCCAAGCCACCCTGGGTTTGGAAGATCAGACACTCCAGTTTGGCTAGAGCATTTTTCTGATCTTGTTTTTTTCTATTGCGATTTCTTAGAACAGTTAGATTTGACCAATATTCAATTAATTGGACACTCAATGGGAGGATGGCTCGCCTCAGAGCTAGCCATAATGGGAACAGGCCGTTTCCAGACCTTGACCATTGTCTCTGCAGCTGGCCTTCGGGTTGTTGGAGTCCCCATGGGAGATATTTTTATGTGGTCAGCAGAGGAACGTGCAAGAAAAATGGTCTTTGATCCCGTTGAAGGTGAGAGGCGCGCAAAGGAGGTCCTCTCGGAAGAAGACGCAGACATTGCTCTAAAAAATACCTTCACCGCCTCAAAATTATGCTGGAGCCCCAGATTTCATAATCCTTATCTAGAGAAGCGATTGCATCGAATTACCATCCCAACGATGCTTATGTGGGGCGAACATGATCCAGTTTTTCCGTCTCCCGATTACCCCAACGCCTGGCATAGGGCAATAAAAGGGTCGGAGCTGAGAATTTTTCCAAACTGTGCTCATTCGCCACAAACCGAGAGATTGGATGATTTTTTGGCTGGGATTGAGACGATTACAAAAGGAACGAGCAAATGAGGTTTTTCTTTTTCCACTTAATGCCTTACGGAGCAGTCAATCTAGATGCCATTACAGACAATACATGGATCACCTTCCCAAATAAGCACTATGACCCCAAAGAAGGCCATAAACTTTATAATCGCTACCTCGATGAATTGGAGTATGCCGATCAACTTGGCTTTGATGGAATCTGTGTGAATGAGCATCACCAAACAGCTTACGGAATGATGCCACAGCCCAGCGTCCTCGCCGGAGCTCTATCTCGAAGAACAGAGAACGCCAAAATATGCGTATTAGGTCGTGCACTTCCACTGACCTCAAATCCGCTAACCATCGCAGAGGAGTATGCGATGATAGATAACATAACCGGCGGTCGTCTGATTGCAGGGTTTGTGAGAGGCATCGGTTGCGAGTATCACGCGATGATGGTTAATCCCGGAGAGTCTCTCTCCCGTTTTCACGAGGCTCATGACCTTATTATACAGGCCTGGACAAAAGAGGGCCCCCTGCCCTTTGATGGCAACCACTATCGACTGCAATACGTCAACACATGGCCTCGTCCCTATCAACAACCCCATCCCCCGATCTGGATCCCTTCACAGGGGTCCTCGGAAACGATGTTATGGGCCTCGCACCCAGATAGAAAATACACATACCTTTTAACCTTTAGTCCAACCGATTCGGTCACTCGGCACCTTAATAACTATGCACAGCAATGTAAGACCTACGGATACGAATGCGCATCTTCTCAGCTCGGTTGGGCTTTCCCCTGTTACGTCGCAGAAACAGACGCAATAGCAGAGAAAGAAGCTAAGATTCACATCGAAAATTTCTTTAACAAGTTCCTAATTTCCCCGATGCAATACAAGTTACCGCCAGGCTACAGTTCGCAGGCCTCATACAAAATTGTGGTCGAGAGCAAATATAAAGCGAGGGAGTCATTCCTATCACTGGAGTCGCTTAAGGAATCGGGTATGTTCTTGTGCGGTAGCCCTGAAACGGTTGCTTCAAAGCTTGAAGAACATCAGGAAAAAATGGGCTTCGGCAATCTTGTCACAATGCTGCAATTTGGAACTCTACCTCATGACCTCACGAAAAAGAATTTGGAGATCTTCTCCAAAGAAGTTATGCCGAAACTTAGGCATCTTGGCTCCGACGACAGGGTCGCTGCGGCTGCAGAGTAATGAAGGTATTTGGATTAATAGAAAAGTGACTCTCTCGTGTGAATAGCTTCTAGAACTCAGCCTTAATTAAGACAAAAGGTAATCTATTTCTTGAAGCTCAGAGATTGTCATTTCCCATTCTGATGCCATAGCGTTCGCACAGACCTGATCAGGATGGGTAGCACCCGAAATTACACTTAAAGTGCTTTTCTGCGATACCAACCAAGAAATCCCAAGAGTTAATAGGTCATACCCTCTTTCAAACGCGTAAGTTTCTAATTTCTCCAGCTGATCATATTCTTCTTTGCTGGCCGCATCATTTCCTAATCGGGACCCATTTGGGGCAGCCTGGCCTCGACGGTACTTTCCAGTAAGTAAGCCCCTCGCCAAGGGATAATAGGGTAAAATTCCTATGTTTTGCTCTTCGCAGATCGGTACCAAGTTCTCCTCGATAGCCCGATCTAGAGCGTTCCAAGGGTTTTGCGCCGTTCTAAACCCAGAAAGACCATCTCTGTCCGCTATCGAAATTGCTTCAGTAAGTTGAGAAGCTGAAAAATTTGAACACCCGTAAAATCTGATCCGCTCCTCCTGGACCAACTCTTCCAAGCCATGCAGGGTTTCCTCTATTGGGCACACTGGATCCGGTTTGTGAAGCTGATAGAGCTCTACGTAATCAGATTGCAATCTCCGGAGACTGGCATCGAGAGCTGCCCTCATATTTGCACGACTTCCAATGCTTTTCCCAGCATACAATCCACCCCAACCAAACTTGGTGGCGATTGTTACTCTGTCACGTCGACCCTGAAGTGCCCGACCGATAAACTCTTCTGATAAACCGTCGCCATAGCTATCAGCCGTATCAAAGAAGGTTACTCCATAGTCCAACGCTCCATCGATAACGGATCGTGTTCTGGCCTCATTGATCCGACGTCCAAAAGCATTGCAGCCAAGCCCCACGATCGAAACAGCAAGAGGATTTTCACCTCCAAGCGACTTTATTTTCATCTCATCTCCTTTTTAAAATCAATGTTCTATGCCTACTTCCTAAAATTCCTGGGAATAAGACCCCTTTATTGAATACAGACACCAGAGAGAGACAGCAGTTGTCATGGAGAATAATGGCGACGATCAGAGATCGCGGCCACTTGTTAGGCGATGCCTTAAGTTTTTCCTAAGATATAGAATTCAATAATGTATATAAATAACTGTTTTCACTCTTTGCACCTAAACTTTATGCTATCTTTTTCGAGTAATTCCGCGATCATATAATGACCACCGCGGCCTGCCTTACAGAGCCAGTAAACCATTTTTTCATTATCTCTAGGTATAGAAAAAGTAGTGCCTGAGTAGAGAATTCCCAATACAAATGCCGCCTTCTGACTCCCTTTGTCAGCCGCCCTGATAAGTCGCCTAAGTCCTCCAAATGTATTTTCGGGAAGAAATTCGCGAATTCCAGCGGGAACTGCCTCGAAGGTTTGTAATTGGCCTAAGGCTGCACTTGCCTCCAAAGATCCTCTTCTTTCGGCTTCAAATAGCATCTCGACCGCCTCTTTATGACGATCCGTGTCAGCTAAAATAAAAATATAGGCCCTGGCCAAATTGGCCATCGCATCTGCACTGCCGAGAGAAATTGCTTTTTGGGTCAAAGAGAAGATCTCTGCTCTGTAGTTTTGTGCACTTCTTCGTCCGATGAAAAGACAAATTCTTGTCATGGCTTCGAGATGTCCCGACCTTGCCGCTTTCAGCATATGAGAAAAGGCTAACCTGAACCTCCCCCGACCTAATATGTTGCTATTGATTGCCCCCAAGACGAAATCCGCTGCTGTATAACCCATAGCAGCAGATTTTTGAAAGTAAGGGAGACCGGGTGACGGTTTCCAATATTCTCTCTCTTCAAGATGAAGAACACGGCCAAGCAACAAAAGCAGACGCGGGTTCTCGGGATACTCAGCGAGATCTTTCGAACAAATCTCCTTGGCTTTACTCAAGTTTTGTATTTTTAAAACGGGCGGTCCAATCCGTTCGTAATCATAGGGGTGAGAGGCAATTCGGTCGCATTCTGTAGCCTTTAAAAATTTTTTTGCCCGCTGCGGGGAATCCGCCGCAATAGAGGTCGGGCCTAGAGCAAACAAGACCAAATGCAAGAGCACCCCAATGGTTCGGGAATTGCCCATAAATGACCTATGTTTCAATCGCTTATGAATTGGAATTTACATTGGAACCCTGAGCCAAGACGGTCGCCTCTGGATTCCTATAGGCCTTCTGAACCAGGTCCAATTCTTTCATCGCCTCCGGATCAAAATCATAGGCGGGATCCCGGTTAAGTTCCCAGTCTCCAGGGCTACCTGTAATTAGAACGCCGGATTTCAAGCCTGAGAGAGGGACGGCTTCAGAAGGCACGCACGCGAGAGAAATACCTAAACGCCGGCGATCGGATTTGTTAGGCCCTGACCCGTGCACAACCATTTCGTGATGAACTGAAATTTGTCCAGCCATGACTGGTGCGGGCACACTCTGGGTTTCGTCAACATCAATGACCGTTTGACCGCGGGAAAGCAAATTATCTTGCGCAAAAGTTTCGCGATGACGGACATCCGGATCAGTTTGACTTCCCGGTATGAAGTGCATGCAGCCCATGTTCTCGGTTGCATCCGTTAAAGCCAACCAAATTGTAGCGCCCTCATTTCTATCAAAAGGATTGTAAGCTCCATCTTGGTGCCAAGAGACAAAGTTCCCTGTTTTAGGAGCCTTGGACCAAAAACCCGATAGGAACAAGATCACATTGGGACCGATAGTATCTCGAAGGACACCAGAAATAATTGGCCCCCGCGCTAGGTCCAGAAGCCATTTGAGACCTAGTATTGCTCGCACTCTCAGATGTTTAGATACGCTCTCACCAGTCCTGCGTTCGAAATCATCACAAATCTGGAGATAACGACTTGCCTCTTCTTTCGAAATGCAATCAATGGGCGCAAGAAAACCATTCCTATGGTACTCTGCTAGCTGCTGCTCTGTCAGGACTTGCGGCATTCGTATCTCCAAAAACCCTAATATAAAAAACAATCCTTGATAGACATCTCACGTTTCATGCGACGCAGAATAGCGAAAAGTCTGTGCATAACAGGAAGCACGATTATACCACATCACCTAATACCCAACAGTGCACCGATGCTTGGAGTTCTGGTCGTGTTACTCTATCGCATTAAATCTACGTTCAGGTGAAATCTTTACAGAATTTGTCTTGGGCGCTTTTAGAGATTGGCTGTTTACGGAATATGAGAAACAGGGTGTCAAGTAGCGCTTTTCTGATTTCCAGCGCCAATTTCGGATCAACACCCGAGTTGATATAAAGCTCTGTGTTTCCGTTTCTTAGGACCAGTGCAACGTCTTAATCTCAAACTTCACACAAAATCTCTCATGATCCAATGACAAATGGTCAACAGCCTACTAAACTAGCAATACTCGGCCCATACCGGCAGAGACACGGTAATTTCGGGAATGAAGACATCACAACACTCGGAGATGGAGCTATCTGCGAGGGCTGAAATCACAGCTTATAGTACAGCTTTCATAAGCATCGGTATGCTGCCGATGACACAGATGCTGGTGCCGCTTTGGTGTGCCGTTGAATTGGGCATGACCGCCACTCAGATTGGTATTATTGCCGGGGCTAGAGCATTTTTAGCGACCTTTTTCTCGATCCACAGTGGAGCGTTGCTGGACAGAATTGGTGTCCGTCGAGTGGGAACTTTCTGCGCATTAGCAAGTGTTTTATTAATGCTGCTATATCCCTTGGTGCCACTCCTGAGCACTGAAATTCAAATTCAGTTCCTTGGAATCATTGCCCTACAATTGGTGACGGGATTTCTGCACACCATCGGTTGGATTGGTGCTCAAACCCAAATAGGCCAGCTGACCCGGGGCTCTTCCAAGCACATGGGACGATTTGTCTCTATCTCCAATATCTCCAACTTTGTTACTCCGCCCCTAGCCGGTTGGTGCTGGGACTTAGGTCAATCCTCATCCTTGGGAGGTGCATGGGTGGTGTTTAGCATCATTGCCCTCTGGAACCTCGCCTTGTGGATATCTATCACTTTGATGCCTATCGCCAACGGAATAAAAATCCCAAAAGGGCCGCCCCCCTTGAGAGAACTTTTACCCTCAATTACAGACTATAGGGAGGCATTGAGGCTGATATTAATTCCTGCTGTAGCATTCGTTGTGACATGCTCGTTCCTTATGAACGGGCTAATCCAACTTCGAATGAACTTTCTATCTGTATATATGGAAGGGATTGGCTTTGAAGGCAGTATTATTGGTCTGATAACAGGTTTTGCCTTTTTAATAGGCGGACTAACGGCTCTTCCTACGGAACGTGCAAAAAGAATCATCTCACCCCATTGGATCGTTATTTGCATGATCCTTTTATCCTCTGTGGGGAATGCCCTCGTGGGAAACTTTAGATCCCTGGAGGGCCTCATCTTTTCAACCATTCTTTTCGGTGCTGGTGTAGGGCTTGGAATGGCATATGTGCTATCACTGCTGTCTAAAAGCGTTCCTACAGAACAGTTTGGTCTAAGCGTTGGCTTGAGAACAACGGCCAACCGGTGTAGCGCTGCCATCGTCCCCATAATCGCAGGGCTAGTAATTGATTCAGCTGGCGGGAATATTGGAACGGGCTTCTTGGTAATTTCGCTGATTTTCATTCTCGGCGCCCTCGTGACTAGTTTTTTGTCTGCACGGTCGAAAAACATTTCGGAAACTTTTAAAAGCTAAAAAATGTTGGCTGAGAGCCTGTTTAATGGGAAAAACCCTAGAATAGATTGTCCATCGAGTGGCAGGAAGCAGAAGGAAAGGCGAAAGTATGAAAAGCAAACACCCAGAGACAATTGCTCTGCATGCCGGGTGGAGAAAGGATGATACTCAGAAATCAGTAGCTGTGCCTATTCACCAAACCACTTCTTATCAATTCGACAGCACTGAGCATGCCGCAAACCTCTTTTCTCTGGGGGAGTTGGGAAATATCTATACTCGCATTATGAACCCCACAAACGCCGTGCTTGAGGAGAGGATTTCAGCACTGGAAGGCGGTGCTGCGGGACTTGCTATGAGCTCAGGGCAAGCCGCGGAGCTTGTGGCGATTACTAATATTTGCCATGCGGGGGACAATTTCGTCAGTTCGACCGATCTTTATGGTGGAACATGGAATTTATTTCAAAACACTCTCAAAACTTTTGGTATTGAGGTCCGCTACGTTGATCCAAAAAACCCAGAAGCTTTTCGAGAGGCAACCGATGAAAGAACCCGATGCTACTTCGCGGAAACACTTCCCAACCCCAAATTAGAAGTCTTCCCGATAGCCGAGGTTGCAGAAATAGGAAGGTCTTTAGGGGTACCGCTAATTGTAGATAACACAGCGGCACCCATATTGTGCAGACCTTTGGAGCATGGGGCATCCATAGTGGTACACTCGACGACCAAGTATATCGGCGGCCACGGCACCTCAATAGGTGGTATTATCATTGATGGAGGCAATTTCGATTGGGAAGAACATGCACAACGATTTCCCATGCTCACGGAACCCGATCCTAGCTATCACGGTACAATCTGGACAGAGGCTGTGAAACCACTCGGCCCAATTGCCTATATGATCAAAGCGCGAGTTACTCAGCTTAGAGACATAGGATCCGCAATGAGCCCATTTAACGGCTTCTTATTCATCCAAGGAACAGAAACTCTCCCGTTACGAATGCGGGCTCATTGCGAGAATGCCAAGCAAGTTGCTCAATATTTGAGTACACACCACAAAATCTCAAAGGTGATTTATCCAGGTCTGATGTCGGGAGAGTCAAAGAAACGTGCCGACACGTACCTTTCGGGGGGTTATGGAGGGTTGATTGGACTTGAACTCATTGGCGGAAAGGAAGCCGGTTCCCGTTTTATTGACGCGCTGGAACTTTTTTATCATGTCGCGAATATTGGCGACTCAAAAAGTTTGGCAATCCATCCAGCGACAACGACCCATCAGCAGTTATCGGAGGAAGAACAGCTGAAAGCCGGCGTAACCCCTGGCTACGTGCGGCTGTCGGTAGGCATAGAGCACATCGATGATATTATTGGAGACCTTGACCAGGCTCTTTCTCAAGCTTAGGCACTCGGGTAGCTATGACGAACTCGAACAATTTTTCTCCTCCATCTTATCCAACAACACGGATGCGTCGTAATCGCCTAAATGACTGGAACAGGCGGCTAGTCGCCGAACACACACTGGGCACGGATGACCTGATCTGGCCCGTTTTTGTTCATGATAGAGAGGTTCCTCGGGAACCGATCCCATCCTTACCTGGAGTCAGCAGGCTATCTATTGAAGCATTGCTCGAGGACGTTGTTAAAGCCGAAGAACTTGGAATTCCTCTTATTGCCATTTTTCCGGTGATTGAAGATTCTCTAAAAAGCCCAAATGGAGACGAGGCTTTAAATCCAGACAACCTGATCTGCCGAGCGGTTCGAGCGGTAAAAGCCACATCTTCTGGTATTGGAATTATGACCGATGTCGCTCTTGATCCCTTCACCACCCATGGGCATGACGGTTTGCTGGAAAATGGACACATTGAGAATGACCCAACACTTGAAGTGCTCGCTCAGCAAGCGTTAAACCAAGCCCGGGCTGGATGCGATATTATCGCCCCATCGGACATGATGGATGGCAGAGTTGGGAAGATACGCGAAACACTCGACTCAGAAAATTTCGAAAATACTCGAATTCTAGCCTATGCCGCTAAATATGCATCTTCGTTATATGGACCATTTAGAGATGCAGTAGGTTCAGCACCTAACCTCGGTTCAGGAGACAAAAAGACTTACCAAATGAACCCAGCCAATACAGATGAGGCACTACGCGAAGTGGCTCTCGATATCAATGAAGGAGCCGACATGGTAATGATAAAACCCGGCCTGTTTTATCTCGATGTCGTGCATCGGATAAAGACAACTTTCAAAATGCCCACTTTTGTTTATCAGGTGAGTGGTGAATACGCGATGATAAAAGCGGCGTCTGACAAAGGTTGGCTAGATGGGAAAAGCATAATGCATGAGGCTATGCTCTCTTTTAAGCGAGCGGGAGCGGATGCAATTTTAACCTATGCTGCACTTGAGATAGCCGCCAAAATAAGAGCACAGGAGAAGTAAAAACTACGTCTCACCAACGCGATACAACGAAAACAGTGCCAGTGGATTCTCGTCGAAATATCGATCAAAAATGGCGGCAAATTGCGGGATTTTGTCCATTTCATTGACTATCAATCGTCGCGTATTGGCCTCTCCAATAGAGAAGAGGGGTTGCCTCCCCAGACGCTATCTTTGTTACTTTACCAAGTATTATAATGTGGTCTCCGCCCTCAAAAATCTCAGAAACTCTGCACTCCATATTGGCAAGGCTATTGGGGATAATTGGGGATGCCCCATCCCAGGTATCAAAGGACACTCCTTCCCATTTATCATCACCACTGGTCGCAAATCGGTTAGAAATTTCTTTTTGTTCTTCAGTGAGAATGTTTACTGCAAATCCCCCACCCTGATTGAAAGCTTCAAAGCTCGCCACTTTCCGATCAAGACAAAACAATACCATCGGGGGATCCAAGGATACGGATGTGAAAGAATTAGCGGTCAAACCAACCGGTTTACCGTTTGCATCGGTGGTCGTGATTACAGTAACGCCAGTCGCAAAGCATCCTAACGTGTTTCTGAATTCCCTAGGGTCTATTGCCATCTATTAGACTTACCTTCCGAAATTATTAATTATTTCGATCATGCAAAAGAGCAGCATCAGAGTCAAAAAACTACTTATTTTTTGGCGGCGCTGTGTAATATACCCCGCGCCCACTTGCGATCAGTTTGCTCTCAGAGTCAAAAACTTCTGCTTCCGCAGTGGAAAAAGTACCGCCAATTCGGATTATTCGACCCACTGCCTTCAGATCTCCGGGAGTTGCCGCCCGATGATAATCCGTCCGCAAATCGATCGTCGGTGCGGGCGCGCCTAACTTAGCAGCAATCATAAAATCCGCAGCGACATCAATTAGAGCGCCTAAAATTCCTCCATGAGTCCATCGCGCACTCGGATTAGAAATCATTTCCTCGCGCCACCTCATCATGATTTCTATCGAGTTTTCATCAAGATGAACGATTTTAAGCCCCATCCATTCATTGAATTTATTTGCGACTAATCTTTCTTGTAATTTCTCGACCTCGACCACATTGCCAGCCATAACATTCTCCTCTTTAGCGGACGTTAAACTGTCCCTAGCTTCAATTATGGTCAAGGGGAACGGCAAATACTGGTTAAAACATGTTCCTACGGCTTGAAGAATGTCGGCAGTCTTCAGGGTACTGCGTCAACACTTAATCCCGAGTCTCTTCTTCCGTTAAAATCAGCAAAGGCTTGCATATAGACCGTCGCGGAAACATTATGTAGCCATCGTTTCAAGGCCGAGCAATTAATGAACCGCCCATTTCTCAACTACCAACATAATGTGTTTCTTGGCACCCGCGCTCTCCCTTGCCCTTATATCCCCGGCCAAACAGAGCGAAAGGTTGTCACTGATTTAGCGGTACAAGAAGCGAGCGACCTATATGACCGCCTGAGTCGGGCCGGTTTCCGTCGAAGCCACAGTCTCGCTTATAAACCTGCTTGCCCCAATTGCAGCGCCTGCATTCCCGTTCGAATCAAAGTTGAGAAGTTCAGATATACCAAAAGCTTCCGCCAGATCATAAATCGGAATGCCGACTTCTCATCGCAAGACATGGTGGCACACGCCACTCTAGAGCAATTCAAGCTATTCCAACGCTACCAGAAAACGAGGCATACCGGGGGCGAAATGGAACTTATGGGATTTCATGACTACCGTGCAATGATCGAAGACAGCCCAGTAGATAGCCGGATCATTGAATTTAGGCAAAGAACCACTGATGAATTGAAAGGGGTCATGCTTGCAGATCGACAGGCAGACGCACTATCGGCTGTATACTCATTTTATGACGCCAGTGAACGCCGCCGAAGCCTTGGTACGTTTATGGTACTGTCCTTAATTTTACAAGCAATCAAGACAAAGACGCCTTATATCTATTTGGGCTATTGGGTCGAAGAAAGCCCAAAAATGTCTTATAAAACTCGCTTCAAACCCGTTGAAGTTTTCAGATCGGGAACCTGGCAAGAACTCCAAGGTTAACTTTTCTCCGTTTCATGGAATTGCAACTTCCAATTGTCTTGGGTAGGCTTGAGGCTGGTTTCTGCTCTGACTGCTAATTGGATAAAAGGGGATACTTATGAAAAGACGTGATTTTATTCTTGCCGGCTCAGGTCTGGCTATCGCAGGTGCAACTGCTGCCAAAGCTGGCGGGCACAAAAAAGTCGAAGCCCCGATGATCAATAAAGGCCTTTTGCAATGGCGTATGGTCACAACCTGGCCGAAAAACTTCCCCGGACTTGGAACCGGCGCAAATTTGTTGGGAGACTTAATCACCAAAGGGTCGGGCGGCCGTCTGACAGTCAAGGTTTTTGGTGCAAAAGAAGTTGTTCCCGCTTTTGAAGCAATGGATGCCGTCTCAAACGGCACAGTGCAAATGGGACACGGGGCACCTTATTACTGGAAAGGTAAAGTTGCAGCAGCTCAATTTTTAGCCTCAGTTCCATTCGGCATGACTGCGCAGGAGGTCAACTCCTGGTACCAGTGGGGTAACGGCCAGAAACTCGGCGATAAAATATATAAAGAAATGGGCGCGAAGTTCTTCCCATCAGGAAATACAGGTGTGCAGGCTGGTGGTTGGTTCAACAAAGAAATGAATAGCCTGTCAGACTACAAAGGCTTGAAAATGAGAATCCCGGGGCTCGGCGGCGAAGTGGTAAAGGCCGCAGGCGGAAATGTGATTAACCTTCCTGGTGGCGAAATCCCCCCTGCTCTCCAATCAGGTGCTCTGGACGCCACAGAATGGGTGGGTCCATACAACGACCTTGCCTTTGGATTATATAAAAGCGCGAAATACTATTACTTCCCGGGATGGCATGAACCCGCAACGGTTCTCGACAATTTCATCAATATAAAAGCTTGGGAAAAACTACCCAATGACTTGAAAGCGGTCGTTCAAGCAGCGAATACGGCGGTCAACCAGATGGTTCTCTCCGAATTTGTTGCAAGAAACAATGGTGCATTGAGTACCTTGGTGAATAAGCACAAAGTGAAGCTAAGAAATTTCCCAGATGAGGTGCTCCAAGGTCTCGGCAAACTAGCCAACCAAGTAATGAATGACATCGCTTCAAAGGATCCATTGTCCAGAGCAGTTATGGACGATTACATGGCATTCAGAAAAACTGCTTCTGCTTGGTCCTCACGATCAGAGGGGGCTTATCTCCCGGCCAGAGCCAAAGTATTGGGCTAGATGTATTACCTTGATTGAAGCCCTTCTGGTTTAACCTCCAGAAGGGCTACGAGAGCCGACCAAGCGATGTTCCATTCCGATCACGACTCAATCCAGATTATCGGCCACTTGCTGATAGCTTTTCTTTTTATTTTCCGATGTCTCACGGCAATACCCCGCTTTGCGGAGCATTCAAAAAGGCTGGCAGCACGCGGCATTCCTCTCTCCAATTTAGTTCTAACTTTTGGGTTAGGTTTTATGCTAGTCGGGGGACTCTCAATCGCCATAGACTATGAGACTAGAATCGGCGGAACACTGCTCATCCTCTTCACGATGGCGGCGATTTATGTACATCATAATTTCTGGGATCCAGCGGAACCCATCGAGAAAAATAGAAAGCTCTATATTGCCTGCAATAATATTGCGGTAATTGGCGGAATTTTACTTGTGATATCTCTCTAAAAAAATTTGCTCAGACCACAAATTGATGATTGCTCTGATTATCTAGGAAGTATTTGCAAAGACAGCCAATCATAGCAAAGGCATATCGACATTGTCGACCAAGTGACTGTTGCAGACATTTTTTAGTCCGATCTCTGGTAAAGATTCAAAATAAAGCTGGATAGGCTACCAATAGCGCACGCAAACCGTCTGGATTTTTGACATGAGGGGCATTTATAAACAGGGCAAATCCTTTTTTTCTTCTTTTAAAACCGGCCGAAACTTTGGATAGACCTTAAAATGCTCTTGCAAAAATGCACGGGCGAATCGCCATACTACCAAACGATTTACCCTCGGCAATCAGGCTTTTTGCTGGGAATTAAGTTAACGGTTTGAATAGTATATTGTTACCCGAGCAGAAATTCAGGAACGACCGATTCCCGTAACGAAGAAAGAATATTTCTAAGTGGCAAGTTCCATGTCCGAGTAATTTATCAGATTTAAGTTTAGAAATAGAAGATGAGATAGCTCCCCTTAAAAAGGGAGAGCTATCTCTATATCTAGGTTTTCTAATTACAAGAAATATTTTTGGCTAGACCATGGTGACCAGGATAGGTCACCTCACACCTCAGACCTGCTTTTAGATTTTTTGTTTTCGCCTTTTTTCCGGCGATTTCAACTTTAGTGCGCTTCCCATGAAGTTTTGCTCGATGGACTTTTCCATCTACTTCAAAATAGATATATCTCCCCTTTTTCTTGGTTAGGGCAACGTTGACCTTTTTCCAATTAATCTTCCTTTTTGATTCACCAACCTTTGCCGGCTTTCGATAGGATGCGACAAGTTTGGCCAGATCTTTGTCGGTCTTGTAGAGCCGATTAACCAGTGTCTCTACCTCTTGCCCTGAAATCGGATCAATCTCCAACCGACGCTTCTTTGCATCTGCTAGGAATACAGGATCCTTGGCCGTATCCATGAATGCTTTTCGAAGTGCCTCAAGCCTTTCCTTGGGCATCCCCGGAGGTCCAACAAATGGACGTCCCATTTCCTGGGTGCCAAAAACTATCTCAAGCATCGCTCGGTCTCTCGCATTGGTGATGTAATCCATCATAACAGGAACTTTTCCATCTAATTCCGCATGGGATTTGTCCGAAAACTGAAGCAGCATATTGACCTTTTTCTCTTTTATGAAATCTGGTCGTGCCGTTTTTAAACTGCCCCATCCGTAGCCGCACAAACCATCCAATTCCCTTCTTTCCATAGCAAGAAAGATCTCTGCTGGATCGTATCCACGGATAATCTTAAACTTAGTCCCTGCCATCGCATTCAGCATTCTAGGCATCACGGCCCCAGTGCTGGCAGATGCATTAGTTCCCACAATGGCCTGCATTTTTTGTGCATCATCAAAAGTCTTTATTTTGGACTCGTGCCAGGTGAAGCAAACACTCTTCTGCTTTGAGAGTGATCCAATCCAACTTAACTCTCTGCCATCAAATTTGGTTCCTTTCGGATAGACGTGAGGTTCAAGCCCCATCCTTTCGTGAATTAATCCAAACATAGAGCCATCACGAGGCCCCACATTGTACATCCAATTTGCTAGTACGCGGCCGGAACCGCCGGTACGAGATCCAACAATGATATTAGGATTCCCGGGAATTTTTTTTGACATGTAGTCTTTCAAGGCCAATGCATAGGCAGTGTAAGACCCCCCTGGAGAAAGACCAGACCATATAGTTATGGTTTTCCCTTTATAGAATTTGGCCACCTCATCAGCGGCCGCTGGAAGTGACACCAACGCGGCAGCACCGAACAGCCCTGCAATAGCGGTCATTTTTTTCATTTAGAAACTCCCATATTATTAATTTTTACGCGATCTAATTTTAACAGATAAGTATTGTACTCAAATCGCCCACAAACCCTAGAGGAAGTCTCCGGATAGCGCAAAACTTGATGCAATCTTCAGTAACGAATTTTTGGAATAGGATTAGAGTTCGGAGAAAAAAATTATGATAAATTATTATTTTATCAGCGGTCTTTTACCCAAACAGTAGCTTGGGAAGCCAAGTAGCTAATCCAGTCCAATAAGCGACGATACAGAGCGCAATCAATTGTATCACGACAAAGGGTATAACCCCTCGATAAATATCCATTGTCGTTACGCTCGGCGGTGCAACCCCTCGAAGATAAAAAAGGGCAAATCCAAAAGGAGGAGTCAAGAAGCTCGTCTGAAGATTGATGGCAATCATCACTCCAAACCAGATCGGATCAAGATCCATGCCCAGAAGGACTGGTCCCACGATTGGCACAACGACAAATATTATTTCTATGAAGTCAAGAAAAAATCCCATAACAAACATAAGAGCCATTATTGCCAACATCGCACCAAAGGCACCCCCAGGAATCCCGGTTAAAAGCTGGTGCACAAGGTCATCACCTCCAAAGGCTCGAAAGGTAAGAGAAAAAATAGAGGCCCCTAAAAGGATTACAAAAACCATACAAGAAATTTTGGTCGTAGAACTCATAACATCGCGAAGAATCGATAAATCAAATTGCCCACGACTGGCCGCAAGCAGCATAGCACCAACGGCACCTACCGCCGCACTCTCAGTTGGTGTCGCGGCTCCAATTAGTATTGAACCCAAAACAAGAAGGATTAGTAAAGAGGGAGGAAGAAGAACGGAAAAAAAACGCCGCGACATACCCGAAGGTCTTTTTTCTCCTACCAATGCGGGACAAGACCTCGGATCTGTCATGGCTTTAAAAAAAATCCATCCAACGTAAAGGATAACCAGAACCAATCCAGGGATAAACGCGCCAGCAAATAGATCAACCACCGAGACTGGATCGGGTGCATAATTTCCTTTGGAAAGCTGAGCTTGCGTATTGGCTCCTTGCAGAATATCACCCAGCAAGACAAGAACGATCGAGGGAGGGATCACCTGACCGAGAGTTCCAGATGCACTTATCAGGCCGGTTGCAAGTTTTTGGTCGTATCCCGCCTTTAACATCGTAGGCAATGAAAGCAAACCCATGGTAACTACTGTAGCCCCAACAATCCCCGTAGATGCTGCTAGAACCGCACCGACCAGAATTACCGACACGCCGAGCCCCCCTCGAATTCGGCCGAACATCAGCCCCATCGTTTCCAGTAGTTGTTCCGCTATCCTGGAACGTTCCAACATCACACCCATAAAGACGAACAAAGGAACAGCTACCAATACCTCGTTTGTCATTACTCCGAGAAACCGGGAGGGAACCGCTCCAAAAAAGGATAAATCAACTGCCCCAAAAAAAGCGCCGACTGAGGCAAATAAAAGTGACACTCCTGCCAGGGTGAATGCCACAGGGAATCCCAGCAGCAAAACACCGCACGTGACCGCAAACATTAAAAGACTGAGATATTCCGTACCCATATCACTCTCGAGTCCTCTCTGCTGAAATCAGTCGAGCGCCACCATTTAGAACAAGCCAGGAGCGACCCATCAGAGAAACCGCTTGCAATGCAACCAGAACACAAAACACCCAGAGCACAGTTTTCAAGAGAAAGAGACCTGGCAGCCCACCTGCCTCTCGAGACTCCTCCAATCCGACCCAACTCTTGATCACATAATCCCAGCTCCCAAGCAAAACGATGACGATCATTGGGGAAAGTAGAAATATCGAACCGATGAGATCAATGACTGCACGGTACCGTTCCGATCCCGAACGATAAAAAATATCAACCCTAACATGACCGTTATGCAGAAGAGTGTACCCAGCCCCAACCATGAAAACGACTCCATGCAACCAGACATATGACTCCTGCATCCACACCCAGCCAACAGAGAAAACGTAACGGAGCACAACAACGCTGAAGGTTATTAAAACCATAGCAAGTGTAAGCCAAGAAACCATCCGACCGATGGTTTCATTCAAACCATCTATAAAAGACACAAGGACAGCAAGCTTTTTCATGCCGCCTCCCTCCTGACTGAACTGTTCAGAACCTTCCCCCTATCGGATACTAACCACGTTCCCGACTGGATTTAAACCCTCAAGCAATCTGTGTTTCTTAATTAAACCTATTCGAGCGTGGAAAACCTCTAGGTGCCAAACGGCCCGCCTGAGCTCTTTTTCCTCGATAAATGGCGAGATCCTTTTCCGTTCGATTTCGCTCTCCTGATTTCCAACTCAGTCCATCTTGCAAGAGGAAAGACTTCACATCTGACAAGCCCCCATCTTTATAACTTTGTAGTTTTACGCCTCTTCCCCTGCTCATTTCCGGTAATTCCTCAAGGGAAAATAGTAATAATTTGTGATTTTCCCCGATAACCGCAACGGTATCTCCGTGTAAAACGGAACATGCCCTCGCTTCAACATCACCTGAAACATTTAGCACCTGCTTACCCGATCGGGTTTGCGCAAGTACATCGTTCTCGTTAACAACAAACCCCCGACCATCACTCGAAGCTACAACGAGTTTACGATCAGGCTTATGAACCATCATCTCAACAATATCATGATCATTCCCCAGATCGAGCATTAGCTTCAAAGGCTCCCCATGGCCTCTTCCTCCTGGAAGCTTGTCACACCCAATCGTATAAAATCGACCATTAGTACCCAATATTAGAAGCTTGTCGGTAGTCTCTGCCTTTAAAGAAAATCGTCCACGATCACCATCTTTAAATTTTAAACCTGAAAGGTCATCGATATGACCTTTAACAGCGCGCACCCAACCTTTCTGGGAACATACTATTGTGAGAGATTCCCGTTCAATCATCGCTGTGATCGGGACTACCCGCGCAAGGGGCGCCTGCCCTATTTCCGTTCGTCTTTTACCCAGTATGGTCTTCTTTCCAAATCTTTTGCGAATTTCAATAATCTCTTCGCTAATTTTTTTCCAACGCAATCCCTTGTCTTTTAAGAGCTTGTTGAGGGATTTTCGTTCTCCTTCAAGGCCTACCACCTCTTTTTGTATGGTTATTTCTTCTAAACGCCGCAAGCTTCGCAGGCGCATATTTAGAATTGCTTCAGCTTGATTTTCGCTCAAGCTCCAACGTTTCATTAAGACGTTTTTGGGTTCGTCTTCATCTCTAATGATGGCGATAACTTCATCTAGATTGAGATAGACAACCATGTAACCGGCCAACACATCCAATCGGTCATTAATTCTCGTCAACCTGTTCTTAGACCGCCTCAAAAGAATTTCATGTCTGTGATCAAGAAAACTCTGAAGGGATTCCCGCAAACTCATGACGCGAGGAACAGATTTGTGATCCAAAATATTGAGATTTAGAGGTACCCGGATCTCCAAATCACTATTCTGGAACAACGCTTCCATGATAAATTCCGGGTCCATCGACCGCGAACGAGGCACCAGAATTAGTCTTATATCAGCGGCAGACTCATCTCTGATATCTTCCAGCATAGGTAACTTTCGTGCGGCCATGAGCTCAGCGATTTTCTCAACCAATCGGCTTTTCTGAACTTGGTATGGTATTTCTGTGACTACAATCTGCCACGCGCCGCGTCCAAGCTCTTCTCTTTCCCATCGCGCCCGAAGTCTGAAACCACCACGCCCGGAGTCATATGCCTCCCTGATACTTTGTTCGGCTTCCACCAAGATGCCTCCAGTCGGAAAGTCTGGACCAGGCATCAATCCCACCAATGTATCAATACCCGCTTTGGGATACTTAATAAGGTGCAGTAAAGCGGAACAAATCTCTTCCAGATTGTGAGGCGGAACTGACGTAGCCATTCCGACGGCTATACCCGATGCACCATTCGCAAGAAGGTTAGGGACGGCTGCGGGCAGTAATACGGGTTCTCTCTCAGTCCCATCATAGTTTTCCCGAAAATCAACGCAATCTTCATCAATGCCCTCTAGCATCGTCAGTGCGTACTCGGTTAACCTGGCCTCGGTGTACCGCATGGCCGCGGGGCTATCCCCATCAATATTCCCAAAATTTCCTTGTCCTTCGACAAGGGGATAACGCACGGAAAATTCCTGTGCGAGCCTAACCATCGCGTCATAAACGGCGGTATCTCCATGCGGATGATACTTACCAATTACATCGCCAACAACTCGAGCACATTTTTTAAAGCCTTGGGATGGATCCAGTTTCAGCTGCCGCATAGCATACAACAGACGACGGTGAACCGGTTTCAATCCGTCTCTGACATCGGGCAAAGACCGTGAGGTTATAGTAGATAGGGCGTAGGCCAGATAACGTTGGCTCAGCGCATCAGCCAACGGAACCTCGCCAGAAACCCCATCTATCTCTCTTACTTCGGGCATACTGACTTATACTACGCCAAAACGATTCAAGTCAGTCCTTGGATAAGTCTTTCGCGAGTTGCCGGAAGAGGCTTATTTAAATCACCAAGAACATGTCGCCTCAAGAAGTACCCTGTCAGCATGAATCCTTCAATTAGCTCTTTTTTTTCTGGATTAGTGTCTTTCTCAATTAGAAACCGGGGCAGAGCCAAAAGCTTATTCAAATAGGGTTGGGCAGCCCCAGCGGACACCGACCTTCCGGATCTTGGAGACACATGTGTCAGATTCTCGTTTATTCCAGTAACAGCACATTCAGAAAAGTCCAGACCAAACCCAAGAAATGCAAGCAGTTCGATTTCCCAAAAAATGTAGGCCGAGGCCCACTTTTCTGTTTTGAGGCTTACCAAAAGATTCTCAAATGAAGCAAAAAGTTCTGGGACTGGTTCCCTTTCAGGCAACGACCCATCGAGTAATGTTACTGCCGAACTCAGGGCAAGAAGCGGCAGATGTGTATGTAGAAAGTCCGACGCATGGGATCGCATCATTTCGCAGGTATATGTTCCAAGATGTTCAGGCAAACGAGCTCTCCAAGAAACACTGAGCAAGTTTCCAGGCTGATAAAGAGCCCGGTGTTTTTGTGATGCACCCCCTCGCACCAGACCTGCGTTCCGTCCGTTTTGTTGGGTTAAAAGTGTAATTATCAGCGAATGTTCCCCGTGCATCTTGGCGGACAAGACATACCCTTTATCTGACCAATCCATACCTCAACCCAAAAAAGTGAAAGTGACTTTCAAGAGCAAAATTTTCTTCGCTATAAATTTTTATCAAATTTTCCACGTAAGTGTCGGATCCTTAAGGTGGAGCTGAAGGCGCTGACCAATAAGACCTATAGATGGGTAATCTTAATTAATAAAATCGAGCCCCATTTCCCTATAACGCTCCGGATCATCGTGCCAATTCTCACGGACCTTTACAAAAAGAAATAGGTTAATTTGGCATTCCAATAAGCTCTCCAACTCTTTACGCGCTGCCATACCAATTCTCTTGATTTGTTGTCCACCCTTTCCAAGAAGGATACCCCGCTGCCCTTTACGGGTAACGTACACAACTTGTTTGATTGTTATCCGGCCGTTCTCCTGGACTCTCCACTCTTCTGTTTCAACCGTAATTGAATAAGGCAACTCTTGATGGAGTTGCAAAAACACCTTTTCGCGAGTTATCTCGGCAGCGAACAATCGCTCTTGCATGTCTGACAAATGATCCTCGGGATACAGCCACGGCCCAGATGGCATGATCTCCTCTAGGGTCGCGACCAAATCCTGGACTCCATCCCCCGATAGGGCAGAGATCATAAATACATTCTCAAAAACACCAGAGGCACTAAGCCTTTTTGAGATTTCCAAAAGCTTACTGCGCTCAACACGATCGATTTTATTAAGCACAAGAAAAATTTTTTGTGCTCGATTTACCAGTGACTCATTAATTAGCTGCACATTCTGATCACTTGAATTACTCGCATCGACGATATGCACAAGAGCGTCCGTGTCAGCCGCGCCGACCCAGGCCGCTGAGACCATAGCTCTCTCCAACCGTCTTGTCGGAACGAATATCCCTGGCGTATCTATGAATACGATTTGTGTTTTATTCTGATTCCATACCCCAACAATTCTGGACCTGGTGGTTTGAACTTTATGAGTAACGATTGAGACTTTGGTCCCCAAGATTTGGTTCATTAAAGTAGATTTGCCCGCGTTGGGTGCCCCAATCAAAGCAACATACCCACATTTTGTGCTCTGGCTCATCATTTGGTTCCAATTTTCCGCAGGATAGTCTCCGCGGCACACTGCTCAGCTGCCCTTTTCGAGCCACCTTTTCCATTGGCCGAACCATACCCACGAACAGAAACCGTTATCAAAAATGCGGGTTCATGGTCCGGACCAGTCTGTTTTATTAGCTCATAACGGGGCAGACCAAGACCTCTCCCTTGTGCCCATTCTTGAAGCTCCGTTTTAGCATCCAAGGGAGGATGAACGAACGCATCGATCATTGGCATCCACATATCCGAAATCACAGAACGAGCGATTTCCAGTCCTGCATCCAAATAAACAGCACCAATTATCGCCTCCATTGAGTCTGCCACGACGGCCTTTCGTTTACGGGTGCCGTTTTTAAGATCCCCTGGGCCAACCCTTATAAAATCCTGGAGCGCGATGGATTCGGCAACCCGAGCTAAACTGTCTTGATCAACAGCTTTGGAGAGGCGACGAGCGATTTGTCCCTCTTTCTCGCTAGGAAATCGTTCCAATAAAATCTCTGCCACAACCAGTCCCAGAACTCGATCCCCTAAAAATTCCAGGCGCTCATTTGATTCAGAGAAGTCTTCCGCAGAGCTCGAATGCGTCAACGCTCGGTGAATGAATTCAGTATTAGAAAACTCGTGCCCTAATCTCTGGGACAAAACACGAATCGAAGCCCTGTCTTCACCCACTACTCAATTGCCTTAAAAATCCTACCAAGCCGCATCGCAGTCATCCATTTCCAGATTTCCCAAATGCTCGCGCTACCATCGGTGGAGAAAAATAAAACCTCTGCTCGACCAACGAAGTTTTCGATGGGCACAAAGCCCACCCTATCTGGACCAGACTGAACACGACTGTCAGCTGAATTATCCCGGTTATCACCCATCATAAAGAAATGGTTAGCAGGCACTCTATAAACTGGCGTATTATCTAGTGGCGAAAAATTCTCTAACTGTTCAATGACCCGATACTTCTTTCCATTAGGCAGCGTTTCAACATATTGAGACCAACTTTTGCCTGCATCTAAATCAATAAAGTTCTCAATCTTTTTTCGTATTACAGGTTTTCCATTGATGTATAGTTCGCCCCGAAGAACCTGGATTGAGTCTCCAGGTAATCCAATCACCCTTTTTATGTAATCCGTTTCATTGTCTCGCGGCAGTTTGAAGACAGCGACATCTCCGCGTGCGGGCTCTTTCGAGAGTACCCGCCCCGGAAACACAGGCAGACTTAGCGGAAGAGAGTGTTTACTGTAGCCATAAGAATATTTGGAGACGAATAGATAATCACCGACCAATAAATTTGGAATCATGGAGCCTGAAGGAATATTGAAGGGTTCAAATGCCAGGCTTCTTATCAGAAGTGCAATTAAAACAGCGTAGACAATGGTTTTTGCAGTTTCCCAAAAACCTCCGTCCTTTTCCTTTTTTTTATCTAGAATGTTGGCCATATGTCTATTTTCCAAGCATAGCAAATCAAACATTTTCAAAAACTAGTGGATATTTAGATAAACACGCCGATTCAATAATCCGGTGTATCTTTTTGTTTCTGCACGGCAGATATGATCACCACCGCTTCTGCAAACGGGGGTTCATCCGTGAGAGATACATCTATCTTCGCATCCATTCCAGGCGGCGTTATCTCGTCAAGGCGCTTCGCCGCTCCTCCCGACAATCTCATTGTGGGTTTTCCGCCTACTAAATTGACGACTCCCATATCCTTCCAGAAAACACCTTTTCTAAAACCAGTTCCCAGCGCTTTGGAGCAAGCTTCTTTGGCCGCAAATCTTTTTGCATAACTCTCCGCCCTGTTTATGCGTCCCTCAGATTTCTTAATCTCAGCATATGTAAAAACCCTTTTTATAAACCTCTCGCCAAACCGTGAGAGAGTTCTATCAATGCGGTCAATGTTTATAAGATCATTTCCAATACCAATAATCATTGGTTCAAATACTCTCTTGACTTAGGCTCAGACGAGCCTTGTTCATCAGGCCACGCATTTCTTTTATAGCGCCGTGCAGACCACGAAATAACGCTTCTCCGACTAGAAAATGGCCAATATTTAACTCGCTGATTTCGGCAATCGCCGCGATCGGACCAACCGTCTCGAAAGACAATCCATGTCCTGCATGACACCTCAAACCATTCGATATTGCGCAGGTCGCCGACTCCGAAATTCGTGCCAATTCCGTACGGCGTTCACCTGAGCCTGCAGGCGCATGACAATACCTTCCTGTATGTATTTCGATTGCGGTAACACCGATTTTTTCAGCAGCTAGCACCTGGGATACCACAGGCTCAATAAAAACAGAGACGTCGATTCCGGCTGCCCTCAGGGGCTTTACATAATCTTCCAGAGAACTCGCATTCCGCATCACGTCCATGCCACCTTCAGTAGTCCGTTCCATTCTTTTCTCAGGAACAAAGCAAACTGCATTTGGCTTGACCCTCTGAGCAATTGAGAGCATTTCTGGAGTGGCAGCCATTTCTAGGTTCAAAGGCAATTCTATCTCTGCTCTAAGCTTCTCAACATCCTTATCACGAATATGACGACGGTCTTCCCGTAAATGCACAGTAATTCCATCAGCCCCCGCTGACTTCGCAATCTCAGCCGCCCTAACAGGATCGGGATCTAAACCACCGCGCGCATTACGAATAGTCGCCACATGATCGATGTTTACACCGAGCCTCAGGTAGTTATCCATCATTCTTTGAATGCTTAGTCCAAACCGTACAGCGCCGCCGCATTACTCTCTAGAATCTTATCACAAACCGCCGGGTCAATCCGCGTGTCATCTCTAAGTTTGTGCACGGCCAAGACTTCGCTTGATGGATCATGATGACCATAGTCAGTACCAATCACCAAATTATCTTCCCCCGCGTGATGCAAAATATATGGCAAATCGTCAGTATTTTCACATGCAACATAAATATTATTTTCGCGTAGCGGGTTCTCGAACCAATCCCAACCATTCCGCCTAAACCGGTCTTCTAGATCACAAAGTATATATGGTACCCACTGCGCACTGACCTCAACAAATCCCCACCGCAGTTTCGGAAATAGCGCTGGCAAGCGTTTTTCGATAACTGTATGGCATGCGCCCACAGTTGCCAGTTTAAACTTCGTAAAGGTCGTATCAGACTCGAACAGATCATGGTGCCTAATGCTACCGTTACCCGAATGGAAACAAATCGGCAAATTTAGTTCCTCCGCTGCTTCATAAACCGGATAAAAATAGGGATCTCCTACAGCCCTATCGCCCTCCAGTCCTCGCATAAAAACACCGCAGGCCCCGTTCTCTTTACCAAATAGAATCTCCTCTTTCACCAGACTCATACTCTGAATCGGGGGTATAACAACCCATCTAAGTCGGCCACCAGCCTGCCCACAAATATCTGCAACCCAACGATTGTAGGCACGTATCAACGCATAATCCGCATCGACGTCTGCGGTTATCGGTCGCAAATAAAGTGTCGGATAGAGCACCTGAATATCAATACCGAGTTCATCCATGTGCTTCAAACGCCCTGGAATATCCTCCATTTCCCGTATCTGGCGGGTCATCTCATTTCCGACATTGCGGTCTTTACCGAAGGTTCTCGGTCCTATCATCCAATAATTCCGTTGGATATTTACCCCATCATTGGCAAGGACCTCATCGCCATAACTCTGGCTTACGATCATTGGTCTATATTTTGCCTCATCGCCCGCTAGGTAGTCCCATGTCGCGGGAGTTTCAAGCACATGTGCATCGGAATCTATTACAGCCATACTATCCTCCTAATCCCCATTAACGTTAGCTCTCAGCGCGTTCAATCTTATTCACAACAGATAGATTTCGGAGAGCCGAAAGAATTGAGTTTAAATGTTTTGTATTTCTAACCTCTATGTCGAGGGACATATCAAAAAACTCTGGTCTACGGCCTAAGATCTTTAGATTGGCAATATTGCCCTCTTTATTTGCGACGCAGGAGGCAAGCTCTGCTAAAGAGCCCGGCTTATTGACCACCTTGATACTTAGTCGGCCAATATGAAGCTGATTTTCTAGACTGGGTATGTCCCATGACACATCCATCCAGCGCTCCGGCATGTCATAGAAACTCTCAAGCGTGATGCAATCAATGGTATGCACCGCCACTCCCTTACCTGGGGTTTGGATACCGACAATGCGATCACCAGGGAGCGGATGGCAACAGGTCGAGTAATGGACCATGACACCCTCCGTTAGACCCCGAAGCGGGATTGTGTTTCTGCTGGAACTCTCGTGCCGTTGAACGGTATTAGATCGTTCTTCTTCATCAATTGAAGCGGAGGCAAAAATTAAGTCCATTATCGACATAGAACTGCGAAGCCCTTCGCCCACCTGATAATACAGCTGATCTATTTTACTGAGGTCGAATGTATTGAGTAGCTGAAAGAGTATTTCCTCTGAAAATTCAAATCCACGATCGGAGAAATCTTTCCGCAGAATTGCTTGACCGAGTGCAATGCATTCTTTGCGTCTCTGCGTTTTTACAAATCTGTTAATACGAGACCTGGCTTTACCTGTAACAACATGGTGTTCCCATGCTGGGTCAGGAGTCCCGGAATCGGAAGTTATAACTTCTACCTGATCACCATTCCGCAGTTTTGTCCGAAGAGGAAGCATGCTTCCATTGATCTTACAGCTAATACAGCGATCCCCTATCTCAGAATGCACCTCATAGGCAAAATCTACGGGAGTAGCACCCCTGGGCAATGCTATGAGCTCTCCCTTAGGGGTAAAACAAAACACCCGATCATTGTAGAGGTCTAAGCGCGTCCTTTCGAAAAAATCCTCTTGATCCGCCGCATCATCAAGAATTTCCAGTAATTCTTTTACCCAACCGTATTCTAAGGTTTCTGTGCCAGAAAGCCCCTGTTTGTACTGCCAGTGCGCTGCCACACCAAACTCTGCGACCTCATGCATTTCTCGGGTCCTGAATTGTATCTCAATCCGATGATTGACGGGACCCATCACCCCTGTATGGATAGATTGATATCCATTCCGTTTAGGAGTGGATATGTAGTCTTTAAATCGGCCTGGAATACATCGGTATGCTGCGTGCACTGCACCCAGACCTCTGTAACAATCTTCCAAACTGCCGACGATTATGCGAAAGGCCATGACATCAGACAAACGACCGAATTCGATATTTTTTTGCTCCATTTTTCTCCAAATCGAATACGGGGTTTTTTCTCTCCCGGAGACCAAACAATTTATCCCCTCTCCTGTCAGGACTTCCTTAAGCCGATCGCCAATGCTTGTTACAAGATCCCGTTCTGCCGCCTCTTCTCGAAGAAAATTGAGTCGCGCAACAATTGTTGAACGCGCGTCCCCGTTAAGTTCTGAGAAGGCCAAATCCTCTAGGTTATCTTTGAGCTCATGCATCCCTATTCGTTCAGCGAGGGGTGCAAATATTTCCAGGGTTTCGCGAGCGATTTCCGACCTTTTTTCTGGACTTTTTATGTACTTTAAGGTCCGCATATTGTGAAGCCTATCGGCTAGCTTCACCAAGAGAACCCTGATGTCACGGGAACTTGCGAGGAGTAATTTTCGGAAGTTTTCTATCTGCCTCTTATCATCTGATTGAAGCTCAAGCTTTGAGAGTTTGGTAACTCCATCAACCAGAGCCGCGATTGATTTACCAAAGAGGCCCTCTATTTCATCAATTGTTGCGACGGTATCCTCTACGGTGTCGTGCAAAAGACCTGTCACTATTGTATCACTATCTAACTTGAGATCGCTCAATATACCGGCAACTTCGACAGGATGGGAAAAGTAGGGATCACCAGAGGCCCGTTTTTGAGAACCGTGGGCCATCATAGAGAAGACGTAAGCTTTGTTTAATGCGTCTTCGTTAGCATCTGCGTCATAGGCCCTGACGCGATTAACAAGTTCAAATTGGCGGAGCATAAAGAAGACTCCGGATAATTTTCCCCACCAGAGGACTTAGAAAAACCGGAGCCTGAAAAATAAACCTAGGCGCCACTTCCTGCTTCTCGATCCTCTTCTCCGTCAGTAGGGGGCAGGGTATCAGCTAGCGTTGCATTGATTCCGGCCGCCTCAATCATGGCTTCTATTTCCGCTGTGGCAGCCATTTCAGCCTCTAATGCCAAAATATCCTCTTCATCCTCTTCGCCAACTTCTCGCTCGATATGGCGCTGCATATTGCGGATAATTTCTTCTTTAAGTTCTTCATTATCCAGCTTTTCTTCGGCAATTTCTCGAAGAGCTACAACAGGATTTTTGTCATTATCCCTATCCACCTGGATTTCTGCGCCAACAGAGAGGTCACGAGACCTTTGGGCCGCAAGGAGGACTAATTCGAACCGATTTTGTATGTTTTCGACACAATCTTCGACTGTAACGCGGGCCATGCGCTCCCTCCTTCGAACCTTATTTTAAGAATGCCGGACTATACGTGAAAGTACCCCAAAAAATCAAGACACCCTCAACAGGTTTTGGGTCTTATTATTTTCTCTAGGAAACGATCTTCTTTAGGAATTTCTGCTAGCATCTCCTTAGCAGTCTTGCCTATTACAGGATGGACCCATTGAGAATCGAGATCACAAAGAGGCTGCAAAACGAACGCCCTCTGACTAATCCGTGGATGCGGTAAAATAGGACCTCTTGTATCCATTGCAATTTCCTCTTCATAGGCAAGTAGGTCTAAATCAATAACTCTGGGCCCATTCGGCGCCTCCCTCACCCGCCCTAAATCTTTCTCTATTTTATGGAGCAACTGAAGGAGATCAAAAGGTTTAACACTAGTTGCAATCGATATGGCTGCATTTACAAACCAGGGGTCATCTGAAATAGGCACCGGGCGGCTCTCATAGAAATCAGAAATGCCAATAACATCGACCAGATCGTTATCCATAATTTTAATGGCTGCTTCTATTGTTTCCTGGGGAGGCCCAAAGATTGGATGGACCAGATTTGCTCCCAACCCAATAAAAATCATGTCCGATCTCCCTACCTAACGGGATAAGATTAGTTTGAGATTTTTTGTTTGAATCAGACCAAAAACTATACTAATGGCCGCAATATTCTTTTAAGCTTCTATTTTAAGGAATCAAAATGAAAAACGTTAAATTCTATTCTGAAGAGCGGATAGGGCTTTTCATCGACGGGTCAAATCTTTACGCGGCCGCCAGAGCCCTCGGATTTGATATCGACTATAAAAATTTGCTAAACGTTTTCTTGTCAGCCGGGAGACTTGTTCGAGCCTATTACTATACCGCTCTGATGGAAGATCAAGAATATTTGCCGATTAGACCCCTTGTGGATTGGCTGGACTATAATGGTTATTCCATGGTCACCAAACCAACCAAGGAATTTACCGATGCGGCAGGCAGGCGAAAAATCAAAGGCAACATGGACATGGAGCTTGCCATCGACGTGCTCGAGATGGCTGAACATATTGACCATGTTGTACTATTTTCGGGAGACGGCGATTTCAGACGCCTAGTTGAAGCCGTCCAACGGAGAGGTTGTCGCGTAACTGTTGTAAGCACCTGCAAGACTAACCCACCTATGGTGGCCGATGAACTTAGACGCCAAGCAGATAATTTTATTGAGCTTAGCGACATGGAAGAAAAAATTGCTCGGCCCAAGCAGGAGGAAGGGTATGGGACTGGCCCCGATGACTCGGAGGCTCAACCGGTCGCTATTGCCGAATCCCTGAACAGTTAAACCCCTCCTGAATAGATCTGATTTTGCCTTATCCGGAATTATTTGAGCCTGAAACCAACTGTCAACTTTGCCCCCGGTTATCTGATTTCAGAAACAAGTGGCGTTCTGAAGAACCCGGGTGGTTCAATGCACCCGTCCCATCCTTCGGAAACTTAGATGCCCAATTACTTATCGTCGGATTGGCACCCGGGCTTAGGGGAGCAAACAGAACAGGAAGACCCTTCACCGGTGATTTTGCAGGGGATTTGCTATACGCAACTCTTCAAAAATTCGATTTTTCAAGAGGTGAATATTTAAAATCCTGCCAGGACAAACTAACACTTGTGAACTGCAGGATAACCAATGCAGTAAGGTGTGTTCCCCCTCAAAACAAGCCTACGGGCCCTGAGATCGCAAATTGCAGAGATTTTCTGTTCAGGGAAATCACTGCAATGCCGAATTTGCGGTGTATCCTAGCCCTGGGTTCACTATCTCATAACGCGATTTTAACTGCGCTGGGGCAGAAGCGGAGCAATTATAAGTTTTCCCATGCCGAATTCTATAATTTAACCGATGACTTAGTGCTCGCTGACAGCTATCACTGCTCCCGGTACAACACCAATACCAGACGCCTTAGCACGGAAATGTTTGAGCTAGTTTTTGAAAAGATAAGAAATTTGATAAAAACTAAACCAGTATGATCTTGGCTTTTAGACCATCAATGTCCCTTAAATCTAAAACGGACTGTTTAAATTCGTTGACTGAAATATCCCTCCGTAAAAAAATTCTTGAAAATGAAGCACAAACAAGGATCTTTAGAACGGAGAACAACGTCGCCGGGAAGATAGATTCCGCCGGATTTAGTAACGGTTTCACCCGCTGCTCAGATGGCTAAATAGCAACTGATTGCGATAAAAAAGAGCGGCAGAGACGAAACAGCTTAAAAACTCATCTTCACTAGACACGATCATTGCCAAATTATGACCTAACCCTTCTACCCAACTATTACTATTGGGGTCTATTTCTCATTAGCCCCCCCCTAATGACATCACTGACAGAAGAAATAGTGCCACAGACCTATTCCTCTACGATCGCGACGGTTAAGACGATTACCCTTTTTCCCGAATAATACGTCCCTTTTCCCTCTCCCAATCTCGTTTTTTTTCGGTCTCTCTTTTCTCATACTGTCGTTTTCCCTTTGCTAATCCCAGCTGAAGTTTAGCAACGCCCCGGGTGTTAAAATATAACTTTAGGGGAACAAGGGTCATGCCCTGTCGATGGACCGAAGAACCAAGCCGTTCAATCTGCTTACGATGCAACAAAAGTTTTCTCGGTCTTCTAGACTCGTGATTACGAATCCCAGCCTTATCGTATTCCGGGATGTAGCAGTTGATGAGCCAGATCTCTCCAGCTTCTTCGCTTGCATACGACTCCGCTATATTCGCCCTGCCCTCTCTCAAAGACTTGACTTCACTACCCGTCAGAACGAGCCCGGCCTCGAGAGAGTCCTCTATCGTATAATTATATCTGGCCTTGCGATTGACAGCCGCGGCCTTTACTTCTTTCCCTGCCGCCATTGAAACTTAATTCAAATCAAATCTGCAGCTTTCATGGCTGCTACAACTTTCTCACGACTTTCGTTTGTTATTGCACAAACCGGGAGCCGTACCTCATCCAAACACCTCCCCAACAGGCTAGCTGCATATTTTACCGGAGCAGGATTAGTCTCACAAAAAAGATCCTTATGCAGAGGCATCAATTTCTCATTGATGGCTTGAGCCTGCGTAATATCACCAGCCCTCCATGCTCTATGAAATTCGGCCATAAGCGCTGGAGCGACGTTAGCAGTCACTGAGATACAACCGTGCCCCCCCTGAGCCATAAAACCTAACTGCGTGCCATCCTCACCCGAAAGCTGAATAAAATCCTTTCCAGCTGCCATCGATTGGAGCGTCGCCCGAGACACATCATTTGTTGCATCCTTGACCCCTACAATATTTGGTAGTTCTGAAAGCCTCCTCATTGTTTCAACAGACATGTCAACCACGGACCGGCTCGGAATATTGTAAATAATAATCGGTATGTTCACTGCGTCGTTCAGAGCCTTAAAATGCTGAAACATCCCCTCCTGTGTCGGCTTATTGTAATAGGGAGTCACAACAAGCGCGCCATCCGCACCTACCTCCTTTGCATGTTGGGTCAACATTAGAGCTTCAGCCGTTGAATTAGACCCAGTTCCCGCTATCACCGGAACTCTTCCCCTGGCTACTTCAATGCAAAGTTCTACTGTTCGCTTATGCTCAACGTGGCTCAGTGTCGGTGACTCACCTGTAGTCCCACACGGCACTAATCCCTCAGTCCCTTGCTCTATTTGCCATTCCACGAGATCGGCATAGGACTTTTCGTCAAACAACCCATCCTTAAATGGAGTAATCAAAGCACAAATAGACCCTTGAAACATTTTCTCTTCTCGTAAGTAATGTAGTTACAAGTTTTTGTAGTAAGGTTTCGTTTTTCGGTTCAACTTAAAGCGGGTTTTCTGCCATAGCAAGGTTTCAGACAATATGGTTGGCTTGGATTAGGGGGCTTCTGATGATTTCTTCTCCCTGGATCGACTGACCATATTTCAGAAAACACCCATGATCTTGACAACAAAAATTATAGCCCTGTTCATTAAATTCATGTTCTTCTCCGCAGGTTTGGTGTTGGTAGCATTGAACAACTCAATGTCAGCTGCTGCTGTCGAACAAATGACCAGCGAGCCCACAAAAAAAGATCAATTACTTTTCTCCGTTTTATTTGAGCGAATTGAAAAAGGTGGTTTTTCAAATGACACAGATTTTGTTGGCCATGACAATTCGCTCTTAGGCCGAAAAACAATACGATGGCTTGAGATGACAAAGGGCCTCGGTAACCACTCCCTTGCAGAAATGATAAACTTCATTGAACAGAATCCTGATTGGCCGCAATTATCTGCTATCCGGAGGCAGGTAGAAAATCTGATGATTGACAAAACTCCGGCAGCCCAAGAACTTATAAATTGGTTCAGCAATTACCCGCCACAAACCTCCGCTGGAAAAAGGATATTGGGTGAGGCCTATTTGGAAATAGGAGAAACGGATACAGCAAAACGAATTCTCAATGAGACTTGGATTGGAGGAATATTTTCTCATAGAGAACAAAAAAGCTTTTTGAAACGCCACCAAAGAATCTTGGCTGAGGAAAATCACTGGAGACGGCTAGACCAACTTCTTTGGAAAGGAAAAACGCATCAAGCCAAGCGAATAATGCACCTTGTCTCCAAGGCGAGGCGCCGGCAAGCAGATGCACGTATTAAACTGAGAAGACAAAGTCCGGGTGTTGACCTATCCATACGTCGTTTATCTCCACTCGATATTTCAGAACCCGGTTTCGTTTTTGAAAGAATACTCTGGAGAAGAAAAAAAGGCCGTACTGAAGCCGCATTGGACCTCCTAAACCGGGCGCCGCAAACAACAACCCGACCCGATTTATGGGCGCAGGAACGCCTGATCTTAGCAAGGCGACTGATTAGTCAGGGAAAATTCAAATCTGCATGGGAGGTTAGTGCAGCGCACAATGTCGACCCACAGCGTTTCCGTTATATCTTCTCCAAAATACAGTGGTTAGCGGGGTGGACAGCCCTTCGATTTTTAAAGGACCCTCAAATCTCTTTTAGATACTTTGAGAAATTATACTCTAACGTTCGCTATCCCGTTAGCAGGGCTCGCGCCGCTTACTGGTTAGCAAGGGCAGCCAAAAAAATTGGAAATGATAAATTAGAACGGAGTTGGAAAAAGGAGGCCGCAAAACATTGGAGCACGTTTTATGGCCAACTCGCTCTTGTCGAAACAGTACAGCGAGAAAAAATCCCAATCCCTGGGACACTTAAAAATCCCTATAAGGAATACAAAAACACCCTGCGTCGAGATGAATTAAGCAATGTAGCAATTTTCCTTGAGAAAATCGGTCAACGAAAACTTTCATTGATTTTTTTTCAAAAATTTTTTTACAACGGAAGCTGGCCAGAAATTGCTTCAAGAGCGGCGAAATTAGCGAAAATTCTTGATAGGCCAGACATGGCGGTTTGGCTATCACGAGAATGTCTGAAGAAGGGGATTATTCTTCTGGAGGAAGGATATCCCCTAATAAAAATCCCAACCGATTTGGTTGAGAAAAATCTCATCAGATCCGTTATTCGCCAAGAGAGCAGCTTTGATCCCCAAGCACGAAGCCAGAGAGGTGCCCTGGGATACATGCAGCTAATGCCCTCGACAGCGCGCCAAGTATCTAAACAAATTGGCATCCCCTTTGTCGCAGGGGGCTTAGTCAATGACGGAGATTATAACGTAATGTTAGGAGCAGAATACCTTGCCCAACTTCTTAGACGCTTTAACGGCTCATACATCCTCGCGATCGCCGCATTTAACGCCGGCCCCAGTAAAGTTCAGAGCTGGCTAGACACGATCGGAGATCCCAGATCCCCCTCAATTGACCCTCTGGATTGGATTGAATTAATCCCATATGCGGAGACTCGAACCTACGTCCAGCGGGTATTGGCTAATCTCCAAATTTTCAGATACCTTGAGACCAGAGGGGCGTTGGCGATGGAATTGAAAAATGATTTGCATCGTTGATGAAAGTAATAGAAGACGATTTCTATGAATAGAAATTATAAAGCATATGTCTTCGATGTTTATGGGACTTTGCTGGATTTTAACTCGGCAGTAGCAGGATTAGCCGAACAAATCGGGCCAAAGGCGAGCCAACTTTCAATAATCTGGCGGCAAAAACAACTTGAATATTCATGGCTGCGAACGCTGATGGGGCGGCATACGGACTTCGATGGAATCACCAGGGAAGCCCTCGATTACGCTATAAATAGTCTAGACTTAGGAGAATTAAGCCTCCAAGAGGTATTGCTTGATCTATTTAAAGGCCTTAGGCCATTCCCAGAAGCTCCTGAAGCGATAGTTTCAATAAAATCTCTAGGGATCTCAACAGCGGTTCTATCGAATGGATCTTATCAAACCTTGCAGGACAGTCTGCAAACCTCAGGGCTCTACCACATGTTCGACAGAATATATTCGATAGATACTGTGGGTAAATTCAAACCCCACCCGGCTGTATATCAAATCGCATCTGAAGGTTTAGATTTGGAGCCTAGCAATATAGTTTTTGTCTCAGCCAATGGATGGGATATAGCTGGAGCGGCGAGTTTTGGTTTTAACACGATCTGGGTAAACCGATCAGGATCAATACCTGAAAACCTGCCTTGCACCGCCCAAGCAGAGGTGAGTGACCTGTCAGATTTATTGAATGTCTCGCGAAAATAAAAATTATGGATGGGCCAAATTTTTCAGATATTGAAAAGGCTGCCGCAAGATTAAAAAATCTTGTGGTTCGAACCCCCCTGATTGAGATCAAACTTAGTAATAAAGGTTTGGGGCGGGTTTTTTTGAAGTTAGAAAATGTTCAGAAAACCGGTTCGTTTAAATTTCGTGGTGCTTATAACAAGATAATACAATTAAATGATAAGGAATTGCGTGGAGGAGTAACAGCATACTCTTCAGGCAACCACGCCCAAGCGGTCGCATGCGTAGCCCAAATGCTCGGCATTAAGGCTGTTATTGTTATGCCTGAAGACGCACCAACAAAAAAAATAGATGCCACCCTGGGTTTTGGGGCGGAAATAGTAACCTATAATCGGTGGCGCGAGTCTAGGGAGGCCATAGCTGGCGATATTGCCCTAACACGAGGCATGACACTTGTCCCGCCATTCGACGACCCCTCCATTATCGCGGGTCAGGGGACTGTCGGCTTTGAAATTTGTGAAGACTTAAAAAGCTTGGACCTTACTCCTGATTTGGTGGTTGTTCCTGCAAGCGGTGGGGGCCTCGTCTCTGGGGTTGCCATCGGGGTTAAGAATTTTTTTCCAGACACTCATGTTTTTTCTGTTGAACCAGAGCATTTCGATGACATTGCTCAATCCCTCTCACTGGGAAAAAGGATCACCAATAGACCGGAAGGTCCCAACTCGATTTGTGATGCACTTTTGGTTCCCACTCCCGGTGATATTACGTTTCCAATCATGCAAAAATTATTATCGGGGGGATTGAGCGTCTCAGAGGGATCTGTCAGGCGCGCGATGCAGTTCGCATGGATTGACCAAGAAATCATGTTAGAGCCCGGAGGAGCTGTGGGATTAGCAGCCCTTTCAGAAGGACTCGCCCCAGAGTCTGAGATCGCAGTGGTGGTTTGTTCAGGAGGTAATGTTGACGAAACAACCTTCCATTCATTGATTGAACACTGAATGGAAGCTTCTTGCTAACAGTTATAGATTGGATTTCCTGTCTCAGAGAGGGATTTCTATAAATATATTTCAGTCATCCAAGGATAACGAGATCTCTGGTATTCCTGCTAGTCAGTTTAATAGAGAGATAGCATCTTCTCTCACCGTACGTCGCAGAACTTTACCGACACTGCTGCGGGGAAGGTCGTCACACAACTTAATTTCCTTTGGCGCTTTCACCGCCCCCAAACGCTCCCTTGCGAAACGCATTAATTCTTCTATTCCCGCATTTGCGCCTGGCCTTAGAACGACGGCTGCTTGAACTCTCTCTCCCCACTTATCGTCTGGAAGTCCATAGACAACACATTCATTGACTGCTGGGTGAGCGACAAGTGCTGCTTCCACGTCGCTTGGATAGACGTTAAAGCCCCCTGAGATAATAACGTCTCTAAGCCTATCTTTAAGATACAGGTAACCCCTCTCATCGAGGGTGCCTAAGTCCCCTGTCCTAAGCCATTTGCCCTGCATAACTTCAGATGTTGCGTCGGGCATATTGAGATAGCCTGTCATGACGAGGCCACCAGATAGCACGATTTCACCATCTATCCCGGGCGGTAAGAGCCTATCCGAGTTTGGCTCCATAATAGATACCCTCGTTAAAAAACTTGCTCTCCCAACGGACGATACAAGTTCACCATTTGACATTTCTGAGGGCGATAGATAGGTAGCGACTTGCGGGGCCTCAGTCTGACCATAGTTGGTCGCAACAACATTTCCAAAAACAGCTTGGGTCTCTCGAACCTTTTCTGGCGGCATTGGCCCCCCCCCATAAATCAAGTTTTTAAGGGATGGAAAGTCCGCCTCTCCGCCGAGTTCCGAGAGCATCATATAGATCACAGTTGGTGGAATAAACGTAGTTGTAACGTTCTTTGATGAAAAAGCCTCCAGTATCTCTGCAGGCCGCATGGTCCGCTCCCCTAAAACAAGTGTCCCCCCTACCCCGAGTGTCGGCGTTACATAACAGGAAGTTCCATGGGTTAAAGGGGACGCCAACAAATAACGATCCGCGGAGGTCAAATTGAGTTCGTGGATCATGCAAGCGGCTCCTGTAAGCCAGGCCCTGTATGGTTGCAATACCCCCTTTGGCCTTCCACTCGAACCGCCAGTGAATTTTATTGCTTGGGTATCCTCGGACGCGAGGTCGTGCGCTTCTGGAATTTTTGACATTTTAGCAGAAATTATACCGGACAAACTATCCGAAGCTGTCTCTGATGCTCCCCAGCCATAGATTATGGAGGCGGCATCTAGTTCGACCTTATCTAAACAGTCCTCATCCACCATCAGGATACTTGGCTTTACCGCGCCTAATTTGGCGTCAAGATCGGGTTTAGAGTCTCGCGGATTTAAAGGCACCCAGATTTTTCCCGCGGCCATGGTAGCCAGTAAACCGATAAGATGCTCAAGCGAATTGTACCCGCATATAGCCACCTTCGATTGCGGTATGGGGTCGATCGATTGGAGACCAGATGCAAGCGCATCCACTCGCTCTTTGAGCTCACGATAGGTAAGAGTGATGTCTGGAGAATCTATTGCCGTCCCACCGGGGTTTAATCGGGCTGCGGCATAAAACATATCGATCGGTTTAATAATTAAAATCCCTGGTAATTGTTATTTCAAACATAAGAACAACTGGAAAAAATCTTAACCCAAATTATAAAACAGAAATCAGGAGAAAATGGCAAGCTGCCTTTAGCTTTGCCCTTGTCGTGTTGTCCTAGTTTTTGCGCCAGATGTTAACAGCTATGGTTCTGTAACAAAAGCGGAAGGCATTCCAAAAATTCCAAGTACTCTTATTTTACAGTTAGGACACAGGCCAATGTCCATCACACACCTCTATTTTGACTTGCTCGCCAGCCTTCAGCCCGAGTGCGGAGCGAACATTGACGGGAGCGATCAACTCAATCTTATCGTTCGGATATGAGTCAACTTCTGGCAATATTATTGCGGCTCCAATACATCGTTCTATACGAGCGTGCCATGCGCGGGATGCACACCAACCGGGTTCAGGAGACGGGATTAATATTCCTTTCCATTCACGCACCAAAGCCCAGTTTAATTTCGCATCATCAGTACGGGCCAGTAGATTGAACGTACCGGGATAGCAGTCGATGGAGAGATGATCTCTAAATGCAGCCCTTACCCAATCTATTTGGGTAAAATCTATGGCCTTTCCCAAACCGTCAGCTAATTCACAAGAAAAAACGATGTTTACCATGCCGACAATGGTATTGGATAAGAGCAGAATAGGAAAGCCAACTACCACCCCTTGCAGTCCCTGCACATCACACAATACAATGAAAGACCTCGCGGGTGTAGCTCAATGGTAGAGCAGAAGCTTCCCAAGAAGGCTATTTGATCATACAAATAAAAAAACAAAAGGTTTTACTTTGTTTTTTGTACTATTTTTGTACAAATAATTTTGTACATTTTTCAAATATGCTCTAGAATCAGACAAATTTGTACAAGAATTTGCACATTATCTCACCAGTATATATGAAAATAAATTCTTCAGTTTCTGGACTATGTATCAGGGGAAACTCTTACCAGCTGCGTAAGATGGTCAAAGGCTTCCACATCCAGAGCACCATTGGCAAGGTTGATAACCTAACGCAGCAGCAGGCTGAAGACATCGCACTTGATATAATAAACTCTGCAAAAAGAAGGGGCGAATACGGGGTCAAATTAGCTCTGGAGAGACACAAAAACTCATCTGCAAAGTCAAATGTGCCAACGACTATCGGAGATATTGCAAAGGAGCTTTTGCTCTTGGGCCAGGACCAAGGAACACGAAAAACCAATAAAAAGCCATGGCGAAAATCGACATTGAAGGATTGGCAATCTTGGCTCAATAGCGAACGTATGAAAGGAATGCTAAGTCAGCAGATTTCTTCAGTCTCCTCACAGGATGTCGTTGATTGGTATGTCATCGATCTTGGCAAAGGTCACAAGGCGGCAACGGATAACGCCTTCAGAAAGCTGAGGAGAGTTTTTAATTACGCCATTGGGGAAGGGATTATTCAAAGTGATGCTACAAGCCAAATGGCGAAATCAGAGAGAAAATATGTTGTTCCCGCAAGGACCAATAGACTTGCAAATGATACCAACGAAGTGGGTCGATTTGCTCTAGCTCTTTTTGAATACGCTCCTAAGCAAAAAAAAGAAACTCACACCACTGTGATTCACATTTGTCTCCTCTCTCTATTAACGGGAAGACGAATATCTGAATTGCAATTCATGAAGTGGGATTGGGTAGACTGGAACAACAACCTGATACTCTTACCTGGTGAGGTTTCCAGCCCTCTTGATAAATTTGAAGGGGTGAAAAACAGACAAAACTACCGCATACCAATGTCTAGAATTGTCTTAACCATGCTTCGTACTAGGCAAAGGGAAGCCCAGAGCTCACCATCCGATAGCGCCTCACGAATTTATGTATTCTGCGGAAGAGGCAACAAAGGACCTATTACCAATTTTAGAAAGACACTTTCTAGCATAGTGAGCTTTGCAGAGATCAAAGCCCAGAATTTAATCCACCACGATTTGAGAAGAACTTACTCAGATCTTGCGTATAAAGTTAGACCTGACTTTTTTGCCACTAAACAGATGATGGGACATTCTGCCCAGGGCAACAAAGACGTAACAGAGCGTTATCTAAGCGAATTACCTCTGACCAGCAGAAGAGAAATTGCTCAGGCTGTTGCGGACCTCGTATCAAGATCGATGCCAGTTATAAATTTTCAGTTAGGTGACAAAGTTTTTAACTACAGCGGCTTGGAAGACTATGACTCAGAAAATGAGAACATCATTGATGGACGTATTTTTACGAAACATTCATTAGAGTTGATGCTGTTTAACCCAATATGGCGTGACAAAGAATGGCTAGAGCACAATGGAATCGATGATTGGATGCCGTTTGAAGCATTGGAGAAAAAGAGCGCGCTAGTAACCAAAAAAATATCCAGGAATGACACAATGGGAGCCAGGCTGAATGACGACGCTTCGTGAAATAATGAACCGCAGGTCCATATCAGACCGTCAAATAAATGAACTATCAGGACTTTCGCATGGCTTGCTAGCTGATGGAAAAATCACCCAAGATGAAGCCGAGTATCTTCAAAAGTGGTTCGCGGCAAATGAGGCAGCACTCAGCAACCCCCTCTTCAAAGGGCTTATTTCAAGACTAGATGAAATGCTCTCTGATCAAATTCTTTCTAATGATGAATCCAAAGAATTATTTGAAACTTTAGAGAGTTTTGTCGGGGGTTCTTTTGAATTGGGGGAATTGCTCAAAAGCACAAATTTACCGTTAACGGATCCCAAACCTGAAATCGAATTTGAATCAAAATCTTTCTGTTTTACAGGCACTTTTCTCTTTGGAAAACGGAAAGAATGTGAAGGAGCTGTAATTGAACGAGGCGGAGCTATATCAACACTAAGGAAAGATTTGAATTATTTGGTCATTGGGATTTACGCTACAGAGTCTTGGGCACATTCCAGCTTTGGAAGAAAAATAGAAAAGGCAGTGAGCTTCAACGATAAGGGGGCTGATATAAAAATTATTAGCGAAGCCGATTGGATAGAGGCAATATAAAATAATACCACCTATGGCCTTTACTCAGGCGGAAGCAGCATAGACTTGATGCGAAGCTGGATAGAAAAGCTAAGCTACTTTGACTGATTAGTTGCTCAGGGTTTCCAACGTTGTTCCAAAGTCACCAAGTGCTGTAAATCAATATGTTATTTTTTTACTTCACTTTTGCTGAATTATTCGCCCAAGAGCGTAACGCATAAAGACACGCAGCGATTGCTAATACACTATCAGGCCTATGTGTATGGCAGCAGTACATGACCCACCAGCGTGTCAGCAACATACCCCAGCGTCCCCATCTGAGTGCAAATCTTTGAAACTCGTTGTGCCAATGTTCTCTGCATTGCTTTATATTTTCTATAATCCTTCACAGTTTTGACGAAATCACTCTCAAGCCTTTTGAAATTTCTTTCCATTTTGCCCATTCTGTTCATCAGTTGTAGGCGAGCATTATTGTCGTGATAGCCAGCGTGTACTTCCTTCACAGGCTTCTGTTCAAACACCAGAAACCCAACGCCAATGGCGATAACGGTTAAAATGGCTTTCGTATAAAGATCGATTTTCATCAGCTCCTCCTTTTGGTTGGAGCTAATCTTACACCCAATGCCGATCTAGCAAATCTGAGTCCTATTTATCCTTTGCCACAAAATGATCACACTTGGTCCTCATTAGCACCATATTGTCCCTCCATTGTCTCATGACCACAGATAGAACAATGGAGCTTCAAATTGCGTATCCCTGCCTCAGACCAACTTGAGTACAAAAAAAGAAAATCATCAGCAGAAATTGAATGTCGTAATCTGCGGTTACTCAGACTGTTTGGATTGGGCTTCTTTGGATCAATCTTTTTAATCATGTTCATAGGTATTTCCTACCTGACAACACCTACCATTTTGCCCTAGCCCAAGATGGAGAAACTAAAGCTTGTCTTTAAGACTTGCTGTTACCTGGGGGGTTTCGTCTCTTTTGTCGTATCAGTAGTTGTTGCTTACCAAGAACTTCCCAAAAGACTGTTTAAAGAATCAATAGTTGTTCCAAAGCTGATCACTAGTGGCCCCTGCGACTATGGTCAGATAGAGGATATGAAATCTTCAAGCTGCTCATATCCTCATGTCTCCATAGATACAGAAGAGGTCTCAGACGCCGTCCTTACGAAGACCTCAGAGATTGTCGATGATCTCAAAGCCAAGAGACTGAAAGAAGCAAAGCAAAAGCTAGAACCCCTTTTGCTCCAAGGTCATCCCCTGGCCTTGTCTCTCCTGGGCAATATCTATGAGTATGGTCAGTTCTTCGGAAAGAACCTCAGTAAGGCCACACAGGTGTTTGAAGTTGCCATCTCCAGCGGTTCGTCAAAGGCCAAGCGTATCTACGCAAGCTTCCTCATTAGGAACTTCTCAAAGGATCAGAGAAAAATGAAGAGAGCAGAAACACTGCTTCGTGAAGCATCTGAAGAAGGTGATGCTGACGCCCTAGAACAACTAGCCATGATGTTACTCGTAAAAGACCCGCAAAAAGCTCTTCCCTTTATGATTAAAGCAGCTGAGGCAGATATGCCTGCGTCACAGAGAGCTCTTGGATTGGCCTATATTGAAGGAGACTTCTTACCTAAGGACAATGAGCGAGGTTTTGAGTGGTTAGAGAGGGCTGCATTGAATAATGATCCTTCTGCGATGATGTCTGTCGCCACCTGTTATCTGGATGGCATTGGTACAGAGAAAGACATAAAGACAGGTCTTACCTGGGCTTGGATATCAGCAAGCCTGAAAGAGCCTAAGGCTGCATTGGTGGTCGGCTACGGGCTGTATCATGGCGTCTATGGGATCAAGGATGAGCTCAATGGCATGATGTGGCTCAAGGTTGCTGGTGAGCACCTAGCAGACAAGCAGCACCCTGAGTTCATCAAAGACTACAAGAGGATTCTCAAGGAAGCTCCTGAGTGGCTAAATAAAGCCACCGCCAAGATGGCCCTAAAGTGTTTCAAAGAGGGGCAATGTGGAGAACCAAGGTGGAGTGCCAAAAATCTAGGTGCTAAAAATTATATTTGAAGGAGAACGGCAATGCACTTGTGAATATTGTTCACCAGTGCTCATAGAGCATAGTTATTAGATCGGATATGCGTCGACAGTATTCCTGAGGCCAACTCCATACACTCAAATTTATTTACATTCCCAGCGGTATCCACCATATACGTCACTTCGATACACTGGAGAAGAGCCGACACAAGTTATATCTGGTTGAGGATTATTCGAACTTTGAGACTGAACAGCCGAGTTCCAACGATCCACATAATTTTTATATTGTTGCTGATTGTACTGGTCGATTGCCTGGATTGCTTTTACCCAACGCATTTTTATCGCTTTTTCCTCTTTAGCCTCTGCTGCTTTGAGGCGTCGCATTTGTTTAGCTAGCGTCGCCCTTGCTTCACTTTGATCTGTCTCCCATTGTTCAACTATTTTGATAGCTCGCCGACGATATTCCCTCGGCTTTGAGACCCATTGAGATAATCAGAAATGTTAATAAGCTCTTGCGTGTGTCTTGGACCAAGCAAGCCTATCATTTCACGGATGTACCTATTAGATCGTTTTGCCCGACGAAGCGTTTCTTTCACACATGCGCTGTACCCTGAAGATAGGTCAAGTACTGCTCTACGCTCGACCATACCTCTTACCAGTCGAGTATCTGCATAGTCCTTAACGGTGAAATCATATTCCTTTTTCAGAAAATCTTGGAAATCTGGGTAGGTTTTCGCGGGATACTTCACCTTCCACATTACCTTTGCATCATTGATACAATTGTTAAGGTTGAGCAACCAAGGCCTGACGGCTTTTTGACCCGACTCAAAATATGAAATCGAACCTCTGATAGATTTTAGCCGTTCGGTTTGACATCCAGTGACCAAAAGTAAAGCCACGACTGATATCGGGACGTAGAAAAAAAATCGATAAACCATTTTGCCGAGTGCCGTTTTCTTGATCTCACACCAGATACTTGGCCGCTAATTCCAGCAGTTTGTGAAGTTACTATTGAAACAAGCGTCTGCCATTTCCTTGCTTTTATACCTTTCTTCATCCGTCAGCTCTCTAAGTTTTTTTTTCACCCATCTCCTCGGATAGTAAGTGTTAGGAATCCGACGAGCTAGTCGGTACCACATAGCCGCACGAATGATATTTTCTGCTACTCCCCAACCTAGCCTATAACTGTTACCCAGAGCGAAAAAGCATTTCCATTTCCCGACATTGCTGATTTTTTATACCAAGCAAATGCTATTTTTTGATCTTTCAGGACCCCGTGTCCCTTAGAATACAGTTTGCCCATGTTTAGTTGTGCAGCTGAATGTCCTGCTTCAGCCAGCGGAAGCCACTCGGAAATTGCTGCCTTATAATCTTGCCGAAGGTAAGCAGAGGAACACTGATTCTGAATTGCCCAATGATGTTGGGTGTATTTTGGTCCTTCAGTACTAAAACACATACCCCACTTGGTTAATTTGAACTTATTGGTTTCGTCAGCTGAAACTTGGTTCGTTATTATGATTATTGGTGTCATGTGAAGTAAAAAAGCAAACAACACCGCGCTAGGTTTAATCATAGTTCCAGTCATTCTGCTGTCTCCCAAAGTTCAAAAATCCACATCATTGGCAAATCATGTAATTTTTAACGATGCGAACCAACCAAAATGTATAAAATATCTTGAGCATAGCGCTTTGGGCACCCTAATGAACATATTTCTGACAATGGGTTGAGTCTTTACCAATTAAGTCTCAATAACGTTATTAGTAGACACAGATTGGTTCCTTATAGGTACATAGTGTTAACATCATAGTTAACACTATGCTTATCTTATAAACATTAGAGACACAGTGCTCACTTTGTCTCAGTAATGGCTTTTATCTTACATACTGCAAAGAAGGTGTTTCTAAGAACATCATCAACAACAGTTTGATCAGAGTGTTTACAGATGATGCTGTCATGCACTGGAAGACATGGAATTCCATAGGCTCTCTTCAAAGTTAACATAGTGTTCACAATGACCTTAGACTCCAAATACATAAGCTGATGTGTGGTAATCCCTGATGCACCTAGGTCATTGAGCAAAGGTAATTTGTCTAAAACCTGACTTCTAAGTTTACCCAGTGGATATGTCTTTTGAAGGTCTGGAACATTATGTTTATCCCTATAGTCTTTTCTTATTTCATTGGGCCACCTTTTATGAAAGACACCATTATTGCCAAGGGTCATGGTGACAAATTGTTTCACAAGGTCTCTTGGATAGCCCTCGATCTTATAAGGGTCATCTCTTAGATCCAGCTCTTTTCCCATCAGGCCGTGAAGGATGGTCAATTGGCTTGCCTTAAGGTCAACCTCAACGACAGCTTCTCCATCTATACGGATGTCTTCTCTCTGAATGGGCTTGAGCCTTTGGTAACTATCCAGGCCTTCACTGATAAGTCTTCCACCTTTGTCCCATGTGTATCCCTTTGATGTTCCTTCATTGAAGACACGCCTGAACCCTCTATGAGTGGCTCCCTCTATCACAAAGTGTGAAAGAAACTCATTGAGTTCATGAACCTCACAGCGAAGCTCCACTGAGAGGTCTGTCTCTTCAAACTTAATGTTTTTTATTTGTTTTCCTTTAACCTTAGGAGCACGAAGGACCAAAGGTGTGTTGGGAACACTGTGCCTGAAGTGTCTTGGAATATTCCTTGGGGTTATCCCTGCACTCAGTGCTCTTTGGAGTAACTTTTCTGTCACTCCAATTCTTGTTCTGAAACCCCTTGGGATGATCTGTCTATCCAAGAACCCCTTGGCTGCTACATAGATCAGATTAAGTTCAATGAGCCCACGCATTGCACTACAGAACTGACGGTAACTTAGCTCTTTATTGGTAAATGCGTTGGCTGAGAAAGAACACGACGAATAGATTGATTTGTCTCTTCCATGACCCATTAGCACATCCGCGATAATGGCCCCTGTGGTCTGAACAAACTCCTTGAGTTTTCTCCCTCTCCTTGAGCGTTTACGCCTGGGGTCAGCTTGGGTCACCTCAAGGGCTAATTCCTTGCAAAACCTTTTTGCTTCATCTGTAACAGAGTGATAGCCCAAACCCATATATCTAGAGTTATTGAGGGCTTTTCTTTCATCGTCACTGCGGTCTATTTGCGTCATTTAGACACCTCCATAAAGACTCATAGCTGCCCGTACAGCGACTTATTATTTATATCGAATCAAACGCATGTTGAAACTAAAGATGGGCACTCAGTGACTCGCTATGAGTCTCCTAGAATGCCTTGGGGATACAGGCAAACCCCCAAGGCACAGGAGAAACCCAACGCTCGAAAAAACACGTTGGATGGTGCGAACTTAATTGAACAATGTGGTTACAATTTGATGCAAATTGGGCAATTTGAAGTCAAATTAATTGACGGTAATTTTCTTATTTAAATAAATTCTGATTGTTTAGATTTTCTGCAGCTTTTTTAAATGAATCTGGTATCTGTTTGATGACTTCCTGAAATTTGATCATTTCATCAGGTGTAAAATACAGGTCTGTTTTTATGAAATGGCCTTTTTCAATCTTTGGCGTTTGTCATGCTCAGACGAGGAAAGGTAAAAAGGATAGCCAGGAAAAATCTCCTTAAAACATTCATACATTACCCTCCAAGGAAACGTATCCTTAGTCTATTTTATAACACCACATTTGGTGTTCAATTTAGCTAACGAATTGCAAATGAATTTGGCAGTATAGACTAAAACCTTTATGAGTTTTGGGTTTTTCTTTAAACATTACGACCGTATTTTCAGCGCTAGGTTTTTTCAAAAATGTTGTTCCACCGCCATAGGTTTGGCTGGTCGCATTAAAGGAACCTGAGTTTCCATACAAATTAGCCGTACCAGATGTGTATGTCGTTCCAGGATTATTAATTGCGACAGTTTCAGACCCTGTAGATGCGGCCGCGAAAGCAAAATATTTGAAACCATTCTGTAGGGTTAGGTCAGCACTTCTAAGTAAAATTATATCTGAAACATCGCCTCGTGAAGTAAATGCGTTTGATCTTACATTTACCCTCCAGATATTTTCACCAATTTGGGTATCTGTGAAACCTCCAGTGAATGACTGAGCCTGATAAGCAGTTTTACAACTACTGAGCATCAAAAGACTACCAATAAGCGGAACGATCAAAAATGAAAATTTCATATCCACACCATCATTAGATTAAAATTTCCTTAAGTTTAGCCAAATGATCCCAGTGTGAAAACCTGGATAAATGGCAAGACACTATTTAGGGTGACTTTTAAAAAAATAAATTGAAACCATGAGAGAGTGTGTGCACAGGATATCAAATTGCCCCTCCTGTGTGGAACCATTGGACAAAGTGAAACAAGTTGGACCAAGGGGGGGGGACTAGTCTACCTAACCTTTTGAATACAATGTGTTTTTTAAATTTCCGATGGAAAATGTATGTAAAATTTCAAAATATAATTGTTCAGACCAGTTTTGTTATCATCTTGCGCTGATAGGAGGGTTAAATTAACCTAAGAACCTGGTTGTTTTGGGTTATAAAACAAATTTTGTACATTATTTTGTACAATTTGAATAAATACCAAAACTTCCTGAATTTATTTGTTATAAAAAACATATACTTGCGGGTGTAGCTCAATGGTAGAGCAGAAGCTTCCCAAGCTTAAGACGAGAGTTCGATTCTCTTCACCCGCTCCATCGTCTTATCACTAGTTCTCTCTATGGCCATACTAATTATATCCTCTAACTCCCGCATGGAGGAATGGAACAAGGAGTTTTCGAGGTCCCTTCCAGATGAAGATATTCGGCTATGGCCGGACCTCGGCAAGGAAGAAGAAATTGATATCGTTATTATTGCGGAACCTGAACCCGGACTTTTTCAAAAACTTACTAACCTCAAACTCGTAATTGCCCAGCGTGCAGGCGTCGAAGACCTGGTAAGCGATTTGCGAGAAAAACCGCACATCACTCTATGTCGTGCACAAAGCCCTGATGGGGACAGGATGCTGGACGACTACGCCTTGCTTTGCGTCCTTTATCACCACCGAGATTTTCCAGATTTAATTCTCAAGAATCAGAAAGGCCATTGGATAAACCCAGGTGTTCGCTTTGTCCAAGAGCGAACGGTCGGCATCATGGGTCTAGGAGTCATTGGATTATCGGTAGCACGAAAACTTCGCGACTTTGGTTTCAGGGTCATAACGTGGAACAAATCAGGCGGTAAACAGGAAAACATGAAACATTTTGTAGGCCCGGATGAATTTCCCCTGTTTCTCGGTGAGTCTGAAATACTTGTTAACCTGCTTGCCCTGACCCCGGAAACCGAAAATATAATCGATAGTAACGCTTTGTCTCTCCTTCCCACAGGAGCTTCCTTTATCAACTTAGGGCGGGGGGAACATGTGGTAGATCTAGACCTCATTACGGCAATTGATAATGGACATATAAATTCCGCAACGCTGGACGTTTTTAGAGAGGAACCCCTACCACCTCAGCACCCCTTTTGGAGCCACCCTCGAATTCTGGTAATGCCCCATATCGCCCGAAGGCCCCGCCCCGATTTTTTAACACCCCAATTAATCGAAAATGTCCGTCGTTTTCGAGCTGGCATAAACCCAATTCAACTCGTTGACCTAAAACGAGGGTATTAAATAACTTCTTTATCCCTCAGATCAGCGAGATCACCATCACTCATTCCGAGAAGTTCTTTGAGAACAGACGTAGTCGCGGACCCCAGAAGAGGTGGCGCATAACGGTAACTTACAGGAGTTTCTGATAGCCTCATGGGACTTGCCACTAGAGGTGCATCAGCGCCATCTAAGGCCCCATGCGGCATTTTAATCAACATCCCACGATCGATGACATGAGGATCGTTGAACACTTCAGCCACACTGTTAATCGGACCACAACCGATCGACCTTTCTTCCAATTTCGTTAACCATTCGGCGGAGGATTTACTCTTGAAAATTGGTTCCAAAATTGGGATCAAAGCTTCCCGGTTCTGGACCCGAGCAGCATTACTAGAAAATTCTGGATTTATAGAAATTTCCAGGACAACTCCAAAGTCGCAGAAACGCTCGAATTGGGCATCATTGCCTATTGTAACCATAATGTGTCCATCAGCAGTCTGAAATACTTGGTAGGGGACGATATTCGGATGCCCGTTGCCCAATCGGTGAGGCACTTCACCTCCTACCAGATAATTCATCGCTTGGATCGATAAATCATGCAACCTGGGTGTCACATTCCTATATCTATATATTGTCCTTCTCCGTGACTTCTTTACTGGGCGGAGAGCTGCGTTTATAGCGACAGCTGAATACATCCGCTGGCCGATATCGGCTATCGGAACGCCTGTTCCCTTCGACCGGCAGCTCGGCGCGGAAATCCGCCGGCAGGGAAACGCGGCCCTTTCGGTCGATCCGGTTCTCGTATGTGCCTGCGAACAACGCCATCGGCGCGGTTTCCGATCTTCCCCGTTTCATCCCCCCGGAAGGCGCAGGCGGACTTTCGCACTGGCGCATTCTGGGATTTCTTGGGATATCATGGGATAAAATGGAAAGTCAATGCAAACAAATAATAATCGAATGGAAGAAATAGAAGTAATACATGTTCTCATCAAATAATCAAAGAATCGCGTTGTATTCATGATGAAACACAAGGTCTAGTGTTTCGACAAATTCATTGCACGACTGCTGCCGTATTTCGTTCCCTAAATGTTCTCTCTTGGTTCGCCTTTGCGATTATTTGGGACAGCGTGGGCGCCAAGACTAAATCAATGGGCTCTTGCTCGTCACGGACCGGGAATTCGTGCCAGACGGCCTGTAAGCGGGTTGTCCCCGCCTGCACGTCCGAAGACGCGGCGGGCGATGGATGACCATTCGTCTGGGACGCCCGTTGCCGGACGCCTCGCGCGACCCACCCGAAGGGCGATGCGAAAACCCATCCGCGGCCCGAAACCGCCGGCCCTTCCTATTCGGTCTTGCTCCCGGTGGGGTTTACCCTGCCGCCCCTGTCGCCAGGGGCGCGGTGCGCTCTTACCGCACCCTTTCACCCTTACCCGGCTTTGCCGAAGCGTCGCCGGGCGGTTTGCTTTCTGTGGCACTTTCCCTGGGGTCGCCCCCGCCGGGCGTTACCCGGCACCGTGTTTCCGTGGAGCCCGGACTTTCCTCCCCTTGCAGGTTTCCCCGTAGCAAGGCGCGGTCATCCAGCCGTCTGACACCGCGTTCATTATACATGCGAAACGGCGGCCTGCGAAAGCAGTTAGGACCGCTCGCAAAGCTCCGCCAGACCCTGCAGCCAGCGTAAGGTGTCCGGATCGGCGACGCCGTGGACCTCGGCCGGGCGGAAATGGCGCTGGAAGGCGGCCAGGGCGAGGGCGTAGTCCGTAATGTCGTAACCGATGGCGGAAAGCGCATCCATCACGTCGGTAGGGCCCGATGCCGCCGGCGCCGGCCACAGGCCGATCCCCTGTGCCGCCAGACTGCGCCAATCGAAGAGCTCGCCGGGATCGGTCTTGCGCGCGGGCGCCACGTCGGAATGGCCGACGACGTTGCGGGGCGGGATCGGATGGCGGGCCAGGATGTCGCGCGACAGGGCCTCGAGGGCCGCCATCTGAGGCTCCGGGAACGGGCGGTAGCCGTACTCGTGCCCCGGATTGACCAACTCGATGCCGATGGAGCGGGCGTTCACGTCGCGGTGCCCCCGCCAATAGGAGACGCCCGCATGCCAGGCCCGGTCCGCCTCCGCCACCAGACGGAATATGCGGCCGTCCTCCTCGATGAGATAATGGGCGCTGACCTCGTACTCGATGTCGAGCAGGCGCGCGAGCGCCGCCTCCCCCGTCGGCATGCCGGTATAGTGCAGCACCAGCATATCGACCTGGGCGCCGTCCGGCCGGGCATCGCAATTGGGTGAGGGCCGGTCCTCGATGTCCATGCGGAGCCGCCCCCGGCCTATTTGATCCCGCGCTCGGCGGAAATCTTGTCGTAGGCATTGTTGATCGCGGCGAGCTTGTCGTTGGCCATCTCGACCAGATCTTCCGGCATGCCGTCGGCGATCAGTTTGTCCGGGTGGTTTTCGCGCACCAGCTTGCGGTACGCCGCCTTGAGCGCGTCGTTCGACAGGTCCCTGGAGACGCCCAGCACCTTATAGGGATCGGCCGAATCGCCGCCCGTGGTGATCTCGGTGATGCGTTCGAACGCGGCATTGTCGAGCCCGAAGATATCGGAGACCGAGCGCAGATAGACGATTTCGCCCGGATGCATCACACCGTCGGCCCGCGCGATCAGGGTCAGGCAATAGAGCAATTCCTCCAGCACCGCCGGCTGTTCGGCGAACATGCCGGAGATCTGGCGCGCATAGGGTTCGAACCCGCCGCTGTCCCGGCGCGCCTGATCAAAGACCCGCGAGACGTTTTTGACCTCCTCGGGCGGCACCCGGAAGACCTGTTTGAAGACGTCGACCTCGTCGCGGGTCACCACGCCGTCCGCTTTCGCCATCTTGGCGCCGAGCGCGATCGTCGCGATCGTGAAGGCGATGGACTTGGTCGCGTCCTCCGGCGCCGTCGACGATTGCGCCCGAGCGCGGTCGACCGCGTGGCCGGCGACGGCGCCGATCAGCGCGCCGATGGGGCCGCCGATGGCAAATCCGGCGGCACCGCCGATGATCTTGCCCCAAATGCTCATTCGCCGCCCTCCGCCGCCGGCAATGTCCGGGGCGCCGCGGCGCCGGCAAGACCGACCCGGCCGATGCCCGGCAGACGCAGCGCAAACCCCATCGGATCGAGGCCGAAGTTCAACCCGATCACGTTGACCTCGACCCCCTCCTCGACGCCGACAAGCAGCCCCGCCAGGCCGTACAGCGAGACCTGATAGCCGGTGCCGCTGGGCGCCCGGGCGACGGGACCGTCGGGCCCGAGCCAGTCCTTGCCGATGGCGGTGGGCGGCAGATCGAGCTGCAGTTCCGGCACCCGCCGCGCAATCCAGGCGGTAAAGGTGTTGCTGTTGGGGCCGGGCCACACCGTATAGGTGTCGCGGTAGGGATAGGCGCGCGCCGCCGCATCGATCTTCGCGATCACCGCGTCGACCCCGGGACCCCGGATGTCCGTCAGAATCTCGGGCACGCTGTCATACCACAGGCGGTCCGGAATATCGCGCTCGATGACCACCGCGTCGCCGCCGCCGCGCACCCGCCAGCCGACCACGTGATAGACGGTAAAATGGGCCGCCCCCGTGGGCTTCACCGAAATCCAGGTGTGCACGCCGAAGGCCCCCCGCCAGCTGAAGGCGCGCGCCGCATAGACCTGGACCACCGCCTCCGGGGTCGCGCGGGGATCGGGCGCAAGCCCCGCGGATTCGCGCGACGCCTCCCACCATGCCTTGCCCATTACGTCACCTCCGCCGAGCACCAGGAGCGGCCCCGCGAGCAGCAAGACCAACAAAGTACTGAGACGTTTTATCCATTTCATGGGGCCGGAGTTTGGCCTGTCGCCTTGCAGGCGACAAGCCGTCGATTTCACATTTCCGTCAGGAGCCCGGTGGACTCCGCGCCGAAATGAGCCGAAACTACCCGGCGATAGACCGGCCAGGGAGTGAGATCATGAACGACGTCCAGACTCTGCGAAACATGCGCGACCTGTCGCCCGCCGAGGTGCGGCGGCTTATTCGGGCGGGACAATTCACCAGCGACACCACCGGTTTGGCGATGGGATACATTCAGGGCAACCTGGCGATCCTGCCGGAGCAATACGCGCTCGACTTCGCCACGTTCTGCCAGCGCAATCCGAAGCCCTGCCCGCTGATCGCGGTCTCGGAGGCGGGCGCCACCGGCCTGCCGACGCTGGCGCACGATTTCGACCTGCGCAGCGACGTCTCGAAATACCGCGTCTTCAAGAACGGCGAGTTCGTCGAGGCCGTCACGGACATCACGGAATATTGGCGCGACGACTTCGTGGCTTTCGTGCTCGGCTGCTCCTATTCCTTCGAGGAGGCCCTGGTCACGGCCGGCCTGCCGCTCCGGCATCTCGAGCTCGGCCGTGCGGTGCCGGCCTACGAGACCAATATCGCGACCACGAAATCCGGTCCTTTCGAGGGCGGAATGGTATGCTCGATGCGTCCCTTCAAGCCGGCCGATGCGATCCGCGCCGTCGAAGTGACCAGCCGCTTCCCGCTGACCCACGGCTCGCCTGTGCATTTCGGCGATCCCGCGGCCATCGGCATCGCGGACATCATGAAACCCGAATACGGCGATCCGCCGGTCATCGAGGAAGGCGAAGTGCCGGTCTTCTGGGCCTGCGGGATCACGCCGCAAGTGGTGGTGACAAAGGCAAAACCGGAAATCTGCATCACGCATTTCCCGGCCCATATGCTGATCACGGACCTGCCGTCGAAAGGCTCGGCCGAGGCGTTGCCGAAACTGGCGGAACGCTAAACGTACGCTCGTACACACAAATACGTACGCCTAAGCGCGTTCGGCAACGATTTCCAGTATCCGCTCGTACAGCGCGCAGTGGTGCTCGTCGCGAATGCCGAGACGGTCAAATTCCTTGACCAGGCTGCCCAGATACTCGTAACTCCAGCCTCGTTCCCCCTTGGCCACCGCCATGATGCGGGCTTTATCTTCCAGGGACAGCTCGCCGACATAATTCGGGTGTTCGTCGTTGGCCACGTACACGATGGCGTGTACGTCTCCCCCCGGAGTCTCCATCCGCATCCATTCCGCGTGATAGACCCCGGCCCGCATCTCGCGCAGCCAGAGCGCCTCCAGCACCTCGTCGAGGGTCGCCGGGTCGAGCCGGTAGGCCAGGCCTTGGACCGGACCGCCGCCCGGCACGATCGCCAGACCGAGGCCCGGCCGCTCCGGCGTGCCGCGCCCCATTGTCGTCCAGAAACAGAACGAGCGGCTGTGGTCCTTCAGTGTCGCGGGGCGGGTTTCCAGGGGCTCGAAGCGCGGGTCCCAGATCAGCGAGCCGTAGCCGAACACCCAGATCGCCTCCGGGTCGGGGGCCTTGGCAAGGGTCTTCGCCAGATGCGCGCGGCGGCGCTCGTCGCTCCACGGGGTGGGCCGCAGGCCGGCGGGTATGTCCACGGATGGCTTCATGAAGTGCTTATTAAGCGGCTTCGAGCGCTTCCCGCAAACAATAATGCAGCATGCCGCCATGCCGGTAGTACTGGACCTCGACCTCGGTATCCAGGCGGCAGCGGAGCTCGATCTCCGTGACGCTGCCGTCGGCGCGGCGAATGCGGCAGGGAACCGCCATGCGGGCCGTGATGCCACCGGACAGCCCGGTAAGGTCGAAGGTTTCCGTGCCGTCCAGCTCGAGCGTGTTCCGGTCTACGCCGTCCGGGAACTGCAGCGGCAGCACGCCCATGCCGATCAGGTTCGAGCGGTGAATGCGCTCCAGTCCCTCGGCGATGACCGCGCGGACACCCAGGAGCTTGGTGCCTTTCGCCGCCCAGTCGCGGGAAGACCCGGTGCCATAGGCGTCGCCGCCGATCACCACCAGCGGCGTGCCCTCCGCGGCGTAGCGCATGGCGGCTTGGTAGACCGTCATCACCTCGCCCGAGGGCCGATGCGTGGTGAAACCGCCCTCGGTGCCGGGCGCCAGCTCGTTACGCAGGCGGATATTGGCGAAGGTGCCGCGCACCATCACTTCGTGATTCGTCCGCCGGCAGCCGTAAATATTGAAATCCTTCGGGGCCACGCCGAGGCTCTGCAGGTATTCGCCGGCCGGCACGTCGGCGGGAATGGCGCCGACCGGCGAGATATGGTCCGTCGTCGTCATGTCGCCCACCATCGCCAGGGCGCGGGCGCCGGTTATGTCGCCGACCTCGCCGGGCACCGGAGCAAACCCCTCGAACAGCGGCGGGCGGCGGATATAGCTGCTGTCGGGCGCCCAATCGAACAGCGCCCCCTTGGCGACGGGAAGCGCCTGCCAGTTCTCGTCGCCGTCGCGCGCCGTCGCATAGCGGGCGCGGTAGAGATCGGGCGTGACCGCCGCGGCGATGGCTTCGTTGATCTCGGCGGGCGAGGGCCAGACGTCCTTCAAATAGACCGGGTTGCCGTCCCGGTCTTCGCCGAGCGGGTCGGCCGCGAGGTCGCGGTCGAGATGCCCCATCAGCGCATGGGCCACCACCAGCATCGGCGAGGCGAGATAATTCACCCGGCAAAGCGCGTGCACCCGCCCCTCGAAATTGCGGTTGCCGGAGAGCACCGCGCCGACCGCCAGGTCGTTCGACTGGATCGCCGCGGCAATCGGCTCCGGCAGCGGGCCGGAGAGGCCACCGCAGCTCATGCAGCCGAAACCGGTGACCTGGAAGCCGAGCGCGTCCAGATCGTCCTGCAGGCCCGCCTTGACCAGATAATCGGCGACGACGGCGGAGCCCGGCGACAGCGACGTCTTGACCCAGGGCGCCGCGCGCAAACCCCGGCGGACCGCGTTGCGCGCCAGCAGGCCCGCGCCGATCATCACCGCCGGATTCGACGTATTCGTGCAGCTGGTGATCGCCGCCAGGACGACGGCGCCGTCGCGAAGGGTGAAATCCGCGCCGTCCACCGGCACCGCCTTTTCGACCCGGCCCATCTCCGCCATCGCGTCGCGGTAACTTTTCGGCACCTGGGCGAGCGGGGTGCGTTGGTTCGGGCGGAACGGCCCGGCGAGGCAGGGTTCCACCGCCGCGAGGTCGATTTCCACCGTCTCCGTGAAGACCGGCTCCTCGGCGTCGCGCCACAAGCCCTGTTCCTTGGCATAGGCTTCGACCAGCGCGACCGCGTCGGCCTTTCTGCCGGTGGTTTCGAGATAATCCAGCGTGTGCCGGTCGATCGGGAAGAACCCCATCGTGGCGCCGTATTCCGGCGACATATTGGCGAGGGTCGCGCGGTCGGTCAGCGCCAGATGATCGAGCCCGGGGCCGAAATACTCGACGAACTTGCCGACCACCCCGTGGGCGCGCAACCGCTCGGTCACGGTGAGTACCGCGTCCGTCGCCGTCGCCCCTTCCGGCACTTCGCCAACGATGCGCACGCCAACCACGTTGGGGATCAGCATGGAGACCGCCTGGCCCAGCATGGCCGCGCCTGCCTCGAGGCCGCCAACACCCCAGCCGAAAATACTAAGCGCGTTTACCATTGGCGTGTGACTGTCCATCCCGAGCATGCTGTCTGGATAGGCCCGCCGCCGGCCGTCGACCTCGTCGGACCAGACGACCCGCGCGATATGCTCCAGATTGACCTGATGCAGGATGCCCATGCCCGGGGGCACCACACTGATGTTCTTGTAGGTCTCCTGCGCCCATTTCACGAATTGATAGCGCTCGCCGTTGCGCTCGTATTCCAGCGCCATATTGCGCCGCAGGGCGTCCGGACGGCCGTGGAAGTCGACATTGACGGAGTGGTCGATGATGAGGTCGATGGGCAGGCGCGGATTGATCGCCTGGGGATCGCCGCCGAACTGCCGGACCGCGTCGCGCATCGCCGAAAGGTCGACCAGCAACGGCACCCCCGACATGTCCGGCATCAGAATGCGGACCGGGTGATAGGCGACTTCGCGCACCGTCGACGGCGCCGCCGTCCAGCCCCCCAAGGCGCGGATATCCTCCTCCGAAACACCCGGCTTGTCGCTGTTCCGCAGCAGGTTCTCGCCGAGCACCTTCAGCGATTTCGGCAATCTCGCGAATGAGCCGAGTCCCGCCGCTTCGGCGCGCGCGAGGCTGTAGTAGAGAACGGGGTCGCCCGCGAAGGAGAAACGGTCCTCGAACGCGGAAGGGGAGCTTGTGGACATCGGCCGGCCTTTCTAGATCGCGTAGCGCGAATCGAGTTCCATGTACTTGGCGGTGTTGATCGCCTCTTCGCGGTCGTCGAAGGAGGCCATGTCCCCTTTCAGGGATTCCGTATGCCCCTCGCTCAGGATCGCTTCCGCCGCCCGCTTCATCGCGTGCATCGCGGCGCGCTGCATGTCGCCCGGCGCGATCACCAGATTGAAACCCCAGGCCTGCAGCTTGTCCTTCGGCACCACCGGCGTCTTGCCGCCCCAGAACATGTTGAGGAGCTTCGGATAGGGCAGGTCCTTGGACAGCTGCTCGATCTGCTCGAGGCTGCGCGGCGCTTCGATGAAGGCCATATCCGCGCCCGCCTCCATGTATTTGTGCATCCGTTCGATGGCCGCGTCGTAGCCTTCCACCGCCAGCGCATCGGTCCGCGCGATGACCACGAGGTCGGGATCGGTCTGGTTCTCCTTGATCGCGCGAATCTTCACCGCCAGTTCCTCCGCCGGCACCACCGTCTTGCCTTCGAGATGGCCGCAGCGTTTCGGGAACATCTGGTCCTCGATGTGGAACCCGGCGACGCCGGCCCGCTCGAACCCCTTGAGCGTGTGAAGCGCGTTCAGGGCGTTGCCGTAGCCGGTATCGAAATCGGCGATGACCGGCAGGTCGACCGCATCGACGATCTGCTCCAGCCGCTCCGTGATCTGTACCGGATTGATCAGCCCCATATCGGGAATGCCGGTGCTCCGCGCGATGCCGCCGCCGGTCGCGTACAGCAGTTCGGCGCCCGCCGCCTGGGCGATCCGCGCCGACAATCCGTCATAGACCCCGGGCACCAGCATGGTTTTCCCCGAAGCGATCATCTCCTTGAGTTTCGTCGTCTTCCGCATGGCGCCCTCCTTGAGCGAAATTCCGGCGGCATTGCCTCGCACGGGCCGCCCGTGATTTGATACCATTGGTATTCGATATATTTTCCCCACCCCGGAGTACCAGCGGCGTGAGGAACGCAATGACAACAGGACAGAGCCTTTCGATCGACGTCTTCGCCGGCGCCGTCGACTATCTGAGCTTCGGCGACGACGGCGCGGCGGAGACCGTGGTGCTTCTGCACGCGTCCGCCACCGGCGCCCCGGCGCTCTCCGGTCTCGCAACGCAACTGTCGCCCGGCCGCCGCGTCCTCGTCCCCAATCTCGACGGCTATGGGGAGACCAAACTCGATTGCGCGAAATGCCCGGCGACGTTTCGCCACATCCAGGCCGTGGAGCGCTTTCTCGCGGCGCTCGGCATCGACGATTTTCATCTGGTCGGCCATTCGATGGGCGGCCTGATCGCGCTCCGCATCGCGCGCCGCGCGCGGTTCCGCCTCAAGAGCCTGGTTCTAGTCGAGCCCATGGTCTTCGGCGTCCTGGACGGGGAGCGGGACGCGGCGGCTCTGGCGTTCGACCGGGAGATGATCCGGGACTTTCTCGCCGCCGTCGAAGAGGGGTCTCTGGAACGGGGGCTGGCGCTCTTTACCGAACGGGTCGGCGGGCAGAAATGGAGCGAGCTTTCCGAGCGCGCGCAAGTGGAACTCCTGGCGCTGATCCCGCAGATCGCGGAGGAAGCGCCGCTGGTCTCCTGCGACGACCTGACGGCGGACGATTTCGCGGCCATCGGCGTGCCGACGCTGCTGTTAAAAACAGAGCTGGGCCCGCCGCCCGCCGGGCCGATCCTCGACCGGCTGTCGGATGCGCTCCCGCACAGCCGCCGGGAAACCCTCGCCGATACCGGCCACATGGCGCCGGTCGCGCGCCCGGACGCGGTCGGCGCGGCCATCGAGCGGTTCTACGGCGCGCTTGCCTGAGACGGCGGGTCCAAGGAGGCCCGCTCGTTGAGCTCGTCCTTATCGAAACCGGCAATCATCTTGTAGCGCTGCGCGATCTCCTGCAGCTCGTCGGGCCGGATGACCGCGTCGAGGTCGTCGAAACCGTCGGGTGCCCGCTCCTCGGCCAGCTGCATGACCTGATCCGGCCCATTGCCGCGATTGGCGAGCACGATCCGGCTGGTCGGCGGCCGCCGCGCCGCGTCGTAGTCCTGCAGCGCCGCGAGCGGATCGTCGCGCGTCGCCAACAGCAATGCCAGAACACGGCCGTCGATGATCGCCTGCGAGGCGCCGTTGGAGCCGATGGGGTACATCGGATGCGCCGCATCGCCGAGCAACGTCACCCGCCCGAAACTCCAGCGCGCGAGCGGGTCGCGGTCGACCATGGGATACTCGTAGACCGTCTCCGCACCCCGGATGATATCGGGCACTTTGATCCAGCCGAAGTCCCAATCCTCGAACATCGGCAGGAAGTCGTCGATCGAGGTGGTGCGGTTCCAGTCCTCGCGCCGCCAGGTATCGCGGTCGCGGAAGCGGAGCTCGGCGATCCAGTTGATCAGGCTGCGGCCGCGCTTCTCGGCCTCGCGACTGATCGGATAGCAGACGAATTTCTGGTCCTCGTGGCCCGCCATCACCATCGAGCGGCCGGAAAGATACGGCGCCCCCTCCGTCGTCGCCCGCCAGAGCACGCGCCCGCTCCACACCGGCTCGCCCTCGCCGGGATAGAGGTGGCGGCGCACCGCCGAATGAATGCCGTCGGCGCCGATCAACAGATCGCCCCGCACCTCGCCGAGCGGCGCGCCCGTGCTCCGCTGCCGGAATCGGGCGCTGACGCCCCGGTCGTCCTGGCTGAAATCCACCAGCTCGCGGTCGCTCAGGATATTCTCGGGTCCGAGGCGCGCCACGGCCGCGCGGTACAGGAGCATCTGCAAGGCGCCCCTGGAGATCGAGTATTGCGGCCAGTTGTAGCCCGCGTGCAGGCCCCTGTCCTCGCGCCAGATCTGCTGGCCGTGGCGATTGGCGTAGACCAGCTCGCGGGTCCGGATGCCGGTCGCCTCCAGGTCGCCCTGGAGGCCCAGTTCGGTCAATTCCCGCGTGGCATGCGGCAGCATGTTGATGCCGACCCCGAGCGGCCGGATTTCCGGCACCGCTTCGTAGACGGTGGCCGAGATGCCCGCCCTGTGCAGGCTCAGCGCCGTCGCCAGCCCGCCGATCCCCCCGCCGATGATCAGAACATGCATTCCGGCCTCATTCTCTCCTGCCGCGCGGCCACGCTCGCGCTCCCGCCCTCAATGGGTGTCCGCGGGTTCCTGCTGGATCAGCTCGATGCTGACATTGTCCGGAGCGGAGACATAGCACAACAGGCGGCCCGGCGTACCACTCCTCCGCCGCCTTTGGGTCCGCGCCGATGATATGCACATGCTCGAATTCAAAGGCGGGGTTGCTCATGGGCGGGTTCCTTTCAGGGGGCAATATGATCGACGCCACCGCGCGGCTCGGTTATTTCGCGAGGGTCTCGCGCAGCACCCGTTTCAGCACCTTGCCGGACGGGTTGCGCGGCAGCGCCTCGACGATGTGGAGCTCCTTGGGGCTCTTGAAGCCGGCGAGATGGGCGCGGCAATGGGCGTCGAGGGTTGCATGGTCGATCTCCGCGCCGGGTTTCGGCACCACCACGGCGGCGACGCGCTCGCCCCAGCGGTCGTCCGGCAGGCCCACGATCGCCGCCTCCAGCACCGCGTCCATCTGGTAGACCACGCGCTCGACCTCGGACGAGGCGATGTTCTCGCCGCCGGAGATGATCATGTCCTTCTTGCGGTCGGTGAGATAGAGGAAGCCCTCCCCGTCGAGATGCCCGACATCGCCGGTGCGGAACCAGCCGTCGCCATGGAAGGCGGCGGCGGTACGCTCCGGGTCGCGCCAGTAGCCTTCGGTGATCTTCGGGCCGCGCAGGCAGATTTCGCCGTCCTCCCCCGGGGCCAGGGGCCTGCCCGCGTCGTCGCGGATGTCGAGCTCCACATGCATGATGGCGCGGCCGGTGGAGCCGATCTTCTCGATCTCGCGGCCCGCCTCCATCATCGTATCGCCGCCGACGCTTTCGGTCAGGCCGTAGGCGTCGATATAGCGGGCCTCGGTGAACAGGCCGGTGAACTCCCGGATGCGCGATTCGGGCGTGCGCTCGCCGCCGCCGATGCACCACCGCAGGCTGGAGACGTCGTAGCGGCCGCGGTCCGCCAGGTTGAGGATCGTGTTGGTCATGACCGGCGCGAACCAGACGCCGGTGACCTCCTCGTCCTGGATCGCCCGCAGCGCCGCTTGGGGGTCGAAATCGCGGTGGATCACCAGCGTGCCCCCCATCCACAGCACGCCGATCCCCGGCAGGTCGATCCCGCCCACGTGATACATCGGCCCCACCACCAGCAGCCGGTCGCGCGCCGACTGCCCCAGGGCGGCCGCCTGGTCCATCGTCTTCCAGTAAAAATTGTCGTAGCGGTGGATCACCCCCTTCGGGTGGTCCGTCGTGCCCGAGGTATAGATCAGCCGGTAGAGGTCGCCGCCGGTGCGCCGGACCATTTCGGGGCGCTCTTCGCTCCGGGCGAGGGCGCGGATGTCCGATTGCGCCGCCGCATCGATCTCGACGACATGCGCCAGGCCGGCGGTGACGCCCGCGAACTCCGTGTCGGCGAGCAGCAGCTTCACCCCCGCATGGTCGTGGATATAGGCGATCTCGGGCGCGGCGAGCCGGTAGTTGATCGGCAGCAGGACGGCGCCGATATGGCTCGCCCCCAGCATCAGGTCGAGGAAACCGGCGCTGTTCTTCATCACCAGAGCGACGATGTCGCCCTCCCCGATGCCCTGCGCCCGCAGCCAGCCGCCGGCCGCCAGCGCGCGGTCCAGCAGCTCCCGATAGGCGATCCGGCGGTCTTCGTAGACCACCGCGAGTGCCTCCGGCCGGCGGGCCGCGTGGAAACCGATGAAGGCGGTCAAATTATGCATGGTCGAGCCTCGAAGCCGAAAGGAAGTCCGCTATATCGTAACTGGGCCGCCCGCGGGCGCCGTCCAGACGTACGATCTTACCCGAGGGAGGCCGCCATTCTTACCGTATCCGCCGAGACATTGAGCAAGCAGATCACCGAAATCTACCGCGCCTGGGGCATGCACGAGGAGGTGATCGAGGTGACCGTCCGCAACATGCTGGAAGCCGACCTGCGCGGCATCGACTCGCATGGCGCGGGCATGCTGCCGACCTACAATCTGCGCCGCAAGCAGGGGATCGTCGATCCCAAGGGCGAGCTGACGACGGTGCGCGACTTCGCCGCCACCGCGCTGCTCGATGCGGGGAACGCGCTCGGGCATTATTCCACCACAAAGGCGATGGAGATGGCCTGCGACAAGGCCAAGCAGTTCGGCGTCGGCGTGGTCACGGTGCGCCGCTCCAACCATTACGGCGCCGCCGGAGTCTATTCCACGATGGCGGCCGACCGGGGCATGATCGGCATCTGCATGACCGGCTCGAGCCAGCCCGCCGTGCTGCCGACCTTCGCGCGGGAGCCGCGCTTCAGCACCAATCCCATCGCGGTCGCGGCGCCGGGCATCAAGAACGAGCATTTCTCCCTCGACATGGCGACCAGCACGGTCGCGGTCGGCAAGCTCAACATCGCGCGCCGCGCCGGCAAGCCGATCCCGCTCGGCTGGGCGGCGGACCAGGACGGCAACCCGACGACCGATCCCGTGGCGGCGCTGAACGCGGTGCCGAAGAAACTCTCGCCGGTCGGCGGCACCCGCGAGCTGGGCTCGCACAAGGGCTACGGGCTCGGCCTGGTGGTCGAGGTGCTGTGCAGCGTGCTGTCGGGCTCGGCGACGGGCGCCGTCGACGTGATGACCCGCCAGAAGGGCGACACCATGAACATCGGGCATTTCTGCCTCGCCATCGATCCGGACGCCTTCCGCGAAGAGGGCGCGTTCGAGGCCCAGATGGACGCCTTGATGGACTGGATGCGGGAGACGCCGCCGCTCGACCCGGCGCAGCCGGTGCTGGTGCCGGGCGACCCGGAACACGAGGCCCGCAAGATTCGGGTGGCGAGCGGCATTCCGATGACCGATACCCTGGTCAACGAGGTGCGCGAGGTGGCCGAGGAATCGGGAGCGCCCTTCATGCTCGGCAACTGACGGAGACCGCATGACCGAACAGAGCCCGCTGGCCGAGCTGCTCGGGATCGAGATGCTGGAGGACACGGCGGACCACGCCTCGGCGCGGCTCGAGGTGCGGGATGCGCACAAGACTCCGACCGGCGTCGTCCACAGCGGGACGATCCTCAGCCTCGCCGACAATTGCGCCACCGTGATGGCCAACCGGGCCAATGGCGACGGCCCCAATCCGGGCGCCTTCATGGTGCTGATCGACCTGCATTCGACGATGCTCGGCAATCAGTCGGACGGCGTGCTGCGGGCCGAGTCCCGGGTGGTGCGCTGTGGGCGGCGGGTGACGGTGATCCGCACCTTGGTGACCGGCGCGGGGGGCAAGACGCTCGCCGAGGTGACGACCACCCACATTCCCGCCTGAGATTGGCGCGGCGGCGAATTTCCGCTATTTAAGGACAGGCGAGCGATCGGGGGTACGATGATCAAGCTGAGCGGCGTCACCAAGAGTTTCGGCGACCTGGCGGTTCTGAAGGGAATCGACCTGGAGCTGGAGCGCGGCGATTCGATGGTGCTGATCGGCGGCTCCGGCAGCGGCAAGTCGCTGCTGCTCAAGACCATGATCGGCCTCGTGCGTCCGGACGGCGGCACCGTCGAGATCGACGGCCAGGAAGTGCGCCGGATGCGCACCGCCGAGCGCCGCGCCTTCGACGACCGTTTCGGCATGCTGTTCCAATACGGCGGCCTCTTCGACGGCATGCCGGTCTGGCAGAACATCGCCTTCAAACAGCTGCAGGCCGGCACGATGAACGAAGCCCAGGCGCGCGAACTGGCGGCCGACAAGCTCTCCGTCGTCAATCTGGGCCCGGAAGTGGGCGCGCTTTATCCGGCCGAGCTGTCGGGCGGCATGCAGAAGCGCGTCGGCCTGGCGCGCGCGATCGCGACCAATCCGGAAGTGCTGTTCCTGGACGAGCCGACCGCCGGCCTGGATCCGATCATGTGCAACATCATCTACGACATGATCCTGAAGAGCGTGCGCGAACTGGGCGCCACCTGCTTTACCATCACCAGCGACATGACCGGCGCGCAGCGCATCTCGAACAAGATGGCGATGCTGCACGAGGGCCGGATCGGCTGGCAGGGCGCCACGTCGGAATTGAAGGATGCCCAAAACCCGCAGGTGAAACGCTTCCTCGAAGCCAAATCCGGCCGCAGCGGCGATCTGGCGGCCTAGAGCCTTTCACGGATATATTGAACCGCAAAGATCGCTTTTCCGGTTTTCCCGCCAGGAGAGGCGGCGAAGCCCGTCTACGCGAGCAATGCCGTCATGATCCGTTCCCGGTTCAGCGGCATGTCGTACAGCCGCCGGCCCAGCGCATGCGATACGGCGTTGCCGATAGCGGCACAGGTCGGCCCCACCGTACACTCGCCCATGCCCAGCGACGGATCGTCCGGCGATCCGATCAATTCCACGTCGACAGGCGGCACTTCGCTAAAGCGCAGGATGGGGTACGCGTCCCAGTCCCGCGATGCGATGCCGTCGCCCGCGAGCTTCACCTGTTCTTTGAGGGCGAAACTGGCCGCCTGAACGATCCCGCCCTCGAGTTGGTTGCGCGCACCGTCCGGGTTGATCACCAGGCCGGCATCGCTGGCGCTCCAGATATGGTCCAGCCGCACCTCGTCCGCCACCGTCACGGCGACGACAACCGCGGAGTACGCCGCCATGTTCTTGTAACGCGCAAAGGCGATGCCCAGCCCCTTGCCGGCGCCGTCACCACTTGGGCCACCGGGGCCGCGCCGCGTCCAATCGGCCATTGCCGCCGTCCTCTCCAGCACGGCGCGGGCGCGCGGATCGTCCAGCAGCGCCAGGCGGTATTCAAGCGGGTCCTTGCCGGCGCGGGCCGCCAACTCGTCCATCATGCATTCCATGGCGAAAACGTTGGTCGGCGCGCCGAGCCCCCGCAGGGCCGAGGTCCTGACCGGACCTTCCGTTACCAGATGATGTTCGATGCGGTGAGCCGGTATCCGATAGAGCGGGACCGCGTTGCGGGTGCTACCGCCGCCGCTTTCCTCCGGCGGATCGGTAACCGCGACCGGCGGCGGCGGGTTTTCGAGCGCTTCGCTCGCGAGCAGATAACCGCTGCCGGAGCCCGGACGCTGTACATGGGTGGCGCTCCAGATTTCCTGGGTCCAGTCCATCGGGTTGCCGGCGGCATCCAAGGCGACCTTGACCGTTACCGACATGGCCGGACTCACGGGTTCGTAGGCAAATTCCTCCTCGCGCCGCCATTGCAGCCGGACGGTTTCGCCCCGCAGCGCCAGAGCGACGATGGCGGCGTCCGCCGCCGCGTCGTCCGCACCGTTGTGGCCATAGCAGCCGGGGCCGTGGCGGTGATGGCAAACCACCTTGTCCGGATCGAGCCCCAGCATGTCCGCGATATTCCGGCGCAGCGGATGCATGCCCTGCCCATGCGACCAGACCGTCATGGTCTCGCCATCGTATTGCGCGATCGCCACCGACGGCCCCATCGACGCATGGGCGATGTAGGGCCGGGTATAGGTCGCCTCCACCACATCCGCAGCACCCTCGGTATCGGATTTGGGAGCGCCGAATTCGCGGCGTTCGGCCGGCCGGCCGACCAGCCATGAACCTTCCTGCTCGCTGCCGCGATAGTCGCGCAGGTCGGACCATTTCGCGTTCTCCTCGGCATAGACCGCCGCCGCTTCGGCCTTGCGCTCGTCGGCACTGATAAACGCGACGAAGTTGGCGCGCCGCACGACGCGCAATGCCGCATCGCCGCTGGCGCGTCGGACGGCATCCTCGTCCAGCGCCGCCAACGTCGCGCGAGGGCCGGGCTGGCGCAGCGTGCGGGCGTGCAGGACGCCTGCCGGGTAAATGTCGTGCAGATAGGTCTCGCCGGCGCCCGTGACCTTGTCCGGCAGGTCCGCCCGCGGCACGTCCCGGCCGACAAAACGGTAGGTCCCCGGCGACTTTGGCTTGGCGGATCCGGTCGGCGCCCGGCTCAGATCGAGGACCGGGGCAATGTCCCAGTAATCCAAGCCGGTTGTCGCGCCGTCTTTTACGAAAGCGCCGTCCACAACCGCCAAGTCGTCGGGCGAGCAGTTCAGGCGCAATGCCGCCTGGTCCGCCAGCAAGGCACGCACTTCGGCACAGACCAGCCGGATCGAAGCGCCGGAGACCATGACCGACAGACTGGATGATGTATAACGCTCGTCCGGTCCAAATTCCGTACTGCCGGATAGGAGCGTTACGCGCTCCAACGGCAAGTCGAGTTCCTCCGCCGCAATCTGCGTCAGTGCGGTGGCGATCCCCTGGCCGATTTCCACTTTGCCGGAGGCGACACGCACAGTGCGGTCGTCCTCGAATTTTATCCAACGGTCCAGTCGCGGATTGGTGGTCAGGCTCGCGGGCAGTTTGACGGTATCGTTCATTGGTTAACCCCCGGCCCGCAGGGTTTCCGCTGCCCGCTCCACGGCTTTCAGAATGCGAACATGCGAGCCGCAGCGGCAGAGATTGTCATCCAGGGCCGCGGCGATCTCGCTTCGAGTCGGGTTCGGGTTCCGATCCAGCAACGCTTTCGCCGAAATCAGAATGCCGGAGAGGCAATAGCCGCATTGCCCTGCCTGCTCATCCAGAAAAGCTTGTTGCAGCGGGTGCCGTTCGCCGTCGCCCCCTGTCAGGCCCTCAATCGTCGTGATCCGTTTGCCCACGACCGAGTCCAATGCAGCGGTGCAGGACTGCACCGGCTGGCCATCGACCAGCACCATGCACGCGCCGCATTGTTCCAGCCCACAGCCAAAGCGGGTGCCTGTTAGGCCCAGCATGTTGCGGAGGATATGCAGCAGCGGCGTATTCGGCGCGACATCGTTCGGCAATGCCCGCACGTGGCCGTTTACCGTCAGGGAAAGAGCCTCGGACATTGGTTCAATCTCCATAGCGGCCAATTTCAAGCGCCCAATGGCACGCGTTCGATGTCAAAACGTTTGGGGCATCAGAGCGTGTTCGTTGACGGAGAATCCGGCTCATCCGGTTTCGATGTGGCCTGCCCCGACGAACGATACCAAGTATCTAAGTTAGAATTGCTTGCGAGAGATCAAGGAACCTAGGCAATCATCTGCGCATTGCATCCGGCATGCGCGGCCTGCGCCCCGACGGGTTCCTTATGCGCGATACCGAGGTCGCGCTGGCAGGGCGCCACGCCGGAATTGAAGGATGCCCAAAACCCGCAGGTGAAACGCTTCCTCGAAGCCAAATCCGGCCGCAGCGGCGATCTGGCGGCCTGAACCGTCGTCACCGGGCCCTGGCGCCGCCGCCGCGCGGACTAGCGGAAATCGAAGCCCTGGACCTTGAGCTGCGCGCGGAGTTTCTCGCGCAGCTGCGGGTGGAATTTCTTGTCCATGTCGTGGCTCCACGAATCGGGCGTCGTCGCCTTGCCGATGGCTTCGTAATGGGCCCGGAGTTCGGGGTCGTAGGCATCGACGGCGGCGGCGCTTTTCGCCGGATCGTAGCGCTCCCGGTGGACCACCAGGTCCTGGTCCATGCGCGGTTTCTGCTGCGGCGCCTCCGCCGGATAGCCGAGGCACATGCCGAAGACGCAATAGACGTATTTCGGCAGGCCCAGAATCTCGGCGATCTTGACCGCATCGTTGCGCACCGCCCCAATCATCACGCCCTGAATACCGAGCGAATCGGCGGCGACATAAGCCGACATGCCGACCAGCGAGGCGTCGATCGAGGAGACCAGACCGACCTCGAGGTTGTTGTCTTCGAGGGTGTGGCCGTGGCGCTCCAGGACGACCTGAAGGCGCGTCAAATCGGCGCAGAAGGCAAGGAACACCGGGCAATCGACGATGTGCTTCTGGTTGCCGGTCGGCACCGAGAGCTGCTGTTTGATCTCCGGGTCGCGCACCACGATCACGCTGTAGGACTGAATATTCGACGAGGTCGGCGCGCGGAAGGCGGCGCGCAGGATGGCATCGACCTGCGCATCGGTCACCGGCGCATCGCTGTATTTCCGAATGCTGCGGCGCTGCAGCAAGGTCTCGATGGTCTCGCTCGTGGTGCGGCTTTCGTGCGCCATCGGCGCGGATTCGTTGGGCATGCTGTTGCCTCGCGTAAAGCTGTGGGGTTTGACGAGAGACATAGCACGCCGCAGCCGCTTCGACAGCCGAAACCGGCGGGACAGGCCGGGCATACTGCGCTCTTGCATCGCCGGGAGGGAGGCTTAGCTTTAGAGGAGCTTTCAGAGAGGTTTCATGCCCAATCAAAACAAGACGCCGGTCACGCCGGTCCCCGCCGCCACCGTTCTCCTCATTCGCGACGGCGATGAAGGCCTCGAGGTCTTCATGGTCGAGCGCAGCAACCGCATGCATTTCGCCTCGGCGCTGGTCTTTCCGGGCGGCAAGGTCGACCCGGAAGATTCGGACGCCACGTTGCTCGAGCGCTGCGACGGTATCGAAGGGCTCGACGCCGGGGCGGCGGCGCTTCGGATCGCAGCGGTCCGCGAGACTTTCGAGGAATGCGGCGTCGTGCTGGCGCGCCACAGCAGCGTCGAGACCGTTCTCGAAGGCGACGAGGCGGCGGCGTTCTACGACCAATACCACGTCGCGCTGAATGCCGGCGATGTCGGCTGGGAAGAGATCATTCAGAAGGAAGATTTGATCCTGTGCTGCGACCGGTTGGCCTATTACGCGCATTGGATCACGCCCGAGGGACGGCCGAAGCGTTTTGACACGCATTTCTTCCTGGCGCGCATGCCGCGCCGCCAGCATGCGGTCCACGACGGCGGCGAATCCGTGCATTCCGTCTGGGTCCGGCCGCCGCGCGCGATTGCCGCCGGCGAGAGCGGCGACCGCAACGTCATGTTCCCGACGCGCCTCAACCTGGAAATGCTGGAGCGCAGCGATTCCGTCGATGCGGCGATCGCGGAAGCCAATGCGCGCGAGATCGTGACGGTGCTGCCGAAGACCCAATTCATCGAGGGCGACGAGCACCGCGTCATGACCATTCCGGAGGCGGCGGGCTACGGTTCCGGGCGCTTCCTGGTAAAGGGCGACAAGATCACGCCGATGACGGACTAGACCACAGTCGAAAGGGTCGAGGGATTGCGATGACAGCTGACGTGGTAACGGATGTATTGGTCGTTGGCGCCGGCGGGGCCGGCATGTATGCCGCCGTCGCCGCCGCGCGCAACGGCGCCGATGTGGTGCTGGTCGACAAGAGCCTGATCGGACGGGGTGGTGCCACCATCATGGCGCAGATGACCGTCGCAGCCGCGGTCGGCGAGCAGGAGGCGGATCACTGGACCCACCATTTGCAGGACACGCTCGAGGCCGGACGGGGATTGTGTAATGGCGAACTGGCGGCGATTCTTTGCGAAGAGGCGCCGATCCGCATCCGCGAAATGGAAGACTGGAAGGTCGGCTGGGCGCGCGAAGGGAACCATCTGAAACAGGTCATGGCTCCCGGCCATCAGATACCGCGCTGCGTCTACGCCGATTTCCTGAATACCGGGCCGGCCGTCGCCAAGACTTTGCGCACGCAGATCGGCCGGGCCGACAACATCCGCCGCGCCGGCGAGCTGACCATCACCAGCGTCGTCGTCGAGGGCGGCCGGGTCGTGGGCGCCGTCGGCCTCGATGTCGAGACGGGCGCCGCCGTAACCATAGACGCCAAAGCCGTCATCCTGGCCGCCGGTGGGCTCACCCGTCTCTACCGCCGGAACAGCGCCTCGGTGAACATGGGCGGGGATTCCTACGCCCTGGCGCTGCGGGCCGGCGCCGAACTTGTCGATATGGAATTCGTGCAGTTCTTCCCGATCGGTCATCTCGCCCCGCGCATGGTCGGCATGGACCCGATCATGTGGGACCCTTTCCGCTACAAGCTCGGAGGACGGCTGCTGAACGGCAAGGGCGAGGAGTTCGTCCAGAATTACGGACATGCGGAAGTGACCGACAAGTACACCGCCCCCCGGGATGTCGTGTCCTTTGCCATATTGCAGGAAGTGGCGGCGGGCCGGGGATCCCCTGCCGGCGGCGCCTATCTCAGTTTCGAGCATATTCCCGAGGCCGAGTTGCGGGCGGCCTTCGGCCCGGTGATCGACCGGCTGGCGGACAACGGCATCGATCTGACCAAACGCGGCATCGAGGTTTCGCCGATCGCCCATTATCACATGGGCGGGGTCCGGGTCGACGCGCAGATGGAAACCGCCGTGCCGGGGCTCTATGCGGCGGGCGAGGCGGTCGGCGGCGCCAATGGCGCCAACCGTTTGTCCGGGAACGCCATTCCGGAGGCTTTCGTCTTCGGCGAGCGGGCGGGCCGTTTCGCGGCGGCGCAGGCCGCGGGGCAGGCGAGCGGCTGGTCGGCGGCGGCGGCGGCGGCGGCGCTTGACGAGATATCCTCGAGCCGGGACGTGTCGGCGACGCATTCGGGCGCGGGCCTCTCCGGCATGCTCGTCGAGTTGCAGGAACTGATGTGGGAGGATGTCGGCCTGCTGCGGACGGCGGCGCAGTTGGAGCGGGCCCTCGCGCGCATCCGCGAGATGCGCGCCGAGATCGGCGACCATCCCGCCGACAGCGACCATCGCTTCGCGCTGTCCATGCAGGACTGGTTCGACATGCGGAATTCGCTGCTGTGCGCGGAGGCCATCGTCCTCGGCGCGCAATCCCGCACGGAGAGCCGCGGCGCCCATCAACGCGCGGATTTCCCGCTTACCGATCCCGCTCAGGCGCACAATCTGGTCACCCGCCTGGATAGCGCGGGATTGACGGTGACGCCGGTGCCATTGGTCTCGCACGACTTCGAACTCGTCCCCTTGGAGGCTGCCGAATGACCCAGCAAACGGTAAACCCGGAGGTCGCCCGGCTGCGCGTCCAGCGCGGCGGGCCGAACGACGAACCCATCCTCGAGGAATTCGAGGTGCCGTACCGCGAAGGCATGTCGGTGCTGGATGCCCTGATCTGGATCCGTGCCAATACCGATTCGTCGCTGGCGATCCGCTACAGCTGCACCAACGCCAATACCTGCAAGGAGTGCATGGTGAAGGTCGAGGGAAAGACGGTCTATGCCTGCACCGAACGGCTGGGGACGGCGCCCGTCACGGTCGGGCCACTGACGAACAAGCGGCTGCTCCGCGATCTGGTCACGGATATCGTACCGCCGAAAGAGAAACTCTCGGCGCTGCTCGGCCGCGAGGCGGACTGAATTATTTCAGGACGTATTGGACCGTCGATCCGTCGCTGGCCTCGAAGCGAACCCGCACCAGAACATCGTTCCGGTCGTACCAGAGTTCGCGCTCGAACTCGCCGGTCAGACGGAAATGGTAGGTCGTTTTCTTCTCGCCCCGAATATCCAATTGCGCCTCGCCGATATAGCGGACCTGCATGGATTTCAGATTGCCGGAGACCGTCGTGAGGATCTTGTTCCGGTCGAGAACGAGACGGTTCCAGAGGCTGGCCGGGATGATCTCCCGGTCGACATGCATGCTGCCGTCCTCGCCGACGACCATCAGCGAATCCTCGTCGCGATGGACCTGCAGCTTGACGGGCGTGCCGTTTTCGTTGGTCGTGCTCTCCAGCGAGGAAAGCTTGCCGTCCTTCCAGACTTCGCGCGATTCATGCTCGAAGCGGTAGACCGGAATGAACAGGAGACGGAAGTCGATATCGGTCTTAATCCGGACCTCGGTGCGGTCGCCGGATTGATCGAAGCGGTAGGTATGGGTTCCGATGGGCGTGCCGTTGCGGACGATGTCGAACGCCAGAATGCCGCTTTCCGGCACGCCGGCCGCGCCCGCCGCGTTGCCGAAGCCAAGGCCGATCGCCAGCACGAGCGCCGCTGCGAAGCCGCGAAGGGATTGCACCGAAATCATATTCTGCCCCAGATCGATACGATTCACGCGCATATGTAAGCCCCTCCGGTGCCACATTCAAGGTTTTGTAACAATCGGGATATGCGCGATTTTGACGCGGAATCCGTGACTTACAGGCTCGTCGCCGCGCGGGCGGCCTGGTCATAGAGGCCCGAGAGCGCGCGCAGGACCCGGGCGGCGTCGCCGATCTCCTCGGTGTCGACGGAACCAAGCGCGGTCAATGTCTCGATCAGGCAGGCATCGCGGACTTCCCGGTAACGGTCGCAGGCGGCGCGGCCTTCGGCGCTGGTCTCGTAGAGGCGCTCCTTGCCCTGCCGTTCGGCATCGACCAGTCCCTGCTTCGCCAGTTTCTTCAACGCGTAGTTGACCGTGTGGGTATCCTCGATATTGAGGGTAAAGCAGATGTCCGCCAGTTTTTTGGGCCGGTCGCGATGATTGACCGTGTGCAGCACCATGACATCGAGTGCGCCGAGATCCGCCACGCCGGCCGCCGCCATGCAGCGCACGATCCAACGGTTGAAGGCATTGGTCGCGACGAAAAGCCCGTATTCGAGCTCGCTCGTCTCCGCCGCATCCTCGGCGACCAGATGGGACGAGGAGACGATCCGGCTCTTTGAAGGGCGGGGCATCATGCGCGTTTCCCTCACCCCGACCCTCTCCCGCTTGCGGGAGAGGGAGTCGCGCCGCCGGGATTTTCAAACCACTCTCCCGCCTGCGAGAGAGGGAGGGGCCCGTCCGCGCGCAAGCGGGGATGGGAGGGCGAGGGCTGGCGGAGGCTCATTCCGCCGCTTCCGGCAGCGGTTCGACCCGCTCCGTTGCCGGGCCGTAGCCGCCGCCGGTCGGCGTTTGCAGGACGAAGACATCGCCCGCCGCAACATGGCGCTTGTCCATCGCGGTCATTTCGTCGCGGCTGCCATCGGTCCGCTCGATCCAGTTGCGCCCGCACGCGCCGGGGGCACCGCCCGCGACCCCGTAGGGCGGCACGATGCGGTGGTTCGAGAGGATGATGACCTCCATGTCCTCGAGAAAGCGGATGCGGCGCAGGGTGCCCGAACCGCCGGTGTGACGCCCGGCGCCGCCGCTGCCGTGGCGGATTCCGAAACTCTCCAGCAGCACCGGATAGCGCCATTCCAGGACTTCGGGGTCGGTGAGGCGCGTATTGGTCATATGCGTGTGCACCGCGGACGTGCCGTCGAAGTCGGGCCCGGCGCCGGAGCCGCCGCAGACCGTCTCGTAGTATTGGTGACGGGCGTTGCCGAAGGTGACGTTGTTCATCGTGCCCTGGCTTGCCGCCTGCACGCCGAGGGCGCCGAACAACGTGTCGGTGACCGCCTGGCTGGTCTCGACATTGCCGGCCACCACGGCGGCCGGATATTTCGGCGCCAGCATCGAGCCTTCCGGGATGATGATCTTGATCGGCTTCAGGCAGCCTTCGTTCAGCGGTATGCTGTCGTCGACCAGGCAGCGGAAGACGTACAGTACGGCCGAACGAGCGACAGCGGAGGGCGCGTTGTAGTTCGACGGCCGCTGATCGCTGGTGCCGGTAAAATCGACAACGGCAGAACGATTCTGCTTATCGAAGGTGATTTTCACTTTTATTTCAGCGCCTTCGTCCATCGGATAGGTGAATTCGCCGTCCTGCATCACGTCGATGACGCGGCGGACCTGCTCTTCCGCGTTGTCCTGTACGTGCCGCATGTATGCATGCACGACGTCGAGGCCGAACTGATCGATCATCTTCCGGACTTCTTGTACGCCTTTCTCGCCGGCGGCGATCTGGGCCTTCAGGTCGGCGACGTTATGGTCCGGATTGCGCGCCGGATAGGGATGGTCGGCGAGATGGTGGCGGAGTTTGTCCTCCAGGAATGCGCCTTGGTCGACGAGTTTGAAATTGTCGAACAGGATGCCTTCTTCCTCGACGACCTTGCTGTCGGGGGGCATCGAGCCCGGCGTGATGCCGCCGATATCGGCGTGATGGCCGCGGCTGGCAACGAAGAACAGGATATCCTTGCCGTCGTCGCCGAAGATCGGGGTGATGACGGTGACGTCGGGCAGGTGGGTGCCGCCGTTATAGGGCGCATTGACCACGAAGACGTCGCCCGGCTTCATCTTGCCGGCGTTCTCGCGGATGACCGTGCGGATGCTCTCGCTCATCGAGCCCAGATGGATCGGGATGTGCGGCGCGTTGGCCACCAGCATGCCGTCCGGATCGAAGATCGCGCAGGAGAAGTCGAGCCGCTCCTTGATGTTCACGGAGAAGGCCGTGTTCTCCAAGGTCAGCCCCATTTGCTCGGCGATCGACATGAACAGGTTGTTGAACACCTCGAGCATGACGGGATCGCATTCGGTGCCGACCGCATAGGCCCGCTCCAGCGCCACGACCCGGTCGAGGACGAGATGGCCCTTCGGGGTAAGTTGGGCGCGCCAGCCGGGCTCGACGATGGTGGTGGCGGTCTGCTCGCGGATGACCGCGGGACCGGTGATCGTGGTTCCCGGCGCGAAGGTGTCGCGGTCGTAGACGGGCGTCGTGTGCTCCTGCCCGGCCATGAAGGCCGAGACCTCCGCCAGAGCCCGCGCATCGGCGGTATTGGCGTTGGCGATCTCCTTCTCGTCGGTCTCCGTCATCACGCCGATGGCCTCGACCGCCGCGGCTTCGATGATCAGGCTTTTCTCGGGCATGATGAAGCCGTAGCGCTGGCGGTGGGAGTCCTCGAAGCTCTTCTGCATCACCGCCGGGGTCGAGACATCGATCAGATGCGGCGTGTCCGTGCCTTCGTAGCGCAGATGGGCGCGGCGCAGCACTTCGATCTGGGCATCGGCGATGCCCTGGCGAGACAGCTCCGCCGTGGCTTCCGCGCTCAACTCGTCGAGGACGCTCGCGAGCGCGTCCATGGCGCCGTCTTCGAGACGGGTCTCGACCGCGCGCTCGCGCATCGCCCGGATGTCCGCCAGGCCCATGCCATAGGCGGAGAGAACGCCTGCAAAGGGGTGGATCAGGACCTTGGTCATGCCGAGCGCGTCGGCGACGAGGCAGGCATGCTGGCCGCCGGCACCGCCGAAACAGTTCAAGGTGTAGCCGGTGACGTCGTAGCCCCGCTGCACCGAGATTTTCTTGATCGCGTTCGCCATGTTCTCGACCGCGATCTTCAGATAGCCGTCGGCGACCTCGACCGGACTTCGGCGATCGCCGGTGGCGTCGTGAATCTCCTTTGCCAGCGCCTCGAACTTCTCGTGCACCGCCGCGGCGTCAAGCGGCGCGTCCTGATGCGGACCGAAGACGTTGGGGAAGAAGTCCGGCTGCAGCTTGCCGAGCATGACGTTGCAGTCGGTCACCGTCAGCGGACCGCCGCGACGGTAGCAGGCGGGGCCGGGATTGGCGCCCGCGCTCTCCGGCCCGACCCGGTAGCGGGATCCGTCGAAGAAACAGATCGAGCCGCCGCCCGCCGCGACCGTGTGGATCATCATCATCGGCGCCCGCATGCGCACGCCGGCCACCAGCGTCTCGAAGGCGCGCTCGTATTCGCCGTCGTAGTGAGCCACGTCCGTCGAGGTCCCGCCCATGTCGAAGGAGATGATGCGCTCGAACCCCGCCTGGGCCGCGGTCTCGACCGCGCCGACGATGCCGCCCGCGGGGCCCGACAGGATGGCGTCCTTGCCCTGAAACAGATGGGCGTCGGTCAGCCCGCCGTTCGACTGCATGAACATCAGCCGCGTGTCGCCGAGCTGTGAGGCGACCTGATCGACATAGCGGCGCAACAGCGGCGACAGATAGGCGTCGACGACCGTGGTGTCGCCCCGGCTGACGAATTTCATCAGCGGGCTGGTCTCATAGCTGGTCGAGACCTGGGTGAAGCCGATCTCGCGCGCGAGCGCCGCGACCGCCAGCTCGTGCTCCGGAAAACGGTAGCCGTGCATGAAGACGACGGCGACGGCGCGGATGCCGTCGTCGTAGGCGGCCTGCAGCAGCGGGCGGGCGCCTTCGAGGTCGAGCGGCGTCTCGACGGCGCCGTCGGCGCGGACGCGCTCTTCGATCTCGACGACGCTCTCATAGAGCATTTCCGGCAGCACGATCTCGCGCGCGAACAGGTCCGGGCGGGTCTGATAGCCGATGCGCAGCTGGTCGCGGAATCCGCTGGTGGTCGCCAGCAGGGTGCGGTCGCCCTTGCGCTCCAGGAGCGCGTTGGTCGCCACCGTGGTGCCCATCTTGACGGCGTCGATCTGGCCCGCCGGGATCGGCGCGTCCTTGGCCACGCCCAGCAGGTCGCGGATGCCCTGGACGGCGGCATCCCGATAGGCCTCCGGATTCTCGGACAGCAGCTTGTGCGTCTTCAGTTCGCCGTCCGGTTGGCGCGCCACGATATCCGTGAAGGTGCCGCCGCGGTCGATCCAAAACTGCCAACCAGTTTCATAAGTATCTGTTTCTATTATATTTTCTTCACTCATAACGAGATACACCTTTGATATACTAGAACCCGGTATCGTTTATTTTCAGTTAGTTAGTCCCAACACGGAATACTTTTGTTACACCAATAACAAAGGATTGTCCCTTGTAACGCAAGGTTCCTACCATCGCTGGAAAGAAGGGGATTAGGGAAGTGCGGTTGAATAGGAAATACGAACCAGAGATATGCGGTTTCTCGTTGAGGTTCGTTGATACGACTATGATAGATGGAATATAACCTCCGTCTTTGGTCGCACTTTTTTTTACTTTTTTTCACTTTTTTTTAGTAATGCGGTCAAAATACCTTCGCAATCCTTATAAGTAACTATGTTGCGATTTCAGGGAAAAATAAAAGTTTAGAGGTCAGGATGAAAACAGATGGATTATCAAAAGTTCCTTATGACCCTACCAATAAACAACTTCCATCGTTTTGCTGACCCAAGAGATTGGTGGAACCTCTATTCGCAAGATTATCCAACAGAAGAACAAAGATTAGAAATATACAGGTTAGAGGATTACCAAACCTCCATCGTATGAACCCCATAAATATCGGTAAGAATGAGATGTTCTGTTTGGACGAAGTAACGGATTCTCTTTTTTGTAGGTTCATCATTCTCATTCCTAAACCAGAAGTTCTGTGTGGTCTTTTACCCATTCCCCACAGAACTTCTATTCGGTAAGTAGGGTGACAAAGAATGAGTGATGAGTTGAACCAAACATTAGATGAACTGGAACAAGAGGTTTTAGACGACCTCAACCCTTCTCATTCCCCATACAGAACCATTACCGAATACACTTGTTCCCTGATTATCCCAGATGATGAAATCACAGAGGTCATAATCAAAACCAAATCTGCTGGTGTATGTTTCGCATCATCACCAGAGGATGCACTCAAACAGATGAAATGCGACCAACAATACTCTCAACAAGGGTATGCCTCGCACATCCTTCGTTATGTCGCAGAGAACCTGCCAACGATTGCTTTGGAGAATGTAGAGATGACCTATACCGGAGAACCAATCGTCACACCGATGACGGATGACGAACTCTCTGGGTTCCAACGAGAGGTGGTGAGTATCTATGGTTACTAAATGGTTGAACCCAGAACCCAGACCCAAACCACCAGAACCTTCACATCAACCGCCTGGAAGATCATTTGCGGAAATGAAACGACAGATTGGTAAAGAAGTCGCCAGAGTTGAGAAGACGGGTATTCACACCAAAGAACCACCGCACAGAACCTTATAAATAATCACTTGAGTAGATACAACGATGACCACTCGTCTCTCGTAATGTCTCTATGCGACAGAGAGAACGACAAAAACAGAAGACCCAACAACATAATGAAATGAACGCTCGTAGGGTTGAACGAGAAACAAATGCTTTCAACCAGAGTGTCGCTGCCACCACCGACACTTATATGCGAGACGCCCTCAAAACCAAGTTCGCCAGAGTGATGTAACCCACAACGAAACCCTAGATGCGTCACAACGGACTTGGATGTGGAATAAGAAATAAGGAGAACCGACTTGATACGCTATGAATACCAAACCTGTCTTCGTATGAGTAATACGCTCAAAGACGATATGACGGAAGTGTGCGAGAGATACAAAATCAACGAGAGTGATTTGATGCGCCGTGCTGTTGCGACCCCTTACTTCGTAGAAGACCTCAACTCAAAACCAGAACAGGGAAATATCTGTTCGTATGATGTATGACACGGACATACCGAGGATATGACCTACCAAAAGGACCCGATTTCCTTGTCTATCGGGTCCTTTTTTGTGCTTCTAAAAAAGATGATAAAAAAGGTGATTATGCGCTGTAGAGGTGGTTCCAAATCTGCGGTCTAACGAGTTTTCCAAATGACCGATAGGGTTTTTGTATAGAGACAACCTTTCCGCTCTCTACCCAACCACGCAAAATCCACTAAAATCATTTTATGAAAACCTTCACCGCAACACTCTGCCTGACGATTGCCGTGCTTCTTGGAAGTGTGGGGTAAGTGAGAGTGCTGATTTCCAAAAGGGTGTAACCGCATACAATAGTGGTGATTACGCAACTGCTATGCGTGAATGGAAACCTCTTGCCGAACAGGGAGATGCCTCTGCCCAGTTCAATCTGGGTCATTTGATGTACGGAACGGATGGGTGTTCCACAGGATTATAAGACTGCTGTGAAATGGTACAGACTTGCTGCCGAACAGGGGTATGCCGATGCCCAATTCAATATGGGTGTGATGTACAGCAAAGGAAAAGGTGTTCCACAGGATTATAAGACTGCTGTGAAGTGGTACAAACTTGCTGCTGAACAGGGATATGCCGATGCCCAGTTCAATCTGGGTTTGATGTACGTAATTGGTGTTCCAACAGGAGTTATAAGACTGTGAAGTGGTACAAACTTGCTGCCAAACAGGGAAATCGCCGCATCATCGGGGATTCAATCTGAGGTCAAAAATGATGCTTCTACAAGGACAAGACATCGTTCGAAACGATATGACCCTGCAGACATCTCCACCGCACAGAAACTTGCCCGTGAATGTGTCCGTAAGAAATACAAAGGGTGTTGAGTTAGGAAATCTCTAAACTCGACTCGTCTCTACCCACACACTCAGAATCCACTAAACTCATTGTATGAAAACCTGACCGCAATCACTCTGCCTGACCCTTGCTCTACTTCTTGGAAGTAATGGGGAATAGTGAGAGTGCTGATTTCCAAAAGGGTCTAACCGCATACGAAAGTGGTGATTACGCAACTGCTCTTCGTGAGTTTCGACCTCTTGCCGAACAGGGGAATGCCGATGCCCAGTACAATCTGGGTCAAATGTATCGCAAAGGACAAGGTGTTCCACAGGACGATAAGACTGCGGTGAAGTGGTACACACTTGGTGCCGAACAGGGGTATGCCGATGCCCAGTACAATCTGGGTCGAATGTATCGCAAAGGACAAGGTGTTCCACAGGACGATAAGACTGCGGTGAAGTGGTACAAACTTGCTGCCGAACAGGGGAATGCCCGTGCCCAGTACAATCTGGGTGTGATGTACGACATAGGACAAGGTGTTCCACAGGACTATAAGACTGCGGTGAAGTGGTACAGACTTGCTGCCGAACAGGGGAATGCCGCTGCCCAGTTCTCAATCTGGGTGTGATGTACGAACAACGGACAAGGTGTTCCCACAGAACGATAAGACTGCGGTGAAGTGGTACAAACTTGCTGCTGAATCAGGGAAATGCCCAGACAAAAGTGGACAAACTTTCCCCTTGGTAGTTGTGAAATAAACGCCCCTGCCCGTGAATGTCCGTAAGGAGTGTTGAGTTAGAAATCTCTAATCTCCACTCGTCTTTACCCACACACCCAAAATCCTCTAAACTCATTTATATGAGAAAACTTACCGCTACCATCTGCCTGACGATTGCTGTGCTTCTTGGAAGTGCGGGGTGCGATGAGAGTGCTGATTCCCAAAAGGGACTAACCGCATACAATAGTGGTGACTACGCAACTGCTATGCGTGAATGGACACCTCTTGCAAAACAGGGAAATGCCTTTGCCCAGTCTAATCTGGGTTTGATGTACTCAAAAGGACGAGGTGTTCTCCAAGACTATAAAACTGCGGTGAAATGGTACACACTTGCTGCTGAACAGGGGAATGCCCGTGCCCAGTACAATCTGGGTGTGATGTACCATTAAAAGGACAAGGTGTTTCACAGGATTATGAGACTGCGGTGAAATGGTACACACTTTCTGCAAAACAGGGGTATGCCCTTGCCCAGTCCAATCTGGGTTTTATGTACGAAAAAGGAAAATGGTGTTTCACAGGACTATGAGACTGCGGTGAAATGGTACACACTTTCTGCAAAACAGGGGTATGCCCTTGCCCAGTCCAATCTGGGTTTTATGTACTATAACGGACAAGGTGTTCTACAAGATTATGTCCGTGCCCATATGTGGTATAATATTGCCTCAATATCTGGGAAAAGTAAGAACGCATCTAAAAACAGAGACATCGTTGCGAAACGAATGACTCCCAAACAAATAGAAACCGCACAGAAACTCACCCGTGAATGTGTCCGTAAGAAATACAAAGGGTGTTGAGTTAGGAAATCTCTAACCGAGTGCCCGATAGACACTTGCTCGTCCTATCCCCATTTGTTTCGCAATCGCAGATGCACCCATTCCACTCTCTTTGAGTTCTTTGACCCTCGCCACATCCACAGAGGGTTTGCGTCCTTTATAGACCCCTCGCTCCTTTGCCTTTGCGATGCCTTCCATCTGCCGTTCTTTGCGAAGGTTCGTCTCAAACTCTGCGAACACCGACAACATATCCAAGAAACACTTTCCCGCACTTGTGCGTGTGTCTATGGGTTGCTCTGTCGCAGATAGAACAACTCCCTTCTGGTCTAACTCATAAACGATGTTTTGGAGGTCACGGATAGACCTTGCCAGTCTATCAACCCTTGTAACCACCAGTTCGTCACCTTCACGCACAAAGTCCAATAGAGTTTTGAGTTCATCTCTTCCTTGGACGGATGTGCCAGACACTTTCTCCTGCCGGATATGTCTCACATCCTGCTGCGGTGAGTGCTTCTACCTGTATCGTCAAATCCTGTCCTTTTGAGAACTGCTGACCCTTGCGTAACCATATTTCATTCACATACTCCTATATGTCTCGTTAGGGTCTAGACTTTACTTGACTATGTCTCATAAGTCAAGTATATATGCTATTGAGACACTTATTCTGTCTCAATACAAATGTCTCGCTGAACTACACCCAGACGAGACACACCCAAATCTAAAAATAAGGAGAACTGAATGGTGATTTTACCATTCTCACCACTCGCCTGTGCGTTGGTGACTACGATGCTGCTTGCCGTGACCTTCTACGCTGGTCGCTGGTGGGGAATGAAAATGACGATGAACCTAATAGAGAAGGAGATAGAGAAGAATGAAGGGAACCTATGACGAAATCTCAAAACGAGTGAATGAGGAGATTTCTAAACTTGGTAAGAGTGGAACCTTTGCCGACCTTGCGAAGATAGACAAGGAACTGGGACTACCCAAAGGAACCAGTTGGGAAATGGGTGGGTTCGCAGACTACTTTGCGTTTGAGGATGAGGACTGAAAAGTAATCAGATACCCATCAAGGATTACAGACCACCATCACAGTCTGGTTCTTCGCAATCTGTGCCAGTTCCTTTGTGGACTTCCTCTTCGTCCGATTAGACCACTTGGTAGGCAATCCAGCAGAGGTCAGAAACTGTCTCACTGTGGATGCTTTGATGCCAAAGTTGACGTTCTCTGGAAGTGACCCGATTGCCTTTGCGACTTTCAGTTTGTTGAGTTGAGCAACCACCACTCCAACGATGTTTCCGTTCTCATCATAGATAGGACCACCAGAGTTTCCTGACTGAACTGCAGCATCCATCTGAAACTGTCCACTATCGTCACCCATACCCTTATTGGCACTCACGATACCTTTGGTCACTT
>JAYQSM010000013.1:0-3622 GCA_038146885.1 Rhodospirillaceae bacterium
TTCTGCGTACTGCTATAGCCTTCACCTTCTCACCCCACCGGTCATCAGGTACACCTATGACGGCTATCTCTATAATGTCGGGGTGAGCTGCGAGTGAAGCTTCTACTTCCGCTGGGTACACGTTCTCACTGCCAGTGACAATCATGTCCTTTATACGGTCTTTAACATAGAAAAAACCTTCTTCATCTACTGTGCCTGCGTCTCCAGTGTGAAACCATCCATCCCTAATTACATCTTCAGTGGCCTCTGGTCGGTTCCAATATCCTGCCATTAAATTTTCACCTTGGTAAACAATTTCTCCTATTTCGCCGGGTGGTAATTCCTTGCCGTTTTCATCTATTACTCGTGCTCTTCCTCCAAACATTGGTCGTCCGCAGGATAAAAGCCGGTCTCCTTTGTGATGTTCAAATGGTAACGCTGCGAATGGTCCTGCAGTTTCTGTTAGGCCATAAATTTGTGTGAAACGGCATTCAAATATATCGATGCATCGTTCAAGTAAGTCTGGGGCTATGGGAGCTGTGCCATAAACCACGTGCTTAAACTTTGAAAAGTCAGCTTGTCTGACCCCAGGGGTTTCAGTCAAAAATAACATTACAGCAGGTACTAGAAGCGCGGTTTCTATTTTTTCTCTGACAATTATTTGAAGCAAATTAGATGGATCGATTTCCCGCACGATGACTAAAGTTGCTCCTTCTTGCATTGCCCAAACTGCCCAACCGGCCCCGCCAAGGTGGAACATTGGCATACAAACTAACGAAGGTCCTCCCTCTCGTAATTCTGGCATCTCAAGAGCTAGGCAGAGACCAACATTAAGCACGTTATGACCTGTCAGCATTGCTCCTTTGGGAAGTCCTGTCGTACCTGATGTTGCAAATTGCCAAGAGATAGTCCCATCTTTGTCTCGGCCAGGATCATTCCCCTCTATTTGTGGAATTTCTTCAAAGCTTAAAGTTTTTACCTCCGCAGAGTCACCGTGAGATCTAAATTCCTCGCCAACGACTAGGATGCGCGGCTCGATATCCTCCAGTATTTGATTCACTTCGGTAGGTGTCAGTCGCCAGTTGATAGGAGCTGCAACAACCCCTGCTTTATCCAATGCAAATAAAAGTTCTAGGTATGCGGCACAGTTCTTATCAAGAATTGCCACCCTGTCGCCCGGACGGAGGCCTAGTTCATGAATTAGACCGAGGGCGAGCCGATTGGTTTTGCGATTTAGATCCGCGTAACTTATCTCTTGTCCGTCATACCGAATGGCTGGCAACTCTGGGTGACGCTGTGATCGCCAGCGCAATACTTCTGCAATTGTGCGCATTTTGTCATTCCGTGCTAACTGGTGTTAACGAAATCTCGATCGTTTGAAGCCGAGGAAGTGTAAGTTAATATTCGCTGACCTGATGAGTGGAGGTCAAATCCAATGGATCGTGCAGGAGAAATAGGTCTGCTGAAGACCCTCTTGAAACATGCAGAAGACAAAACAACTTCGCTAGCTCCAACACCTTGGTTACATGATGTCTCTAAATATACCAGCGTCGACCGACTACAGCGTGAGGAAGAGGCATTAATCAGAGGGCGTCCGATCGTCCTAGGTTTGTCATGCGATTGGCCACAAGTAGGGTCATACAGGACAGATGATTATGCGGGTGTCCCGATACTGACTATTCGTGGAAAAGATGGGAAATTAAGAGCATTCCTAAATGCCTGCCGTCATCGAGGTGCTAAGGTCGCATCAGGCTGCGGCGTGTCAATGGCGTTCAAATGCCCGTACCACAGTTGGTCCTATGGCCAGGACGGCCGCTTAATCGGTATTCCTGATGAAGAAATTGCATTTCCGGGCGTTAGAGATGAGCGCTCTGGTCTTACCCGTCTTGCGCTTGCAGAAAAATATGGGATGGTTTGGGCAATACCTAAACCTCCGGCTGACCATATATTTGAGTTGGAAATTGACGACTATTTGGGGGGACTTGGCGAGGATCTGGCATTTTGGAATTTGGAAAAATATCATTTTTATACGCGGCACATTCATTACGAGGAAATGAATTGGAAAATTCTTCTTGATACTTTTTTTGAAGCCTATCATTTCGGGCATTTGCATGCGGATACGTTAAGAAATGTTCTCTTGCCCAATATCGCAGACTTCAAAGATTTCGGAGATAATTTTCGCTTAACTTATGCGCGCTCAAAGTTACCCAGACTTAATGATACACCCGAAGCTGAATGGGATCTCATGTGGAACACTTTGATAGTTTACAATATGTTCGCAAATACCATTTTTTCTCCTCAAGGAGATCATATCGAAATTTATAGAATGTTTCCTGTGGAAGGCCGGCCCGATAGAGCTGTTATGGAAACATCCCTTTACATACCCCAGCCAGCCAATACAGAGGATGAAAAACGACACTGGGATGCAAACCTAGAACTTGCTATTAAAGTTATTACTACAGAAGACTTTCCTGCCGGTCGCACTATGCAAGAAGGATTTTCTTCGCAGGCTCAATCCCATTTAGTCTTTGGAAGAAACGAACCGGCTTTGATCCATTACCATCAATCCATTGATAGAGTTCTTAGTGAGTTTTAGCCATTTAGGTGAAGGTGACACCCCACTAATTGATGGGGACAGGCGCAGCTTCTGCCACAAGATTTTCTGATTTCAGGGTTTGCCAAACTTCGGTTGGGATATTCATTTCTGCCCATCTAAGGTTATTTTTTACCTCTTCCTCAGTGACCGGCCCTGGGATTACGGAAGTCACCGCCGGGTGCGCTAACGGAAACTGCAGCGCCATAGCTCCAAGCTCTGTTCTAAAAGACTTTGCTATCGAATTTAGCTTGTTGGCTTTAGCCAGGACTTCTGTGTTGGCTCGGCGATAACCATATGAGGCGTTAGGGCTGGGTCCGCGCGCGAGAATCCCAGACGCAAATGGTGCTCCGATTACAACAGAGATTCCGCGTTCTGCGCACGCATCTAATTCTGGAAGCGCACTTTGATCCATGAGAGTGTAGGGCATTGCAACCAGAAAAAAGTCAATTTCACAGTGTTTTAGAAACTGAGGAATCATACCAACAACATTAATTCCAGCCCCAATTGCTGCAATCTCTCCTGATTTCTTCAGTTCGATAAGGGTGTCCAAACCACTCTCATCCAATTGCCTAAAACCATTCGCAACCCCGATCTGGTCTTTTTGGTGACCAGGGTCAAGATCGTGTATCAAAAGTGCCTCAACGCGATTTAGACCAAGGCGTGCCAAGCTCATTTCGTAGCTTTTCAGAATGGCAGTCCCTGTGTAGTCAAAACGCGGTTCAAAAGGCAGCCCACCCTTCCAGGCAGGGTGAGTGTAGGTGTCTGGGTTTTCAGGTCGTTGATGTATCCGGCCAACTTTTGTGGAAACAACAAAACTGTTTCTAGGTTTGGTGCGCAAAACATGCCCGAAACGAAGTTCGCTTTTCCCGTTTCCATACCATGGTGATGTGTCGAAGTAGCTAATTCCAGCCTGATATGCAGCTTCAATTGTCGCTGAAGCCTGTGTCTCTGGAATAATCTCTCGCATATCTCCTAAGCTTGCGCCTCCAAATCCCATTTGGGGCAGCTGAAGGTTTGTTTTTGCGACGGGTGCAGTTTTAAAAATTT
>JAYQSM010000014.1:0-103544 GCA_038146885.1 Rhodospirillaceae bacterium
TTCACCGTTCTAAATGAATGCTCTCGAAGGCTAAGACCTGAGCCAATAACATCACACGTGACGGGAAACATGCTGGGTCCCAGGAGGTCTTTGGCTTCATAGATGCGGGTCGCCGCTCGGACAGCGTTCACCGATGTTCGTTCAACGTCTCCCCTGGAGCCATCTACGCGCTCTTTTTCCCAATGAGACAGCGTGTAATGTTCGCGCATCTGAGCCTCTTCGAAGGTGAGAGCAAAGTTTACGGCAGCGGCATGTTGGTTCGGCGTAATCACACCCTTCTCCAGCCACTTCTCAGCAATATCGAGCCGACGCTTTCGATATTTGCCAGCTTGTATCGTTTCCTCGATACGAACGTCACGGACTTGGTTAGCGGTCATCGGGATGCCTCCATGTGGACAAGTGGTCAAAAACAGGGGGTTCTATAAAGTCTAGTAAACTAAATATATATAAATACTGCTTTTAAGTATATAACTCCAAGTCCACTTGACCACTTAGTAAAAACTGGCGGATTTCTGGGGTTTTGGTGGAAAAAATCATTTAAAAATTGCCCACCAAACTGACCACTTGCCCACTATTTTTATGTAATTCGGCAATAATGACGTCTCGCTGAGTGATTTCATCGATTGATTGCCAGTGAGCCTTGTTTCGAACAGCTCGAATTTCATCTCGAACAGTGTCAATTTGCATCCGAAGACCTCGTGGATGACTCTCTCGAAGAGAGCCTAATTGCTTCCAAATACGCCTCACTGTACTTCCGGGGGCGCTCTCGATTCCTGTATATCCAAGCTCACGAGCGATGTTTTTCACATTCGATTTGATCGTTTTACGAGTTACGAGATCACCTTCAAGAATGTCTATAAGTTCTTCAAATATCTCATCACTTGGAGACTTTGAAGACATAATCATAGCCGTTTTAGCTTGCGTTACAGGTGGCAGTGCTGGATTGAAATGACTGACGTCTCTGTTCATCAACCACCAAAATACACGGCTCGCTTCACGTTCATCGTTTAACGATTCATGGAGCCGTAAATAGTAGTCTGGGGATCGCTTTTGCTTTGGGTTTGTAAATACCGCAAGACGCCTCAACCCGTTATCTATTTTATGAATTGTTGGCGCCGCAGCATTCCAACTAGTAAAGTTTGCGTTAATGAACCTGCAGGGCCCAATAATGTGCCGGTTCCTCCGCGATGTAAGGAGCATTTTTATTTACATCCAAAATCGATATGCGCCCCTCATTCTCAAGATGTTTGCAGAAGTCACCAAAATGCGCCTCTTCAGCATAACGTTTGCGTGTAGAGGTAACCAAAACCCCACCGGGCTTGGTTAGGTGAATCAGCTCAATCAGGGCAGATGGGAAAACGTGTCCTAGGGTAAAGACGCCAGCACAAAGAATGACGTCGTAGGAGTCATCATCAAAAGCATTAATTCTTTTCGTCATATCGCATTGGCCAACCAACTGGGAATAAGCCTCCGTTTCCTTTGCCACATCCACCATGGCATCGCTTAGGTCAAAGCCATCAACGTGCTCATATCCACGTTTTTTTAATTCGACGCCAACAAGTCCGGTGCCACACCCCGCATCATTGATTTTTAATTCACTCGGTTTAGTTGGCAGCGAAACCGCGTCATGCTCTAGAATCGTCTCCATGTACTTCACAATGTATCGGGGCGCTTCGTAGTCCTCGGAGGAAACATCTTGGTTGTATGTCTCGGCCCAATCCTCGTAAAGCTCTGTAAGGGCGTCCACATCCCCATCAAGCTCATGGGATTCCTTTATCGTCTCGCCATTACCTTGATTGGAGTTCATCGTCATAAAAATCTCCTTTCAAAATTATAAAACGTTCTTCCTGATATGCCTTAAAAAAACATATTGAGGTTCAGTTATCAAATTTTGGCCAGAAAGCGTTGGATATCCGAGAGCAATTGAATGTCTATACATGTGTCGCCGAGTGATTAAATGACGGCTTTTTTCTGTCTCAGCGATAGAAGCTTTTGAGGAAGCCTAATGAGCAGACATTTTTAAAAAGATATTGAGCACGACCATATCCTCAACAATCAGGCCGATGCCGACGACCCCAGCGAGCCTTGCTTTTTTCTCCAGAAAAAAGGCATAGGCTCCAGCCACCAAAATGATGCCGATCCGGACCAAACAGGGTGGGGACACCGACGCTAGGATGTTTCAGGCAGATAACAGGAAATTTGGGACAGCCACATTCAAACAAACCTCGCCGCCAAGGATAAGGCGCGCGTGAGACCCTTTGAATAGCTCGAGCCCAGTCGTTCTAATAACCGCATGATCAAGGAACACACAAGCCATAGAAGTGGTTCCTTTTAGGCTTAGAGGAGACATCATAAAAAGCGGAGTGAGTTATCTCATGGAAGAACGAATATCCTGCTCCGAGGCCTCAGTTGGTACAAGCGATTTTACAAGCTGCGTCATATGCAGGATCCCGACCTCTTTTGATCCGTCCTTAACCAGGTAGGTTTTACTCGTATCACCGCCGGACATCGCAATCACGGACTCCAAGGTATCCTCGTGATCCACTGCACCACTAAACGAAACTTCAGTGTCCTCCGGAACATCTTCCATGACGGTGCGGACGCGCAGTACTCTGGCCCGGTTGATGTCGCTGATAAAATCAATGATGTAGGGATCATTAGGTTCCAACAGAATCGTTTGCGGCTCGTCTTGCTGGATTACTTTTCCATCCTTAAGGATCACCAAATAGTCCGCCAATTTCAGGGCTTCGTCCAAATCATGGGTTATGAAGACGATGGTTTTGTGTAGGTCTTCCTGAAGTTGCAGCAAGAGGTCCTGCATATCGGTGCGGATCAGCGGATCAAGCGCAGAAAAGGCTTCGTCCATCAGCATCACTCCCGCATTGGATGTCAGCGCTCGGGCAATACCCACACGTTGTTGCATGCCGCCGGAAAGCTGGTGCGGATGGTGTCCTCCAAACCCCTGAAGGCCCACTCGTTCGAGCCATTTTTCTACCTCGGGCACATACTCTTTATCGCTCAAACCTCGAATTTCCAGCGGCAGGGCTGCGTTCTCCGCCACCGTTTTGTGTGGCAGCAGCGAAAACTTCTGGAAGACCATCGCCATTTCTTCACGGCGGATGCGTCGAAGCTCCTGCTGGCTGCATTTAACGATGTTGTGTTCACCGAAGATGATTTCCCCTGCCGTCGGATCGATCAGTCGGTTGATGTGGCGGATCAGGGTGGACTTGCCGGATCCCGATAACCCCATGACGACGGTAATTTTACTCGCTTCAATATCGATATTGATGTCTTCAAGACCCAAGACGTGGCCGGTTTGTTTCATCAGATCCGACTTGTTCAATCCACTTAGCTTTAGAGCCGCTAGGGCGTTATCGGGATCGGGGCCGAAAATCTTGTATAGATTGCGAATGGCAATTTTGGTTTTTCGTTTCATGATCCGACCCCTAGTCGCGCTGAGCTGCGTTTATGCGCGCGAGTGCAAGCTTCGTTGTCCGATCTAAAATCACCGCCAACAAAACGATACCAAGGCCAGAAACCAGTCCGACGCCCAACTCAAGGTTACGGATGCCGCGAAGCACTAAAACACCCAACCCTGGCGCAGATACCAGAGAGGCTATGACGACCATGGCCAGGCTCATCATGATGGTCTGGTTGACGCCTGCCATGATGTTTGGGAGGGCAAGTGGAATTTGGACCTTGTAGAGCTTCTGGCGATTGGTCATCCCGAAGGCGTCTGCGGCCTCAATGACGTCCTTGTCTACTAACCGAATACCAAGATCGGTGAGGCGCACCACCGGGACAATGGCGTAGAGAATAATGGCGATGCCGTAGAGCTTGGGCTCGGTGACCGAGAAAAGGAAGATCAGCGGTATAAGATACACAAAGGGCGGCAGGGTCTGTAGCATATCCAACACGGGTATGGCTGTTCTCTGCAACGCATCGCTGCGCGACAAGGCAATCCCAATGGGTACTCCCATTAAAACGCACAAAAATGCACAGACAAAGATGACGGCGAGTGTTTGAATAGCGTAGTCATAATAGTCAATGAAGCCCAACAGTGCGAAAGAAAGCGCCACAAACGCCATCAGTCTGGTCGACCGGCTTACCAGTATCACCACGCCTAACAACACAGGGATCATCAGCCACCAGGGCGTTTCCTGAAACAGCCAGAGTGTGCCGTTAAGGGCCCAACTGAGCGGTTGGGTCAGAGGATCAAGAACCAGGCTGAGGCTATCTTTGATGTCCAAAAAACCCTGTTCCAGGCCCTTGGTTAGCGCTCGAGATTTCGGAAAGGCCTCACAAGACTTGTTTAGGGCATCCATGGATGGAAATGGCAAATCCCAAAGGGATGGCGGCGGTATCGCCTTGCCGCTGCTTTGAGCCATAAGGTCTGCCATCGAAACAGGTTCGGCTCTGCCAGTACCATTCTTGTTGCACCAGTCTTCCAAGCCTAGGCCAGAAAACACGAAATCATAAGTGGCCATGGGTCTTTTCCCCGGTAAGAATAATCAAGAAGCGATTTTCAACGTTATGGATTACGACTGGCGCATGGCAGACCGCGATTTATCTGTATGATCATGCATAGAGGCCACCCGCTATTTTAGGAGTCCAGCAAGCTTGGCCTTCGCGGCATCATTCAACCAAGTGGACCACACTTTTTTGTAGGCCGTCAGGAAACGGACAGCGGCTTCTTCCGCGGACGCGTTGTTTGCTTCCTTCCAGTCAAGGATCTTGCCCATCTGTTTGTTGGTGAAGCTAATTTTAGACATCAATTCGACGATTTCAGGTTCGCGTTTGGCGAAGGTTGTTGTTACTCCAGTGATGACCGGCGAAGCTGGATAAGGAGATTTTCCGGGAGTTGCACAATTCTTTGTCGCGTTACATTTATGCGCTTCCGCATCATATGGGCCCATATCGACGGGCACCATTTCGAACTTACCCAGGACCGCTGTTGGGGCCCAATAGTATCCGAACCAAGGCTTTTTCTTTTCAAACGCTGCGGCAATGGAAGCAGCCAGGGTTTCTCCGGAACCGTGATTGAAGACTTCAATTCCGTTGCCGGCTAAATCAAAGGCTTTGATCAGGTTGTCGTTTACAATTCTGCAACCCCAGCCTACCGGGCAGTTATGAAAGCGGCCACCGACTAATTGCGGGTTATTCAGAACTCCGTCGATGGTTTTCAGTTCAGGATGCTTGTCCGCCAGATACTTCGGAATCCACCAGTTTTCCAGCCCGCCGTCGGACAGCACATTGGCGACTGTTTTCACTTTACCTTGCTTTTCGAGCTTCTGGTAAACAGGAGTGGAGTTGACCCAGAGCTCAGTGGCAATATCCGGTTCTCCGTTCTCGGCTAAAGACGTTACCGCTGGTACCGTATCAGATGGGACCACGGAGACTTTGCAGCCGTAGCCCTGTTCCATAATAAATTTCGCAACATTGGTTACGACAGCGGCTGACGCCCAATTCATCTCGGTGATTGAGACTTCACCGCATTCAGCGCGGGAATCGGTGGCAGAAAAAGCTAGAGCCGAAGCAGTTATGGCTAAAGCGACGGTGATATTGGTGTTCGCTTTTCTGAGGATCATAAAATCGAGCTTCCCTGTTTCTCTTTGTGACTCACTCCGGATAGGTCCCCCAAATCGGACGCAGGAGACAATGCCCGACCATGGGATCAATAATTGCAAACTTTAAATCAAGGTAGGACAGGGGGAGGGGAGACACAAGGGCCCGTCTATAATAGCTGGTTTTGGGGATAACCAGACCATCTGTGCCCTATAAAATAATGTTTAAACTAATCAATTTTTGGGGACTGCAAAGAGTTATATTCGCCCGACAGTTGTCGTATTGCTGATTTTATGGCCAAGCGTTGGTGCTGCCAAGCCATAGGCCAGAAACAAATACTTTCTCACGATGCCGAAAGAGAGAGCTTATTTATGCCCCATTAGGGGTGGGGTCACTTTTGTATAAATAATGGTCAAAAATGGTACATTTTGATACAAAATGACCCCATCAAAGTGTATTTAAGTTATTGATATTAAACGATTTGTTTACAAATATCCAGATTTGGGAGCAGAGGGTCGATATCCGGGTCAGAAGAAGGCGGTGAATACAATAGCGCAGCCGAATTTCCTGGCGGTGAATGCGGATGTCTCTGTAGATCATGTCTACAAATTGACGAAGACAATCTATGAAAACCTTGGGTTCTTGCAGGCCATTCATAAGGCAACCAAAGCTATGAATATTAAAAAGGCTATGGCGGGTCTTCCGGTGCCTCTTCATCCTGGGGCGGCCAAGTATTACCGAGAGGTTGGACTGAAGGTCCCGGCAAATTTGATTGCAAAGTAATCCTGTTCGGGTAAATGTTAAGTGATCTGCGGCGGCTGTAGGAAACTGTAGCCGCCGCAACTTTTTTTAAAGAGATTTATGACCCCAGAGAGACAATCGCCGCTGACTTCGATTAGAGAGAGCTCGTTCTCGATCGCGGTGGCTTTTGGCTCTCCCTTTCGTGAGGGGCTTTTAACTTGGGCTATTGTAGCCTTCGGTCTTTGGCATGTGGCCACGAACTTGGTAATCGCGGAACCTGGTTACTGGCAGAATTGCATACACTTTGGAGGGTTTGCTTTTCTCGCTGCACTTTCAACACCCATTTCTCAAAAATTAAGACTGTCTAAATGGGCACTCGTCATAGACCTTATTTATGGTCTGCTTGTGGCTGCGTCCGCGGCTTGGATCGCATTCATTGAAGATGAGGTTTACGCACGGACGCTCGCGACGACGGGGAAAACATGGCAGTTTGGTGTCCTCGACTGGCTTGCTGGACTTATCCTGATCTTTGCTGCCATCGAGCTGACTCGTCGGCTTACGGGTTGGATTATACCCACCCTGATTATTGTCGCGATGTCGTATATCCTGTTGTTTGGAGAGTGGATGCCGGGGGCATTTAGGGCAGCTAGTCTTCCTTTAAACGATGTTTTGTTTCGCTCGATGTACAATGATGAGGGTATGTTCGGCATTATCACCACCATTTCCTCCGCCAACATTGTCCTTTTTATGATTTTTGGCGCTTTTTTAGTTGTTTCCGGCGCGTCAGATTTCGTCATTGAATTTGCCAAAATTATAGCCGGGAGGTTTCGAGGGGGGGCTGCTTTTGTAGCGGTCATCGCGTCCGCTCTAACCGGAACAATTTCTGGCTCTGCTGTGGCTAACACGGCCTCGACCGGCGTGATCACAATTCCTCTGATGAAGGCAAATGGATTTCGTCCCATGTTTGCGGCAGGTGTTGAAGCGGCGGCTTCCACTGGGGGGCAAATCATGCCGCCCATAATGGGTGCGGGGGCTTTTGTTATGGTCTCGTATACTGGGATTGATTACGGAAAAATTGTTCTTTACTCAATCGTGCCCGCAATCCTCTATTTCTTCTCTATTGCTTTCATTGTTCGGATCGAGGCGATGAAGCGTGATATCGGTGTTGAACACGTTACCGATATCCAGAGAGACAAATTAATTTCAGGGGCTCTCAATTTCATAATTCCACTTGGCGTAATGACGTGGATGCTGGTTTCCGGACGGACGCCAAGTTACGCAGCCTGTCTCGCAATTGGAGTGCTCATTTTAACGAGTTGGTTTACGCCGAATAAAATGACGCCGCAAAAAATCAGCGAAGCCTTTCTTATGGGTATGAAGACGTCGATCATGACGGCCGTTTTGCTGGTCGCCGTGGGTCTAATCAATAACGCCGTTACAACCTCAGGAGTTGCTAACTCCTTTGCTCTCATGATTGCGCAATGGTCCCAAGGGTCTTTGCTGGTCGCGATGCTCCTGATCGGTCTTGCATCCTTGGTCCTTGGTATGGGATTACCGGTTACGGCCGCATATATTGTTTTAGCCATTCTTTCGGCCCCGGCATTAGCAGGTATGTTGGCTGACGGAATGATTGTGGATCAGCTGGTAAACGGTATCAAAGATCCATCAAAATCGGCGATGTTTGCGCTGGTGGACTCTCCCTATGCGGCAAAAGTCGCGGCAGGAATGAGTGTTGAAGAGGCGCGGGCGTTAGTCGCAAAGATGCCCTTTGAGTTGGCAGTCGTGGTGCGTCCTGCGTTAGTTGATGCTGCTACGATGACAACATTTCTTTTAACCGCTCATTTGATTATTTTTTGGCTTAGCCAGGACTCAAATATTACACCTCCTGTTTGTCTGGCCGCCTTCACAGCGGCAGGAATTGCGGGATCACCCCCGATGGCAACGGGCATCCAATCATGGAAAATAGCAAAAGGACTTTATATTGTTCCTTTGATCTTCGCCTATACACCGATGATCGGCGGTAGTTTTGTAGAGGTCGTGCATGTGGGCTTTTTTAGTCTGTTTGGAATCTATTCTCTCAACGTTCTGATCCAGAATTATTCGGAAGGACCATTAGCATTGTGGATCTATCCACTTTTTATAGCGGGGGCGGCCATGGCCTTCTGGCCAATGGAAACCATCGCCAATATTTGTGGGGCTCTGATTGTCTGTATTACCGTTTTTATAACATCTCGGCGGGGCCGGACCGGAACAGGTTAGGGAACATTTTGGCCTGAATTCAGATACTCGAATCTAGTCGCATTCAGAATGCAAAATTATTGTTGTACAGGTTTTCTAATTCCGCAAAGAGTTCTTTTGGAAGAGGTTCTCTGCTAGCAGCCGTTACAGCATCGGCTACGTGTGATGCTTGAGCGGATCCAATAATTGCAGAAGATATCTGTTTGTTGGCTAGGCAGAAGCGCAATGCAATTTCCGCGGGGTTGGTGGAATTCGGTATAATTTTCTTGAGGATTACGTTCGACATACGCGCTTCCTCTTCGGGAGATGTGTTGGTTGTCAGAACGCTCTCCCTTCCGGTTCTCTCTGATGAGGCCAGATAACTTGCCGCAAATATTCTGATGGCTAAGATTCCCATATCTTGTTTGATACAGGCATCAAAAATACCTGTTGCATCGAAGCCCACCCAATTTGAAGGCATTTCGGTGCGCGATGCGCTTGGATTTAACATGTTGAAGTAGACCTGGGCCGTGTCGAACCGCCCGCTTTCAATGACCTTCCGAGTAGAGTCTTTATCTCCGAGCCCTGTTATTCCAATAAATCGGGTAAGTTTTTGATCACGAAGCTCTTCTAACGCATCTGCAACTCCACCAGGGCAGAGAACGTCCTCGCTGGTCACGGAGCGTGGATCGTTATCTTCTGCAATTCGGTTGTGGAGTTGCAGCAGTGTCACGTCCGATTTTTTGAGACGGTGTTGGCTCCCTTCAAAACTCGCTCTTATTTGTTCTCTGAAAGACTGCGTTGAGTTTCGATCCACCCGAACTTTTGTGGAGAGATAAAAGTGATCCGGAAATTCGGGTAAAAGCTCTCCCAATGCCGTTTCCGATGCGCCATCCCCATATTGGGGAGCGGTATCTACCCAATTTATGCCGGAGTCAGCTGCGATTTGTAGGGCTAATTTCCGCTCCGGTATCGGGGCATCGATCAAAAGGCCCCCTGATCTACCCCCGCCAAAAGAGACCTCAGAAATCTGGATCTCGGTACGACCTAACCTGCGATATTTCATATGTTTAGAATCCTCGATAAAAAACTTTTTGATCTTCTTATATCCAAAGAAAGTCTGACAGAAACGAACTGAACCAGTCTTCATCCTCCGCACTAATCAAGGTCAACTCTAATTCGTAAGTAGGTGGCTGACACCATTATCTTTTAGTTTGGAGAGAGAGTTGACCTATGAAAAGATGCGTAATATTCCGCTATGGTTTCAATCTTGGAGTAGCAAATGCGTTTAGCAAGGATATATCGCCCCGGTAAATCGGCAATGCAGTCAGGGAAGGCTAAGACCAAAAATTGGATTCTTGAGTTTGAGCCCAACTGTGCGAAAGAACCTGATCGACTTATGGGCTGGGTAACCAGTGACGACATGATGGCGGATGAAGTCAGAATAAAATTTGCGAGCAAAGAGGAAGCTACAGGGTTCGCCGAGCGCGCTGGAATTCCATTCGAGGTTAAGGAAGACAGACCCCGAGAGCTAAAGCCCAAAAGTTATGCCGATAATTTCCGACCAGACCGGGTTCAAGGGAATTGGTCTCACTAATCTATTTGTTGCTCAGGACTACTTTATCGATAAAAAACAAGGAGGTTAGGTAAGCGCGAGCTCCAATGAGACCATTGGTGTTATCAATCGCTTCAGATGAAATACTTCCAAGACTGAGTAAGGTTTTGAGGACGGATTTCATTACCTTTGTCTCGCGCTGGAAGCCCTCGAAAAAACCACCAGAATCAGGTTTCTGGGCCGTTAGGTTATCGATTTCTACTTCTATCGCTGTAGCAGCGTTCAGGAATTGCTCTAAAAAATTTCGGATATGCGCCCCGTCTGGGCCTGCTCCCTCTTCGGCTCTGCCTTGCGCAGCGTAAGCAAGCATATATTCGTAGGCTTCTTCGACCTTTTCTATATCTTCTCTAATCTTTTCTGCGCTCATTTTTTTCACCTGGTTCTTTTGCGTCCCGACCGTATGCCATCGCGACAAGCAACTTACGGTGTTCGGGTAAGAATGCAAAATATATATGCAAAATTAAGAAGAATAGCAGGATTGCAGCGGCTCCGCCGTGGCACACATAGACTACTCCCCAACTCTGATCCGATAGAATTGACGGATCCCGCTGCCAAAATGGCGTATCAATCTTTACGAGCATGAGGCCGCCTGTCACGAGCAAAACGATCATAAGAGTCGATACCGCTAAATGGTAGAGCTTTTGGCTGGTCGTGTATTTGCCAGGTCCGTCATGCGCGAATAGACGAGAGGGCGCAAAATCCGATGGTTTCGGGACCATTTCGATTAATTGGTGCACCACAACTGCGCGGTAAAGGTGATAAAGGACAGCGGCAATCAGTAAAACGCCAGATACCCAATGGATGGGTATCCAGTCAAACTTCAATCCTATGATGGGCAAAAAGCTTGTCCCAACCAAAAGAAAAACCAAAACCGCCATAGACCAATGGAAAAGACGATCGGGTAACCGATGGCGAGAGTCATTTTGGTCCATAGAACTAAAGAGCTTTTCTAGTCTGAAGGTGTATTCTTAAGCCGCCAGATTTGATGTGCGACAATAAACCCGAGGGCAGCGGCCACGGGAACCCACAAGAGTTCCCATGACATGCCGACTAGCATTTCTTGTCCCCAGACATTTCGCGTGTAACGAAACAGCTCCATAGTCGAGGTGATCTAAGCGAGGGAGCGAATGGCTCGGGCCGCCAAATTACCCATCAGAGGAATTTTGAACTGGTTATAGTTCAAAGCTTTTGCACCGTTTGCGGCCACTCTTTTTGCAAGAGTCTCAAGCTCTTTGCCTGGCTTCTCGCCCTTCATAAGATCCTCTACATTGGTCATGCGCTTAGGGGTACACTGAACCCCGCCACAAGACATTCTCACGTCGGTTACCTTGCCGCCATCAACTTTTGCGACCATAGCAACGCTTATGAGAGCAAAGTCCCACGTGTTCCGGTCCGCAATTTTTTCGAAATATTGCTTACTTCCAGCCCATTTTTTTGGAATCCGGATTTCTGTAAGAATATCGCCCTTTTCAAGAACGGTCATCCGCGTGATATCGATTGCAGGCCCAATAAAGAACTTTTCAGCAGATACTGTTCTGGACTTTCCGTTCCTCGAGATGACCATTGAGGCATCGAGTGCCACCAAGGCGGTCCCCGTGTCGGAGGGCGTCACCGCAACACAACGAGATGCTTCAAATAGGGCATGTTCCCTGTTCATTGCAGTTGGTGTATTGGCATAACAGGTGTTTCCTCCCGCCCGATAGCACGGAAAGCCGTCCCTGTAGTAGGTACATCGCGTATCTTGAGAGACATTTCCCCCAAGAGTGCCGACATTTCGGATTTGGGGGCTTGCTACGCGCCCTGCTGCTTGAACCAGGATCGGAAAGTGTTTTCCAATCAGTGGGTTCTCTTCAATTTCAGTTAAGGTTGTTAAGGCCCCAACTGATATATAATCTCCTTTATCAGAAATCCCTCTTAAACCACTGATCTTGCTTATATCGATCACGGCCTCGGGTCTTTTGTGTCGATCTTTGAACCAGTCGAAACTATCTTTTCCGCCGGCCAGAATCCATGCCTTTTTGCCATGAGACTTCAGAAGTTTTGCGGCCTCATCCAGGTTAGCTGGCTGGTAGAGGTCAAATGAGTGCATTACGTCAGACATTTCTATTCTCCTCTTCCAACTTTATTGGCAATTAATTTGAAGGGGTTTGTTTGATTGAGGTAACTTTGCTGCCACATTGACAATCATGTCCGCAACAACGGGCACCCGATTAAACAAATGACCACCCAATGCGTTGGATACAGCAGCTAAGTAAGCGGAAGAGGCAGCGCCTTGAATAGGCTCTCCGACACCTTTCGCCCCCACAGGATTTTGACTATCGGCTACATTTTCTACCCAGCCGGCCCCGGTTTTTAGAGGGACGTCAAGGTAACTTGGAGGTTTTGCCTGATAGAACCCTTTTGCATTCGGTCTTCCATAGGCAGGGTCGTAAATATAGCGTTCACTTGCTGCTAACCCAAATCCCATAACTGAACCGCCCCGAATTTGGGCCTCTAGACCTTGAGGATGTAGGACCTGACCGACATCAGAGATCAACAGATGATCAATGATATCAACGTTACCCGTTTCGGGATCAAGCTCGATCTCGATAAAGGCCGCTGATAGTGCTGGAACGGTGCCTTTCTTGGGGAGCTTATCTTTGGCAACCCCGATTAGACCTGTCCCCGCAATCATCTTTGCTGCCATTTTCGTCAGACCCTTAAGATCTTTATCGACTTCTTTCGCAGAGTATTTGCCACCAAGTTCTATCGCTTTCTTCGCGGCTTGCGCAAAAGTAATGGAATTCGATCCCTTCTTTGCGACAACTTTCTCATTTTTCAGTTCATAGTCATCGGCCTTGCCGCCCATCATGATGGCGCCAATTTCCAGAAGTTTGTTCTTGGCATCCATACCGGCGGCGTAATTCGTTCTCGTCATTGTAAAGGACGTGTTTGAACCAAACTGTCCGATATTAAATGGCATTGCCTTTAAAGAACCACCTCGTTCGATGATAACGTTATTCCAATCATAGCCCAGAACTTCTGCTGCTACTCTCGAGGTTGCGGCATAACTATAGGTACCAAGGTTACCAACCCCTGTGTGGACATGCAGTTTTCCGTCCGGGGTAATACGAACCATGCCGTCCCAACCGTTATAGCCGGCTGCATGGTATGCCTCACCGATACCAACCGCTCGAATTTTGCCGTTAGGTTGTTTCCCGGCCTTCTTTTTTCGCTCTTGATACTTGAATTTTTTGGCTCCTTCTTCCAGAGCCTCTCTCAAATAAGCGCTTGTAACAGGCCCTTGTTTCGGGCCAATTTTAGCATCTTTTCCTCCTCGCCCGGGAACATTTGCAAGCCGGAGTGCCAATGAGTCTATCCCAAGTTTTTCTGCAGCTCTTTCTAATATTGGCTCGATAACATTAGCGGTCTGGTTTTCACCAGGCCCTCGCTGCGCTCCTTTCGGCGGGGTATTCGTTAGAACAGGAATCCCTCGGAACCGCATCGCTTCTGGTTGGAAAACAATGGAAACGGCATTTCCAAAATTTTGGTAGTCCCAGAACCCCGTTGTGGCTCCGTTATCTTGGACAACGTAACTATCCACGGCAACGATACGACCGTTTTCTGCAAAGCCCATCTTAATCCAACCTTGGAAGGCAGCCCGGGCAAGACCATTAAGGAATTCCTCACCACGGCTAACCCTCATCATGACAGGACGCCCATTAAGCTTTTTAGACATAAGCGCTGGAAGTGCCATTAGCGGATAGGAATAGCCTTTGCTGCCAAACCCACCCCCACAAAATTCAGTCACGAGGTTAAGCTTTGCAGGGCTTATACCGATATATTTGGCCAAGCTCGGTACCGCAAATGAAGAAGATTGTGTCGAGCCGTACACATGACATTTACCGTTCTGCCAGTAGGCTGCCGCCGAACGTGGTTCCATCGAATGGTGCGCGTTGGCCGCACTTACAAACGACTCTTCAATAACCACCTTTGCCTTCTTAAACCCACCATCAAGATCTCCATAACTCCATTCAGTCGCGGCCTTGCCCATTGGAAGCTTGTCATCACCGGCAATCGCAAAGTCTTTTCCAGACCACTTGATTTTTTGAAGCTTCACACCTTTTCGGTTAGCAACGTTTCCTCCCTGATTTGCATCGGGTCCACTCGGTTTCAGGCTCTCCAGCGGATCCGTGCAGAAAGGCAGTGGTTCTAAATTGACTTGAATTTTTTCGACCGCATCTTGAGCTTGTTGCTCCGTTTCTGCGGCGACTGCGACTATCGGTTGGCCCACGTAGACTGGGTAGTTACTTAGTATGGCATGTCCTGCATCCTTTGGTTGCTTGACCTCAGTTGGCAGCAGAACTCCAACGACACCGGGCATTGATTTCGCTTTGCTAATGTCGATTGACTTGATTTTTGCATGGGGCATTGGTGATGCAAAAATTTTGAGGTGGACCATGCCATCGGTCCTAAAATCCTCAGCGTACTTTGCAGCCCCGGTTACTTTGGACTCAATATCGGGTGGTGTGAAATTTTTTCCAATTAGTTTGTAGGCCATGGGTTAAGCCCTCCCTGCGGCGCGCATAACGCCGTTCAAATAATGTTCATAGGCTCCGCACCGGCACAGGTTACCAGACATGGCCCTGGCTGCTTGCTCGCGCGTTGGTTTCGGGTTCTTTTTAAGAAGACCGACAGCAGACATCACTTGGCCGGGCGTACAGAAACCGCATTGAGGCGCAAGCTCATCTATGAAGGCTTGCTGGACGGGGTGAAGCTTCCCGTCTTTCCCAGCAACACCCTCAACCGTAGTGATTTCTTGCCCTCCGGCCTGGTGCGTAAGAGTTGAACACGAGTAGATTGGCGTATTATTTGAGAGAACCGTGCAGGCTCCACATTCGCCCCGGTTGCAGCCGATTTTTGTTCCCGTCAGGCCAAGTTTGTACCTCAGGGTATGCGCAAGTGTCTCGTTGGCTGAGACATCCACCCGTCGCTTACGACCGTTAATTGAGAGGGAGACCATGCGCTCTACACCTCTCACCGCAGCTCGTGCTTCCTTTGTGCCGATGGAAAACATTGAGGCCGCGGCCGAGATTGCGATGCCAGAGCAGACAACCCCCCTTAAAAAGTCACGTCTCGACGCCTGACCTACCTGCCACGTTGAAAGGGGCAGATCTGGCAGATTTCCCGCGATTTCAGCAGTTGCTGGTTCCGATGTGAAATCATCAGCCGGATCCGGTGGAAATTCAAAATTTTGATAATCCGCTACTTCGGTTTTCCAATCTTCTGACACGAAAATCCCTCCCTTTGAGCTATATGGATCGGTTCTGAGCGCCGATTTAGTTATTGGTAGATTACAGACTCGCTATTTTTTAGAGTCAACTTATTCTGTTCCAAAATCTCAAATTCTTTGTTTTTCCCTTTGGTTCTTACGTTTCATGAGATGTTTGGAGAGTTGGCGTTTTGAAAATTTTAAGGGAACCGGTTCTTAGCCATTGAGAAAGCGTCGTATTTGAGTAGTATCTGGCCAAGTGGAGGGACCCGTAGCTCAGCCGGATAGAGCATCTGCCTTCTAAGCAGAGGGTCGCAAGTTCGAGTCTTGCCGGGTTCGCCACTTGATCTTAAAAACCCCTTAAAAACAATAACTTAAGGTAAGGTTAGGAACTTTTGTTTTCGAAGGTTAGGAACTTTTGTTCTGTTTTTTTTGATCCAAAGAGACTTTGTGGGCTTTGACATTGGTGCCACCATTCTTTGACTCCAAGGGGGATTCGGGGCGTCTCACGTTGTTTAATATAGATTTGACGGCGTTTCGCACGGGGGAGAATCATAGCACGGGGCAGGTTAATTGCTGCGTTAGATTTACTCGACCGGCATTGGGTGTTAACAATAAAAAAAAAGAGGGACATCATGAAAACATTCATTGCCGCGAGACAAAACATCGTAGTTTTAAGACGCGATGGATCCTACTGGGAAAATCTTGTCTTATCAAGCAACAGAAAGACTGGGCATCAATTGTTCGTGGACAGGGTTACCTGTGAAAGAATCCGCGACGTGGAAAATCGGTCAATTGAAAAAGACAAAATTTGACCATATTGATTGGCATTAAGGAGCGCAATGAAAATTTGCTGGACTGTTTTGCTTCAAAAAATTGGGTAAAACGGGCGTTGGAAAAGCGAAAAGAGCCTAACTGAGAGGCTGAAACAAGATGCCATGGTTCCCCAAAGGAAAATGGTAAGCGCTTGGTAACAACAATCTCGACCGGATGGAATGCTGTGAGTGGTGGGACGTAAAACACAACATATTGATTTACACCGATTGTTACCACAATATTTTGCGTCCGATGGCGAAAAGTGCTATAATTATTAAAATGGTCGAGTTGTCGATTAGTTTCCCTCTCTAATCAAAACTCCCATTTTTGAAAAACCCGAACAGCTGCCACCGCCTGAGCGGGTCTTTTCGGGCTTTCAAGGATGGGAATGGCGCAGGGATTGCTTTACGCAAGAGCAAACGGATATCTGTAGGAAGGATGCTCTGATGCAGTCTGTGGCTTGATGCTACGCCAGAACCGGCAGAACACCGTCTCCCAGTGATGGGGCAAGGTTTGGTCTTCTGGGATACATCGCCCCAGTGCGGTCACGCCTACTCGATGTCGATGAGACTAGCACCGCAGGTTTGGGAGACAGACGACCATTAGGGTTCAGGACCTGGGCGCTGTTTGGAGAGGATGCGGTTCGCGCCGCAGTCGACCGCTATCAAAAGCTCCAGCCTATGGACTTTCACTCAGGCAATCAAGTTTGGGTCATTGATTTTGTTGCGGGGAAGTTTCGATGGAACACGTGCTATTCGAGCTATAAAGAAATATTTATCTGATCGATATCGCAACAAAAAGCACAAGTCAGAAACAGTCAGAAACTTAAGACGGTTTGGACATGGCGCAAGGAAGACTAAATGCCGATGGTGAATGGTAAGAAATATCCCTACACAGCAAAGGGTAAAGCGGCTGCTAAAAGATGAAAGTATAAAACCGGTCGTAAGACATCGATGAAATATAAGGGTAAGTTAATCTCCATTTATAACCGGTTTTGATATCTTCCAGTTTAATCAAGCGTTGGAGTATCTTTGCAGGGAATTCTTTTGTATTTGTCTAAAATCGCCTGTTATTTTTTTCATCATGAAAGTCACCACGGTTGAAAAAGTTGAATAAACACGTTTCGTCAACAACATAGCGGTGGACCTGGCTAAAACCCTGATCCAATGGTCTTAAAGGCATAGTTCGTGATTGAAAACTGGCCGAATTCGGTTTTTCTTCTTAAAGACGACATCTTCATGCAGAGCACGGTCCTTAAGCTTGCATGACCTCTTGTCATAGGCAACCGCTGCACCTGACCATGCAAGTGTAAAGGTTAAAAAACAGCACAAATTGTTGATCGCATCACATTACCTCGTAGGAATGAATTAACGGAATGACGATAGAATATCGGGGTGAGCGTTTTAGTAAACATAATCAACCAAAACGGAAGGTTAACCACGCAACCAAAAGCCATGCTGTACTAAGGAAAAACAAGGCGACAAGGTGAAACTTGTACGCATTGGTTGCAACAAAGGTGTTTCTGGTGGGTTCGGACCCCAAATCAGATAAAAGGCAAAGCGAAGACGAGCCAGTTTCAAAGCCCGTCACGGCAAGACTATCGCTGCCAATAAGACGAATAAATTTCAGCCCCATGTATTGGAGTAATCGCACTCCAAATGGTGAAACAAGGTTTGTACGCAAACATCAATGCCCGAAAGAAAAAACAGTTATCCCGGTCGAAGAAGAAATCGACGATCAGTGATGCCGCTTTTGCAAACATGAAATAAAGGTTTCCTAAAAGAAGAAGCGACGAAGTAAATCGTCCAATAATAAATAATTTCGAGGGGAATGAATAAATACAGGAACTTTAGGTTCATCCATATTGCTTTGTAGTGCAGCATGTCGATTTGTAATGGTTGTTAATTCTTTAGGATCGGCTCCGATGGGATAAACAACTGCAATCAACTTGCAAAAGGCGTAGCAGAAAAATGTGCCCAAGAATTAAAAAGTGCTTTTAGTTCCATTGTGACACGGCGTCGTGTTCGACTTAAAGGATTTTTATGAGAAACATTGAGCGTCAGATACCACAGCTCCGTGCGCCTTTAGAACCGCATGGAGCGATGGCATTGGGCCTCCAGGTGATCAATTCGGAAAAACAGGGCTTATGTTGATCCGGAAACAAGACAGGTTACAATTGCCCCTTTGGAGGACTAACATGGCTCACATTAAACCAGTCGTGATCAGCACAATAAGCGATTTGGCGCATTACGAAGAAAAGCAATACATTGCGAAGAGTGTGATCGCTGGCGAGAGATTGATCCTCAGGTCTGGTTGACGAGGGCTGCCGGATGTCGACTACACCCAGACGGTTTTAAGTGTGAGACATGCGGGTCAAAAAGGTCACAAAAAATCCGCTCTATCGCTGCCGAGAGACAAGGCATAGGTGTGAAGCATTGGCGGCAGGGTGCGTGCTGCTTTAGATTTACGCGACCGGCATTGGGTGTAAGGTGTCTTTAAGGAAAAACAGGGGGACATCATGAAAACACTTTTCATTGCCGCATTGGTTGGCCTACTCGTCGTACCCGTCGTGGGAAATGCAAATCAGCATAAATGCCGCGAATGCGAAGAAAAACGACTTAAGCCGAAATATAATCAGGCTGAAAGAGCAGCGAAGGCCGTTTTAGCGAATGGGGTTGGACAACTGAAACTTATGGAAAACTTCAAAATTATGATGGACGCGATGGATGCCCAGGCAAAAAACGCTCCCGACAAGCTACAGAAAGACTGGGCTTTGGGAGCGAAGGCAAATCTCGCGGAAACGTATAACAAGACAAAGAGACAATTTAATAAAACTAACAAGGATTACCTGAAGGCGGTGCGCAACTTGTGTAACCAGCATCGCATTGGCTGGGGTGGGGGTGTAAACGTTTCCAGCCCATTTGGGCAACTGGTCTGCATGGAGTCGTGGGACAAACGAGGTATCATCTTCGACCAGAGGTATCTAAATAGATAGGTGCGCAGACCAATGGTGCTTTAGGCCCAATGCCACGGCGCACAAGTTGAAGATTAAATGCCACTCTCCTTGGGTATAAAATCGAGTTTGGACTGTCAATATGGACGACATCTAATGCGCCCTTAGATTTACTCGACCGGCATTGGGTGTAAGGTGTCTTTGAGAAAAACAGGGGGACATCGTGAAAACACTTTTCATTGCCGCATTGGTTGGCTTACTCGTCGTACCCGTCGTGGGGAATGCAACTAATCATAACCTGGCTAAAAGCTCCTACTGGGACCAGATTCGGTCTTATCAGCAATTGAATAAAATGCATCAATTGTTCGTGGACAGGTTTACAAAGGCTGTGAAAGACATCCGCGACGTGGAAAACGGGTTCAAGGGCCACGCAAAAAACGCCCCTGACAAAATCCAGAGAGACCAGTTGTTGGCATTGGCGGCAGGTTATGAAAAACGACGGAAACAACTTCAAAAAGATATTGCGGTCGCCAAACGGAAAATTAGGGACAACCAGCGAAAAATTTGCGGTCTGTATAATGCGAATGAGAGGCTGAAACACCGAGCGTGCCATGTTTCCCAAAGGAGAATAGATAAGCCCCAAGGTAACAACAATCGTCGCAGAGATGGAATGCTGTGACCGGGTGGACGCAATACAAGATATTGATTTACAACGATTGTTGCCACAATAGATTTACTCGACTGGCATTGGGTGTAAGATCGGCTCCTACTGCAACTGAAGGCATACCCCCCAAGAGTGGCTATATCTCATAATAATTTGAGGCTACGTTAGAATAAATCTTCATCATCTGATAAAAAAGGTTCAAATAAATGAAAAAAATAATGTGGTCATCGGTCTGCGCCGTTGTTTTTTGCGCAATGTATATAGCTGTTTCGGCATCTGAGTCATATGCACAAAGTGGATCACGTCTTTGTGGCTGGAAGACGAAATCTGTAAAAACCAAAATCGGCAACATAGAAATGGCAAATTTTCATATTGCTGTTGTCTATGAGGCAAGAACAGCGGAAGCTGCCTACACTGCAAAATGTGATGGAGCTATTTCTACAATAGAAAAACAGCTTCCTAACACTATGAACGTTTTAGCAGGTAATAAAACGGTAACGCTATTGCTGGAATGGGAAAAGGTTCGCAAGAAAACTTGCGAGTCAGTGGGAGTAAAATTCCAAGGGCAGGGTGTTCCCAAAGATATTTGCGATAAAATGGCGGCAAATAACGCTTATCAATGGATCAAAACATCGCCAACCAAGGCTGCTGTATCAAAGAAGATGTAACTGGTCAGATTTTCAAAAGGCTATTCGGCCACCTATTACTGCTCCGGATTTACTCGACCGGCATTGGGTGTAAGGTGTCTTTAAGAAAAACAGGGGGACATCATGAAAACACTTTTCATTGCTGCATTGGTTGGCCTACTCGTCGTACCCGTCGTGGGAAATGCAAATCAGCATAACAAATCTCATAGCATGGACTGGGACCAGATTCGGTCTTATCAGCAATTGAATAAAATACTTCAATTTGGCCGGGACCGGCTTACAAAGGCTGTGAAAGACATCCGCGACTTGGAAAATGGGTTCAAGGCCCACGCAAAAAACGCCCCTGACAAAATCCAGAGAGACCAGTTGTTGGCATTGGCGGCAGGTTATGCAAAACAACGGAAACAACTTAAAGAAAATATTGGGGTCGCCAATCAGAGAATTAGAGACAACCAGCGAAAACTGTGTGGTCTGTATAATGCGGCTGAGAGGGTGAAACACAAAGCGTGCAATCATTCTGGAAAAGAAATACAAAAGTTCAACAATGGTCGCACTCGGGGCTTTGAAGATGAAAAAATTGGTCCATGAGGGATGAGGAGAGCGGGCGGACGTAATACAAGATATTGATTTACACCGATTGTTACCAAGGTGACTTTGGAACAACGTTGGAAACCCGGAGCAACCACTCAGATCAAGTTAGAGGACTCGGAGTACAAGCTAGTTTTTCTGGTCAAAAAGCAACTTGAAATTTTTGTAGGCAATTTTTTCCGCATCATTGACAGGTAATTTGCCCAAAATTTTTCGGTAATCTGAGATAATCTCTCCGAGATAGCTCATCCTGTCCCATGTGGCTCCTATGTCAGATCCTACCAAGAGTCGCGAAGAGAATTCTTTCATAAGAGATAACCAGGCAGCCGATGGGGAAATTGTGACCAACGGTTCTGAACGAAATGGTCCAAAATGCCTGTTAGAGACCAGAGACATCTCTGCATACAAATTTTTATGCTTTGTTAAGAGTTCTCTCAGTTTTTCCGGGGTTTTGTAACCGCAATGCGCCAGAATAAAGGTTATTTTTGGGAATTTTTTAAAGATGGACTCTGTCGCCGTTCCAAGTTCTTCATCATGAATGTGTAATACTCCGTTTTGCTCATTCATGAATTCGAGAAACAACGTCTGCTGTTCGGCTTTTAAGTCCGTCTGAATTCCTTCCTTATTGAAGGGAGCATAGCTCAGATTGGAATAAAATTCTCCAACCCCCTTGATTATTCCATCTTCGAAAAGCCCGGGGAGCCTGTTAAATCTTTTTTCACTGAGACGATAATCATCCCGTTTTCCTTTGTATGGATCCGTGAACAATAGGAACTGTTCCGGGAGTCTATTCCTTAATTTTCGTATTCTTCTGAACTCAACAAACAAACCGATCTGCGAGACGCCGGCCTTTTCGTAAAGTTCAATCAAATCTGAGGGGGAAACACCAGCAGATTCTGGCAAATGGGCGTGAGCATCGGCGATTGGACCGGAGTAAATATTTTCCGCTGCTCCGGCGGGGACCATGGGTGCCGCCATCACAGCAACCATTGCCAAAACTTTATAAAGTCCTCTGACACACATTTGTTTTCTTTTTGGTTTAATTGATCCTAAAAGAAAAGATTTTTAGAGAATCCGCAATTATTCATTATTTAAGGGCATTTGTTCGGCAAATCGAGATACGGTTCTTTGGACGTTCTGAAGACCCAGAACAGGGTCAAAAACAAAAGGGTGGGAAAATGGCAGATAAAGGAAGAGTTGCTTTCATAGGGCTTGGCGTGATGGGCTATCCGATGGCCGGCCATCTCGCGAATAGCGGTTGGGCCGTTAGGGTTTTTAATCGTACTGCCGAAAAATCTGCGAAATGGACAGAAAACTTCAATGGAAGCCATCATGGCAGTCCTGCAGAAGCATCACAAAATTGTGATTTTGTAATGATGTGTGTTGGAAATGATGATGACCTAAGGTCTGTGGTTTATGGCGATCGTGGGGTTCTTTCTGGAATGAGCTCTGGTTCGATCTTGGTCGATCACACAACAACCTCTGCACTTGTTGCGCGCGAGGTCGCCAAGGAAGCGGAGCAGCGAGATATTGGGTTTGTCGATGCACCGGTCTCAGGAGGGCAGGCCGGGGCAGAAAACGGCGTCCTCACGATTATGGCAGGGGCCGAGCCGGAGGTTTTTGGTAAGGCCGTGCCCGTAATGCGCTCTTATGGGAAAACAATCGTTCACATGGGCGCAGTCGGTAATGGACAATTAACAAAAATGGTAAACCAGATATGTATCGCCGGTTTGGTTCAGGCGTTGTCAGAAGGCTTAAATTTTGCATCTCTCTCTGGATTGGATGCAAAGAAAGTTGTTGAGGCGATATCTGGAGGTGCCGCTCAATCTTGGCAGATGGATAACCGGGCCTCCACAATGATCGATGGTAAATTTGATTTTGGGTTTGCGGTTGACTGGATGAGAAAAGATTTAGGCATCTGCCTTGAAGAGGCAAAGCAAAATGGTGCTTTACTCCCGGTTACGGCGGTCGTTGATCAGTTCTATGGTCAGGTACAAGCGAGAGGGGGTAATCGATGGGACACCTCAAGTTTAATTACCAACCTGAAAAACGACGCTTAGGGAGATAGTGGTTTATCTCGACTAAAAAGCTGTTGAGCTGGAATTTTTATTATCAACAAAAAATAAAAAAACGACTGACCACAGGGGCCAGTCGTTCTCAAGTTGTCGATCTGATTATTTTCCAAATATGGCTTTTCTCGCTCTTGCAACCACAGCCGGTTTAATTTTCAAGACATCATTTACGATTGCCTGAACCTCTTCTCCGGATTTTGGCTGAACTTTCAGCCGCCGTTTAAGCGTGGAAGAAACGAATTTTTTATCTGAGAGCATCCCGGCAAAAGATTTTCTAAGCGCCATGGATAGGTCCTTAGATGTGCCGGGTGGCGTTACAAGGCCGCGTCCGATTGGACCGAGGGTCGAGATAAAGTTGATAATTTGTTTATCTTCCTCAGATTTAGCGAGATCGGTTGCCATCGGAACAATCCCTTTTAAATCTGGTTCTGATGTATAGCCAACTTGAATAATTGGTATGGCTTTTGTTGGGTGATCGCTGTTGTCAAACCACCGCCCTCTATTTTTCTTGAGTGTTAGCCAAGTGAGAGAAACACCGTGGGCTTCGCCGAGCTCCATTGCATGAGTCGATCCCTTGGACCCTTTATAACCCATAATGATTTTAAATTTTGCTCCAAAAACGCCGTTCAACATTCTGGGAACTAGATTGGTTTGGGACCCTTTACCTGTTGAGGCCATGATAACTTCGCGTTTCATCACGTCCTCCCACTTTTTTACGCCGGATGCTTTCGTGACCGCGATGATCGAATTGGACTCAATGGCATTACCTAGCCAAGTGAATTTCCTCGCATCATAACGAACCCCCTTCGGCCGCAGCATTTGATTTATAATCACGGAGTCCGGAGGCATAAATAAAGTTAGGCCATCATTGGGCATGACCGATCCAGCGTAATTACTTGCTTTGAGACCGCCCGCTCCTGGCATTGATTGAATAATAAATTTGGGGTTCCCCGCTACGTGCCGCCCCAGGTGCTCAGACATCATCATTGAATATTGGCCGTATGTACCTCCCATACCGAAACCAAAAACAATTTTTACGGTCTGACCGCTATATTTTTTGGCAAGATCAAGGGCCGATGCCGGTGCCGACAAAAGCGCTAGAGATCCTATGCCGATTAATCCGCAAAAAATGCGTGATTTAATTTTCATACTTAACCTCCTCTATTGTTTCTCTATGGTGACCTCGATCTAGAGGGAGTCAAGTTTTGGTTTTCAGCCGTTAGCGGAATTGGCTAGGTGTCGAAGAAATAGAGCGTTCTAATTTCAATACTCTGACGTGGCCGGGCGTTCTTCGGCGTTACCGGAGGCTGAAACGATCCATGCGCCGTCCATTTTGCAGTGCCGTCATTAAGGGAGTCGAAGCATTTAAGAATGACCACTTCGTCCGTTGTCATTTTGGGAAAATAAAACCATTCCTGATTAGGATTGTAGGATAGATGAAGAACTCCCCCAATTCGATCCTGATACCGTCTTTCAGCGGGAATAAGGTTTTGTGCCTCCAGAGAGTCCCATCCGCAAATTGTTAGGGGAGCCGTTTCGACGGGACCAACAATGGGTCGCCAAATATTGATAGATCCGTAACGCTTTTTTAAACGTTCTTCCGCTTCTTCTTTCGGAAGCAGATCCCTGACCCTTTGGGCGACGGAATTAATTGTGAAATCGTTATGCATATTGCGGACAGGATTTCTAACCTTTCTTGCATCTGCTTCATTCGGGTCGTCAATTCTGATCGTGTGGTCAAACACAATGACTTTATCTGCGCCCGTATATTTAACGACTAAATCGGCCATTTCTGGGTAATACACCTCACTGACAAGATTTTCGTCGAAAAAATTAGAAACATGTGTTGGATGCTCTGCAAGAAGGAATCCCTGTTTATCGAGATCAAGTTTATGGGCAATGGGGCGTGCATCCCGGATTGTTATGCGATGATCCTCGTAATGCCCAGAACGACGGTCGGATCCTCCGCCGGGTTCGTTGACAATTGAAATTGGGGTTTCACCAGTATCAACGCTGAACTGAACAACCGTCTCGATTTCTGTGAGCGCGGGAGCGCTGTCCAATAGTTCTGACATGAGTTTTTCTCCAAGAGCACTAGTTATTTATGTCGGATCCATAATAGGGAAAGGGACGACGTCAACCGAGTCCAATTATCGACTCCGCCTTTTTAAAGTCGAAAGGCTCTGGTGCGATGTCTCCATTATAAATTTCTTCAACGCGATCTTCTGAAAGGGGAAAACTGAACTCCTCATTTCTCATTTTAATTCTTGCTTGAAGCTGTTTCTGGACCAAGTCTGTCATTAATTCGAAATCCTGTTTTGACAGTGGTTCATCATTTAGCCCAACGATGCCTCCAATCATGTGGCCAAACTCATCGTCATAAATTTCTCGGCATGCGTCCGCTATTTTGTCATCGGCGCCCCCACGCCCCTTTAGTTTCATTCCTTCCCTAAAGAGGGTGCAATATCCCCCTTCTGTAAAATGGCTCGCTCTCACGCCAATTTCTCCATAGGTGTGATTCTGTTCGATACGCATGTCGGTCAAAATTTTATCCCATTCCCAGGTCTGAAGTTCCTGGGGATTGAGAGGTGGATCGGATGGGTCTTTTATTGAATCATAGACGTCGGCGAAAAGGCAGTAGTGCGTGAATTCATCATGGATTGTTTCTATCAGATCTAAGATGTGATGCCGCTCGACCCCATTATCAATTTTTGGGAATGACTCTATTATCTCTGTTAGGGGGCCTAAAAAAATACCCAGATCTTTATGTTCTCCGAGCCCTTTTCCATTAAACTCTTTGAAGCATTGTCTTCTCAGCCAGAGCAAATCTGTCTCTTTTGTTCTGATTGGAGAGTCCCAGTATGTCCTTACGACTTCAGCTTCGCCTGCCCAAAGCGGAGCCGACACTGTAATTAATCTGGTCAAATTTTCATTCAAAGCCATTAAATTTTTCTCCTTAAAGACAACACTGGCATGTCTCCGTGAGGGTGACTATACTTTTGGCAAAAGGAATTTGGAAATGGGGGTCTTCCTATGGATAGCTTGATAGAGCCAGCTCGTGTCAATCCGGTTAACGAAATTACCGCCAAGACGGACACGAGGGATATTCTCGAGAACGCGCGGAAGCAGGGACAGGTTCGAGAATTTGAGGATGTTTTTATCGTTGATATGGACTCCCACCATAATGAAACGGAGTCATGGCGAGAGCTTTTAGAATACATCGATGATGATATCTTGCGCTGGCAGGCTCGCGACCATTTGACCAATCGTACGGGATCTCCTCCTTATGGAATAAACGGGGAGCATGCCCTGAGATACCAAGATTGCGGCGGGCGGATCATTCACCAAGGTCTTAGGGGTGAAGAGGTTGATGACACTTCCGTGCATCGCGATGTGGTTCTTGCCCAGCGCGCTTATCAGTCAATGATGGTCGACTATACAATTGTGTTTCCGACGCCAATGCTGAATCTTGGAACCCATCCCCAATTCAATATGGAAACAGTTTTGGGCACTGCCTACAATCGATGGTTTACCGAAAGAATTTTGGCTGCTGACGAAAAGCTGGGGTCAATGATCTATTTGCCTTTCAATGATGTTGAGGCCTCCATTAAAACTGTCGAAGAGTTTGCCGACAATCCGAATGTGGTCGGGTTTATGATAACGTCAGTTCGATTTAAGCCAGTTCACCACAATCGTTATATGAAGCTCTACTCGATGATCGAGGAATCTGGAAAGCCGCTTGGTTTTCACGCCGGATATCATTGGAATGATGAATGGATGACGCAGGTCAATCGTTTTGGGGCGATGCATGCGCTGAGTTTTACTTGGTGCAATGTTGTCCATATGACGAATTGGGTCTGGAATGGGATGTGCGAAAAATTCCCTAAATTAAAGGTCATTTGGATCGAGTCTGGCCTTGCTTGGGTCCCGTGGTTGATGCAGCGCCTTGATCACACTTACTTAATGAGGACGTCAGAGGCTCCGCTGCTTAAAAAGGTTCCGAGCGAATATATGCGGCAGATGTATTATACCTCTCAACCTCTGGAAACTGATCATCCCAAGGCCGTGGATCTTACATTTGAAATGATCGATGCTCCAAATACACTAATGTACGCTTCCGATTGGCCGCATTGGGATTTTGATGCGCCGAGTGTTATCTGGGACTTACCGTTTTTAGACGAGGGTGCCAAACGAAACATTCTGGGTTTGACCGCGGCCAATATATTCAATTTAGACGTACCAGAAAGCAAGCGAGGGATGGCCGCTGCCGCGGAATAGAAGATAGAGGGCTATTCTGGTCTAACTCGTGTCCATGGCCCTGTTGAGACAAGGCTAGATTTTTTTTCAAGCCTTTGCTTGTTTATGCTGGCTTGAATTTCAACTGAATTCTCTCAGCATTAATCCAACTCTGATTGTAGAGGACAGTCATCATGGGAATGTTAGTGAATGGTGAATGGATAGATGACGATGAGAAATACCGAAACTCAGAGAGTGGGGTATTTGTTAGGCCAGATTCTATGTTCCGGGGTTTCATTACGTCGGATGGTGCTTCTGGATTTAAGTCTGAAGCCGGACGCTATCATCTATTCTTAGCACCCAATTGTCCTTGGGCTCATAGAACAGAGATTATTCGGAAGCTTAAAGGACTAGAAGAGATAATTTCCGTAAGTCTTTCAGATCTTCCGAGGACAAAAAGTTGGGCTTATTCAACGGGGATTGGAGAAGGTCTTGATCCCATCGATGGGGTCTTTGAACTTTACCAGGTCTATCAGGCTGCGGTGCCCAATTATTCGGGCAGAGTTACAGTTCCAACACTGTGGGATCGGGAACAAAAAACCATTGTTAACAATGAATCATCTGAAATCATCCGGATGCTCAATTCTGAATTTAATGACTGGGGCCGGCCGGAGATTGATTTTTATCCTGAGCATCTGAGGGCGGAAATCGATACTTATAACGAGCGGATTTATAAAACGGTTAATAATGGTGTCTACCGATGCGGTTTTGCAAAGTCACAGCAGGCGTATGAAGAGGCTTACCATGATTTATTTGAAACTCTAGATTGGTTAGAAGAACATCTAAAAACGAGACGGTTTCTCTGTGGAGGAGTTCAAACAGAGGCCGATTGGAGATTATACACTACGCTCATCAGATTTGATTTTGTGTATCATGGCCATTTCAAATGCAATAAATATCGGATTCGTGATCGGAATTCTTTATGGAATTATTTAAAGGATCTGTATCAGACCCCCGGGATTTCTGAAATCACCGATTTAGTTGGGATTAAACAAGGCTATTATGGCAGCATGAAGAATGTGAATCCTTCCGGAATCATTCCGCTGGGACCCGAGGATATCAATCTAGATGAAGCCCACGATAGAGAAAATTTGAGCTAATTAGGCGTGGTCTTGTCCCTTCCGAATAGCAAGATTCTGACGGTCCACTGAAGTCCCTTTAATTAAGGCAAACGCTTCATCTCCAGGCTTGAGATCGAGATTTTTGATTGATAATCGGGTTAAACGGACCCAAAGAGGAACGCCAATATCGATCAAGGTATCACAGTGTGGCAAGTCGTTGGCGCTTGGCGATGCGATTTCGACGATTTTTGCAGGGAAAATGTTAAGCTCACTTACATCTGATGGAGCTGTTTTTGAGACTGAGACGTCCCTGGCCCTGATCCGAATCCGGACCTGAGTGCCAGGGTCTCCTTCCATTAAAGGTACCCGGAGTACGCCTCCAGGAAATTCTAAATGTGAAATTGCGTAGTCCCGGTCGTGCTCTACAATAACAGCCGAGATCACTGAGCCTGCCTCGTAACGACCGGTAAGGGGTCTCAGATCTAACCGGCCTGTAAGTTCCTCAACACCTCCGTCTGCAGCCACTCGTCCGTTTTCTAGGATAAGTAATTTGTCCGCAAGACGAATAATCTCGTCCATCGCATGGCTAACGTACAGAATTGGGATTTTAAATTCATCCCTTAGTCTTTCAATAAATGGCAAAATTTCCTGCCGATGCTGATGGTCGAGTGAGGACAATGGCTCATCCATCAGGAGTAATTTGGGGTTTGAGAGTATTGCACGACCAAATTGGACGCGTTGGGCCTCTCCGCCCGAGAGCCGGACCGGTGACCTCTCCAAAAGTTTGTCCAGACCGAGTACGTCGACAACATCCTCCAAGTCAATTCTTCTTAATCCGATTTCCCGATGATGCCAGCCAAAAAGAAGGTTTTTTTTCACAGTCATATGCGGGAAAAGTCTTGCGTCCTGAAAGACATATCCAATATTTCTCAGTTCAGGCTTTAAACTGATATCTGCAGCTGAGTCGAATAAAACTTGATCATCAATTTTGATAAAACCTTGATCGGGTCTTGTGAGTCCAGCGATCATGTCTATCAGGGAAGTTTTGCCGGCGCCGGACCGACCGAATATTGCGGTTATGCCAGGTTCGTCGGTTTCAAAATTTATATCGATGAGAGAACTCTGATATTTTTTTCGAACGGAAACCGAAATCATCGTTCGAATCCTAGTCTTTTTTTCGCTCTTCTTGAGGCTATCTCTGAGATCGCGAGTGCGATTAAGGAAATCGCAATGGAGATTATCACTAATCGATAAGCTGCCGTCTCTCCATTAGGGGTTTGCGTCAGTGTATAAACTGCTAGAGGAAGGGTCCTTGTCTCTCCTGGAATATTAGAAACAAATGTGATGGTCGCTCCGAATTCTCCAAGGCTTCGCGCGAAAGCGAGGATGGATCCGGCAATGATACCAGGAGTAATTAGGGGTAAAGTTACAGAAAAAAACAACGATAAGGGCCCGGCTCCCAGGGTTCTCGCCGCCATTTCTAATTTTTCGTCGACGGCTTCCAAAGAAAGGCGGATTGCTCTCACCATGAGAGGGAAAGCCATAATTCCGGCGGCCAGAGCGGCGCCGATCCAAGTGAAAGCGATTTCAAAATTCAAAGCTTTCAGAAATTGTCCCATCGGACTGTTTGGATTTAAAAAGACAAGTAAGAGATAGCCAATGACAACTGGAGGAAGAACCAGCGGAAGGTGAATGATTCCGTCCAGAAGAATTTTTCCTGGAAAGTTATAGCGGGCGAGTATCCAGGCTACACATATTCCCGCAGGAAGGCTCAAAAAAGTAGCCCAAAGCGATACTTTTAGACTGAGGCCTAAAACCTCTAATTCCTCTGGCGAAAACATGTGGATCAGCCTAATACCATGAAACCCGATGTTTTCCAGCTTTCGAGAACCTCTTTAGAATACAAAAATTTTAATAACACTTCAGGTTGCTTCGTTCCTCGCTTATTCACGATCGCTACCCAATAGGTTATTTGGGGGGCGTCTGATGAGGAAAAAGTATAAACAGTTTGGATTTTTTTCGATTGGATTGAGTCTGTTTCATAGATCACCCCCATGGCAGCTGCGCCCATATCCACGAGTTTGCTTGCGGAACTCGCATTAGGCATCGGGGTGAATTTACTTTTATTCGCGGTCCATAAGTTCAATTGCGTGAGTAACACTTTTGTGTATATCCCGAGAGGGACATGGGAAGGGTCCCCGATCGCAATTCTCTCTCCCTTTTTGAGAGATCTGAAAAGTTCTTCTGGTGACTTTCCTTTGATATGAGGGGCGATATGGCTGCGAGCAATGACAAGACGATTGCTTATGTAAGGAGTAATAGAATTCTTTTTAATCCGATCTTTTTCAACCAGCCATGCAATCCATCTTTTGTTCGCAGAGATAAAAATTTGCGCCGGTGCACCGCGATCAATCTGACGTGCGAGGGCTCCCGAAGAGGAGAATGAGATGTTGGTTTTAAGGCCGTATTTTTCGTCATACTTGTTGATAATTTCTGGCAGAAAAGACGAAAGACTAGATGCCGCAAATATAAGTTGCTCCTGGCCTTTGGCGGGGAGGGGGTTCATGCTTAAGCTGCAAATTAAAGCGACTAAGATCGGGACTACTTTTGTCATTTGGAAAGAGTTGCTTCAAAGCCAGTTAGGCACTTTTGTTGAACATGGGCCCTAGCTCAACCTGCTATCTTGCTCTTGAAGTCGGTTCAACTGTTCTTCGATAACGTCCTGGGACAGGCCGTCGACTATAAATACCATCTTTGTGGATTTATCTTTACCAGGCCAATTCGGAAGTTTTGCAGGTGGATGAAATATGTGTTGGACACCATGGATCGCCACAGGCTGACTTTCCCCTTTGATATTAACTATTCCTTTGATACGAAGAATTTTTTCCCCATAGTTATCGATCAATGTCTGAATCCAGGCAATAAACGCCGGCCACGAAATTGGATCCCTATACTCCATACACCACGCACGGACATTTTCATCATGACGGTTTTTATCGTGGTCATGATGATTATGGGGTTTTTGATTGTTATACGCCTCTGCTTTGAGCCAGTTTTGCACATCATAGGTTTTGGTTTGGGGGTCAAAGAGAGCACAGTCAAACAACTTATTAGGATCAATTTTACCCGATATTGCAAAAAATTTTGGTGCCGCAGGGTTTAATAAAGATAGGACGTCTTGGCAGTTTTGAATTTGCGCGGGTGTGGCGATATCAGTTTTCGTAATAACAATTCGGTCTGCGACAGCTGCTTGTCTCTTGCATTCCTCATGGCGATGTATTTGCCCGGGGGCATGAATGGCGTCAATTGTCGTTATTATTCCGTCAAGGCTATACCGATGTGCGATGACGGGATCATTGACTAGCGTTTGAATAACGGGAGCGGGATCCGCAAGCCCCGTTGACTCTATAAGAACGCGTTGAAAAGGAGGGGTTTGTTTATTGACCCGTTTCAGAAAAATTTCTCTCAATGCACGCGTTAGATCCCCTTGGACAGAACAGCAAAGACAGCCCGTCGTTAATTGGATCATTTCCGGGTCTACAGTTTCTACAAGCTCGTGATCAATACCAATGTCACCGAATTCATTTATCAAGACTGCAGTCTCTGCCATCCCCTCATGTTTCAGCAGGGCGTTAAGCAGAGTTGTCTTACCGCTGCCCAGGAAACCTGTCAGAAGGGAGACTTGGATCGGCGTGTCATCTGTCATTTCTGATATAATTCATCTGGAGGGACTTCAATCTCTGAAATGGTCTTCAGGCCATCGGGGCGAGCCGCTGTATAAAAGCAGTTTTTGCGACCCGTATGACAGGCTACACCCTTTTGATCCACAAAGAGGAGAATGGTATCGCCGTCACAGTCAATACGAAAATCTACAAGGCTTTGTGTTTGTCCAGAAGTTTCGCCTTTTTTCCATAATTTTGCTCGCGACCGAGACCAGTAACAGACTTCCCCAGTGGCAAAGGTTTCCGAAATTGACTCGGCGCTCATCCACGCCATCATCAACACCTCTCCACTATCATGCTGCTGGGCTATGGCGGGGACCAAACCATTCTGGTCGAATTTAACAATCGATAATGTTTCTTCAAGAACGTTGGCCGGAATTCTTTCAGTCATTCTGCTTATCTACTAGAGTTCAATCTGTGAAAGCCTTTATCTAAATCTGCAATAAGGTCTTCTGGATCTTCCAGGCCCACATGTAAGCGTAATGTGGGGCCCGCATTGTCCCAATATTCCTTGGTTGCAATTCGGATTGATGCTGGGTTCGTGTGGAGGATGAGGCTCTCGAAACCACCCCAGCTGGCTCCCATCCCAAAATAAGTCAGCCCGTCCAGCATTGCGGCAATGGCATCTTCTGAGAAGTTTGGTTTTAGCTCGACTCCGAATAATCCGCAGGCTCCCGTGAAATCTCTTTTCCATAAATCGTGAGAGGGATGCTCTGGAAGAGCGGGATGCATCACGCTATGCACTTCTGGCCGTTCACTGAGCCATTTTGCTATTTGGATGCCATTTTCGTGGTGCTGACGCATCCGGATCCCGATAGTCCTTAATCCACGCAAAGCGAGGTAAACATCATCCGGTCCTGAATTTGCGCCGAGATCAGACGCGGATTGACGTACTCGTTTCCAATGTTCATTGGTTGTTGTAATCACCCCCATCATGACATCGGAATGGCCAACAATATATTTTGTTGCGGCTATCGCAGATACATCAACCCCGTGCTCGAAGGGCTTAAAAAAGACGCCACTTGACCAGGTGTCATCCATAATTACGACACACCCTCTTTCGTGCGCGGCGTCCGATATGGCCCGGATATCTTGCACCTCAAATGTGAGGGAGCCAGGAGATTCTGTGTAAACAATTTTTGTGTTATCTTGAATTAGCTCCGCAATCCCTGATCCAATACTTGGGGCATAATAAGTCGTTTCAACCCCAAATCGTGCGAGAAAATTATTACAAAAGTTTCTGGCGGGTCCGTAGACGGAATCAACCATAAGGACATGATCTCCTGCCTTAAGGAAGGCCAGCATAGCAGCGTTGATGGCTGCGAGCCCTGATCCCATCGCTACTGCTCTATCACCCCCTAGGAGACTGGAGACTGCTATCTCAAAAGCATCGTGTGTTGGCGTTCCTTGACGTCCATAGGTGTAATTCCCAATTTCCCATCGTCGAGACCGTTTTTCTTTATGCTCGGCAACTGTTGCCGAAAGTATTGTCGAGGCATGGTAAACAGGCGGGTTCACAAATCCGTGATTGTTCTTTGGATCGCGACCGGCGGTTGTGATGAGCGTGTCTTGTTTCATTTTGGATTCCAGATTTTAAGCGTGAAATTAAAAAAGTTTTTTTATGGACTCAGCAGTTATCCAACTTCAACGGGGGTTTCTGAGGATGATCCCCACTCAGACCAGGAGCCGTCATAAACAGAGATATCATTTTTTCCTAATACGTGAAGGGCCAGGGCTAAAACACAAGCGGTTACCCCAGATCCACAACTGGTTATCATCGGTTTTTCCAAATCCACCCCAGCGTCCTTAAATTTTTGTTGAAGGGAGCTCGCTTCCAGAATGGTTCCGGAATTTGGGTCCAGCATTTGGTCGAATGGAACATTTAGGCTTCCTGGAATATGACCACTTCTGCAATTGGGTCTTGGCTCTGGCTGACTGCCCTCAAACCGTCCTTTGGAGCGGGCATCAATGACGTTGCTTTGGTCGCTGTCCAAGTTATTTAGGATGTCTTGGAGGTTGCAAAACATGTTGGGTCGATAAGCTGGAGTAAAAGTCGAGGACTGGATTTGAAAAATATCGGAGGTTAGGGGATAACCATCAGCTTTCCACTTGGGCAGACCTCCGTCGAGTACGGCGCACTGTTCATGTCCAAAACTTCGCAGCATCCACCATGGTCGTGCTGCAGAAAAAATTCCAAGACCATCATAAATTACGATCATATTGTCATTTCCAATTCCGAGTGACTCCATATGTCTCTTGAAATCGGTCGCATCCGGCATGGTGTGCGGAAGGGAACTTTCTTTTTCTGCAATGAGGTCGATATCCCAGAATAAAGCTCCTGGAATATGTTCAGTTTTATAGTCTTCGAAGCCATTCCGATTCTGAGCCGGTAAGTACCAGGAGGCATCTACGATTCTAATCTTTTCATCTGAAAGGTGATCGAAAAGCCATTGGCAAGAAACAAGAGCATTTGTCATTTTGTTGGTCTCAATTCTGAGCGTTATAATCCCTTAAAATATTTGCACGGTTTGCTAACAGCCAATAGCCGCCAAGTTGAATTTTACAATCCTTATAAAGTCCAGAAGTAAGGTTTCTTGAAAATTCCGTCCAGTCTATGGCTTTGGCCTCTATATCCTCATCCTCTTGATCAAGTCCGTGAAACCCGCCCGCCTTTGAGGAGTCCACGATTCCGCAAAAAAAATCGATATATTCCGAGAGCATCCCAGGGCTCGAATAATAGCTCGATATCTTTATTAATTTGACCGGTGTGCAGCCGGCCTCTTCCGCGCATTCACGATTTGCGACATCTTCCGGAGTTTCTCCCTTTTCAATTAAACCTGCCACTGTTTCCCAGAGAAATGGATGGTCTTTATTCGCCCAGGCCCCGATCCGAAATTGCCTTATTAGGACAACTGAGTCTTTGATTGGATCGTAGGGTAAAACTGCGATGGCATTCTCCCTTTGAACGATTTCTCGTTTAATAGGCCGACTCCAGCCGCCCTTGAAAAGAGCGTGTTTGAGTTCGATTTCACTTACTTTCAGGTGCCCACTGTATTTTGACGTTTCTCGGATAATGTGTGTTGAAGGCATTGGCAATTTATTCATTTTTTTCTTGGCCTTGTGCGAGAGGTTTGCCGTGCTACCGTAATCGTAAGAAAATAAAACTCAATCCATAAGAGGGAGGCGTTATGCATCCAGTACGTTTGTTTTGTTGGCATTTTATGGCCTATCCCCATTTGCCAGATGATTTCGATGATAACCACACCTCTGGTTGGGTCACGGTTCCAAATACGCTTTGGGATCGCGAGAAGAGCAGGGGGCTCTATCAAACCTATATCGATCAGCTGGTTTATGGCGATGAGCTGGGTTTTGACGGCTTAGTGCTTAACGAACACCATCAAAATATATATGGCTTGATGGCGTCGCCCAATTTGATTGCTTCTGCTCTTACCCAGAAGACTAAGAACGCCAAGATCGTTGTGCTCGCAGACCTTCCGCCCCTTTATCTAAATCCTCTTCGGGTGGCTGAAGAATTCGCCATGCTCGATAATATGAGTAACGGGCGTCTTATCGCTGGATTTGCAGTCGGCGGTGGGCCCGAATCTTTCAATTATAATGTGCCCTCGCCGCACGGCAGGCGCCGTTTGTGGGAGGCCATAGATTTGGTTGTCAGGTCCTGGACGGACGATGGCCCTTTCCACCATGAAGGTCCTTGTTATCCGCTTCGCTATGTCAACCTCTGGCCAAAACCTCTGCAAACGCCGCATCCGCAGGTTTGGGTACCGGGATCTCGCAGTATTGAATCGATGGAGGAGGTTGCAAAACGCGGCTATTGTTATTTCCTCTCATCCAGGTCGCATGGAGATGGAACTAAGGCGGCGGCCCTTGAATTTGCTCAGGTTATGGAAAAACACAATAAGACTTACACGCCTTTTAATATGGGTGTGTTGCTCTCGGTGTATGTCTCTGAAAGTGACGAGCAAGCAAAGGCTGAGGCAGAAAAACCCGTTTGGTATTTCCTTCGGAATTGTTTGAAGGGGCATTTAAGGCAAAAAGGTAAGTCGATGACCTTTGGCCCTGGTGTTCCTTCTCAATCTCTTCGATCTTGGGAAGCTTTTCTTAATGCACCACGTTCTAGCGGAAAGATGCTGGGTGACGCAGATAGTTGGGATGAGCTTGAAGCCCGAAATTCGATTATTGTCGGGAGCCCCGAAACCGTACGCGATAAACTTTGGGGCTTTATAGAGCAGGCTCAAGTCGGAAATCTTCTTATTCAGTTTCATTTTGGAAATATGGAAGATCACCTGGCTCGAAAATCAATGCGATTATTTGCTGAGCAGGTTGCTCCGGCTTTGCGAAGAGACTCGGGAGTTTTGTTTGATAAAGAGTTCCCGGTTTTAAGGGATCTCGAGGTAGAGGCGGCTGTTTAATGGAGATCTCGGACAAAGAAATAAGAGGGTCTAAAGTTCAGTATTATGAGGGTGGGAGTGGGACACCTTTGCTCTATTTGCATGGAATTGCCGATACCCATGGGCTTATAGAGACGGCAACTGAGGTTTTAGAAACACTCTCCCAAAGTTGTCGAGTTATTGCTCCCGCTCATCCTGGTTGCGCTGGAAGTGTCGAGGACCAAACGCTTGAGTCGATAGAAGACCTTGTGTTCCGAACGCTGGAGCTTATCGACGATTTCGAGCTCGAGAAGTTTCATCTGGTTGGGAATTGCATCGGTGGCTGGTTGGCGGCTGAAATCGCTTCGAGACACCCAGAAAAAATTGAAAAGCTTGCTCTCATTAGTCCAAGTGGTCTCCAGGTAACGGGTTCTTTAACAGGAGATCTTTTTATGGCTATTCAGCCACTCGATGGCACAGTCATTGATGCTCGGGAAATGCTTTTCGCCGATGGAGCTTCTAACATCGCAAAAAGTGTGGTTGCCGACCAGACGACCGAGATCAAAGAAGGTCTGATGCGCTATCAGGCTTTCCGGTTTGCAGCGCGGATTGGGTTTAAACCTCCCTATTTTTACCATCCCAAGCTCCGTGAACGGCTCTATCGGTACAAGGGGCCTGCGATGATCATCACTGGGGCTAAAAATTCCTTTGTGCCGATTGACCATGCCCAAGTATTTGTCGATGAATTCCCGAGTGGAGAGCTTCGGTTGATAGAGGGCTGCGGTCATGCAGTGCATTTGGAGGATCCAAAGGTGGTTTCATCGGAGTTAGTTAAATTTCTGTCTGAATGAGGTGGATATGGTTGAGTACATAAACCCTGGTTCTTGGAATAGCCGAGCTGTTATTCACAACGGAGTTGCCTATCTCTCGGGCATTGTAGCCGATGACAAAACGCTCTCTATGGAAGGGCAGACTAGTCAAGTTCTGGAAAAGATAGATAGAGCTCTAGCCGAGGCGGGTACGGATAAAACCAGGATCTTATCAGCCGTGGTTTATCTTTCGGATATGGACTTGAAGGATGACATGAATAAGTCATGGATGGCTTGGATGAATAGCGAGCATCCGCCGGCGCGAGCCGCAGTCGGAGTAACCCTCACACCGGGCACCTTGGTTGAGATCATGGTCCAGGCGGCTGTTTGATAGAGAAGCTGCGGGCATCTTGGCGTTGGGATTAGGGAACGACCTCTAAATTTGGATACCAATGCCGTTTTCAAGGGCAACGTCGTGAGCGAGTTTGGCTAGTGCCATGTAACCTACACCCTGATCAGAATTTTGTTTGTAAAGAGTTATTTGCTCTGACGAGGTTCGACCGACCTTAGAACCATCTATTAATTCTCCAATCTCAATAAGATCGCTCCATTTCAGGATTCCTCTCTCGACTGGTTCAAAAAGATCTCCGTGTTCATCGATTATCGATTGTTCGATGAGGTTTACTGCAATGATATCTGATCTCTCGACAACTTTATCATCAATTTCTCGCCTTCGTTGCGCCAGTCCTGCTTGTTCCTTTACCCCCTTGTTTGAATTTACAATCGACGTGATGTGTTGCCCGGCCGTAAGCCATTCTCCTTCTAGAGCCGGAATATTACTTCCCGTTGCGCAACAGATAAGGTCGGCTCCTGAGACTGCTTCTTTCGCGTCTACGCAAAGTGTAAGTTTGAGCCCGGAAATTTCGGACATCATGTGTTTAAAATTTTCTCTGTTTTCTTCTGATCGTGAATAAATCTTAACTTCCTCAAGGGGGCGGATCTCGGATAGGGCGATGAGATGGCGTCGCGCTTGCCTCCCAGTGCCCAGCATCGCTAGGGTTTTGCAATCTCCTCTTGCCAACAGATCCGTTCCTACAGCGCTCGTAATTGCCGTTTCCGTGGCAAATTGTTCATTAGGGGTATCGAAGTCAAAGAAGGGAAGAGATCCAACAATTATTGTTTTGAGCTCGGCCGTCTCGCTATCGTATGCGACATATACCCTTTTTCCGGCGTTGGTGTATTGCTGGGATTGATTGTGAAACGTGAATCTTTCGGTGTGAATGAAAACTCCCGCTGTTTCCAAAGAGACACAGCCTCCAGGATGAATGGTGACGCGGCGATCTTCGTGCTGCATCCGAATTCTGGGCGACGAATAATGGGGTGCTTTTTTGTGGTCTTGGAAGCCTTGTCGTACCGCTGATATTGCGGCTTTCACGGACAAGAGGCCTCTGAGATCCTCCGATTGTATCAGCAGCGCCATTTGTGAACCTAATAATATGTTTTAAAAACCATTGATTACTAATTGTTTATATGAGAGTTTTTATTTATCCGGGGAATAAATTAGAGGTTTGACTCGTTACATCCAATACTTACCGGAGGCCCCGATCATACTGTTCGCAATTCCAATATATAGGTTGCTGGTTACGAATATGCGAATTGTATTTAGATGTTTTCCGGCCTCTGGGAAATCTTCGGCCGACACTGCCTTTTTGAACCGCGCATAGGGTGCAAACCAAAGGTGTAAAAAAATTAATATCATCAATATTCCGAGCAAATGCATCAGATGGTAGGGAATAGGGAGGCTTGAAAATCCTCCATAAACATTAAAAATTAAGTAATATCCTGTGGCGGGTAGAATAATTACGGAAGCCCACACCCATGGAAAAAACTTTTTGAACCCGCGGTCCCATAATGAAATTCGGAGCGGAGCCTCCAGCGAACTCGCAGCCAGCCGTAGAACATAAACGGCGAAAAACATACCCCCCACCCAAATGACTGCAAAAATTAAATGCAATGCTACGGCTATCGACATATTGACCTCCTTCAACGGTCGGGGTGCTCTAGGTCCTTGATCGCCTAACACCCCTCAACTAGTTTCTAGACCTAGTATTGACCCAATCTTTGATGTCCTGACAAGAGTTTAAAAATGAGATTTTCCGGAACAAAAAATTATGTAACCACCGACGACCTGAATATGGCAGTCAATGCGGCGATTGCTCTTGAGAGGCCACTATTGATCAAAGGAGAGCCGGGTACCGGTAAAACCTTGTTGGCTCAGGAGGTTGCTCATTCTTTAGAACTTCAAATTTTTGAATGGCATATTAAATCGACGACCAAGGCCCGGCATGGATTGTATGAGTATGATGCTGTTTCTCGGCTGAGGGACTCTCAGCTTGGAGAGGAAGGAGTCGAAAATATTCGGAATTATATTCAAAAAGGACCACTTTGGAGGGCCTTTGAAGAAGAAAAGCAATCAGTTGTTCTCATCGACGAGATTGATAAGGCCGATATTGAGTTCCCAAATGATCTACTGCAGGAATTGGATCGGATGGAATTTTATGTTCATGAATTGCAGCAAACGATCGCTGCAAGAAAAAGGCCGTTGGTTATCATTACATCTAACAATGAAAAAGAGCTGCCAGATGCGTTTCTCAGGCGTTGTTTTTTTCATTACATCAGGTTTCCTGAGATGGATACTATGGAGGAGATTGTTAGGGTTCATTTTCCAGATATCAAAAAAAATCTATTGAAATCTGCACTTGAAACCTTCTACGACTTGAGGAACGTCAATGGAATTAAGAAGAAACCATCGACATCGGAACTATTGGATTGGATTAAGCTACTTTTGGTTGAAGATATCTCCGCTGACGCTATCCGCCAGAACTCTTCGAAGGCCATTCCTCAGCTTTACGGCGCTCTTCTCAAAAACGAGCAGGACGTTCACATGTTCGAAAGATTAGCCTTTTTATCCCGTCGTTGAGAAATCATTCCCTCTTTTTCAAATGTTTCTTGGTTTTTTTAATCAGTTAAAGGAGGCACGGGTTCCCGTAACCATCAGAGAATTTCTGATGCTCCTAGAGGCAATGGAAAAAGGTGTGGCAGGGGCTTCGGTGGATGATTTTTATTATTTGGCTCGATCCGCTCTGGTCAAAGATGAAAAATATTATGATCGATTTGATCAAGTTTTTGGCTTTTATTTCCATGGGCTCATGCAAAATAGCTCTGATCTTTTCAAATCGGAGATCCCTGATCGGTGGCTTGCAGGTTTGGCAAAACAAATTTTTGATGAGGAAGAACTCAAAAAACTGGAAACGCTCGATTTTCAGACACTTCTAGAAAGGCTAAAAGAGCGCCTCAAGGAACAGGACAGTGCCCATTCTGGCGGCAGTAAATGGATCGGTACTGGGGGCACCTCTCCGTTTGGGCACGGGGGAATGAACCCTGCTGGTATTCGGATCGGCGGCGAAGGAGGAGGGGGGAGCGCGACGAAGGTCTGGAAAGAACGTCAGTTTCGCAATTTAGCCGGGAATGTTGAGGTTGGAACCAGAAATATCAAAATGGCTCTTCGTAGACTTAGAAAGTTTGTTCGGGAGGGAGCTCATGAGGAGTTTGATTTAGAGACAACAATTTCTGAGACCGCGAAAAATGCCGGTTTCCTGGATATTAGAATGCGGGCTGAGCGTCGGAATAAGGTTAAAGTACTCCTTTTCATCGATGTGGGGGGAACTATGGACCCGCACCTTAAAGTGAGTGAGGAGTTATTTTCGGCAGCGAGAAGTGAGTTCAAACATTTAGAGTATTTCTATTTCCATAACTTTATCTATGACCGTGTATGGCGCAACAATCGCAGGGGGCGCAGTGAAGTTATTGCTACCTGGGATATCCTCAATAAGTATGGTGCAGATTACAAAGTTATTTTTGTCGGTGATGCCACAATGAGCCCGTATGAGGTTACCGAGCCTGGCGGTTCTATAGAGCATTGGAATGAAGAGTCCGGAATTGTTTGGATGAATCGACTTAGAGAGCATTTTCAAGATATCGTTTGGCTTAATCCGGAGCCGGCCGAGCGCTGGCGACAAATTGTTTCCACTCAGGTTATTTGGAGACTTTTGGAAGGGCGTATGTATCCCATGACCTTGGATGGACTGGATCGGGCGATGGACGCCTTGCGGAGACATTCGACGATCAAATCGATCAACCCATCACATTAGGAAAGGACGTTTTAAAGTGGCCTTCACTCGTCTTAAAGATATTAAAGAGGAAGCTTTCCATGATGGAGCCGTCTATCAAACTCTTGTTGGGGACGATAACGGGAGCACCCCCGTCCGTCTGGGTATTCAAACATCGCCTCCTGGTTTCTCCACAGGCGATCATTATCACCCCTATTGGGAGTACGTCACTGTCCTGGAGGGCGAAGGAATGGGTTGGATAGAGGGTGAAAACAACAACCAGGAGTTTTCAATAACCATTGGAGATACAATGTCGTTTCCTCCTGGGGTCTTGCACCGGTTTAGAGCCACGGGAGAGAGGGTTCTAAAGACCTATGGTGTCCATTTGTCCTCTGAACGGGTTGTTGTTCGAGATTAAATTCATATTGAAATTTTTTGGGGATTTTGTTCTCCGCAATTTTGGCATCTCTTCGGTGCAATTTTTTGATAGTACTCATCAAACACAGGGGGCAAATCCGTTACTATATTTTCTACAAAGACCTCCCGGCTCCAGACCTTATGGGCACAGTAAGAGCAGTACCATTCAAATGCGTCTATCACATTTGGACTTCGGACCCGTTCGATAACCATTCCGATGCTTTCCGGGTCTGGTCTCTGGGGTGAGTGGGGGACCTTGGGAGGGAGCATAAAGATATTGCCTTCGGGGATTGGAATATCGATCAGTTCTCCCCCTTGGACTGTTTTTAAAATTATGTCGCCTTTAAGTTGAAAGAAAAATTCTTCGTAGGGGTCGACATGGTAGTCGGTGCGGACGTTCGGCCCTCCTACAATCATCACAATGAAATCGTCATTCGCGAAAATGGTCTGATTTAAAACAGGCGGACGTAGGAGGTGACGGTGATCCTCGATCCATGCCCAAAGATTAAATGAGGAAAGCATATTATCCACTTAAGAAAAAGATTTAGAAAAATGATCCATTCATTTATAAAGAATAATAAAAATCATCTGGTATTGAGTCGATGATTTCCATTATTCGTCTCCCGGTTTTAATCTTCTCATCCGTTCTTTGATTAAAGAGGTGGTAGATTCCTTCCCGGTGCCGCTCAATCCGGTAAGCCGCGTAGGGTGTTTGACTTCTGGTGCCTGAATAAATCATATACACATCTAGACCAACTTCCGTTTTTCGTTCTGATCTAAACCATCGATAGAGTAACCGTTGTTTTTCTCCTAGAGACTTAACAGCAGCGATATCTGTATCGGTAAACCTCGATAAATCGAGGGTAATAACGTTATCAGAGGTCATAGAGAAGGCGTCCCCATAAAATGAAAAATGCTATAAATTATGGGTCATAGGTAAGGCCCGCAGCCTCTATGCCGGCGATCGCGCATTTTTCATCGTTTTCACCCGTGTCACCACTGATTCCTGCAGCGCCAACAATATCTCCGGCTTGATCCCTTATGAGAAGCCCTCCTGGGCTGGCTAACATTTGGCCTTCGCAGAGTGTCGATAAAGACGTGAAGAACGGGGAATTCGCAGCAAACCGGTCGACAATTTTACGACTGGAAATGCCCATTCCTAGGCAACCCCAAGCTTTTCCTTGAGCGATTTGCGGTCGTAGTAAGGAAGAATTATCCTCTCTTTTGAAAGCAACCAAATGTCCCCCGGGATCAAGGATTGCGACCGTTAGGGGCGCCAGCCCCAATTCTTTTCGTTTGTCGATCGCCTTTTGAATTATGGTATCTGCTTGTTCTAGGGTAATTGCGGACATTCGTTCAATCCTTCTCTAGGTCGGGTTTTCCGTTACCATTTTCCGTGAGAAAGTCCGACAAGACAACTCACCTTTAGGAGATAGGGCATGAATGCGACAAGATTGGCAGAATTGGAAGAAGGTAATGTGCAATCGCGGGTTAGTGAGGCTGAGTGGCAGGCGAGATGTGAATTAGCTGCTGCCCATTGGCTAGTCGCCCGATTTGTTTTTGTCGATATGACTTACAATCATATTTCTGTTCGAGTCCCGGGTGAGCCGGATCATTTTCTGGTCAAGGCGGATAACCTTTTCATGGAACAGGTAACAGCGTCCAATCTTGTAAAATACGACACCGAGGGGAACCAGGTCATGGAGTCGGAGTATAAAGCAAGTCCGGCTGCGTATAACTTGCATGCTGCAGTGTTAAGAACTCGACCCGAAATTATGGCTGCCGTTCACACTCACTCTCCTGCGAATCTCGGAGTATCGGCTCAAAAAGCCGGCTTAATGCCGCTGACACAGCAGGCTGCCAGGTTTTATAAAAGAATTGCTTACTATGCGAATGAGTATGATGACACGACCTATGACGGAGCCGGAATGCTTGCCAAGACGCTTGGAGAGCACTGGGTTATGCTTTTACAAAACCATGGAGCCCTTGTTTGCGGATCCTCCCTACCTGAGGCGTATATTTACCATCATTTTTTTGAGCTGGCTTGCCGTGCTCAGATTGGTGCGCTTTCCGGAGGTGGGGAGATCGTTCAAATTGATGATAAAGCAGCTACAGCCCGAGCGAAAAAATTCGGGAGAATTGGTCAATATAATTCGGATAGTCGTGATTGGCAGGCGAGTATGGCCTTGGTTGAGAAGCACTATCCGGAATATAAGAGCTAGTTTCTCTAATGGATTTCCAAACTGCCGACCCCTTTGATGACGCCGACCACCTCTTTTGATCTGGTGAAAAGGGGGGGCTCAAGAATATTTAATAATTTTCCTAGTGCCTTGTCGGTTAGAACTTCAAGTTTTCTAAGAACCTGCATCATCGCGACCTCAGCGGCTCGCCGGGAACCATCGTCGATTTTCAGGCACACGCCTAAGCCTAAATTTGGGAAACATGCTGAGTAAACCCCCTCGGCACCAGTTTTGACGATGGCATCTCCCCGACATGCCTCAAGAATCCGGGTATCAAAGCGATCTTTTCCGGCAACTAAATAAGGCTCATCGAACATGGCTCTTACAACCCGCTTGCACGCATCCTTGCGTGCATCCGGTTGGTCATCAGGGTTACCAAGCCTTGCCATTGCAAGCGCAATATTAGTGAGAGGAATTCCAAAGACCGGAATTCCGCAGCCGTCTATTCCTTTGGGCTCAGCGTGTAGATCGAGCCCTGTCATCTGTTCTATCAGTCCCATTAACCTTTGTTGCACAGGGTGATCCAGCCGGTGATAGCCGGAGGTGGGATAGCCCAAATGTTTTGCAACAGTTAATAAGGCGACATGCTTTCCTGAACAATTATCATGTAGGGTTGTTGCTTTGGTCTCCGTTTTAAAAAAGGTTTCTTTTTCGTAGTCGCTCCAAGGGTTTGAAGGGCCGCAAACGAGGTCTGTTTGCGAGCAACCAATTTTTTCAAGCCACGTTCCAATGATTTCAGTGTGTATTTCTGAACCACTGTGAGAGCCGCAGGCGAGAGCTATTTGAGCCAACCCGAGGCCAAATCTCTTCGCAGCTCCGGTCTCAATCAGCATCAATGCTTGTATCGGTTTGATAGCCGATCGCGGGAATACAGGATCCAGAATGTTTCCCTCAGAAAAGATAACCTTTCCAGTAGCGTCAACAACCGCAACGCTTCCGCGATGTTTGCTTTCTACAAGGTCGCCACGAATAATTTGTATTAAGACGGGATTGGAGGCGGCGGGGTTATCCATCTCTCTTTCGGACAAAATGTGTTCGAGGATATTTAATCAGGCTTTTTGGGTGCCCAGTTTTTTATGCACGGCTTTGAGGAAGCTTATGGCCTCCTTATTGAACTTGGCAGAATGTTCAATGTGCGGGCAATGCGCAGCCTGGTCGTATACTGATACTTTGCTGCCTTTTATTCGCTTGCCTAGCTCTTTTGCGTATCCCGGCAATCTGAGCCCATCTTGTTTGCCCGCAATTAAAAGGGTGGGGACTGATATTTTTTCATACGGTGTTTTGTCTTCACCGCCGAATTGTCCCCCTGAAGATTTAATATTTGGACGTCTAAAGCGAACAGCAGCAGCACATTCCCAGGCACCAGCCATAGTCGCAAATTTTTGCCTTTTCCTTATGTAGGCCTGGTTATCGACCCATTTCTTCTTGTTATAGAACAACCCATCGAGCAAGTTCCGCATGGATTTGGGCGTACCGTCATAGGCTAGAAGTTTTGCCCGATCCTCGGAGGCCGGAGCAAAGCCACCTCCTGATGAGGCAATAAGAGAACGAATTGGAAATATGGGGGGCGGGGCTGCTGCGATGCGTATTAGATTGCTGCCTCCCATGGAGTTCCCTACAAAATCAGCTGCGTTAATATCCATAACTTCAAAAAAGCGACGCATATGCCCAAAAACACGGTTGCGACCTTCTGCGAAGTCAAAGATTTTGTCGGTTCTTCCAAATCCGAGCCAATCCGGTGCCACAACGCGGAAATGTTTGGCGAATGCGGGGAGGTTGAATTCCCATGATAATTCAGCGCAGCCTCCAAACTCTCCAGAATGAAGGAATACAACTGTGGGGACCTTCTCCTCCCTCTAGGTAGTGGGTGCGAATGCCATCCACATTGATGTAACGGCTCCGAATAACAGGATTGGGCATTGTCTTCCCCTATACTTATGCAGCTTTGGCTTTCTTGGTTTGTTGTTTTAGCCAATTCTCCCTTGCCGATGCCAGCGCCTCTGTGCGTCCGTTAAATTTAGAAGCTTTGACCGGGGTTCCTCTGTCTTTCAGGGGGCCAAGACTCGAGCTGACCGTTCCCAGATCCTTCAACTGGGGGACCACTTCTTCAGCAAAAAGTTTCATGCTTTTCGCGGTATGCTTAAACGGCATGTCCCCAGAATGCATCATCGCAATCAGATGTCCGAAACCCCCTACTTTTTTGTAAAGGCTCTTCAACTGTTTCGCCACAGAGTCCGGGGTTCCATAGACGGCAACACCGTTTTCTCGGAAATATTCCATGCCTTTTGTTCTGATGGCATCTGTTCGGCCACCACTGAACCGACCAGATAGGAAATTGGCATAGAGAGGGGTCTCGACATACCCGGGAGGCGCCCGAAACTGAGGCTCGGCCTTGTTATTTGTCACGTACCAGAAAACTTCTTGTACAAATTTTAGGGCTTCTTCTTCGGTGTCGCCCACCGCTAAAAGGGGCATGAATGAGAAAAGATCATCGGCCGGTTTCGGTAAGCCTTTTTTCTTGAGGTTTTCCCGCACGCCGTCAAACATTTTCCTCATTCCGTCCGCAGGCGTCAGAAACATTGTAAATGTAAAACCGCTCTCAACTGCTCGAGTGGCATGGTTGACGTCACTTCCACCTGTCATCCAAATCGGCGGATGCGGGTCTTGATAAATTCTCGGCCAAACATTGACCTGCCGCTTGTGGATCCAACGACCTTCATAGTTGAAGGGTCCATCGTGCGTGGCCCAGGCTTTCTGCATGAGTTGGACCGACTCCCACAGACGTGAGCTCGTTTCGGTCGGATTACAGTTGGAACCAAATAATTCGTAGGGGACGCCTCGAACGAATCCGCACTCAAGTCGACCATGCGATATATTATCAATCATGGCCATTTCTTCAGCGCACCTTATTGGATCTCGAAGATTGGCCGCCGGGTTCCCAAGAATACAAATGCGAGCATTCTTTGTTTCTCGCGCTGCGATTGCGACTGATAGAGGCGCAGCGGAATTGATGCAAGTCGCAGTCTGATGATGCTCATTGATCATGCAATTCAGACCGAGTTCATCGGCCAGAACGTGCTGATCAAGATAAGAGTGATAGAGATCGGAACCCTTCTTAGGGTCGAAAACAGAGCTCGGGAGATTTACCCGCATGGAGGTAAACTCATCGTCAGGAGGGAGATAGGGCCAGGGGAACTCGGTAAAGTGATAAAATTCCATATTTTTCTCTCCTTAACGCAAAAAATTCTCTAGGACGGGATCGAATGAATCTGGCTTTTCCACATGCGGAAAATGAGCCGCTCCCGCTATCGTCGTAAATTCGGTTTTCGGCATAAGCTTAGCGTAAGCACGGCCGTACTTGGGCTGGGTGAGCCCGTCTTTCGATCCCCAAATAAACTGGGTCTTCACTGAAATTCGGTGTAAGCGATATTTGAGTGTCGGGTTGTGGAAATAGGGGTCCCAAGCCAGTTTGGCTGTTGTTTCTTTCGCTCGCGCTAAATTAAACGCTTCCTCTTCGGATAATTCTTTCGGAACCATGGGGTCTTTTTGAGGATTGCTAAATTTGAAGGATTGTACGGTCGCGGTAGGATGATAATAGATATCTTCAATATCGCGATCGTATGCCCCACCTATTTTAACGCCAACAGGACAGACCAAACTCATTTTGGTAATCCGTGAACAGTCCTTTGACGCGATCTCATTGGCTAGCCACCCACCCATCGAGAATCCGACCACACGGGTTTTTTCCAATTTCAGTTTTTGCATGAGGTCGAGATAGGCGTAGGAGAGATCATCAACGGTTCGAACAGTGTCCGGCAAATCCGTTTTCCCATAACCAGGCATCCAGGGAACAATCACTTTATATTTTTGTGCCAGTTTTTGGATCAATGGCAGGTCGAGCTCATAATAATCTTCGCTGTGAAGCCAAAGAAGGGGAGCTCCGGAGCCAAATTGTTGAACATAGAGATCTGCTATCGGCAAGTTGTATGTCCGAGAGGAACCTCGAATTGCACGGACTGTTTTAGACGCCATTTCAACTCCAATGTTTTGGTTTTAAAAGTTTATATCGTCGAAGAGTGTTGATGAAAAGCCTCCCTGATTTGTAAGATATGGTTGATACGGAAATAATTACTATTTTGGATGAATTTTATGTCAAACCCGCGTAAAATCGCAAAAAATCCCTCCGCTGTGGCCGTGCCCCTAAAAAAATACTATTCAAATGCGGTGAAGTCGGAGGCGGGACCTCTCCTCTGGATTTCAGGCCAGGTCGCTCTGGACAAAGATGGCAAGCTTGTCGGTAAAGGAGATCTGCGACAGCAAGCTGTTCAGGTTTTAGAGAATATAAAGGCTATTCTCTCAGACAGTGGTGCCACGATGGATGACATAGTTAAGGTCACTGTCTATGTCACGGACATAGGAGCCTTTAATGAAATTGCCGATATTCGCGAGCAATATTTTCCATCCGATGGACCGTCGAGTGTGATTTGCGAAGTCTCCGCACTCGCTTGGCCCGAGTTCATGATTGAGATTGAGGCCGTGGCAGTCGTCGACTGAAATCGGTCTGGCCTTTCTGCCCCTATCGACCCATGTGGGCGCGTCTTTCTTGCCGCTCTTCGGGACTCATAAAAGGGAGGTGATGATTGTCTTTTGCAATCGGGGTAACGTCGCCATGAATGAGCTGCCAGCTCTCCGAGTAATCTTCTGATATATAAACTTGGCCTGTTGCAGTTCCTACGATCAGTGTCATGCCGCCAGTCCAAAGATGCTGTGTCATCGCCTGAATAGAGCCGACCATTGGTTGAGGTAAACCATTTATTTTTTCTTCCCAAGTATTTCCATTGTCCTCGCTTCGCATGACGCAGGATTGAGACACTCCATTTTTGAACCAGTCGTCTGGATTGAGGGTCGATCCTCCTTGGTAAATCGTCTCTCTGTTGTCGGGATCAATGAAGGCAAAATCACAATAACCGATTCTATCTCCGCGTCGCATCAGATGATGATATGTTTGTCCGCCATCATCGGAACGGTATATGCCTACCCCCGAACACAGCCACATGACCTCCGAATTTTTTGGGTCAATGATTAGGCGATGTGGATCCCTGTAGTTTGCATCATCGGGATGAGAATAACCCGTTAAATCTATAAAGCTCTCCCCATCATCCGTGGTTTTCAAAAAAGCACCCTGTTCTACTAGAACATAAAAAGTTTTCGGATCTTCTGGATGGATAACGATTTGCTTTATGTGAGGGATGTGTGGAGGCGGAGGAAAAGTCCATTTTTCGGTGTCCGCTACTCGGTATATTCCTGTATTCACCTCCCAGCTTTCTCCGAGGTTGTCGCTTCGGTAAAGAGCGGGTGGTGACGTTCCCGCAAAAAGGGTCACTTTTCCACTGTCATTCCTTGCGGTTAGCGCGTAGATATGGGGTCGATCAACACCATTCGTGAGTTGTCGCCAATCTTTTCCTTTTCCATCGTCGCTTACCCAGAGGCCCCCACCAGCATGGCATCCCGCAAAAAGTTTTCCCGAAATTTCCTCGTAGACGAGTTGCCCTACATGTCGGTCCTCAAGAGAACGATTAGTCAAGCGCCAGTTCGCCCCCTCTTTTTGAAGGTGAACCACCCCCTCTAGCGTTCCGATGAAGATTTCTGTGGGAGGTCCATCCCCCGTGCTATGTTGTTGTCCGCCTGGGGAGAGGAATGTTGTGACATGCACCATGGAGATACCTTCTTTAAGCTGCTGCTGTGTCTTCGTGCTCTAATTGCAGGGTGTATTTCAGCATATCGTCATACATTAGGTGTTGGACATCTAGCATTTGTTTTGCGGTCTTTATGACTAGATTGCGCTCTTTATCTGTTGTTGCGTACTGATCCAGCAATTTTCTTCCGACATCTGAGTGTTCTTCATCGGCGCTGTCATGAATGACCCAGTAGGCTACGGCTTCATCATCCAGGCCGAATTTTTCTTGAAGTTTATGGGCAATTTTGATGTATAAGCCTGGGATTGCCGCTTCGCCGGCAAGCATATGAGCGGATACGCCCTCAAGAAAAGTCTTTCTACAAATGTTAGTGAAATAAGCCTGAAAAGCGATTACGCCTGGGCAATAAGGCGGATCATACATTTCTTCTGGCTTCAACCCGAGCCCTTTTGCAAAGTTAAGATATAGCTTGTGATGCGATACCCCCTCCGAGAAGAGTCGTCCCGTCGCTTCCTCATAAGCGACTTCCGCTATCATCTCCCGCCATTCCGGATCGGGGCAAATCGTATACAAATTTCCATGATAATTATGATTGTGAAGCGGAATCCCACCATGCTGCTTGCAGAGATACCTTGTTTGTTCAAGGTTCCATTTTCCTTCGACCATTCCAGTCCAAAGGGGGTGGCCATACATTGGCTGATCTCGATGCATTTGAGTAATGGCATCAAGAACATCTTGGGTGGTAAGTGCCATAGTTCGCTCCCTTCACTTTTGAAAAGTATTGACTAGGAGTGACGTGCTGTCTAGCAAACGGTTGAAAGAGGTTCCCATTAGATTGATCGGGGGAAAGAATTATGTTTGCACGCGGTGAATGCCTTTGCGGAGATATAATCATCTCTTGTGAAGAGAAACCAATAATGAGCGGCTGCTGTCATTGCGCAGAATGTCAGCGAGAAACGGGATCAGCCTTTGCATCATTGATGATTTTTCCGCATCACGCTGTTACATTTTCAGGGAATTTTCTAACCGAGTATGTTCATACCGGTGCGAGTGGGAAAAAAGTGTCACGTCGCTTTTGCTCGAAATGTGGGTCGTCCGTCGGGGTTTGGTATGAAGTTACACCTGATTTCATGGTTGTTATGGCCGGAATTCTGAAGGATAAATTAAAATTTAATCCCAGTTTTGATATTTACTCCGAAGAGGCTCTCGATTGGGTGACTTTCATCGAAGGGCACCGCGTGTACCCCCGGGGTTTTGGGAGCACTTGAACGATGCCGTATGCGCGTAATGGAGATATTTCAGTGTACTATGAGGTGGCCGGTGAAGGGCCTCCTCTAGTGATGCTGCACGCCAATCCGTGTGATCATCGCATGTGGATGTATCAGATGGCTCATTTTTCGACCTGGTTCAGAGTTATCGCTCCCGATATGAGGGCGTATGGGAGGACCGATAAACCAACACAGGCCTATCCATTTTCGGCGCTGGTAAACGATGTTTTAGCTGTCTGCAAACAAGAGGATGTAACGGAGGGTATTCTCGCTGGCGCCAGCATGGGATCAAAAATGGCTTTTAAGTTTTTGACGGAACATCCCGGAATTTTTAAGGCCAACATTCAGGTGGGCGGAAATGCTTTTCGAGGATCTTCCTACGATGATCGAATCAGGGGGTACCTTGGAGCTGGGAGCACCCTTGCTTTTTATCGAGAGCAACACCTGAAAGAGCTATTTGCACCTGGATTTTCAGAGACTAATCGCGGAAAGCATTTGGTCTCAATGATTTTAGAGGATTCGGAGAATCTCTCAGGAGAGGCAATCGCGACTTTGTTTCAGAGTTTCGACAATGTCGATTTGGCGTCGGAGGTGGATCAGATTTCTATCCCGACGTTGATTATCAATGGGGCTTATGACAATTCTCTCACCGGCGGTAAAAAAACATCAGAGCTCATTCCGGGGGCTGAACACGCAATCATTGAAGACGCGGGGCATTTATGCATTTTGGAAAAGCCCGAAGAATTTGATAAGCGGTTTATCGATTTTTTAAGGTCTCATGGCTTTTTTTGAACGGATTAGTTTTTTGGAGAGAGGCGATCCAGCTTTTCCTGCATCTCACGCATTTGCTTTTTGAGCAGGTCGAGATCAGAGGAAGACTCCTCCTCTTGTGGTGTGGGATCACTCCTCGGGGGGGTATAGCCGAACATCGCGGCCATAGATTTTTGAAATGTTTCTATGTTAGCGAGCCCAGCTTTACTCATTGCTTCTAATTGATCAGCATTGGTGTTGAAGGCATCGATCGATTGACGCAGAAAATTAGAGTAATTTTCTGTAAGGCCCTGTTCATAAAAGCGAATGACCTGGCGAAGGATATCATCTGGAAGGACGTTCTCTCCTCGTCCCTCTTGCTCCGCGATGATCTGTGCAAGAACGGACGTAGTTATGTCTTGATCGGATTTTGCGTCAACGACTTTGAAATTTTTATTTTCCTGAACCATTTGTCTGAGGTTATCAAGTGTTACGAACTCACCTGAAGATGTGTTGTAGAGACGTCGATTCGCGTATTTCCGAATCGTGATTGGTGTTGAGTCAGGGTGGAGATCTGTCATGGCTCTATCAATTTTGCGATGCAAAAAAAACTATTGACGCGGTGCAAAATAGTTACTATATAATTTTTGCAACGCAAAATATCAATCAATTCCTCTCTAGGAGTATACCAATGGACGCAAAAACCGCCAAGGACGCTACCGCCGCTGCAGAAACTGCAATGGATGCAGGACGGAAAGTATTCGAAAATGCCGTGAAATCTGGAACTGAAACGGCATCAAAGTTTTTTGATCAGGCAAACAGCTTTGGAGCAAATAACGCTCAAAAAACTGCTGAAATTTATGAGCAGGCTGCAGAGTTTGGTCGTGAAAATGCAGAAACCATCAACGCGATGAGTTCTGCTCTGACTTCTGGCTTTGAAACTCTCAGCAAGCGTTTGATCAAGACCTTCAAAGAAACCAGCAAATCGAATTTGGCCGCCTTTGAGAAATTGTCATCGGCCAAAACACCACAAGAATTTGCCTCTATCCAAATGGAGAATGTCTCGGATAGCATCGAACGTTCAGTGTCTGAGGTTATTGAACTTAACCAGTTGGCGATCGAAACAGCCGCTAAGACCGCTGCTCCTGTAAAGGCTCGCGTTGAGACGGTTATGGCGACGTATGCAAAGCCGGCTGCCTGATTGACTAACGAAACTATAAAAAAGGCGGGCCCATGGGTCCGCCTTTTTTGTTCGTAAATCGGAGCTTACGTCAGCATCAATTCGGCTTCTCCCTCGACAACAATTTTGTCATCAACAGAACACACCGTGCTCATTATCACCCGTTTTCTTTCGGTATTAATGGTCTGGATTGTCGCAGTCGTCACAACGGTATCGCCAATCCGAACAGGCGCCTTAAATCTGAGATTCTGAGAAATATAGATGGCTCCGTAGCCCGGTAGTTTTGTTCCTACCGTTGTGGAGATAAACGATGCTGCAAGCATCCCGTGAGCGATGCGGCCTTTGAATAAAGTTTTGTTCGCAAAATCTTCGTCAAGATGCACTGGGTTGTCATCGCCCGAAATTTCAGCAAATTTTTCAATGTCTTCAGCCGTTACCGTTCGTTCGTAGGCTGCAGTCTGGCCTACTTCAAGTTCGTCAATTGATGCCATTATTACTTTCCAGTGTGGTTTATATTTAAGATTTGACTTTTACATAAGATCCTGGCGCAGGCTCTAATATTGGTAGATCTGTGCTTCCTGGATGGCGGGCCTTGATCTTAGGTCCTGATTTTTTGGAGTTCCAAATATGCCAGCTTGGCCACCAAGAACCTGACGTTTCCGATGCTTCTGCCAACCAGGCGTCAGCATCTTTGTATTTCTTTCGTTTGTTGTTGTGCCAAAACTGATATTTCTCTTTGGAGGGATGATTAACGATGCCGGCGATGTGCCCCGATCCCGCGAGCGCAAAAGTTTTAGGCCCGCTGAAAATATTCATGGCTTTGAAAACAGAGGGGTAGGGCGCGATATGGTCTTCCCTGGTCGCTTGAAAGAATGCGGGGGTTTTTACCAGGGTGAGGTCAATGGGTGTTCCATCGACTGAGATCCCGCCCGATTTTGCCAATAAATTATTCTGATACATGTTTCGGAGATACTCTACAATCATTTTGGCGGGGAACCGGGTGGAGTCGGCATTCCAGTAAAGCAAATCAAACGGCTGTGGATCTTTACCCATTAGGTAATTGTTGATGACGAAGGACCAAATGAGGTCATTTGGACGCAACATATTAAATATCCATGCCATGGCGGCGCCATCAAGATATCCTTGGGCTTCTACCTGAGCTGAGATCAGGTCAATTTGTTCTTTGTCGGTGAAAACTCGAAGTTCTCCCGCTTCCGTAAAGTCTATCTGGGCCGCTAGAAAGGTTGCGCTCTTAATTCTATCGATTTTTTTTGCCGCCAGATATCCAAGGGTGATCGCCAAAAGCGTCCCTCCAATACAATATCCGATTGTATTGATCTCTTTTTCATCGGTTGCTTTTTCAATGACATCCAATGCGGTCAAAATACCTTCCTTCATATAATCGGAAAGTCCCTTGTGCCGCAGCGACTCATCAGGGTTCACCCAAGAGATTAGAAATACGGTGTAGCCTTGTTCGGTCAGCCAACTGACGAATGAATTTTCGGGCTGAAGATCTAAGATGTAATATTTGTTAATCCATGGGGGTATAATGAGGAGAGGAACCTTAAAGACCGTATCTGTTTTTGCCGCGTATTGGATCAGTTGAAAAATTTCATTTTGGAAAATCACAGACCCCTCGGTGACCGCGATATTTTTTCCGACCTCGAAGACACTCATGTCAGTTTGACGAATGGTTGGTGTCCCAGCGCTTTTCGCCATGTCATCAGCTAAGTTTTGTAGCCCTTTTTTAAGATTTTCTCCGTTTGAATTTTTAATCTCGCGGAGAACCTCCGGGTTGGTAAGAGCAAAGTTAGTCGGAGCCCATGCATCGATTAATTGTCTGGCGTAGAAGTCTATTTTCATTGCCGTGTCCGCATCAACATCCTCTATCGAGGCGGTCATGGATTTCACCCATCGTGCATTGAGCAAATAGCTTTCTTTTAAAAAATTGAAAACAGGATTTTCCGTCCACTCGGGATCCTTAAAACGCCGATCACTTTTGATGCCATCGGTTGGCTTGGGTGGCTCATTCTGGATCAAAGCCTGAGTCGTGTTCATCCAGAGCTGTTGATAGCCTGCCCATAATTCCATTTGGGCGGCTAGCGCTTTGTCCGAATTTGTCTTTGCCTTTAAAAGGGAGTCCAAAGGGGAAGGGCTCGAGTTGGCGAGTTCAGGATCGGGTTTGTTGGATTGAGGCTTTGAGGATGAGGCTTCGCTTCCAAGTGATTGGAAACTTTCCAACCAAATTTTTGCAAGATCTTGGCTTGCTTGACCCATTGCCAGCATCGATTTTGCATAGTTTTCGATCGGTGTTTGATTATCGTCTTTCGTCATCAAATCTCTCATCAAAATTGGTGTGGACTTCGGGTCTCAAGGAGGTCAGATAAAGTTCGTACCTGGCCGTTGTAACGGAAATTCCGGATTATTAAAATGATCAAGCAGCCAGTTGTCCCTTGGGCAATCCATCGGTCGGTTTTCGTTCTTCCGTCAATTGGAATTCAGTATGAAATTGCTGTCCGCTATCGGTATCAACGATACAGGCGATTACCGAATTCCTGGACGAAAAGTCGATTGATCTGAGGTGCAGATTGGGGAGGTTATACCAGTTCAGACGGCGCAAAAGTAATTCCCGAACGTCGATAACATTTATTAGCGATAAGTATTGAGTGTCTAGCTCTAATTTATTTTCCATTTTCACTTCACGCGATCCTTCAAAGGTTAACCAATTTTAGAAAAAATAGAACCTATTTATGGTATTCAAGAGATGTGCCAAATCTCGACTACGGCTAATTTTTACTGGATCGCCTGGATACCATCGATTTGTTGCGGAATTATTACCATTCCTCATTGATGGTTGAGCAAATGCGCGTGATCCTGTGTGCTGATAAACTGTGCATTTGATTAAATTTGTTACACATAAAAAGGGGTGCAGTATTCCTGCACCCCTTGATAAATGGCTCCCCGGGCCGGACTCGAACCAGCGACCCAGCGGTTAACAGCCGCTTGCTCTACCAACTGAGCTACCGAGGAACATTACCCGCTTTGTATAGCAAAGCGCTCAGGAAAACGCCAACCCCTTATTTGATATCTGAAGGCAATTTATTTGACACCGGAGAGTGGGGCATGTGAGCATCTGACAGTCAAACAGTCAGCAAGTTTCTTATGCTGATTTTGGAGGGTTTTGATGGAGGACCTAATAGAATCTTCGATTCGATCTGCCGCTCGAGCGACGGAAACTGGATATTCGTTAGAAGTTTCGGAAGAAATCGTTGAAACGTGTGCAGGCGTGGGAATACGTCTCGTCGCAAGCCTGCCGGATGATTGGATTGCGCAAACGATCGCTCGGTTTGAGCAGGATAAGAGGTTTACTCATGTACCGGTTAACCGTGAGGAGTCTGCTGTTGGCCTTTGTTCCGGAGCTTTTTTAAGCGGGACGGGAGCTGTCGCGCTTATGGGTGCCTCAGGGCTGATGACCCTTGTCTATGCCATTACCAAAATTAACTATACCTATGAAATCCCAATATTTATTTTGGTTACACAACGGGGCTCCTTAGATGACGGCGCCAAATTTCATGTGTCCAACGGCCTTTATTTTGATGATGTGGTTCGATCTATAAATTTGCCCTGTACGGTTATTGCCTCTCGACAAGAAATACCCAAAATAGGAGAGGCATATTTGCATTCCCGAAAGATAAGTCGCCCAACCATTGCTGTGCTTCCCAAGAAGCTTTTACTTGGAAAAATATAGCGGGGGAAATTGCATGAATTACCAAGAATGCCTTTCCTGGATTGCGAGTCGCTGGACAGATGAGCTTGTCGTGACATCGGCCGGAACAAGCTCAGAAATCTGGTTTGAAGAAACGGGAGATACAGAACGAGTCTTTTACCTCGAGGCCTCAATGAGTCTTTCAAGTTGTTTCGCTGCAGGTCTTGCTTTTGGAGTTCCTGATCAGAACGTCTGGGCATTCAGTGGCGATGGAGCTTTTGTCATGAATGCAGGAATGTTGACAGTCGAGCGGCAGATGAATTTGCCAAACTTGAAGCATTTTATGATTTCAAATCGTGTCTATGGTTCAACATCAAATGTTCCATTGCCCGGTAGGTCTGACAATAATTATGAGGCAATTGCAAGGGGCTTTGGGATCGAGAGGGTATACAGTTTTGGGAGCATGAACGAGCTTCAAGGCCGCTTTGAAGAAGCCGTAATGGAGCCCGGCTATAGTTTTATTCATTTAGAAGTTGAACCGCTTGATTATCGTGGACACTCCCCGCCCATGGATGGACCCGAAGTCAAATTTCGGTTTGGTCGCCACGTGGAAAAATTGACAGGAAAAAATATTTTTACTGCCCCCCTTACGAAAAAGAATTAATTATTATTATCAATATGATAGGATAATTTATTTTTAAAATAGATTAGATTAATGGGTTCCCAAGCGGGGTGGATCACATTTGAACTCAATCGCAACCAAAATTGGGTTTTGAACGATGTTTTTGATAGATCACTGAGTTTTTTTGGATAGGTTGTTGTCGGACTTGCCTCAGAAAGATCGGGATTTTTGTAAAGAAGAGCGTAGGCAGCTTAGTCAATTCATTTTTGACTCGTTGGAGAGACTTTCCAAGGATGGATTGGGGGTTAGCCGGGCGTCCTATGGTCTTGGCGAACAAAAGGCCTTCGACCTTATAAAATCAATTTCCGAGGAGGAGGGGTTAATCGTCTCGTTTGATGGGGCCGCTAATATGGTGGTTACACTTCCTGGCGATGTTAGAGATGAGCCGGCTATCTATGTAGGATCCCATTTAGACTCAGTTCCTCAAGGCGGAAATTTCGACGGCTCGGCTGGGATCGTCGCTGGATTGCTCGCTCTCATAAAGCTTAGAAGAGAGCATTCAGAACCATCCACTCCTGTGAGACTCATTTTGATTAGGGGGGAGGAGAGCGCTTGGTTTGGTCTCTGTTATCTGGGGTCATATTCCCTGTTTGGACATCTAAAACAATCTGATTTAGATCGCCCGCACCGGTCTACTGGTGAGCCACTCAAGGATTATATGTCAAAAGCGGGAGCTGATATTGATCGGATCTGTTTGGGGGAGAAGTTAATCGATCCTGCTTTGGTTAGAGCGTATGTCGAATTGCATATTGAGCAAGGTCCCGTAATGGTAGCTCGAGAGGTGCCGGTCGGAATCGTCACGGGCCTTCGAGGAAACACGAGATATAATCTTGTTCGATGTATGGGGAAAGCCGGTCACTCAGGTGCGGTGCCACGCTGGCTGAGGCATGATGCTGTTCTTGCGTCGGCGGATTTATTGAGTCGAATGGATGAACATTGGCGCGTATTACTGGAGCGGGGAGTGGATTTAGTATTAACAGCAGGCATTCTATCGACTGATCCTAAAGAGCACGCCATGACCCGTATCCCGGGAAAGTGCGAATTCAGCTTTGAGTTTCGAAGCCAATCCATGGAAACCTTGGAGGCATTTGATGATTTGCTGAGATCAGAGGCTTTGAGTGTTGCCAGGGAACGCGGGGTAAATTTTGTTTTCCCTGCGAAGGACATGACAAAGCCCGCAGAGATGGATCCAAAATGGATTGAGCATCTCTCGGCTTGTTGCGAAACGCTTGATATAAAATTTGAAAGGTTACCGAGTGGAGCCGGGCATGATGCTGCTGTGTTTGCATATGAAGGGATACCCTCTGCAATGATTTTTATTCGAAATGAAAATGGCTCGCATAATCCAAATGAATCGATGGACATGGAAGATTTTCTTAATGGAGCAGATGTTCTGTTTGAGGCAATCACAAAACCAATTCAATGACTGATACGATAACCATCATTAAACCCGATGACTGGCATTTGCACCTCAGGGATGGAGACGTTCTTGAAACAGTTCTGCCATTTACGATTTCCCAATTTGCCAGGGCAATAGTCATGCCGAATTTGCTTCCGCCCGTCGTTAGCAGCCGAGACGCTGCTGCGTATCGAGAGAGAATTTTGAGAGCAATTCCACCGGGAAAAAAGTTCAGCCCTTTGATGACGGCTTATCTAACCGACAATACAGATCCTGATGATTTGTTTCAGGGTTGGAAGCAGAAGATCATTTCTGCCGTCAAAATGTATCCGGCGAATGCTACAACGAATTCAGCCTATGGGGTTACGGATTGGCGGAGAACTGTAAAAGTTCTCGCATTGATGGAAAAGGAACAGATTCCTCTTTTAATCCATGGGGAGGTTACCAATCCAGATATTGACATTTTTGATCGGGAGAGGGTGTTTATTGATACGATACTGGTAGCAATCATCAACGACTTTCCAGGACTTAAAGTTGTTTTGGAGCATGTTACCACGTCAGAAGGCGTGGACTTTGTTGCTGAATCCAGTGCTAAAGTTGCGGCTACGATCACACCTCATCATCTCGTGATAAATCGGAATGACATATTTCGGGGAGGTATTCGGCCCCATCTGTACTGTCTTCCCATCGCAAAGCGAGAGGTTCATCGGCTCGCGCTTAGGGCAGCGGCGGTTTCCGGGAACCCTTCATTTTTTCTCGGGACTGACTCGGCTCCTCATGCGGTCGCTTCGAAAGAGACCGCTTGCGGGTGCGCTGGAATATTCAATGCTCCCGGAGCCCTTGAGATTTACACACAAGTTTTTGAGGAGGAGAACGCTCTTCATCGTCTGGAAGCTTTTGCCTCTTGCAATGGGCCAAACTTCTATAATTTGCCTGTTAATAAAGAGAAAATTGTTATTAAAAAAACTCAATCTAAGAGCCCAGGTCCGGTCGTTGTCGGCTCCTCTGGAGAGGAGATTTTACCATTTCTGTCTGGAGAAACGCTTGTTTGGAAGGTTATCTCGGGGGGAGGTTTGTGACTTGGTTAATCAGTCGATATAAAGGATGCCAATCAACTATATTTCGGGAGGTTAGATATGGCGGTTGGTGGTGCTTTTCCAGATAGGCAAACCATTGCGGAATTAACTGCAAAAATGCTGCTCGAGGTCGATGCAGTTGTTTTCAATTCTGAAAAGCCTTTCATATTTACCTCGGGCTGGGCCAGCCCAGTTTACATCGATTGCCGAAGACTGATTTCGTTTCCACGACTCAGACAGACAATAATCGATTTCGGGGCATCTGTAATATTACGAGAGGCTGGTTTCGAAGCTTTTGATGCGGTTGCCGGAGGAGAGACTGCGGGGATTCCTTTCGCGGCTTGGATGGCAGACCGTTTGATGCTTCCGATGCAATATGTTCGAAAGCAACCAAAAGGATTTGGCAGAGATGCCCAAATCGAAGGACATATTGAAGAGGGTCAGCGGATCCTTTTGGTCGAGGACCTCACTACTGATGGGCGAAGCAAAATAAATTTTTGCGAGGCGTTAAGAACGGCGGGTGCTGAGGTAAATCACGTCTTCGTGGTTTTTCATTACGGCATATTTCCCGATGAAGAAATTTTTAAAGGTATGAGTGTCTCAATGCATTCCTTGGCCAATTGGTTTGATGTTTTGCGAGTAGCAAAACAAGGTTCCTTTTTTGACGCGAACACTCTGGATGAAGTCGAAAAATATTTAAATGACCCAGTTTCCTGGTCGAAAGCTCATGGAGGGGTTTCAGAGTTGCCCGGCAGTTAATTCTGAGATTTTAAGTCCGTTATCAGAAAATATACCTGGCGATGGACCCTAAAGTTGTCTCTAAAGGATCGTTGTCTTTTGGAGTTAAGGAGATACAGGGATTGAGGTTTGGAGGCCCGGGCCGGATTCGAACCGGCGTACAAGGATTTGCAGTCCTCTGGATAGCCACTCTCCCACCGGGCCTTATAACAAAGTTGTCTTCTTAGGGGTCAAAGGAGACCGGGTCAAGCGTGACGGAATTGCATTGCGGGTGGCGTGGATATATAGAAAATCCAGTAAATACATGAACAGGCCAAATTACAGGAGCGGACTCGTGGATGGGTACAACATTGCACGCGCTAATATGATTGACTGCCAGCTGCGTCCGAATAGGGTTAGCGATCCAGTATTGCTCAAAGCATTTATGGATATCCCACGGGAGGAGTTTGTAAATAAGGAGCAGGTTACTCTCGCTTATGCGGATACCACCCTGGAAATCGGGGAGGGGAGAGTGATGATGCCTCCAATGTTTTTTGGTAAGTTGCTCCAAGAGATGCAGATAACGCGCGACGATGTAGTCCTGGATATTGCATGTGGGCTGGGTTTTGGGTGTGCTGTTTTATCCAAACTTGCCTCTACGGTGGTTGGTCTGGAGTCGAGTTCTGGTCTTGTTGAAGAGGGAAATAGTATATTGAGTCGCATTGCCGCAGATAATGCGGCAATTATCAACGGTGATGTTACCCGAGGAGTGCCGGAACAAGGACCCTACGATGTAATTATTATCGAAGGCGGGGTCAAAGAGACTCCTGCATCTTTGTCTGAACAGCTCTCTGAGGGCGGTCGAATGGGGGTATTTGAGATCCTGGGTAACGGATCAGGTCAAGCTGTTAGTTACCTCAAAATTGGAGAAACTCTATCTCGTCGGGTATTATTTGATGCTATTCTGCCGGTTCTGAATGAATTTGAGTCTGAGGAATGTTTCGTTTTTTAACTCTTTGGAGATTGAGGGTGATGGCAAATATCAGAGCCTTGAGGCAGTATTTCTTCACATTGATTTTGTGCTTGGGTCTCGGTAGTGAAGCCTTCGCGGAAACCTTTTCAGAGGCATTGGCACAGGCATATCAATCCAATCCAACCCTGGCCGCTGCCCGAGCTCAGCTTAGGGTTATCGATGAAGGAGTTTCACAGGCTCTAGGGTTATGGCGGCCCTCCATCTCTCTTTCCTATGAAGCGGGAAAGGATTGGAGAGATTTGTCAGGAAACTCGGTGACTGGAAGCAGAAATAGAGATCTTACTCCCCGAACTACCAAGGCTAGTGTCGTGCAAAAAATTTATGACGGTGGGCAAACGAATGCGACGGTTGATACAGCAGAGGCTGAGGTAAAGGCTCAGCGGGCGCGTCTTATATTAGCGGAACAGAACGTCCTTTTTGACGCAGGCTCCGCATATCTTGATGTATTTCGAGATCAGGCCGTCTTGGAACTCAACCGGAAAAATGAGGCTGTTCTTAAAAGGCAGCTTCAAGCGACAAAAGACAGATTTGAAGTCGGAGAAGTGACTAAAACAGATGTTTCTCTTGCGGAAGCCCGTTTTTCTGGATCGGTGGCCGCTAGAATTGCAGCTGAAGGGCAACTAGCCAATTCTCGGGCCAGTTTTCGTAGGATAATCGGTAGTTTCCCGAATGCCCTCTCTAGAGTTGTCCCGCTCGGTGGAATTCCAGAATCTCAGAAAGCTGCTATTTCAATAGCACGTGATCGCAGCCCCGCCTTGATCGCAGCCCGATATCGCGAAAGCTCAGCTCGCTTTAATGTTAAAAAAATTACGGGCGCCTTTCTTCCAAGTGTTTCCGTGGAGGGAGGAGTAAGCCGAAGCGAAGAGTCCAGTTCCCAAGACACCCGTACAGATAGCCTTGAAATATTAGCGACCATCAAAATACCCTTGTATCAAAGAGGAATAGTAAGTTCCGAAACTCGTGAGGCGAAACATACTTTAGCTCAAAGGAGATTGGAACTTGACGCGGCGATACAGGACTCTGTCGAGAAAGCGACGCGAGCCTGGGAAAGCCTCGTATCTACGCGTGCCAGGATAAAAGCACTAATTTCAGAGATTTCTGCGTCCCAGATTGCGCTAGAAGGGATAAAGCAGGAGGCTCAGGTGGGCTCCAGAACCGTTTTGGATGTTTTGGATGCGGAACAAGAATTACTTGATGCTCGCGTTAAGCTGGTTGGGGCAGAAAGATCGGAAGTGGTTGCCACTATGGAACTTCACCGATCGCTTGGATCTCTTACGGCGAAGGATTTGAAGTTGCCGGTCAAATTGTACGATCCTGACAAAAATTATAATCAATCGAAAAATAAAATTTGGGGGACATCAGTGGAATAGGACTGAATGGTCTGAACTGAGCCAGGTTTACCTACCAATTTCTGCAGTTTTTTATTAGACTGGAAAGCTCGAAATGGTCTTTGTAGAGCGAACAGTCATGAATCAATCCAAAAATGATGATGAGCCTTCGATGGAAGAGATCTTAGCCTCTATCCGTAAAATTATATCAGATGACCAATCGGAAGCTCAAAACAATAACATATCTCCGACGGCAGCTAAAAACACGGATAAAGACTTAAGCTTGGACGGACAATCCGGTAACGGCGGAAAGTCCTGAAATACTTGAGCTTACAGAGGTGGTTGAAGGGAGTGAACCTAGTGTCCAAGATGACGTGTCTCAGACAATCACGGTTGAAGAGGCTGAGCTCAAAGATGCGGGAGTAATTGAACGCTCGGAGGCGTCTGTTTTGAAAGTAGAACAAGTTTCATCGGCCGAAACTTCAGAGATCGACGCCGTGCAGGAAGAACATTTGATTGACTCAGGAGCGATGGTAGCAGCTACGGCATCCCTATCCAATTTAGCCGCCGTTATTGAAGAAGGAAGAGATAAAACGGCACTGGGTGATGCCAATCGAACTATCGAAGATCTGGTCAAAGAATTACTTCGCCCTATGGTCAAGGACTGGCTGGATAATAATTTACCTAATCTAGTCGAAAGGCTGGTTCGGAAAGAAATCGAGCGTCTGACGCGAAATCGTTGAGAGCCGGGAGAACTATCGTTGCACCCTGTTAGGGTTGACGATACCGTTTTCGGAAGTTTTATAGAACGCGCATCTGACTTTCACAAAAATTTATAAAACCTTTATATGCGTGTCGAGTATGGAAAAAACCTATGACCCCAAGGAAGTTGAAACCCGATGGTACCGAGAGTGGGAAGGAGAAGGGGCCTTTTCTTGCGCCGATACGCGGGGAGAAGTCGTCTCTAACTCTCCATTCACCATAGTCATCCCGCCACCAAATGTGACGGGCAGCCTTCATATTGGGCATGCTTTAAATAATACTCTGCAGGATATTTTGGCCCGTTATCATAGAATGAGGGGTTATGACGTTCTATGGCAACCAGGTATGGATCATGCCGGTATCGCAACCCAAATGGTTGTGGAACGGCAGCTGGAGGAATCAGGGGTCTTTCTTGCGAGGGGCAATCAAAATGCCGATGAAAATGACTCCTTAATTGGAAGGGAGGAGTTTGTCGAAAAGGTTTGGTCCTGGAAAGCGGAATCAGGAGGAACAATCCTCAATCAGTTGCGACGCCTCGGTGCCTCTTGTGACTGGTCGAGAGAGCGTTTTACGATGGATGCGGGTCTATCAGAGGCGGTTCAAAAGGTTTTCGTTGCGCTTTATCGAGAAGGGTTAATTTACAGAGATAAGCGATTAGTAAATTGGGATCCAAAATTTCATACGGCGATTTCTGATCTAGAGGTAGAACAGCGCGAGGTTGTTGGAAGCCTATGGTATTTTCGTTATCCCCTAACTGATGATAACTCCAAATATATAACCGTTGCCACTACCCGTCCCGAGACGATGCTGGGAGATACAGCGGTTGCTGTAAATCCCGATGATCCGAGATTTACAGACCTAATTGGAAAGTCTGTCCTTTTACCCATCGCAAATCGGCTAATTCCAATAATCGCGGATGAATATAGTGACCCTGGTAAGGGCAGTGGGGCTGTCAAGATAACTCCGGCACATGATTTTAATGATTTCGAGGTGGGAAAGAGGCATAATCTTCCCATCATAAACATTTTCGATCCTTCTGGACGGCTTAACGATAATGTTCCCGATGACTTAAAGGGAATGGATAGGTTTGACGCTAGAACAAAAATTGTTACCGCCATGGAGGAGTTAGGGCTTTTAGAGAGGATCGAAGATAATCCCATGACGGTACCCTACGGAGATAGATCAGGTGTTGTGATCGAGCCCCGACTCACTGATCAGTGGTTTATTGATGCAGAAACGCTGTCAAAGAAAGCGATTGAAGTCGTAGAGTCTGGAGAGACTTGTTTTGTGCCCAAGCATTGGGAAAACACCTATTTTGACTGGATGCGAAATATTCAGCCGTGGTGTATTTCCCGTCAGATTTGGTGGGGACACCGTATCCCTGCATGGTATGGACCTGACGGCGAGGTGTTTGTTGCGGAGTCCGAAGAGGAAGCCGCTGCCCTTGCGCTAGAGCACTACAATTCCCGGGTCATCCTCTCACAAGATGAAGATGTTTTGGATACATGGTTTTCATCGGCGCTTTGGCCATTTTCTACCCTAGGTTGGCCTAAACAGGATGAATTGCTAGATCGTCATTACCCCACGAATGTACTTGTCACAGGGTTTGATATCATTTTTTTCTGGGTCGCGAGAATGATGATGATGGGTCTTAAATTTCAAGAAAAGATCCCATTTCAGACTGTATATATCCACGCTTTAGTGAGAGATGAGAACGGGCACAAGATGTCCAAAAGTAAAGGGAACGTGCTGGATCCTCTCGAGCTAATAGAGTCATATGGAGCTGATGCCTTACGATTTACCTTGGCGGCTCTTGCGGCTCAGGGGCGAGACATCAAATTGTCTTCTGCTCGGATTGAGGGGTATCGCAATTTCATTACTAAATTCTGGAATGCGGCCAGATATGCAGAAATTAATGGTTGTAAATCAGAGTTAGATTTTGATCCGAATACGTGCACTGAGGTTCTAAATCGATGGATTATTACGGGGGTTGCAGAGACAGAAAAACAGGTGACGCAAGCGTTAAATAGCTTCCGCTTTAACGATGCGGCCCAAGCGATTTACGGGTTCACTTGGCATACATTTTGTGACTGGTATCTCGAATTTACAAAACCAATCTTGAGTGATGGGGAGAGTGACTCTGCGATGGAAGTCCGCAGGGTGACAGGGTGGGTAATCGATCGGATCACGGCACTTCTGCATCCCTTCTCTCCCTTCGTCACTGAAGAAATATGGCAAAGTCGTTGTCCTGAAAATGGTAGTAGGCCGTTTTTAGACCTCAGCGCTTGGCCGTCGTTTTCGGATCAAGTTACGAAAGATGATGCTATAGATGAGATAGATTGGGCCATAGAACTGATTTCGTCAGTTAGGGCAATACGATCTGAATTGAATGTTCCGGCAAATGCAAAGGTACCTCTTTATTCTGGTGATATTGCAAGGGAGACAGAAGCTAAATTGCTGAAACACCATGCGCTAATTCAACGTTTGGCCAGATTAGAGAAAATCGCGAGCAGATCCAACTCTGAAAATAGTGGTGTTCAAATTGTTGTTAGAGGAGAAACTTATTTCATTTCCATAGATAGCGCGATCGATGTCGGGCAGGAAAAAATCCGGCTTCAGCGGGAAATTGATAAAGTTTCATCAGAAATTTCTAAGATTGAAAATAAGCTTTCAAACCAGAACTTCCTCTCTAAGGCGCCAGAGGAAGTGGTCGAAGAGAATCGAAGTCGCTTGGAGCAGGAACAAAATTCGAGGGAGAAGTTACTCTTGGCATTTGACCGCTTGAGCACGCTATAATTTTTTTATCTGAGATTTTTCGTCTTTGAGCAGCTTTAATCTGGGACGTGCTGAATACGTGCCCAGATATTGGGGTAACAATCGCCGGGGGGACCTAATGGTCGTTAGAATTGGAACGAGTGAAGCAGGAGGAACATTTAATTTACAAGGAGAGGCTCTCGGAAAACTTCTCTCCGGGGTGATGGATGCGGAAATACTGGCATTCGAGGGGTCTAGTGTTGCCAATGCTAACCGGTTGCACCAGGGAACCTTGGAATTTGGTTTTTCAGCCTCAAATTGGGTCGGCCGTGCAATGCGAGGTGAAGAGCCTTTTGCCAAACCGATTGATATCCGAATGGTCGGGCCAGCGAATGTTGGCCCAATGTTTTTCATCGCTAGGGCGGATTCAGAGCTTTATTCCATAGAAGATATGAGGGGAAAACGTGTATCCGTTAACATCCAAGAAAGTGGGATGTATCAGCACGTCCGAACAATTTTTGGTATATTGGGAATCTCCTTTAGAGATTTTGACCCTGTACACTTAAGTTTTGAAGATGGGGGTCTTGCTCTGGAAAAGGGCGAGATTGATGCGCAATGGCAATGCCCTATCCCGAACCCTGTAATGACCAATATTGCGGATAGGACGGATGTGAGAGTACTAGAATATGCTCCCGGTCAGCTTGAGAAAGTCATTCAAAGTGCGGGTTATTATCGGAATGCTACTATTCCGAAGGGCGCGTTCCGAGGAGTTCGGGCTGACACTCGGCAGGTGGGTGTATTGAATGTCATTACAACTCATGCGCGAGTCTCAGAAGATGTCGTGGAAACTCTAGTCTCTAAAATGTTATTGGGATCGAGTGAACTCGAGAACTCATTGGCCTTGTACAAGGGGTTATCACAGCTCTACCAAGAGTTGGAGATCCACGGTGCAAGCATATTTGAACCTGATGGAGTACCTCTGCATCCGGGGGCTCTATCCGCCTATAAGAAAGCGGGTTTGTTGACATAAGACAGATCTTTATCGAAAAACCGCATCATTGGATTACTAGGATCCCGTGTGGCTGATAAGACAGAAGGGTACATTGATGGCTAAAGTTGGAAAAAACAGTGTAAAGAAAAAAAGTTTTTCAAAAAAACGTCTACCGAGCCGGCATGTTACTGAAGGTCCTTCGCGCGCGCCTCATCGAAGTTATTTGTACGCGATGGGCTTAACAGAACAAGAAATACATCAGCCGTTAGTAGGTGTTGCGACATGCTGGAACGAGGCAGCGCCCTGTAATATTGCGCTCTCCCGTCAGGCACAAGCAGCAAAAAAAGGTGTCGCTGACGCCGGCGGTACACCACGTGAATTTGCTACAATCACGGTCACTGATGGCATTGCAATGGGTCACGAGGGAATGAAATCCTCCCTAGTTTCTCGAGATCTGATCGCGGACTCAGTGGAACTCACCATGAGAGGGCATTGTTATGATGCTTTAGTCGGCTTGGCGGGTTGCGACAAATCCCTGCCTGGGATGATGATGTCTATGATCCGATTAAACGTCCCGAGTGTTTTTGTTTACGGGGGCACAATATTACCTGGCCGGTTTCAAGGACGAGATGTAACAGTTGTGGACGTTTTTGAGGGAGTGGGGATGCACGCTTCCGGTAAAATGACTGATGATGAGCTTCTGGAACTCGAGAGTGTAGCGTGCCCATGCGCCGGTTCATGCGGCGGCCAGTTTACCGCGAACACCATGGCGTGTGTTTCTGAGGCTATCGGTCTTGCTCTGCCGGCCTCCTCTGGGGCACCTGCTTCTTATGAGTCTCGTGATGCTTTCGTTGAAGAAGCTGGGAGAGCAGTCATGAGGGCACTAGAAAAGAATATTCGTCCCCGCGATATTTGCACCCGAGAGGCCTTTGATAATGCTGCCACTGTTGTAGCTGCTACTGGGGGGTCAACGAATGCCGCGCTTCATTTGCCGGCTATGGCTCACGAGGCGGGAATTAAATATACGCTCCAAGATGTTGCGCGTATTTTTAAGAAAACGCCTTATATCGCAGATCTGATGCCGGGAGGACGTTACACAGCCACCGATATGTACAAAGTGGGCGGGGTTTCAATAGTTATAAAGGAACTACTCGATAATGGATTGTTGAACGGTGATTGTTTGACAGTCACTGGCAAAACTCTGAAGCAGAATGTTCGAGGTATAAAGTTTCCTACTAATCAAGATGTGGTGTATCGGGTGAAAGATGCCATTACTCCCACGGGGGGCGTCGTAGGACTTAGAGGATCGCTGGCCCCTGACGGGGCGATTGTTAAGGTGGCAGGAATGAACAATTTGGTATTCCGAGGACCGGCGAGGGTATTTGACTGCGAGGAAGAGGCGTTTGAGGCGGTTGTCACGGATAAGATTAATGAAGGCGATGTTATCGTAATTCGTTATGAAGGTCCCAAAGGTGGTCCTGGTATGCGAGAAATGCTTTCAACGACTGCAGCCCTTTATGGAAAAGGGATGGGTGAAAAGGTTGCCCTTATTACGGATGGAAGGTTTTCAGGAGGTACGCGGGGTTTCTGTATCGGGCATGTCGGCCCTGAGGCGGCTGTAGGCGGTCCAATCGGTCTCCTGAAAGACGGTGATTTAATCCATATAGATGCCAAAAAGGGCAAATTGGATGTAGAAGTCTCAGAAACTGAGATGCAAAAAAGGGGAAAACGCTGGAGACCCAGAAAAACGAACCACAATAGTGGAGCCTTGTGGCGGTATGCACAAACTGTGGGGCCGGCCTCCGCAGGTGCCGTTGTTCATCCAGGCGCTAAAGCCGAGACACACACCTATGCAGATATCTGAAACCTAATCGAATACTGTATCAATATAATGGTCCGAGTTTACTCGGGCCTCAATGACGGTTGGTCCCACTCTGGTCAGGGCCGCCTTCAGTTCTGACTCTAAATCTGCAATTGTCTTAACACCGATTGCGGGGACACCAAAATAGTGCGCCGGCGGGTCATCATAATCGATTTCGCCGAGCTCCGTTCCGTAGATGTTCAACTGCCTTCTAATCTGTTTGACCCTAATAAGGCCCAGCCAACGGTCGTCTAAAACCACGATGGGGAGCGAAATGCCCAAGCGCTTTGCGGTTGCGACTTCACCGCAAGTCATCTGAAAGCAACCATCGCCAATTAGACATACAACAGGCTTTTCTGGATCGGCAATTTTAGCGGCTATCGCTCCAGGCAAGCCAAAGCCCATTGATGACCAGCCGTTGGTAATCAGAAACTCTTTGGGATGATGAGCCGTCCATTGACTGGCGATTTGGTGAGTATGAGCTCCCACATCAAATGAGAGGATCCCGTTCTCAGGGAGTACTCGTCGTACAGTGTCGATTGCCTCATGAGCCTGTAAAGTCTCTCCAAATGGCCTCAAAGCCGTTTGGAAATTTTTTCTGTGGCTTTCTAGTTCCTGTGGACTCCAATCGAAATCGGCTGGATCAATTTCAGATAATCGGTTTAGGCTCGTCAAAATATCACCTGTAAGGTCTGCTTTCAGATTTACAGTATTCGCGATATCCACAGGTTCCAAATCGATCTGAAGTAATGGTGTAGAAGCGATCCAGGCCTCGTACTCAACTTCGATTGTGTCGTAACCGATTCCCACAATTAAATCAGCCTTTTGACAGAAAGCCCTTTGAATTTGTCTTTTTGCGCGTTCTATACAGCCCAAGCCCAGAGGATGTCTATCATCCAGAATCCCTTTGGCCATTGTTGTTGTCATGAAAGGTATTGACCATTTTTCGATGAAGCTCCGGATCGAAGAGAATTCTCTCAGACGCAAGGCATTCGCCCCAATAACAGCCAGAGGGCGTTTTGCTGACAATAGAATTTTGCCCGCATGATTTACGGATTCTTGATCCGCTATCGTTAATCGACGTAAGAGGAACAAAATCGGCAACTGATTTTTGGGCTGCGGCTAAAGCGACATCTTCCGGCAAATCGATATGGACTGGACCCATAGGTTCAGAGAGGGCGAGCGATATTGCTTTGGAGAGGGTGTCGGCAACATTATCAAAATTGAGGGCATAACTTGCTTTTGTAATAGGTTTGAACAGCTGATGGTGATCGATCCACATTTGGATACGACGACCCTGCTGTTCGGTATTGAGATTGCAGGTGATCGCAATCATGGGCGATCGGTCCAACCAGGCGTTTCCTACTCCTGTCGCGAGATTGGTTGCGCCTGGACCAAGTGTGGCGATGCAGAAACCAGGCTTTCCCGTTTGGCGTCCCATGACATCAGCGGCAAAACCTGCACTGCCTTCATGGGCTGTCAGGACAAATTCGATCCCTCCAGTTCGCATCGCTTCCATAAGTGGCAGGACATTACCGCTAGGAATTCCAAATCCGTGAGTTATGCCAGCCTTTTTTAAAGTCGCGACAATTAAATCCGCGTTATTCATGAAAACGGCTCCTAGCGTCTTTTCTTATACCAGGTGAATAGTTTTGTGAGTGCCCAGCTTAGAAGCGACCCGAGAATTATAAAAGCGATAACCCCTATCGCTAAAACTCGGAAATCTCTTATTCCCCCGTTAACGTAGGCGATTGCCGCCCAGATTAGGGCGAATAAGATAGCTCCGGTCACATAACGGGGTATCTGCATTTAATTTTGATCCTCTAATTCACACCAGACAGGAGTGTGATCTGAAGGCTTCTCTTTACCTCGCGGGCCCTTGTCTATGCCAGAACCGGATAGGCGATCCGCTGCCTCCGGAGATAAAAGCAGGTGATCTATCAAAAGCCCAAAGTCTTTCTGCCATGCACCTCGGGTATAGTCCCAGTAAGAGTACTTGCCTGGACCCGCATGATAGGTTCTAAAGGCATTCGTTAGGCCAAGGTTCAAAAGTTCCCGAAAATGGTTTCTAGACTCTATTCTGCATAGTGCGTCATCTACCCAAGCCTGGGGGTCGTAGACGTCATCGTCAGTGGGGCAAACGTTAAAATCGCCACCTAGGATTAGCACTTCTTCGTTTTCAAGGAGCTTAGATGTTTTCTTAACAAGTCTTTTCATCCAACTTAACTTGTATTCAAACTTTTCGCCTGGATATGGGTTTCCATTGGGAAGATAGATTGACGCAACTCTGGCTCCTCCGGTGAAACATTCTATGTATCTGGCTTGCGTATCCTGATCATCACCAGGGAGGCCACGAGATATATCTTCAATCGGAAATTTAGAGAATATGGCCACTCCATTATAGCTCTTTTGACCGTGGACCGCGGTATTGTATCCCAGATCTTCGATTATTTCGGACGGAAAATCCTCATCTTGGACTTTGGTCTCTTGGACCAGTAGCACGTCCGGATTGGCTTCAGCCAACCAATCAGTTACTCGGGGAAGCCGGGCGCGGAGAGAGTTCACATTCCAAGTGGCTATTTTCATGAGAATTTACACTAATCTCAAGAGTATACGTCTTGCAATGATCAGATGGGTTATCAAATGGAAAAAGAGACGCCGCATCCGCAGGTTGAGGCAGCGTTGGGGTTTCTCAACATAAAATAGGATCCAATAAGCTCTTCCGCAAAATGAAGTTCACTTCCGACAACCAGATCCCAAGAAACTGAGTCTATAAGTACGTCTACGCCGTCCCGTGTAACAACATGATCATCTGGACTGGCATCATCATCGAACGAAAAACCATATTGAAAACCGGAACAGCCTCCTCCCGACACGGAGACCCGAAATTTCATACCCACGAACTCTCCGGTGGCCGTCATGTCTTTGAGGCGCCGAGCCGCGCTATCACTTATTGAGACTGTTTCAACGTTTCCTTGAACCAACTCAGTCATTTTTGTGGGTCATCTCCATAATCATCCTTTATAGGTAATAATTCCGACTTTTAACGTCAAGAAATACTCGCGGTTAATTGCGTCGATAATTAAGCCGCTGTACCTTCCTGGAATGAATTTCAGCGGGCCAAATATTTCCGGAGAGCGAGCGCCTTGGAGTAGCAACCCGCTCCGATCTCGGGGGAGAATCATACCAGAAAAAGAGAGTGGGACGCGGTCCCTTTTTCAACGAGATCGAGATCGAATAATTCACTCAAGCGCATTTCGCAGATTAAAACACAAAACACAGGTTTTTGTTTATCATGAGGGGGATCACTTTAGAACACGCCTAACCCATAGTTTGGAGGTTGCTCAAGTGGCCCGCTCACTCTCGAGATTCCTGAGATTGGACGAAGATTTGGCAGAGGCGCTCGCTTTGGCACACGACCTTGGGCACACGCCTTTCGGACATGCCGGAGAAGAGTCCCTCAACGACGTTATGAAACCGTGGGGAGGATTTGATCATAATGGACAGGCATTGAGAATCGTTACCCAGCTCGAATCGCATTATGCAGAGTTTGACGGGCTTAACCTTACTTGGGAGTGTCTGGAGGGGTTAGTAAAACACAATGGGCCTCTGATCGGAAGGGGAAAGACATTAGAAAGACTGCCCTGGAGTATTCGAGAATATGTTCACATAGATCAATTGGAAGTTGGAAGTCAGCCCGGTATGGAAGCTCAGATTGCAGCTTTTTCAGATGATATTGCTTACAATACCCATGATGTAGATGATGGCCTGCGGGCAGGGCTCTTCTCTGTTGAGGATTTGCAAGAATTAGATCTTGTCGGACCGATTATTGAAGAGATTAAACAACGCTATCCGAATCTAGAGCAGTCCCGTTTAATTCATGAATGCTCCAGGCGGATGATCGATCGAATGACAGGATCCTTAATTGAAGAAACCCTAAGACGACTGGAAATTCATAAGCCGCAAACTCCAGAAGATATCAGGGCTTTGTCAGAGCCGATTGTCTCATTGACTTCTGATATGCTAGAGGCGAATCAAAAGTTAAAAAGATTTTTATTTGATCGGATGTATCGTCACCATCGAGTGGTTCGAATGACAGAGACAGCGAAAAGGGTGACTAGAGAACTGTTTTCGGTATTTTTAAAAGAGCCTGATAACATGCCATTGGGGTGGCGTACAGCCTTTTCAAAGATCGAAGATACGGCGGATAGAGCGCGGCTTGTATCCGATTACATATCGGGGATGACCGACAGGTTTGCTCTTGATGAACATAGGAAACTCTATAGTCCATACGAGAAAAATGAATATTTATAATAATTTATCAAAAGAAATTCAGAGAATAGTTATGTCCAATGGAGAGTTGGCCAAGTTGGTCACTCCTGAATTATTGGAACGAATTAATATCGACCCGCCAAAGGATTTTAAGTTCGGAGATTTATCGACCAATGCGGCTTTGATTTTAGCTAAATCCGTCAAAAAAAATCCCAGAGATTTGGGTGCTGTTCTAGCTCGTGAAATTGAGAGGATTGAGGGCGTCGCGAGCGCCGAGGTGGCGGGTCCCGGATTTATAAACTTTAGAATGGCGGAGACATTTTGGCACCAGCAATTAATTGAAATTCTGAACAGTGGGATTTCTTATGGGCGGAGTGACATTGGGAACAATAAAAACGTAAACATCGAATACGTTTCAGCAAACCCCACGGGCCCCATGCATGTTGGTCATGGCCGGGGAGCTGTGTTGGGAGATGTCTTGGCTAATCTATTAGAAAAGGTCGGTTATGAGGTTACTCGAGAGTACTATATCAACGATGCCGGGGCGCAAGTCGATACCCTCGGGCGATCGGTTTTTCTTAGGTATCGAGAGGCGCTGGGAGAAACTATTAATGAGATCCCGGAGGGACTTTATCCAGGGGATTATTTGCGCGAAACAGGAAAAAAATTTGCAAAAATCCATGGGGATAAATGGATTGGAACAAAAGAGGATGAGTGGCTACCGGTAGTCAGATTTTTCGCTATCGAAGAAATGATGTCATTGATCCAAGAAGACCTTGCTGCCCTCGGAGTGAGGCATCAGACTTTTACATCTGAGAGATCTCTGATTGAGAAATCTTCGATTAATGAGGTGTTCGAGGAATTGAAGCAGCAAGGTCTGACTTATCAGGGGGTTTTGGAACGGCCAAAGGGAGCGGAGGTAGAGGATTGGGAAGAACGAGAACAACTATTGTTTGCAGCTAGTAAATTCGGGGATGATGGAGATCGGCCGCTGCAGAAATCAGATGGGAGCAATACCTATTTTGCAGCCGATATCGCCTACCACAGGGATAAATATCGACGCGGTTTTGATCAGATGATTGACATTTGGGGTGCGGATCACAAAGGCTATGTGACCCGGATGCAGGCAGCCGTTCAGGCGATTACCCGAGGAAAAGGATTGCTAGATGTGAAATTATGTAACCTGGTGAACCTTCTCGATAATGGTACTCCCGTTAAGATGTCCAAGCGCTCTGGAACATTTGTGACCTTGCGAGAGGTTATAGACTTGGTGGGTAAAGATGTCGTGCGGTTCATTATGTTGACACGTAATAATGAGGCACTTCTCGACTTTGATGTCTCTAAGGTTAAAGATCAAAGTAAAGATAATCCAATTTTTTATGTTCAGTACGCGCATGCGAGAATTTGTTCCATTCTTCGAAATGTGAAGGAGATTTTTCCTGATCTGAATATTGACGACCCGGCTCTGGCGGCGGCAAATTTTTCCGAGATCAATGAAGGCTCTGGGTTGGATTTTGTAAAGATACTGGCTAACTGGCCGCGCGTTGTAGAGGGAGCTGCGTTGTCTGGAGAACCGCATAGAATTGTTTTCTATCTCCAGGATATTGCAGCCAGTTTTCACGCATTCTGGAACCGTGGGAATGATGATGAGACTTTGCGGTTTATTGTTCCGGGCTCTGCTGACAAAACTGTTGCTAGGATTGCTTTGGCCCGCTCGGTTGCAATTGTCATTTCATCAGGCCTATCGGTTATCGGCGTCGAGCCCGTCAGGGAAATGAGGTAATGAAGGAGAAGCAAGAACTTGTTTTGGAAGAGGGCCTCGAGGACGGACATGTCGTTGAGGAGAAACTCTGGGGCAGGCGGGCTCTAATTGGTCTTATTTCGATGGCAACCCTGGGCGGGCTTGCTATGCTTGTCGTCTATTCCTACGACACAGGAAAGCAAGTGGGGTCTGCCAACTCCGCCCCAGTGGTTTCCGCCCAGGAAGGTCCGACAAGGGTAAAACCGACGGATCCCGGTGGAATGGAAATTCCTTTCAGGGATAAAACTGTCTATGGAGAACTTAATCCGCTTGAAAAGAGGAGAGGTATCGAGACGCTATTACCCCCCTCGGAGACATTTTTAAACAAACGGGACATTTTTAAAGAGAAGACACCAGAGTCCGCTAAGTTTTCGGAAAAGAAGGCGGAAGCTAAATTAGAAAACGGGCCTCCGAGGGTTGAGAGCCTTCTGAGCCCGATCACAAAGCCTACAGAGAGAAACTCCGGGAAAAATTTATCCTCAACTGTGTCCAAGAAGAGCAAAGAAAAAACTGATGAAAAAGCATCGTCAAGAATTGAGGTGGTCAAACAAATGCCGGGAGATCTTAAACAGAACAAATCTGTGCTCCCTAAGGTCTCTGAGGCTGACCCAGAAAAGCAAAAAATAACTAATGGAGATTTAAAATCAAAATCTTTGCCAAGAGAAAAAACAGTTGTAGCTGCGAAAGAAAGTATTGTTAAAAATCCCAAACAGAAAGTGAATAGTGGCGCTTTGGCTAAACAGTCTGACCGTGCGTCGCCTCGAGCGATCCGGGAAGAGAGTAAACGCCGGAAAAACGCTGGGTCGTTTGGGATTCAAATTGCGGCCTTCAGGTCAAAAGAGGGTGCGGAAAAGGCTTGGAGGCAACTCTCGCGTGCGAATAAGGACGTGTTTATGGGTCTAAAATCTGATGTCGTTCGAGTAGACTTGGGAACACGGGGGGTATGGTATCGGCTTAGAGCACGACCATTGGCCTCCAGATCTATGGCGCGGCAGCTTTGCGGTAAGCTCAAAGCCAGAAAAATTGGTTGTCTCGTTGTTCGACCCTAATTGGTCGGGGCACAAGGCGGTTGTTTTTGGTCTTGAGGGTCCGGCCTTAACGTCGGATGAGGCGAAATTTTTTGAACAGATCAAGCCATTTGGTTTTATTCTTTTTAGTCGGAACTGTAATTCGCCTGAGCAGTTAAAGGCACTCACAAGTTCCCTTCGTTCGATCCCGGGTCAAGAAAATGCACCCATCCTGATTGACCAGGAGGGCGGACGGGTTGCTCGCTTGCGAGAGCCAAATTGGCGTCATCCGCCACCGGGAAGGCTTTTTGGGGTCCTTTCTGAAAACAATATTAGATTGGGATGTAGAGCCGCTTATATTAATGCCCGTCTAATTGCGAGGGATTTAAAAGAGGTTGGCATTGACGTGAATTGCTCACCAATCCTGGATCTTCTGACCCCCCTAACTCACTCTGTAATCGGCGATCGTGCTTATTCAGAAAACCCGGTCATCGTCACTTGTATCGCCAATGAGATTGTTCGAGGCTTTGTAGAAGAGGGGATTACACCTGTAATCAAACATATACCGGGGCACGGTAGGGCTAATGCGGATAGTCATGTTGAGTTACCTAATGTTGAAATTTCCAGAGAGGAGCTGAGGAAATCTGATTTTATACCTTTCAAAAAAATTTCGGGACCGGCTTGGGCTATGACTGCTCATATTATTTTTTCTGACATTGACCCATTGTGTCCTGCGACCCAATCGCAAACACTTATTTCAGACATTATTCGGGGGGAAGTGGGTTTTGAAGGTGTGTTAATTTCTGACGACATTGGGATGGGGGCTTTGAGCGGGAATTTATCAGATCGGGCAGATAAGGCGCTAAGAGCAGGGTGTGACCTGCTTCTTCATTGTTCTGGAAAACTGAATGAAATGAGAGAGATACAAACATTAATTCCGGTAGTGAATGAAGATGTAATGGCTAGACTTCAAAAGACGAATGCAGAGTGTGAGGAACTTCGCCGAGGAGGTTGCAACCTAACTGCTGAGGAAATGGCTGAGGAATTGAGAGGCTATTTGAGTATGGCGACACTGAAAGAGAAAATTTGATTGAGACGCCGGCTTTTGAGAAGCATTTGTTCCATCGCCTTGGGGTTAGAATGATTCGGTTTCTTCATTGTATGATCGGTAAACCCAAGGGTTGTGAACGATGAAACCTATAAGCGTTAGATGATGCGTTTCCTTAGGAATTTTGTGTAAAATTAGGGTTAACGATTTCGTTTGGACCTTGATTGGAAAGGCCCCCTGTAAAACATGACGCCGATCGAAGAATTTAGGGAAGACGAGAGAGAAATCAGGCTTGCTGAAGGCGGACTTGTTGTGGATTTGGAGGGCTTTGAGGGGCCAATTGATATGCTTCTTGTTCTCGCTCGGGAACAGAAGGTGGATCTTCTGAATATTTCAATATTGCAATTAGCTGATCAGTATTTGTCTTTCATCGCTGAAGCGCGACAGCTCAAATTAGAGATCGCTGCAGATTACTTAGTTATGGCTGCCTGGTTGGCTTATTTAAAGTCACGTCTATTGTTGCCCTCGGATGATGAGGAAGATCAGCCATCAGCTCCCGAAATGGCAGAAGCTCTTGCGTTTCAACTTCGCAGGCTCGAGGCCATGCAAAACTCTGGGGCTAATGTAATGGAGTTACCCAGGCTTGGAAGAGATATACTGCCAAGGGGCGCTCCAGAGGGGGTCAGGGTTAAAAGAACCCCAGTTTACAGCCTTTCATTATACGAGTTGCTAAAGGCGTATGGCGATCAGTACAGCCGTTCGAAGCAAAATGAATTTTTAGAAATAGCGCCTACCGAAATTTACTCAGTGGATGACGCGCTGGAGCGTTTGAATTCCTTGTTGGGTAAGACGCCTGGGTGGAACACATTGGCTGCCTATCTTCCAAATGGAATTTTAGAGCCGCTTATATGGAAGTCGGCGGTTGCATCGACTTTTGCTGCAAGCCTTGAGCTTGTGAAATCGGGGGTTTTGGAAATCAGGCAGGGTACTTCTTTTGGTCAACTTTACTTGCGCGCGCGCATGGAATAATGAGGTTTTTTATGGACGGATCAACCATTGCTACCGACGTTATCGATAATAATCCGGGGGGACACGTCGGCATGAGTCCAGAACTTCGTATTCTTGAAGCCATTCTTTTCGCTGCGACGGAACCTGTTACGGAAAAAGCACTTCAGGATCGGTTACCTGAGGGAATTGAGCTCTCGGCTTTGCTCCGACTTTTGCAGGAGCATTATGAAGGGAGAGGAGTGAACTTGGTTCAGGTTGCAGGGCGGTGGGCTTTTAGGACTGCTGCAGATCTGGGCGAAAGTTTAGAGATAGAAATTCCTGTTACAAGAAAGTTAGGACGGGCAACGGTAGAAACACTTGCGATAATCGCATATCACCAACCTATTACCCGCGCGGAGATTGAAGAAATCCGAGGGGTTTCTCTCAGCAAGGGAACTCTTGACCAATTACTGGAGATCGGTTGGATAAAACCGGTGGGACGAAGACGAACCCCAGGGAGGCCTGTGACCTGGGGAACAAGTATGGAATTTCTTAGCCATTTCAACCTCAATCAAGTCGGAGATTTACCTGGTATAGATGAGTTAAAGGCCGCCGGTCTTCTGGACAAAAGGCCGTCTCGTACAATTTTTGGAGAAGTGGCAGTTCATCAGGAGATCGATGAGGGTTTAACGAATTCTGAGCAAGATGAAATCTTAGAACCGCTTAACGTCGAAGGATAGATCTGTCATGGCCGAAATGGATCTAGCCCATGAGCACTCTACCAAGGCGATCCGGGAACGGTTGGAAGAGGGAACCAAACCCAGTTATTTGCGAGATTGGATTTATGGTGGAATCGATGGAGGGATAACAACGTTCGCCATCGTATCTGGTGTCATCGGCGCTAATTTTTCTACTAGTGTAATTCTTATTTTGGGAGCGGCAAATATTCTTGCGGATGGTTTCTCAATGGCGGCAAGCAACTATACCGGCACCAAGGCGGAGAACGACGAATTTGAGAGGATTCGGGCTCATGAGGAGAGGCAATTAGAACGAGATCCAGAGGGGGAACGCCGTGAAATTAAAGAGATTTTTCGGAACAAAGGGTTCGAAGGGGAAGATTTGGAGCGCGCGACTTCGATCATAACCTCGGATCGAAAACTTTGGATTGAAACTATGATGGTAGAGGAGTACGGCCTCCCTACAACCGAGCGCTCCCCTAAAAAGGCAGCTTTGGGTACATTCCTAGCCTTCCTTGTTTGCGGGATGATCCCTTTACTTCCTTTTCTGTTAAGCCCATACATTTTGGATCGCATGTCAGCTTCTGTCTTGTGTGCCCTGATCACCGCAGTCACGTTCTTTTTGATCGGCTCGGCCAAGTCAAAATGGTCTTTGGCGTCTTGGTGGCGCTCGGGATTTGAAACTCTGTTTATTGGAATGGGGGCGGCGGTAATCGCCTTCGGTATCGGTTATCTTTTGCGAGGTTTTGCTTCCTGATCCAGGCGTTATGGGATACCTTTAATCCCATAAAGAAGAAATTCCGGGAGCTTGGAGATCGATCGGGTATACTTCTCATTTGCATGCAATAGTTGCGCGTAATACAAATATTCTGAGTCAAACGATCGGAATTGCAACTGGGCAGTTACAAGTTTAGCTGTATTTCAGGTCTTCTAAGAGGTTTGATAGGAGTAATCTGTCAATGGGAACGTTTAGTATTTGGCATTGGGTTATCGTTTTAGTCGTTGTCTTGGTACTTTTCGGAGGACGAGGCAAACTCTCTCAGCTTATGGGCGATATGGCAAAAGGGATAACCGCCTTTAGAAAGGGGTTGAAGGATGACCAACCTGAGATTGGTGATCCAAAGATCACGGAAAGGGCAACCGACGTCGAAGAAGTAAAAACAGCCAACTCAGTAAAAAGTGATTCAAAAGCGAATAGTTAAAAACAATCTATAGCGGGGGAGACCCCATGTTTGATATCGGCGGTTGGGAATTTTTTTTGATTGTTTTGCTGGCTCTAGTGGTCATTGGGCCCAAAGATTTGCCTCTAGCAATTCGTACCGTCTCTGGGTGGATAAGGCGCGCTCGCCTTCTCGCCCGCGAATTTCAAGATGGCCTTGATACTATTGCTACTGAAGCCGAATTGGAAAAAGTTAAGGCTGACCTTGCTAGCAATATAGGCCTTGAAGATTTGAAAAATGATATTCAGGGTTCCCTTCAGGAAACTATCGACCCTGATGAAGAACTTCGAAATACGATTAGAGGACTTGACTCTCCTGAGTCTTATCCTGATGAGTCCCTATCACAGACTCCTGAAAAATCACATCAGAGTTAAAAGGGCTTCTCTTTAGGTCGGAATTGGGAAAGACGTGAGTATTTTCGGTAAGAAAAGAGTTAAAGGAACCGAAGATGATGACGAAGAGGGCAAAATGCCTCTCTTGTCCCACCTTATCGAACTTCGCCGAAGGCTATTATTCAGTTTATTGGCGTTTTTGATTTTATTTTTTGTTTTTATTCCCGCTGCTCCCTACGTATATGGATTCCTGATGGATCCTCTTTACGAGGTCCTAAAAGATCGTCCGAATGCCCGAATGATTTTTACAGGGTTACCTGAGCAATTTTTGACCGAGATCAAAATTGCTTTCTTTATGTCTCTTGCAGTGTCGACCCCGATATTATTATCCCAAATATGGAAGTTTGTGGCGCCTGGCCTTTATAAGAATGAAAGACGTGCTTTTTTGCCTTTTTTGGTTTCAACCCCAGTATTGTTCTTCGCAGGTGCTGCTCTTGTTTACTACTTCATTTTGCCCATGGCCTGGCAGTTCTTTATTGGATTTGAGATGCCGGCTAGTGAGGGATCTCTAGCAATTCAATTGGAGCCCAAAGTAAACGAATATTTATCTTTGGTGCTTCTTTTAATGTTTGCCTTTGGCCTGGGATTTCAGTTACCGGTTTTGCTGACGTTATTAGCAAAGGTTGGCATTGTTTCAGCGAATGGCTTGGCTGAAAAAAGGCGTTATGCAATTGTCGCCGTTTTTATTTTTGCTGCGGTTATCACGCCGCCTGATGTTATTAGCCAGATAGGGCTGGCTGTTCCCTTGATCCTACTCTACGAGATTTCAATCCTGGCCGCCCGGCTCATTGAGAAGCGAAGATTAGATCAGACAGATTGAGTGATAAATCCGAAGATTCTGGACGAAGGCCTTAGCTGGTCTTATAACCAGCGTATTCGTAATTTTGTGAACTGGACATGCTTGACATCAAGTGGATCAGAGATAATTCCGAGCTGTTCGACCAGGCTCTTCATAGGAGAGGAATTGTCTCTCAATCTGTAAAAATTTTAGAATTGGATCAATCAAGGCGAGAGCTGCAAACGGCGGCTCAGGCTCTCCAAACACAACGTAATGATGCGTCAAAAAAAATTGGTGAGATGAAATCAAAGGGATTGGATCCATCCCTAATTCTCCAGGAAGTTTCGGATCTTCGAAATCAAGTCCAAAGCCTTGAGGCGAAAGAAAAATTAACAGCGAATGAGTTAAATGCTCTACTTTCGTCACTGCCCAATATTCCGGCGGATAACGTTCCTGAAGGTGAAGACGAGTCTGCGAATATTGAAGTGAGACGCGTCGGCAGGCCACGTGCATTTGGATTTCAGGCTTTGGACCATGTTAGTATCGGGGATGGTCTGCAAGCGATGGATTTTGAGAGAGCCGCAAAATTATCAGGATCAAGATTCGTCGTTTTGAAAGGAGCACTGGCCCGTCTTGAGAGAGCGCTTGCCTCTTTTATGCTGGATATCCATATAAAAGATTTCGGATACACTGAGGTCTCGCCTCCAGCATTGGTACGTGATGAAGCCGTCTTCGGGACCGGTCAATTGCCGAAATTTTCAGAGGATCTCTTTCGCACTGAGAATGGATTCTGGCTCATCCCGACGGCCGAGGTTCCCCTCACCAATCTGATTGCGGGTGAAATTCTTTCTGATGAAGAACTTCCCCTGAGGTTTGTAGCCTACACAAATTGCTATCGGTCAGAAGCGGGGGCTGCAGGAAAAGATACTCGAGGAATGCTGAGGCAACATCAATTTAGCAAAGTCGAACTTGTTAGTATCGTTCGCCCAGAAGAGTCCGATGCAGAGCATGAACGCATGACGGGGGCCGCCGAAGAAGTTTTGAAAAGACTTGAGCTCCCATACAGGGTTATGCTCCTTTCGTCGGGAGATATGGGCTTTTCAGCCAGGAGGACGTTCGACTTAGAAGTCTGGTTACCTGGACAGGATCTTTATCGTGAGATTTCATCATGCTCGACCTGTGGCGATTTCCAAGCTCGTCGCATGAATGCCCGGTTTAGAGAGACGGGCGGCAAGGGAACGCGATTCGTTCATACTCTGAATGGCTCTGGAGTAGCGGTTGGACGCGCGTTGATTGCGGTTATCGAAAACTATCAGAACGAGGATGGATCAGTCTCCGTTCCAAAAGCTTTACAACCCTATATGGATGGCCTTCGAACATTGAGTCCCGATGCCGGCTGAGCCCACTCTTATCAGGCTGTTAATGGAATTACGCCAACAGGGAATTACAAATAAAGAGGTTTTAGCGGCTATCGAGCGGGTGCCTCGTGAGGCGTTTGTCCCGGAGTCTTTTAAAGACAGGGCATACGAAAACATAGCACTGCCGATTGGCTTCGGTCAGACCATCAGTCAGCCGGCGGTTGTCGCTTTTATGTCTCAAAAAATAGTTCCAAATAGAAAGGCGAAAATTCTTGAAATTGGAACTGGCTCTGGGTACCAGGCGGCGATTTTATCGAAGCTTTTCCGAAGGGTATATACAATTGAGAGGTATAGAGAGCTGGCCCGGTCCGCGGAGAAAAGGTTTAGGGAGCTACGCCTAAACAATATCGTTCCATTATGGGGTGACGGGACCAAAGGGTGGGCCGAACAGTCGCCCTTTGATCGGATAATTCTAACCGCAGGACTTGAGGCAATTCCATCCTCGCTTTTTGACCAATTGGCTGTTGATGGCCTGATAATTGCTCCAGTTGGTCAGTCTAATGAGGAACAAAAGCTAGTCTGTTATAGGAAAACTATTGAGGGCATTTCTTCCGAGGATTTGTGGGGCGTTAGATTTGTTCCGGTGGTTAATGGCATAGTAGATCTTGATTAAAAGGCTTTTCCTGATGAAGATCGCCGTTAAGTCCCCATTATCTAAGATCTGGTCAATTATTATTTTGTGCGTCGTCGTGTCGGGTTGTGCTCAGTACCGACTGCCAGATGGCGCGCGCGCTATCAAAGTGCCGGAATATCGAGATGTTTTGGAAGAAGAAAAAGATGGTGCGCTTAAGGTCAGAGTAAAAAAAGGGGACAGTCTATATAAAATTGCAAAGAGGTTCAGAGTATCGTTAAGAGATTTGATTGATTCAAATAAGATTTCTTCTCCCTACGTTATATTTCCTGGTCAGCAATTGGTTTTGCCGAAAACAGCGGAATACGTCGTCCAGAAAGAAGAAAGTATTTATGAGATTTCGAGAAATCTTGGCATCGATCCAGGACGCCTGGTGAGAGAAAATAAATTGTTCCCGCCTTATCGCGTTCAGAAAAATCAAGTTCTCAAATTACCGGCTAAGCGCATTCTAACCTCTGCTAAATCTTCCCCCGAAAAAAGAGACAATAAATATTTGGAAGCTCGAGGAAGGGCATCGGAGCGGCCGATAAAATCTCAAAAAAATAGCTGGTCTAAACCTCCTTATATCGAGTTAGAAAGTCCTCCTCCTAGGAAAGAAGATAATTTTCTTTGGCCCATTAGAGGAAGGATTCTTGTTGGCTTTGGGCCGAGAAAAGGAGGCCTTCAGAATGATGGGATCAACATTGAAGCATCAAAAGGCACTCCAATCAGGGCTGCGGAGTCGGGTGTTGTTGCGTACTCGGGCAATCAGTTGAGAGGTTTCGGGAATTTACTCTTGATAAAGCACGATCAAGGGTGGATGACCGCCTACGCTCATGCATCAATTTTGCTTGTCGGACGAGGAGATGTCGTAAAAAGAGGGCAGATAATTGGTAGAGTTGGCAGGACTGGTAATGTCCTTAAACCGCAATTGCATTTTGAAATTAGAAAAAACAATGAACCGGTTGACCCTCAAAAATTTTTAGTTCGATTGGCAAATCACAACTTGTTAGGAAAGAAGCGTTTTCCCCTGCTTGCCGGCAACGTCTTGGATAAATTGCCAAGCTACTCGTCCCGATCGCGCGCCACGGGTGACTGACCATTCTATTGCGGCAGAATGCAATTCTTCCTTTTCCAATTGGATCTCAAAACGTTCAGCATAGGCATCAATGATGTCCAAAAATGTCTTTTGATCGCAATTGTGGAAGCCCAGCCAAAGCCCAAACCGATCAGAAAGTGATACCTTTTCCTCAACCGCTTCTGCGCCACTAATGGCCGTAGTCCTCTCATTTTCGATCATGTGACGGGCCATGAGATGCCGTCGATTAGACGTCGCATAAAATATGACGTTGTCGGGCCGGCCCTCTATGCCTCCTTCAAGTAGGGTTTTTAAAGATTTATAATTTTCGTCCGCAGAATCGAATGACAGGTCGTCACAGAACAAAATGAAGCGTCTTTGGGTTAAATTTTTCAGAATTTGGAGAAGTTTGCTTAGAGAAGAGATGTCCTCCCGATGAATTTCCACAATTGTCAAATTGGGGTATTGTTCTTCTAGATAGCCGTGCACTGCCTTTACTAGCGAACTTTTTCCAGTACCGCGGGCCCCCCAAAGAAGCGCATTGTTTGCCGGAAGTCCCTGCGAAAAGCGCCTTGTATTTTCTATCAAAGTCGACATCGGTCTTTCAATGCCTTTTAAAAGGTCAATCTGTAGGCGATTCACTTTTTTGATTGGAGAGAGAGCTCCAGTATCCGCGCTCCAGACATAGGCGTTAATCTTTGGGTCTAGGGTGAAAGGTTCATCAACTGGAACCATTTTCTCCAAAGAATCAGCAATCCGCTTTAGTTGTTCGAAAAAGGGCTTCATCGGTAGTTCTTCCGCTGAAATATGTCGAGCATTGTTTTCAATTGTGATCACTAACGCAATAGAGGGTTAGAATAAAGGAGAAGAGAACACTTTCCTTTTTCTATTGGATTTGCAATAGAACGTTAGAGAGTTATAGTCCGCAACCTTCGGGGCAATGATTAAGGAGTAACCGATGTTAATTTCACCTGCTTATGCTCAGAGTGCTGGTGGTTCGGGGGCTTTAGAGTCCTTGTTACCCTTGGTGCTTATTTTTGTTGTTTTTTATTTTTTACTTATTCGGCCTCAGCAAAAGAAACAGAAGCAGCATAGAGAAATGCTTCAGGCTTTGAGACGAGGAGATCGCGTGGTGACTGCCGGCGGGATCATTGGCCAGATTACAAAAGTGAATAGTGAGACAGAATTAACAATTGAGATTTCTGAGGGAGTTCGCGTGAAAGTAGCGAGGCCGATGATTAGTGATATTTTGGCCAAGACCGAGGAGCCCGAGGATGAGCCTGAGGAAGAGCCGGAAGAGGGAATGGAGAAAGATTCAGGAGAGCCTGAAGAAAAAAAGGCAAATTGATTTCCTGACAAACGATTTCGGAATTTTTCTTAATGGTTAGATTTCCAACCTGGAAAATTGTGTTGGTTTTGATTACGGCCTTTCTCGGAGTCGGGTTTGCCGTTCCAAATTTAATGCCGGCTTCTTTACTATCCCAGATCCCGTCGTGGTTGCCCCACAAGCATATGAACCTTGGTTTAGATCTTAGAGGTGGAGCTCATTTGCTTTTGGAAGCAGAGATCCAGGTAGCAGTCAAAGAGTCATTGGGCAGTTTAAGGCAAGGTGTAAGGGATGAACTGCGTCAGAAACCAAGAATTCTCCATCGAAATTTAAATGTGTCTGAAAATGGTATTTCTGTAGAGATTTTGAAACCGGAAGATTTGGATCAGGCTCGGAAGCGTTTGCGACAAGTAGGGCCAGGGATGGAGCTCACGGAAAATAACCAACTGTTAACGCTCACCATGACTGAAACCCAGGTTCGAGAGAGACAAAACTCCGTTATGGAACAGGCCATGGAGATTGTCAGGCGGCGTCTGGATGAGACGGGTCTTTCAGAGCCTAGTATTCAGCGGCAAGGAGAAAATCGGATTTTAGTTCAGGCTCCAGGATTCTCTGAGACAACAGAACTGAAGAAGGTGTTGGGGCAAACGGCGAAAATGACCTTTCATCTTTTGTCGCCTGAGGTCGCCACTGTAAATCCGAAGGAAAGACCTGGTCCGGGAATTATATTAGTTCCGGGCGATGAGAGAGATCTGAGTGGTGAGGGACAGAGGCTTTATTATTTGGTTAAAAAAAGGGTTGAAGTCTCAGGTGAGAATCTTGTGGATGCTCAGCCTACGGTTGATCAAAATAATCGTAATGTTGTCAGTTTTCGCTTTGATGCGGTAGGCGCACGGAAGTTTGGGAATGTAACGCGGCGAAATGTTAATAAGCCGTTTGCCATTGTCTTGGATGGAGTGGTCATTACTGCTCCTGTTATTCAAGAGCCTATCCTCGGAGGGAATGGGCAGATTTCCGGGACCTTCACTCCACAGGAGTCCAAACGCTTGGCACTATTGTTGCGTTCTGGAGCGTTGCCGGTCCCGCTGCAGATTATCGAGGAGCGAACAGTTGGGCCAGGCCTCGGTGCAGATTCTATAGCAGCCGGCAAAATCGCAAGTATTTTTGGTCTTGTTGCGGTGGTTTTATTTATGGCGTGTGCTTATGGCCTCTTTGGCCTGATGGCGGTCGTCGCGCTGCTCTTTAACCTTATTCTCATTGCTGCCGCTCTATCTATGCTTCAGGCGACACTAACCCTGCCTGGGATAGCTGGCATTGTTTTAACCATTGGTATGGCCGTTGATGCAAATGTCCTGGTTTTCGAGAGAATACGAGAAGAGGTGAGGGCGGGAAGAACGCCAATTTCTGCTGTCGATAGCGGATATCAACGAGCCTTTGCCACTATTATCGATGCGAATGTAACAACGTTCATTGCGGCATTGCTTTTGTATATGTTCGGGTCGGGCCCGGTGAGGGGATTTGCGGTTACTCTAGCCATTGGGATTTGTACCTCAATGTTTTCTGCCATCATGGTCACGAGAATGATGGTTGTAGGATGGCTTCGTCACAAACGTCCGCAATCGTTACCGCTTTAGGAAGGGTGCCCCCAGATGCGTTTTATTAATTTGGTCCCAGTCGGCACAAAAATTAATTTCCTAAGATTTCAAAAAGTCGGACTGTTGTTATCCGTAGTTTTGTGTTTGGCCTCTGCTGGTTTGTTTTTCTTTAAGGGGCTGAACTATGGAATCGATTTTCGAGGCGGCATACTCATAGAGGTAAGGACCCCGCAACCTGCTGATATTGCGCAAATTAGAACGCAGATAACGGCTTTGAACTTGGGTAATATTGAGATCCAAGAATTTGGCAAACCCACAGATGTCCTAATCCGCGTTGAGAGACAGCAGGGAGGCGCGGAGGCGCAGAACAAAGCAGTCGAGAGGGTAAAAGGTAGTCTTGGCAGTTCGGTAGATTACCGGCGGGTTGAATTTGTGGGTCCAAAAGTATCTGGCGAGCTTGTCGAGGCCGGAATAACTGCAGTGCTTTTGGCCCTCGCGGCCATGCTCCTTTACATTTGGTTCCGTTTTGAGTGGCAATTTGGAGTCGGGGCGGTAGTCGCCCTGGTTCACGATGTCCTTTTAACTATCGGAGTCTTTTCTGCTTTGGGTCTAGAATTTAATCTTTCAACGGTGGCCGCAATTCTTACGATAGCTGGCTATTCAATCAATGATACGGTCGTAGTCTATGACCGAGTCAGAGAAAACCTAAGAAAATATAAGGTTATGGATCTAGAGGCTCTTTTGAATTTGAGTCTTAACGACACACTTTCAAGAACACTTTTAACAAGTATTACAACCCTCTTGGCACTACTAATACTCTATTTTTTTGGTGGTGAGGTATTGAAGGGGTTTAGTTTTGCAATGATTTGGGGGGTATTGGTAGGTACTTATTCATCCCTGATGGTTGCCACTCCGCTTTTAATTCAAATGAATTTACGACGTTCTGCTTTTGAAGAAGATGGAGAGCAATGAAGCTCTCCGTTATGCCTGAAGGCTGAATTTCTATGGTTGATATTACCCCACGGCTTCCCAATGGCAGACAGCTTGTTGAACGGTATGGGGAACATAAATTCCTGATAAGCGGTTCTACTTATGAGACGCCCGTGCTTGTTTGCGAAAGCAAGACCTATCCTCAGCCCAATTTATCATTTCAAGAATTATTGGAAACTAGATTTGACGAGTTGATTGTGAACATTCAGGGCTGTGAGTTTGGATCTATTCTGCTGATAGGAACCGGTTCCACTAGCATGCCCTTAGAGGCGAGATATAAACACAGGTTCAGAGAGAACGGGGTCAGTGTTGACGTGATGGATACCGGTGCTGCTTGCAGGACTTTCAATATCTTGCAAACAGAAGACAGGGTTGTATCCGCCATTTTAATGCCCGTCGATTAAAAAAAGGGGGCATACGCCCCCTCTTTATATAAGTTTTTAGTGGAAATTAGAAAATGTTCTGCGCGGATACCATGGCGAAAAGCATCGGTATTGAGAGCATTGTGTTAGTTCGCGAGAACAGCATCGCAGTTCTTGCCGCTTTTGGAGCAGCACCTTCCTCAGACGCTACTATTCCCAAAGCTATCTTTTGGTTAGGCCATATAATGAACCAGACATTGAACCACATAATTGTCCCAAGCCACATGCCAATACCAATTGCGGTGTTCTTAGCGACTCCACTTGTGATTCCTAGGGTATAAGCGTCGATGAGGTAGCCATTCATCCAGGCTAAGATAAGCCCTGTTATAATCGTCGACATGGCGCCCCATCGGAACCAAAAGAGGGCCGCAGGAGCGATAACTTTGCTGATGGCAGGTTTCTGTTCATCAGGAATATTCGGCATATTTGGGATTTGAACGAAATTGAAGTACCACAGTATCCCAATCCACATGACTCCAGAGAGTACATGTAACCATCTAAAAAAGAATGCCCACCAATTATGAGTGTTCGAATAACCCTCATTATAGGCGCCCATAAGAATCAGCACCAATATTATTGCGAGAACGAAGCCCGCGATAATTGTATTTTTTAAATCCGTTAAAATACCAGCCATTGTTTTCTCCCTGAAAAGCAGCAAAGCGATCAGAATTATCAAGGCTAAAATATTAACATTTCTGATGAATCGGAGTAACCCCTAATTCCTGAGAGGTAAATCCAAAAATTTTTTCAACTTTTGAAATGTTGATCACAGATAAGAGATGCCACCTTTCGGCCTGAGAAAATGCTGCTTTCGATGGTGGCTGGCAGATCAGTATTGGTCCAGTCACCTGCTATAAACAAGTTTTTGATTTGAGTTCCTGAGTTCGGTCTCGTTTTGAGTGTTTGAGGGGTTTGAGCGATTGTTGCATGCCGTTCCTTGATCACTCTCCAAGGTGGAATGTTTTTCTCTTCGAAATCACAAATTTTAGTCACTTCTTTCCATATGAGCTCTGCTATTTGCGTATTCTCCATTTTGCTCAACTCTTCGGCGTCACTGACTGTGACTGATACAATATTTTTTTTGAAAAAAATCCATTGGGAGATTGTTCCAATGCTGCCAATGAAATTCGCGGCCGGGATTTCTGATCTTTCGTACTCAATCCTGAAATGAACATTGATAATACATCTGTAATCGGTTGGCAGTTCGAACGCGGAGTATAGTTTGTGGCAAGCTCTCGGTGGCAGCGCCAGAACCACTAGATCATCTTTGCCGAGCGTGACGATGAACTTTGGAAAATGAACTGCTTTGGCATAAGAGCCATTGATCTCCATTTTTTGCGCAGGCGAATTGAAAGCGGGCTTAATCCCATTCTTTGCTAGGTATTTCAGTGCCGGTTGAACAAGAGTGTCTGAGAGACCCTCTTTAAAAATGATTGGACGACAGGAGTTTTCTCCCCGCATCAGTGTTAGAGCCATAAACTTCCGCAAGAGATATGCAGAGCTGTCGTTGGCGTTTGTATTAAGAACCGCTTTACAGAGAGGCTGCCACAAACGCTCGAACATTTTACTATTTTGATTAACCAGATTCCCGACTGTGTCTTCTCTTGAAGATCTGTAAAGATAGAAAAATTCCTTGTAATCGCGCCAGGTGGTTTCTGGCACCGGAGATTTCGGGAATAGCGAAGCAAGGGGAAAATAGCTCGGTCCTGGTTTGATGGACCATTGAAGGGATAAATCTGGTTCGATGAAATCAAACCTTGCCGGCGAGATCTCCTCGATTTCGTTATTTGCTCCAATGGTATTGATGTATGAACGTGCCTCTAAATTCGCGCTAAACAAAAGATGATTGCCGTTGTCAATTGTACAACCAAGTTTTTCGTCAAAGAAAGATCGACATCGGCCGCCAGCGTGACCCGTGGCTTCGAAAAGTTTGACCTTTCTTTCGCGGGACGCAAGCTGAACTGCGCAAGATAAGCCAGAGAGACCGGCTCCAATTATGTAAATGCAGCCCATTAAAAGAGTCCTCTGGGGTGTAAGGCTCCGATGATAAAGGAAAGGAGTTTCTCGCCTTTATTCAAGTTCACTGGTTGTTCGATAGGATCATTAAAACGTAATTTATGATTTAACCGTTGAGCCAGAGATATGATAACGGAGGTCTCAATCCGCAGCCGACGATTTTTCATCTCTGTCGGCGCTTTGCAAGCCTCAAGAAGTAGGTTCTGAGTCCTTTCTAAAAGTGTGTCAAAAACACGCCTGATCTCTGGTGTGCTTTTACTGGAGCCGAGGCTTTCGGGCTTGGCGCCTTCTTTCCTGAGAAGATCTAGCGGAATATAAATCCGGTCCAAGGTTTGGTAATCCTGGTGACAGTCTTGGATATGATTTAGAATTTGTAATGCTAAACATAATGCATCTGTTTGGGGATAAATTTTTGGACTCTTTTCTTCGTGAAGGTCCAACAAGTAACGCCCGACGGGTGCTGCGGAATAGCGACAGTAATTAATTAACTCTGACCAATTTCGGTATCGAGATTTTTTAGCGTCTAATTTGAATGCCTGTATTAGATTCCGAGCGTGTTGTGTTGATACATTGGTTTCTCTGGCGCTTTCAAGATGAGCCCAGGCCTCGGGAAAGATAGTTTTGTCAGATCCTTGGCCGAGTAATATCGTTTCAAATGTTTCAAGTAGTTCTGTTTTTTCGGCTTCATTAAACTTAGGGTTATCTGCAATGTCATCAGCTACCCTCACACAGCGATAAAAGACATGGACATGGGTCCTTAAGCGTTTTTCAATGAGAAAACTAGCAACTGGAAAATTTTCTTCATCTTTGGTTTTTGATGGCGAAATATCTATCGACTTTCTGTCCAACAAGTCTTTGCTCATAGGAAAGTTCTTAAAAGGGGAACGGAGTTAAGATAGTATGTTATTCGGATACACTGCTCGATTCAATTGATCTGAAAATCGCTAAGGCTGAATTTTGGTATCGAAAATATATGACCCAATAGAATTGTGTCGTCTTCAATGTAGAGACGAGGACCCTGATCGTTATTTTATCAGTTTATTTGCGCCCTCCCATCACAGGAAATGGCTTTGGGTTCTCTTGGCCTTTAATTCTGAGATTTCACGGATTAGAGAGACGACAAGAGAGTTAATGATTGGACGGATTCGTCTTCAATGGTGGAGAGAAGGAGTAGAAGAAGCAGCAGGGATTTGTGTCCGAGAACATCATATTTTACAGGCTTTGTCTCAACTATTGATAACTGATTTGATCGATAAATCGATTTTGGATCGAATTTTGGATGCTCGTGAACAGGATCTCCTAAGAGAGCGTTTTGAGGATTTTGAGCAAGTCAACGTTTTTGTTCAAGAGACCTCAGGCTTACTGGCAATCGCGAGCGCTCAAATTATCGGATACAACCCAGACAACACCATGTTGGCGCAAAAAATTGGAACAGCATGGGGCCTCATTGGTCTTGTGAGATCTGCTACTTTCCACTTTCATTCTGGAAAGAGTTATCTTCCAGGGTGCAAGGATTTACATCCTAATCCTTTTATTTCCAGCGCCGGAGTTATTACACAAATGGTGGAAAAAGCTCTTCAATTGGTGGAAGAAATTGAATCGGATCCGAGTTACCTGTCTGAGAGGATGGCCAGGCTTTATGTGTCACTAATTAAGAGCGACATCGCGATAGCGAGATCACTTGTTGGGCAGAATGAGGATTGGCCGAGGGAATATATGTTTAAAAGGCAGCTCCAGATTTGCTATACGGCCTGGTTCGGTGCAAAGAGACTGTAATTATTGAGGTCTTTTAGCCATTGCTCAAAATGTTCTCGAGCCCTGTTGGTGTAGAACGCTTTCCTGTCGCGTTTTCGGGTCCGCTCTTCGGGCTCTGGAAATAGGCCAAAATTTACATTCATCGGTTGATATATAGAACTTCTGAAATCGCCTGTAATGTGAGCAAGCAATGCCCCAATTGCGGTTTCTTGCGGAGGAAGAATGATATCAGCCTCCGCGATGTCAGCTGAAGTGAAGAGTCCTGCGAGTAGTCCGACAGCGGCACTTTCCACGTATCCCTCGCATCCAGTGATTTGGCCCGCAAACCTAATTTTCGGTTCGACCTTCAGGCGTAACTTTTGATCCAATAGGCGTGGCGAATTTATAAATGTATTTCGGTGTATGCCCCCAAGGCGAGCAAAACGGGCATTTTTTAAACCGGGGATCATTCTAAAAATACGTTTTTGATCCTCATATCTCAGTTTGGTTTGAAACCCGACAATATTATAGAGGGTGCCTAAGGCATTATCTTGGCGTAATTGAACCACAGCAAACGGTCGCTCGCCGGGCGTATGTGGATTTGTCAGTCCAACCGGCTTCATAGGGCCAAATGCAAGCGTTTTACGGCCTCGGGAAGCCATTACTTCGATAGGCAAACATCCCTCAAAATAGGGCGTTTCTTTTTCCCAATCTTTGAATTCTGTTTTCTTCCCTCGCTCTAATTCTAAAACAAAATCGTTGTATTGATCCTCTGAGAGCGGGCAATTAATATAATCAGAGCCTGTTCCCTTGTCATACCGGGATTGAAACCAGGCGGTATTAAAATCAATCGTATCTTTGTAGACTATGGGCGCAATCGCATCAAAAAATGCCAGCGAATCCTCGCCAGTTTTTTGTCCGATACTCTTGGCCAAAGCATTTGATGTTAGCGGACCAGTCGCAATGATGACTCGTTCCCAACCATTGCCAGAAACATTGGTAATTTCGTCTCTCTCGATTTTGATTAGCGGTTCCTTTTCCAACAAGGTTTGAACAGCAACAGAAAAAGCGTTTCTATCAACAGCGAGAGCACCTCCGGCAGGAACCTGATTGGCATCAGCACATCGGAGAATGATTGAGTTCAGCTTCCTCATTTCTTGATGAAGAAGACCAATTGCGCTGCGCTCGGCATCATCGGAACGAAAAGAATTAGAGCATACTAATTCTGCAAGGGTCTCAGTCTGATGAGCCGGCGTGCTGACTGTGGGACGCATTTCATGGATGGTGACGGGGAATCCACGGGATGCGAGTTGCCAAGCTGCTTCTGATCCCGCTAGTCCCCCTCCTATGATGTGGACCCTCTGAGTCATGCAGATTTCCGATTGTTCTTATGGACTTGTCCAAGAACCGATTTTAAATACTGACCCGTAAAGCTTCGTTCAGTTTGGGCGATGTGCTCGGGTGTCCCAGAGGCTATAATTTTTCCTCCATTTGTCCCACCCTCTGGACCGAGGTCGATGATCCAATCGGCAGTCTTTATGACCTCTAGATTGTGTTCAATAACAATTACGGTATTACCGGCCTCTACTAGTGCGTGGAGGACCTCAAGGAGTTTGCGGACATCCTCAAAATGGAGGCCAGTAGTTGGTTCATCTAGAATATAAAGGGTTTTTCCGGTTGAGCGTTTTGCGAGTTCCTTTGAGAGTTTTACTCGCTGGGCTTCGCCGCCCGAAAGTGTGGTGGCAGCTTGGCCGATTTTGATGTATCCCAGACCTACTTTTTCCAGCATTGCTAGCTTTTCTCGAATACTCGGAACCGCCTTAAAAAAAATAACTCCCTCGTCTACTGTCATATCAAGGACATCCGCGATAGATTTACCTCGAAATAATACCTCTAGGGTTTCCCTATTGTATCTCTTGCCTTTGCAGACATCGCACTCCACGTAGACATCTGGCAAAAAATGCATCTCGATTTTTAATACCCCGTCTCCTTGGCATGCTTCGCATCGTCCGCCTTTGACGTTAAAGGAGAATCTGCCAGGTTTGTATCCTCGGGCTGCGGCTTCTGGTAAACCGGAGAACCACTCTCGGATGGGAGTGAATGCTCCGGTGTAAGTTGCTGGGTTTGATCTCGGGGTGCGGCCTATAGGGGATTGATCGATATCCACTATTTTATCCAGAAAGTCTAAGCCTTCGATCGATTTGTAAGGGCTCGGGACCGCTCTGGCACCATTAAGCTTTCGGGCAACAGAGCGATATAAGGTATCAATTACGAGAGTCGATTTTCCACTGCCAGATACACCCGTGACACAGGTAAGTGTGCCGAGGGGGAATTTAACCGTGACGTTTTGAAGGTTGTTCCCATGTGCCTTCACAAGTGAAAGATATTGATCCTTTTTCCCCTTTCGGCGTTTACTAGGAATTGAAATATAACGTTCACCGGATAGGTATTGGGCTGTCATACTCGTATTTCTGGCTATCACCTCAGACGGTGACCCTTGTTCTACTATCATACCTCCGTGCGCGCCTGCTGCGGGTCCCAGATCTAATAAATGGTCAGCAGTTCGTATGGCATCTTCATCATGTTCGACGACGACAACAGTGTTACCCAAATCTCGAAGTCTTTTTAGTGTCTCCAGTAACTTGGCGTTATCCCTTTGGTGAAGACCTATTGAGGGTTCGTCCAGTACGTAGAGAACTCCAGTCAAACCAGAGCCAATTTGAGAGGCTAATCTTATCCTTTGGCTCTCGCCTCCTGACAATGTTCCTGAGGACCTGGAGAGAGTCAGGTATCCAAGACCGACATCTACAAGAAAGCAGAGCCTTTCATTGATTTCTTTAAGAATTCGCGACGCAATTTGTAATTGCTGTCCGTTTAGTGTCTTCGGAAGATTCTCGAACCAGTCTCTAGCCTCCAGAATTGACAGGTTTGTCACTTGACTAATGTTCAAAGTGTCGAGTTTGACTGATAAAGCTTCGGGTTTTAATCGAAGTCCGTTGCAATTGGTACAAGGGGCGTGGCTCTGATATTTGGTCAGTTCTTCTCTTAACCACGATGAATCTGTTTCCCGGAAACGCCGCTCCATATTTGGTATTACGCCTTCGAAGGCCCTTTCGATGGAGTAGCTTTTATCACCATCGCTATAGGTCATTTTAATAGGTTGTTCCTCGCTTCCCCTCAAAATAATCTTCTGGATATTAGGAGCCAATTCTCCAAATGACACTTCAGTCGAAAAACCAAAGTGGCGAGCGATAGACTCGAGTGTCTGGGCGTAATACGGAGAGGAATTTCCTGACCAGGGCTGTATCGCACCATTTTTAAGTGAAATGTTGGGATCCGGAATGACCAGATCGGGATCAAAAAACATACTCGTTCCCAAGCCATCGCAGTGAGGGCAGGCTCCGAACGGATTATTGAAAGAGAATAAGCGAGGCTCTATTTCGTCAATGGTAAAACCGGACACCGGGCAGGCAAATTTTGCGGAGAAAATTTGACGTTCCTGAGTATCGGCATTTTCTGAAACAGCAATCCCATCGGCCAGATCTAGCGCCGTTTCGAGAGAGTCGGCGAGCCTGGTTGAAATATCCTCTCGAATTATTACCCTGTCGACCACAACGTCGATATCATGACGAAAATTCTTTTTGAGAGGAGGGGCATCATCGATCTCATAGATCTCCCCGTCCAATTTAACTCTCTGAAACCCTCGCTTTTGGAGATCTAGCAACTCCTTTTTATACTCACCTTTGCGCCCGCGGACGATTGGTGCCAGCAGATACAGTCTGGTTCCCTCGTCCATAGAAAGCAGCTTATCAACCATTTGTGAAATAGTTTGACTTTCAATGGGCAACCCTGTCGCGGGCGAATATGGAACTCCTGTTCTTGCGAACAGAAGTCTCATGTAGTCATAGATTTCGGTAACAGTCCCCACTGTCGATCGAGGGTTGCGAGAGGTTGTTTTCTGTTCGATGGAGATTGCCGGCGATAGGCCCTCGATAGAGTCAACGTCCGGTTTTTGCATCATTTCCAGAAATTGTCTCGCGTAAGCAGAGAGCGATTCGACATATCGTCTTTGCCCCTCGGCATAGATGGTGTCAAAGGCTAAGGATGATTTGCCCGAACCTGATACCCCTGTAAAAACAACCAAAGCATCTCGTGGAATTTCAACATCGACATTCTTCAGATTGTGCTCTCTCGCACCACGGATGATAATTGACCCCGACATGACCATTGAACAATCTGTTTAGCTTATTTTGTATCTATACGGCTAACTGCGCGATGCAGACTTGCGACAGATGTTTGCAAAAAATGCACCTTGATGTTGCTTAGCTTAAATCCAGAACTGATAATATTGAAAAATTGACCGGAGGCCACCATGCGCGTTGCTGTTTTAGATGATTATCAAGGGATAGCTGGGGATAGATCGGACTGGGATATTATCAAGGATAAGACTGAAATTATTGTTTTCGACAATCATTTGTTCGACGAGAATGAGGTCGCAGAACGCTTGAAGAGCTTTGACGTTATTTGTGCGATGAGGGAACGCACGCCTTTTCCTCGTTCACAACTTGAAAAGCTGCCTAATCTCAAGCTTTTAGTTACGAGTGGTATGCGGAATCGTGGCATTGATGTTGCTGCGGCAAATGAGCTTGGAGTCACTGTTTGTGGTACTCGAAGTGTAGGGCGTCCTACAGCCGACCTTGCCTGGGGATTAATTTTGGGGTTAGCCCGTCAGATCCCCATGGAGGACAGAAGGGTTAGGGCCGGTGGTTGGCAAAAAACCATTGGTGTCGGTCTCGAAGGGAAGATCCTGGGTATTGCTGGCCTCGGTAATCTTGGGGCAAGAATGGTGCCTATCGCAAAGGCCTTCGGGATGAAGGTAATCGCTTGGAGTCAGAACCTCTCTGAAGAAAAATGTTTGAAGGAGGGTGTGGAACTTGTGAGTAAAAGAGATCTTCTAACGAAGTCTGATTTTATTTCGATACATCTAATCCTCAGTGAGAGAACTCATGGTCTTTTTGGATCCTCTGAATTAGCGGAAATGAAATCAACAGCTTATATCATAAACACCTCCAGAGGGCCCATAATTGATGAGGGGGCGCTAATTGCCGCTCTCCAAAATAACGTGATTGCTGGGGCTGGAATTGACGTATTTGATACAGAGCCTCTTCCGGCTGATCATCCGTTCAGATCCCTTGAGAACCTGATTGTAACGCCGCATCTCGGATATGTTGAGGCTTCTAATTACGAAGCTTATTTCGAAGGGTATGCCGCGGCCATTCGGGGATTCATAGACGGTTCTCCGGTAAATGTCATAAAAGATTGAAAAACAATGTGTTCGATAGTTTATTTTATTTAATTTCTTGGGTTATTCTTGATTTAGCTGGTTTTTCCGTCAGGCTTTAGAACTCCCGCTCGTTCCAGCACCCTGCGAAATGCGTGGGAAACAAAAGGGTGAACGCCAAGAGAAATCATTTTACTCTGATCTAAATTGATTAATGCTTCCGCCTCCTCGGAAGTCAAACCGGAAATAGAGAGTGTGTATTTTCTAGGATCTGTGATGTATTGGGTCCTCTCGGTCTCGTTGAGAGTCAACTTGTGCAACGTTTTTGATAACAAGACCCGGTCCGGTCTGATTGGGGGGTAATGCGGTTCAAACGCCTCTTTTAACGAGCCCTGGGTCCAGGCTACAGTGCCGTAATTGTGATGCCAGGTGGGCTCGAACCCCGTTGTGTCAGGCCTTCCTCCATCAATTAATCCAAAAGCCACCCCCCAACATCGGAGCTCTATATTGCCAGTGTCGTCTAATTTTTTATCATCTAGGGTCAATAAGAATCGGGTATTACCTTCAGTTAAGGTGTCCATTAAATGCTCATCAAAATCTGTACACGGTCCCGGATCTCTGTACCTTTCTGTTCCAGGGAAGTGGGAAAGACCACCACTACAAACGACAATTGCGCTGAGGCCCAGACGTTCGATTCCTCGTCGTAAAGTCTTGCCGAATGCAAAGCAGCGTTCCATTGATGGCTGCGGTGGAATGTATGCATTAACGAATATCGGAATGATAGGAATATCAATTTTTGCGAAATCAAGAGGAATTCCAAAGGCATAATCGAGTTTTGCTGTGCTTGTGAATGCCGGATCGTACCCATGCTCCTGCGCATATTTTATCAGTTCGAGTGCGGTTTCTCCGGCTACTTGATGTGAATAGTCTCGGCCGGCAAAGGATCCAGACGCCCGATTTCCTATATGGATCGTAAAAGCTCCAGTGCAATGCAACAGAAATTGATTGGCATGATCGTTTGCGATAACGATGCAAATGTCTGGCTTGAGACCCTTCAGTCTTTCGCCAATTTTACCCACCATTTCTTTAACTCTGGAAACGACTTCGGGGTCTTCGGTGTCCGGAACTGTCCATAACTGAGGCGCGTGGGTGGTACAGACACCGCCTAAAATTCCTATTTCCTTCATCCGAAGAGCCTTTCTAGCTATTGTTGAGCGTATTTTCAGCCAAGTTCTGTATTCCCACAAGCAGTTAAGGCTGTGCAAAAATTGAGTTTAAGATATGATAATCGAAAGAGAAACGGGCTAATAAAGTATATGGAGTTTTGGGTATGGCTGGCAGCATCAACAAAGTGATCCTGGTCGGCAATCTAGGCCGAGATCCAGAAGTTCGACAAACCCAGGATGGTCGGCCAATAGTGAATCTATCTTTGGCGACCTCTGAAAATTGGCGGGATAGATCGAGCGGCGAGAGAAGAGAGAGGACCGAATGGCATAGGGTCGTTATTTTTAATGATCGATTGGCCGAGGTTGCCCAGAAATACCTTAGAAAAGGCTCAAAGGTGTATCTCGAAGGACAGCTTCAGACTCGTAAATGGCAAGATCAAACGGGCCAAGATAGATACAGCACAGAAGTCGTTCTTGGACAGTATCGAGGTGAATTAACGATGCTGGACGGGCGCTCGGATGGTGCTATGGGAGGCGACTTTGGGCCGTCCAGTGATCAAGCTATGGGGAATAGCTTTGCTCAAGAAGCAATGCCAGGAGGGTCTGATCTGGACGACGAAATACCCTTCTAGTGGGTGGTATTTGATTCGGGCCTTACGTCGTCACCGATTTTCTTGTGAAAAACCAAATTTATCTATTTAAATCAGGGTCTTAATCGTGATCCTATCTGGTGTTTAACGTTGTCCCGGCTACCCTGACTTGGTATACTTTTGAAGCCCTGTCTGACGCAGCGGGCCCGTATCTGCGTCGTAATGTTTATTAGATAGCAGAACTCTTTGTGACTGACGAATCCACAGCCCGCCCTTTTGATATAACCCCTGTTTCTATCGAAGATGAGATGAAGTCTTCTTATCTCGATTACGCAATGAGTGTAATCGTGAGCAGAGCGCTTCCCGATGTTCGAGATGGTCTAAAACCTGTCCATAGGAGAATCCTCTTCGCGATGAACGAGGAGGGCTATGAGTGGAATAGAGCACATCGTAAATCGGCTAGGGTTGTCGGAGATGTTATGGGTAAATATCACCCCCATGGCGATGCCGCGATCTACGACACCATGGTGAGAATGGCCCAGGATTTCTCGATGCGGCTGCCTCTGGTGGATGGACAGGGTAATTTTGGATCTATGGACGGCGATAGGGCTGCCGCCATGAGATACACAGAAGTCCGAATGGACAGGGCCGCAACTCAACTCCTAGAAGATATTGATCGAGATACGGTTGATTTCCAGCCCAATTACGATGAAACGGTGAAAGAACCGGTCGTTTTACCCGCAAAATTTCCAAATTTGCTTGTAAATGGGGCAGGTGGAATTGCGGTTGGAATGGCGACTAATATTCCGACTCACAACCTTGGCGAAGTCATAGATGCCACTTTGGCCGTGTTAGAGCAGCCTGATATCTCGATAGATACCTTATTAGAGTCTATTCCGGGTCCTGATTTCCCAACTGGAGGGCTTATAATGGGCAGGTCTGGGATTATACAGGCCTATAAAACGGGCAGGGGTTCCGTGATCATGCGGGGACGTTGTCATGTGGAAGAACCCCGGAAAGATCGCGAAGCAATTGTGGTCACTGAGATTCCATACCAAGTCAATAAAGCCCGAATGATTGAGAGAATTGCTGAGCTCGTTCGAGAAAAGCGAATTGAGGGCATTTCAGATATCAGGGATGAGTCAGATCGAGACGGGGTTCGTGTCGTCGTAGAAGTCAAAAGAGATGCCCAAGCTGATATAGTCCTCAATCAGCTTTATCGTTATTCCCCATTGCAGACGAGTTTCGGCGTAAACATGCTGGCTTTGCGAGCAGGTCGACCGGAGCAGATGAATCTCAAACAAGTCCTGGAAGCATTCATAGAATTTCGGGAAGAGGTTATCACTCGTCGAACGATTTTTGAGTTAGGGAAGGCACGTGACAGAGCGCATGTCTTAGTCGGTCTTGCGATTGCGGTCGCAAATATTGACGATGTGATAGCTCTGATACGGGCGGCGAAGGATCCAGTCTCAGCAAGATTGTCTCTGATGACCAACCCCTGGCCGGCGGGTGATGTAGCTCCATTGATTGACTTGATTGATGATCCAGAACATGAGGTCATTGAGGGAAGATATACGTTATCTGAGGCACAAGCGCGGGCAATACTTGACCTAAGGTTACAGCGTCTTACTGGACTCGAGCGCGATAAGATTGCAGAGGAACTTAACGAGTTATCAGAGAAAATTCGCGAATACCTTGAAATTTTGGCGGATAGGACGCGAGTACAGAAAATTTTGAGAGAAGAACTTCTCGATGTTAAAGAAAATTTTTCAAATGAACGTCGGACCACCATAGAGGACGCTGAACTCGATACAGATATTGAAGATTTGATTCAACGTGAAGATATGATCGTTACGGTCACTCACGGCGGTTATATTAAGCGTGTGCCTCTCTCGACTTACAGAGCTCAGAAACGTGGCGGGAAGGGTCGAACGGGAATGTCCACGAGAGATGAAGATTTCGTCTCGAGAGTTTACATCGTCAACACGCATACACCGGTCCTGTTCTTTTCATCCAAGGGGATGGTCTACAAGACCAAAGTCTACCGGCTACCCCTCGGCACCCCTCAAGCTCGGGGGAAAGCTCTAGTTAACCTTTTGCCCCTGGATGAAGATGAGAAAATCACCACTTTGATGCCCCTTCCCGAGGAAGAGTCGAGTTGGAATACCCTGGACGTAATGTTCGCCACAGCCTCAGGGAATGTTAGACGGAATAAGTTAAGTGATTTCACCAACGTCATGGCCAATGGTAAAATCGCGATGAAATTAAAGGACGATGACAGCTTGGTTGGCGTTCTCGCCTGTAACGAAAATCAGGATGTTCTTCTAGCGACTAAAAAAGGCCGCTGTATTCGTTTTCCCGTTAGCGGGGTGCGCGTATTCGCAGGCAGAAGTTCTTCTGGTGTTCGAGGAATAAGAGTGCAGAATGGTGACCAAGTCATGTCGCTGTCCATTCTCAGACATACTCCATTTTCGGTTGAAGAACGCAATGCCTACTTGAGGCGGATGCGAGCGGAGCGGATGAGCTCTGAGGACGAAGAAGTAAACGTCGAAGATGATCAACCCGCTCACGAGATAAGAACGACTCTCTCAGAGGAGCGGTATCGGGAACTGGCGGAAGCCGATGAGTTAATTTTGACGATTGCCTCTAATGGCTACGGAAAAAGGACTTCGGCCTACGAATATACAATACGAAATAGAGGTGGTCAGGGAATTGTAAATATTTCTCTGGATAGTGGTGCAAGGAGTAATAATTCTGTTGTCGCTTCTTTCCCGGTTATAAATGATGAGCAATTGGTAATCGTCAGCGATCAAGGACAGGTTATAAGAACGTCTGTTGAGGATATTAGGATTGCAGGTCGTTCTACTCGGGGTGTTATCGTGTTCAGGGTAGGAGATGAAGAAAATGTGGTCTCCGTTAGCTCTCTTAGGGAGTCAAACGACGAAAACGAACAAGAGGAAGAAGCTGGAACAGCTCCAAAAATTGTGAATGAAAGTAACGACCTAAGCTCTGCAGATGAATAATAAGATCACTGCTCTATATCCCGGTACCTTTGACCCTGTTACGAACGGTCATTTGGATATCATACAGCGTGCGGCTCGTATGTTTGACCGTTTGGTCATAGGCGTTGCGGTAAATGCTGGAAAAAGCCCTTTGTTTCCGATCGAAGAGAGGGTGGATATGGTCCGAGAGGAGATAGCAGAGTTTCAGCACGGAGGTGGTGGTATTACCGTCTCTGGCTTTAATAGTCTTTTAGTCCATTTCGCTGCCGATCAGGGCGCAAGTGTCATCATCAGGGGCCTTAGAGCCGTTTCAGATTTTGATTATGAATTTCAAATGGCCAGCATGAACGCCCAAATTGCCCCGGAGATAGAAACGGTTTGTTTAATGGCATCTGATAAGCATCAGTTCATTGCCTCTAGATTAGTAAAAGAAATAGCCATGTTGGATGGAGATGTCTCCCAATTTGTCCCAAAGGGTGTTTTGGCAAGGTTATCGAAAAGCTTAGATAATTGAGAGTTGGGGAATTTAGAAACATCTATTGACCATATACCGCGCCGTATCTATTGTGCAGCGCATCCTGGGCGCCCGTAGCTCAGCCAGGTAGAGCAGCGGACTTTTAATCCGTTGGTCGAAGGTTC
>JAYQSM010000015.1:0-105000 GCA_038146885.1 Rhodospirillaceae bacterium
TTTGTTTCTCGGATCACCTATCAGTTTTCCGGAATAGCAGATTGTTTTGCTTAAATCCCAAAAGTCTTTTAAGTCCAATATAATAAATAATTTTTTCCGATTACAAAAATTGTTTAAAGGTAAAAAATGAAACGTAAGTTAGCCTCTTCTGTTTGCCCGCATGATTGTGCCAGCGCCTGTACATTAGATATCGAAATTTCTGAAAATAATCGTGTTGGTAGAATATACGGATCTCATCAAAATCCATACACTGCTGGTGTGATTTGTTCAAAAGTGGCCCGATATGAAGACCGGGTGTACCACCCTGACCGATTAACAAAACCACTAAAACGAAAAACCCCAAAATCACCAACAGCTAACCTGTCCGACTTCGAAGTAATTGAGTGGGAAGACGCCCTTGATATCACCGCAAACTCTTTCGAAGTGGCGCAGAGGAAACACGGTCCAGAGACTATTTGGCTTTATAATTACGCCGGGACAATGGGTCTTTTGCAGCGCGATGGAATCCAACGGCTGCGATCTACAATGGGATTTTCGCAACAAAAAAACACTATTTGCTCTTGGGTGATGAGCGTTGCGTCCAAGGCAGGTATCGGTGACCGTCTCTCGATTAACCCGATGGAATTCGAAGAGTCTGATCTCATAATCATATGGGGTTCAAACCCTGTTTATACCCAAATAAATCTTATGAAACATATCAACCGAGCAAGGAAACTGCGTGGTACAAAATTGGTTGTAATCGACCCTTATTGTTCGGCAACGGCGAAAGCGGCTGATATCCATTTGTCGCCAATGCCAGGAACCGACTCGGCGCTAGCTTGTGCGATAATGCATGTGTTGTTTAGAGACGGATGGGCTGACAGGGAATATTTAGAAAAATATACCGATGACCCAAGTGGTCTGGAGGCACATCTAAAAACACGCTCGCCGCAATGGGCCTCTCGGATAACAGGCGTCAGCGAAGAAGAGATAGAAGAACTTGCTGCCAACTATGGAAAAACAAAACGTTCTATAATTCGAGTTGGTTATGGATTATCACGCTCTAGAAATGGCGCAGCAACATTGCATTCGGTTTTTTCAATTGCGGCAGTCAGTGGAGCCTGGCAACATCAAGGCGGAGGCGTTTACGCCGGAACCGGCGGCCAATTCAAAATAGACACTTCTCTGATCATTGGCCCTTCGTCAGATGCCCGTGTGCTGGATATGTCTCAAATCGGTCCAATCCTCGATGGTGATACGGACGTGTTAAATGGGGGCCCTCCCGTAACAGCGATGCTTATCCAAAGCAGCAATCCCGCGGTAGTGGCACCCGATTCAGGCCGAGTTCGCAGTGGGTTATTGAGAGATGATTTGTTTACTGCTGTGCACGAACAATTTTTTACTGATACGGCAAGGCTGGCTGATGTCATTCTCCCTGCCACAACCTTTCTTGAACACAATGACTTATACACATCCTACGGCCATACCTACCTTCAATTTGGTCCTAAAATAATTGAACCAATCGGCCAATGTAGAAGCAATCATGACCTAATATGTGCGCTGGCAAAAAAACTAGGCGCCGATCATCTTGGGTTTAGATTGGATGATCGAGAAATTTTAGATCGAACCCTCAGAAATTCTCAATATCCAGATTTGGCAACCCTCGAGAGAAATCGTCTCTATGACACTGGTGCCAATTTTGAGGAAGCCCACTTCCTAAACGGCTTCCCTCAGAATGATCAAAAATTTCACTTTCACGCAGGATGGAAATCAACAAACAATACACACACACCGCTACCGGACCTCCCAGATTTTTCTGACTTAATGGACAAAACCACTATCGACAGGCCTTTTAGGCTGATAACAGGTCCATCTAGACATTTCCTTAACTCTACTTTTTCGGAAACCGCGACTTCAAAGAAATTACAGAAACGGCCGACGGCAAAAATTAACCCATCTGATGCTGATAAACTAAGTATGAATAATGGGGATATAATCCGTGTCGGCAATGAAAAGGGTAGCATCGCGATCCATGCCGAGGTTTCTCCATGGACTAGAACAGGCACGATCGTAGTGGAAAGTGTCTGGCCGAATGACGCTTTCATCGAAAATATAGGGATTAATCTACTGACAAGCTCCGAAGCATCGCAACCCTCTGGCGGAGCGCCGTTTCACGACACAAGCGTTTGGATTAGAGCAAATTAATTGATAGAAAGTTACTGTGCGTTCGCGGTATACTCAGCCATCCTCATGTCAACGAGGGCACTCCATTCTTGCCAAGGTGCATTTAAATAATTGTAACCTGAGACAATAAAACCGGGTCCTGCGTAAAATTTTTCATACTGAGCATGCCGTCCAGCGAATTCTGAACCTAATAAATCCCAGGCTAGCTTAAACAATTTCATTCGATCAATTGCATCTTCGCCTGGTACTGACCAATATTCCTCAAAAGTCTTTTTAAGATCTGGATCATCAATCACAGATATATCAGCTGGCATCTGAAAAGGGCCACCTCCCATCAAATCTCTGACCGTGTCGCAAATGGAATTGTATTGTGTGGTACACCAATGCAACGCAGCATACATATAACGTCGATTGATATTAAGATAGCCGGGCACAAGCTCTTCTGGACAATGCAATTGTCCCTGTATCATCCCCTCAAGTCCACCTTCCCAGGCTGCCAGCTGGCCCAGAATGCCTTGGACAGGTTGAATATGACCTGCACCATTGGTTTGAACGATTTTATGGGCCAAGCCCACAATAAATTTAAGTTTCTCCAAAAAACGAATATTTGATTGATGATTTCCCATAGAGTGAGATGGAGACTGCACGTAAATCGCCCGAGACATTTCCGCTTCATCGTGGACGAAAACCTTTTCCCACGGAACTCGAACATTATCGAAGATAACCATCGCGTCGCTCTCATCGAAACACCACGTTAACGGCGCATCAAATTGGTTTTTTGCGAATCTCTCGAGCGGTTTTCGGCTCCATATCGAGATGCCTTGCGAATTTAGGGGGACAGCACATGTAATCGACTCTTTGAGTTGATTGGGCGCCAAGGGCAATAAGTTTCCTACCCAGGTCTCGTTACTGAAAATTGCTGAAGTCCCAAGCATTTTCATGCCCGACAAGATCACCCCTGCGTCGTCCTCATCAACAACCCTTAAAGTTGGAACCTTCATGCCCTCTCGCTGATATAACTCCGGCTTTCTTGCACCTTGCGGAGGCAGTACAGTGTAACATGCGAAGATATCGTTTTTTCGCATGTACTGATAATAGGCTCTAATATTTTCGCCAAAGCCCTCTTTTATGTTCTCAAACATATCGGGCCTCATCGCTAATCCGGTGACAAAACTAGCGACATGATCAGGAGAACGTCCAAGCAGGCCATGCGTCCACTCAGCAATTCTCCTGTGCGTTTCAAACCTCTTTTGGAGATCCTCCGCGGAGCGCGGCATTAGAAACCAGCTGCTGTAAACGTCTCCGTCCTCTTCAAAGGACATAATATCCCGATTTTCAGGCAATGACTTTTTGTCATAAAGCATTGCAAAGGAACGTGCGGCATTTCTAAAGGCAGGATGATCAGTAACATCCAATACTTTTTCGCCGCCAATATAAACTTGCCTTCCATCCCGAAGTGACTCCAGGTGCTCGGCTCCTGTTTTTAACATTTTATAAATCCCATATTTCAATACTCAGAAAATAAAACTCCACAGGCTTCCATTCGTTCAAATCTATATAAATATGACTCACCAGGTTAAAAGCTCAGGCTCACATCACCTATCGTCACAATAACGATGATCGCGTTTAAACGGTTCCCAAATCCCTATACATCATAGTGGTAGCTTTCATTATTATGCTTTTCGTAATCGGTTGAAGAAATTCATCGGAAATCTCACTAAGCCTTACCCATTTGACATCGGAGACGTCATCATTTGCAACAGCTTCACCGGATAGCCACTCCGCATAAAAATCAACCAATGTGTAATGGTACTCAACCTTTCCTTCAATATCCCTTCTGATCACATCCACCACGTCCACGAGGCCCAATATGTTGATCTCTAGATCGGTTTCCTCACGAATTTCTCTTATTGCCGCTTCTTCTGCAGTTTCACCTAACTCTTGCGCACCCCCAGGAATACTCCACATTTTTCCATTCGGTCTTCTATTTCGTTCAGCAAGAAGAATTTTCTCGCCCTTAAATATTACAACTCCAACCCCAACAAATGGTCTAGATGGATAAGCCCTCGGATCTTGATTTTTAAATTTAGAAAAATTACTCATTACTGCTTTCCGGCCCGATCAAACCGCGGAAATACAAAAAATAAGAAGGCAAATATTTCACAACCTACTATCAACCCGAAGGCAACTTGATGTCCCTGAGGATCATAATTACCGTTTGCCGCGACACCCCATTGATTGATAATCATACCTATTCCCCACTGAGCCACGAACGCTCCAATAAAAGTGAGCATATTCATTGCAGTGTTTACCCTCCTGTGAGGTGTTTGGGAAGTTTTGGGTAAGTACCGAATAGCACAACAGACTTGCTGAACCCAAATAGCCAAATAAAAAACATAAAATATCTATACCTGGCCTAAATTCGAATACAAAAAATAATTGAACACAAATAGACCCAAAGATCCCCAAGCCCAAAACCACCTCAGGTTTTACTCCCAGAGATTGCAACCTTTCAGCAAGAGCACCAATGCTCAAAACCCCCACAAACATACCAATATTGAAAAGAAGTAGTGTAAATGCAACTGGCCCTGGCTCGAGCCCTCCGACATCTCTCAACCAAGGCCCCATCCAGAGAGTTTGATAAGCAAGAAATGCGGCATTGTGGACAAAGGTGACGACACTTACTCTCCAGAAAAATGGATTGCCATAAACAAGAGCTAATTGCTTAATTTGTTCTTTCCAACCAACAACATTATGTTGATCGACAGCTTTTTTGTGGGGTACAAACCACCAAGTGACAATCACTAAAATTAAACTAGCAAGCCCTAAAAGATAAAAAATGGGGCGCCATCCCAAAGATTGAAACAACCATTCCACTGGCACTGTTGCAGATAAAGCGCCAAAACTTCCGAATGCTACTGTTACCCCATTTATCAAAGGCAAACGCTCTGCAGGGAACCATGTCGCATTGGCCTTGATTGCAGCCATGAGGCAGCCGGATACTCCGAGCCCGATCAGACCTCTCGCAATCAATAATGTCACGAAATCTTGGCTACTAGCGAATAAAACACTTCCAAAAACAGCGATTAATAACAGGTATACTTGGGTCAAACGAGGCCCAAACCTATCAAGAATGATACCTAATGGAGTTTGGAAAGCCGCAAAAACAATAAAATAGACACTGGTGAGAAGCCCAAGCTCAGATGGAGAGAGCGATAGATCCTCAGCCATAGGACCAGAGATGACGATATTCACTGTTCGATAGAGGTAAGAAATGTAGTAACCAAGGCCAAATGGAACTACAACCGTGAGAAAAACTCTAGAAGGCGAAGTTCCGCTCATCTGTCATCCTTCCTCGATTAAAAACATATGTCCACGTATAAAATATAGCTAAATACTCGAATAAAAATTGCGCAAAAAAATTTCCACCGAACCGGAACCGGGTCGATTCAATAGCTGAGAGCAATCAACTATTGGCAAAACCATTGACGGGCACACTCGAACCTATCACCCTAATGGAATGCTGCCCATAGCCGACCTAGCCGATCAATTGCATCAACAACAGGTGACTAGCCTGGAACTTGTCGAACATTGCCTCAGCCGTATAGAAGATGAGCAAGGAGAGGGCCCTCGCACGATCCTTTTTTGTGACCCAGAGAAGGTGAGATTCACTGCTAGAAAAATTGACCAACTGAGGAAGTTGGGAAAGTTTGTAGCCCGTTGGCCGGAATACCCATTTCAGTAAAAGACTTATTCGATGTCACTGGAGAAATAACAACCGCTGGTTCAATTTTTCTCAAAAAATCTTCACCCGCCAAAGTCGATGCTCCATCAATTAAACGTCTCCGAGATGCGGGCTTAATTTTAATTGGTCGAACAAACATGACCGAATTCGCCTACTCGGGTCTTGGTCTAAACGCTCACTATGGCACCCCGCGAAATCCCTTCGACCGCAAAATTGGTAGAATTCCAGGAGGCTCTTCTTCGGGCGCCGCGGTCTCTGTTACCGATGGAATGGCTGCTGCTGCAATTGGAACAGACACTGGAGGTTCAGTCAGGATCCCCTCAGCTTTATGTGGATTAGTCGGCTTTAAACCAACCGCCCGAAGAATACCCACAGATGGTGTCTATCCCCTTTGCCCGTCTCTGGACTCCATCGGCCCCCTTGCTACCAGCGTCAACTGCTGTGCCCTGCTCGACGATGTTCTGAGCGGTGCTTCTCCTAAACCTATCAATTCGTCCACGATCTCAACTCTAAAACTAGCGGTACCTCAAACTCTGGTTTTGAATAACCTAGATCCTAACGTTTCTTCAGCATTTGAAATAGCCGTCAAAAAACTCTCAATGGCTGGCGCGAAAATTACCGACATACCATTCAAGCCCTTGGATGACATCCCTAAAATCAATGCAAATGGGGGGATTTATGCCGAGGCATGGGCCGTTCACAAAGAGCAATTCAATGAATCGCGGCATTTTTATGATCCGAGAGTGGCAGCAAGAATTGAGAAAACTCAGAATATCACCTCGGAAGAATATGAAGCGGTTTTAAGAGCGAGAAAGACACTTATTGCTGAGGCAAATAAGATCACAAGCAACTTTGATGCCTTAATCCTGCCGACCACTCCCAGTTCCGCGCCAAAAATTATCGACCTGGAAAATGATAGCGAAGCTTATATCGACATGAATTCGAGAATGCTGAGAAATTCTTTTTGCTTCAATTTTCTCGATCGATGCGGACTTTCTATACCCATTCATCCGCCTGGTTCTGCTCCTTGTGGCCTAATGATTGTTGGTGAGACGATGGGGGACAGAGAACTTTTAGGCATTGGCCAGGCCATCGAGAAAGTAGTCAAGCTGCGTTAGGATCAGGGTATGGAACATTTCTCTGAGGGCTACCCAGAAGTCAGGCCACTTTACACTTCGGCGACATATTTTTTAGACTTTGATGTCCCTGAGGTGCATAACTTTGCAATTGATGCCATCGGCTCTACTAAAAATACGCGAACCAAAGCCACCAGACTTTTTTACGCCGTCCGGGACAAGATAAGATATGATCCCTATTCAATTTCAATGGATAAAAAGACCTACAAAGCAAGTAGCCTTATTCAAGCGGGCCAAGGTTTCTGTTTACCTGAAAGCCAATTTACTAGCTGCCACAGCTCGAGCCGTAAATATCCCATCATGTATTGGGCTATCCGATGTTAAAATCATTTGTGCACTCCTCGACTGAGACGCATGATGGGAGGAAAAGAGCTGTTTCTTCATCATGGCTACGCGTTACTCTACATTGAAGATAAATGGGTAAAGGCGGCTCCCGGCTTTCAATATAGAGAGTTATGTGAAAAATTTGGGGTGATACCCACAGAGTTCGATGGAGAAAGCGACGCATTATTTCAACAATTCGATGCTCGCAATCAACTCCATTTAGAATACGTGCGCCACCACGGCGTGTGGTCAGATTTCCCATTTGAGCGGGTCAAGGGACTTTGAGGAATACTATCCCCTGAGTGTCTACGATGAAGACGCTAGAGTTAAAGTCGATGCAGCACTTGGTTCACCAAACTCTACCTTCGAAAACGAGAACCTTAAACAAAGAACTGGTTACTAGCCAACATCAGGCTTTGCCTTTACTACTCTCCACTTTTTGACCTACTGCCGGTACACCATCACGTTCACCCCAGCGAGGTGCTGTATCAACAGTAATACCAAATTGGTCCAGCATTCTCATACAACTCTGATCCACAATATCCTCTAAAGTCTTAGGCCGGTTGTAGAACGCAGGGACAGGAGGAAATATGACTGCACCAATTCGAGCCAGCCGGGTCAGGTTCTCCAAATGCCCCAAATGTAGGGGTGTCTCACGAATCGCAACGACCAGTTTTCGTCCCTCTTTCATGACCACATCGGCTGCGCGACTGATTAAGTCTCCGGTATTCCCCATCGCTATATTAGACATAGTTTTTATAGAGCAAGGGGCTACCACCATCCCTTCACTGTGGAAAGAACCCGAAGATATCGATGCTCCAATGTTCCCCGGCTGGTGTACTTCATGCGCGAGAGAGTAAATATAATCGGGATCTACGTCGCATTCCATTTTTAGAGTAAGTTTAGCGGACTGGCTCATAACTAGGTGTATTTCGGTATCACCTTCGCTACGAAGCATTTCCATGAGGCGCCATCCATAGATCGTTCCTGTCGCTCCAGTGACACCAATTATTAAACGCTTCATAACAACATTCCTTTTTTTCCGGTCAGATTCGTAAACACACCACAACTGGTTTAATGTCCACCCTGATCCACGCTTATTTTAATCTCTGGTTTTATTTACGATTTTACAGTCCTAACCGATCACTCTAATCCATGCAAACCCACCCCCAGACACGGAGAGCTTTTTTACTATCAGTCGGATCTGGCGGAATCGCTGGATACATATCTCTTACAGCTAAAGTTGCCTCGGGAGACAACACGAGTTCTGCCAGGCAAAATATTATTGGCAAAACGAGCGTTTATTTCGCAAAACATGAAGATACCTTGTTGGATATAGCTAGGCTTTTCGGGCTAGGTTTCGTTGAGACCGTCGCAACTAACAAAGGGGAGATCCATGGATTCGGGTCGAGGAAAAAATTCAGATACCGGGGCCCACATAATCCCAGAAGGACCACGGAAGGGTTTTCTGATAAATATCGCAGACCAACGTTTATATTGGTTCAGAGAAAATGGAGACACAAAATCATATCCCATTGGCACAGGAAAGGAAGCTTGGGAAACCCCCGTAGGATCAACTAAGATCCTAAGAAAACAGAAAAACCCAATATGGTTTGTTCCAAAATCTGTTCGTGATGAAGACCCAGACCTCCCAAAGTTCATGCCACCTGGCCCTCAAAACCCTCTCGGTCAACACGCCTTTTATCTTGGCTGGCCGTCATATTTAATCCATGGGACTAATATACCCTGGGGTGTGGGGCGCAGGGTCAGCCACGGTTGCATTAGAATGTACCCCGAAGACATAGCCGAAATGTTCGATGAAATTAAACCAGGAACAAACGTCTCTATAACTGACCAAGAAGCGAAACTGACTTGGTTGGATTCGCAGGTATTTTGGAAATTCACCCAAATCACACACAAAATCTTGAACTAGAGGAGCGAGGCCACTTTACCCCAGCAAAAGTTCCCGAACTTCCTTACAGAATAAAAGAAATTTCTGGTAAATATTTCAAAAACGTTGATTGGCAGCTTATCCGAAAGACAGAGCTTGAACGGACCGGAATTCCCGCCCCCATCCTCAAACGAAAAAACGGCAGCTAATCAGCCACCGCCTCACCTAGATCGCTTACTTTCTTATGCCTTTTCTGAATACCCTATCCGCCTTATCTCCTGCTGCTTTTGCTTCAGCAGCGGCAGTCTCAGCAGCACTCGCTGCTCTCAAAGCCTCAGAGGCGGCTTTCTGGGCCGCTTGCAAAGCTTGGTTTGCTGTCAATTGAGCAGATTTTGCTGCGTCTTGGGCAACCTTAATAGCCGCAGAGTCAAGCCTCCAGTGTTTGTCCAGGGTTTCACAACCCACCGCAAAAAAGATAGGAAGGCAACTAACTACAATCAATTTCGCAATTTTCATTACATTCTCCTGGTCGGAAATTAAATTCAGGTCCCGATAATCATTATCTACAATAACATGTCTAGATTACAAAACAGAGACAATTTTCAAAAATCTCGTTGAGTAGACCTAGAATGCCGCTGCATAATATTTAGTGCCGAGGTCAGACACATTATTCGCGAAGTTCCAATTTTGAAGTTCAAGTCAGAAAATTCCATTTGCCACAAAACTTATTGGTTCTTTCTCAGAAATAATTCTCAAATTTTTAGACCTCACAGCCTTTCAAAACCAGCCTGACGCCCATGCCGGACTCACATAATAGTTATTCACAATCTCGCCTTAGAAAAGTGAGTTTTCCCCGCTATTCTTTCATTTGAGGAGGAGTTGTTTTAAAAAATTTAGTGTAACTAGACATATGAGAATTTTACAACCCCTCAGAGTATAGCTTCTATTCCAGTGCTCAACGAAATGAAGTCGGATATCGACAACTGCCGGTAAATTTAGAAGCAGAGCAAGCCCTACTGGGCGCAATTTTGATAAATAATCGGGCGGTCGAACAAGTGGCTGACTTTTTAAAGTCAGAACATTTTTCAGACCTGTTGCATGGAAAGATATATGAAGCGGCGTGCAAACAAATTGACCGTGGACAGGAAGCTAACCCACGACCCTCAAATTTTATTTCAATCAGGAAATTGAATTAGCGAATCCTAACCAAGAAAATTATCTTGTTTGGCTTGCAGAAAATGCCCTTAGTGTGATCAACGCAGGGATTATGCATACAGCATCACACGATATGTACATAAGGCGCCAGTTGATTAATTTAGGAGAAGATACCGTCAATGATGCCTATGATGCAGACCTCGACAAAACAGCGACAAATCAATTGAAACTGCAGAGCAACGACTTTACGACCTAGCCACCGCAGGGGACTACCAGGGCGGATTCCAAGATTTCCAGATGGCTTTAAAAATAGCCATTGAATCTGCCGACGCCGCTTACAAACGGGACGGCCACCTCACAGGAGTAAGCACAGGATTGGTGGACTTAGACAAGTTACTTGGTGGCTTACATAAATCTGATCTAATTATTTTGGCCGGTAGACCATCAATGGGGAAAACTGCATTAGCGACCAATATTGCTTTTCATATAGCAGAGTCCCTTCGGGAAGAAGTTGATAGCCACGGTTCGAAACAAGTAATTGATGGCGGTATCGTGGCCTTTTTTTCGCTGGAAATGTCGGCTGAGCAACTCGCCACCAGAATCTTAGCCGAAAAATCAAGCATTGGCTCGGAGGCGATCCGCAGAGGAACAATGAGCAGTGAACAATGGGAAGCCCTGGTCGATGCAACACATAAACTTCAGAGCACAAAGATTTTTATAGATGACACACCCGCACTTACTGTTTCGGCACTAAGAACGCGGGCGAGGAGGCTTAAAAGACAACAAGGCCTTGGCTTGATTGTAGTTGACTACTTACAACTCATTTTCCTCATCGGGTTCCCGAAATGACAACCGGGTCCAAGAAATCTCTGAAATAACGCGCGGCCTTAAAACGCTCGCGAAAGAATTAGATGTTCCCGTGATGGCACTATCTCAATTATCTCGGCAAGTGGAACAGCGAGAGGACAAAAGACCACAACTTTCGGATTTACGTGAATCAGGGTCAATCGAGCAGGATGCTGATGTTGTTATGTTTATCTACAGAGAAGAATATTATAAGGCCAGACAGGAGCCCTCGGAGGGGACACCGGAGCATGAACATTGGCAACTTGAAATGGAACAAGTGCACGGCAAGGCAGAGGTCATAATAGCCAAGCAACGCCATGGGCCAATTGGCCGAGTACTCGTCCATTTCAACGCTCTTCTTACGAAATTTAGTAATCTCGCAAGACATGAATATGATGAGGCGGGTTATTAGAGAAAGGGGATTACTCTGCCAAAAAACCACGGACTACAGCTTTCCATCAACTTGGAAGCAATAGCAAAAACTACAGATTTATGAGGATCTATTTCTGCTCCAGCAACCTGCGCTGCCGTAGTAAAATGTGATGCTTATGGTCTAGGTCTAGGTCCGGTGGCACGTCGTTTGTCTGAAGAGGGGTGCACTATCTTCTTTGTTGCCCTACCTCAAGAAGCGATTAGTTTGCGAGACAGTCTTAAGTCGCTTCGACGCACGCATTCAATTTATATCCTCAACGGGATGAATGACGATTTTAGAGATATTTGCGATGATTCAATTGCCCCGGTTCTTAATTCCTGGAAGAAATTAAACTATGGCAAAATTTTAAAAGAAACAGGTGGGCTCTGGTTTTGCCCGCAATTGTCAATTTTGACACGGGAATGAACCGTTTGGGTCTAGGCCGAGATGAAACGGAGCAAGTATTAGCTAACGCGATCACCATTTCCCCCAAATACGTTAATATAATCATGTCCCACCTAGCCTGTGCGGATGACCCCACCCACAAAAAAAACCAAGATCAACTCGATAGATTCTCCAACCTGATCAACGTAGTTGGAAATCGGTTTAAATATTCTCTTGCCAATTCTCCCGGAGTTTTTCTTGGCAGCCGTTTTCATTTTGACATGGTTCGGCCAGGGGCTGCACTGTACGGTATAGGATGTAATTCCAAGGACCGTAAGAAACTCTCTCAAGTCGTAGAATTAAAGTCAGAAATTATACAAACTCGGTCGGTTACAACCGATGAAACAATAGGTTACGGATCCGATGGACGCGTCGATAGGCCAAGTCGGTTAGCGACAGTGGCTTTGGGTTATGGTGACGGATTATTCCGCAAACTAGGAAATTCTGGAATGGGTTTTATTTCTGGTCGAGCAGTTCCTGTTATAGGCAGAGTTTCGATGGACCTCGTGACGCTTGACGTAACCGATGTTCCGGAGACACTCTGCAAAAAGGGAGATTGGGTAGAGTTTATCGGGGAACACCAATCCCCTGATGATCTTGCCGTTTCTGCTGGAACAATAGGATACGAAATTTTAACTGCACTTGGTAGTCGATATCGCAAAGGCTACGTGGGGACTATCTCTTGAAATTCTTTATCTTTCTAGGAAAGAACTCGCTAAGTTTGTGTTACGCTATTGGCCGCGTATCAATATTCACATTTACCGCCATCACAAGATGTTTTGTCCCGCCTTTCTACCCTCGCCTAGTAGCCCGTCAAATTATTGAAATTGGTTTCTATTCTTTGCCTGTCGTCGGACTGACTGCAATCTTTACGGGCATGGTTTTAGCACTTCAAAGCTACACGGGCTTTGCTCGCTTTAACGCTGAAGGCGCTATCGCAAATGTCGTAGTGCTATCAATCACGCGAGAATTAGCTCCCGTTCTAGCGGGGTTGATGGTTGCTGGCCGTATAGGCGCAGCAATGGCAGCAGAGATTGGCACGATGAGGGTCACTGAACAAATTGACGCGTTATCTACTCTTTCGACCAATCCATTCAACTACCTCGTTGTGCCGCGAATAATATCTGGGACGATTGCGCTGCCATTTCTGGTAATTGTGGCGGATGTAATCGGTGTGATGGGTGGGTACTTAGTGAGCGTCTATAAGCTCGGGTTCAACCCTACTATTTATCTCCAAAAGACTTGGGAGTTTGTTCAGCCGATAGATATAATTTCGGGACTGGTAAAAGCATCATTTTTCGGTTTTCTCATATCGCTTTTGGGTTGTTACCACGGTTACAACTCAGATGGAGGCGCCCAGGGAGTTGGCCGGGCAACGACTAATGCCGTTGTCGGAGCGTCCATTTTGATTTTAGCCGCCAATTATATACTAACCGAAGTATTTTTCTCCAACATCCAATGACCCAGCAAGTACCTAAAATTTCGATCAAAAATGTCAAAAAATCTTTTGGCTCAAAAACAGTGTTAAACGGTTTAAACCTTGATCTATTTGCAGGGGAGTCATTAGTCGTCATAGGGGGATCTGGCACAGGAAAATCCGTAATGCTTAAAAATATACTCGGGTTACTTGAACCGGACAGCGGAAGCATTGAGGTAGACGGATCAGAGGTTGTAGGAATAAACAGCAAAGAAAGAGAAAAGACTCTATCTAAAATTGGCATGCTATTTCAAAATGCGGCATTATTTGACAGCCTCACGGTATGGGAAAACGTCGCATTCCCTCTAGTGCAGGGTAAAAAAGCTTCTAAAGAGACCGCGAAGGTAGCCGCTTTCGAAAAATTAAAAGCTGTCGGCCTTACTGAAGAAGTAGCAGAGCTTTACCCTGTCGAAATCTCTGGTGGCATGAGGAAAAGAGTTGGTTTAGCTCGGGCGATTGTTACAGAACCAGAAATTTTGTTTTTTGACGAACCAACAACAGGTTTGGATCCAATTATGGGAGACATAATCAATGATTTAATTGTGTCTTGTGTAAAAACACTAGGAGCGACAGCTCTATCTATTACTCACGATATGGCTAGTGCCTTTAAAATAGCCGATCGAATTGCAATGCTATATCAAGGTAAAATTATTTGGGTAGGGAACGCTAGAGATATCAGGAATAGTGGAAATGACTACGTAGAACAGTTTATAAATGGTAGGGCTAACGGACCTATTAAGATGGAATTTCGTAAAATTTAATAGTTGTGCGCTGGCTCCATGCTCCAGCTTAGAGGGTTCAACAGGTGGCAAAAGACACGCCAATTTTTATTTGCCAAAATTGTGAGGCTACCCACAGAAAATGGGTAGGACATTGTGACAAGTGTGGTGAGTGGAATTCGGTAACCTCTTATTCGTCTCCTCAAAGATCCCCAAACGGGTTCGATGGGAGGAATGGGAACCGGATCGAATTCCAATCCCTAGAAGAGAGAGTTATCGAGAGACCTCGTTGGGAGTCAGGACTTTCAGAATTTGATCGTAGCTGCGGTGGGGGCCTGGTTCCAGGCTCCGCTATTTTAATCGGCGGAGATCCTGGAATAGGGAAGTCCACATTACTACTTCAGGTTTTAGGGAAACTCTCCGAGAGGGCCAGTTGCTTATACGTGACTGGCGAGGAATCCACAGATCAAGTTCGCTTGCGCGCCAATAGAATGGGTCTATCCAAAGCCAATGTCTTATTGGCTGCGGCTAGTAGCATAAGGGATCTCATCACTTCATTAAATGTTGAGACGCCCCCCAATGTGGTAGTAATCGACTCAATTCAAACCATGTATCTTGACTCAATCGATTCGGGTCCGGGGAGCGTCTCACAAGTCCGCGCATGCGCTCAAGAACTAATTCATGTTGCAAAAACCAGGGGATTTGTCCTGTTGCTTGTCGGCCACGTCACAAAGGATGGCTCAATTGCAGGCCCTCGAATCCTCGAACATATGGTAGATACAGTGATGTATTTTGAGGGAGACCGTGGCCATAACTTTAGGATCTTAAGATCAATTAAGAACCGCTTCGGACCGACCGACGAAATAGGTGTGTTTCGTATGGCTGGCAACGGTCTAATAGAAATTGAAAATCCGTCCGCTCTGTTTCTCTCCCAACGAAGATTAGACATCAATGGCGTAGCGGTTTTCGCAGGCGTTGAGGGAAGTCGTCCATTGCTCGTTGAAATACAAGCCCTTGTTTCTGCTTCGACTCACGCAAATCCCAGACGTTCGGTTGTGGGTTGGGACTCCGGAAGACTAGCAATGATATTAGCTGTATTGGAGGCACGCTGCGGGTTATCTCTAGCCGGCCATGAGGTGTATTTAAATGTTGCCGGAGGACTAAAAATCAATGAACCCGCTGCAGATTTAGCTGTAGCAGCAGCTCTTGTATCAGCGGCTTGTGATAAACCAGTCTCCTCAAATGCGGTGATTTTTGGCGAAGTAGGTTTATCAGGTGAAGTGCGACCTGTACGCCAATCCCATTTGAGAATTAAAGAAGCCAATAAACTTGGCTTTGATATGGTTATGCAACCATTTGAGGAGGAGCAATCCCCAGACTCAGAAGCAGGATCGATAAGTTTCAGAACCTTCTCACATCTTAACGAGTTTGTGTTATGCATCACAGGAGACACCGCAAAGCTTAAGGGACTTAAAAACACGACGGCGGACAAAACATAATGCTGGACATTTTTGTTCTCATTTCAACTCTTTTAATATCCCTAATAGGGTTCTCTTGCGGTCTTGTAAGGTTATCTCTTTGGCTGAGCGGATGGATTGGTGCCACTCTTCTCACTTTTTATGGTTTCGACCAAGTCCGACCAATAGCAAGAGATTTTATTGAATCTGACTTCCTCGCTAATATTGCTTCTGGTGGTCTTCTTTTTGTAGGCTCGTTAATAATTTTTACTATTATAAGTCAGGCAATAAGCCGTAAAGTCCGTGGCAGCTCTCTTAGTTTTCTTGACCGATCACTTGGACTGCTAGCAGGTATAATCCTAAGTATGCTGATATCAATAATTGGATTTATTGGAGCTGTCTGGGCTATAAAACCCTCTCTAGAACCTAGCAAAAAACCTGACTGGATAGAAAACTCTAAAATGTTTCCAATTCTTGATTGGGGGTCCCGCGAGGTTTTCCTTCTACTCCCTAAAAATCTTAAAAAGGATCTCGATTTTCTATTTTCAGAAAAAACCCAACCTGATAATAGTTTTGAGAAACTTTTAGCACCAAAAACAAAAATCTTAAAAAAAGAAAAAAGATCTGGATACTCAGACAAAGAGCGTAGAGAAATGGATCGTCTTATCCAAGGTCAAAATAAATAATGCCAGATTACAATAAAGATATTGGATTTGATAAGTTGCATGAGGAATGCGGGGTTTTCGGTATCTTCGGACACAAAGAGGCGGCTGCCCTAACCGCACTCGGGCTCCATTCCCTTCAACACAGAGGTCAAGAAGCCGCTGGGATAGTGTCCCGAGACGGAGAGCAATTTCATAGCCATCGAGCAGCCGGCCATGTTGGTGACATCTTCGGTGATCCAGAGGTCATGTCACGACTTCCAGGCCCCGCCGCTATTGGTCACAACCGTTACTCAACCACGGGAGAGACAGCGCAACGCAATATTCAGCCTCTTTTTGCCGACTTATCATCAGGAGGTTTCACTCTCGCACATAATGGAAATTTGACAAACGCCGCCGCTCTGCGACGCATACTGGTAGAAAAGGGATGTCTATTCCAATCCACCACCGATACGGAAGTCATAATTCATTTAATAGCTATTAGTAATCGGAGTACAATTGTTGACAGACTGATCGATTCAATGTCCCAAATTGTCGGCGCATATTCGCTGGTCGCGATGAGTAACGATAGCATGATTGGCGCAAGAGACCCTCTTGGGGTCAGGCCCCTTGTTTTAGGTGAGCTGGATGGAAGCTATTGTATTGCATCAGAAACCTGTGCACTCGACATCATTGGAGCAAAGTTTCTACGGGATATCCTGCCAGGAGAGATAGTTATCGTAGATAAAACTGGCGTAAAATCAGTGAACCCATACAAACCAAAACAGTCTCGTTTATGTGTATTCGAATATATTTATTTTGCCAGGCCAGATAGCGTAGTGGATGGCCAAAGCGTATATGCCGCAAGAAAAAAAATAGGCCAGGAACTAGCACGGGAGAGCAATGTAGAGGCAGATGTCGTAATACCCGTTCCGGACTCAGGAGTACCAGGCGCTATGGGTTTTGCTGCTGAAGCCGGACTTCCATATGAACTTGGCATAATAAGAAATCATTACGTGGGGCGAACTTTTATCGAACCCACCGATCAAATTAGACATCTGGGGGTAAAATTAAAGCACAATGTCAGTCGCTCTGTAATTGAAGGAAAACGCGTCATACTGGTCGATGACAGCATTGTACGCGGTACCACTTCGATCAAAATAGTAGAAATGATGAGAGCCGCCGGCGCGAAAGAAGTTCATATGAGGATTTCCAGTCCTCCCACCACTAATTCATGTTTTTATGGGGTGGATACCCCAGAAAGAAATAAGTTACTTGCAGCCAATCTCTCAGTGGAAGAAATGACCAGTTATATAAAAGTCGATAGCTTAGCATTTATATCGATTGATGGCCTTTACCGGGCTATGGGGCTCAAGAGAAGAACAAACGAGCAGCCAGAGTACTGCGATGCTTGCTTCACTGGTGATTATCCAATCTCCCTCATCGACCAAAAGAATCCACAGATCTCGAAGCAATTATCTTTTTTAACGAGCCTGAAGTAAAATGACCCAAAGTCGATCTCTTGAAGGGCGCATCGCTCTAATTACTGGCGCCTCTCGTGGGATAGGTGCCGCCATTTCAAAACGGTACGCAGCTGAGGGGGCGCACGTGATCCTAACCGCGAGGACCACCGCCGCCCTAGAGGAAGTTTATGATGAAATCTTAGCTTTAGGAACAAGCACCTCAGCGACGATACTGCCGATGGATCTAGGAAATAGAGATGAAGTTGATCAATTGGGATCTGCAATAAGTCAAAGGTTTGGTCGTCTGGATATTTTTGTTGCGAATGCTGCCCAACTAGGCGAGTTAACCCCTGTAACGCAAGTTGCACCTGAGATTTGGGATAAAACAATCGAGATTAACCTCAGTGCCCAATGGCGGATGATACGTACTTTAGAAATACCGCTGCTCTCATCCCCTGCCGGCAGAGCGATCTTTTTGACATCTGGGGTTAGCGGGGGTCGCGGATATTGGGGTCCTTATGCCGTATCTAAAACAGCTTTAGAGGCCCTCGCGCGTACATGGGCTGATGAAGTATCTCATACAAATCTTCGTATCAACCTTATTAATCCGGGTGCTGTCAGAACATCTATGCGGGCAGAGGCATATCCCGGCGAAGATCCCTCAACTGTTTTAGCCCCTAGTCAGATAACCGACCTCTTTGTGAAATTAGGATCATCTGATTTTACAGGTAATGGCGAAACGCACTTGGCCCAATAGGCTTCTTTGAATATTCTACAGTCAATCCACATAGGGGTTTTGGCCCTGCCGTAGCGTCAACCTGATAGGCACACCCCATAAATCAAATCTCTCTCGCAGACCATTAATAAGATATCTACTATAACTTTCAGGCAGGGCCCCAGGTCGTGTTGTAAACAATACGAAACTTGGAGGCCTCGCCTTGACTTGAGTAATAAATCTTAGCTTCAGCCTTCTACCTCCGGAAATCGGTGGAGGATGGGACTGAAGCATATTTTCTAGCCACCTATTAAGTGGGCCTGTCGGAATTCTCTTTTGCCAAATATCAAATACCTTTGTGGAGGTCTGGATAAGAAGGTCCGTTCCACTCCCCTCAATAGCGGACACCGGTACAATCGGCACACCCTTAAGTTGAGGTAATGACTTTTGAATTCTGTCTTTGAGTTTTTCCATCGGGTCTCTCTGATCAGCAACCAGATCCCACTTGTTCACAGCAATCACCATTGACCGACCTTCCGAAACGACGTGGCTGGCTATAGAAAAGTCTTGGCGTTCGCCTAGTTTTCCTGCTTCCATCACCAAAATAACTACCTCCGCAAAACGTATCGCTCGCAAAGTATCAGCCACAGAGAGCTTCTCTATTTTTTCAGATATTTTAGCTCTGCGACGCATTCCCGCAGTATCAAAAAGTTCGAACTTGAACTTTCTCCATTGCCATTCGACACTTATTGAGTCCCTCGTCGTTCCGGCGTGTGGGCTTGTTATTACCCTCTCCTCTCCCAATAAATGATTGAATAATGTCGATTTTCCGACATTAGGCCTCCCGACAATTGCTAACTTTATTCGGTCCTCTTTTGAACTGCTGGAATCGACAAGCGGATTGGAGACTTCTTCATTTGTCTTTTTTTTATCGAACAGATCAACGTGAGGTTGGATAGCCTCATAAAGGTCTAGCATTCCCTCTCCGTGCTCCGCCGATATTGGAATAGCCTCACCCAAACCAAGTTCAAAGGCATCATAAAGACCAATTTTACCAATTCTTCCTTCAGCCTTATTTGCTAACAATACAACTTCGCAACTTGATTTTCTTAGAAGTGTTGCGACTTGTTTGTCCAATGGTGTGATGCCAGCTCTTGAGTCGAAAAGAAAAAGCACCAAATTTGCACCCTTGAGAGCGAGCCTAGTCTGTTCCTGCATGGTCTTCTCTGTCGGGGTGCTGCCATCTTCATCAACACCCGCAGTATCAACTACTTGGAAGTTCAGATCCGATATTCCTCCACGCCCTACTCTCCGATCTCTGGTAACGCCGGGAGTTGGATCGACAATCGCGACCTTTAGGCCACATAGCCGGTTAAAAAGTGTCGATTTTCCAACATTCGGACGACCCACAATCGCGATGTTAAAATCCATTATCGGAAAGCATACAGTCTGGAGTTATCTGCCAGCAGATAAACAATGCCATTCGCTACGACAGGTGAAAGATATATAGCAGCCGAGAGCCTTATCTTTCCTAAAAGTTTTCCATTAAATGGTGATACGGACCAAACCTCACCATTACTCCCTCCCACCAATATCCGATCTCCCGCTAAAACCGGGCCTGTCCATTCGATCGGGTTCTCCTTATCTCTGCTATTCTCAAAGGTCTTCAATTGCGTAGCCCATGCTAACTTACCAGTCCTGCGGGCTAAGCAAACTAATTGACGATTTGTCGTAACGAGGTAAATGTACTCTCCTGCAACCCAAAGGCTTTCGGAGCTGCCAAAATTTGTTTCCCAAAATCTCGTTCCAGTAGCTAAGTCGGAGGCAATTGTGCGACCACTATTGGATGATGCAATCACCAAGTTCCGGTCAATTATAGGGTTCCCCTTAGAGTGAGAGATGTTTGAGACAGGGCCGGATTTTCTGGCAGCAACCATTGATTCGGTCCACACTTGTTCTCCGTTTTTAGATCCAAGAGCCACCAGCTCTCCCGATGAATGCGAGACAATCACCATGGAACCACTTGCAGCCGGGCTGGATCCGCCCATGAATATTGTCATTTCTGGGGCCCCTGAATGACGCCACATTATTGTGCCGTTATTTTTATCGAATGAGTAGGTCTCATTCGTGACACCTAACACGATCACTTGACTGTCAAAAATTGTGGGACCCGACCGAATCGGAATGCCAATATCTTTTTTCCATATCACCTCACCATTGCGACGATCCATGCAAATGACAATCCCATTACCAGTGTTGGCGACTAATAAGTTTCCCGAAGCAGCAAGACCTCCTCCAATCGTTCCCTCTGCCCCCTTTCCGACAAGTGGTTTGAGTCTTCTCGTCCAGCTCTTCTTACCTGTAAAAGCTTGCAATTCATTAATCACCCCATCGGCGTTAATCGTGTAAATTTTTTCTTCAATAATGACTGGAGATCCAACTAACTGTTGGTATTTATTAGATCCTCCGCCAATAGAGGTGGACCAAATTTCGGTTAAAGAACCAGGTGCTGCTAAATGATGCATAGCATGATTCGCAAAACCTCCGGCTTGTGGCCAGCTTAGATTACGATGCGGTTTGGGGATACGGATTAAACCTTCTTCTATTCGGCCAATCGGCAGGGATCTCTGTTCTGGTAAAATTGAAATGCGATTACCGGGCAACCCAGGAGCCTGCCGTTCTCCCCACCATCCCGAGCATCCGGCGAAAAATGCGAGCATCAAAGCCATTAAAAAAAAACGAAGTATAGGCTTCATAGTGGTTCTAAATTATTGACTATTTAACACTGTTATCAGCCGTAATGCCCTTGCTCTCAGGGATTCTGGCGCTTCTAAATTGTCCGCTAGCTTCTTAAAAATCGACCCCGCAGATTTTGTATCACCGCGCTTTATTTCCAATAACCCAAGAACCTCCATGGCAGAAAAACGCAGAGGTCTACCCGGTTCAGCAAGGGGACGCAAATAAGATATCAAATTATCCGATTTTTGATCTGGCTGTGCGAGCTTTATGAGGACCAAATTCAAGCTAGCAGCATCCCTCAATATTTTACCTTGAGAGGTATCTTTAGAAACCCTTGCATATATATCTAATGCCGCCTCAATATTTCCCGACTCCTTCAAAAGTGCCGCTTGTCTGATCTCACCCAGTTTCTGGTAAGATCCAAAACCTTTTTCTGATAAGTTAGAGAATAGAGCGAGGGAGTCATCACGTTTCCCCTCAAACAATAAATTTTCAGCCACTTCATACTGATGGCTAGAATCAATTAGTTTTGTGAATGAATAGTGGTCCCACCCTTTCCAACCCGCTGCCGCCACTATAACCAACAAACCAGCTGCTAAGATAAAACGGCCATATGACTTCCAGACCTGTTGGAGTCTGTCCTGCCTTAATTCTTCATCAACTTCCTGGAAAATATCGACCAAACCAAAAGCCTCAAAATATTATCATTTTTCATTTTAACTTTCGTCACTTTCCAAAGCAAATTTTCTATGGGGCCGGAAATAATTTTTTCTTGGCTGCTAGACGGTGGTTTTGGAAAGTGAATATACTTTACACTAAGGTTAGGCAACAAAGTATCCCAGGCCCTGTTTTGAATCAGCTTGCATAATTTTTTAGATGTCTAAATTAATCCAAATTTCAAATTATCAAAAGCAAAAGTCACCACCGATCAATTTTACGCGATCAGAACTAAATCAGCTTCTGACACTTTACAGCTACCGAGTGATCTCTGGAGAGTGGAAGGACTACGCTATAAATAGTGACCGGGGAATGAGTGCTTTCTCAGTGTTTAAGGATGCTGGGGCACTGCCGGCATTCACGATATATAAATTTTACAAAGGTCATAAATCGGTCAAATTTGCTGTAGGTTCTAATGGCTCACTTATAAAACAGGATCAAAGCTTAAGAGGCGCCATTTCTTTTTTGCAGAGGCGTTTAACTCTTGTGAAGAGCTAGGGTTTTTTCTAATCACTCCTTGATCATTTCATGGTATTTGCCATTGTGTTTAAATAACACTATTTGGTCGAGCTCCGGAACCATATGATTAGCTGACTTGCTGGCGCAGAAGGCTACAAGTTCTAAAACCCGTTTCGTTATTAAGGGAAGCTCTAATTCTATAGCTTTTTCCGTATCAAAATACTGCAAATTCAAAAGCTCTCCATTACCTTGCAAAACGCCGGTCAACTTCTCCGAATTCACCATAAAAAATCTCGCATTAAAACGAATGGGTCGCCAATGAGGGGTTACAGCCCGAGCGATATAGTTCAAGTCTCCTAAATTGGGCGCAAAACCTGTTTGGAAGAATTTACTCCAATTTTTAGGAACACTTTTTCCAGGATTTGGGTCCTTCCCACCAACAATAAGACCTGTTTCCTCAAAAGTTTCACGTATTGCTGCCGCGACCAAACCTCGAGCTCTAGCTATTTTTGTTTTTCGGATTAATAAGTTTTGTGTTTGTTGACTAATGGAGCTTGCCACCCTAACCCGACTATCGCCTCTCTCCACACCGCCACCAGGGAACACATATCGGTCAGGTAAAAATTTATGCGACGTGTTTCGCAATCCCATAAGTATTTCAACCCTACTTTTTAGACGCCTATAAATGATAAGGGTAGCAGCATCGCGAGGCCGTGGCGCCGGTGTCCCAGTGTTTCTTACAGGCTCAGGAGCTATCAAGTCGTTTCCCCAGCGGAAAATGGAATGAGACCCACCTCGTTCCAATCTGAATGGCTTCTTAGTCTAGCTGCCTTCAGTTGCTCAAGACAACTTGCACCAGCGCAAAAAGCTGAAATGCGAAGCTCTTCAACAAGCCTTCCAATGATCTGTTCCACATCGTTCCCCGAACCTATTGCACTTTGCAATGTGGGGGTAGCTGTTCCGCAAAGATCAGCACCTAACCTGATAGCCTTGGCCATATCCAACCCGGACCTCAAGCCACCACTCGCAAAAACCATTAGATCAGGAAGCGCCGATTTTACTTCCACCAGACAGAGAGCAGTTGGTATCCCCCAACCAGAAAAACAGTGAGCTATTTTTTTACGAATAGGATCTGTCTGCCTAAACGCTTCGACCTCACTCCAACTGGTACCGCCCGCCCCTGCGACATCAATGCCGGCGACCCCACAATAAGCCAGTCTTTTAGCAACATCGACAGAGATCCCATTGCCCACCTCTTTTACAACAATGGGAACTGGCAAAGCTCTGACCAGATCTTCTATTTTCTGGTAAAGGCCTTTCCAATTTCCATCACCCTCAGGCTGAACCGCTTCCTGAAGGGGATTAAGATGAAGAAACAAAGCATCAGCCTCTACCATCTCCACTGCACGGAGTGCTTGATCTATTCCGAAACCATAATTCAGTTGTACGGCTCCAAAATTCGCAAATAAAAGTATGTTTGGGGCAACAGATCTTACTCGATATGTGTCAATTAGACTTTTATTCTCGAGGGCGGCCCTCTGCGACCCTAGGCCCATCGCTACTCCACAAGCCTCTGCTGCCATCGCCAAATTTAAATTAATTTGCTTAGCCTTTTCTGTTCCACCAGTCATACTTGAGATAAGTATCGGGGCAGATAAATTTTTTTTGAACAAAGACTTAGATAATTCAACCTCGGAGATATCCAGTTCTGGAAGAGCGACATGATCAAAAAAGAAACGATCGAAACCAGGGTCAACTCCTTTAGCGGAGACATCAGAACTAAGAACGGTGTCTATGTGAGCACTTTTTCTAACTTCAATACTCAATTTTGGTTTACCTCGATAATTTATTCGCAGCGAGTACCCTATAGTCTAGGTCTAAACAAGGCTTAGGCGGTTAGAACATTTGACTGCATCAAGAACAATAAACTCTTCAAGAAAGATTATTCCACAATTAGGCAAATATTAAGCTTTGTTTCCATACCTATTTGATGAGATCTAAGAAGAGTACCCTCATCTCCTCTGATTAAGGATTATGAAACAAGTACATCTATAATCGCAGGCTTTCCCTGCAACGTTGCTTCCAAACCGCGACTAAGCGCATTTTGTAATTCTTCGGGATCACTAACCTGCTCTCCATATCCCCCAACAGATTCTGCAACTTTCACGAAATCCGGAGCGTTAATATGCGTACCATGGTAAATTTTTGTCTCTACCGCAGTTCCATCGGGATACATTTTATGATGCATGCCTTGCATCGCTGCATATTTTTTATTGTTGAAGACAACTGTCATGATTGGAAGTTCAAAATCCCTTGAAGCACCCAAGCTACCGAGTGCCGGATTATAAAGAAACGCTCCATCTCCGATTAAAGTTACCACTGGCCGATCCTGAAACGCGAGTTTTACGCCGAGAGAAATCCCGAGGCCCTGCCCCAAGCCACCTTGTCTTGTGAAAAGAGTTTGTGGCTGTTTTAAATCTAGGTGTTCTCGCAGTAAACTTGTGTGAGTCGTCACCTCATCGATGTATACCGTTTTTTCGGGCATTACTGCATTCAGACAAGCGCAAACCCAAACAGGATTTATAGGGGTTTCCTTACTCGCTTCCCCTTGCAGCACAATACGCTTTTGGGACAGTTCCGCCTGCGCATCTTTCCAACGCTTTATTCTCTCTGACGTAAGATCTTCATTTAGAACAACCCTATTAGTCAGACTGGACAAAGTTTCTTCGACATCTCCCTCTAAATATAAATCAGCCTGAAGAGACTGATATACCATCGCTGAATTATGCGGATTTTCATCAATAACCGCGATAGCTGCATTCGGCGGGCAATCGCTGGGCGGATACCAAGGAACTCTGTTTCTAATTACGAGCACCAAATCTGCAGTTTGCCAAAATGGTTTAAAGTCCGTCCCTTGATGCAAAGAATGGTCCCTAGGAAAATTGGCAAATAAAGCTGAGGGTTTCTCAACCACTGGTATGGCAAATTTTTCACAAAATTTCACCAGCGCATTATAAGTTTCAATCTCTCTCCCAGCGCTCTCCGTAAGCACCACCGGATTCTTAGCTTTTTCTAGGAGCTTTCCCAACTGATCGACGGCATCAGGAGACGACAGTAGCTTGGGAGTTGCCGGAATGTCCCTTGGTCTTTCTGGGGGCGTCCAATTATCCATCAAAGTTTCTGTTGATACCGCCAAGTAAGTCGGCCCTTTTGGGTTTCTTTGGGCTATCTCTCCAGCTCTAGTGATGCTCTCAAATACCGTCGCCGCACTTCCAGCGATTGAGGCAAACTTCACAATTGAGTCGACCAAATGAGTGGTTCCGCCGACTATGCTTAAATTGTTTATCCATTGAGCTCCAGGATCAAAATCGGGCTGTTCTCCATATGTCATGGACTCACCGGAAATTACAACCATGGGTATGGATGCGACATGAGCTGCGTGAATCCCCATGGCCCCTTGAAGTAAGCCTGACCCTGCATGAAGTAGAACTCCCTGCATCTTTCCTGTTGCAAGGGTATACCCAGCAGCCATATCGACGGCCAGCGTCTCATGCCATACATCAAGTAGTTTTGGCCCTGCCTTACCCTGCTGAATTTGGTCCGCCAGAGCCTCCCAAACCGGAGCCCATTCGGTCCCTGGGGAGGAGAGGATATAGTCCACCCCAAGCTTGCGAAACGCCTCAACTATAGCTTCTCCGCCATCAACCTTATTTTTCATTTCAGTCACCCACTAATTTTTCTAAGTCAGCTGACGCCTGCATGAATACAAAAAATTATCCAAAAACACATTTTACATGGCGCCTATTGTTCGGTGAATCTACAGAGTTTAATTTGAATAGTTTATACTAATCATATGTTTTGAAAAAATTCCGCCCGAGCATCACTACCACTCAATCATAGCCTTCTATTTCTTCCAATAAAATCAATAAGTTATTTTTTGTTAGAACAAATTTAGAAGTTTGTTTAGAAATACTTAGCAATAGAAATTTGATTAATTTATTTGGTCCACACCTATCAGTATAACTCTAGTCTCTTTGTTCCTCAGTTTAGTTCATCTGGATCTGCTACAATGGTTAAATTCACCTTCGCCTGTCTCTCTGCAATTTTTACCACGAAGCTCTCAGCGCAGAGTGAGTTTCTTAAGTGATAAAAACCCAAAATCTCATTCAAAAAATTTCTTCTGTTAGACACCAACCCACCTTGTTTACCCATTGCCTCATCCACTGCTTCTAAATACTTAGGTGTAAGCACAGCCTCATAAGTGCAAACGGTCTGAATAGAGGGGAACAAAATACTTCGACGCCGATCAGCGGGATCATTCTCAGATATTATTGCCCCACCAGAAATTGCCTCTCTTATGAGCATTTCACTGGTTCTATAACTATTGCCCATGAGACGAAGTACATCAGTCCTATCCGTTGGTCTGTCATCATAGAAATCCCCCATTATAGTAAGCCAAAGGATTTGGCCTGGATTAGGATCTCTGAATGGAGCTATCTCCGGAAAATCGTGCAACTCTCTGATTGACAAGAGGGCTGCCAATCGACCCGCCGTTAAACTTTTTAATGTTGGCCGAAAGGTCTCCGCTTCATGGAACTTAAATTTGATCCTTTCCTTCAAAGGGTCGACATTACCGTCGAGCAAATCTTGTGCCCCAGAGCCTTTAAAAGATGTTTTTAGACTACCTTTTCGGTAATATTCTCTCATAGGTATCTTCTCCTCGACTATGGGCAAAAAAGGGCAAACAACTACACTAAGGTTTTCTCATGGTCCCAATTAATATTCTGCGACTAACTACCAAATATTAAAAGACTCAATTTTTGAATAGAACCCTCTAGATTCCACATGGTCGTATTATCTTCGGTCTAATCCTTTATTTCGAGGGATAAGCTAAATTATGCTCCAAGATGATAACCCCTCTTTCCCTAAACAGTTTGGTTTGCTCATTCGAGATGATTTTGAAATCTTTCAAGTATTAATTCTGTATCCCTATTCGATCACTAGCTCCAAAAAGAGATAAACCAGTCGGTTACTTTTCAAACATACCTCTAACCTTGTTCTTCTCTTTCTCAATAATATCTCTATGTCTCACCTCTTAGGTGGTGGACATCATTCATCTCTATAAGTTCTGATTTTAGAACTTTCTTAATTCTCAGTTTTTGAGATCTGCTTCTAAATCAAAAAGTTAAAGAGACTCTTCAGAATCTTTTGGAAGTGTTTTTGAAGTCAACAAGAGATAGAAACTGGTGATCAAAGGGATAATAATCCGCTGTCATACCGTCTACAGATGTGACTGCCCTCAAGGAACAGGCATATTCGTATGACCTGGCATCCCCCATTACCCCTACTGTTCTTACCGGCAGTAAGACGGCGAACGCCTGCCAAATTTCATCATATAATCCCGACTTTCTTATCTCATCGATAAAAATCTCATCTACATCCCGAAGAATATCCGCTTTGTCTCTCGACACCTCTCCTGGAATTCTTATCGCTAACCCCGGTCCCGGAAACGGATGCCTTCCTACCATTTCCTCTGGCAAACCAAGCTCACGCCCCAATTCGCGAACCTCATCCTTGAAGAGGTCTCTGAGCGGTTCGACGAGATCTAGTTGCATCCGCTCCGGCAAACCACCGACATTGTGATGGGATTTTATAGTGACACTCGGGCCACCAGCGACTGAGACAGACTCGATCACATCTGGGTAAAGGGTTCCCTGAGCTAAGAAATCAACATCTCCGATCCGGCATGCCTCCTCCTCGAAAACATCAATAAAAGTATTACCGATTATTTTTCGTTTTTGCTCTGGATCTGTTACCCCAACAAGCTTTTCCATAAAGAGGTCAGAGGCATCCCTGTGTACCAAGGGAATACTAAAGTTTTCGTTAAAAATTTTGACAACCTCTTCAGCCTCATTTTTCCGCATCAAGCCGTGATCAACAAAAATACAATGTAACTGATCCCCTATCGCCTTGTTTATTAAGACGGCTGCAACTGACGAGTCGACACCGCCGGAAAGCCCACAGATAACCCTTTTTTCTCCAACCTGTTGACGAATGGATGCAATGGCCGACTCTTTAAATGCTGACATCGTCCAGTCACCCGAACATTTTGCTATTTTGTGGGTAAAATTTCTTAAAATTGTTTTGCCTTGTGGGGTATGGATCACCTCCGGGTGAAATTGAAGTCCATAAAATTTGCGCTCCTCATCAGCAATGGCAGCAAATGGTGCATTCTCACTTGAGCCGACTGCCGAAAAACCATCGGGTAAAACATCAACATGATCTCCATGGCTCATCCACACTGGGTAGGTGCCTCCAATACTCCAAACATCATCAAAAAGGGAACATTTGGCCAAAACTTTTAAATTAGCTCTCCCGAATTCTCTACGCTGACCAGATGAGACCTGACCTCCTAACTCCGAACACAGTAATTGTTGCCCATAACAGATCCCGAGAACCGGGATTCCCTTTTCTAAGATCTCTTTTGAGACCCTTGGCCCCTCGATCGCCGTCACAGAGGAAGGACCTCCAGAAAGAATAATAGCTCTCGGTTTCAGCGCTGCCAGTGCCTCTTGCGCTCTATTGAATGGGTGTACTTCGCAATAAACACCATTCTCCCTCACTCTTCTGGCAATTAGCTGAGTTACCTGAGAACCAAAGTCGATCACTAGAATAGTTTCTTTCATTTAACTAGCTCACTTACTCCAATCCTCAGCAGCTAAATTTGAACATGCCGATTCAGAGAAAAACTCAATTCGAAAACCCTTAAATTAAAATGTGGCCCATGGATTTTTCGCCGGCTCAAGCAACTCCAGTTCATTCCGGTCGGCCAATTTTAACCTTCCTTGCGATAATTAGGTGCTTCCCGGGTTATTGTCACATCATGAACGTGGCTCTCCCGACGGCCTGCCTCAGTTGAACGACGCAGGTTACAATTGGTCTGCATATCTTCAATTGAGGCATTACCGGTATACCCCATCGCAGCCTTTAACCCTCCCACCAACTGGTGCAAAACACTAGCGACCGACCCCTTATAGGGAACCTGGCCCTCTATCCCCTCAGGTACAAGTTTTAGATTATCTGTAACCTCCTGCTGAAAGTATCGGTCTGCAGATCCTCGCGCCATTGCCCCCAGTGACCCCATACCCCGGTAGGCTTTATAAGATCGCCCCTGGTACAAAATTAACTCGCCAGGCGCTTCATCCGTGCCTGCCAGCAAAGATCCGATCATAGCACAATCAGCTCCCGCAGCTATTGCTTTGGCTAAGTCTCCGGGATATTTAATCCCGCCATCTGCGATCGCTGGTATTCCTATCTTGTGACATTCCTCAGCAGCCTCTGCTATGGCGGTAAATTGTGGCACTCCAACCCCTGCCACCACTCGGGTTGTACAAATGGAACCTGGGCCAATACCAATTTTTACAGCATCCGCTCCAGCATCGGCTAATGCCCTTGCCCCGTCAGCAGTTGCAATATTTCCCGCGACCACTTGGACTGTGTTGGAAATACGTTTGATGGCGTTCACAGCCGCCAATACCCCTATCGAGTGACCATGCGCGGTGTCAATTACCAAAACATCAACTTCAGAATCTATCAATGCCTGGGCACGCTCAAACCCATCGTCGCCAACTCCAGTCGCTGCCGCCACCCGCAACCGCCCCTTCAAGTCTTTATTTGCTTCCGGAAATTTTTGGGCTTTTTCGATGTCTTTTACTGTAATCAGGCCGATGCAGCTGTAGGCGTCATCGACGACCAAAAGTTTTTCAATTCGATGTTGGTGCAGTAATTTCTTTGCGGCTTCGGTGTCAATACCTTCTCTAACAGTGACCAGGTTTTCTTTGGTCATCAACGCACTTATCATTTCTCCAGGATTTGTCGCAAACCTGACATCTCGATTTGTCAGTATTCCCAGAAGCTTCTGTGATTTCTCTTGAACAACAGGTATCCCAGAAATTTTGTGGATCGCCATCAGTTCTAAGGCTTCTGCCAAGCTCTGAGTTGGCGAAATTGTCACCGGGTTTATCACCATACCGGACTCAAATTTTTTAACTTTCTTCACTTCATCGGCCTGACCATCAGGAGGCAGGTTCTTATGAATGACGCCGATTCCCCCTGCCTGAGCCATAGCAATAGCCATCTCACTCTCTGTAACTGTATCCATAGCAGCCGATACAAGCGGAATCTTTAAATCCAGTTGTTTTGTAAGTTTTGTACTTGTGTCGGCTTGGTGAGGTAAAATTTCGCTCCTAGCAGGGACAAGCAGAACATCATCAAACGTTAGCGCCTCAGGAATATCCATTCTTGCTCCAAAAAAATTTTTTCCATAATATACAGGTCCAACCTGAATCCCAATGGCTGTCTATCTAAGAAATAGGGGCTAGTTAGGATTTTTTCTAAAACCCTTCGCTACAAGATAAGTCTCCGGCGACTCTTTACGGCTTGAGTCAGGCTTAACATGCCTAATTTTATCGAAAAGCGGATTAAGTTTAGCTAATAGGTCAGATTGCGTTCCACCCTGAAATACTTTGGACACAAAGCTTCCACCCAGGCTTAGGTGCTCTATTGCGAACTGAACTGCAGCTTCACAAAGGACCATGGTCCTCAAATGATCTGTTTGCCGATGTCCAGTGGTCGGCGCTGCCATATCACTCAAAATTATGTCAGGCCTCCCCTGGAGCTCCGTAATTATCAAGCGATCCAAATTTTGATCTGTCACGTCGCCTCTGAAAATCGAAACCCCTTGAATTGGATCCATCTCAAGTAAGTCGACTGCCACGATTTTTCCATTTTTTATGCGTTCTGCCGCTACTTGAGCCCAACCTCCCGGAGCAGACCCCAAATCTACTACTCTCTGTCCATCTTTGAGTAGTTTAACTTTTTCGTCGATCTGGATCAGCTTCCAGGCCGCCCTAGAACGATAACCTAACTGTTTCGCCCTTGACACATATTGGTCATTAAATTGCCTCTGAAGCCATCTTGTGGAAGATGACGAGCGACCCCTTGCTGTTTTTACTCTGGTTTTCTTATTACGGCCTTCAACGGACCGCCCGGTATTACTTTTTGTCATCAACTGAAGGCCTCTAAAGTTAGGCTAGCTCCTTCACCAATGATAAAAGCAAACCTTCTCTCACCCCCCTGTCAGCAACGCGAATCCTGGGCGCAGGCCACATTTCACATATCGCTTGGAGGACTCCGCATCCCGCAACGACAAGTTCGGCTCGGCTCTCCCCAATGCAACCCAAAGCGGCACGCTCCGAAAATGAAGCTGTCACCAACCGTTTGCTGATGTCAGTCACAACCCCCGAATCAAGCCACGTACCATCTACCGCAGTCCGATTATATTTTTTGAGCTCCATATGAATTCCGGCTATGGTCGTAACAGTTCCGGCGGTGCCCAAAACCTGAAGCTGACCAGCTGAAATCTTTTCACGAATTTGGTGTTTTTGCTCGAACGGTTGTAACGCGTCGAATATTTCCCGGACCATATTCTGATATTTTTCTGAAGAGATTTCGGACGCACTATATCTCTCAGTGAGAGTCACGACCCCATAAGGTAATGAAATACAGTCGAGGATTTTCGAGGAGCTGCTACTTAGGTCAACCAGCAGGATTTCAGCGCTCCCTCCACCCACATCAAAGGTCAGGGCGTAGGGTTCTGCCGACTCTCTAAGAAGCGGCAGACACCCATTAAAGGTGAGCTGCGCTTCCTCTTGCGAAGAAATCATTTCAAGTTTCAGGCCGGTTTCAACCCTTACTCGCTCCAAGAACACTTCACCATTAGTCGCCTGCCGACAAGCTTCTGTTGCGACATAGCGCCCGAGAACCACACCTCTCTTGGCGATTTTTTCCTGACATGTCGTCAACGTAGTAATCGTACGATCCATCGCCTGGTCCGATAATTTTCCTGAGAAGACCAAACCTTCCCCAAGACGAACAACTTTCGAAAATCCATCAATGATCGTGAAACCATTACCTTTTGGCCTTGCAATCATCAGCCGGCAATTGTTTGTTCCCAGGTCCAGAGCTGCGATCGTGACAGCCTTACGAGAAATCCCCTCTCGGTTTCGATGGGTAATCTGGCCGCTCCCCTTGGGACTTAGTTTTCGCCGATGCGTCCCAGGGTTGCCACTTGATTTTCTATTCAATAATTGCATTGTTCTAAAAATCGAGAAATTCAGATCCCATGGTAGTCCCGAAACCCGGGATATAGAAAGCCCAAGTGAAAAAAATCACACGCTAAGGATATTAAAATCTATGACTTCTCGAAGAGGTCACCTACCTCTGATTGTACATTTAAGGGTTGTGTGATGTATATGTTCATCTAACGCTGGAAACACCGGTTCACCCCTGCACCCTAAGACCAACCCATTATAATTATAGTGGTTAAACAGAGAGATAATAAATGTCAGACCACCACACTTTCATCCAACCCCCACTGACCGACCCTTTTCAATCGATCAAACAAATTCTTGACCGATACAAGAGCATACATCCAGACAAATTAGCCTTGTTTGATTTGGATCAGAATAAGGGAATTACATGGGCTGGTCTGCATGATTGGGCCAACCGAGTGGCACGGTACCTAGAGTCATTGGGGGTCAAAAAGGGCGACCGTATCGGGCTGCTCTCCGATGAAAGCTTAGATAGAATGATTATCTGGATGGGAATATGGCGCCTTGGTGCTGTAGTGTGCCCTTTAAATGTCGAGATAAATGCATCTCATATCTCATCTCTGCTCCAATCGATTCAACCCAAACTCATTTTATGTCATACCGAGTTGGATTTGAGCGCCCTCACCGCAGGAGTTGATTGCAAAAAAATTACCTTCTCGCAATGGTCAGAAAATCATACGAGCCAGACTAACACAAAGGAATTTTTTGGAGCTGTAGCGTCTTTTGACTCCGTCTCCGAAGTTAGTACTTCCAATAATGCTAAAGATATGGCCTGTATTTTTTGTACATCGGGCACAACATCCAGGCCGAAATGTGTAGTTTATGATCATATGGCCTATTGGCTCAATGGCCAAAATACAATCGATTTTCTCGGGCTAACAAAAGAGGATAAAACACTCGAGTATCGTTCCTTCGGTTGGAATTCTGCGCAGGTGCTGAGCCTGATGCCTTGGATTGAAACCGGTCTATCAATGTATATCGCAAAGCGCTTTTCGCGCAGCCGGTTCTTTAAATGGATCAGAGACCACGAATTGACCTTTTCAGCAGGTGTACCAACCGTCGTCAACATGCTTTTAAATGAACCTTCCGGTGTAAGAGCACAAGATATTCCTAGCCTGCGCCTAATGACATGTTCTACCGCTCCACTCTCCCCTGAACAATGGAAAAAATTTGAAGAAATGTATGGTGTTACTCTTCTTCAACTTTATGGTATGTCGGAAGCTGGCTGGATATGTGGCAATCGCCACTACAAAAGGCAAATGGGAACAGTCGGGGCGCCTGCTAAACACCAAGAGTTCCTTATTATAGATCCGGCTGGAAATCCATGCGATTGGGATCAAGAAGGAGAGGTAACTATAGGAGGACCTCAAACGTGTATGGCGACCATTTCCCCGGACGGAGAATGGGAAGACATGCAGAACGCCAGGATTCCCACCGGTGATTTAGCGACAATGAACCGAAACGGTTTTGTAACCGTGACGGGAAGGACAAAAGATTTGATCATCAGGGGAGGAGTAAATATTGCTCCTTTGGAAATCGACAATACCATTATGAGCTTCGGAGGCATAAGCGAAGCTGCTGCAATTGGGATCCCAGATCAAATATACGGCGAGGAAGTAGTTTGTTACGCAGTTCCAAAACCAGGAGAACGTATCTCGGAAGAGGAGCTGCTTCGACACTGTAGTGAGCTTTTGCCGGCCTTTAAGGCTCCCAAGAAAGTCTACTTTGTCAAAGACCTTCCTAAATCTGATCGTGGTAAGGTCCTCAGAGATAAACTGAAAGAACTTTGGGCTTCAGACCATCACCCACTGTAATTACTAATTTTTCTCCTGGTGAGGTATAAAAAAGACCTGGCCAGGATAAATCAAGTCTGGATCTGAGATTTGGGCCCGGTTGGCTTTAAAAATGACTGAGTACAATACGCCCTGACCATAAATACGTCGGGCGATCCGCCAGAGACTATTTCCACTCTCAACTTTAATCCTTTCCTCCATTTGAGGATTAAGTTTTACAGTCGGACGTTCAAAAATCGTACGAGCGCGTCGAATGACTTTGCCCTTAATATCCACCTGATCAACCCGCAGTTCGTAGCTGCCGCTGGAAAGATCTTCACCCGGAACTATGCGCCAGCGCCCTTTCTTATCTGAATTCCCTCGGGCCATCGGTTTATTATTCAAATATACGTGCAACTTGGCTTCCGGAGCCGACCGACCATTTATGACTACTCTGCCTAATTCGTCATAATCAATAGCATCTATTAATACAGGTCGGGAGTAAATCCTGTTGACCGTTTGAGCTTTTTTCTCACGCGTATCTTCAACTGGTCTCTGAAGAACTTGTGTTCCACTACCCTTGTTTGGAACTGAAATCGCTAAAGCACCACCCGAGCTTTGTTTCACTTTTACGGTATCATCCATAACTCTCTCTGGAACTACCACTATCACCTTTCGAACTGCGATTAGCCTTTCTCCAAAAGAATTTTGGGAAATCAAACCCAGTTCTTGGACCCCAGGCTTAAGTGAAATATTTGGAATTATAACCCAATCGCCATTTGAGTCTGACTTGCCCCTCCCAATCTCTTTGTCACCGACGACAATCGCCACCACTGCGTTAGGTGCGGCTTGTCCCGCGACCACTAAATCTCCATCGGGGCTGACACGTACAACATCAAACGATGGCATCAGATCCTGTTTCGACTTAGACCCCGTTATACCTTTTTCACCAGCATCAGTTTGTCGCGGAGCAATTGGAGAGTCTTTCAGCCTGACGATTTCATCGCGTGACTGATTACCATCCAATAAACTGCCCTCTTTTTTAGCGTCTCGATTGCCAGTTTTATTGTTATTGCTGAGCAATTCCCCAGGAGCCTGCGGTAAATTGGGTTCGAAAAAAAAAGTCAGCGCGATAGCTCCGATGATCAGCAGTGACCCCAAAACACCCACCCAAACGGGTTTTGTCATTCTCCAGCCCCATTCGAAATATATAGGTCGCCATCAGTATGCGATCTCTTGACGCAGATTATAAGGTTAAAACTCAGATTTTGGAGTTAAGAAACTTTCAAAAAAACCCCTTAGGGGTCAGTTTTTCAAATATTGTTCTAAACTAAGTTTTTAACCACTAGTCATTAGTCGTACGTTCTTATGCCCGAATGTTGGTATTTCTGCTTACCAAAAAAAATATCTATTTACTCAAGGCTTTAAGCTTAGGGTCCAGACCTTCATAGGCTGCCATTATCTTTTCCTTCGAACCGGTCAAAGCAGCTCTCTCAATCTCACGGGCATGCTTTCTAACGGCTCTCGCTCTTTGGACAAGTTTAGCACGATCTTTTTTTGCTGAACTTTTCAAAACACTAGGCGCTCTCTTGGCTAAATCCTGGATGGCTATCGCTAAGAATTCTACCGTCTCATGATTCCCGAGACGTCTCTCTCTCTTCAGATTTGGGTGGCCCTTTATGTAAGCCTTGATCTTCTTGCTATGCCCAACCATCTCTTTTAGGAACGCTTTTTCTAGTTTGCTCATTTTAGCCTGAGCAACCGTCCCCTCAAGCATCAATCCTGCACCAAAGGCGAACATCGCAACAATTAACAACTGAGAAAATTTCTTCAATCTAACCTCCCGCTTAGGTGTTTTATTCTTTCTGTGTCCATGATACCTACGAACTGGCATTGTATCCACGAGGCAAGGCATTAGGATTGTTGATTAATTTCCTCCCGTCAAGTCATGGATAATTTGAATGTAATAGCCTGTCTAAGAAAAAATTAAATTCTTCTTTAGGAGTCATGACAGAAACTAGAATAGAAAGAGTTACAATTTTCTGCGGCTCTTCCGCAGGTGACAATAAAATTTTCCGACAGTCGGCTTCTGATTTGGGCCGACGACTCGCTCTGGAGAAGATTACTGTCATTTATGGCGGCGGGCGCACCGGCATGATGGGGGCACTGGCTGACGGAGCATTGGAAGCCAACGGAAAAGTAATCGGAGTAATCCCGAGATTTCTATTAAAAAAAGAATTAGGACACCAAACACTGACAGAACTTTACACGGTTGAGACTATGCACGAACGTAAAACAAAGATGTTCGAACTATCGGATGCTTTCATCACGATGCCAGGGGGCATCGGGACCTTGGAGGAAACATTTGAGATCATCACCTGGAGGCAACTTCAAAGACACAACAAGCCTATCTTTGTTCTTAATATCGGGAATTATTGGAAGAATTTCGATAGGCTGATGGCAGATACGGTTAGACACAAATTTTCTAAACCTGGCGCACTGCAACTCTATAAAACTTTTGACGAAGTAGACAGCCTAATTAACGAGTTAAGGATTTGAAAAGCCCGAGAGACCAAGTAGGCCCCTCGGGTTGTGACAGAATTATTTGCCCCAAGGCTGAATTTTTTCTTTCAAGAGCTTGTATCCATCCATAAATAAAGGGCGATCGACGCTATATATATCGTCGAAGGTCTGCAGAACTCGATCGAACCAATCCTTCAATTCTTGGTTACCAGGATTAGCATCTAAATATGCATCTCGAATTAAGACGAAATGAATCCGAGGATCATAAGGTCGCTTGGTACCGCCAACAGTCTCATCTCCATCCAGTACCCTGAGTAGCATGGCATCAGCAGAGCCCAGAGTTTGCTCATGGATAGCGGGACCTTCCATTCGATGCATTACGGATGTCATGTCACGACCATTACCCGTCGTGTAACCCATATCACCCCATAAATCATTCATGGTCTTGTCAGAGCCAACCCGTGCAAGGACTTTGTCACCGAAAGCTCGAAGTGGATCCGAGACATCGGCAAGCAGATCCGTAAGACGGTCACCATCAAGATCTGTGGCAAGAACTATACAATCCTGTTTTTGGATTAGGTCCCAGAGCAGCAGCCCATAATTCGTATCCGAAATATGCTGCTCTATCCTACCACCCCAATTTTCCATGCCGTCTTTGAAATCTTCAGGTAATAAAGCGATGATTTTATCAATCTCTTCCTTCTGTTCCTCATAAGGATTAACGGCATACTGGCGCCCAATATCAAATTTAGTACCCTGCAGGAGCCAAGCATGGAGACCCGCGTTTATTCCGTCCTCCATAGCCTGGGTAGGTTTCATCGCCACGCGGCCTATAGCCCCGGTTTCATGAACCAAGCGCAGAAATAATCGATTTGCGTAAGCCATCTGAATACCGGGAGAGTTCATCTCAGAATGGATGATTCCGGTCTCCGGATTTACGCCAAACTTCTGACGATTTTGGGAGTAAGGCAAACACGGCATGCATCTGACGACCGTTATGTTTCCATATGGCCTTACATTACAGTAGACACCGGACATTGTTCTCAAAGGGGCATTCGCAGATTTTCCTTTTACGACAACCTTATTGCCTTTTCCATCATTCACATAGGCGTCGCCTGCAGTCGACCATTTGATCGAGATACAGGGCATTTTTCCGAACCATCCTAGCGGAGCGAGGTCCATGTCATGGCGGTATTGCGCCCACATTGGGACCGCATAAAACGGCAGACCAAGAACATCAATGGCTTCCAGAGTACCTAGTAGAGCAAAAGCGTCAGTTAACGAGTGGCAGACTGGATTTACATTTGTTCCAAAATTACCCCCTTGCCAGACTACCGCATCAGGATAGCCTTCCGGGCGAACAGTGGACTTTTCAAACATTGTGTCAAAAATTCCGTACAAGTCTCCGCCTTCCGCTTCAGCGCGAGCAATGGATAGCAAGTCGATCATCATTCAGTCTCCTGAAAAAGTGTTATTCAGTAAATGCAGAGTTGATCGTTGTATGCCCTGACTAATGAACCATGTAAAGAGTCACTAGGATGCAAGGGCTTCCTCAATTGCCAAGAGTGCTTTGTCTGCATTGTTAACATCTGGTCCACCGGCTTGAGCCATATCTCGACGTCCTCCGCCCCCTTTACCACCGATTGCCGCAGAACCAAGGCGAACCAACTCTATTGCATCGATTTCATTGGTAAGATCCTCCGTCACCCCCACAACCAAAGAGACTTTTCCTTGCGATATTGCACAGAGAGCAATCACCCCTGAACCAAGCTGTTTTTTAAGTGTATCTCCATAGGACTTAAGCTCTTTTGCGGGAATATCCTCTAGAATTCTCCCAAGAAATTTTATCCCGCCAAGATCCTTGATTTCTATATTCGGATCTGCGGTCCCACCACCCGTCGCCATCTTTCGACGTAAATTAGATATCTCAGACTCGAGATTGCGCCGCTCAGCAACCAAACTCAAAATCCGGTCCGTTAACTGGTCCGGAGAGACATTCAAAATCCCGGCGACAGTTTCCAGAACTTTTTCATTCTCTTCGATTCTTTGCATGGCCGATTTTCCGCACACAGCCTCAATCCGCCTAATCCCAGCTCCTACAGCAGACTCAGATATGACCTTGAACAGCCCAATGTCTCCCGTACTATTAACATGGGTGCCGCCACAAAGCTCAACTGAATACGGATGGTCTTCACTTCCACCCATCGTGACGACTCGAACCTCCTCGCCATATTTCTCGCCGAACAATGCCATGGCACCATTTTGTATCGCCTCAACTGGGGTCATTATTCGAGTTTTAACCAGGGAGTTATTTCGAACTTCCCGGTTCACTTCTTTGGCAACTCTAGCCAATTCCTCTGGTGTAATAGCTTTAGGATGACTTACATCGAACCGAAATCGGTCGGGCCCAACTAAGGATCCCTTTTGCGTCACATGAACACCCAGCTCTTTTCTGAGAGCCGCATGAAGTAAGTGGGTTGCTGAGTGATGGCTTCGAAGTCCATTTCTTCGATCAACATCGACCGCCATTTCGACCATCATACCCACGCTTATTGTACCCTTTCTCACATTACCGATGTGAACATGTAAATCACCGATATGTTTCTTTGTATCTCTTATCTCGACTTCGACCCCATCAGCAGAAATGTATCCGCTATCCCCTTGTTGGCCACCAGATTCACCGTAAAAAGGGGTTTGATTTGTTACAATAAGAACCTCATCTCCAGTTTTAGCCGCCCTAATTTCATTTTTACCTTTTACTAAGGCAATCACCTGCCCCGACGCATGAACAGTCTGGTAGCCAACAAATTCGGTTTGCCCGACCCTTTCTCGAATATCAAACCAGATGGCCTCCTCGGCAGCCTCGCCCGAGCCAGACCAAGCCTTCCGAGCATCAGCTTTCTGCCTTTCCATGGCCGAGTTAAAACCCTCTAGATCCAAAAAACGATTCTGGCCTCGCAAAACATCTTGAGTGAGATCCAGCGGAAAACCAAATGTGTCATAAAGCTTAAAGGCAATATCACCACCTAACGCCTCATCGTTGCGAAGCTTACTAGTTTCTTCCTCCAAAAGTCGTAGGCCTCTATCTAACATTTGCGTGAACCGATTTTCTTCCAGCTCAAGCGTCTCCGTGATAAGAGCATCTGCCCTACCAAGCTCAGGATATGCCGATCCCATCTCAGAAATTAAGACGGGCACAATCCGATGGAGCATTGCATCGCGACACCCCATGATGTGCGCATGACGCATGGCCCGCCTCATAATTCTTCGAAGAACATAGCCTCGCCCCTCATTGGAAGGCAGCACCCCATCCGCGATCAAAAATGCCGTGGCACGAATATGGTCGGCGATCACTCTATTTGAGTTGTGATGCTTGCCCCCTAAATCAACTTTTGCGAGCTCCGCCGATGCTTCTACCAACGCCCGAAACGTGTCGGTATCATAATTATCGTGGACACCCTGCATTACAGCGGCGATACGTTCCAAGCCCATTCCTGTATCGATAGAGGGGCGCGGCAAGGGTTCACGCTTTTCAACTTCCAGCTGGTTGAACTGCATAAACACAAGATTCCAAATTTCTATAAACCTGTCTCCATCCTCATTCGGCGACCCCGGAGGCCCGCCCTCAAATTCTGGTCCATGATCATAGAAAATCTCGGAGCAAGGGCCACAGGGGCCCGTATCACCCATCGCCCAAAAATTATCTGACGTGGCTATCCTGATGATACGATCGTCGCTGAGCCCCGCTATCTTTTTCCAGAGCTCAAACGCCTGGTCATCTTCGTGATAGACCGTAACGAGGAGTTTTTCTTTATCAATTCCGAATTCTTTGGTTATCAAATTCCAAGCCATTTCAATTGCTTGATCTTTGAAATAATCCCCGAAGGAGAAGTTGCCGAGCATTTCAAAAAACGTGTGGTGCCGAGCAGTGTAGCCAACATTTTCAAGATCATTATGTTTTCCGCCAGCTCGGACACACTTCTGTGAGGTGGTCGCGCGCGTATAGCCTCTTGTTTCTAGACCTGTGAAAACATTCTTAAACTGAACCATTCCCGCATTTGTGAAAATTAGGGTCGGATCATTTTGTGGAACAAGCGGCGAAGACTCTATGATCTGGTGATCATTGGATCTGAAATAGCTCAGAAATGCAGCGCGTATGTCGTTTGTACTTGTAACCATAAAAAACTAATATTCAGTTTGCCCGGACCGAAGTCACTTTAATAATAGCCACTTTGTCGAGTGTCCAGAAAAGAGATGGGGGCCTCGCAATGTTACGATGCCCCCATTTATTACGTTTCCCTGGGATAAAGCTATTAAATTTCATCCTCGCTAGCTTCTATGTTCTCACCAAGAGACTCCCCGGTAAGTGCAGCCTCGGCAATCAGTCCCGCATTAGATCTAATCCCAAACTCTATATTTTTGGACATCTCTGAATTATCCCTGAGAAACTGCTTCGCATTCTCTCGGCCCTGCCCAATTCTTTGACTGTCGTAAGAAAACCATGCACCTGATTTCTCAACGATTCCGGCTTTCACACCGAGGTCAATAAGTTCTCCCATCTTCGATATCCCCTCTCCATACATGATATCGAATTCAACCGTTTTAAATGGGGGAGCAACCTTGTTCTTGACGACTTTGACCCTGGTTTGATTACCCACAACCTCGTCTCGGTCTTTGATTGCTCCAATGCGCCTAATATCAAGCCGGACGGAGGAATAAAACTTTAAAGCGTTACCACCAGTGGTAGTTTCGGGATTTCCAAACATTACACCAATCTTCATACGGATTTGGTTAATAAAGATAATCGTACAGTTTGTTCTCGCTATGGAACCAGTAAGCTTTCGAAGTGCCTGACTCATCAATCGCGCTTGCAGCCCCACATGGGTATCTCCCATCTCTCCCTCTAGTTCCGCCCTGGGAACAAGAGCAGCAACACTGTCAACGACTATCAGGTCAACAGCACCGGATCGGACCAAGGTATCAGTAATCTCCAGAGCTTGTTCACCGGCATCTGGCTGCGAAATCAGGAGGTCATCCACGTTAACCCCTAGTTTCCTGGCATAAACAGGATCAAGGGCATGTTCAGCATCGACAAACGCACATTGACCCCCCTTTTTTTGGGCTTCTGCCACACAATGTAAAGCCAGCGTCGTTTTGCCAGAACTCTCAGGACCGTAGACCTCGACGATACGACCTTTTGGTATCCCGCCAATCCCAAGTGCAATATCAAGCCCGAGAGAACCAGTGGAAACGGCCTCAGTTTCAACAACCTGACCCTCGCCGAGCCTCATTATTGACCCTTTACCGTGAGCCCTCTCTATTTGCTGCAAAGCAGCATCAAGTGCCTTGGATCTATCCATATCGCCTTTTTCCACCAGTCTCAATGCAGGTTCATTCATTTCAATCTCCTCTTATTTCATAGAGCTCGGATTCGTTCAATTACCCACAGAATGTTCATATTTTGTTCTTTATTGCAAGAGTTTCTTTTATTGAAATTAAGAAAGCCTTAAATCATTTGTTTTTATTTTGTTCCTTATTGCCTCAGGCGTCTATTTTATTGAGGGGCTGAAACCATCCCAGGGTGGATGCACTCCTAGAAATTTCGATTTCTGGTCAGTTGCCCGTTAGAAAATTCCGGAGCAGTGTAAATACTCAAATAGTACGTACGGAGATTTAAAGAATGTTGATCGAAGGTTCTTGCCACTGCCGCATTGTGACATATCGCGTTGAGTCCGATACCCCGTATCCTTTCTCCCACTGCCATTGCTCCATTTGCCGAAAATTGGCCGGAGGGTCAGGATCTGCTGTAAATATTATGGCGAATAGAAACTCACTCGAAGTCAAAGGTGCAGAACATCTTAAAATTTATCGCTCATCCCTAAATGATAGAGGAATTTATGACACCGACGGATTGGGTTTCTCACGCCGACATTTCTGCAAAAATTGTGGGAGTATGATGTGGAACCATAATAGCCGATACCCGCAATGGATCTATTTATTTGCATCATCTATTGACACCCCCTTACCGAGCTCGAAAGAAGTTAGACACACTATGGTAAGGCACAAAGCGTCCTGGACAAAAATCCCCGAAGGCGAACAAAAATTTGAAGGGTACCCCGAAGAAGGGATCGAAGAGTGGCACAAAAATAGAGGCCTTTTTGGATTAAACTAAGAATTTAAAAGCCACCATTATCTTCAGCCCCGCAAAAAGCGCTCTTGCCATTCTTCTAAGGGCAAAAAGCTGGGATCGCTGCGACACTTTTTTTCGTTCTGAGCCAAAACTTGTTCATCTGACAAATCAAAATCAATTAAATCCCTGTGAGGTTGAGCTACGTACCAAGGCAAAGACATGTAGACCTCGATTCTATTACCTTCTGGATCGGGGAAATAAACTGACAGAGCATTGCCATGATCTACGGGTTCTATTCCCTGGATCCCTGCATTTACGGCTTTATCATAAGCTACACGGACTTCGGAAAATTCTGTCACTTTGAAAGAGATTTGGTTTATCGTACTCGGAACACCCTCAGGCCGCGTGGACGCCAAAACAATTTGATGATGCTCCTCCGGATCTCGACTAAGAAAGACCAGCTCAGGGCCCTTTCCGTCCCCTCCGTAACCGCGGTCCGTAATTTTAAACCCCAATAAGTCTGTATAAAATTTTACCATTGGCTCCATGTCGGTAACATTGATACCGATATGGCCAAAAGACATTTGACCCAAACCATCCATAATAACCTCCCATCAACACTCTTAACTCTAGGAGCACGAGGGTAACAAGAAAAGGGCTCCAGGGCACTTATACCTCTTTTAAGACAGGAGAAGCGGTTTCTAAATTTTCATTTGGAACTTACACATCTGCCCTAGGTAACGTTAAGGCAATCAAAGACGTTGCCCTCAAGGACCTGTCGTTCTACGTGGGACTTATGCCAAAGAACAAAAAACAGCAATATCCAAGCTGCAAATCCAGCACGCCTGCTATTTTCTTGAAAAATTCTCTCTACCGCGTCGACTCGACAGATTTCAGTAATTGTGGGGTGGTTTGCAACTAGAGGTCCGAGGTGTTTTCCCTTGCGTCTTATCCATTCGCCAACAGGGACAGTAAAACCCCGTTTTCTCGCGAATGGCTGCGACAAGGGTAAGTGAATTTCCAACCACTTCCGCAATATCCACTTTCCATATTTGCCGCGAATCTTAAGCCTATCAGGAAATTGAAAAAACAAGCTGGCTAGAACGGGATCCAGAAACGGTGTTCTCCCCTCAACGCCGTGCGCCATCAAGCTTCGATCCAGCTTTAAAAGAAGGTCATGAGGCAACCAATCGGCACAATCGGTAGCTTGCGCCACCTGAAGGGGGGACCTCTTGGGCAAGCTTGCTTCTTTCGTGGCTGAAAGCATAGCTTTTTGCCAATCTCTATTTTCACGACGTAACAATCCAAGCCCCGACAGGGCACCTCTCCGTCGCAACTCACGGGACCAAAATCTCCATGGCGATGCAATAGCTCGATGTCGCCCATAACCCGCGAGCATCTCATCCCCCCCTTCCCCGCTTAGTATCACTTTTACATCCTTTGCAGCGATACCCGCCAACTTATATGTTGGAAGTTGAGCATAATCTGCCACAGGATCATCCATGACATGTGCCACTGCGGGCAAAAGGTCCCAAAAGTCATCCTCCGAAAAATCGACTTTGACATGATCGGCGCCGAGGGCCGCCGCGATCCTTCCGGCATGTTCCCTTTCATCCGGGACCGAGGTTTCCGGAAAGCCAACAGTATAGGCCTTTACCGGCCGATCACTCAGTTTTTTCATTTGCAAAAGTAAGGCTGTAGAGTCAATGCCTCCGGACAAGAACATTCCAAATGGTACATCACTCCGTTGATGCACGGAGACGCTTTCCTCCAATCCAACATCTATTTGCGCTAGCGCATCTTCAACACTCATCTGTGTCTCACCGCCCACAGGAAGAGCTGGCAGCCTGTGGCGCCTCACGACTCTGCCCTTTTCAACGACGAGAGTTTCGCCCGGCAGAACACGAAAAATATTTTCGAAGATTGTTTCCGAACCCACGGTAAATTGTAATTGAGTGAGCTCCATTACGCCTTCCCGCCGCACTTTGGGCGTTAGAAGTCCTGCTTCGAAAAAAGACTGCGCTTCTGAAGCAAAGGCAAAGCCAAACGCTCCCTGGCAAAAGTAGAGTGGTTTGATCCCAAAGGGATCTCGAGAGAGGACCAACCGTCTATTATTCGGATCAAAAATACCTATAGCGTACATGCCGCGGAGTTTTTTTGCGTAAAGCTCTCCATCTCGTTCATAGAGATGTAGAGGCACCTCACAATCAGACGCTGTAACAAACTTGTCCTTGTCGAATTCCTTGATTAGTTCCCGATAATTATAAATCTCGCCATTCGCAACGAGAACAGCTCCACTGGGGTGCAGGATTGGTTGTTGACCGGTCTCGAGGTCAATTATCGCAAGCCGACGGTGCACAAGACCGACACCCTGTTCGATATACTGTCCTAGACCGTCGGGCCCCCTGTGAGCCAGGGCATATGACATCCTTTCCAAAACCGAAGGTTTTGGATCAGATCCCGATTGCGTCATCAACCCGCCTATTCCGCACATTTGTGTTTAACCTTCCAGAGCATTGCTAATCGCTTTTCAATCCCATTTCCATCAACGCTCTTGCGGAGTAACCATCCAATAAAAGCAAAGCCCTACCTTTGGGATTCATCACCGCATCTTTTTTTTAAAAATGCGGTCTCAGTAATGACCAACAATAACCTAGACGCTCCGAAATTAGAGGTTTTCGAAAGCTAACGCTGCTTGCCCCCATCTCCAAGAACCCTGTTTTTCCTGGGCTTTTAAACTCTGGGTTTCCCAAATTTCATCGTTTGTCAAAAGGGACACAGCATTCTTTGCAAAATCCTCATCTGATTCTGACACATAACCTGTCTGACCCTCTATCACTCTTTCGGCTACACACCCTATGTCCTGAACAACAGCGGGAACACCCGACGCCTGAGACTCTCCAATCGCCAGGCAAAATGTTTCCCCTTCATCACCGCGATAAAGCATCACGCGGGCTTTCGAATAAATTTCTGCAAGTTCGGTTTTTGCCACTGGTTCCAGCACCTTTACACCCCTATTCTCCAGCAAGCGCGCTTTTTCCAAAACAACCTCCATCGCCAGAGATCGAGCCTCCCCATAAGTTCCATAAGTGGCCGGACCCGAGTAAATATGGAGCTCCGCATTTTCAGCATTTGGAAAAATACGTTCAGACCAAATGTCCAAAAGCCAATCTAAACTTCTGAGGGGGTTGGAGGTAAAAACAGCTACCGGCGGAGCTATCCCCTGCCGAACGCAGCTGCCAAAGGGTTCGGAAATTCCATAGGGAACTATGCTCCGACCACCGCTTGGAACCCATTTCGGACAAGATGACGCATGAAACTTTCCGGAAAAAACGATGACGGGTCTCCATCTGAATAATTTTGATAAATACCGCCATTTTAGGAGGTATCTAGCCGGATTATGTATCCAGAAAACGCGCTTTATCGCACCTGGGACCAGGCCCAACAATTTATCACTCCTATTAGCAATATAAAGATCACAGTTTTCAGGCAATCCACCTTCAATAGGGCGCCAATGCACGCCGTTATAAACCAACTCAGTCCCGCCTCTCGTGTAGGCCGCAACTTCATGCCCATTTCCTGAGAAAGCCTCTGCAAGAGACACAAAAGCGCTCTCTGCGCCCCCAAGAGGACCAGTCGTGGGGGTCAAACCATCAAAGGGAATTCCATCATCTGCCATGACGATCAGCCCCATTATTTTTCTTCCAATTTAGCCTTAAGATATGAGAGTATTGGATATAAACCGGCCAAAAGGGCTATTAGAAATCCCCATGAGCCCTCTCTGTAACCTCGGCGAACAACAAAACACTTATAGAAACGGGAAAATATGCGCCTAAAGTTATGCCTAAAGGTGCCAATGTTTTTTTTATCCCTTAAATCCATGGCATTTGCTGACGAGTAGGCATCCAGCTTCGCAATGAGGCCCGAAATATTCTCTGCAACATGATGGCGGATGCCAATATTCAAACGAGGCCCTCTTCTCCCCATAAAAGTCAAACTTGGATGTACGCGTTCATTGCCCCATTTCTTATAGCCTTTACGAAAAAGAGCGGTGTGCGCCCCTCGACCAAACGAAGCTCCCCAGCCGTGTTTTACGAGCCGCCCGTTCACGTAATTATCAACTGGGATATCGTAAAGGTCAGCCTCATTCAATTCAATTACTCTTATTATTTCCGAAGCTAAATCCTCACAAACAATTTCGTCAGCGTCTATCTCCAGAACCCACGGTCCGTCACAAGCTTCAATTCCCAGATTCCGACGTGCCCCTTCTAAGTCCCATTCACCCTCTATAATTTTATTTGCATATTTTTCTGCGATTCCGAGTGAACCATCAGTGCACTTGTCGAGAACTAGAACAAGCTGGTCAGCAAAAGTCAGAGCGTTCAGACACTTTTCGAGACGGCCCTCTTCATTGTGAATCACCACTAATACAGAAATTTTTTGTTCCCTGGGAATCATCTCGAATAATCACCCCCCCTCAGGCTGGGAAATCAAATCGACTATCGCCTCAAATACGGGACCAACACCTAAACCCATCATTAAATTATTGTCAGCTCGATGATCAAAATCAGGATCGTTCACCAAATCAGCATAACTTATTGTCCCGCTTACTGCCCGTGCTTTTGTTCCCCATGGTCGATAATGTTCGGGCGGGCTCGGTCCGAACAAACCGACTGTTGGAATATCAAGCGCAGCAGCCATATGCATTAGACCTGAGTCATTACCGACAAACACATTACAACGCCCTAGGCATGCCGCCACATCCTGAATTTCTAGCCAACCCACGAGGTTAATCGTCTGTTCTCCGAGAGCCTCCAAAATTGGCAGGGCAATATTCTCCTCTCCGGGCCCTCCGAAAATAGCAATGCGAGCACCTGACATGGGTCCCCCGGGGTCGATTAGCAACCGTGCAAGAGTTATGAAATTGTCAGCCGGCCAAATCTTCGGGAGCCAATTCGCAGTCACACCCAGACCAATGACAGGACCTGGCCCCAAAATAGTTTCGGCCTTTTCCTTGGCCGCTTGCCCCAAAACCAGCCGCGGCGGGGGCGCTGGAGAAACATCCAAAATTCTCCCAAGCGTCTCTACTCGATGTTCTCCAGGGAGAGACTTTCTCAGGACTTTGCGATCTTTTGCCATTAGCAACCAACTTAAAGCGGAACCTCTCAAGTCGATGACCAAGTCCCACGGAACGCCAACTGTTTGAATCCAAAGCCTGAGCCAATGTAACTCCCAGACCTGTTTCCTTATCGGAATCACCCGTTCGACGGACGGAAGGGAATTAAAGAGGGGAGCCGCTAAATATCCAACTGCCACAGTAATTTTTGCATCCGGATACATTACATGGAGGTGGTTCACTACTCCTGTCGATAAAACTGCATCTCCGATGCGTGTCGATGTGATAAAAAGAATTTTCATGAATTCGAAGGGATTATCCTTTTCTTAGAATATCCGGATCCAAAGCTTCCCCAGAACCTGATCTTTCAACTGATTGCCCTTGTCAATTGCAAGGCAACCCGACATTTTAGGCTATTGTAAACGGTTTATTTGGCGAGCCAAAATGCTGATTACCAAACTTGACGATCGCAGCGTTATCTCTTTTTCCGGAGAAGATACCGTCACCTTTCTGCAGGGAATCGTCACCAGTGACATCAATCAGCTTGATTATTCGAAATCCTGTTATGCCTCACTCTTAACCCCTCAAGGCAAATTGCTTGATGAATTTATTCTCATCACCGACGAAGCGCGAATATTAATGGACTGCGCATCAAGCAGAGTGGCTTCAATTATCAATCGTTTATCATTATACAAATTACGTGCTGAGGTAGAAATTATTGAACTAGAACAGATGGCCGTGCATGTTTTGCTCCAAGGCCAAGAACACGAGCTATCCGATCTGAACCCGGTCACCTTCTACCCCGATCCACGACACCCGAAACTCGGCACCAGATTTTTGATTTCAGAGGCTATTTCAAATAGTGAGCCTGTAGCCAAAGATCTGAAGGCCCCCACATTAATCCCGGAGTCTGCATTTCGTGACCTTCGCCTGTCGCTTGGCATTGCGGAATGCCCTGAAGAAATCGAGCCACAGCAATCCTACCCTCTAGAGTTTGGATTTGACCAAATTAATGCCATTAGTTTCTCCAAGGGCTGCTACGTCGGGCAAGAGGTCACTGCGAGAATGAAAACACGCAATCTCTCTAAGCGATATCCGATTGTGGTCAATCTACCTCAGGGTACGAAAGTAAATCCTGGCGATCGAATTCGGCTTGGTGATATTGAGCTGGGGGGTGTTATTGCTGTTAGCCAACACCATGCTCTGGGTTTAGTAAACAAGTCTGAAACCATCACTTTAGGCACCGTTTTCAATGTATTGCTTAACGGCCGAGAGATGTCTGCCCACTTACCTGAATGGGGAGATTTCAAAAATGGCTAAGTTGGTATTGGCAGCCGGAACTTCCCACAGCCCAGTCCTTGGGAGCCCTCCCGAAGACTATATTCGTCATGGAGATCGAGACAGGGCGCGCAAGTGGCATTTGGATACAAATGGCAATAAATGTCGTTTTTCGGATTTGGTAGATATCGCCTCGGAGAATGTTTTGTCGCAGCTGAGCCCGGCAGTGTTAAAATCGAAAGCGGAACACTGCGCTGCGGCAATCGACAGAATACGTCATGACATCGAAGCTGCCTACCTAGACGCGCTTATCATTGTCGGGGATGACCAAATGGAGCAATACCAGACGGATAATATGCCAGCTTTTCTTATATATGGCGGCGAACATCTGATTAACATGCCTCTTTCGCTTTCCACTGATGCCCCTAAATATTGGCGAAAGGCCCGACAGCAATTTCACGAATTGACCGCGCCACGCTCATATCCAGTTGCCGGAAATCTAGCCCGTTACCTGGTCAAACAACTTATATCAAATAATTTCGATTTAAGTTTCAGTTCTCAAATCAATGAGCATATTGGTGAAGGACATGCCTTTGGTTTCGTTCATCGCCAAGTATTAAAAGACACAGAGATGCCCGTAGTACCGGTCATTCTAAACACCTATTTTCCTCCAAATCAGCCTCATCCGAAACGATGTTATGAATTAGGTAAGGCAATAGTGGGTGCCATAGAGAGTTGGAGCCCAACTGCCCGGATCGGCATAATTGCCTCGGGAGGGCTGAGCCACTTTACCATCGACGAAACATTAGACAGATCAATCATGGCCGCCTGCCGATGCCTAGATCCCGATTTCTGGCCAAGCATACCAGTACGTAAACTGAACTCCGGAAGCTCAGAGATCCGAAACTGGATCACTGTCGCTGGCGCAGCAGAAAACCTCACTCCTGCTTGGCAGGTTTACGAACCTTGCTATCGAACGGAAGCCGGCACTGGTTGCGGAATGGGCTTTGCCGTCTGGAAAGATGAACCCTAAGGGTGGACAGTTTCAGTAAACCAATCTGTCGGGAGTTCGTGTCCTAGTCCTGCTTCCTGGGCCTTGCGGTAAACGACATACCCAGTAGCAGCAAACTGATATCCCATCCCTAAATTGTTCAAGAAACAAGTAACCTGATTTTCGTTGGTCCGCCCAATACGCTTGCCCGCTAGAATTTGCGGCAAAGAGGGTAAATTGGCGTGCCATTCATCGTGATCGACATGGTAGGAACCGACTTTATCTTCACCCACTTGAACTCCATGCGTGTAAATCAGATTGCAATTATCGTCATGGTCCAGGAGAGCAAAAACATCAATATCGGACCAGGCCGCTTTCTCAACCTCAGTCGCCGCGGGCCGGATGGTCCCAATATGCATCCCTGATTGAATCCAATCCCGAAAGAAAACTGGCATTACGGCATTTGTCGCGCATGCAACAGTGTCTGCCCCCTTACACGCCTCTTCACCGCTACCAAATGCCTGAACTGAAAGCCCTGTTTCGTCAGCCATCTCGGAGGCAAATTTTTCTCTATTGGACTTTGTGGGGCTAAAAACCCTGATCTCCTTCAAATCGTGCACAAAAGCATGCGCTGAAACGGCCGCTCCTGCCTGCCATCCCGATCCCAACACGGTCAGAACTTCAACTTTCTTCTTCGCCATGTATTTTGATGCAATTGCATTGGTAGCGCCGACGCGTGCCCGCTGCATGACCCCGTCAGGGCAAATCACCAGCGGCTCCCCTGTGTGAGTGCTGAAAAGCAAAACAAGGCCAACATAACGATTTCCCGGAGCAGCAGGCATTTTGACCCGACGCATTTCATTACCATTCTGCGGGAATGTAAGGATATCGGAATTTAATCTTATAGCCCCAATACCGAATTTAGGAATAACCCCGTCCATGGATTTTAGGGCATACAAACCGTCCTCACACTGGGTGGTCGGAGTCACGATGTCAGACCGCAAACGATTGCCACCCCGTCCCTCAGCCAATTCGATATAAGCTTCTTCAAGGGCCGGAATGAGATCTTCCATTCGGAGTATCTTCTCAATATCTTCATTGGACAGTATTAGCGTCACGATCACACCTCCCAAACTTAAAAACTCATCGGACAACAGCTATCACGGGATAAGACTAAAGCAAATTAACCTGATACGAAGAGATAGAGAATATGCCCAGCACTTAAATTGCGGGGCTCGCGAAGACATTACGCGATGCCTCCCCCATTAAAAGACTTGAAGCTCATCTGGCTATTCTGTAGTTTGCGGCCAAAGCGTGCGGATGGGCCGGACGCTAATTTCACCAACAATCATCGAGAGGAATCAAATCCATGAATCGCATGATAAAATTTCTTGGCGTTGGAGCCGCGGCGCTCTCCTTTTTAGGAGTTAGCAGCGTCGCGCAGGCGCAATCCGTAAGTTATAAGGGGCGCACAGTAACAATTGTAATTGGCTATGGATTCGGCGGGACATATGGAAAATATGCCCGCCTGATGGCCCGTCACATGAAACGTTTCATAAAAGGCGGACCTAATATCGTGGTTCAATCAATGTCGGGTGCAGGCGGCATTAAAGCCACGAATTATGCTGCCAACGTGATGCCCCCTAATGGTTTGAATTGGATTGTACCGCCCGATGCCTCCGTCGTCTCACAGCTATTGCGCCCCACTAAAACCAAATACGACATGCGCAAATTTACCTCATTAGGCGCGACCAACCAAACCAACACGATAATGGTGGTTAGATCGGATTCTGGGATTACCAAATGGCAGGATATGAAGACGAAGGAACTCATTTCTGGAAACACTGGCCCTGGATCCACGTCCTTCCTGATACCTGCGATGATGAGAGGGATGCTCGGAGCGAAAATTAAAATGATTTCCGGATATGGCGGATCTCGTAAAACCATTATGGCCATGGAACAAGGTGAGCATCAGGGAACCGGGTTTAACTGGCTAGCGTGGTCTTCAAGTGTGCCCCAATGGTTTGAAGGCAAAAAACCCTTTGCCAGAGCCATTGTGCAAACCGGTGTTTGGGCTGACCCCGACCTACCAAATGTTCCGATGCTAAAAGACTCCGTGGATAAAAAATACTTACCAATAGTTAATTTCATGGCGACTTTAGGGATTATTGGCCGGGGTCTCGCGCTACCTCCGGGCGCTCCTCAGGATATTGTACCGATGCTGCGCACAGCGTTCGACAAAATGGTTACCGACAAGGCTTACAAAGCCGAAGCCAAAAAACGTAAACTTCGCGTTATATCAACCAAAGGTGGCGAAATCCAAGATTTCATAAATAATGCGATCAACAATGCAAATCAAAAGGTTGTCGCTCAGGCAGCAGCCATGATTTTTGGTAAAAAATCCAAATAAAAATTGCTCCAAATTTTTTCTGGGGCTGATCTTATAGATCAGCCCTTTTTTTTGAGCCTTGCCGCAATGTAAAAGTCCTTCGCCGGAACATAACCGTGTCGGCATTAACGGTTATCTGCCAAATATTTGGATCACCTGCCCGTTCGATGCTTAGTAACTTGTGCCCCGCTCTTCATCGATCTAAACAATTAAGTCAAAAAACCAGGAGTACTAACTTTGAGCACATTGAGCTTTGACTCTCTCGCCGTCGTGCTGCTCGCAATCGCCGTGGGGTCATACCTGAAAGGCGCTATAGGACTCGGGCTCCCGATCATTGCTATTCCAACCTTAGCAGCGTTCTTGGGAGCACAGCATGCGGTCGTGGTAATCACTTTGCCTACTTTTTGCAGCAATGTTTGGATTTGTTGGCGCTATAGAAAGATGAAGGCAGAGATCCCCTATTTGAGGGTGGCATTGATTTCGGCTTGTATCGGAACAGTTATTGGTACGCTCGTTTTACGAGAGCTCACGGATACGGCTCTACTTTGGGTTCTTATAGTTTGGATCGGAGCCTATCTATTGAACATGGTCTTCAACCCAGATTTTCGTCTGGAAGGGAAGGCTGCAAGAAGGGCTTCACCCCTCATGGCAACTATGGCAGGAATTTCTCAAGGTGCTACAGGAATAGCTGGTCCTGTTGTTGCGACGTGGATTCACTCTTATCGGCTTGAGAAAGAGCTATACGTATTCGGGGTATCGATCATGTTCCTGGTGATCGCGACCACGCACCTGGTATCCGTCGCAAGTTTGGGGCTGCTCAATTTTGAAAGGTTAATCCAAGGTTCGCTCGCGATCATTCCGACCATTATTTTTACTCAAATCGGAATGTGGACCACCCGCTACATGAGCGCGAGCCTTTTTAATAAACTTGTTATTCTGTTTATTATTATCATGGAACTCAAACTGCTCTGGGAGGTTCTAGGAAAATAACTAGCCGGGGCCGTTTGTTGGCTTCGGACAGGCCACTCCTGTCCCACCTAAACCGCAATAACCACCAGGGTTTTTGGCCAAGTACTGCTGGTGATATTCCTCGGCATAATAAAAATCTTTGGCATCAGTAATTTCAGTCGTGATTCGGGGATATCGCCGTCCTTGCAAAACGCACTCATAAGAGTTTCGAAGTTCGATTGCTTCAGCCCTCTGCCCTTCATCAAACACATAAATGCCAGATCTATATTGAGTTCCCACATCATTACCCTGCCTCATTCCTTGGGTCGGATCATGGCCCTCAAAGAATGTCCTCAGGAGCTCCGAATATGAAATAACAGATGGATCGTAAATCACCAACACGACTTCATTGTGCCCCGTTCGGCCTGAGCAAACCTCCTCGTAAGTTGGATTTTTTGTGTATCCACCTGAATACCCGACAGCCGTAGAGAACACGCCGTTCATCTGCCAAAAAAGACGTTCAGCGCCCCAAAAGCAACCAAGACCAAAGATGGCCTTTCGCATTCCTTTGGGGGCTGGCAACTTCAACGAGTTTCCAGAGACAAAATGGCGCCCTGAAATCTGCATTTCAACATCCCGACCGGCTAGCGCAGTTTCCTGGCTAGGCATTTGAATTTTATCAGGTGTCGTAAACCACATGTTTTCGCTCCCAACTTTCACTTTCCCGAGGATAAAGGCAATACATCGGCCTAGCAAACAAACATTACCGGACTTGACTATATTTACTTGCCCATACAGTTTAGATCGAATTTTCACCAAGGGAGAAACCGGTGCAGTTGGGCAAAGACATGGACGAAAAACGAGGTCTAAACTTTATTGACGGACGTTACACCGAGGGCACATCAGGAAAAACTTTTAGAAACGTGAGTCCGGTAGACGGATCCCTTGTCTCAATTGTTCATGAGGCATCACTTCGCGATGTGGATATGGCTGTTCAATCCGCAAAGGCTGCACTCTCTGGTCCATGGGGTACTATGGCCCTAGCAGACAGGTTAAAGATAGTCTCTGGAATTGTGGATGGGATAACGGCAAGGTTTGATGATTTCCTCGCAGCTGAAGTCGCTGACACAGGTAAACCCGTTAGCCTTGCTTCTCATTTAGACATACCCAGAGGGGCAGCGAACTTTCAAATTTTTGCCGATATTATGCGCAACCATCACGACGCTGCATTCCGGATGCCGACGCCGGACGGTACGGGTGCCCTTAATTACACCGTTAGCCGTCCAAAAGGGGTAATAGGAGTTATTAGCCCCTGGAATCTCCCCCTTCTTTTGATGACATGGAAAGTTGGACCCGCCCTGGCCTGCGGGAACACGGTTGTTGTTAAACCCTCCGAGGAAACACCATCGACGACCGCTATGCTCGGAGAGGTTATGAATTCTGTTGGAGTACCTCCTGGAGTTTATAATGTCATTCATGGATTCGGGCCCGACTCTGCGGGAGAATTTCTTACCCAGCACCCAGATGTAGACGCGATCACATTTACCGGCGAGACCGTGACGGGTGAAGCCATTATGAAAAATGCCGCGAACGGTATCCGGGATGTTTCATTTGAGCTTGGTGGGAAAAACCCAGCCATCGTATTCGCTGATTGCGACATGGATAAAGCGATAGAGGGCACAAACAGATCTGTCTTCGCAAATTGCGGCCAAGTCTGCCTGGGTACGGAAAGGGTCTTTGTAGAACGCCCCATTTTTGAAGAGTTCGTAAATCGCTTAAAAGAAGTTGCCGAAAAACACAAATGTGGCAGGCCAGAGGATAAAGCAACTACTCTGGGGCCTCTCATAAGTCCGGAACACCGAGAGAAAGTTTTGAAATATTATAAGCTTGCAGCAGAAAGTGGCGCTCGAGTGGTCACAGGAGGAGGCATTCCAGAACTTGATAGTTCTTTAAAGGATGGGGCCTGGGTTCAACCTACCATCTGGACAGGTCTTCCAGATGATCACCCAATAATTAAGGAAGAAATTTTTGGCCCTTGTTGCCACATCAGACCTTTTGATACCGAAGATGAGGTGATTGCCTTAGCAAATGATACGCCTTATGGATTGGCTTGTTCGATTTGGACTGAAAACTTAACCCGTGCCCATAGGGTCGCACCGAAAATAGAGTCAGGAATTACCTGGGTAAACAGTTGGTTTCTGCGAGATCTTCGCACCCCCTTCGGAGGAAGCAAGCAGTCGGGAATAGGTCGTGAAGGAGGAAACTATTCGCTGGAATTTTATACAGAGCTCACAAATATCTGCATAAAGCTCTGAAAAACACCTGGACCCAAATTTTTTTGTTTGGGTCACTTTGGCCTGGTGAGAGGCTTTATTAGAAGATTTTTTTGGGAATGGGACCCAATAGGAATGCGGTGTCTAAAGTCCCATGCCTAAGAAAGAGCCTCTTCGTAGTAACTCTCATCTATATATTTTTCGATATCTGTCAAAAGCCTGCCTTGCGGGGCATACTGGCTTCGTAACTCCAACACCGTTTTAAGGCCCTCCCGATCAATCCGTCCCTCGGGCACCAAACCTGTCGCAGGTGATTTTAACTTGCTTAGAGCCGGCCCAAGAGCACGCGAATCCATTTGGGGCATATGCCGTCCAAGCATGGCTTGTGCCTCCTCAGTATTCGCATCATCCAGAACCCAATTTAAAGCCTCAAAATAGCCTTTAACAAACCCAACCATGCGATCTCGATTTTTTTCAGCCCATCCACGCATCACACCAAACATCTGGCCTGGGTATCTTTCAAAGGTTTGCCGACTGGTCTCAAGAACAGTGTAGCCGGCAGCCTTTGCCTGACCGGTAAAAGGTTCAATCAGAAGTGTGCCTGAATATTCTCCACTCTGGACTCCCTCCCATCTGTGCGGGGTTGCCCCAACTGACACCATCTCATAGTCATCCGAGCTCAAACCAGCATTATCAAGCATGCGATAAAGCACGAAAGCAAATCCTGTTGTCAGCGCGTCCATCGCCAATCTGGTGCCCTTTATCTGCTGAAAACTTTCGATCCCCTTTCCAACGACAAATGACAACTCAATTTGGGTAGCTCCCATGAAGACACAAAGATCCGGATCGTTCTTTGGCACCTCTTCGCCGGCCCCCTCTTGATATGCAATAAAATTATCAACAGCACCGCAGGCGATATCAAACTTGCCATCAACCAAACTCACAAGCTGATAGATTGAACTTGGTGTTACCTCAAGCTCAATCGGGGATCCCCTATTCTCAAAGAAACCTTTTTCGATCCCTGCATGGAAAACTAAAAGACCTGTATTCGGGAACCCTATGAGTTTAATCGGCGTCGTCATAATGTAACCACCTCTCCAAGATTACGCTGTACTCTCATGATCTTTTATAGCCTGCCAAATTTTGACTGGTGTAAAGGGCATTTTGATATCTCTTATTCCATATTCTTCCAACGCGTTCATAATTGCATTTGAGATCACTCCCGGCGCTGGAGTTGTCCCTCCTTCACCACCCGCCTTAACACCCAGTGGATTGGTGGGCGATGGGACTTCATTCAACGCAGTTCCAAAATTGGGAAACTGATCAGCGCGCGGCATACCGTAGTCCATGAATGAACCACTCAGTGGTTGCCCTTCGGAAAAAACACATTCTTCCCATAAGGCTTGCCCAACCCCTTGGACGATGCCTCCATGAGTTTGCCCATCAACAATCAACGGATTGATCGCGCGACCCACATCATCGACAGCGACATATTTAGTAATCTCAGGAACTCCCGTATCACGATCGACCTCGATTTCACAAATATGACAGCCATTCGGAAACACCGGAGTATGCATTTCATTTTGTTCTATAACAGAAAGCCCTTGAGATAACTCCTCTGGAAGAATTCTCTCCTGAGCCTCCCTGGCCAAATCGAAGAGACTAATCTCTCGGTCGGTACCGCGAACCCGAAAAACTCCTTCCTCGAACTCGATGTCATTATCGGCCGCCTCAAAAACCTGAGCGGCTATACGCTTTCCACGATCAATAAGGATGTCTGCGGCTTTGACGATTACCGTTCCTGCCATACGCATCGAACGCCCCGAGTGTGATCCCCCCCCCGCACGGACGATATCAGTATCACCGACAATTACATTGACAGAATCCACCGAAATCCCAAGCCACGAGGCGGCGACTTGAGCAAAACTTGTTTCATGCCCTTGGCCACTCGGCTGCGTCCCGATCACCAGGTCCACCCTTGCTTCTCCTGGCCGGACATGAATCTGGGTCTCCTCAACCGGGCTACCGATCGATGACTCCACGTAATGTGCCACCCCTCTACCAAGGAGTTTCCCCCGTCTTCTAGCCTCGGATTTTCTCTCTTGAAATTCCGTAAAATCCGACAAAGCGATCGCCATATCCAGGCTTTTCTCGTATTTACCACTGTCGTAGATCATACCAACCGCATTTTGATAGGGCATTTCTTCTTCTGATATGAGATTTTTCCTTCGCAACTCTAGTGGGTCGAAGCCACATTCTCTAGCAGCAACCTCCACCAACCGTTCAATACAATAAATAATCTCTGGTCTTCCAGAAGAGCGGTATGCATTTGTTGGCGCTGTGTTGGAGAAAATCGCTCTTGAACATAAATAGGCGCAGGGTATGCGATAGGACCCTGTAATAATTCCCGAACCTTTGGACAATGGAGAAAGAGAAACGCATCTGGCTCCAACGTTGCTGAGATTGGAGGACCGCAAGGCCAGAAACCTACCTTCCCTATCAATTGCCAATTCCATGTCCACTTGAAGATCACGCCCTTGGTAATCGGTTAACATTGACTCCGATCTCTCTACCGTGCATTTCACCGGTCGACCGACTTTTTTGGAAGCCCAGGTGACCAGAGGGAATTCGATGTAAGTACGATTCCGTGTCCCAAAATTCCCCCCCACATCCAAAGCAAAAACACGTACTTTTGAAGGGTCTACTCCTAGAACCTCAGCAATTTCTCTTTTTTGCCTTACGGTTCCCCCGCTCCCAGCATACAATGTGTATTTATCGCTTTTCTCATCATAGACCGCGAGTGCTGACCTTGGTTCCATAGGAACTCCGGTTACTCTTGGGATATCAAATGACATTCTCACGATGTGATCCGCTTTTAAAAAAGCGGCCTCTGTATCCTCTTTATTGCCAAAAAAGGTCTCGATAAAAACATTGCCTTGAATATCATCCCAAACTCTCGGTGCGTCAGGGGCGTCCGCTTCTCGAGCATGCGTTACAGCCGGCAAAGGGTCGTATTCGACTTTGACAAACTCAGCTGCCTCGACGGCGAGGAATTTGGTCTCAGCGACAACCATGGCCACTGCCTCGCCCACGTATCGAACCTTGTCCGTAGGCAGCAACCTATGCCATCCGATGAATTCATCTTCGCCTATGTTTTTTCCTGGAGGATGCAGCTTCAGATCAAAATTGGTTGAGGGAAAGGGACTATGCGGTATTTCCCCCAAACCATCTCGTTCGCAATCTTGTCCCGTCAGAACTGCCAAAACCCCTTTAATGGCAAGTGCCTCAGAAGTGTCTATCGATTTAATGATCGCATGCGGGTAGGGTGACCGAACCATAACGGCATAGGTCTGACCCTCTGCCATATGGTCATCGCTAAACTGTCCATTTCCAGTTAAAAGCCTGTGATCTTCCTTCCGGACAACCCGTTCGCCTATAGGCCCGTTCATTTTATCTCCTCTTGGGATGGTCAAGATACCGCACTTTTTAGCTGAAACAACACAGACCGCAAACCGAACGGCCTAGTCTTGCAGAATAAAGTGGGTCACGGCATCATTTATTCCCAGGAAAAGGAAACATCTCATGGCCCGAGACTCTCGCATTGATACAGTCATAAATATTTTCACCCCACGTTTTATGACCAGTGGTGTGCCACTCGCAGATTTCCAAGATGCGACAGAGGGGATGGAAAAGTGGGAAGACTGGCTCCCCCGCTGGTCAGATCGCGCCAAAATCCATGAAGACCTAGGAAATGAGGCATTTGCTGCAGGTAACACACGAAGTGCAGCAGATCATTGGACAACAGCCGGCTTGATTTACCATTTTGGTAAATTTATGGCTGTAGAATTTCCGGATGACATGCAAAAGGCCCATAAAAAAGCCATTGCGTGCCGCACACAAGCGCTCCCGTATCTCAGTCCGCCCGGAGAGCGGGTCGAAATCCCTTTTGAAGGCAAGTTTCTCGCCGGAAATTTGCGAGTGCCAGAGAGCAAGAAGTCTGCGCCCCTGGTAATTTTAATTCCAGGCCTTGAGGCAACGAAAGAAGAAATATTTGGCTATGAACCGGGATTTCTTGATCGTGGCATGGCCACGATCGCAATCGACGGCCCAGGCCAAGGCGAGGCTGAATATGACTTTCCAATCAGAGCAAACTACGAAACCGTTGCTGCAGCAATCATCGACTGGTCAGAAGACCGTGCTGAGATAGACAGCAACCGGATTGGTATTTTCGGTGTGAGCATGGGCGGGCATTACGCGCCGCGTGCCGCCGCAATGGAGAAGAGAATAAAAGCCTGCGTCGCAATCTCAGGAGCATATTCCTGGGGTGAAAATTGGGATGAAAAGTCATATCTCAATCGGGAGGTGTTCAGGATTAGAGCTCATTGCGCTTCGATGGAAGAGGCCAAGGACTATTCCAAGACCCTTGATCTTAATGGCTATGCTTCACAGATAACTTGTCCGATTTATATCGTGGCCGGCGGAAGGGACAGACTGACCGCGGTGGAAGCAGCCGAGAGACTGGCCTCAGAGGTCTCGGGACCAAAAATTTTATCGATCGTTGAGGATGGCAATCATGTCTGCCATAACCGTCCGTATAAAGTCCGACCCCAAACAGCAGATTGGATGGCGGCACAACTTGGAACAAAGGAATAAATAGATGGCGAAATTTTATTCACCTGACTTGGGCCGAGATGCCAACAATCCGTTCGCTCGAGATGCAGAGGGCAAATTAGTAAGGCGAGGTTTTTGGCTGGATCTAAGCGATAACTCTCTTGTGCTTGCGATGACGCAAGGAATTGGTGCCCCCCTCACAAACGAGCAAAAATTCGCGCATCTGGAGGATATCGGCCGTGCTAATCTGATCGATAGAGTATGTAAAGTGGAAATCCTACCTCCAGAGTGATCGCGCATTCACCAAAGGACAGACTAATTTGCTAGTAATAGACCATGTGACATTCAGGATTGGACGTCGCGTGCTACTCGACAATGCGAGCGCCACGATTAATCAGGGGCAGCACGTCGGGCTTATTGGCCAAAATGGCTCAGGTAAGACCACCCTTTTGAAAATTATACAAGGAGTGCTGGAGCCGGAGACCGGTGAGGTTTCGATAGTAGATGGCGCACGGATTGGAATAACCAGCCAAGAGGCCCCATCGGGAGACACGCCGATAATAGAGTTCGTTCTTAAGTTTGACCGCGAGCTTATCTCGCTACAACGTGAGGCTGAGGAAATCGCTGACCCTTATAGGATTGCAGAGATTCACGATCGACTGCGCCAAATCGATGCCTCAACAGCGAAAGCACGAGCTGCCAAAATCCTTTCCGGACTAGGTTTCCCCGAGGCGAACCAGACCCAAACTTGTCAAAGCCTTTCAGGCGGCTGGCGAATGCGAGTGGCACTAGCGGGTCTTTTATTCTCGGCTCCGGAAATTCTTCTTTTAGATGAACCAACAAACCATTTAGATTTTGAGGCCACCATCTGGCTCACAGACTTCCTCAAAGCATATCCAGGTACTGTATTAGTTGTGAGCCATGACAGAGAGCTTCTAAACAATGTTACTACAGGCATTATCCATCTCGAAAACTGTGACCTGACCTTCTACACAGGAAACTTCGATCGCTTTGATGCCGCCCGCAGGCAACGACTTAATCAAATTGAGGCTGTACGTCGAAAGCAAGACATTCAAAAGGAGAGGATATTAAAATTCGTTGAGCGCTTCCGTTACAAGGCAACTAAAGCAAAACAAGCCCAATCCCGACTAAAGCTCCTGGAGAAGATGGAACCTCTTCCAGAGATTTCTGGCAATGAAACTCGACTTTTTGATTTTCCTGAACCGAAGCCTATACCTCCTCCTCTTTTTAATTTTGACCGAGTAGCAGCTGGTTACGGGGAAAAAGAAATTCTAAAGAACCTATCACTTCGAATAGACTCTGAGGACCGAATAGCGCTGCTCGGCGCAAATGGAAATGGAAAATCGACGTTTTTGAAAATTTTATCAGGCACACTTTCGGCGAGAAAAGGAATTGTTTCCAAATCCCGAAAGCTAAAGGTGGGTTACTTTTCTCAGCATCAAGCTGAAGAGTTAGATTTGTCTGCAACGCCATTTTTGGAATTATTCCGCCGGAAATCAGCCTATCCTGAGGAACGATTAAGATCACATTTAGCCCGGTTCGGTTTTTCACAAGAGCGCGCGGAGACGGCGGTGGGCCTCCTTTCCGGGGGGGAGAGGGCAAGGCTCCTCTTCGCCCTAATGAGTGCTGAGGCACCCAATGTCCTGCTATTAGATGAGCCCACTAACCATCTAGACATGGATTCACGAGACGCCCTAATCCAGGCGATAAATAATTTTCCTGGCGCGGTTATAATTGTGAGCCACGATCCATACGTGATCAATATGGTTGCTGATAGGCTTTGGCTTGTTGAAAATGGATCCATTACGCCTTTCGATGGTGCCCTTGATGAATACAGAGCGCAAATCTTGCGGTCCCGTAAAATTGAAAGTGAATCTTTTAACAAAAAAAGTTCAAGAGCGCTTGGCCGGAAAGAAATACGCCGGGATCAAGCAGAACAACGATTGTTGATGGCCCCTATTCGTAAACAGCTAAAGGAAACAGAGAGAGAAATAGAAATCTTGACGGAAAGAAAGGAATGCATAGCCAGAGAGTTGGCTGATCCAGAGCTGTATAAAGGTAGGAACGCTTCAATAGCAGTGTTACAAAAGGAGCATTTTGACCTGGGAAGAAAATTATCAGACGCTGAAAACGAGTGGTTGCGACTCAGCGATCTGCTGGAGAGCCCAGCTTGATGCCGCCCCTGCCGACGCCTGCTCCCGATGTAGTAGCACAAAGGTATTGTCTACAGGAGTGTCTAGAGATATCCCGCCTTACTCGATGATCCAACCGGGTCTACTTTGGAAAAACTTCTTCCCCAGAGGTGTGATCGGGTCTTCAGGTTTAACGGCACCACCGCAAGCCATTTCTGCTTTAGCGACTAATAGGCTCCCCACACCCATTCTACGGAATTGAGGATGGACAAAGATGTACTCTAATGCCATCGATCCTTTTGAAAAATAGGCGAACCCCACTGTCGTGTTATTATTCTTCAATATCACGGAGTCCTCGGTAACGACCTCCTCAGTTATCGACAGAGAAACAGCCAACGTCTTAAAAACCTATTTTTATCAAGCAAACCTGAAACTGCCTTGATCAAGCAACGGTAGGTTATGCGCCCCACAAATCATCGTATCGGGATGTCCCGTCCTGAGACCGATAGAAATCCCTGTGACTTTTTTTCCGTGCCGCGCCAAATGTGAGGCTTGTAATCACAATACCGAGCGCAACAGCAATATGGCCCAAAACAAGCTCTCCCCACCAAAACCATGAGCCAAAGGCAAGGCAGAAGATGGTGCTCCACATCACCGAGAGCAAAACCATCAATTGCAGCCTCTGAGTTTTTGGCAAAAATTGTAACGGATTTTTGTTTGAATCCATCAGTAAGGCATAGTGCGTCTTCATCTCAATCTCCTTTTTATTTAATGTACGGGAGGAGATTGTTTTCGGATTAATATTTGTTAGCTGAGAGTCACGTCGAAGTTAAACCTGGACTTGACTGTGTTCCGGATCTGCCTCAAGGGACATAAGCCAGGACTAAGTTTCAGTTTGATTAGATCGAATACCCAACTTAATGGGGCTTCTAATTTAGATATGCACTCTTCCAACAGTAAGCTTTAGATCATAAGCAACTGATCTAATTATCATTGTTATTTTAGTTATTCTCTTCTGAAGGTGAGGACCAAAATATCTCGATAACCATGAATTTTTTGGTCAAGCTGAGTGATTGGAGTCACCCCATGATAAACCCTCTTATCATCAAGGAAAACGGAATCAAATCGTCGTTTCAGTGTGAATGAGTCATGCTCATCAGTGTCGATATTGAAAATATTTGTGACCCCGCTGGCCACGTTTTGTCTTTTAATGAGAACAACACAAACCCAATCTACACCATCTCTGTGCATTCCTTCTGGGGTTGGAAAACCCTCTTGCGTTTGGTTGACTTCAACTCGAAACTGATGAACTTCGGTATGCCAAGGTAGAGGTTGGTCGCAATAACCGTGGACCTGATAAAAGACGCTAAAACAGAGGTCAACCAAAAACCTCAACGCTGGGTGATCGGATATTTGTTCGGTCAAAGGAAGAAAATGGCGCTGGATACCGCCGTTGACTCTATTAAAGTCCCTGCTCTGAAAATGCGGCTGATGGGGCTTGCTCCGAAGGCCATCCGCCTCCAGGGAAAAAACCCCGAATCTCCGCCGACGATATCTTCCACCGTCTGCTAAATAACGATCTAAACCAAGCTTATCCCAGCTTGCAACAAACAGATCTGTTTCGTTGGCACCGCAACAGTCTTGGACTCCTGCTTCAATTTCACGACCGGAGACGAACGAATAGCCGCCGCCAGTGATCTCAGAAGCAATTTTTCTGGAATCTATCGGGTAGATGATTTCTTTAGACATTTTTGGTGCTATTTAATTCTTTGGCGGTATTTACGGGACTACTAGGAAATTCAGAACAGAATGAAATAAAAAATTTGATAAGAAAGCAATATAGCACCCTCAGAAAGCAGTCGTAGTACCTTCTAGAATTTGCTAACCCAGGTATCTAGCAGTTTATGATTTTGACGACCCCTGCGGTACCCTTGAGTTTTCAGGGAGTGCATTTTCTACTACTCTCACAAGAGCCTTAATACGCGCCAAATTCACTCCCAAATCCCAATATCCATAATTCGACCGACTATAAATCAGTAAACTTGAACTTCCCCCTAGCTCAGCAACTTCCACCCAAACCGTGTCTGGAAACCTTAACCACCGTGTACTTTGAACAGCAATGGCTTGATGGCGATCTCGATCGATTTTTAATATTTCAGTGCGGTCCTGCTTCGACAGAACCTTGACGACCTCCGAAAAAACCTCCTCCACGTCTCTCGAGTACCACACAGTCGCCACATCGACTGGCACGTCACAATAATCGGACGGACATGCAAGCGCGTCGTTTGGTCCTGAAGATCTTTTCAGATTGCGAAAATCAACCGGCTCAAAATACTTAACCCGCAAAATATTACCTAGATCACAGCCCACAAGGAAGAAGCTGCATGCCAACCATACTGAAACGATCGAAAGCCCAAGACTAGGCTTTCTCATGCTCGGAAGAAATAGGTCAAGCGGCCAACATATTCATCAAACGGGCCTCCATCGCGGGCTCTTCGCTAAAGACCCCGGTGAATGTTCTGGTGACCATAGCTACACCTGGCTTACTCACACCCCTCGAGGTCATGCATTGATGCTGTGCCTTTACAATAACGGCTACGCCTCTGGGTTGCAGTGCACGGTCGATGCACGAAGCTATTTGGGCGGTCATTGTTTCTTGGGTTTGAAGCCTCCGAGCGTAAGCGTCTAGAACCCTCGCTAATTTACTAATTCCGACGACTCTGTTGTTTGGAAGATATGCAATGTGAGCTTTTCCACTAATAGGTACAACATGATGTTCACAATGGGATTGAAAATCGATGTCCTGCAGCAGGACAATATCATTGTAACCCTCAACCTCTTCAAAGGTTCGAGAGAGCAAATCAGAGGGATCTGACGTGTAGCCAACGAAGAATTCTTCATAGGCCCTTGCAACTCTGGCAGGAGTGTCAACGAGACCCTCCCTTGAGGGATCATCCCCTGCCCACTGCAAAAGGGTTCGAACTGCGTTTTCCGCATCAATCCTAGTAACGGTCTTCTGAGGGTCCACTAAGCCAGATGGACTGGGCTCAGTAAGTGAAGCGATATCTAACGGGGACATAAGCTCTCCTGCTGTTTTTTTATTCTTTTACGCACGGAATCCGATTCCGGATTTCTCCGCCAGAATTTCGGGAACAATTCGCCCTAAACCTGACGAAAAAAGCCTGAATTTACTGGTATTACCCGATCTCCGCGGGTGTTGTGGCCAATTGTCCTGATCTGGACAAAAGGCGAAACATCAGTTTGGAAAGAGCTCAACCCGCGGTAAAGGGAGCTTTTGGATCCAAACCCAGTTGAATTCTGCCTGCATTCTCAGCCGCAATGTCGGGTAAAATCATGAAATGGGTCCTAAGAGTGTGGATATCTCTGAAAACCCTCTGTAATTCGTCCCCCTCTCGGGTTACCCCTGTGCCTGAATCACAAAACAGATCGTAGACAATTTTGGTGCATGTTCGCACCGTCTCCACCGCTTCCATCCGCAGTTCTGCCCTGAGATCCAAAGGAAACTCTTTTCGGCTCTTGGCGACATCTTGGTATAGCTGCACCGCCTGCCAAAAACTTCGGTTTGCCCGGTTGAGGCTTGCCGCCGCTTTTCCAAGACGCGCCTGCGATGACGGCCACTCCGCCTGAGATGACGGCATTCGTGCATTCTGACGGGAGAGCACCCTCCGTTTAAAATATTCAATAGAAGCTTTTGCTAAACCCAACGATGGCGCTGCAACCACAAGGGCGAACATTGTGGATGTTGGCACTCCCTCAAAGAGTGGCCCTTGGTTAATGCTCGCACCTGGAACGCCATCGCGTTCAGCCTCTCTGAAGCACAGAATGTGAGTATTCGGTATAAAACAACCTTCACACTTGATAGAGACACTTCCGGTTCCCTTTAACCCAAAGGTAATCCAATCTTCTATAAGAGATGTTTTGTTTGAAGGCACTAAACAGGTTAATACTCGGGCTTCATTATCTGGATCCTTGGCGCTTAACAAAAACCAGTTCGCAAAGTGCGCACCACTAACGTAGGGCCAGATGCCATTCAAAGTGCATCCCCCAGGCCTCCTCTCGGCAGTTACTGGCGGACCCATAACCAATCCCGTGAATAGTTGACCTGCAGTTTCCTTTAATTCGAGCTGTACTGCCGGTGGGAACCAACCCAGAAGATAATTCTGGTAGCCAACTAGACTCATTACCCAGGATGAAGAGCCGCATCCTTCTGCCAGAATAGATGCCACTTTAAGGTGGTTTTCGAGGTCAGGACCCTGACCCCCGAGACCAGGAGGCAGCATTAAATTGAAAAGCCCCGACTCTGATAGGTGGTGAACAATGTTGTCAGGCAGCCGTCTAATACTTTCCGTTTCGGACGCTCTTTCCTTTAAGAGAGGGATCAGTGATCTGGCGGTATTCAGAATATTGGTATCGGGCACAGCAACACGAAATTCAGAAATTCTTTCAAAAGTTTGATAATTTCGAGCTAAATCCACCCAATCTTGGGCAGTTTTGGTTCAACCGATTTTTTAAACGCAGTCCTTTATGTTTCTCCCCAAACCTGATCTTCAACTTCCCCATTATCTCGGAACTCAAGCCTGAGCCGGGCTTTCAGAACCAAGAAGCGCAAAAACAATTCTCGCAGGCTCGTCTCTTTTATTGATCCATGAGTGGTTTGTCGCACGTTGAACCATGACATCACCGGCTCGGAATGTAACTGCTCTGCCATCATCCAATTCCATTTCCATCTCACCACACAAACACACTGCATAATCAATGGAATCGGTTCGATGCATCCGACCCGTCATCTTACCGGGATAATCGATGACTCGCACCCAACTTCCATCGGATTGAGGTTCGATATCATTTTCTCGCAAACCAAAATCTTCGGGAGATAATAATTCCGCAGGTGTCTCATCAGTTCCCCAAATCAAGGTCGAGATGTTCCCTCTAGGTTCACGCCACATCCTCTGTGGCGCTAGCCCATCATGCATAATAATGGCCGAACCATTCTGATCATGGGTTGTGACAATTCGTCGAACTGGATCTAAAAATGCTTTTTTCCCATCAGGCAGTGTCTCAATCTCTTTTAGTCGCTGTGAACCTGGTCCCCGAGGCTTTGCTCCAACTCTTTTGCCATCAATCAGAACAAAGGCAATCCTGCAAGTCTGAGTACCTCGATTGATCCAGCTGTGGTTTGTCCCGAGTTGAACCAAAATATCATGCGGTCGCACGTGAACAGTCCGACCATCATCCATTTCCATATCAATCTCACCCTCCATACAGATAGCATAATCGATTGTATCTGTACGATGCATAAAACCTGGGGCGCCCGGCGGAAAGTCAACGATGCGGAACCAAGACCCGTGGGGCGGTGGTTGCAAATTATTGTTTTGGTTTCCCAAATCCTCGGATCCTGTTATCTCGGCCGGACATGACTTAGTCCCCCAAATTAAGGTCGAAACAATTCCAGATTCCCTCACTTCTATCTTGGGAGACACGCCGTCATATATTACACAAGCTCTCATCTCCGAGTTGTGCCCGGTTACGATCCGCCTCACATCTGGAAGCCTATAATCTTGTGATTTCATTTCCAACTCTCCTCCAAAAGTTCTGCATCGGGATCTGGCACATCAACATCGAAAGCATTTAAAAATACAGCAATCATTATGTAGAGCCCGATTAATGCAACTAATTCAACAATCCCCGGCTTTCCAAATCTTTGTTCCGCAGTGCTATAAAGCTCATCACTAAACCGTCCATCACCCGATAATTTCTCGGCAATTTCGAAAACAATCATTGACTCTGGATCTTTAAATTCAGGAGACCGCCTCTCCGAAATTGCCTGAATTATTTCTAACTCAAGACCAAACCTCTCTGCTCGCCTAGCGTGGATCCACCATTCATATTGAGCCGTGTATTTTCGTGCGACGGTGATTATGGCCAACTCTTTTAATCGATGTGAAAGGCGGGTATCTGACAAAAGATGGTCAACAAAATCGGCTACACGTCTGCCTATTTCAGGCGCATGCAACAGAACGCCAAATGGACCCCTGGCTGACCCCGTGCTTCGTTGGCCTGCAATCAGGTCCCTAAGCTCGAACTGCTCGGAGGTCATCTCTTCTGTTTTTGGTGGATCAATTCTCGCCATAAATACCTCTAATGATTAATTCGCCAAATCAACGCGCGCTTTTTTTACCCGAACCTCTTCCTGATAAAATTCCACATGGTTGACTGTGCCTGCTAAATCGGGAGACCCAGAGTAGAAGGCCTTGACCCCCATCCCCCCCACCCTTTTCGGTGTATTCCAGTGACCAAGAGCAAGATAATCGGCTCGCGAGGCTGCAATTTCTGCCGAACTTATCAACCAAGATGGCCGAAGTTGCGTATCCAAACGCGGTTTGGCCTCGTAATGCCCGTGTGCGACGACGACGTGCCATCGCGCCTTCCTTACGGCCGGGTTCATGAGCGGAGACATATCCTCATAATCCAGATGAGCTCGTCCCCAGACCTGCATTTCGAGCCCTGGCAAGCTTATTAAGCCACGATTGCCAAGTCCGATAACATGCACATTCTTCGGTTCACTTAATTTCCCTCGATACCAAACAGAATCCTCCGTGAGAGGATCATGATTTCCGGGCAACAATATGATCTGGCATTTGGCCTCGCTCAAAATTGAATAGGTCTCCTCCAACAGTTGTTCTGGCAATCTGTTGTGTTCAAAGGTATCACCGGTAAGAAGAACAATCTGGGCTTTTAGCCGATCGGCCGTTTTCAGGACCGCTCTTAGAGGTCTGTTTCCATCCCCTTCCCATAGACGTGCTGTATACCCATCATCAACATGCAAATCAGAGGAATGAATGAGAACAACTTTTCTGGTTGTCACTGACTACCCCACTTTTTCAAAAATTCGGATAAAGCGTAAACTAATACCGTCGTGATTAGCAAAGCAACCAAGCGGATGGGGAAAATTCTTCCTATGGTTATCTCAATTCCAGAAATTATGACGATCGTTGAAGCCATTCCTCCCGGTCCTCCAGAAAATTTATCCCTTAGCCTCCGCCCAACTCCCAAACCTCAGGCTACCGAAGTTCTGATCAAAGTGACGGCGGCAGGGATCAATGGTGCTGACTTACGGGAACGCGAAGGAAAATATCCTGTTCCTGAGAGTGCTCCAAATATAATGGGCCTCGAGGTCTCGGGTACCGTAGCGGCTCTCGGGCCAGAATGTCATCGATTTAAAATTGGTGACGAAGTCTGCGCCCTTTTAATCGGTGGGGGATATGCGGAATATGTTGTAGCTCCGGAGGGTCAATGTTTATCGAAACCCACCGGAGTTTCCCTAGTCGACTCTGCCGGGATACCAGAGGTCTTTTGCACGGCTTGGTCTAACGTAATCAGAACCTGCAAACTCAACAGGAATGAGACGCTTCTGGTGCATGGGGGCACGAGCGGTTTAGGACATGCGACAATAAAACTAGCCAAAGCGTTCGGAGCCAAGGTTTTTGCAACCGCCCGAACAAAAGAAAAATGTACAGCTATGAAGCGCTTTGGAGCGGATCTAGCAATTAACTATGCAGAAGAGAATATTTGGGACATTTGTAGAGAAAAGACAGGTGGTAAAGGAGTTGATGTCATTGTCGATATAATTGGTGGTGATTATCTCCCCAGAGAAGTGGAGTCGCTAGCGTTTGGTGGCAGACTGATGATCTTAAATTTACAAGGCGGCGCAAAAGCAAGCATCGATTTTAGCAACGTCCATAGCAAGCATCTTACCATAACGGGATCTCGTCTGCGGCCTCGATCAATCTCTGAAAAAACAGCTATTTGCAGAGATTTGGAACAGAATGTCTGGCCCCTTTTTGCTAGCGGTGCCATAATTCCGGAGACGTTCGCTGTCTTTCCATTTGCCAAGGCATCTGCCGCTCACAGCATAATGGAATCAAGCGACCATATAGGAAAGATACTGCTAATCCCGAATGAAAGGTGAGATAATGAAGTCATTGTCTGAAAAGCAGGTTGAATATTTTTTCGAGAACGGTTTTTTGTTCCCTTTCGATCTTTATACCCCTGAAGAAGCCTCCGAATTTCATCAAAAATTTATCGACATGGAAAAGCACTTGGGGCATGAGCCGCAGAAAAGATTTCGAATAAAAGCTCAACTTCCTTTTCCTTGGTTGTGCCGCATTGTCAGTGACCCCCGCCTCTTAGATGCAGTCGAGGACATTATAGGACCCAATATCCTCTGCTGGGGCGCGTCATTTTTTACAAAAAAGGCTAATGATCCGCGGTTTGTCTCCTGGCATACTGACTCTTTCTTTTACGGTTTTGAACCTGCAGAGACATTAACGGCTTGGTTAGGTTTTAATGATTCTAACCTGGAATCAGGTTGCATAAAGTACATACCCGGAACGCACAAACGGCACGTAGAACACGACATAAAACCCCACCCAGACAATCTCGTTCAACTTGGACAAATCGCGATCGGGGTGGACTATGACTCGGCAATTCCAGCTATTTTACGGGCCGGGCAAGTTGTCTTTCACCATGAGAGCGTCGTCCACGGGTCCGGTCCCAATGGGGCTAATCATGATCGTATTGGTCTCGCGATTCACTATGTTGCCCCTCACGTTCAGGAAACACGCTTTGAGGGTCTCACCGCAATGACCCTTCGAGGTAAAGACGACACCGGATATTGGGGGGAGGACCCGAGGCCAAAATACGATTATGACGAGGATTGCATTGCTGCAATGGATGCGACAAGGGCTCTATTCACTAACTCGACGGCTCAAAAGATCGAAGCGGCGGGAGAAGTTAAAAATCACCGCGGCAAGCTCCAAAAGGTGCTCTCTGTGCAGTTGAGTATCCACTCCAGTCCACACTTAATATCACCGGAGCCATCAAGAATCGGCAATGGGCGGTTCCGAATAGGTCTATAAGTTTAGCAAAGTTCGCGAGTTCTGCTCATAGATCATTTCTCGATCGGAGTCAGTGCAGGACAAGTTATTTATCACGTCTATGGTATTCCGGATTAAATCGGATCCTCCGACGAGATCATAAGGGCAATCTGAGGCGAAAAACGAATTCCCGGAACCATAAAAATCAAATCCTGCCTGGCTGGCAGCCTGAGCTCCAAACATGGCAGTGTCCGCCCAAAAATCTTTCATATAGTCTAACATCGGCCTCTTTAGTTTATCCGCAAAAGACGTCCCATCGCCCATAGTCGCGTTTCTAACCTCCCAAAGAGGAAACCGGCCCTCAGCGTGAGGTATATAGGCTCCCCAATGGTGGGCAATAACCTTTAAATTCGGGATTTCATCCATCATCCCGGAGCACACCATTCGAAGCATCGCAGAAGTGGTCTCGTAAGCCCATCCAATACCCCAGAAAATTTCATAGAAAGATTGATCCTCAGTCACGTAATCCGCATGAGAGGCTGGACGAGTCGGATGCAACCAAATTGCCTTTCCCCTCTCAGAGATCTTTGCGAAAATGTCTCGAAACTGAGGCTGATCAAGCGCCGCCCCGCTGACGTTCGTATGAATTTGAAAACCAGCCGCATTGTGCTCATCCAGCACACGATCGATCTCTCTAATCGCACCTTCTGTATTATTCATCGGCAGGGAGGCAATGAACCTGGGCATGCGATCGGGATATTTTTTACAAATTCGCGACATGCCATCATTAGCCACTTGAGCGAGTTTTAATGCCATATCCGGTCCGGCGATAAGATCGAACGGCGGTTGCGACATCGATATCACCTGACAATAATCATCAAACTCATCAAGCATTCTTGCCCGAGCATCCATATCCCAAATAGTCTGGATTGCCTTCCACCGCGAAACAGCAATCTTAGGCATTAACGGTTCCGCAACGTCAAAAAATTCCGTGGGAAAGACGTGATTGAAAATGTCTATTTTCATCAGAAACCTCGGATGTCATGTTTTCCAGTAGAAATTTATTAACATGCGCGGGAGGGAGCGCAAATCATTACGAGTTGTTTGCTAAACTATTATTACGGATATTGGGGGCCCGATTTCGCATTACCCCAAACACCGGGTGACTTCCCCCGGCCTAAAGCATTCTCTGTACCCTAAAAGATCATTTGAAGGATGTGTGAGTTTTGTCTGGGCCGAATCTCTAACGGAAAGATTTAGGTAACTTCGCTTCCAAGCCAATTTGTGGGTATTTCCATCCGCGTCTTCCTATCCTTCATCTTTCTAAAAACGAGCCCTCCCGCCGCCGCAAATTGCATACCAAGCCCGGTATTGTTCTTGTAATAAACTATCTCCTCGTCAGACTGACGACCTTGAACGCGACCGGACACCACCTCTCCAAGAGTGGCAATGTTCTGTCTCGCAATAGACCCAGAGTCGATTGCTTCGAGAAGCTCGATCTGTGAATTGGCATGAACGCTATCCCAATCATTGATAATAACTCTGGATGCCTTCCCAAAAACCTCAGGGTCAACCTCCTCTCTTCTTCCCGTGACGTCAGAGTTGACAATAGTGATTAGTGTCTGCCCTTTCTCAAGCTGGCAACTCTCGAATACTGGTTCAGCGGTATTGGTAGCACAGGCAACAATGTCAGCACCTGGAACGAGGTTATCCGGCTTATCGCGCACAAGGACATTAAGCCCCTGTTGGCGGTATTTTTGTGCAAAAGCCTCTCGGTTAGATCGAGTGGGGCTATACACCCTGATCTCCGAAAGAGCCCTAACAGAAGTTATCGCCTCAAGAATTGGTCCTGCCTGAGCTCCGGAACCAAACAAAGCAAGAATTTCGGAATTCTTCTTAGCCAGGTGATCCACAGCCAAGCCTACAGTCGCGCCCACTCGGATCCCACTGATATGACTCTCATGAATAAATGCCAGTGGTTCCGCTGTTTCTAAATCATAGAGCACTATGACAGTCCAATTTTTAGGATCGGGATTGTGCAAAACTCGCCTTTGTCCATTGGTCTCCTCAAATTGCATAAATCGAGATCCTGCTCGGACCGCAGCGACCCCGAAGCTGGGGACGGCTCCAGCTTGAATATTTGCGAGATACTGTTTGTTGACTGTCTTTGTCGGCACCGAATAACGCATTCGCGGCATATTTGCGGCCTGCCCGTCGGCTAAATCTGTAAATGCAACTCGCATGGCCTCTATGCACTCTGGCATGGAGAGGAGCCCGCGGACATCTTCATCGGTAATAATGATTGTCATTGAATTTCAAACCGACGGAATAATAGCACCGTTAACAACTGTGGGCCCATCGCCATTTACAGTTACACGACGCATTTCCCGAACAACATTCATATCCCAAGGGCGACCTCGATGAATGACACACCGATTATCCCACATCACCACCTCTCCGGCTGTCCACTTATGTTGATACCTGAACTGCTTTTGGGTGGCGAAAGCCAACAGATCATCCAAGAATTCCTGGCTCTCTTCCGCATTCTGCCCTTCAATAAAGTCCGCATGAGCCCCCACAAATAAAGAAGTTCTGCCGCTACCTGGATGAACTCGAGCGAGCGGATGGGGTGCATATGAAAAAGCGGCCCTTTCTTCCTCGTTAAAATCATCAAAACCGACCCGTCTACGGGAGGCGAGAAGAGAGTGAACCACAATTTTTCCCCTGCAATTATCTTTAATCTCAGGCGACAATGCATCCCAGACTGCCCGTAAATCGACAAACTCTGTCTCGCCGCCTGACGGAGGGAGCCGAATGCCCGCAAGAAACGAAAATTTGGAGGGTGTTGGACGGAAGGAGGCATCTGAGTGCCATAGCTGATTTGCCTGTTTGTTGTGCGCAAGCCGGCTATCGGACGCCAATAAGTTTCCGTCCACATCAAGATTGGACACATCGGCAAATTCTGCTCGAATCCGCCTTTTGCGTTTACCGCTTACCGATGATGACGTCAGCTGCAATTCTCCAAATGCGCGCCCAAAAGCCAGATGTTCTTCCTCGGATGGCGCGGCATCCGGAAAAACCAGAACGCCAAACTTAGTTATCGCGTCAAGGATCGTCTCGTAAGTCTCCCCTGAAGGGGGCTTCCTGAAACTAACTCCAACGACCCTGGCAAAAAAACTTCTACCCAGGGGCTCTACAGTAATCGTCATAACCATAACCCTCCAAGAAAAAGCTGACAGAGATCGAGATTTTTGAAAACCCTCTGACGTAAATTGACATCAATGCCATTTTGCCTTTCAGTTATGTCGGACATGGCAATCACGCCTGTTCTAGTAAAAACTTTGGGAGAAGACCAAATGGCATTGATTGACGCCGGGGCGATGGCTCCGGACTTCAGCCTCCCAAACCAAGATGGAAAGACGGTATCAAAAGATGATTTTACCGGCCGGTACGTCTTGCTTTGGTGGTATCCAAAAGCGGACACCCCTGGGTGAACCATTGAAGGCAATGGGTTCCGTGATCGAATCCAAGACTTTGACAAAGCGAATGCCGCAATTGTGGGTCTGAGCTACGACAGCCCGGAAGCCAACAAAGCATTCCGCGAAAAATTTTCTTTTCCTTATGACCTGTTAACTGACGCTGATGGGAACATCTCGATCGCTTACGGTGTTTCTGAGCCCGATAGTGCTCGCAGTCCCCGTAAATCGGTATTGCTGGCCCCTGATGGGACAGTTGCGGCCGCCTATAACGAGGTGACACCAGCCGAACATCCAGATCAGGTTCTGGCTGATTTAGAAAAATTAGCCGGTTAGGGACTAGATAATTTTGTCTGAAAAAGCGGGTAGAAGAACCCGCTTTTTCTTTTTTCTAAACTCCCGGTTAAAAAATGGCACGTTCCAGAAAACCAAATTTTTTCGATATTTAAGAAGGTTACCAGAATCTTTTTATCCGCCTCTAACTCTAGGCTCTATCCAAACGGAGGTCGACTTAGCTAGCAAATCTCCTTGAGAGTCAAAAATTGCGGAAGCAGCGAAATGCTTCCGGGCCTCTTTACCTGTCCTCCAGCCTGCGAGGATACAAGCATCCCCAACTCTGGGCCTACGCAATATTTCGACCGCTATTTTTCCAGTGAGGACGTATGTGTCCCCAAGTTTCAGACCAAAATAGGCGGGGCAATCTAGGACTGCCCACAAATAGGGAAGATCAACCCTTCCATCCACAGAAGCGGTCTTGGCCATTGGTTCCCAGATCGCGCAAGCGAAGTTCTTTTCAGGCAGAAAGCCTGGGAAAATTCTAAAACCGTCTCCCTCTTCTCTGTCCGTCCCACAAACAAAGCACTTCGGATACAGGTGCCCCGCTGAATAGGCAAAGAACGTCTCCGCCTGCTTTGCTGAATGGAACGTTGGGGGCTCGATTATTTCCAACGGAAACTTTTTTAGGAATGGCGATCGCGATCTCTTCGCACGCATCCATCAAACGGACACAGGTCTTCTGACTGAAAAGCTTAAGGGGGCGCCCAGTAGGTATTGGGCGCCTGAGAGTTACTTCTGCACCCTCCTCAAAGTGTCCAGCCATAATGCCGGCCGTATAACCTCCATGGCCTGACTGCGTAGGACCACAAAAATGAGGATCGATAATAATTTCCTGTGTCTTTTCGATCATGAAATTTCCTAAAATCACGGGTTCTCTTTGCCGATGACCATTACCATTTTCTGTGAACCCTTGCAGATCCAATCTCGAAAATTGATAAGGGAAAAAGGGTTGTCTAACGAAAACAAGATCGATAGCATTTTGGGTAATGACGGTTTCCGGAAGGGAAGAAAAAGGGAACAGGGACGCCGATGTTCGAGAGCGGCTAACCCGGCTGAACCCGCAACTGTGAATGGTTAGCACAACTTCAAGATTCGCCACTGAGAGATCGGGAAGGCAGAGGGTGTGCGGAGATCCATGAGCCAGGAGACCTGCCGTCCCTAGTATCGCTATGACGCTGGTCGGGATTTGCCAGCGTAACGAGAAATTGCTTGCGGCGATGCGTGAAATCGCAGTGTCGCATTTTTTGCGCTCTGAAATATAATCGAACAAAACACGAGACTGCACGTGTTTTGAAAGATCGGATGTAGGCCGATAACTGGTGGAAGCGCATTGAACCGAAAAAAATTAAAGTTAAACCCTTTTGACTGGCTATTATTGATAGCGATACTGGTGGGTAACTCTTCTCATACAAAGGGAGCAGAAGGGATTACTTCTACCCCAGAAATCGTTGTCTCAGCGAGCAGAGTGCCAATTCTGGCACACCAGACTGGCAGCAGTATATCAGTGCTCTCTGGCGATGAAATTGATAGGAATCAAGAGACCTCCTTGTCAGAAATTTTGCGTGAAATCCCAGGCATGGCCGTTAGTCGCGCGGGGCCCGAGGGAGCATTTACACAAATTCGGATAAGAGGGACCGAGGGCAACCATGCGTTGGTGTTAATAGACGGTATAGAAATCAATGACGTAAGCGCTGGTTCAGAATTTGATTTCGGCAACATGCCCACCTCAAACATAGAACGCGTAGAAATTCTCCGCGGTCCTCAATCTGCGCTATATGGAAGTGATGCGATCGGGGGAGTCATCAACATAATCACCAAGTCAGGGAAAGGACCTCCGACGGTTCATTGGGAAGCTCAAGTCGGCTCTCGACGGACCGCAATGACGTCAGTCGGCGTCAGAGGCAAAACATCCAAGTACAACTACTCTGTGGGAGTAAGCGGAAAAACCACCGATGGTTTTTCGGTCGCCAACTCTGGCGGTTCGGAAGCTGAAAGTGACGGAAACAAGTTCCAAAACGTCAATGCAAAACTTGGTATAGATGCATCTCCAGAATTGCAATTCTTATTCGCTGGGCGCTTTTTCAAAGGTACGCTTGAGAGCGATGATCAACCCGCTGTCTCGGGAAAAATTGTGACTATCGACACTGATGATAAAACCATAACCCAGCAAAGAGCCGCTAGGGTATCTGCTAACCTCTCTTTATTAGACGAAAAATGGCAGAATATCCTGGGACTGTCTTTTAGCGACGATCGGGCTGAGTCTCTGATCGGGGGCAGTCCATCTAGTGCAAATGGTGCAAAATCACGAATTGATTTCCAAACGAATTTCTCTTGGGACAGCGCTGTTTTTGACACCAGTCATACGTTAAGCCTCTTAATCGATCGCGAAAGAGACCAACAACTAACGAGCAGTCCTTTCGGGAACTCAGACCTAGCGATCAATTCCCAAGGTTACTCTGGTGAATACAGGATCGATTTCTGGGATCGACTCTTTTTATCCTTGAGCGCCCGATATGACAATAATGATTATTTTGAAAATAAATCCACATATAGAGGTACAGCTAGCTATAGCTTCCCAAATAATACAACTCGGATCCATGCGAGTTATGGGACTGGAGCAAAAAATCCGACGCTGTTCGAATTGTATGGTTTTGGCCCGAATTTTCTGCCGAACTCTAACCTTAAACCCGAAAACAGCACCGGGTGGGACATTGGCTTGGAAGACAATTTTTTAGATGGGCGGCTGAAATCCGAGATCATTTACTTCAAAAATCAGATTAGAGACTTGATCAGTGGCGCAGGTCGAAGCGCACAGAATCTAGAAGGAACATCTGTCATTGATGGCATCGAGCTTAGCGGTCGGCTTAAATTTTTCGAGGGTATCTCTATTAAAGGACAATATACTTGGACCCTCGGACAAGATGCCAATGCCACGCAATTACCGAGACGGCCCAAACATCTAGCCAGTCTCCATGTCGTGTACCGGCCGGTGAGAGAAAAATTTGATATATCTCTGGGACTGAAATACACAGGAAACCAACAGGACAATGAATTTTCCGCTTTCTTTTCTGAAAGCCAACGAGCAGAGCTCAAAGATTTTTATCTGGTCAACCTTTCAGCCAATTACAAAATAACAGATCGACTTGAAGTTTACGGGCGAATAGAAAATTTATTTGACAAAAAATATGAGGAGGCCTTGAGCTATGGCGGCCCAGGTTTTAGGGCTTTTATAGGCCTTAAAGGCCAATTTGGTTTGCTATGAACAGCATCCTGCTAACCAAAAGCTTGCTATTCGCTCTAATGATTTCACTTTTTTACTTTCCATACCTTCCAACGGCGAATGCCAAACCTGCCCGAATAGTCTCCATTAATCTCTGCACCGACCAATTGTTATTAGCTGTTGCCCCAAAGAGTAAAATTGTCGCGTTAAGCCATTCAATAAAGGATCGCAGGGTCTCCGCCTATCATGCAGAATCAAGCGATATCCCCTTAATTCGGGCGAGAGCCGAAGAGATCATTATCCATCGTCCTGATCTTGTTTTCGGCGGCCCCTACACCAACGAATTTATAAGAGACGCCCTAAAAAGATTAGGGATCAAACTGGTTTCAATCCCAATAGCAACAAATTTTTCCGAAATCTCCGAGAATATCAAAAAGATCGGGAAGGCCATTGGTGAAAATGAAGCCGCCGTAAAAGCAATTATAAAACTTAAGGAGGGCCGCCCAGATATTTCTCAAAAACCAAAAAATAGGCCACCTCTAGCGGCAATTATTTGGCCCAATAGTCTCTCATCGGGTCCAGGGACATTGCCACATTCCGTGCTTGTTCAGGCGGGTTTTGAAAACCTCTCGGCACGTCTAAAAAGAAAGGGCACACATTCTTTACTCCTTGAAACAATACTAGAAAATAACCCCGATTATCTGGTGTTCAGTCAGAGTTCCACTTGGCCAGCTCTCGCGACCAGATTGCTCTCTCACCCTGCTCTAATCGAGAGTCTAGATAGAAAACCTCGGGTAAGAATTAAAGACAGTCTTTGGCTATGCGGATCTCCAGCTACTAAGTTGGCCGTTGAAGCCATCAGGAATGCCTGGAAAAAGCAAAAAAAATGAACCACATAAGATACAAGTACTATTTTTACATTCTCGGACTTTCCATCAGTGCTTTTGCCGGATTTACACTCTCTCTTTTCATTGGGCCCGCAGAAATTTCCACTCAGGATTTGCTTAATATTGCCGCCGGCACTGCGCCCAAAGGCATTTATTTAATCTTTACAGAAATTAGGCTACCAAGGTCCGTACTTGCCGCGGCGGTAGGTGCAACACTCGGCCTTTCGGGTGCTGCTCTTCAGGGTTATTTGCGTAATCCCCTAGCAGAACCGGGCATTATTGGTGTGACGTCGACTGCTGCCCTCTTTTCAGTGCTAACGTTCTACACCGGGTTAGGAACCTCATTGGCTCTTATGATTCCCATTGGGGGCATCATTGGCGCAATGTTTGCTGTTACACTAATTCATCTTCTGGCGGGAAAAGATTTCAATGCCCTTACACTTATTTTGGCCGGAGTTGCTATCACAAGTTTTTCAGGAGCCATGCTATCCCTTGCCCTGAATCTCTCACCGAACCCCTTTGCAACCTATGAAGTCATTTTCTGGATGTTGGGATCCCTAGCTGATAAGGGCTTTGATCAGGTAGCCCTTGCCCTACCATTTATGATCGTCGGATGGATATTCCTCTTTTCCACGGGGAACTCGCTAGATGCTCTAACACTCGGAGAGGAAGAGGCTATATCTTTGGGCTTCGATCTCCTAAAAATCCGAACAAAAATTGTAATAGGAACTGCGCTGTCCGTCGGCGCAGCCACATCGATTTGCGGCGCAATCGGCTTTGTAGGACTCGTTGTCCCGCATCTTCTCAGACCCCTCGTTCAAAGCCAACCAAAACTGTTGCTACCTTTGAGTACGCTTGGGGGCGCAACACTTGTGCTTTTTGCTGATATTTTAGTCCGTCTTCTTCCCTTTGATACAGAAATCAAATTAGGCGTCATCACTGCCTTAGTAGGAGCTCCCTTTTTTTTAGTTCTTCTTCTTAAACATCGAGAAAGACCCCTATGAAGCGGCTATCGATCGAGAACTTATCCCTAAATATCAAGGGCAAGAGAATACTGAATGGCATCAATTTCTGCTGTAAACCAGGTGAACTAATCGGGCTTATCGGAGCCAACGGTTCTGGTAAAACGACTTTAATCAAGGCCATTGGGCAATTAATCTCACATGGCGCAGATATTATACTGGATAAACACAACCTTAAAATTTCAAACCGGAGAACAATAGCTAAAAAAATCGGTTATATGGGACAAAACCGTCACCCCCACTGGCCAATCACCGTCAGAGCACTCGTGGCCCTTGGACGAATCCCTCACGGCGACCCAACCAGTGATCTAGGCATCTCTATGATCGACCAGGCACTGAAGACTTGCGATTTATCTCATATTCAATCAACGCCTATCACGGAACTCTCAGGCGGAGAACTCACGCGGGTTTTCTTGGCCCGTGTTCTGGCCGGTTCCCCAGAACTGCTCCTACTCGATGAACCCCTGACGGGTCTAGACCCAAAATATCAACTGGAAATAATGAGAATTCTTTCTGACAAAATTGCAGAAGGATTAACTATTATCATAGTGCTTCATGATTTAGCTTTAGCCTTGCGCTTCGCGACAAGACTGATTCTACTGGACCGAGGGGAGATCAAGGCGGATGGCAAAATACCTGAGGTCATCACACCAAAAAATCTGGAAACCTGTTTTGACATATCAGCGAAATTAGGATCGGTGGATGGGATCCCCTACTTTATACCGACAGATCATTCCTGACCCCACTATACCCTCTCTGACTGAGAGAACTCAATTTTTGAGTATTGGATGCATCCTCTCAATCATCTTACATTTCAGTGCCGCGGGGATATTTCTTTTAGTGCTAGAAACAGCTCGCCCGACATCCGAGAGAGGTTCTGCCATAACTGTAGAATTGGTAACGAACACAATACGGAGTGTTACTGACCCTCAAAATACAATTAGGCAATTGACTGCCCAGAAGACACTAGAACATAAAGTTTTAGGCTCACAGCCATTGCGGTCTGATCCTTCCCATAAGATGTCTTTTATTGAGAAGACAGCAGCTGAAGTTGCAATAAAAAGGAGTGTATTGCCGGAGCCGAGATTAGAGAGATCGATTTCCAGCTTAGAGTCACCGCGCATCACCTTGGAGGAAAAGCCTCACCCAGCTCCGAAGAAAAGGAGAAAATCGGCACTTAGCGAAACACTCTCCTCAATTACAAAAAAAAACCTAACCGATAAAAAAATTTGGCAGCCAAGAACGTCTCCCCGTTCACAAGATAACACAGCAAACGCCTTGGTCTCCAAACGTGCGACCTCTCCCAGATTAAAAAAAGGTAAGAATAACAAGCCCCCAATATACCCTCGAAGTGCAAGAAGGCAGGGCCTCGCAGGCAAGGTGGTGCTTCTGGCCACTGTCGGATCAAACGGTCTCGTGCAATCCCTTCAAGTAAAAAGGTCGAGTGGCACTAAAATTTTGGACGAAGCAGCTTATGAGGCCATAAAAACGTGGCGTTTCATCCCTGCCACTCTTGGAGGCATCGCAGTCGAAGGAAAAATTACAATACCAATAGTATTCAAGCTAAGAGATTGATCTCCGCGGAGACAGCCCCGATTGACTTTCCACGGAAAATGTTTCCGTCTCTCCGGAGAAAACTGGGAATTAGATCTCTATTCCCCGTATTCTGACTCCAAATCTCGAGCCAATAGTTCATAAAGCTCACGGGTTACCGTTGGCTCAATTCCAAACCAATATTTCCAGGCAACTGGACCTTGATGCAACAACATTCCAAGACCTGAACAGGTCCGGTTCTGTTTTCTTGCCGCGCGCTTTATAAAGTTAGTTTCACGGGGCGTATAGATTATGTCGTACACAACGGCATCCTGGGCAAGCGCATCAAACTCGATATCATGATCTTCCATACCAACCATTCCAAGACAGGTCGCATTTACCACTAAATCCGCGCCCTCGAGAGCTCGAGAACGTTGTTCCCACGTCCACACTCTCAGAATATCTCCGTACAGCTGTTTCAAGTTCTCAGCCTTATCGCGTGTCCGGTTGACGACATTTATCTCGTTAACCCCCGCTTGTATAAGCCCATAGCAGACGGCCCTTGCACCACCCCCGGCTCCTAATACGGTAACAGTTTTCCCCGCCAACTCAAATTCCGGGTGGGATTGTTGGAGATTGCGTAAAAACCCGATCCAGTCGTTGTTGGTTCCGAAAAGGCTCCCATCCTCTCTGACAACCACACAGCTGATAGCACCCATTTTTTCTGCCGCTTCATCTACCTCGTCCATAGTCTCTTTGGCGACTAACTTGTGTGGAATGGTCACATTGCATCCAGAGAACCCGAGCATTGGCATTGCTCGTAGCGCCTCCGGGACCTTCCCGGGTTCGATTGCGAGAGGAATATAGGTGCCTTTTATACCTTGCTGCCTCATCCAATAGTTATGCATGAGCGGGGACCTTGAGTGCATTATTGGCCAGCCAACAACCGCGGCAAGGGAAAATTTTTCAACTGTCTCCATCTGGCTCGAGCGGCAAAATTAAGAGTCGAAAATCACGCCATCAAGCTTAGCGCTAAAATGGTTCCAAGTTCGGAGGAAAAGGCCCGGATTGTAAAGTTTCTCATAACAAAGCTCGAGTTCTTGTTTGGTAAATGAATACGGGGTCCCTATCAATTGAGCCTGGAACTGCCTTTCGGCATTTTCTTCCAAATAATTCAAGAGCACGAACGCATCCACAATCGTGTTGCCCGTTGTGACCACGCCGTGAGCTTTCATCAAAGCCGCTGGCCGTTGTCCAAGAGTATCTGTAAGCCGCGTTGCCATGATTACATTGTTAATAGAGTCCGGAGAGTCGAGCACCGGGAGCGGGTACACGAGAGACCCCTGGGCATAAACAGGCAAATACTCTGCTCCTGCCGTCGATAGAATTGTAGACCACTTCGGATGACAGTGTATCGCAGCATTAACATCTGGGCGAGCCTTATAGACCCCTGCGTGAAGATGGAATTCTAGGGGCGGCTTTCCATTTCCTTTTAACACCGTACCCTCAAAATCAATCTGGCAAATGTCATCAACCGTTAACTGGCTACGCTGACAATTACCAATATTGATTAGCATTTGATTCGGCCCAGTTCTAATACTCGCATGGCCGTTGTAGTCCATAATGCCGTTTTTTTCGAGCATCTTGATACAACGAACCAACTTATCTTTTTCTTCTGAATAGTCGGCCATTTAATTCCTACTCGTTTTCACCAACCTGTCTCCATAGTTATCTCCGTGCGCCACAAATGCCACGCCCTCAGACACGCCATATCATTTACAGAATCAGCCAGTCGCCCTTCCTCTGGTTCAAGAGAATCAAGAGTTTCTCCGCCGGACAAAGCAATGGCCGCTGTTTGAATTCGTGCACTAACCTCCGTAAAAACTGCCCTAAAAACAGAAAGCTGAAGGGTTTTCCCACAAGCAACCGAGCCATGAGCCCTCATGAGAGCAATATGCTTCTCCTCAAGAGTCTCCGCTAGAGCTATACCCTTTGCGCAGTCACACACGAGCATATCAGTTTGACCAAATTTTTCTCGAATATCAAAAACAGGCACCCCTTCGGCTAGAAATGCAGCGTTATGGAAGGTCCCGACCATCGGCGTTCTTGTCAGACCGAAAGGAATAACCGAAGGAGAATGAGAGTGAACAATGGAGTTAATATCGGGGCGAAGTTTATAAATTTCACCGTGAATGAACCGTTCGATGAAACTGCCTCTACCACCAGCATCCAAGGGCTCGGAGTCTAAATTATAGGTAATAATATCTCCAGGAGTTGCTAGAGCCGGCGCCTGAGACTTCGGCATCAAATAGAGCCCCGGATCTCCAGGATGCCTCAAAGAGACATGCCCAAAGGCATCAACCACTCCTCGTTTTGCAAGAATACGACTGGCCGCCGCAAGATCCGCGAGCAGCCCTGGGTCTGTCTCTATAGTCAAACTAGCCATGGCAAAACAATATCCCATTCTTTGGTGCACGAAAACGCCTGTTTCGGTTATCTAAAAATATTATCGGATAAAATTGCTCAAAACTTACGGCCAACAGCCTAATAATCGAAAACCTTATATCGAATCCTTGGATGAAGAATTTTCTAACAGCTACCTCCAAAGCTCTTCATCCAATTCGTCAATCATCAAAAGGTCTTGTACTTTAAGAAGAAGGTATAGTGATGTCGGGTTAACAAGGGGAACAAGACTTATGGCGAAAGGCAACCAATCAATTGGATTTGTGAACTGTGATTGGCATCCGCTTCGGACACCGGAGGGGCATTCTCATGGCATCCCACCTGAACACCCCACTCAAAGAAGAGAGGTCTCAGTGAATGGAACTCGGACCCGAACAATTGACATTCACGCTCATTGCGTAGTCCCGGAGGCTTTGGCGCTTTTAGAAAAAACACCTGAACGCTCGGATTTATCAATGGAAGATAAGGAAACTCGGATTGCCTCTATGGACCATCAGGGTTTGGATATGGCTGCACTCAGTATCAACCCTTGGTGGTATGATTTAGATTGGGAAATTTCAGACGAGATCATCAGAATTCAAAATGAAGGCCTCGCAGAAATTTGCGCTAACGACCCGGAGAGATTTGTGGCTTTTGCCACAGTTGCGCTGCAACACCCGCCCCTCGCCGTGAGGCAAATAGAATACGGCGTAAAGGAGCTTGGACTCAGAGGCATAAATGTCGGCTGTTATGTCAATGGCCTAGAGCTGTCTAATCCTATTTTTCATCCTATATGGGCGAAATGCGAAGAATTGGATCTTTTAATCTTTATGCACCCGCGTGGCACAATTGATATGGTAACCGGAGATAGACTCACGGGCGGGGGCGCGCTTGCTAACACGATTGGCAACCCTCTAGAAACCACCATCGCTCTCTCTCACCTTATTTTCGAGGGCACACTAGACCATTTCCCTGGCCTAAAAATTTGTGCTGTGCATGGAGGCGGCTACTTTGCCTCTTATGCGCATCGATCCGATGCCGTTATTAGAACCTTTCCAAACCGGAGGGTTCAGTCTTTATGCCAACATCATCCCACCCATTACCTAAAAAATGGCCAACTCTATTTCGACTCAATCGTTTTTGACCCAGATGCCCTCAGGTACCTAATTTCCCAGACCGGACCCGATAGGATTATGATTGGCACTGACTATCCTTTTGGTTGGACCACCACAGAGGTCGACCTGGTAATGAAAACCGAAGGCCTCAGCGATGATGAACGAATTGCAATTTTGGGCGGTACGGCGGCCCGACTGCTTCGGTTAGGTGAGCAAGTCTCCTAAATTTTCAGCAACCCTTCAGCATTTTTGTGGAGTATCTTCGACTTATCTTCTTGGCAAAAAGGGATGGTTGGTATCCAATTGGCTCCATCCATATTCTCAACAAAGGGGTAGTCGACCGAAAACATGATACGGTCTATCCCCATTTCCATCACACAGCATAGCAGAGCGGGATTGGAAAAATTCCCGCTTGTTGTTATCCAAAAATGTTTACTAAAAATCTCACGAAAAGATGCCCCTCCCGTATTTTCGATCCGATTCAATGCTTGATTGATCCGCCAAAGAGAGAACGGAATGCTCTCACCTAAATGCCCAAGTATCATCTTGGCCCCTGGATACTTATCGAAAACCCCTGAGAGTACTATCCGCAGTGCATGGGTGGCCGTCTCTATCGTGTATCCCCAGGCAGGACCCCCGAGTGCCGGATATTGCTCGAGATAATCCGAGAGATAAGTCTCCAGGAAATTGGAATGAGGCCACGCGGGGTGCAGGTAAAGTGGAACATCAAGTGCGGCGGCGCGCTCAAATATTGGCCAATATTCCTTTTTATCAAGCCAGCCATCCTTTCCCGTTGGTCCGTGGATCATTGCCCCTACAAAACCTAATTTGTCCACAGAACGCTCAAGTTCATTAGCCGCGGCTTTCGGATCGGCGGTTGGCAGCGCCGCAAAAGCGTAGAGGCGCTCCGGATTGCGCTTGCACGCCTCTGCCAGCCGATTGTTAGCTACTTCGGCAAGTTTGACGGCTGAGTCAGCATCGATCCTCTGAAGCGAAGGCGCACCGTGACTCAGCACTTGCACATCGATTCCCGCTTCATCCATTTCCTTTAATCTCAATTCGCCGAGATCGTGTAGCCTATCCATGAGGGCCCCGCGGCGGGACGAGTCTCGACCCTTAAAATGCGTTTCGACCTCGTGATCCCAGTAGTGTTCCTCCAACGCGATGACGCGGGAACGGTTTGCCGCTTCCATGTTAGATTCCTCTTTTTCCTTTTAAATTGGTCAAAGGGTAACTTGAACATTACACTCCGAAAAGTTCCTATTTTTGGAAATCGGCGGAGGAGCCACTTAATTGCTTTTTAGATCATTTTTTTTATTTCTATCCACCGTTTTTCTCCTCCAGGGCACTACTCAGGAAACGAATGCGGACGAATATTTATGGGCATTACTTAAATCAAATGATCATTTTGCAATGGTCAGACACGCTATTGCACCCGGATTCAGTGATCCACCGAATTTTGAGATTAACAATTGTGATACGCAAAGAAATTTAGATGATGTTGGAAGGAAACAAGCGACCCAAATTGGTCTGGCGTTTCGCAAACGAGGAATCACAGAAGCTGAAGTATACTCCAGTCAATGGTGTAGGTGCAGAGATACCGCCAACCTGATGAGCCTAGGTAAAGTCAGGGATCTCCCTGCGCTGAATTCTTTTTTCGAGAGAGAAGAAAACGAAAAACCACAAATGATTGCCCTTCGTAGTTTCCTTCTAAAAAAACAGATCGATCTTCCGCTAATTTTGGTTTCACATTATGTGAATATCGGTGCCCTTACCGGAACCTATCCAAAATCTGGTGGAATCGTAGTGGTTCGCCGACATGCTCAAAATTCATTTATCCCAGTCGGCGAGTTAAACATCCGATAACACCTTATAGAGGACCGGAATCAATCATAGCCAGACTAAGTTCCTCGCACCTATCGGGCCACGCCATTTTCGAAAAAAACCTCGTCCATTAGTCCACCCTTTTTGTCATAAATGATCCATTCACCCTCTTTCAATCCGTTCTTATAAGCCCCTTTTCGGAACACCTGCCCGTTATCATAGTACATGACAATGGGACCCTCAGGCCTCCCATTCCTGAAGGCACCCTTATATTGAATTTGGCCATTGGGGTAATACTGAACCCAGGCCCCATCCAACTGCCCCCCCTTGACGCCCATTTTCTGAAAAATCCCCCCTGTTTTGTGAAAGAGAACACCGCCGTCCTCCTCGTAAGGTAAGCGGGAAAGATTCCCTTTTTTCATCGCATCCTCTTTCTAGAGTCTTTTTGTCCCCTGTAAAATTATACTGTCAAACCGTTGTGCAAGCCGATGTGGCCATAGTCCCCATATCTTTTCTATATGGTGTTTCCTGAGGTAATGATCACAACTTCCTTAGTAGAAGACAGCATATATCCCCAGGTCAATCCGTCTATTTCATGGAGGGTTCAAATAGGAAAGCAAAGGACCTCCGGGCAAATATCCTCAAACAGCTGGCCCGATGGACGGAGGCGTTTTTATTTTTCCTGAGAGCTCAGAGGAGTCGATGGCCATAATCCTAGTTTCATCAAAAATATCTCCCATATTAGATTTGACACTTTGGCTCCTGATAGCCTCTAGCCACTTTCGATGGATACGGTCATCCTGGTCTTCATATTCAACCTGGCGCCCCCCCTCTTGAATAGATGTAGCCCCTTTACCCTCTGCACTTTTCCTCCGCAACGATATAAACGGATATCGACGGCTGCCCATGCTGCAGGCTAAGTAACGGGCCGGATCAGGGCCAGTATTAAAATGTTGGTGAAACATCCAAAAAGGAGGCGTGTACATAAAACCATGCTCCCATGGAATTTCTACAAATTCTTCATCGCCTTCGTACCAAAGCAGGGTGTATCCCACCCCACTAACAGCATGAACATGAGTGCCGGCCGCATGCCTGTGGGCTTTTTTATATCTTCCAACGGGTATCTCAGATGAATGGGCATGCATCGTGCTGTCTGCGAGGATAAACGATACGTTCAATGAACCTTTGCCTCTGGCATCCATCGAATAAAGCTTAAAATTTGTGAGATCGTTAACAAAATTGGTTTCCCATAAATTCGCTTCAGCGACATTATCGCCGCGGTTGACTCTAAGGTGCTCACCCTCACCCTCAAAATGCCCATCTGCCCCCAAACGCTCAGGAAATTCAAAATCGTTATCGAATACAAATTTTTCGTTATGAAATAAATTTATCACCAGCGGGGCATCATTTGTACATGAAAGCCGAAGCGGCTCCTGGCCCGATCCATTAAAAATTCTATAGCGACAATTCAGAGGCACTGTAAAAAGCGCTTTAGGACCAAATTCAAAGGTTCTGCTCTCGCCATTAGGATATTCCACTGTGGCCGATCCAACACCTTTTAAAACATAAAAAAATCCCTCATAGATATGTCTTATCTCCGCTGTCTTTTTTCCCGGTTCCACCTCCAGAACATAGTTTGCCATGAAGTCTCCCCGCCCGTGAGTGTGAGCGAAACACCCTCCCACGTCCCAGCGGTCCCAGAAGCCGGTCTCGAGTCGCAACAAATTATGGCCGAAATCCAAATGTATGGGGATACCCTGAGCTCTTGCCCAATCTTCATAGGGATCGACGAGGAACCGTTTAGATAGATCTTGCCCCTCATCGCATTTAGTTTTGCTGTCCATTTTTTCTCTCTTTTAACCACCAAGAGCAATTTATCGCCCGCATAGAGGAATAGAATTCTAGCAGGAAAAAATAAATTCAATAAACTGCTGAAAACGAACCAAGCTAAACCGTCAATGATCCCAGACTAAAGAAGAGAAAAAATGTAAAGAAGCGATTCTAGTTGAGTCAAAAAGCTTCGCTTACCTAAGATCCATTATTAAAAAAAGGTGAATATGCGAAACCATCTCAAAGCTCAGGAGAATTGTCAAAAATCCCAGTTCTCGTTACTTTTTGCCAAGATATTCTTTTTGTCTCAAATTTAATTCTCAATCTGGACGGTTAATTATAGTTCTCGAAAGCGTACCCAATTATTTCCTGGGCATGCCTGGGATTACAATGTGGCTATTTGTGGGGCTCTCACTCGCCGCAACTTTGACCGCTTTTATTGCCGCTGTCGCTGGGACCGCCGGGGGACTAATCCTAATTGCAATAATGGCTTTTGTGTTCCCACCACAAATCCTAATACCCTTACACACGGTGATTCAGCTCGGGGTCAGTTCTTCAATGCTGATCTCTCGCTGGAGATTCTTTATGCGCGGAACTCTTACTCCATTTATTTTAGGCACGGGTATTGGGGCAGCGCTCGGTGGTAAAATTTTCGTAAACCTTCCGGAGCATCTCCTTCTTATGATTTTGGGAACAAGCATGCTTTTTCTTACATGGGTTCCCGCGATCGCCCGCTTTGGACCTGAGAGGGGACGCTTTGTTTTTGTCGGTTTTATTACAACGTTTCTAGGAGTTTTTATCAGTGCCACGGGCTCTTTACTTGCGGCATTCACGGCCGCGGCAAGTGCCGACAGGCGCCAGCACATTGCCACCCTTGGTGGTCTAATGTCGATTGTTCATATCGCCAAGATTGTCACATTCACGATTCTGGGAGTTGAATTCGGGCCATACGCACCCCTTGTCTTATCGATGATCTTTGCATCATGGATTGGTATCGCAATTGGCAAACCTGTTTTAAACATAATCCCGGAGAGGATATTCCGAATTTCCTTTCAAATCATTCTAACCATATTGTCTTTGCGATTGATCACAAAAGCATTTGGATGGGGCTGATCCATAAAAAGGGAGTTATCACGATGAATAAAGAACTTTTGCTTGTGGGAAGCATACCACTGACCACCGCGGAAGACGTTATCAAAATGTTTGGCCCGCCCCTGGGGCAGTATCTTCAAGCGATGCCAGATGGTGAAATTGGAACCAGACGCTGGTGGGTCGTCAGGCTTTCTTTCGAAGTTTTCAATAATCACCCCGACATTGAAGTAATTAAACGGCCCGCGAGAGATAATGGGATTGAAAGGCTAACACCGAGAGACCGCTCTGATATGTGGACTTTTCGAGTAAGACCAGGTGTGAACCATGTCGATTTTGGAGAACCAGGTTGGCGTCTGGGCTTCGCACGGGATGCTATAAATTCCTACTTTGTTTTTAAAACATTGCGGGCTGAAGGATTTTTGCCTAACGAACTTCGGTTTCAAGTATCACTCCCATTGGTGAATAGCGTAATTAGAAAATCAACTTTCACTGAGGCTGGGGATCTAGAGAAAATTCGCCCGGGCTATGAGGAGGCACTTAAGGCTGAAATTGAAAATATTGTGTCCTTTATTCCGAATAAAGACCTTGCAATACAGTTCGATTGCTCTCACGAAATTACCGATGTCAACGGAGGCATTCCGGGAGAGCCAATTGGGGGGGCAATAGAGCGCAACATCGGTCAGATTGAACGTTTATCGACATCTGTTCCGAAAGATATCAACCTTGGCTTGCATCTTTGCTTCGGAACCTTTGGTGGCTGGCCAAGATTTGCTCCGAACACCTTGGGTCCGACTGTCGAATTCGCCCAAGCTATTCTCTCCAGGGTGCCCCGCACCCTAGACTGGATCAATATTCCGACTTTAGACACGACCGAAGAGAACTTTTATGCCCCTCTCCAAAACCTAAAAAATTCTCCCACCCGAATTTTCCTTGGCTCTATTCATAGCTTATCCAATTTGGAAACACGCCTGAGGATTGCGAAGAGTTTTCTACCAAAATTCGGTCTATCTGCTTACTGCGGTTTTGGTCGTTTAGATCCGGAAGAGATGCCCAGAATTGTTCAGGAACATATTGAGGCAGAAAACATTGGAAGGAGGGTCGGTATCTTCGATTGATCAAAATTCGATAACCAACCTACCACGCGTGCCCCCTGCCTCTAGACGCTCATGTGCTCTGGCTGCATCTTCAGGCTTGTAAGTAGCACCCACCCGAAGGGTCAATTTTCCTTCTTCTACGCGCCGAGACAATTCTGAGAGCTTTTGATTTTCGAAGGCATAAGATCGGACAGAAGTTGTTTCAAAGCGAATACCTCGTTCACCATTGCCCTCCCAACCCCGAACGGAACTAAAAGCACCAGAGTCTTTTACAGCCCCAACCGCCTTGTCTCGTAATACGGCCCCGTCCGCCAGACCATCTACTCCATCCGAAAAGTGTTTACGAACTTCATCCACGAAATTCAATCCACGCCGAATAACGATATCCGCCCCGAATTTTTCAATTAAGGAAACATCATTTTCTGCGGCATCCGCAATCACGGTTAAACCATCTAATTTCGCGAGCTGTATTACATAGCCCCCAAAGGCCCCAGCGCCTCCAGTAACGGCGATAGCCTGACCCGGCGAGAGGTTTAAACGGTCAAGGACCTGCCTCGCGGTCAGGCCATTCATGGGCAAAGTGCAAGCTTCTGGAAATGACACATCCTTTGGGATCCGAACAACAGAGCGAGCATCTAGAGAAATTTGCTCCCGATAACCGCCATGGGCCGCCTTTGTGACCACAATCCCCAACACATGGTCTCCAACTTGAATTTCTGAAACAACACCGTCACCAACTTGATCGACTACTCCAGCCACCTCCATACCCGGGACGTATGGCGGCTCATCTTGTTTCATGGCCTCAGCTCGAGCCCCATTTCGTGCCATCAGATCAGTGGGATTGACTGTAGCCGCGTAGTTACGAATACGGACTTCTCCTAGACCCGCCTGAACCTCAGGCAAATCAAGAACTTGGAGCACCTCAGGCCCTCCGAAATCAAAGAAACCAACCGCCCGCATAAATCCACCTCTCTTTGCACAAATGTAAAAAGGGCCCTTTTAAGGGCCCTTTTTAGGACTACATCTTGCTGATCATCTCATAAGTCTTATCCACGAGGGCCCGTGGCGTTTTAAAGTAAGAGTCGAATGCTGAGGCGACCTTATCTCCAGGGATGGGGGTTAACGTCACCTTTATTTTCTTTGCATCGGCTATCAGGCCCGGGTCCTTCGCCATGCTCAACAGCGCTTTTCTCAATGCGGTAACTCGGGCCTTCGGCGTCCCAGGAGGGGCTGCGAGCGGTCGGGTGATTTCCGCTGGCCCAAACACCAACCGAGCCATTTGACGCTGCTCTTCTGTTTTCAGCATGGAAAATATATTCGTTGCTTTTCCAAACAACGGAACAGATTCTCCTTCACCCAATTGAACAAATAGGCCGAGGTCCCCTGATTTAAAACTGGATGAAAATGCACCTCGGACAGACGACTCAAACATTCCGCAAGTCCCGCTCAATTCACCTTTTTGCATAGCAAGGTTAACGCCCTTCGTTCCCTTGTACCCGTGGACAACTTTTAAATTGGCCCCAAGTACGTTTTTCATGAATAGCGGGAAAATTGTTAGAGGTGATGCGGGTCCGTTGGACCCAAAGATAACTGGGTTTTTGGCTTTTACCATATCAGGCAATGTCTTTATTCCCTGACCCGCACCACGCCAAACCCCGCAGGATTGGATGTCTCGGTGCATACTACCAATCCATTCAAACTTCTCTGTTTTGAACTTGGCTTTTCTCTTGCCATACAGTGGGACCATCGCGACTGATGAAGAGAAAACTGCCAAAACGGTTCCATCCTTGGGTGCGGTGTTATAAACCGAGTTAGCAACCTTCATACTCCCCGCCCCTGGAACATTTTGGACGATAACACTCGGATTCCCCGGGATATGTTTACCAAAATGTCGTGCCACTATGCGCGATGTGGTATCATATCCACCTCCAGCGCCAAACCCGACCTGGAACGTTATCTGCTTTCCCTTATAAAAGTTTGCCACCTCGTCAGCCAACGAAACTGACGTAACCAAACCAAGCATTGACGCGGTTGCAATGACTGGAGTCACACGTGTTATTAAATGTTTCATCTCTCTCTCCCTATGAAAATTCACAACTCTCGCGGTTGTCTAACGTGTCACCATTGGGTAACCCCTCATCGAACTTGTCAAGGTAAACTGGTAAAAATCAAATCAACACAGACTTAAAAATCAAGAATAACCTTTGAACGGAAAACACTTCCGATAAATCCCAAATTGGTCGGTCTGAAAAAAGACCCTAGAGGACCATGACCCAACTGGTAATATTTTTGAATAATTTCTAGTATAATTTCCAGGCGTCATTTTCTGCCATGGACTAAAAGTTGGGGCCTCGGCGGTTAACCAAATTATGCGGCGACCGGACGCTCAATCCCACCGACAAACATTCGATACCCAACCCGTTCGTTTGGCCAATAATCCCAGATGGCTTGGTGTTGCACCGCCCGATTATCCCACATTGCTATCGAATGAGGCGTCCAATGGAACCTCAGTGTCCAATGAGGCCGCTGCATGTGCTGGTAAAGAAATTCTAACAGGTGGCGGCTCTCGTCGGCGGGAACATCGTTAATATGAGAGGTAAAATTTGGATTCACAAATAATACAGCTCGACCATTTTCAGGATGCCTCACTACCATTGGATGAGTAACCGTCAGATCTGGATCGTTGTTTTTCTTGTCGAAAGCATTGGAAGCGGTGTGCGTTGCGGTTTTACCCTCCAAATATACCTTCATTCCTGGACTAAGTTCTTCGTAGGCTTTGGCTGCCGACAGAAACATCGTATCACCTCCGCCGTGAGGTGGAATAACTTCTTGGTAGAGAACACTGTACATGGGCGGAACGGCGGCACAACTTTGATCTGAATGCCATGTCTCACCGGACACTCGGGGCGAGTTTTTATCGAAGGCTTGCTTGTTTAATGCAGGATGTCCTGGTACGGCCTGGGATGCAGTATTTTTGCCCCCAACATGGACATGGGGTTCACCGAAATATCTGATAAACCGCTCATGATCCGCAGGAGAAATATTTTGGTTCCGGAAAAAGACTACTCCATGGGCAATTATAGCCTCATGAATTCCCTCAACTTGTTGGGATGTGAGAATACCCGTCAGGTCAACATTCCCAATTTCCGCACCAACGTGAGGGGAAATTTGGGTAACTGTGATTGAATGATCGTCCTGCAACTCAAACCTCAATTCGAAACATTAATGCAATTAATTTATTTGGTGTTTTACCTGCCATACAAGCCTGAATTTTAAAAAATGCAGCCTGCCTAGATAAGAGACGCTAATTATTGACCTGCTTTAGCAAAAAAACTAGACCCTCTTCTAAAAGATAACAATAAGATACCAAAATGATCGACTCGCCACCCCCAACATTGGAAAAGGCACTGACCATTAACCTCGACCCCCTCAAATACGGAACAATTGCAGAAATTGGGGCCGGTCAAGAGGTCGCTCGCTGGTTTTTTCAAGCTGGTGCAGCGGCCGGGACGATCGCAAAGAGCATGTCAGCTTATGATATGAATTTCAGCGATCAAATATACGGACGATCACCAGACGGTCGATATGTTTCGAGAGCGCGCTTGAGCGCAATGCTGGACCAGGAATTCAAGCTCGTCGTAGAACGTTTGAGAGATCATAGACCAGAAACATCAACTTTTTTTGCATTTGCAAATACTGTCTCTGCCCTTGGTTTTAAGAAAAAAGGAGAGTGCCATGGCTGGCTCGGTATCCGGTTTCAAAATAGTCCAGGAGCGAAACCAAACGAAATCATACTGCACGTGAGACTGCTGGACGACTCAAATCTTGAACAACAAGAAGCGCTTGGAATTTTGGGGGTAAACTTAATTTATGGCGCCTATTTCTACAGTGATAAGCCCAAAAAGCTCCTAAATAGCCTAATGGACAACCTGAGATGGGGACGTACGGAAATTGACCTCGCGGAAATGAGCGGGCCTGAACTCGGACAAGTCGACAATAAGATCATGGCACTTGAATTGGTGAGCGGCAGCCTCACTCGGGCAATCATGTTTAATCCCCAAGAAAAGTTGGTAATCCCTGCCGATGTCCTATACCGCCATGGCATAATCATGAAGCGCCTAAGTCTGGAAGACAATTTCCAAGAGACCTTAAGAACAATCAAGGCTGCCAAAGGATCTTTTGTCAAAAGTTATCCGGATCTTCAAAACACAATATTAATTGGCGAGATAACCTTATCCCGTGCAAACGAGGATCGGAGTTTAGACACAACTGCATTATTTTCCCGAATTTCAGAATTATGTGGAGCGGGGGTTCATGTATTGGTCTCAGAATTCTTCAGATATTTCCGAGTCAGGCAGTATTTTGCGAGATACACCTCGGAGCCGGTTGCCCTTGCGACCAATATCTCCGAACTCGAGGAGGTATTCCGGGAAGAATACTATAAGGGTATCCCTGGGGGAGTAATGGAGGGGTTGGGTCAACTTTTTTCCAAACAAACCACAGCCTATGTTTTTCCAAAACCGTTCTCAGGGCAATCCGTAGAGCTCGCTAACGTCCAAATATCCGCTCATTTGAGACCTCTTCTTGACTATCTGGTAGAACGAGGCCACATCTCGTTGGGAGATGGTTAATCTGAACGAAGTCTTTAAGGCCTCCCGATCTGCCCCTACTAAACAGCATCATGCTTACTGCTTCCCTCCGCTTCGACAATCACCAAACTTCGGAACTAGATTGAGCGCACTTATTCGATCATGTATGAATAAATTACTGAAATATTTAACCATACTGTTGCCCTGCGCGTGTATAATCGCTGCAGGGGGCAGCGTTGCTGATACCAGCATAAATGGATTCGCCGAAGTGATTGACGGTGATACGCTCCGTATCAACACAAAACGCATTCGCTTATTCGGCATTGATGCCCCGGAATTGAGGCAACTCTGTTTGGATGGCGGGAAACCCTACCAATGTGGTGTCCAATCAAAGACAGCGTTAGAACGCAGAATTGGAGGATCCCGAATTAATTGCCTTGAAAAAGACCGGGATCGCTATGGACGGGTTGTCGCGATCTGTAAAATTTCGGATCTTGATCTAAACTCTTGGATGGTACGCGAGGGCATGGCGCTTGCCTATCGGAGGTATACCAGCGCGTATGTTGGGGACGAGCGGATTGCCCGATCAAAAAAATTAGGGCTCTGGGCTAATCAATTTGTAAAGCCATGGGATTGGCGGCGAGGCTCCCGATTAAATCAACAAAAAAACCTGTCCCCATCGGCGGCCTGCAATATCAAAGGAAACATCAACCGCCGAGGCAAAAAGATTTATCATTTGCCGAGCAGCAAATCTTACGCCGCCACGAAAATAGATTTAGCGAGAGGCGAGAAATGGTTCTGCACGGAACAAGAAGCTCTTGGAGCCGGTTGGAAAAAGGCGACCAAATGAGACGTCGAAATGTTCTGTTTTTACCAATCATGCTATCAATTATTGGCGGTTGCACAGAAGCGCCCCGAGGTATCAAACCCATCGAAAATTTTAATCCGGTTCGATATAGTGGAAAATGGCATGAAATCATGCGACTGGACCACAGATTTGAGAGAGGTCTCACAAATGTAACTGCGACATACCAATTAAAAGCAGATGGAAAGATAGCTGTTCTTAATCGAGGTTTTGACCCTAAAAAATGTGAGTGGCGGGAGGCTAAGGGCTCCGCAAAATTCCAAAGTCATTCGAAAAAAGCAAGCTTAGCGGTCACATTTTTTTGGCCTTTTTATGGCGGTTATCATGTTTTTTACCTTGACCACATTGGGTATAAATATGCTCTGGTTGCTGGCCCTAACCACGACTACATGTGGATATTGGCCAGGGAACCGAAACTCCCAGAGAGAACCAAGAATAGGCTGTTGTCAGTTGCCAAAAAACATAACTTTGCCGTCGAGAACCTTATTTTAGTGTCGCATGGCAAGCCGAGTTGCGAAGACAAAAACAAAAAGCCCTTAATCCAAGGGCCGCCGGAGAGGTTGTAGTGACATTTGCACGAAAACTTTTTCTAAGTTGCTCTCGTACAAGTTTTGTTTTTGTGAACTTTTGAACCAAGAGTTAGCCATAACCAATCCCAAGGCCAGAATGAGCATTGCTTCTGAGAAGGGTAGAGCCGCTATGAAACAAGAAAGCCCTATCGGATCAAGGACAGGCGTTCTTCTCGGTTATTTGGGTCTCATACCGTTCTTTGTTTCTGCTGCGCTTAACTTTCTTCCCGACGCCCCTTTTCATTACTTGGCGATGAAATCCCTCACCACTTACGGGGCAATCATTCTCTCCTTTCTAGGAGGTGTTCGCTGGGGTCTGGTCATCTCTGGAGAGCGGAAAAGTGATGCAGCGAAACAGCTTGGATATAGTGTCCTCCCCGCTCTGGCGGCCTGGACCTCACTTTTATTCAGCTCTTGGTCCTGCTTAACGATCCTCTCTATTAGCTTCTTAGCCTTGTATTACCTAGATTCGAGAGCCTACATAATGCCCCCATGGTATAAAAAGCTAAGACTACCGCTCTCAGTGGGGGCGCTTTTGGCCCTTTTTTCTGGATTTTTGATATGATCGGGAAACCATCTGCTGTTGTAATTGGTACAACTGGAGGGATCGGAAAGGCTCTCTGCGAACAAATCACGGCACAAAACACTTTCGAAAAGGTATTTTGTTTCGGACGCCCAGAATTTGAACTTCGTGACGAAGCCAGCATCGCTGCCGCTGCTGAGGAAGTCGCAGATTTCAATGTCACTTTAGTTATAAATGCTGCCGGCTTTCTTCATAACCCGATGCAAATGCCAGAAAAAAACTTTAGGGATTTAAATGTAGAATCCCTCTCTCATTGCTTTGCCATCAATGCAATCGGTCCTGCTTTAATCTTCAAACATTTTACCCCGTTTCTCCCGCGCGACAGTCGAAGCGTCGTAGCGCATCTTTCTGCTCGAGTAGGAAGTATTGGGGACAATAATTTGGGGGGGTGGTATGGATATCGCGCTTCAAAGGCGGCGTTAAATCAAATCATAAAGACCGCATCTATAGAGCTCAAGCGAACTCATCCAAAAGCCATCTCCGTTGCACTTCACCCGGGCACGGTTGAAACTAAACTCTCTGAACCCTTTTCTTCCAATAAGACAAATCGCAAATCGCCAGAAGAAGCTGCAAAAAACCTTCTAGCCGTCATAGACAGCCTTAGTACCGATCAGACAGGAGGTTTTTTCGACTGGTCAGGAAGCTCTATTCCCTGGTGACAATGCCAAAAATGCAACTCAAGACGCACCTCCCAGAAAAAACTTGCGTAACGTGCAATAGACCATTCAGTTGGAGACGCAAGTGGCAAAGAGATTGGGAACACGTAAAATTTTGTTCGGAAAGATGTCGTTCGAATTATCGTCGCAATTCATCAATTAAGAAGAGCTTTTGGAGGGAGTGACAACTCCCCAACATCCCTTGGTTGTATTTAAGCCTATCAAGGCCTGTTCAGTCCGGCAGTTTTCCTTCCAATGCCTTGTGCTAAACTGTCCCCGCGCAAAGCGGGAATTTGTCATTACAAAATAGAGGTTTCTAATGAACGGGTTTAAAGCAGGAAATAAAACGAGAAATCCAGCAGTTTTAGGGAAACCAATTGTGGACCCCGCCAATTGGTCGAAAGAAGAATTTAGGGATAACACCAAATATCTGTACCATCTCTCGTCTGAAGAAGTGGAAGAAATCCTCAGAGCCGCTTGGGCTTTTGAACAGACAGGTAAGCCCCTCAAATATCTCTCCAAAGAAGATTTTCACTTACCCATTTTTCAGGACACTCTTGAGAACATAATTCATGAGGAAGTAATCAATGGACGTGGATTCATTTTCATCAGAGGGATACCTGTTGAAAACAGATCTGTCCTTCAAAATGCCGTAATCCAGTGGGGCATGGCATGCTACCTTGGATCAATGCTTCCCCAGAATAAGCAGGGGAACCTTTTAGAACATGTTAAAGACGCCGGTGGGAATATTCACTCACCAACAGGGCGGGGTTACAACTCAGCGAACAAATTAGGTTTTCACTCAGACTCGGCAGATGCATTTTCTCTTATGTGTCTGAGAAACGGGAAGTCCGGGGGTGAACACAGTATTGTTAGCTCGGTGACATTGTATAATAAAATTCTCGAACTCCGGCCAGACTTAGCCAAGGAACTTGAGTTCAGCTTTTACAGGTCGCGAAGGGGAGAAATACCCGAGGGAGAGGTGCCTTACATTCGGCAGCCAGTTTTTAGTGTTACCGATGGTTTTTTCTCTTCTCGCGGCGCCTCAAGTACCATAAACCGAGCTCAAGACCTCCCTGAGGTCCCCAAACTTTCTGAGAAGCAATGGGAGGCAATCCACCTCTTCCAGGATTTGTGCGGCAAACTCTCGTTGAAAATTGATTGGCAGCCAGGGGACATCTCTTTTGTTTTAAATCACGTGGCTCTTCATGCCCGCACGGCTTACGAGGATTGGCCAGAGCCCGAACGGAAGAGACACCTTTTGAGACTTTGGATTAACTTGGACAAAAAAAGACCGGTTCATCAATCCATTGCCAGTGATATGTCTGGGATAAAACTTCCGGTCGGGACAGAAATGAGTACGCCCCTGGAAATGACTGTGGTAGCCTGATTATTTTCCGCCACCCGTAGTCCACTAGCCGCGCATTATAAACAGCTTGTTATCTCTTTTGGAGATCATCAGCGTGTCTTCGTTTTATGAACATATGGATAGCACGCTAACAGCCCGAATTAGCCCCCCAGATTATAGCTCTGGATAGTGTTACCTCAGATTAGACCGACAGGTTTTGTATTTGTCTCCTTAAGAAGACTACGATAAGAGATTTTTAGATACAACTTCGATCAGAGGCCCGTAACCCATAGGGTCTGGACAGTAGGCAAGTCCGCTAAAATTGGTACCCACGTCTCCCCTCTATCATCAGACTGAAAGACTCCACCAGTTCCACGTTTATTTGGATCGAAACCGAAGCCTCTGGCACCATCCCCCATTCCTGCAAATATGATCTCGGGATGCTCCGGATGATGTAGAAGGGTCCAAGGATTCCAAACCAAATCTTCTGACGTACTCTGTGACCTCCTCCAGGTCCGCCCCAAATCATCACTTAAGAGAATATGGCCCATTGGCGTGGTTTGTTCTCTAGACCAGACTCCAGGTGATCCTCTCGCTCCTGCAAGGACTATCCGTGGTGTCTCACCAGGACAAAATAGCCAATCATGCGAATAGCTGTATTCCTCCGTGTACGCCCAAGGCATGCCGTCCTCGCTTCGAGTCCATTCTCCATTGAGATCATCACTTCGAAAGAAACCGCGTGCCGAAGAGACACAATAGCTATCGGGGCAGTTCGGTAGATTCCTTATAACATGCATATCTGGGTAATTAATTCCCAAAGAGGCGTCGCGCCAGGACTCACCTTGATCATCGCTATACACAACACCACCGTGCTCGAGAGCCAGGAAGATACTCTTTGGCTTCTCTGGATGAATGAAAACTGTGCAAATATGGGGGGGGATCTTACCTTTATAAGTCGCAGGAACTGTCCATTGTTCTTTCACTCGATCAGGAAGTTTGAGGAGGCTATCAATAGGCTCCCAAGTTTTCCCCCTATCTCCGCTCCGGTGGAGTCGAATTGGACCTTCTCCGGCATAAATGACCTGGTCCTCATACGGGTCTACAGCAAATGTTCTAAAATCACCTTCTAAAATTTTCTCCCATGTTATTCCACCGTCCTCTGTACGATAACCACCATCAAAAGCGACAGCTGCAAAGACGACCTCTGGCACCTCTCGACATCCCACAATAAATTCGGGACTTTTACCCTCAAAGAAACGCCCCTGCTCGGAAATACGACCCCTTCTTGACTCAAAGAGAGTCAGGCCGTTTGTTGATGCCGTATAAAATTTCAGATTGTTATTCATATCAAGAAGCCTCTGGAGATCAGAGACAAAATTTGTCAGGCTGACCTCGAATAAAATACCTCGCTTATAAAAACAACAATGTAATCCTAAGGTTGGAGTAAATAATCGAAAAAGTGATTTTTCCGTACCACTGAAGCCGATTGTAATAAAATAGGAACGTGTCTAAGGGTTGGAGTAAAGTACCGTTCATTTTACCGGAAGTTCTAATCTCCGGTAAAAATAGGTCCCGAGTTCTAATCTGCGGAGCAAACGCCAGCTTTAAATCATGCCTTCGACATAACACCAGCAAGGCTTGTCACCGGCCTGATCACCGAAAGGGGTGTTATCGGAGCGAATGCTGAGTCAATTGCTCAGGCCTTCCCGAAACATAAGGGCAACGAATGAAAGATCCCAGGGTCGCCATTATAGAGATTTGTATAAAACTGAATGCGATGGGACTCAATCAGGGGACTTCCGGGAATGTCTCGATCAGACGTGAGAAAGGTATGTTAATTACACCCACCGGTGTTGAATATTCTCACCTGAGGCCAGAAATGATAGTTCCAGTGGCTGACGACGGAATAGCGGAAGGCTCTCTCGTTCCATCCTCCGAATGGCGCATGCATTATGACATTTATAAATCGCGGATCGAGGCGCAAGCTGTGGTCCATGTTCATTCCCCTTACGCAACTGCGTTATCTTGTCATCGCGAGGGGATTCCCGCCTTCCATTATATGGTTGCTGTAGCGGGGGACGAAAATATTCGCTGTGCTGACTATGATACTTTTGGAACCCAAGCGCTCTCTGATAGGATGCTAGAGGCTCTCTCTCAACGAAAAGCCTGTTTATTGGCAAACCATGGTTAAATCGCCTTCGGATCGTCTCTTGGCAACGCCTTGTGGCTTGCAAATGAGGTCGAGACACTTGCAAAACAATATCTGCTGGCGCGTGGTCTGGGGATGCCGGTCTTGCTAGATAGCATCGAAATGAAAACAATTGTCGACCGTTTCGAAAAGTACAAAAATCATCGGATTGAACAGAAGAAATAAAATCCCTCCCTGTTCCCATTTAGGCATGACTTAATTGATCCGCTTTTGGCCCAGGTATCTAGAATGGTTACAAGGGAATTCGTTTAAGAACGTAATCTGACTGCAACTTCCAGCCCACTGGTCCAAATATGTGTCTGTTTCTGAACCAGAACAGAACATCGCCTGTAACCACGGCCTACAGGTAGAAACATCGTTCCGTATTACCGGACGCGCCTATTTTTACGCTCGGGGGACAATAAGAAAGTCTGTTTTCCCGTGTTATGACAAAACAATAATCGCCCAGACAGCGACTGTGAGTACAAGCGATATGAAAACGGCCGCAGAACCAATATCTTTTGCGCGGCCTGAAAGTGCATGGTGTTCGTCGCCAACACGATCAACAACCGCCTCAACAGCTGAGTTAAGTAATTCAACAATGAGAACCAAAAACACAACCAAGATCAACAGGATCAACTCAATCGAATTGTCCGCCACAAAAAAAGCAGTCGGAATCATGATTAGGGCTAGCAAGACTTCTTGGCGGAAAGCTGCTTCATTCACCCAGAAGCTGCCTGCCTGCAAGCCCTGCGTCGAGTAGCCAACAGCTTTAATGATGCGTGTCAGTCCGGTATTACCTGTTTTAGACATCTGAATCCCTCAAGATTTTGTCTCATCCTGCCAAATCAGCTCTTACTAAAGTATAACCGATGCCCCAACAAGCTTAGCAGCACATTGCGCCTTAGTGCTTATTGAGACCCAAATTAACCAAATCCAAACGCGCTTCATACACCTCGGATTCAATCTCAAACAGCCCCAATAAGGTATGAAAAACATTCTGGTGGCTAAAGTTATTATCTTTAGCATTTAACGCACGCTGCACATCATAATCAGCATGCTTGGAACCCATCCAAAGAATAACCGGCACATTAGTCTGCGACCTGGGCGCTATCGCATAAGGTATCGAATGAAGATACAAACCATTCTCTCCCAACGATTCCCCATGATCACCTACATATAGCATCGATGTTTCAAAAGTCTGATCGTATTGCTTCAAGAACTCGATCGTTTCATTGAGGAAATAATCAGTATAAAGAATCGTTGAGTCATAACTCGAGGTGATTTCCTCAATTGAACATTGGGCGAGCTGGTGAGGCTCACAACCCCTACCAAAAACAGCGAACTCCTTTGGATAACGCCGATAATAAGCAGGACCATGACTACCCATTTGATGCAGCACAATTAAGATATCACCGACGGAATGCTCAGCAATGAACTTATCCAACCCTGACAGCATACCCACGTCGCGACACTCAGGATCACAAATTGGATTGGTCTTTGACGATCGGAAATCTTGATACTCAATTCGATCAGCCACTCCTTTGGAGCTAGAATTGTTATCGCGCCAAATGATATTTACACCGGCTCGTTTCAACACATCTAATGCGTTTTCTTCATGCTTTGCTTTACTCTTGGAAAACTGCTGACGATTTTTCATCGAGAACATACAAGGGACAGAATGTGCCGTACTGGTTCCACAGGAATCTACATTTGCAAAACTTACCACTGCTTGTTTCTCTAAAAGCGGATTGGTTTTTCTTGCGTAACCATTAAGAGAAAAATGATCAGCACGCGCGGTTTCACCGACGACCATTATGACCAATTCCCGATCCAATTCCTGATGATCTTGTACCTCAGAAACCTTGGCATCTAAGCCAATCTTTTTTAACTCTTTAGGGGAAGACTTAAAGATATCTTTTCTTAAAATCTGGATACCAGCGTACAAGGTTGCCATAGGACTGGAGTAAGCACGTATTGCTCGTTGCTCCCTAAAAAACGATGCGTAAAAAGAGCTGAATGAAAAGGCAATCGCTGAAGTGATTAACAAAGCAGTTATGCCGGCTACAATATGACTACCGAAGCGTCTAACGGCTTTTTGCTCTCTTACCTTTACCTTAAAAAGCCAAAGTGTCGGCAGACCAAAAATAAATAGCACATACAATAGCAATCGCCATGACACGAGATCACGAGCTTCTCCAGCATTCGTCTCAAGCGCATTAATGATCATGCCACGATCGATAATCACGCCATAAGCATCTGAAAAATAACTGCTGATAGCTGTTACCAAAAGCAAGAACGCTAAAACATAGCGGTACCCCTTATGACAGCTCAGGAATGTAAATACCCAAACCAATAATAAAGCCTGGACCAGCACAAGAGAAATGACATAAGTAAGACTTGAGCCACTCTCAACCTGCCACGCAAAGAGCTTTTCAAACATCGTAATGTTTGCAACCGCGGTGACAAAACCAGCAAAGAAGACGGCTAGTCGAACACTCGTCCAAAATGATGCTTTATTCATAAATATAGCCTCAAGCTTAGTTACCTGAGCGACCCTAGAATAATTGCATTA
>JAYQSM010000015.1:112500-817265 GCA_038146885.1 Rhodospirillaceae bacterium
CTCAAATTATCTCGGAGAAAATGAAATGGCGCCGCATGATGGACCTGATGGACACACCCATGATTGGGTCGAACCTAAAGACCTTCTTACTCGTTCAGGCTATGGCGAATTTAAGGCCCCTAAAAGTTCTTATGACATTTGGATGGAAGAGCAGCAAATTCCTATCTACAGGCACATTGGGATAGACAAAGTGCAAAATTTGCCCCTCAAGCCATGGAAAATGATGGGAGCCAACGCAACCTTTGTCCAGCTTTTCGGAACTGAGGGGATGTGGGGGTGTCATGTGATGGAAGTCCCAGGGGCCGGGGCGACAATTCCAGTCAAACACATTTATGAACAGCAATATTTCGTTGTTGAGGGGCGAGGATCCACCGAAGTTTGGGAAGAGGGCCACGAAGACAAAATACATGTATTCGAATGGCAAAAGGGTTCTCTATGGTCGATCCCGATGAATGCAAAATATCGTATAGTCAACGCAGCGAGCAGCCCAGCACTATTGCTCGGAGGTAACACTGCGCCGAATGTCATGAACCAGTTTGATAATCCAGATTTTATCTTCAATTGTCCCTACAATTTCAGGGACCGGTTTGATCCCAACAGGGAGGATTACTATAAGCCCTCGGACGAAATTCTTGCTGACCCTATTCGGGGCTTAGCGATGACTCAGACAAATATCGTGCCAGATATTGTAGACTGTGAATTGCCTTTGGATAATCGTCGTTCCCCCGGATACCGACGCATTGAACCTCATATGACCGATAACAACTTTTATCTGTGGATCGGTCAGCACGAACCGGGTCGATACTCCAAGGGTCATGCCCACGGATCGGCTGCCGTTTTGATTTGCATCAAAGGAAAAGGATACACCTATACCTGGCCTGCGAAATATGGGGAAACGCCCTGGAAGGATGGAAATCAGGACAAAGTTCTTCGACAAGACTATGAACCAGTCGGGATGGTCTCAGCTGCTCCCATGTCGGGAGACTGGTACCACCAGCATTTTGGAATGTCTGATGGCCCGTTCCGCTTGACAGCGTGGTTCGGACCCCATCACCCAGGTCGAACAATCAAGCGTCCAGGGGAAGAGGCTACTGATTATGGGGCGATCGATGTTAGAGATGGTGGTACCGCTATAGGCTACGATATTGAAGACCCCTATCTCAGAACGGAGTTTGAGGCAGGTCTAAACTCATATGGGATTAAAACCCGCATGGAATCCGAACTCTACGAGAGAAAAGTGAACTGAAACTTCCGAGAAAGGCGAGGTTTTATAAAGCCTCGCCGGTCTACAGAAAGGAATAATTTGTGGCCGATCAGCCAAGCGGGGGGCGTTTTACAAGCGCGGACCGCCACATACAGGAAGAAGAAGAAATCGAACTCACAAGTGTCGGAGTGGACATTGGTTCGTCCACCTCACATCTCGTATTTTCCCGTGTCGTTATGGAGAGAATCGGGGCCCGTTATTTTGTAGCGCAGAGAGAAACACTGCACGAGGCTCCTATCCAACTTACCCCTTATGCTCAGGGGGATACAATTGACTCGGATACTCTCGGAGATTTCATCGAACAATCATATTTAAGTGCTGGACTTCAAAGATCAGAAATAGACACTGGAGCGCTTATCCTAACAGGTGTTGCCGTCCGCCGTGCCAATGCAAGAGCCATCGGTGAACTGTTCTCCTCAGAAGCAGGGAAGTTTGTAGCGGTTAGTGCCGGTGATGGACTCGAAGCAACGATGGCCGCTCATGGGTCGGGCGCAGTAATAAGATCCGCTGATAAAAATGGTCTAGTGATCAACATTGACATTGGAGGAGGCACAACAAAAATCGCCCATTGTTTTCAGGGGAAAGTCCGTCAGGTAACAGCCGTTGACGCAGGGGCCAGACTCCTCGTCCTTGATGGTGATGGCCGCATAACAAGGATAGAGCCGACGGGCAAAATGCATGCTGAGGACATCGGATACCCGATGAAAATTGGCGACAGTCCGGATCGTTCCGCCCTCTTAGCAATGGCAGACCGCATGGCGATGCGGATCGTTGAAGCCGCAGGTCTTGCAGCGTTATCCGACGAGACGAAAAAAATGCTCTTGCTACCGCCCCTGCCAAGAGTGGAGGGGGTCAAAGCCCTCACCTTCTCTGGCGGTGTTTCAGAATTTGTTTATGGGAATGCCTCAGACTCTTTCGGCGATCTTGGACCTGAACTGGCTCAAAGCACTCGAGAACGGGTAGAAAACCTAAACATCCCAATTGAGAAACCCGTCGCAACCATTCGAGCTACGGTCGTGGGTGCCTCTCAATACACAGTGCAGCTCTCGGGGACTACCATTTACATTGAGCCTACCACTTCAATTCCAATAAGGAATGTCCCAGTATTGGCAGCAGATTTTGATTTCTCCAAACCAGAAATTGACCCAGAGTCCATTGCCGCAGCCATTAATGTGGCACGCACCCGTTTGGATCTCGCTGGTCCCGATAGCCCACTTGCCCTAGCCTTCAGATGGCAAGGCTCCGCAAGCTTTCAGAGACTTGAGCAATTCGGTCAGGGAATAACAAAAGCTCTCCAAAAGAATATTGAACAAAATATTCCACTCGTCCTCGTCAATGATGGCGATATCGGAGGCCTTATCGGCATTCACCTCAAAGAAGAACTACGACTACCCTGCCCTGTCGTGTCAATTGATGGGGTAACACTGAGCGAGTTTGATTTTATTGATATTGGGGAAATGATTAATGCATCCGGTGCAGTCCCTGTAGTGATTAAATCTCTCGTATTCCCTCCGGTCAGTGTTTAGTATTTTTTACTTTCAATACAACACTCTTTAGGGTTTTCTGGTGTTATTGAACTGATTATTGCACCCAAAAATCTTCCTGCTTACTCGGATATAAAGAATGCGTTTGGGGCTATTCGCACCCAACTCTAATTTTTTAATCTCAGTTAAAATCAGGAGATGCCCGACCATACCTGCCCTGAAAAACAAAGTCGGACAAAGGATTGCGTTTACGTTCTTCGCGTTCCCTCCCTGGTAAGTCTTCAATTAAAACCTCAGGATCTCCCTGATAACCCAGGACAATGCCGCATATTATATCCACATGCGAAGGTACATCGTAGGTCTCCCTAACGGCATCATAATCGATGCCCGCGAATTGATGCACAACCAGTCCCCGAGACTCCGCCTCAATTGTGAGTTGCGCAGAGGCCATACCCGCATCAAATTGATGCCATAGATTGGCCCGATCCCCAGGCAACGGAACCGGTTCAGCCATGACATATCCAATGACTGGAGCCAGACGGGTCCATCGCTGATTGCGATCAAGGGTACAATTCTGGGCAACCTCCCAAGCCTCTTGGTCATTCTTAGTCGCAATGATATAACGCCAAGGTTGCAGATTGTTACATGACGCTGCCCACCGTGCCGCTTCAAAAAGAGCGACCAAAGTATCATGGTCAACAGCCCTATCGGTGAATGACCGGGGGGACCAACGTTGACGGATCAATTCGTTAACGGGTCGACTTGTAATCGCTGGTTTTCTTAATACCATGAGAACCTCGAGATCTTAACTTCCCATTCTCTTAAGGTCCTGACAAACTTATCGCAAGGGCTGATAGATAGGATTTTTTTAAAAAAGGTAACGTAATGGACACAAATTATGGCGTGACCCTAGCAGATCCAGCTTTGCCAGCTGAGGTCTTTGAAGAAATGGAGAGCCTCAATAGAAAAGCTGCTCCCCTGCACATATGGCTCAGAACGCGCGCCAACCAACCACAAAAAAAACCTTGGCACTGGGGTTCGGAAGAATCAGCACAAACGCCACCACCTGAATCAACTTCGATCAGGACCCCACCCCCGGTCTTTAAACCGACACCCCACATCTGGAAATGGAAAGAAATCGAACCCTTCTTGTACAAAATTGCAGAAATTGCCCCACTGGAATTCACAGAGCGGCAGCAATTTTTATTAGTCAATCCCGGCTGCGGTGGCGCCCTGCAAGTAACCAACACAATTCGCGTAGCGGTATCCATTTACAAACCCGGAGATCAAGCTGTCACACATCGCCATACCCCGAACGCCAGCCGAACCATTCTGTCAAAGGCTGGTGGCTACACGACTGTGGAAGGGGAAATATGCCGAGCGGGACGGGGAGATCTAATCCTTACGCCCAATGGCACCTGGCATGGCCACGGCAATGACGATGACTCGCCGGTGATTTGGATGGATGTGCTCGATTGGCCGCTAATGGAACGCTTGGATTGCATATGGCTGGAAGAGGAAGAAGAAGGAAAAGTTGCTAACGCCCCTGCCCCGTCTCAAAATTGGTCGGGTCGTCATTACGGCTCTGGGGGCATACTTCCGCTTCGCCCCGACCACAGACGCGGTATCGGGGTCGGGAATTCACCAATGTTTCACTTCAGAGGAGAAGACATTCGATTAACTTTGGAAGGAATGGCCCAAGAAGAGAGTGATCCGTTCGATGGCATCGCTATTGAGTTCACGAATCCAGTAGATGGCTCTCCTCCTTTTACAACCCTTGCCTATGGGGCACACCTATTGAAGCCGAGCGAAGAAACTTTGGCGAGTCGATCCAGTTGCAGCAGCCTTTTTTGTTGTATCAGTGGGTCCGGCACAACTAAAGTTGCTGGGAAGACATTGGACTGGGAAGAGAATGATATTTTCGTAATACCCAATCACTTGTGGTTTCAACATAGGAATAAATCCAATTCGAAACCGGCAGTCCTTTACGGCATAAGTGATCGGCCTTTATTGGAGAATATCGGTCACTATCGCCGACAGGGTAAGACATCAGTCGGATCAGTCATTGAATTGAATTGAATTGAGGTCAGTATGGGAATTGAGATTCCGAAAATAGAACACATCCCTGCCGAGGCAGGAAAAAAGGTCATTGATCCTTCGGAGTGGATTGGAAAAAACCTCGAGAGCTCTGAAGAGTGGATCCACGTTATGACTGAGCCAGAACTCCTCGACCTTGATCGAGCCATAAGGAGAATTGAAGACCTTGACCTGGAAATCATGGACATTAACAAAGCTAATTTTGATTTACCTGTATTCGGCGAATCTCTCTCAATTATAAGACAGCAACTTCTTCAGGGGCTTGGTATAACCCTAATACGTGGTTTTCCGGTCGAAAAATATACCAAGAAGCAAGCAGCAATTGCCTTCTTTGGGATTGGTGCCCACTTGGGTCGCGCTGTGTCACAGAATGCAAAAGGACACATGCTAGGGCACGTCAAAAAACTGACTGATGCTGATTATAATACTGACGCGAGGGAACGCGGATATAGGACCAGCGTCGATCAAAGGTTTCATTCGGATAGCTGCGACATAGTAGGATTGATGGTTCTTCAGACTCCAAAATCAGGAGGATTGAGCAGTATTGCGAGTACCGTCGCAGTTCACAATGAAATGCTGAAACGTCGTCCAGACCTGGCCCTTACCCTCTCGAATCCGTCTTACTGGGACCGAAGGAATGAGGTTCCTGACGGAAAGGACCCTTGGTATGTTCTTCCCGTTTTCAATTTTGACGAGGGTTGGTTTAGTTGCCGATACGGACGTCAGTACATCGATTCGACTCAAAGGTTTGACCAAGTCCCCCGCACCACCGCAGAAGAGGCGGAGGCGCTGGATTTCTTTGATTCTCTGCTTGCAGAATTGCACATGAAAATGGTGTTCAAAATTGGGGATATTCAATTTTTATATAACCATACTACGGTGCATGGTCGGACCGCATTTGAAGACTGGCCGGAACCAGAGAGAAAGCGACATCTCTTTCGGCTTTGGCTTTGTGTTGACGGAGAAAGGCCACTCCCAGAGGTTCTGGCAGAGCGAGTTCAGGGAGGCATCGTGACGTCCACGACGCGTCTCCACGCCCCTCTAGAGGCGGAATGAATAACAGATTGGAGCGCCTCCCGCGTTTGAAACAAAGAATAATTTTCGCTGGATCTGCTCAAAAAGGAATGCGTCCTTTTATCGAAGAACAAACGGATTAGGCACCTCGGTAGCGGTAGAAATCCAAACGCTTTTCTGCTGCAGGTACTCTTTAATCATCTCCTGGCCGCTTTCCCGACCAAGGCCAGATCGTTTGTAACCACCGAATGGAGACATAAAGCTGACCGCCCTATAGGTATTGATCCAAATTGTGCCTGCCTCTAGTCGCTCAGCCATTAGCATGGCCCGACGAATATCCTCGGTCCAAACGCCTGCCGCCAACCCATAAACAACATCGTTGCCAATTTCTATTGCTTCCTCCTCATCTTCAAAAGGTATGACTGACAAAACCGGCCCGAAGATCTCCTCTTGAGCAATCCTCATCTTATTTTGCACTTCAGTAAAAATTGTGGGTTCCACGAACCAACCGGTTCCGCATTCCGGGCGATCTGATGCCCCACCACCCAGGACGACTTTTGCCCCCTCTTTCTTTCCAATTTCGATATAGTTAAGAATTTTGTCGTATTGCGGAACATTTGTGACCGGCCCGACTTGTGTATCAAAACTCATAGGGTCACCCATGAGCGCCGTGGCCGCCAATTGGACTAGTTTCTCGACAAACTGATCGTGTATGTTCTTCTGAACTAAAAGGCGAGACCCAGCAATGCAGGTCTGACCAGTGGCCGCAAATATGCCTGACACAACACCCTTTACGGCATTTTCTATTTTTGCATCGTCAAATACGATATTCGGCGATTTTCCGCCGAGTTCCATCGTAACGGGTTTTAGATGTTGGGCTGCACGCTGATAGATCTGTGTTCCAGTGGCATCCGAGCCGGTAAAAGCTATTTTCGAGATTTTGGGATGTTCAACTAAAGGCATACCTGTCTCTGCACCAAAACCCGTAACTACGTTAATAACACCCGATGGGAAACCTACCTTTTCGACGACTTTCATAAATTCCAGTGTAGAGGCGGAAGTATACTCTGAGGGCTTAATTACAGCTGTATTACCAGCCGCTAGAGCGGGTGCGAGCTTCCAAGCCAAAAGAAGCAATGGTGAATTCCAGGGCACAATGCACGCGACAACCCCCAGGGGCTCCCAAACAGTGTAATTTAAGGTCGAAGACTTATCGATCGGAAGAACCGCACCCTCAATCTTGTCCGCAAGACCGCCAAAATAGTGATACCATTGGGTCAGATATTTGCATTGAACGGCCATCTCAGAAATGAGTTTCCCATTGTCTCTAACTTCAATCTCCGCGAGATCATCGGCGGCCAACAACAAAGCATCGCCAAGTTTGCGAATAAGGGAACCACGGGCCGTTGCTGTCAACGCGCGCCATTCTCCTCCTGGACGTCCTGCCCGCCAAGCGGCTTCAACCGCAGCATTAACATCATCAACCGTCCCTTTTGGGATTAACGCCCACGGTTCACCTGTGAAAGGATTAAAGCTCTCAAAAGTCTCATCATTTGACGCATTGACCCATTTTCCATCAATAACCATCTGATATTTGTGCAATTCAACCATCACAAAACCTCAATTCAAATTTCTTTTCTTGCTCCTAAGATCTGCGCACGAAACCGATGCTTCAACTCCAAACCGTCTTTCTCTGGTAACACCATCGGATGGTCCGTTGGTTTAACCTTAACAGCTACAAACACAGGGCCAGGGTTGACAAATATATCCCGGATTGCGAGGGCTAAGTCATCCTGATCCCTTATGGTAAGGGCGTTCAAAAAACCGGCCCCCTGAGCAATGGCAGATAAATCAACACCGAAAAATGTGGCTGTTTCTTGCATGCCAGTTTCGCCATAGCGTTGGTTGTCAATCACGCAAACTGCGAGGTTTTTGGGTTTTTGTATTCCAACCGTGGCGAGGCTTCCTAGTCCCATTAGCATCTCGCCGTCACCTGTCAAAACCAGAACCCGACGATCAGGTTGCGCTAGGGCAAGGCCAAGCCCGACGGAAACAGCCCCACCCATACCACCCCACAGATAAAAATTGTTCGGATTATCGCCGGCTGCCGCTGCATCCCAAGTTGGGGCTCCAAGGCCTGTCACAAGCAAGGAGGTCCCCCTTGCCTTGAGGATGTGGGCCACAACTTCCCGTCGATCAAGCGTTCCTTCGGATCTCCCCGCCATTACTTTTGCCAATCCTTTTGGCCAATAATTTTTTGGCTGATCAAAACCGCAACCTTACGCCCAGCGCCAAATGCAAGTTTCGCCGCCGCTTGCACGGTTTCTGCTACATCAAACGGGGTGTATGCACGGAGCACTATTACTTTCATCGCCTCAAGTACTTTTTCCGTTGCTTGACCCATCGGCACCTGCCATGGATTGAACTCTCCCCATTCCCCGCGCATTGTAACAATCATGAGAAGAGGAAATCTGCATTCATCAGCAACACTGAGCATATTTATGACGTTACCTACGCCAGAGGATTGCATTAGCAGAACCCCCTTTTGGCCGCCTAGCCATGCTCCCGCAAGAACGGCGACGCCCTCCTCTTCTGTCGTCAAGGGAACTTGGATGAGATCATTATCTTTTATGGACAAATTGATAAGGTCAGTATGGCCAGCGTCTGGGACATAGGCAATTTGCTTAACCCCTGCCTCTCGAAGAATATTAAAAACATGACCAGACCAGGTTATATTAGTATCTATCATGCCGGTTCACTCAGGGAGATGGCACCTCTGAAACGCCTTGCTGTTAATGTTCCATCGTTGGGGACATTCACCCGAGGCTCTTGGGCACTGCTAACCTTTACGACGCCAAAGAATGGCCCCTCTCCTCCGTAAATTTCGCCGACGCAACGCTCTACATCCTCCCAACTCTGAAGAAGCTCTGACCGCTTTATTCCTGAAGCTTTAGCAATGCCCACAAGATCCACCCCAGCTGCAGTATGGGTGAGCTGACCACCCGTAGCCCCGTAGGCCTGGTTGTCAATAACGATGATTGAGAGATTGTCTGGTCTCTCAACGCCAACAGTCGCTAGACTGCCGATCCCTGCTAGAAGCTCTCCATCTCCCGTTATCACGAGAACACGCCGATTTGGCTGAGCGATCGCGACCCCAAAGGCGGTCATAACTGCACCCCCCATAACCCCAAACAAATACATGTTGAGAGAATTGTCACCAGCAGATGCCACATCATGTGAGGCATTCCCGATTCCTGTGATAACGGCGGCATCACCCCTATTTTCAAGAATACGGTGAACCACTTCCCGACGTTTTAATGAATAATCCGACATCAGCCCCTATCTCCTGTACCAGTAATCCGCTGAGATATGACAACTGCGACCGCTCGCCCCGCATCGAACGCAAGTTTTGTACAAGCCTCTACCATCTCCGGCACCTCCCTGGGATCCCAAGCCGTCTCAACAATGACACCAGCCGCTTCCAGGGCCGCTGCAGTCGCCTGGCCCATCGGGACCTGCCAGGGTATCGTCTCTCCCCACTGGCCACGCATTGAAACCATTGAAAAAAATGGGATCCGGCATTCCGCGATCATACTGAACATATTAATGCAGTTTCCCACTCCCCCTGATTGAGTCAAAAATACGCCGCGCTTTCCGCCCAACCAGGCACCTGCGATTTGCGCAACTCCCTCTTCCTCGGTCGTTAGAACAACCGATCTAATATGCTCATCCGCGTTGCAGAGTTTAATCAGGTCCGCAAGCCCCCCATCCGGTACGTAGGCCGCTTGCGAAATACCAATCTCTCGAAAGTGACGATGAACTTCATGGGCCCAATGCCAATCCTTGTCGACCATAGTCAGAGATCCTCACTTAATTTGGGGAAATTTCGATCTACCTTCGTAGAACATACTATCATTACTAGACACCTCCAGGCCAATCTCTGAAATCTGGAAATACGTCCCTTTCTGAGTGCCCGGGATAAATCTTAATGAAGGCATCTATCTATGCGCTACTGCATGATGGAATCTCTTTTTCGCCAAAGCGCAGAGGGATCCCTTTAATCAAATTTCAAATCTGGACGCCCAATTCATGAAGGGCCCTGTTCGATCTGCGGTAAAGCATACCCCAGCGCTTGATCGAGCAAATTAATCGACGGATTTTAGAGTCATCAATCGTGACTGAAAATGCACACCAAAATTCTAATCCGGAACGATAAAATGACCCAGAACTCATACCAATTATTCAAGGCATTCGCATTGGCATTAATGATCACCATTGCTAGCACTGGCTGCAATTCAAGCTATAGTCAGTCTCTAAAACCTGGAAATGAAAAATCTCGAACTGCAGACCGCTTAGACCTTAGAGAGCCTGCTCAGACAGAAGCCCGATTTATGCGAATTTATGATTTGAATCGCGACGGGAGAGTTAGCCCCGCGGAAATTGCACGGGACCAGGCATTGCTGTTCTCGGCCTTAGACATCGATGGTGATAAAACTCTATCAGTGGATGAAATGCGCCGACGCGGTAGGACGTTGCAAATTTTTCGGTCAACAACCATTTTTGATATGCTTGACACGAACGGGGATGGAAAACTCTCGCTGCAAGAGCTTCAAGCTCCCAGTCAACGTTGGTTTAAGCGCTACGATAAAAATGGGGACGGTGTCATGGAAATATCTGAAGTGCCCAATCGGCCAGGCCGACGTTACCGGCCAGGACCCCGGTCAATGCGTTAGTTAACCAAGTGCCGAGAGACGGGAATCTGCCTGCTTCGCGCGTTATATCAAGGCGGTTTAAGGACACTGATCCGGATGATCACCTTGTTGCACTGATTAGACGTGATCAGAAATTAGCCTGGTCACTCTTGGTAGAACGGCATTTAACGCCAGTTACCCGTTATGCCTATTGGATCTTGCGAGACCGATCAGCAGCGGAAGATGTTGCCCAAGAGACTTTTATTCGGCTGATAAAAAAGTCATCAAACTGGGAACCTGGAGGCGCACCTCTTCGGGCATGGCTATTTCGGGTGGCAAGAAATCTATGCATCGACCGAAAACGCTCCAGTCATAGAAACGGCGGTGAGGCAATCGATAACGTCGCCGAAACATCCGTGCGTTCTGATTTGGAAACCGACATGGACATTCAAACCACGGTTCAAAGGGCCCTAAACAGACTTCCGGAGCGACAGCGGTCCGCAATTATACTTGTACATTTCGAGGGTTTAACTGGAGCGGAGGCCTCCCTGGCCCTCGGCTCCTCGATCGAAGCGGTCGAATCCCTCCTATCAAGGGCCCGGAGAGCTTTACGATCTGATCTATCAACTCTAATACCCGATTTATTGGAAAATTAAGATGGAAAAAAACATAATGTCTTTCGAGGATTTTCGGGACCTGCTAAACATCTGGGGATGCAATAAAGACGCCTGGCCTGACGGACAAAGACGCGCAGCCGAAGAACTTCTAATGCGATCCCAAGATGCTCAGGCACTGTTCGACGAAACTTTGGTCTTTGACGCTTTGTTAAGGACGATTCCGAGTGCGGACGAAGTTAGAAATCCACAGATACGGCGTAAAATCCTCTCACTTGCACTCGGGGACGAGCGCACCTCTTCAAAAAAAGCCCCGATAAAAACATCCAGTCCCTCGTTTCCCAAATTTGTAAAGTCTTGGTCTGCCTGTGCCGCGGGATTAATCCTTATGGTGGGGATCGGCGTTTCAGCATTATTACTTTACGACGACAATCAATTTTTTTCGGACGAGCGGGCCATCTACCCAGCTGGGTCAAATTCAATGGGACTCGCATTGAGGACCCCCATCATCTCTTTTCCCCTCGGAGCAAGCTTAAGTGGAGATTATGCACCAAATTTAACCCTTTCTAATGATTCTCTATCTGTCACCAGAAATTCGAGCCTTCCTGACGAGCGTGAGAGGTATCACCTTTTTTAAAGGAAGAAAACTTTTAGCTGCCATTGTAGTCAGGCTTCCTTTTCTCAGAAAATGCCTGGATACCCTCAGCATAATCTCTTGTAGAACGAAGTTTTTCATAAGAATGCCCTTCGATATCGAGGGCAACTTTTAGGCTTGTGTCGTATACTGAATTCAAAACACGTTTTAATGCTCTGAGGGCCAGTGGGGCCTTACTATTAAGGGCAGTCGTATAATCATATAGCAGGTCATCAAGCGCCTTTGTATCCTCCGCGACTTCGGTTAAAAGTCCCCAGTCTTTTGCCTGGCTAGCGGAAATTCTTTTTCCAAACATGATCATTTCTTTAGCCCTTGTCAGACCTGCAATTTTTGCGACTCGGACACTCCCACCCGAACCCGGCATTTCTCCAAGGTTAATCTCAGGAAGAGCAAGAAGCGTCTCTTTTGTAGCTAGCCTAAAGTCGCAGGCCATAGCCAGCTCAAAACCGACTCCAAAAGCATATTTTTCCATAACCGCAATTACTGGTTTAGATGCCCGTTCCGGGGCTCCGATATTCCAGGCTAAATCTGACATTCCATCGAAAGGTATTTCAGGAAAAGCTTTTACATCACCACCCGACGTATAAAGACCATTGGCTCCTCGGATGACGATCACGCCGATGTCATCATCCTCGTCCATAATTTCTATCAAAGCCCTGATCTGCGAGCGGCCTTTATACGAGACAATATTTAGTGGTGCTCTGTCCAAGATCAGAAAGCCAATCCTCTTTTCGAGATCAATCGCGACCCGAATACCGTCGAGTTCCTCTAAAAGTGCTCCCCTCTCCGCCGAATAATCTTTTACCATCTGAACATCCAAAAATATTTTATGTGTTGACTACAAGGCAGTGTCATAGCCTGACAGAACCTTATAGTCACCCTTTCGCAATGCGCGCCGCAGTAATTTTCCAGAGGAAGACATCGGAATCTTATGCACAAAAACATAGGATTTGGGATGCTTAAAACGAGCCAGGGATGATTGTTTCAAGAACAGGTCCAACTTGCGCGCAGTAATTGTCTCCGACGTCGGTTCAACAAATGCTACAACTTTCTGCCCCCACCTATTATCATCCACCCCGACTACTGCAACCAACCCAACATCTTCGCAGCTAGAGAGGGTGTCTTCGACTTCTTCTGGATGAATATTTTCGCCGCCCGATATGATCATATCGTCCACACGACCACATAGAAATAGAGCACCATCTTTATCGAAATAGCCGAGATCCCCAGTATAGTACCAATCATCTTTAATAGATTTGAGATCAGCATCTGGCCTTCTCCAATAGCCTTTGAAGGCTTCCGGACTTTTCATGCTCGCGACAACCTCTCCTATTTCACCCCAAGGTAAATCTATTTCGCCTTTAACACCGATCTGTCGATCAGCTGGAACAATGCGTAAAGTCTGGCCGATCCCTGCCCAACCAGCACTGCCTGGCTTTTTCGCTAGATCGGTACAAACCGCCAAGGTGAATATTTCGCTCGATCCATAGTAATTAGCGAAAACTTTGGGACGAAATTTTTCTAAAATGGTCTGCTCAAGGTGACGCGTCATTGACATGCCAGCATATGCCATTACTCGAACGGAGGTTGTTTTGGTACCGGAAAAATCAGCGCACTTCATAATGTCATGATACATAGTCGGAACTAAAAATAGGGTTTTAATTGCCTCCGATTCGATGAGTTTAAGAGCACCAAAGGGGTCGAAACGTCTCATGTTTATCCATCCTCCGCCGAGCAAAGCAGCCATTAAAAGCACACGTATACCCATTGTATGAAACAACGGCATAACCCCCAGGACGTTATCACCTTGTTGCAACTGCAGTTGTGCAATACAGGCCATAGATGCAGCCAATTCGGAAGATATGCTGCGCGGTACCCCCTTCGGAGCACCAGTAGTCCCAGAGGTATATAACATTAGACAGATGTCACTGGAGTTTGGGTCGTACTGAGTTTGGAGCGGTTCAAATGCAAATAAATTTTCAAAAACGATTTCTCCGACTCCACCGGACATCGTGACGATGTTTCGAAGGCATGCCGCATGCGCGGCATCTCTGGCTGAAGGCGAAGCTCCTTCATCCAGAATAACAATTTCAGCACCAGTGTCCTGGTAAACGAAAAGAAAATCCTCCTTTGAGGATCGCCAATTAAAGGGAGTAACAATAGCGCCAATGAGCTGGCAGGCGAAATAAACAGTAGCCATGGCATGGCTGTTGGGCATCACGCAAATACAATGATCCCCTCTCTCTATGCCAAGCTCCTGTAGCCCTCCCGCAAACATAGCAATTTCTTCACTCCACTGTTCCCAAGTCCATTGCTTATCGTCCTCGACAAAAGCAATTGCCCCAGGGCTGCGTTTAGCGGCAATTTGGGGTAGGTCTCCGATATTCATGGAGATCTAAGATTTTTAGTCGCGTGAATGAACTTGTCTAACATTTGGGACAACATTTTATCCAGTCCTTCATCTTTTAATTGGCCCTCTGGACCGAACGAATTAGCAGCTTCCGCAAGTGAGAACGAGTCGGGCACAAGCCATGACCCCATAAAAGATAATGTTGGCCTAAGTGCAATCAGCCCGCGAGCACCTCCTACCAACCCAGGCGCTGCTGAAGCCAAGAAACAGGTCTTATTGCTGGTCGGATAGGGCCTTATTCTTGACAACCAATCGATAGCATTTTTTACCGGCCCCGGTACACCGAAATTGTACTCGGGTGTAACCAATATCCACCCGTCACAGCCAGAGATCTTCTCCGCTAAAGCTGACACAGAGTTTGGAATCCCAGTACTACTCTCCACATCACCGTCGTAGAGCGGCATCTCAAAATCACGGAAATTTATCAGATCGGCGCCTATACCTTGATGGGACAACTTGCCGGCGATCACCTCGGCAAGTTTTCGATTTAAAGAGCCCTCTCGAAGGGAACCTGGCCAAACAAGAATGTTCATATTTGCCTCCAATTTTTTTTGACTCTAACGGGGCTTGGGAACTCCTCCAAGCCCCGTTACACTCACACAATGGAAAATAAAACTGAATATTACATCGAACGGAATTCAGGCTGGGCAAAGGAGATCCGCGGTGGGCAAATTGTTCGTCTTTCTGCCAAGACAATCATTGACTTCGTTGCATTCGATTTGTCCGATTTTTCTGAAGCCTTCGATCAAGCCCCGACCAAAGAAGAAAATTCATCGATCTATCTCCGAGAAGGACATCTGATGATGTCACGAACAGGACGACCTCTCATGACCCTAATTCACGACGGGTTCAGAGATATCGGAACACACGATTTGCAGTTCGGTATGTGTGGACGCGCGCGACACCAACGGGCCGCAGCTGAGGGACGTCTGAATGAATATCTCCATGGTGGCGATATCCAGATTCCGGATCATGGATGTGCGGAAAACCTGACTTCAGCTTTAAAACCATGGGGGATTAAATATACAAATATCCCCAGCCCAGTAAATTTTTTTCAAAATATGGCCATCCACTCGGAAACAGGAATTATGCAAAGAACACAAATACGACCTGAAATTCCAGTGAATATTGACCTACTTGCAGAAAAAGATTTGCTAGTCGGTTTTAGCGCTTGTCCTGACATGGCTTCCAAGACAGGAGGCCTACCTGTCAAAGTTTCTATTCTAGACTCATAACCGAATACTGGGAGAAAGGGCGATGAAAATTGCATCACAGTCAACAGTTCGACCGCACGAAGGTTGGTTAGGCGAGGTAAATCGAGGGCAAACTATCCGCATTTCTGGAAAAAGTATGATCGACTTTATCTGCTTTCAGAGACACAACTTGAAGGAATATTTTGATACTGCAAGGACACGAATTTATAATCTGAATATTTTTCCGACGGCCGGCCAACGGCTTTTTAGTAAACAAAATAATCCAATGATGCGTTTTCTAAGCGATGGGTTTGCGGGTTTTGGTACCCATGACCTTCAATCCGGTCATGGGTGCCCCGAACTCATGCTCGATACATTGCGTCCCTTGGGAAGTTTTGATCACGGAAACCTCCCCGATCCGATGGGTCTTTTCCGGAACATGCAGATTTCAAGCGAGGGTCGAATAAAGCCCAGACCGAAGGGGCCGCCTGAGATGGCAGACATCGACCTTGAAGCTGAAATAGATTTGATTTGTGCAGTGACTAATTGCCCCGCCACAGAATTATCTGCCTCGGGAGCGAACTGCACGATAACGATTTTTGGTTCCTAAATGTGAATTGAGGAGAGGCCCGAATGAGAGTAATAACAGATGATTATGTCCCCGCTAACACTGGCTGGGGACGCCCCATGATGAAAGGCCAGATCTTGAGAATAACGGCGAAAACAATTGTGGATTTTGCCTGCATAAACCTCAATAACTTGGAGGAGAGATTCGATCAGGCCAGAACGAAAGTCTACAATATGAAGATATGGATCACGACTGGTGACCAGCTCTTCAGCAAACTGAATAATCCAATGATGACAATACTGGAAGATCAGTTTGCGGGCACGGGCTATCACGATTTGCAATACGGGACCTGCTCAGGCCCACGTTTTGCGAGAGCAAAGGAGGAAGGACGTCTTAACCAATACCATCATGGAGACGACATTCCAATCCCAGATCATGGATGCTGGGAGAATCTAATCGACGGATTTGGAGAATGGGGAGTGCCCCCTGAACTTATTCCAAGTCCACTCAATATTTTCCAACATGTTGATATCAATGTTCAGTCTGGAGAAATAAAACATAGTCCAAATCGGCCACTTGAGCCAATCTATGTTGATTTTAGAGCAGAGATGGATCTAGCGGTGGCGGCCTCTGCCTGTCCAGATTTGGCGGCCCCCAATTTCGGACAACCGATTCAGGCAACAATTTATGAACTCTGAATTCGTCCGGAGTCCTTGGCGAGCATTAAATGGAATGCAACTCCATTTTTTGATTTAAGGATCCTACCTTCAGTCGGTCTTAACTGAAAAAAAATCAAGCTGCGTTTTTGACTAGACGCCCCATTATCCGCGATTGAGAGGCCTCAAATATGCAGAGATCGTTCTTCGTTTACCCTTGCGACAAATTCCTCAAAACCGGTAGGAGGTCTGCCCAGCAACCACTCCAAGACCTTTGGTGACGCGACCAGCCCATGCTCATCGTAGTAAGGAAACATTAAGCTCAACGTTTTTAGAGAGTATTCATCCAGACCGTGAGACTGGGCAAATCCAAGAGCATTAGCTAAATCTTCTTTTTTTGCCTCGATAGTAATACCCAAAACTTGAGACAAAATAATTGCTTTTTCGCGTAGACTAATGGGCGGCCCCGCAATTTCAAAAATTCCGTTATCGAGATCATTTGCGGCAAGTATTTTCTCAGCGACCTCGCAAACATCATTTAAATCTACCAAGCTCATGGGAACATCGACTCCATATGGCATAGAGTGTACCCGTGTCTCCAGCATTTTTGGCCAGGATGGCAACATGTTTTGCATGTATGAACCGCATTGCAGAATCACAAAATTAAGGCCACTTGAAATTATTTCTGCCTCCACGTGATGCCGCTCCCAATGGTGCGGCAGAGCGCGGATTTGGGTGTGGAGCATCGAGTGAAATACAATTTTTTTTAAGCCCACCCGTTGGGCTGCTTTTACCACATTGTGGCCATAAAAACGCTCATTTACATTCATGTTAGGGGCTATGTAGTACAATTGGCTAAGCCCCTCGAAGGCCTTGGTCAGACCTTCCTGATCCGACAAGTTAGCAATTGCAGTCTCTGCAGTCCCAAGGCTTTGATCGTCAGAGAACAAATCCGGTTCTTTTACAATCCCCCGAACCTCGAGACCACTGCTTTCCAGCCAATTTAGGATTGCCCGTCCCGTCTTCCCCCGAGCACAGGTTACACCGATCACTCGGCTGGATTCCCCTCTTTTTCTTCCGAAACAAACTCAAGAGAGACTGAATTCATACAATATCTTTTTCCGGTTGGTTGAGGACCATCATTGAAGACATGTCCAAGATGAGAATCGCAGGCAGCGCACGTAACCTCAACCCTTTCCATCAAAAAAGCGTAGTCTTTGGTGTAATGCACCGCATCCTTGGAGATAGGTTGATAAAAACTGGGCCAACCTGTGCCCGAGTTGAATTTGGTATCCGACCGAAACAAAGGATTGCCACAACAAGAACACAGAAATGTTCCTACCCCTTTGAAATCATTGTATTTCCCGGTGAATGGTCGTTCTGTGCCCGCTTCTCGACACACATAAAATTGATCCGGTGTGAGTTCATCGCGCCACTGTTCATCCGTTTTTTCGATCCGATCTACCATCAAAACATCTCCAATTTTGAATGACGGCCGAGATTATCTTCTTAGTGCGGGGGAAGTAAATACTTAACCTTACTCCAATCTAAAGAAGGAAGCGCGGAGTTCAAAGTTGTTCTTCCGAAATCTACAATGGTCAGTAATACTGACCTTGTTATGCACAGGGTGCAATTCTGGTATTCAACAAACTCTTTTGATCTTTATCCGACTCTAACTATATTTTGGGGGAAAAGGTGGAGTCGAACTCAATGGAAGATGTGGTCATCACTAGCGCAGCTCGAACCCCGGTGGGGAGTTTTAATGGAGGTTTGAGTAGTCTCTCGGCGTCGGAACTCGGGACGGTTGTCATCAAAGAAAATCTTAGTAGGAGCAAACTAGACGCGAAGGAGGTTTCAGAAGTTATTCTAGGACAAGTTCTGACAGCTGGAGCCGGACAGAATCCCGCCCGGCAGGCGGCCATACATGCCGGTATGCCGATAGAGGTATGCGCCTGGGGGGTCAATCAGGTTTGTGGATCAGGCTTAAGATCTGTAGCGCTTGGAGCCCAAGCCATAAGAAACAGGGACGCAGAGATTGTTATTGCCGGCGGCCAAGAAAGCATGAGCCGGTCTCCTCACTACACCCATCTTCGCGGTGGAGTAAAAATGGGCAATACAGAGCTGATCGATACGATGATACGAGACGGTCTGTGGGATATATTTAACGGATATCACATGGGTTGCACCGCGGAGAACGTCGCTAGCCAATGGCAAATCAGTCGTGAGGAACAGGATGCATTTGCTGCCCAATCGCAGCAGCGTGCGGAGGCCGCCCAAAAAACAGGCCGTTTCAATGAGGAGATCGTTCCCGTCACTATCAAAACTCGGAAAGGGGACGTAATCATAGAGGTTGATGAGTATCCTAGACACGGCACAACCCCTGAGACTTTGGCAAACCTAAGACCCGCCTTCTCAAAAGAGGGGACGGTTACAGCGGGTAATGCCTCTGGCATCAACGATGGAGCCGCGGCTGTTACGCTGATGTCTGAGGACCAGGCTAGAAAGCGTGGTCTTGAAATTAAAGCGCGTATCGCTTCATGGGCCCAAGCTGGGGTAGAACCGTCAATTATGGGAACCGGGCCAATCCCTGCGAGCAGAAAAGCACTCGAAAAGGCAGGGTGGTCGGTAGACGACATTGATTTAATCGAGGCAAATGAAGCGTTTGCTGCCCAAGCAATTGCCGTTGGTAAAGACCTTGGGCTAGATCCTGAAAAGGTCAATGTAAACGGCGGCGCTATAGCGATAGGTCATCCAATCGGGGCTTCGGGAACACGCGTATTGGTTACGCTACTGCATGAAATGGAAAAGCGAGATGCAAAAAAAGGTTTGGTCACTCTCTGTATCGGTGGCGGAATGGGTATCGCAATGTGCGTTGCCAGAGACTAAAGTATTTAGATGAGGGATTCGAAAAATGGCTAGGGTGGCAGTTGTTACAGGTGGCACAAGAGGTATAGGCGGCGCGATTAGTCTCGAACTTAAAGAGGCTGGCTACAAAGTCGCAGCCGTGTATGCGGGAAACGAAGAGGCAGCAAATAGTTTTAAGTCCGCGAATGATATCCCCGTCTTTAAAATTGATGTGAGTGATTTTGAGGCATGCGTGGAAGGCCTTGCCCGTATTTCCCAAGAATTGGGGCCCGTCGACATTTTGGTCAATAACGCCGGGATAACCCGCGATGGGACGATGCATCGAATGGGACATGATAGCTGGCAATCTGTTATCGATACAAATCTCGGGGGGTGCTTCAACATGTCTCGGTGCGTCATAGAGGGTATGCGCGAGCGTAAGTTTGGACGGATCGTAAATATCGGTTCGATAAATGGTCAGGCTGGCCAATATGGCCAGGTGAATTACGCAGCAGCCAAATCAGGCATCCATGGGTTCACAAAAGCCCTTGCCCAGGAGGGTGCAGCGGTAGGGATAACGGTGAATGCAATAGCGCCTGGCTATGTCGATACGGATATGGTGCGAGCCGTGCCTGAGAATGTGCTGGAGAAAATAATCCAGCGAATACCTGCGGGAAGACTCGGATCGGCAAGAGATATCTCCAGAGGCGTAAAATTTTTGGTTGCTGATGAGGCGGATTTCATCACAGGCGCGACCTTATCTATAAATGGTGGACAACATATGTATTAAACCACCTTTCTCCGGCAGTCGGAGAAAGGCCGACCCGAAGATTAAGGATCTATAGCATCTAAGACGCAGAGTGGTTATGCGGCGTGTAGGCCTCATCCCCTTGCATGTATCACGAACCCCTACTTGCACCTATTCTTTGGGTTCCAAGGCAACCATAAAACTTATTAAGTCTCTTTCGCCCGACTAGCTAGGCAGCGAGGTATATTCGAGAACCATCGGACCATATATCCCCCCAATCAGGGCATTTCACTGATTAATCGTCCAAACCCCTGCTTGGGCGCATTGATCCCGAAATGTTTTTGGATCCGCCAACTTAATGCACAATTCGTATGAACGACTGGAACCCCTAAATCGTTTTCCAATAAATCGATAATTTTTAACACCCGCCACGCGTTACCCTGGATATAGATACCATCTGCTCCGGAATGAGAAAAAAAAATCTGTCTAATAAACGAATAAACCATTTCTGGAGATATCTGTCCGGCACTCCCAAAGGAAATTTGCATAGGTTCCATTGCCAAAACGTTGAATCCGGCCTCCTTCATATAATTTCGTGAGAGCTCATTCTGAAAATTCGAATATGTCACCCCAATTAAATTTTTTATTGAGAGAGCCCTTAATGCTGCTACATCGAGCTCGGGCGCTGCAGAGATTTTAATCCGAAACCGCTTCTGCCATTTGGCGATCAGTCTCTTTTCACCCTGGCGTTTCAACATCATGAAAGGTGGTGTCCCTGCGAGATGTATTAAATCGACTTTCTGTTCTGCCAATCGGGCCGCCGCCTCCTCATAAGACTTGAGCGCAAGCTCGAATTCCTCCTCATTCCCCCTCTCCACGTTCTGAAGCAGGGGGATAATTGTAATTTCCGAGGGCAGTATCCTCACCAATTCTTCCAAAGACCCTGGCCTCATGGTGGGTTTGATAAGGCCGATAACTGGTCTCCAGCTGGGAAATACCATTCAATTCCTACCTCTTCTAACTTCTATTTTGAGATTAGCTTGAACTAGAATCTAAGAATTTCGATTTCAGAAAAATAAAATGCTCCAGTCCATTAAGTAAATCTTAACATCCATCCTGGCTATTGTTGACTCAAGATTGGCAAGGCTCCAACCCAACGGGAACAGTCAACAATCTCTTAACATGAGTGGCCGCATTGCAATGTTTCAGCGACAAAATTTATATAACTTTGTATAGAATATGAGAAGAAACAGGGAAATTCCTTTTTACGTTTCCCGAAACAACACAAGCTCTAATGAGCATTTTAAATTTCTGAGCCAAACATCAGGCCGTAGACATAACGAGAGCCGACGGCGACTCAATACGTCACCTGCAGCTAGAATTGATTAACTAGTAAAATTACAAAGTCGAATAGTAGCTGCCCACTGCTGATTTTTGTATAAATGTAAATGAGCTTTATTTCGTCAATATCGACATCTTTTGAACGCCTCCCAGGCCCAGTCAGGGCCGGGGTTTGGATTAGTCTAACGGGCGCGACCTTCACGGGAATGATGTCAATTGCTCGACATCTCTCTCCAGAACTTTCCATCTTTGTAATTGTATTCTTTAGATCCGTTTTCGGTCTTGTTTTTTTATCACCCGTTGTAATGCGCCGGGGACCAGGAATTCTGAAAACCAACAAGTCAAAAATTTTCGCAATTAGGGGGATCTCTGCCTACTTGAGCTTGGTCCTTTATTTTTTTGCCGCAATCCATATACCTCTCGCGGATATCGCGGCAATTGGCTTTACGCGGCCAGCGTTCGCCTGTATCGCTGCCATTTTGATTTTGGGTGAGCTAGCCAGGACTAGAAGATGGATCGCTATGGGAATTGGGCTAATTGGTGCCCTCATCATCGTGCGCCCGGGATTTTCGGAAATAAATGAAGGCATCTTCTATGCATTCGCTGCAGTGGGCCTTACGGTCTGCAATACCATTTTCATAAAATATTTATCCAGAACAGAGCACCCGGATACCATCGCACTATATCAAGGTCTATTTGTTGCCCCACTCGCATTTTTGGGTGCTTTAACAGTTTGGCAGACACCGAATTTTGAGCAGTTTTTGTGGTTGCTGTTGATGGGTTTCTTTGGTGCGCTGACGCAGCGCACTCTCGCACGATCATTCGCTGCAGCTGACGCCACCGTCGTTACTGTTCTCGATTTCCTACGTTTACCTATCGCTGCAGTTATTGGGCTCTTATTATTCAATGAGTGGCCGGTTATTTGGGTTTGGTTAGGGGGCGCTGTGATCGTTGCCTCATCTTTCCTGTTGGCGAAGAAGGAGGCGGCAGACTCAAAAGTAAATCAGGAATAATCTGTCCGCCTTCGGGTAAAATGCGTCTCGACGTAATTATCAACAAGGTTTTCGAATTCGGTTGCTAAATCCGCCCCCCTCAATGTGGTAAATTTTTTTCCATCTACGAACACCGGAGCTGCTGGTTCCTCTCCTGTACCTGGCAAACTAATTCCAATATTCGCATTTTTGCTTTCACCGGGCCCATTTACAATGCAACCCATGACTGCCACGTTCATGTCTTCAACCCCAATATATTTCTGACGCCAGTCCTCCATCCGAATACGAATTCTCTTCTGCACCCTGTCCGCCAATTTCTGAAACACATCACTTGTGGTTCGGCCGCACCCTGGACAAGCCGTAACCATCGGAGAAAAAGAACGGATACCCATTGTTTGTAATATTTCTTGAGCTACCAAAACTTCAGTGGTCCTATCTCCGCCGGGTTCAGGGGTCAATGAAACTCGGATGGTGTCGCCAATACCCTGTTGAAGTAAAATGGCCAAGGCCGCCGTGGAGGCCACAATTCCTTTTGACCCCATACCAGCCTCTGTCAGGCCTAAATGCAAGCCGTAATCACATCGAGACGCTATATCTTTGTATACCTTGACGAGATCCTGAACATCAGAGACCTTAACGGACAGTAAAATCTTATCGGGTCCCATGCCAAGCTCTCTGGCCCTCATAGCCGACAATAGCGCTGACTGAACCATCGCCTCTCGAGTAATTGCGGATACGTCCCTTGGGTCATCAAGAAGCGCGTTCTTATCCATTAGCTCCGCAAGCATTTCTTGATCGAGTGAGCCCCAATTAACCCCAATACGAACAGGGCGATCAAATTTAAGAGCGACCTCTATCATCGTCGAAAATTGTAAGTCCCGTTTTTCTCGAAAACCGACGTTACCGGGATTTATCCGATACTTCGAAAGCGCCTCAGCACATTCAGGATATCTCGTCAAAAGCTGATGACCGATATAGTGAAAGTCGCCCACCAAAGGCACCTGAATTCCCATCACCATCAATCGATCGCGAATACGCGGTACCGCCGCAGCTGATTCCTCTCGATCAACTGTGATCCGAACAATTTCGGAGCCTGCCCGTGCTAACTCAGAAATCTGATGCACTGTGGCATCGATATCGGCGGTATCGGTATTGGTCATGCTCTGCACTACAACTGGCGCGCCACCGCCGATCACGACTTCTCCGACTTTTACTGGAATACTTTTCCGCCGATTTGCTATTGAATTTATTTCGGACATTAAAAATTGACCCGGCCTACGGTTAAGAATTCCCGATCTAAATAATAAACCCGGGGAATAGCGACTTCAGTTCGCTATCCCCCGAATTTTGTCCAGCTGTAAAACAAACTAGGTAATCATTCAGCTGCGGCATGCCCGCCCAACTGAACTTCCATATTAACCAAATCTAAGTGGTCTTCGGTATTTTCTAGCATACCCCAGCTTTGGATCCATTTCGCCGTGGCTGCAAGCTCGTTCTCCGGGATCGGCGCTGGATCAACCACAACAATGTGACCCAGGGGAATATCCGAGGCCGTCAGACTGCCGATTTCTGGATCCTTTTCCTTATGATAATCAATGAAATATTGGGCATACTTAAGTTTGTCTGAATTCACCCTCTTTACCGCCTCTTTTACTGCTCGATTGAACCGAGCATAGGTCTCGGAGTCCACTTTGTCAGAAGCCACCTCGGTCCCATGATAAAATGCAGAGCAGATAACTCTACAACCCTTTTTCACCGCAAGACTGAGGTATGGTTCCGTCAAGGTCGTCGCCTCAACCTCACCAGACAACATTGCGTCAAAACGATAGCGAGAGCCATTCGGAGCCTTGCATAATTTTATCTGATCACGGGGCATAAAACCTTCCAACATATGGAGGGTAAGATAATGGGTTCCAAAAAAGAAAGGCACACCTATTAATTTCCCCGCCAATTGTTGCGCAGTATAGACTGCCGACTCAGGACGAACCACTATACCCGCAAAGGTGACGATAGCCCGGCGCCCGATTTGTCGTCCGCTATCAACTTTAGTATCTTGAACCCGACAATAATTTCCCCACTCGCACGCATTATACATATCTGCCACACCCTGCTCAAAGAGCTTACCGTGACTCGAGTGAGCATCGAGGCCTCGGGGATCAGTAATGTCAGTGCGTATGGTTTTATCAACGTCCTTATCTCGATCTGCCCACTCAATTATGAGACCCTCTTTTTCAAAAAGCCCTTCTTTATCAGCGACAAGTTCGCAGAGACCCTGGAAAGGAGCCGTCGTCTCCAAAACAAGCGTTTTCAAATTGTCAGACATGATCCAACTTCCTTCTAATAAATGATCGGTAGATTTTAGATTAGAGCCTTTATAAATTAATGCCAGCCTAAATGATAATTCTGATACGTCCCTCTGTTTCCAGAGCTCAATTCCTAAATCCCAGTTCTCGTTTTAACATACAGAGCCCAGCCCCATTTGACGGAATACGGCCTTGGTTAGCGTTGACTCTGCATCCAGAAGATCCGGCATGGTAGCGAAATGATGTTTACCCTTCAGCTCCAGCGTTTCGCAGGGCCACCCCCGTGATCGCCATGCCACTGCCATTAGGTCCGACTGGCGCTTAAACTCCGATGACTCGTCTCCACCCCACGCCAGCAGTAAAGGACATTGCTTCTTTGGTAGGTGATGGACAGGACTATTTCGGTAAGCGGCCTCTTTGTCCATTTTTGCCCAATCATTGACTGACGAAAGCCGAACCGGTTCGAGATCAAAAAGCCCACTTACAGCAGTAGCCCCCTTAATAACATTCGTAGGAACATTAAATTCTGTTTCCCAATCAGTCGCGAGCATCATTCCCGTTAGGTGGCCGCCTGCAGATCGTCCGTTGACATAAATTTTATCCGGATCTCCGTTAAAACTTGTCGCGTTATTAAAAACCCATGCCAGCCCCGATCGGCACTGATAAACGATTTCATCAATGGTTGCTTTTGGAGCAAGCGAATAATTCACACTCACATAGGCACAACCTCGAGGTACAAACGTCAAAGCAAACAGGTCCAAATCCCGCTGGCTGGAAGACCTCCAAAAACCGCCATGTATAAAATATACAATCGGAGAATCCGGTTTCTCAGCGGGAAAAATATCTAAAACTTCATCAGATGTCGGACCATAGGGAACATCCAACTGACACGAGAGCTCAGCCACGGCTTTGACACTCTTGCTCGTCAAAAAATCACGAAACCTTTGACCATCCGAAGCACTCGCCCGCGCATCATACTGTTGATCTAGTTCGGCCTGGCTGTATTGCCGATAGACTCTTTTTCCTCTTATCCTATAAGACGAAAATACTCCATCAGACATCTAATTCGAATGACCTGTCGCAAAATCAGACTGCGTCCAAGCCGTCCGATGTCTGCGGGCTACATCCCGCAACTCCTTTGTGGACAGACATCCTAACTGCCCCAACGTAGAGCTCAGCTCCGCCTTCAGTACTTCAATCATATGACCGGGACCTTTTTCACCTAGTGCTCCAAGGCTCCATAAAAATGCTTTACCAGCAAAAGCAGCATTTGCCCCCAGGGCGAGGGCCCTTGCGGCATCAATCCCCGACCTAACGCCGGAATCCACTATAATTGTGGCTTTTTCGCCAACTTCAGCAGCAATGGAGGGAACGGCGTCGATCGATGCCGGGAGTGCCTCAATTTGTCTGCCACCATGGTTACTCACGAATAAACCATCGAGGCCGATTTCAACCGCTCTAACGGCATCGGCCGGGTGCAGGATTCCCTTAACCACCAAACGACCTTTAAACACATCCCGATAGCGCTTTACTTCGTCCCAAGTAAACGCCCCCCCTCCCTCTGTTCTCATAAAACGAGCCGCTTCTTCCAGACTTGTCTTTCCACCCATATATGGCTTGATTGAAACAAAGCGCGGAATCCCATTTTTCATCATTGACATCAGCCAGGGCGGAGATGACATAGCGTCTAATCTTAAGCGCATATTTAATTTAAAAGGATTTGTAATTCCTGCCTTTACCTCTCGCGGGCGGGTTGTCCTAACAGGAGTGTCCCAAGTCAAGACCAGCGCTTTAACCCCTGCCGCTTCCGCTCTGCGGGCTAGGTCCAATCCAATTTTATGATCATTCCGGGCAAACCGATAGATTTGCAGCCATAATACGTCTGGCGCTATCTCGGCAGCCTCTTCGATCGAAATCGCGGATAGAACACCCAGGGTATAGGGAATTTTTGCAGCTTGAGCTGCGCGCGCCAAAAAACGTTCTGCTCCCGGAAAACCAGTCCCGGGTCCGCCAATAGGGGAAATGCCAATGGGGGCGCTATAACGAACGCCAAAAATCTCTGTATCGGTTGGCGGCGGCGCGACCACATTCCCGTAACGCGGCATCAACTCAATTCCATCGAAGGATGACCAATTACGTTTTATGTTCCCATCAGAGCCTGCCCCTCCATCAATGTACTCAAAGGCGAACTTTGGAAGCCGTTTTCGAGCCTTATCCCTCAAGTCAAAGGCGTTAGGATAGCGACGTCTGAGCTCAAGAGCCTCTGTTTGTTCTTTGGAAGCATTCCCGTCCACATACCGCGGATCAACGTAGCCGCTCCTTTTCTCTGCTTTGATCTCACCCTCGTTTGTTGGCTCTGACATACCTATGTCCCCTGATAATTGGTCCGCTTCAGGCCCATTCTATGCTTGCCGTAAAAAGCGGGAAAGACCAAATAGGGCATAATGGATCTAAAACTTACTTCGGTCGATCAATCTAAGCTCAAGGATGAAATGCAAAAGTCCATTCCCAATTCAATAGAGGTTCAATCCCCTAATCAAAAGACGTAATCTGATAACTAGCCGTTATAAAATTTTCCCGACCAAATATACAGAACGCCATTGGATTGATATCGTGATATTTCCTGATAACTTTTCAGAATTTAACATCGGTATCTTCCGACAATCACTTTATCTGATTTCAGCCTCACGAATTTAGAGAAACCAAATGGAAATCGAGTATGTCTCTTGCTTTGATTTTACCGAGGATCAAATTGTTATTGACGTAAGATCACCTGCCGAATTTTCAGAAGACCATATCCCCGGTGCGATAAATTTGCCCGTCCTCGACAATACTGAGTTTTCTCAAGTTGGAACCTTGTACAAAGAAAAATCGCCCTTTGAAGCATCGAAGGTCGGCTCCTCAATGGTAGCTAAAAATATATCTTCCCACCTAAATGGTTTTTTTTTCGATAAGACTAGCTCTTCAGAACTCGTGTTCTATTGCGCCCGTGGCGGCAAAAGATCCCAATCATTTGCACATGTTTGTAAAATGATAGGGTGGAGATCACGAGTTATCCAAGGAGGCTATAAAGCCTATCGAAGGCATGTTCTAACCACCATTCGACAATTCTGCCAAAATGCTAAATTAGTGATTTTGGGCGGTAAAACTGGAATTGGTAAAACGGACATTCTCAAACTGCTTGCCTCAAAAGGTCACAACGTCATCGATCTGGAGGGCCTTGCAAATCACAGAGGAAGTATTCTCGGCTCATCTCAAAATCGTACACAGCCAAAGCAAAAACAATTTGAGTCTGCTTTGTATCGAGAAATTTCAAAAATTACAGGATCGCTCGCTGTTTTTGTGGAGTCGGAGAGCAGTAAAATAGGCAACCTTATTATTCCAACAGACTTTTGGCGATTGATGAAAAAATCCCCCACAATTATTATTAACAATACTCTGGCCAATCGAGTTAAATATATTATCGATACTTACGATCCAAACTTCCTAATTCAGAAAGAAATTCCCAGTCTCTTCGTAAGAATAAAAAGAAACAGCCCAGGCATTGATCTGCATTCCCTGGAGGAGGACATCCAAAACAAGGCTTGGGACCGTCTTGTTCTCAAATTATTAAATGACTATTACGACCCTCTTTACAGCCATTCAATCAAAAGAAGAGAAAACAATGTGATAGCCGAGATCGACAGCTTATCTCCAGTGGCCAGCTCTGTTTCGGAAGTTTCAAAAAAAATTGAATCGATCCTGGCCCAAATTGGTAGCGGGGGAGGGACTTGAACCCCCGACACGCGGATTATGATTCCGCTGCTCTAACCAGCTGAGCTACCCCGCCACTTGTTGGAGGGAATAATCAGTTATCATCATTGCGTCAAGCAAGTAAATCATAGATTTATCATTCACGGCTTATCCAACCACCGCCCAATAAGCGATCTTTTTGGTAGAAAACACACGCCTGGCCCGGAGAGACACCTCGAGCTGCAGCCGCCAACTCTACAACGGCATCCCCATCTCCGTCTGGCCGGACAATCGCGCTTACTAGTGGCTGGCTCGAACGCACCCTCACTTCGCATTCCAATTCAGTGCCTATAACCACGTCTCTAAGCCAATTAACCCCTCTAATTCTGACCTTTTTTACTTCTAAAGCTGAAGCGGGGCCGACAATGACCCTCCTTGTTTCCGGTTCAAGCTTGATCACATATAGAGGTTCCGCGGTTCCTCCTATATCCAAACCTCTACGCTGACCCACAGTGAAATTAATAATTCCGCTGTGCTCTCCCAATTTCTCGCCAGCCGCTGAACAAATTTCCCCGGGTTCAGCAGCGTCAGGACGAATTTTTCGAAGCACATCAGTATAACGACCATCCGGAACGAAACAGATATCTTGACTGTCCGGCTTCATGGCCACTGGAAGATTTAAACGTTCCGCCAAAAGTCTGGCTTCTTGTTTTTTCATCTCACCTAGAGGAAAGCGGAGCATCTCAAGTTGATCCCTGGTTGTTGCAAAGAGAAAGTAGCTCTGGTCCTTACTCTCGTCCAAAGCTCTGTATAAAGCAGGCCCATCTTGTAACTCTTTCCGCCTAATGTAATGCCCAGTCGCCATCACATCAGCGTCCAAATCACGGGCGGCATTTAATAAATCCCGGAATTTGACGGTTTGATTACACAGTACACATGGAATGGGGGTTTCCCCTCGAATATATGAGTCTGCAAAGGGCTCAATAACATCCTTGCGGAATCTTTGTTCAAAGTTCAGCACGTAATGCGGGATTCCAATCTTTGCTGCTACCGCTCCAGCATCTTCAATATCTTGACCTGCGCAACATGACCCTTTCCTAACCGAAAGTGGGCTGTAGTCGTACAATTGCAGAGTGATTCCTACCACATCATAGCCCTGCTCCTTCAACAATCCCGCCGTCACGGAGCTGTCTACACCTCCTGACATTGCGACAACGACCCTCGTGTCTTTGGGTGACTTACTAATTCCTAGCGAATTCATATCGAATATATAAATTTGACAAATTGATTTTCAGTTCCGAGCCACTGCTAAAGCCTGATCCCAAAATGCAATCTCTAATCTCAGTGCCTGATTAAAAATTAATCGGAGACTATCTAACCGATCTATAGCGCCCCGGGCGACCGCCAGGACCTCGATGTTCTCAATCGTTTCCCTGGCTGCATCCTGATACTCTCTCCCAGAATACATTTCAATCCAGCTTCTGAAGGGATTGTCAGATATTGCTCCTCCGGATAGTGCCAAACCAATCTCTCCGTAGCCGATTAGGCAGGGAGCTAGCGCAATTTGTAAGTCAAGAATATCACCCGCAAATCCGCACTCGAGAACATACCGCGTATATGCCAAAGTAGCTGTATCTTCCGACGCACTCTCAAGGTCTGACTCTGTTAAACCCCAATCTTTTGAAAATTCAACATGCAGCTGCATTTCTGTTTCCAAGATCGTCTGACAGGTAGAAATATATTTTCGGATATCCGATAGTTTTTCAGATTTATAAGCAGAGAGAGCATAGGCCCGGGCGAAATGAACAAGAAAGAGATAATCCTGAACTAAATAATGCCTAAAACATTCCTCGGCCAAAACACCTCGACCAAGCTGCTTCACAAACGAATGATCGACATAGGAGCACCAGTTTTTCAAAGAAGGCTCGCGAATCTTCTCAAGAATTCCTCCAGGGGGAAACAAATCAAACTCTCTGCCCATTAATAAACCCCAAGCCACATCCGACTAACACTCCTCAATCCCGGGAAACCTGATTGAAGCTCCATTCAAAGGCTCCGTGAGTTTGACTTGACAACCAAGGCGAGAGCCCGATGTTACCCCCCACGTAAGCTCCAACAAGCCAACCTCCTCTTTGCTAGGCGGTTCAATCTTGTTCAACCAACTGCGTTCTATTATCACATGACACGTGGAACATGACATAACGCCGCCACATGTCCCCTCTACCTCCAGATTATTCTCCCAAGCAAGCTCCAAAAGGGTTTGTCCAATATTACCCGTGAGCATCTGCTTCGATCCATCCTGTTTTGTTAAGTACACCTCTATCATCAGCGATTATCAACTAAGGCGTTGAACATTTCCTGCGATTATAGAGCCTTGCCCAATTTTCGACGAATCCGTCGATGTCTCTCTTTTTCGTGCTCCAACCGATGCTTATTCTGATCGCACAACGAGCCAGTTCCTCAGGCACTCCCATCGCCAGCAAAACATAAGGCGGCTCCACTTTTCCTGCCGAACAAGCTGACCCCGCACTAATGGCATAACCAGCAAGATCCATACCGATAACTTGAATTTCCGCGTTGAGACCCGGTGTGGCAATTTTGGTGGTGTTTGGCAAACGTCGCTGAGACTTACCGAAAATCTGGGCTTGAGGAGCTATTTGCAGCAACCTTGACTCTAGGTGGTCCCTGAGATCGGCCAATGCCGAAAAGTCTTGAATTGAGTTGCTAGCCACTCGAGCCGCAGCACCAAACCCTGCAATCCCAGCGACGTTTTCTGTCCCCGCTCTAAGACCACCCTCTTGGCTGCCTCCGTGAACAAACCTCTCGAGCAATTTATTATCTCTGAGGATCAATGCCCCAACACCCTGGGTGCCACCAATTTTGTGCGACGACAGACTCAAAAAATCGACCCCCCAAGAGCCAAAATCAATTTCAATTTTACCAGCGGCCTGTATGGCGTCTGTGTGAAATAAGGCGTTATGCTTCCGGCTCAAACGACCTATCTCGTCGATGGGCTGGATCACACCCGTTTCATTATTGGCGGCCATTATGGAGACCAAAACCCGCCCATGGGATGACGCCAATGCCTTTTCCAAGGCAGCAAGGTCAACTACCCCCCCGGGGTCAACAGGGATCCTTACGGCATCTGCACGAGCCAGTCTGACTGCATCGTGTTCAATCTCAGAGACAAGAACAGTGTCAGCATTACTGCAGCGCAAAACTTGATTGTCCGCCTCGGTACCGCTGCCACAAAACAGCACGCAATCTGGATCTGCACCAACCAAATCGGCGACAGATTTACGGGCAGCCTGGATGGTTGCTTTTGCAGCTCGCCCAAAAATATGGATCGAAGACGGGTTTCCTACTTCTGAAAGGGCGACATTCACCGCCTCTTTAACCTCTACCCTAACAGGGGTGGTCGCATTGTAATCAAGATAGCAATGTTCCATGGTACCCCAAATGACAAAGTATTGAAAATGAAGGCTTGGATAACACCTCCAGAACGACAAACCAAATAAAATAGAAAGTATTTTCCTTACAGACTTGAAAAGCCTTAGACGCTTTATTTATATTCCCGGACTTTAATTAAATTTTTTAAAAATACTCAACATGCTTTTCAACACTTCGATGTAAAATCATTGGGGTAGATGATTAGCTATTCGAGGGAAGAAAAATTATGGCGGAAGTAATAATAACGGGTCCGGAAGGTCGCCTAGAAGGTCAATTTCATCCTGCAAAGGATAAAGGTGCCCCGATTGCCCTAATACTGCACCCCCATCCTCAACAAGGTGGGACGATGAATAATCGTGTTGTGTATGAACTTTACAATATTTTTGCCCAGAGAGGATTTGCTACTCTGCGGTTCAATTTTCGGGGCGTCGGTCGATCCCAAGGTGAGTACGATGAAGGTGTCGGCGAATTGAGTGACGCCGCAACGGCGATGGACTGGCTTCAGGCCTCTAACCCTGACTCAGGACAATGTTGGGTTGCGGGATTTTCCTTTGGAGCTTGGATTTCGATGCAACTACTTATGCGCCGTCCAGAGATAGATAGTTTTATCTCCATTGCTCCCCCCACGAACAAATATGACTTCAATTTCTTGGCACCTTGCCCTTCATCCGGTTTGCTAGTCCACGGCGCTGTCGATGCTATGGTTCCCGAGGAAGGCACCTTAGCCCTAGTAAAAAAGTTATCTGCCCAGAAACGAATAGAGATTTCGTACAATTTGATAAAAGGGGCAAACCACTTTTTTCATGACAAAATCGACGATCTTTCAAAAGTGGTCTCAAAATATATTGACAAACAGTACAAGAAAGTCGCTGCGCAAAAGACCAACGGGGAGTAGAATCAAGTGGCCGGTTTATAAATCTCTCCGCCAACCCTTGGTCTATCTACGCCGGTGATATTGGGAAAAGTAATAGGAAGTCCATTCATGGTGCGGACTGCGAGATAGGCAAATGCTTGAGCCTCGACGGCATCACCATCCCAGCCCAATTTATCGACTAAAATAACGGGTTTTTTTACGAGTCCCTCGATCCGTTCTAACATGTACTCGTTTTTGCGACCGCCGCCTGTCACTAGCCAACACTCGACAGGAGACGGAAAATGACGCTCTGCCATCGCTATCGTAGCGCAGGAAAACTCCAACAGAGTCGCTGCGCCGTCGGCAGCGTTCAAAGCTAACACGGGTTCTATCGAAAAATCGTTTCGATCCAGAGACTTGGGTGGTGACCTTTCAAAATAAGGATTTTTCAAGAGCCCGCTAAGTACATGGCTATCGATATCCCCGGCCCTCGCCAATAGGCCCTTATCATCAAAGGGTTCACCTATGGCCCTCTGAGTCCATTCATCTAATTGCCCGCCACCAGGACCCGTATCAAATGCTAAAAGTGCCTGCGTCCTTGATCCCACCCAGGTAACATTGGCTACGCCCCCAATATTTAATAAGGCGAATGGCTTGCCAACTCTTAGTCCCATGGCCTGGTGAAATATCGGCGTTATTGGAGCCCCTTGCCCGCCATTGGCGACGTCAACTGCTCGAAAATTATTGACTACATTGATACCAGTCAGGTTAGCAAGAAGCTGTCCATCTCCAATCTGCAATGTTTTTCTGATTTGCGGCTGGTGCAGAATTGTATGCCCATGGAAACCGATAACAGAAATAGATTTTGAGATTAATTTTTGATTTTCCAAAAATCGCCGCACTGCCTGGGCGTGCGCTATTGTGAGCTCTTTCACCACTTGAGCATCAGGATCCTCACATCCTAAAAGGCCCCGAAGTTTCTCTCTGAGACTCGTTTCATAGCGCTCAGTCCTAGAACCTCCTATTTCAGATCACTTCCTTGCCATTTGTTTTCAGAAGTGCCAAATCAATCCCATCAAGAGAGGTGCCACTCATTAGACCGAGCGCCCAAATCGGTTCAGAGGAATTTTGGGATATCAAAGTGGGGTCGCCAATTACGGTATCTCCATGCTAAACGATTTCTATCATATTCTTAAATCACTACCGATCTCACTGCCACCAAAGTCCTATGACAACATTCAAATCAGAGTTTTTACGAACACTCAACGATCGAGGCTATATTCATCAGTGCACTGATGATGCCCGTTTGGATCAAAAGTTGGCCGAGGGTTCACCATGCGCGGGCTACATCGGCTTTGATTGTACTGCTGACTCCCTTCATGTGGGAAGCTTAGTCCCAATAATGCTTCTTAGACTGTTTCAGAAATCCGGTCATAGACCAATTATTGTGATGGGCGGAGGAACCACAAAAGTCGGAGACCCTTCGGGCAAAGACCAGTCACGCCAGATTCTTTCTGAGCAACAGATCAACCATAACATGCTCTCAATTAGAACCATTTTTGAGAAATTTATCACTTTTGGAGATGGCCCGACTGACGCCATCCTTGTGAACAATGATGACTGGCTTTCGGATCTTTCATATATCCCCTTCCTGAGAAATTACGGGATTTATTTCTCAGTGAATAGGATGATCTCTTTTGAGTCTGTAAAAGTTCGCCTAGACCGCGAACAGCCTCTCAGCTTTCTCGAATTCAACTACATGATCCTCCAGGCCTATGATTTCCTTGAACTTTTCCGTCGTTATGGCTGCATCCTGCAAATGGGCGGCTCCGATCAATGGGGTAATATTGTTAATGGCATAGAACTCGGCAGACGAACCGATGCAGCTAACCTATTTGGGCTAACCTCACCTCTGATCACAACGGCCTCCGGTGCAAAAATGGGTAAAACTGCAGATGGTGCCGTATGGCTCAATGAATCCCGCCTTTCCCCTTATAATTACTATCAATTCTGGCGAAACACAGATGACAAGGATGTTGGAAAATTTCTGCGTCTTTTCACAGAACTCCCCATAGAAGACATCAAAAATCTTGAATCAAGTGATGGTGCTGGGATAAACGATGCCAAAAAGGCTCTAGCCTACCAAGCTACTCTTCTATGTCACGGGAAAGAGGCCGCCGAGCGCGCTCAGGAGACATCTTCGGCGACATTCGAAAAAGGGTTGATTAACGATAATCTACCCACAATTACTGTTGACTATCAGACACTTGAAAAGGGGGCACCAGCATTCAGCTTTCTCGTCACAGCCGGTATCGCTCAGAGCAATGGTCAAGCCAGAAAATTGATCCGAGGAGGCGGAGTTCGCTTAAACGATATCGTTATAACCAATGAGTTTCAAAATATTGGCACCAAGGACACCGGTTCGGGAGGAGCGATTAAGCTCTCTGTCGGCAGAAAACGACATTTGTTGATCCGAGCGAATAAAATTTGAAAGAACAAGTTTACTTGAATTTTTTCTTGACCCTCGGATCAGGGACACGAAGTTCATCAGTTTCAAAGATCTCGACAAGGTTTCGCAGAAAACCGGGAGCCAAAGCCGAAAGAGGGTTCACCCTGACACCAGGATCCGATTTTTTCCCAATCACTCGATAAGTTGCGGCAAAAACTCCGCTGCCCTTTGTACCGGTCAGAATATCTCCCAGAAGCGGTATATTTCCCAAAACACTATTGATAGTGTAAGCAGGCACAATGGTTCCTCTAAGATCCATGAAATCTCTCCCAAACTATAGGTCCCCTTACCCGTTATACCGAGTTCCGATCCAACAGCCCGCACATTGTTGAAAGTTATTTTATCTTTTACCCACTCAAAAGGTGCGTACAATCTTCTGAATGCGACTCCCTCTCCCGCCATTGTGTTCAAAATCCCCGTCAACGATGCCAAACTGAGAAGTCTTGCCAAAATGGGCGCATCGACCATCGAAAATTCTCTCATTTCTGCCACACCGCGCCATCCAGACCTTGCGTTAGCCTTTGATCTTTTGGCTATAATATCCAGTCTCCCTCCCCTAAACGCATCTGAAAGCCGCCATTCTTTTATCAGCTGACCTGCATTAACCGTCCTTATTCTTATATACTCATTCTCGGGCCCAGTCCGAAAATCTACGTTCACAGACTCACCTGAAGAGAGTCGAGAAATCATTCTAAGTGACTTCCGAGCGTCTTTTTCTATAACCGCAAGACCCTTGGCACGGTATAAATTCGCCTGAAAACCGATAAATATTCGTCCAATTGAAAAGTCAATTTTTAGAGGACCTAAATCCGTTTTAATGGCGCCTAGAAATCCTGAAGTCGAAACACCCGATAAGTCTAGAGAGTTTCCTGAGACTTTCGCCGCAAATCCGTCACTCTTCTTATCGGGGATAATTAAAATGCTAACATCTGTAAAACCAAATTTCACCCTTCTCAGGTCCGCCTGGGCTAGTTCTCCATCTCTATCAAATTCCAAACTGCCTGCGAATTCAAAGTTGGGAGCTGTAATGTTAAGTGATGATATTTTTATTGCACCCTGCTCCCCAATCGACGCTCTGATCCAACCGATCCAGGGTTCACCTGGTTTCTTTTTGAAATCTAACCCCTCATAATACATCTCAGTATCCTGGAAATTAAGCTTTCCGACGACCTGAGTCGGCTTATGGGGTCCCGATTGAAATATAGCCAAATCGATCCCAATAGGCCCCACTAAGCCCTCAGAAATCATACCCCGAAAACCGAGACTTTTGCGTTGCGTCTGATTAAGATTTCCGTTCAAAAATATCTGTCTGACATAGGGTTTCTGTGTTTCGAGGTGTTCGAGCCACCTTACTTTAATCCTGCCACCGCCAAACTCACAGTCACCTTCGAGGTCAATACCTCGACTGTTGCCGATCAATTTAAAGTTCCCCTTGGAAATATTTGTTTCGTTAATGAGGTTTTTAATCGTGATGTCTTCAAGCTTGGAATTAAAATTAAACCCAACATTCTGGATGTTATTTTCTCTATCAAGGATCCACTCCCCGCGAAAATCTGTCCTAACGTTTCCGCTTGCCACTTTGTCAGCCATCCCGCTTCGATCAAAAAATTTTGGCATAAAATACTTTAGCCCCAATATTTTTTGATTTACCCCACCAGTGAGAGAGAACTCCGCGTGGATGGGCGTAAAGTCGATTTGCGCATGGTTAAAATTTATTTTTCCATCTTCTAATTTTATTCTATTCCATTCTCCTTTCAGTGACTTGAAAACAGTATTCACCATTCCGAACTCCACGAGTCCGCTTACTTTCTGTACTGGCGGAAAAACATCACTTCCAATAAATGAAATATTACTCAGTTTGGCGTTGCCTTTTAACTCACGTAGTTTCAATCTCGACGCCTGAGCGGGACCCTGCCATAGAAATTCCGAGGCTATTTCGGCATCATTCAATTGACCTTTAGCAATATTTTGGGTGATCCAACTAGCGCTTTGATTAAGGTAGTTACGAGGCCACAAGCGCAAAATCTCTTTTACCTTAATTTCATCGACCCTGGTTCTGAGCTTAACCCCAATTGACTCACCTCGCTTGAAGGCACCTAGTTGACCCGTAAAGACTGATCCACCAATCGCAAAGCGGAGTTTGTCGATTGATAGTCGAGATTCATGAAAATCAAACCCGCCCGCAATATGGCTAGATTTGATTGGGATCAAATCCAAGCCAGATCGACCATACAAAACCTTACCTGGACCCGAGCCTAAACTAAAACTGAGTTCCGCAGTGCTCTCCTCAAGGGACTTTCGGAATGAAACTAAACCTGTCTGATTTAAATCGAAGGCGCCCAGATATTCCATCCCAATTGCATTTCGAAACAAGGATTTTGGATTGAAATTGACTACATCAATTCCAATCAACACTTCGTTACGCCGGGTATCGATTTTCCCACTGCCTTTAATTCTTGCTGTAAGACTATCCTGCTGTAATCCGCCTGAAAAATTGGCCTCAAATCCCTGAGAATCAGACTTCAGGGTTAAATTAGCAGCAAGAAATTTACACGCTATACCCGTTTTCAAGTCCTCAAAAACTATGGTGCCGTCAATTATGGCTGCCTCTTGGAGATAAGTTAAAGGCTGGTCCGGTCTATCATCGGCCTTAAGTATCGCCAGAAGTTTTTGAAAAACATTTGTGTCCCCAGCAACATTCGACGCTTTGCCGCCTAGCTCAAACTTGAATTCACCTTTCAGTCCCCGGATGATCCTTATCGATGGCTTCACAATTTCAAGAGATCGAGGGGCAACAAGGCCATGGGTTATTCCACGAAAACTAAATTTTAAGGAGACCTCTCCGATCTCTCCAATGACCGACTGATCCCTATCAATAACTTTGATGCCCAACAAACTCAAATCAAACGGACGGTCCCATCGCGCCCACGAAATCGAGGTATTATTAACCCTAACTTGATAAGTAGCCCCCTCCCCCTGCAGCGCATTTTCTATATACGGATTTAAAAAATTAAGATTCAATGGGGCGTAAGTTATTCTCCCCACCAGCCCTGTGAACAAAATTGCTAGGGCGATTAAAGCTAGAAAAAGAAACTCAAAAGCAAATTTTGCACTTCTAAATATCATTGTTGAATATTCTAGAGATTGACCGAAATGAAGACATTATACACCCTCATCCTAGTTCCAGAGTTCCATAACATCGGCTAAGCCTGTGATTCGGAGAGAATTCCTAGAGGATAGTAATCGTTTTTTACCCATTATCAGTGACAGTGAAATCGCTGACCGCTTTGCTGAGAGGCTCATTAACAACGCTTGTGATACCGCAGATCAAAATCTAATCGACTATTGGACCGGTTTTCTCTCTGATCAAAGAGCGAAATCGGCACTATATAGAATTTTTGGGAATAGCCCGTTTCTCAGTGGTATAATAGTCTCTGATCCATACTTCTCAAAAGCTTTATTTTCAAAAGGTACAAGCAGTGCCCTTAATACATGCGATGCGGATCTTTCATCTATTATCTCTGAAAATTGTCCCACTCTCCATTTAAAAACCAAACTAAGAAAGCTGCGAAAAAAAATTATTCTCACTTGTGCCGTCGGAGACTGCTTAGAAAATTGGTCTGTCAAAAAGGTTACTCGTGTTCTTTCAGACTTTGCGGACAACGTCCTGTCAATCTCAATCAGGCATTTTTTAGCAGTCGCTCAGAAAAAAGGTGAGATTAACCTAAATAATCCAAGAGAGCCTGATAAACTGTCGGGTTTTATTTGCTTAGGGATGGGAAAGCTGGGGGCTAGGGAACTCAATTTTTCCAGCGATATCGATTTAATCTTCCTGTATGACCCGAATACCCTTCCGTATGTCGGAAAGCAGAGCAAACAAGAATTTTGCAGTAAATTAGTAAGAGATATCATCTCGATGATTGAAGACCGCACCCCAGATGGGTTTGTCTTTCGAGTAGATCTAAGATTGCGACCAGACCCTGGTGCATTTCCTGCAGCGATTTCCACTCTCGCAGCCGAAACCTATTATGAAAGTGCTGGTCAGAATTGGGAACGAGCCGCAATGATAAAGGCAAGGCCGGTTGCGGGAGACCTGGACGCAGGACAACTATTTTTGGATAAGCTTAGACCTTTTATATGGCGCAAAAACCTCGATTTCGCTGCGATTGACGATATTCACTCGATCAAAAGGCAAATCAGCAGCGGGAGCGACCAAGATTTAGGAGAAATTAAAGGCCATAATATAAAATTAGGTCGCGGCGGTATTCGGGAAATCGAATTTTTTGTTCAAACTCAGCAACTTATCTGGGGAGGTCGCAATCATTTGCTGAGAACTTCATCAACCTGCGAGTCCTTGGTCAGGCTTTCCGAAGTGGGGCAAATAACTCCAAGAGTAAGTAGGGAGCTGGCCGACGCATATTCTTTTTTAAGATTACTTGAACACCGTCTACAAATGATCGACGATCAGCAAACACATGAAATCCCGAATAACAGAGAAAAAATTTTAGCACTCTCGAAGTTCTGCGGCTTTGAGAGCGACCGAAGCTTCGAAATATTCCTAAAATCCACCTTAAAAAAGGTGAAAAAACATTATGGATCGTTATTCGAACATGCGCCAAGCCTCGCAACGCCTGGATCTCTTGTATTCACTGGTTCCGAGGATCATCCGGATACGCTAAAAACCCTGTCCAACTTAGGTTTTATCGAACCTTCGAAAATATTAGCGATTATAAGAGGTTGGCATCATGGCAGGATTAGGGCCCTTCGGAGCAACCGATCCCGAGAGCTCCTAACAAAAATACTCCCTGCATTGATAATGGCGATTTCGAAAACTTTAGAACCAGACAAAACATTCCTGCGTTTGGATATTTTTCTTTCCGGACTTCCCGCGGGTGTCCAAATTCTCTCCCTTATGTATTCTCACCAAAGCCTTCTTGAACTGCTTTCGGAAATACTTGGCTCCGCCCCCGTTCTTTCGGAGGAACTCTCCAGACATCCAATCTTATTGGATGCAGTTTTATCCACCGATTTTTTCGAACCGCCACCTGATCTTCCGGCCATGCACCGAATACTCAACAAAAGCTTGGATCAGGCCAGAGATTTTGAAGATATCTTGGATATCACTAGGCGAGAGACTAATGACCGGATTTTCCAGATTGGCGTTTCAGTTCTCAGAAACCAGGTTAAACCTCTCTCAGCATCAAAAGATTTAACCAACGTCGCAGAGACGGCTTTGGGACAACTTTTTATGCGGGTTCTTGAAAATTTCACTAATCAATATGGCATTTTTCCTGGGAGTGAGATGGCAATTTTGGCTTTGGGTAAATTGGGAGGCAAGGAAATCACTTTCGGATCTGATCTCGATTTACTATTCGTCTACCGTGCCGGACCACAGGAAGTCTCAAGTGGTCTAAAACCCCTAAATTCGATTTCATATTTCTCTCGTCTAGCGCAGCGTTATATTGGCGCCTTAAGTGCACCAACCGGGCAAGGTCGTCTATACGAGGTAGATCTGAGACTAAGACCATCCGGGAATTCAGGCCCAATTGCATCATCAATAGAGTCTTTTCTCCAGTACCAACTGAACGACGCTTGGACCTGGGAGCATATGGCTCTTACCCGGACCAGAATTATTATCTCAAGCTCAGAAATAAAAAGATCATTAGAAACTTCCGTGAGGAAAATTTTAACTCAAAATCGTGATCCGAAAAAATTATTAAATGATGTTGCCTCGATGCGCTCTCGGATAGTGCAAAACAGAAAACAACCTGGCCCGTGGGATATGAAAAACATGAGGGGAGGTTTAATCGATATCGAGTTTATTGCTCAGTATCTCCAATTAAAATACTCTCACCTCAATGAAAAAATACTTTCTAGCAATACCAAAGAGGCCATAACAAAACTTGGAGAGGCGGGCTTTTTAGAGACACCGGACGTTAGGAATTTGCTGGAGGCACTAGACCTATGGCACAACCTACAAGGTATTTTACGCCTGACTATCACCGATGGCACCAATTGGAGTGAGCCGAACACCTCAATTTACGCTAAGATCATTAAATCGTGTGGTGCCCAAAATATGGACCATCTTCAATCTTTGGTGAAAAAACTCAGTGCGGATTGTTATAAGGTCTATCAGAAAATTATAGAAAAACCGGCTAAAAAGATAGGATAACAGGCAGATGACTAGCTTTGCTGAAACCCCTCAATCACCCATTTTTTGAGTCGCTAAAATTTTTTTTAACACGGGTCAACCAAGGAGCTTTAAATGTCTATTACAGCCGATAACGTCGCAGATCTTCATGCCAGGATGTTGCACAAGCGACTCTTCATTATCTTCTCTGAACCGACAAATAAAATCGGCGATCGAAAAAAAATTTTTCACAAGCACATCGCCTACCAGCTTGAGATTGAAAAAAAGGGAATACTTTTTGCCGCAGGACCATTCGTAGACAGTAAGGGTCGCCCGCAAGGACCGGGTATGATCGTGATCCGGGCCAAATCACTTTCGGAAGCCCGGCGTATCGCTGATTCTGACCCATTCCATAAAGCGGGATATCGAACTTATCGGATTCAAGCGTGGGAGATAAATGAGGGAGGCTTTAATATTAAAGTAAGATTTTCAAACGGAGAATTTGAGCTCGAATGACAATGAACTTAAAAAAAGGAAGTAAAGCCCCTGTATTTTTTGGGGTCGACGATGAGGGCAACCCGATTACGCTTAGTGACCATGCCGGAAAGAAATTAGTCCTTTATTTTTATCCGAAAGATAGCACGCCCGCGTGTAGTTTAGAGGCGAATGACTTTCGTGAGCGTTTAAAAGATTTTGAGGCTTTGGGAGCATCGGTTATCGGAGTCTCTCGCGACAGTGTCCGGCGTCATGCTAACTTCAAAAAAAAACAAAAGATTAACTTCCCCCTAATATCTGATGAAAACGGTGCAATTTGCAACTCTTATGGAGTTTGGCAGGAAAAACAAAATTACGGTCGGACCTATATGGGAATAGTAAGAACTACCTTTTTAATTAGTGAGGCGGGCGAGATCCTGGAAATATGGCCAAACGTTCGGGTAAAGGGCCATGCAGAAAGAGTTTTGGAATCCCTGAGCAATTTATGAAAACTCTAGCGGACGGATTAAGTGCCGTGCTGAAAACGGGAAATGCAAGCGCAAAAGCCAATTTAGCCCTTCAACTATCTTTTTCCTGGGTTTCAACCTCGATTATGCCCTTGGGGGTTTTCTCCGCACCCAAACGGCCGACACGCGTGGACGGTCCAACAATTAAATTAGCAAAAGAAATGCCTGACCGAGGGCGCGGTAATTCCCTTAAAAATAGAATAGCTTTGCTGCACGCCCTGGCTCACATTGAACTAAATGCCATTGATTTAGCTTGTGATCTGATATCACGTTTTGGAACTCCAGCGCTTCCCAAAGCATTCTTTGATGATTGGGTCCAAGTCGCAGGCGAGGAAGCAACTCATTTTCAACTTTTGGAAAATCGTCTAAAGGCTTTGGGAAGCTTTTATGGCGCTCTCCCTGCTCACAACGGACTCTGGGAAGCGGCACAAAAGACTTCCCATGACCTTCTAGTCCGCCTGGCCGTTGTACCACTAGTACTCGAGGCTCGAGGCCTTGATGTCAGCGCAAAGATGATCGAGAATTTTATGAAAGCCGGAGACCTTGAAAGTACAGAAATTTTAAAAAGGATCTACCAAGACGAAATCGGACATGTAGCCATTGGCAATCGCTGGTTTTCATATATTTGCTGTTCAAGAAAATTAGACCCGCGTAAAATTTGGCCTGACCTGGTAGGCCGATATTTCAATGGGAAGATAAAGCCGCCTTTCAATCATGAGGCGAGAGCTCGGGCCGGTTTCAAACATCGGGATTACCAAAAAATACCGTCAAAGAGTGGATAAAATGTTGCTCCCGGCACAGTGCGGCGATTCCGCTATGTATCCATCTCTTTCCAACCATTCAGCAGGGGTCAGTGCTTGTATTGAAAGGGCATGAATCGGTCCCCGCAACTCTTCAGCTAAAATTTGGTTTATCAATTGGTGCCGCGCGACCCTGCTAAATTCTTGAAACGAACCAGAAACAACTACGACTTTAAAGTGGGTTTCAGACCCGCGAGGGACGTTATGTCCGGCGCTTTCATTAAACACCTCTAAATGTTCGGGTTGTAATGCTTTTAGCTTGTCTTCTATCCGCTGCAACACAGTCTTCATAACCACCTCGATCTAGATGTTTTTTTGTCGCTTTTGAGCCCTCAAGGCCAAAGATGCTTCCATAAACAAATCAATGTCTCCATCCAATACTGCCTGGGTGTTGCTCGTTTCCACTTCAGTGCGCAGGTCCTTTACCATTTGATAGGGCTGTAGCACATAGGAACGAATTTGATGCCCCCAACCAATGTCTGTCTTGGAATCATGTTCCGCTTGCATTTGTTCCTCACGTCTTTGGAGCTCCAACTCATATAACCTGGCTCTCAACATGCTCATAGCCTCGGCCCTGTTCCGGTGCTGGGATCTATCGTTTTGGCACTGCACGACAATCCCGGTCGGCAAATGAGTTATTCGAATAGCACTGTCTGTTTTATTTACATGCTGTCCGCCTGCCCCTGATGCCCTATAGGTATCAACCCTGAGGTCTTTATCATCGATCACAACCTCGATCGAGTCGTCAATTACAGGGTATACCCAGACACTTGAAAAGCTGGTATGTCGCCGCGCAGCAGCATCAAAGGGCGAAATCCTTACCAGTCGGTGAACACCGCTCTCATTCTTAAGCCAACCATAGGCATTTCGGCCGGAAACACGAATCGTAAGAGACTTTAGACCAGCTTCCTCACCAACACTCTCTTCCAACCAATCTACCCTATACCCCCGTGATTCTGACCACCTGACATACATCCGAGATAACATTTGAGCCCAATCTTGGGACTCAGTACCTCCAGCCCCTGCATGTACTTCTAGAAAACAATCGTTGGAGTCTGCTTCCCCAGACAGCAATGACTCTAGCTCCGCCTTGGCAGCTCTAGCCCGCAAATTTTTGAGAATTTCTTCCCCCTCATCTACAGCACTAAAGTCATGCTCAGCTTCTCCCAGATCGACCAGAGTTATGGCATCAGCCAGATCGTCCTCCAACGATTTTATAAGACTAATCGACCCCTCAAGCCATGTCCTCTCCTGCATAATCTCCTGCGCGCGAGCCCGATTCGCCCAAAGATTTGGATCCTCTGTAAGCGAATTCAGTTCATCAAGCCGGCGAAGAGCATCCTCCCAGTCAAAGATGCCTCCTCAGCAAGTCAAGCGACTGCTCTATTTCTTGGATTAAATTTTCAAACTCAGCGCGCATAATGCCTCCTTCTGATTTCGGACTCTTTTAGATCTTTGCTTTAATACAGGCCTTTTATGCTCCTAGCATCCCCCCCGCTAGACTCTTTAAATTGCTCCATGACAGAGAGTTCTTCATCATTTTCTTCACCAGGGGGAATTTGATCCACTTTAAATGCCTCAAGGATAGTCCCAGCCCCCCCAGAGTGCGCTCTAGAGCCCGTGCTGGAATTGATCCTCACAAGCTTGATACCCGGCGGTATTCGAAAAGGTATGGGCTGGGTATTTTGCAGTGCTTCTTTCATAAAATTTTTAAAAATTGGTACGGCAACTGAAGATCCTGTTTCCCCTCTACCTAGTGATTTGGGCGAGTCAAAACCAACGAAAACTCCAACTGCAAGATCTGGAGAAAAACCAATGAACCATGCATCCCTACTATCATTGGTGGTACCCGTTTTCCCTGCCAGAGGCCTGCCAAGATCTCGCAGCCTTACCCCTGTCCCGCGCTGAACTACGCCCTCCATCATCGATACGACTTGGTAGGCGCTTTTCGCATCAACAAGCTGGGGCCTGGTGTCCTTGATCGAGGGAGGTTCCCCGCTCTCCCAAGTGACATTCGCGCAACCAATGCAAGAACGGTCTTCATGTTGAAAAATTGTCTTACCTCGTCTGTCCTGGACACGATCAATAAAGCTTGGGCTGATTTTTTTTCCTCCGTTCACCAAAACTGAATAAGCGGAAGTCATTTCAAGTAACGTAGTTTCCGCGGCCCCAAGCGCGGCTGATAGTACGCGCGGAAAAGTCTTCACCACGCCGAGACGCTCAGCATATTCCGCTACAATTTCAATGCCCATTTGCTGAGCTAGACGCACTGTCATCAGATTTCTAGATCTCTCAATTCCCAATCTCAAAGTACTGGGACCATAAAACTTTTTTGTATAATTACCGGGTTTCCAAAGCCTTAATCCAGGTCCTTGCTCCGCGACAAACGGTGCATCCAAAACAATACTTGCTGGGCTATATCCGTGATCCATCGCTGCAAGATAGACAAACGGTTTGAAAGCAGAACCCGGTTGTCGCTTAGCTTGAGTTACCCGATTAAACTCACTTCGGGCGAAACTAAAACCACCTGCCAATGCCAATATTCTGCCAGTATGCGGGTCTAAGACCACCAAACCTCCGTCGACTTCCGGGATTTGCTGAAGCCTCCATACCTCCCCCTTACTTTTATCGATGCCTTTGTAACTTTCCACGAAGACAATATCCATTACACTTAAAAAGGTTGTACTGCCGCGCAGTTTCGACCTCCTAGAAGCATATGAAGGTTGTTTTCGTGTCCAATTCATTTCACCACGAGGAATTACTGCCGTCGATCCATCCTCAAATCCAATCAATGCTCTTTGGTCATTTATTTCGAGGACAACTGCTAATCTCCAGTTTTTCGCCGCATCCTCAATTACACCTGGCTTTGGAAATTTACTGAGATTTTGGCTCCAATTCTCGAAAGAGCGCAGTCTTCCGAGTGGCCCGCGCCATCCGCGTCGCTTGTCGTAGACCAGTAATCCAGAGCGCAACACTCGGTCAGCAATCTTCTGGAGCCGCGGATCCAGCGAGGTTCGAACAGACATTCCCCCGCCATATAACTTGCTTTCTCCAAACCTTTCATACAACTCTCGTCTCACTTCTTCGACAAAAAAGTCCGCCCTGGCAACTAGAGTTTCCGACCGGTTCTTTGTTACAAGTGGGGCTAATTTAGCTTGCCTGGCTTCAGATTGATTGATGTATTTATCCGCCAACATCCGACCAATTACGTAGTCTCGCCTCGCCAGGGCTGCCTTCCGGTTTCTCTTAGGATGATAGTTATTTGGGGCCTTGGGAAGGCCTGCAATAAAGGCTATTTCACCTATTGTTAGATCATTTAAGGACTTGTCAAAATAATTCAAAGCCGCGGCAGCCACCCCGTATGACCCCTGACCAAGGTAAATTTCATTCAGGTAGAGTTCCAAAATTCTTGGTTTGGAGAGTGCATGTTCAATTCGAAAAGCGAGAATTGCTTCTTTTATTTTCCTCTCTAACGAAATTTCATTTGTAAGTAAAAAATTTTTCGCCACTTGTTGGGTGATTGTCGAAGCACCAACTGGACGCTTATTGGAACCTAAATTCTTAACATTGACCCAGAAGGCTCTCAGAATGCCAGATACATCAAGCCCCGTATGGGAATAGAAATTTTTATCTTCTGCAGCAATAAAAGCGTTAGTCAGCCGCTTTGGGATTGACCTAAAAGGCACAAAAACCCGATTTTCCGACGCAAATTCCCGCAATAATCTGCCGTCGCCAGCGTGAATTCGTGTAACTGTGGGAGGTTCATACCCCAGCAACTTCTGATAATCTGGAAGAAATCGGCCGTAATGCCAGAATATTACTAGCCCCCCTACCAATATAATAGTTAGGAAAACTCCTCCTGTGAGTAAGGACCATCCGATAAACTTGCTAAGAGATCTCATCAATTCTACGGTAAAAAATTTCTAGAGTTGTTAAAAGTTGTAAAGTTGTAACAAATATATATCCCCCGGTTTTTTGTCCGGTTCAGGGGCTGTATTGTTCTTTCCTAAGTGCAAAATAGCGCTCAATAGCCTGTAGAACAGCGCCTGCAAATTCCTTTTGATATCGTGGACTTCGCAACAAGCGTTCGTCTTCACGGTTAGACAAGTATCCCATTTCGATAAGAACCGACGGAACACCGGCAGCCTTCAGAACCACAAATCCAGCAAACCGCCTATTTTTTCTAAGAAGAGGAATTCTCCCGCGGAACTCTTCTACGAGCATTTCCGCAAAACTAATTGACTCATTCTTTGTTAACCTCTGACTCAGATCGATTAAAATTCGAGCGACTGATTTTGAGGTGTCACTTAGGTCAATACCGGCAATAATATCCGATTTATTCTCCCTATCAGCAAGTATACTTGCCTGCCTGTCTGAGGCCTTTTCAGACAAGGTGTAGACAGATGCCCCCCTAACCGTTTCCCTCTCTATAGAATCCGCATGGATAGATAAAAAAAGGTCCGCCTTCAGCGAATGTGCTATTTGGATCCGCTTTTTCAGGCTCAAGAAGACATCTTTTGTTCTGGTCAATAGAACACGGTACCTTCCTGTCGAAATAATTTTTTCACGCAAGATCAGAGCCTGCTTGAGAACAATGTTCTTTTCCCAGATCCCGGATCTTCCTCTCGCGCCCGGGTCAACGCCCCCATGACCCGGATCTATTATGATTAAAGGCTTTTTTCTTTTGTTCTCGTATAACTTTCTGTTCTCGAGGGAATCTCGATTATTTTTGCTAGCCAGCCTTTTGTCTCTTCTTTGCCGAATTACCCCTCCCTGATTTTCCAATGCACTCTGCTTAGCCGCCGTATCGATCTCAACAATTAGCCGATGAGGCCTTCCTGCCTTGGGCATTATTTGGAATGTTCGTCTCAATGCGCATGGCCTGCCCAAATCCACGACTATTCTCGATGTCGAGTTGTCCAAATGACCAAAACGATACCCCTTTATTAATCGACCACTGGGAAGCTTTTGGGGACGTGGCTTCCATACCGCTCTGGGGAGATCCACGATTAACCTGGGAGGATTGAGTCGGATAGAGACCTTATGATCAACTTGACCATCTAAATCAAAAACCAGGCGAGTATACCCAGGATAATCACCGACCCGAACACCGATAATGGAAGGTCCGGCAAACGCCGAATAGACGGCCAAAACCGAAGAAAGCCAACACAGAATTGCCAAAGTTATTTTTTTGCGCATGATGGTGTTGTTTTCGACATTGGGCACAACATATAGCGTCACTCAGAGGTGAACTCAATAATGTATTGCTAAAACAAAAAATCACCCCAATTTTGAACCGGAATATTAAAATAACCGTTCAGAATGTAAAAATCCGATATTATTCCGTTGTTAAAACAATAGTATTTGGATTATCCTTAGAAAGTTGAGAAGGCTGTTATCAACCTCTTTCTTCTACGCAATGGCGCCAGGGACGGTGAAACTCATCAGAGCATAGCCAGTGCTGATAAACGATGAGGCTAAATTTGCGATAACAGTGGCAATTTTTGAACCAATAGGGGGTGACAGTTCTGCCAAAGGGGACCTGACTGGCGATTCTGCAAAGTCTCGAACGCGCTGTGGGTTACACCTTGAACTGTCCGAGCCTGCTATCGTTGGCGGTTAACTGGGCTCAACACAGGGAATGATCGTCACGGAGTTTTTAAAATGACACGGAGAATGTTGATTGATGGCGCTCATCCTGAGGAGGTGCGCGTCGTCATAACAGAAGGCACCAAACTTCTTGATTATGATATTGAATCTTCTACCAAAACACAGAACAAGGGGAATATCTATCTCGCGAAGGTGATGAGAGTGGAGCCCTCTTTGCAAGCGGCCTTTGTCGATTATGGCGGAAACCGGCACGGATTCCTCGCTTTTAACGAGATACATCCTGACTATTACCAGATTCCATTCGAAGACAGAGAAGCTTTAAAACGCCATGCCGCAGATTTTGAGCGGGCGGCAATCGCAGCGAAGGAACATCTCGAACATCTTGATGGTGATGGAGAGGTGGTTCTGGATGTTGAACAAGAGAATCTGTCGAGAACTGGAGCCGAAAATAAACCGGCGCCTGACCTGGATGGGGAACGCCTTCTGGAACCGGAGGGTGCCGAGTTAAGAACAGCGTCAGAGTCAGTCTTAGGATCAGCAGAAAATAACTCTGACGGCATAGATGAACTAGGACCCACGGTCTATCTCGCAGAGTTAAATACTTCTTCTCACGGTGGGACAGATAGCATCAAAGACAAACATCCCGAAATCGGGATTGAAAACTATCATCAAGGCTCAGAAGAAGAGACAGAAAACAGGTTAAATGAAGCGGCTAGCGACGGTTTCGAAAAGAAAACCGATGACGATAGCTCTGATTTACCGAACGAACGAGGGAGAGAAACCAGTCCCCCTCAGGTCCGACGTTATAAAATCCAGGAAGTTATTAAGAGAAACCAAATCATCCTCATTCAAGTCGTGAAAGAAGAGCGCGGAAATAAAGGAGCGGCTCTGACTACATATCTGTCGCTGGCAGGCCGTTATTGCGTACTAATGCCAAACGTGACCAGGGGCAACGGGGGAGTGTCAAGGAAAATAACGAGCGTTACGGATCGTAGAAGACTTCGCGATGTTCTCAAATCGCTTTCCATCCCGGATGGCATGGGCGTTATTATGCGAACGGCTGGAATTCAGCGAAACAAATCAGAAATAAAAAGAGATTTCGAATATTTAATGCGCCTTTGGGAGGATGTGCGCGAGAAAACGCTCGTGTCTTCGGCACCGAATTTAGTTTATGAAGAAGGTGATCTCGTAAAACGGGCTATAAGAGATCTATACACGAGAGAAGTGGAAGAAATCTGGGTCGAGGGGACTGAAACATATCAATCTGCAAAAAAACAGATGCGCATGATGATGCCAAGTCATGCTAAACGCGTGCAGCCCTATAAAGAACTTTCAATGCCAATGTTCCATCGCTACCAGGTGGAAAACCAAATTGAGGCCATGCATAATCCCGTAGTCCAACTAAAGTCTGGCGGGTATCTCGTTATTAATCCGACAGAAGCTCTTGTCGCAATAGATGTCAATTCCGGTCGAGCCACAAAGGAACGGAATATAGAAGAAACCGCTACCAAGACTAATCTCGAGGCCGCGAGTGAAATCGCTTATCAACTAAAATTAAGAGACCTTGCTGGTCTGATTGTGATTGATTTTATTGATATGGAGGAAAGGGCCAATCAGAGATCAGTTGAGAGGAGGTTCAAGGAATCAGTAAAAGCAGACAGGGCCAAGATCCAAATTGGTAGAATTAGCAACTTTGGGTTACTCGAAATGTCAAGACAGCGGATGCGGCCGAGCCTGGTTGAGAATAGCACGCAACCATGCCCACATTGTTCGGGAACCGGTAATGTCCGGTCTACAGAGTCTATGACTTTGCATGCCTTACGCCTGATAGAGGAAGAGGGAACGCGCATGCGGAGTAGCGAAGTATCAATAACCCTGCCCAACCATATAGCTCTCTATTTACTCAATGAGAAACGCGACGCGCTTGATGCCATGGAGTCAAAATATAGCTTTCGCATCAGAATTCTCGGTGATGACTCGATTTCAGCGACAGAAATTCAATTAGACAGGGTAAAAACGAGAAAGCTAGTTGGCGAAAAGAAAATTGAAAATGAAATTTTGTCGATCTCTGAAGAAAATGATTCGCAAAATGACCCAGCCCGAAAAAAGAGGTCGCGCCGTCGGCGGAGGAAGAAGTCAGAGCCTGAGAACTTATCGGAACCCGCTTCATCGGTAACCGAAGAAGAAGTTTCCGTGGAGGCAACCCCGGGGTTGTCAGACGAAGGATCGCCGGAGCAAGGTCCTGTTCGCAAGCGACGGGGACGGAGAGGTGGCAAACGTCGACCTCCCCGCGACAAAGACCGTGAGGCAGCTAGCGCAGACGCGGTCGGTTCTCCGCAACAGGAGGTCCATGAGCACTTGCCAGAGAAACCAGAGGCAGCAAAGGATGTGGCTGCGGTCGAGGAGTTTAAAGCCGATACTGAATCGCGAAAGGTACAATCAACCAAAACAAACAAGTCAAATGATAAGAAACAAGGAATCGAAGAAATAGAGCCAAAAACAGGTAGCAATCCTGCCCCTAAAAAAGGTTGGTGGCAAAGAATTCTTGATTAATTCTTCAGGCCTGAAAGCCAGTTTCCCATGCGATCAACTGCTTTTACGATGTGGTCAAATTCCCCGGAAAATGAAACACGGACATATCGATGACCGTCTACTGGGTCAAAGTCCATTCCAGGAGCGATTGCAACTCCTGTCTCGTCCAGAAGCCTGCTGCAAAATTTCGCGCTATCAGAACAGAACCCACTAACATCAGCATAAACATAAAAGGCTCCATCAACCGGTGCAATTTGCCCGAAACCCATTTTCCCGAGATTATCAATTAGGAATAGTCGGCTCTTTGCGTAACCAGCAACATTAGAATCCAGCTCGTCGGTACAATTGAAAGCAGCAATAGCGGCTATCTGCGAGAGTGTCGGAGGCGAAATATATAAATTCTGAGCCAGACACTCTACGGACCTAAGCAAATTATCCGGAACAACCATCCATCCCACTCTCCAACCAGTCATTGAAAAATATTTTGAAAAACTGCCCACGACGATTGCGTTCTCATCAAACTTAAGTGCTGTTTGCTCCTTCTCATCAAAACAAATCCCATGATAGATCTCATCCGATATTAGTCTTACACCTCTCTCGCAACACGAGATGGATAGAGATTTAAGATCACTCTCCCTGATAATCGCCCCTGTTGGATTTGCCGGGCTAGCTATAATCAACCCGGAGATGGTTTCTTGGAACTGATCAAGAGATCCTGATCCCAACTGAAATCGTGCAGACGGACCTGCCGTCACCCCAATGGCATTTAAACCCAATGCACCAAGAATGTTTCGATAGGCCGGGTAACTCGGATTTGCGACAATAACGCTATCATCGGCCTCGAAAGCTGACAAAAATGCCAGGACAAATGCGGCTGATGAACCAGTAGTAATTACAATTCGGTGATGAGGAACGTCGACCTGATATCTGCGTTTGTACCAATTCGAAATTTCACGGCGTAAACTTGGTTCCCCTAGTGCCTCCGTGTAACCAAGTTTGCTGCTTTTTAGAGTATCTTCCGCTGCCCGGATCACCCCTAAAGGAGCAGAAGTGACAGGTTGGCCTAATTCCAAATGTAGTACATCTCTCCCGCTAGCTTCCATCTCATTCGCCGAGCGCAATACATCCATAACCATGAATGGCGGAACCCGACCTCGTCGCGCCACTTTAAGTGGCATCAACGCATCCTTTTATGTCTTTATCTGCTCCCCAGAAAAACCGAATCGGCAAATCAAACCCGTAGTCCAATAAACTTGAGGCATTCAATTTGAAACGCATTCTCAAAGAATTAGGATGAAACATGTCAGACCAAAAAGTTTCTAAAGTTTTTAAAAAAGATTACTGCATTTTCCGAAGAGGTGCGATACACCTAATTTTAGGGTACAGGCTTCAATACGCATTCTCACGCACCTTATGATAGATAACCCCTCTGCTGAAAAAAATCTGCGAAACTTACTGATGACTGACCAGAGTCCCGTGAAATTGGCACCCGCTGGAAAAAGGGTAAACAAATGTTCCGTGGATCGCGCGATAATATTTTCAGGCATTCTAAGCATTCTATTCCTGGTCTTTTCTCTACCTTTTATACCCGGGATTAACCAAGCAAAAGCTTCAACGATCATCCGGGATGCAGAGATAGAAGGAACTTTACGCCGGTTCGCCAGACCTGTAATCCGCTCTGCAGGAATCTCTGAAGACAGCGTCTCAATAAACCTTCTTGACGATCCGGTGATAAATGCCTTTGTATCGAATGGACAGACTATCTTTGTTACTACTGGATTAGTTAAGGCTACTGAAAGCCCTACGCAACTAATTGGAGTTTTGGCTCACGAAATGGGCCATATCGCTGGGGGTCATTTGGTGCGCTTGCGCGGCGCATTGGAGAATGCTCAAAACGTAAGTGCTTTCTCGCAAGTTCTAGGCATTGCCGCGGGTCTTTTATCCGGTAACACTGCCCTCGGTGCAGCAGTTAGCGCTGGTGGAGCCCACATTGTTCAGCGCAGCATACTGAGATTTAGCCGTGTTCAGGAGCAATCTGCAGACCAGGCAGCAGTTAATTACATGGAGGGTTCAGGATTATCCTCTCGAGGGATACGCGATTTCCTTCTTAAGCTAAAAAAAGTGGAATTACTTAGTCTGGAAGACCAGAACCCCTATACACTAACTCATCCCCTAACAGAGAACAGGATTAAATTTGTTGAAAATCACATACAAAACTCCAAATATAAAAATCAGAAACCGCCTCCTGTCCTCACGTATCTTCATAACATAATGAGAGCGAAAATAATTGCCTTCACCGAGCCCCCCGATGCAACTCTGGCTATCTATTCCAACACCAAAAATACCGAAATCGGTCGATACGCCCTCGCAATCTCACAGTTCAGAAACTCCAACGCAGAGAGAGCATTGGCTCTCATTACGGAATTAGTATCGGATTTTCCAAGGAATCCATTTTACAGAGAATTCAAGGGACAGATACTGCTTGAGAACGGCAAAATTCACGCCTCCCGCGAGGCCTACCAGGGGGCATTGGGATTGGCTCCCGGTGAACCATTAATTATGACAAGCCTAGCCCACGCTCTGCTAGAACTCTCGGATCCAAGCTTGCTCTCTGAAACGGAAATGAATTTAAAACGTGCACTACAAATTGATCCCAAGAACCCTTTTTCTTGGCGCCTTTTAGCAATGGCCAACGGTCGCGGAGGGAAAATGGGACTCGCGGCCTTGGCGCAGGCCGAATACAGTTTGCTGTCAGGGAATAAGCCAGAAGCGAGGACCCAAGCCCGTCGTGCGATCAAGCTCCTTCCGAAGGGCCAGCCCGGAGCCGCTCGGGCCAGGGATATCCTTCATCAACTCAACTAAAAAGGAAATGTTTAGGACAAGTAAGAGGCTTCTTCTTGTTCCGTCGGGTGAGCATCAGAAAACTCCTTAATACACATACACGCTTCAAAAATCTCACTTAGAATGGGATAACAATCTAGAGGACAGTTGAACCTTTGAGCATTTACAATCTGGGGTACTAAGCACACATCCGCAAGCGTGGGGCGATCCCCGAAACAAAATTTCCCCTTTTCTTTACTCCGGGAAAGCATTGTTTCCAAAGCATCAAACCCCTCCTTTACCCAATGCCTGTACCACTTCTCACGATCCGCTTCGCTGAGATCGATTTTATCTCTAAGATAATTTAAAACCGCAAGATTATTGAGCGGATGGATATCACAAGCAATGACCCCACAAATTGCTCTAACCTTGGCTTTCCCAAGGGGGTCAGAGGGCAAAAGAGGGGGATCCGGATAGGTCTCTTCTAAATATTCCATAATTGCAAGTGATTGGATCAGGGTATCGTTTCCCACGATAAGGGCTGGTACTCTTCCCTGAGGGTTAACCGCTTTGAACTCTTCCCCACCTTGATCCCCGGCCTGTAAGTTAACAAGGGTAAACTCGTAATCTAGTCCCTTAAGATTCATCGCTATTCTAAGCCGAAAGGCTGCTGATGACCTGAAATATCCGAAAAATTTCATAACACTGTTCCCGATTACCATTCTTTGATTCTAGATATAATATTCTCTTAACGGTGGAAAGCCGTTGAACCCTGTGGATGAGTAGCTAGCGGTATAAGCGCCCGCATTTAAAATTCTAATTTTATCTCCCTCTTCCAAGCTTAGCGGCAGCTCATAACCGGAGGTGTCGTAAAGGACGTCCATCTCATCACAAGTGGGGCCAGCGATTACGACAGGGCCGAGGGGCTCTCCGTCTTTTGAAGTCTCAATTTTATATTTAATTGCCTCTCCCATTGTTTCTATCAAACCACCAAATTTTCCAATATCAAGATAGACCCACCGGCGACCACCCTCTCGCTTCTTTGAAACCAAAACCACTTCAGCCTCTATCATCCCAGCGTCTCCAGCGATATAGCGGCCTGGCTCTGCAATTAGCCTCGGCCTGTTTCCCCCGAAACTCCTCAAAATGCTATCGCAAATGACATCACAGGTATCTTGAAGCGTTGGGCCTATATCTCGATAACTCGACGGGAAACCGCCACCGATATTCAATAGATCCAACCCCAAGCCCGCCCTACTTGCGCAGGAAAATAAATCAGCAGCCTGCGTTATAGCGGCCACCCATTGCGCTAAATCTCTTTGCTGAGAACCAACATGGAATGACAATCCAACAGGATTAAGACCCATTTTTTTGGCAAATAGAAGCACATCAATGACACCATCAGGTGCGATGCCAAACTTATTTGACAAGGGCCAATCAGCCCCCGCTCCACTGGTCAAAAAACGGCAAAAAACGCGAGCCCCGGGAGCAGACCTGGCTATTTTTTGCACCTCAGACTCACAGTCCACAGCATATAGGTCCACCCCTGCCTCAAAAGCCTCAATGATTGCAGCCTCCTTTTTAATAGTATTACCAAATGAAATATTGCTTGAAACAATTCCAGCTGCCAGGCATTGACGGATTTCAAAAATACTTGCTGCATCAAAGTTGCTTCCGGCTGATAATAAAGCCATTAGGATTTCTTTCGCAGGATTAGCCTTAATCGCGTAATAAATCTCCACACCTGGAAGAAACTTATTGAGATCCTGATAATGTTTGATGACCCGATCGACATCGACAATCAAACACGGGCTCTCAGGAGCATTTTCTCTAAGAAATTGAATTATCTTTTCGGTCATGCGCAATATTTTGCCTTTGTCACTAAGCTTTTTGACTCTGTGTTACCGCTTCGTCCTTACTTCATCGATCAAAGGTCATTTGAAAATGAGAACGTTCTAATTCTTCGATAGCATCAAAACCTCTCATCTACAAAATCCATTACTTGAACGCTAGACTCTGCTATTGAATTTTGATTTCCAGATGTTGCATAAGAACAGATTGTCAGATCCGAAATTCGATTTCCTACGGATCGAGAAAAAAATTGTGCCTGACGTGAAAAATCACAAAACAAACCTGTACCAAACTAACGAATCATCTAAAACTTATTGGTAAAATGAACTTTAATCCCCATACAGGATTAGCTAAGACCTCGAGGATCTCGCACACGCACCTACAAACCATGGCATCATATCACAGGACAGAAAATGGACTTTAAGGGAAAATTCGCCATTCTAAATGGTCCTAACCTTAACTTGTTGGGAATTAGAGAGCCAGAAATCTATGGTTACACAACCCTGGCCGATGTAAAATCCAAATGCGAGAGGATACTCCAAAAGGCTGGCTATCAACTGGACTTCAGACAAACAAATAGTGAAGGGGAACTAATCGACTGGGTTCAGGAGCTGGCAAATTGCAGCGCTATCATCATAAATCCTGCGGGATATACCCATACATCGGTGGCTTTACGGGATGCAATTATGGTATGTAATTGCCCGGTAATTGAGGTCCATATCTCAAATATTTTTGGAAGGGAACCGTTTAGGCACAAATCCCTTATCTCTCAAGTTGCCTCAGGAGTGGTGTGCGGATTCGGCACAAATAGTTATATCATTGCGGCTAGTGCAGGGCTGCAATTATTACAAACTGGGTAAACATCTAAATGGGTAAATTCGATATTGAGGAAACTGCGATCCGGAAGTTGGCAGACCTTTTGGAAGAGAAAGGTCTCTCCGAAATAGAAATAACGGAGGACAAAAGGAAGCTGAGAGTGGCTCGGAATATCCTAACAGCGCAGCCATCATTCGATCCTGGATTATCTAATATGTGTCAACCCGTCCCAGATTCCGTGTCGGTCACTGGTAGCCCTTCTGAGACTACAGGGGAGACTGTGCTATCGCCCATGGTAGGGGTGGTATATCTTTCGCCAGACCCGGGCTCACCTAATTTTATCAAAGCGGATGACATGGTTAATGAGGGGGACACCCTTCTTTTGATCGAAGCCATGAAAACTTTCAATCCTCTGCGGGCTCCTCGGTCGGGGAAGATAAAAAAAATCCTTATCTCAGATAAAATGCCAGTCGAGTTCGGTGAAGAGCTGGTCATAATTGAATAAAAACCTTTATGTTTGAAAAGATCCTAATAGCAAATCGTGGTGAGATCGCGCTCCGCATAAATCGGGCGTGCCATGAAATGGGTATAAGTACGGTGGCTGTTCACTCCACGGTTGATGCGGATGCTATGCACGTTCGTCTAGCGGATGAGAGTGTTTGCATAGGAGGACCAAGTGCTTCAGAGTCATACCTCAACATTCCGGCGATTATTACAGCCGCGGTTGTTACAAATTCCACAGCAATTCACCCTGGATATGGATTTCTCTCTGAAAGTTCCAGGTTTGCTGCAATTGTAGAAGAGCATGGAATAAAATTCATCGGCCCATCAGCTGCTCATATAGGACTCATGGGGGACAAAATTGCTTCAAAAGCGAAAGTAAAAGAGCTTGGTATACCCGTTGTCCCGGGTTCAGGAGGAGCCATCAGAGATATTGTGCATGCTAGAAGGATTGCAGATGAAATAGGGTATCCTGTCTTGGTCAAGGCATCCTCGGGGGGTGGGGGTAGAGGTATGCAAGTTGTAGGTTCATCCGATGAATTGGAGCCTGCAATCTCACGTGCTCGAGCCGAAGCCCAAGCTGCCTTCGGAGACGACACACTTTACATAGAAAAATTCTTAAAAAAGCCACGGCACATTGAAATTCAAGTACTAGGTGATAACAACGGTAATGTTATACACCTTGGTGAGCGTGATTGTTCGCTTCAGAGACGTCACCAAAAAGTATTGGAAGAAGCCGGCTCCCCTGCGCTCAACTCTAAGGATAGGGATTCCATAGGAAAAAAGGTTTGTGAGGCTCTATCAGTTCTTGGCTACCAGAATGCCGGCACAATTGAATTTTTATACGAAGATGGTGAATTTTATTTCATCGAGATGAACACTCGCGTCCAGGTAGAACACCCTGTTACAGAGATGATTACAGGGGTAGATATTGTCATGGAGCAAATTCGGATCGCGTCGGGTTTGCCAATGAAGACAAAGCAAGAAGAAGTTAGTTTCTCCGGACACGCAATAGAATGCAGAATCAATGCGGAGAATCCAAAGACATTTATCCCTTCTCCAGGTAAGATCCTGGAATATCACCCCCCGGGGGGGCTGGGAGTAAGGGTTGAGTCAGGTCTATACTCCGGTTTACAGGTCCAACCATACTATGACAGCCTAATAGCAAAGCTAATCGTCCATGGTTCCAATAGAAACGAGTGTCTGATGAGACTAAAAAGATCCTTGGACGAATATGTTATATCAGGGGTTGAGACAACTATACCCCTGCATCAGGACATTATTTCTCGACCTGATTTTATTAATGGCGAATACAATATTCACTGGCTCGAGAAAGAATTCTCCCCCAGATAATATTTAATAAGATGGCCGAGTTAAGCCCAGATACTCTCATCCGCGCCTATGCTCAAGGACTGTTTCCTATGGCAGAGCGCCATGACGACCCTACGCTTTTCTGGGTCGACCCTGAAAAACGAGGGATAATTCCTCTAAATTCGTTTCACATCCCGCGGAGGCTAAAAAGAAGCGTCCGAAAGAAGATATACGAAATTCGTATTAATACATCATTTGAAGAAGTTATTCGGAACTGCGCGGCACCGACATCCTCTCGAAAAGAAACCTGGATCAATAACGAAATAATAAATCTATATGTGGATTTATTTGAAATGGGTCGAGCACATAGCGTAGAAGCATGGAAGGATAATTTATTGGTCGGGGGTCTTTACGGGGTGGCTATCGGAGGTGCTTTTTTTGGAGAGAGCATGTTCAGCCGGGCGAGAGATTCTAGTAAAATAGCGCTGGTCCATTTGGTAGCAAAACTGAAATTTAGTGGCTTTAAACTTCTCGATACACAATTTGTCACTGGCCATCTAGCCCAATTCGGAGTTGTCGAAATTCATCGAAGCGGTTATCACCATTTGTTATCGTCTGCTTTGGATGCCCGAGCAGATTTTTTAACAGAACTACCCGACGATGCTCTGGAAGAACTTATGCAATCGACGACCGTTACATCATAAACCGGATGCTCTAGCGCTGATAATGCAGGACTTGATGCGAACATCCATCCTGAGAAAAATCTATTTATTTGATTATCAGAGCCGATGTCGTCTATCTCAAGAAAAGCCGCGCTCTCAGGTGTTTCTTCCGGGGGCTTTCGATAACAAGCTCGAGCTGTAAGAGCCAATGATCCGAATAAAATAGTGACGTTAATAGGGGCCTCAATCCGCGAAATCCTTGCGGTAACCTTATCGAGCCCCTGCAGAACCGCAAGTTTTTCCAAGCCTTGAGCTGGCTTATCTTGAGGCTTAAAGTTTCCTGACGCCGGCAGTGCCTTCACCAAGTTTTCCTGACAGAGGCCCTGAAATGAAACTAAACTTAACAGAAAAATTATTAAGTAGCAGTTTTTCATAGCGATTTTAATGCGGAAAAGCGCAGGCGCACGTAATCTACAATCCAAAATTCGTCTACCTTAATTTTTGGTGCCAACTCCCGAACTACTTCTTGAATAAATCTTGAGCGCTCTCCAGAAGGGACCGACATAAGAAATGGCTCGGCAAAAGTCTCCAACCAACTGGCAATGTGTCCTGGTAATTTTGTTGGTCGATTGATCAGCTCGATTTTAAGAATCTGGAAACCCACCGATCGAAGTTTTTCGGAATACTCTTTTGGCTCAGGGAAATACCATGGCAATAACCTATCTATCTCCTGACCTCTCAGCTTTAAGCAATACGACAGCGCATCGATAATGGTTGTGATATTTCCTGTCCCGCCCATCTCTCCAACCAAGCGCCCCCCGGGTTTAAGTGCCTTCCACATACCCTGGATGACTGCAATCGGATCTCGAGACATCCAATGCAAAGCTGCATTAGATATTATCCCATCAAACTCGTCTTGAAACGGTAGACAGTGAGCGTCCAGAACCAAAGCATCTATTCCCCTTCGCCTAGCAGCTGCCACTTGGTCCTTGGCTGAATCAACTCCAATAACCTCGACGCCCCTCAAGAAAAGCTTTTCAGTGAGCGCACCATCACCACAACCAACATCCAGAATCCTCTCACCAGGAAGAGGATCTAATAAATCAATTAAGGGCTCACCGAGTTCAGAAACAAAACGTGCATTCGCAGCGTAGCGTTCTGCTATCCAACGTTGACTTATACCAAAGTGATCATTTTTTTCCATCAGTGCTGTTGGATCCCGGTCTTCGCTCAGTCTGAGAAAATATCATCTTACCCATCAGAGAAAGTAGATCCACCGCCCCTTGGGTATGGGAAATTTCTTCTCCTTGGGCAAGCATGGTTTCATCCGCTCCCGGTTGTACGGAGAGATAATTCTCTCCAAGCAATCCAACCATAGACACCTGAGCAGAACTGTCTTTGGGTAATTTAATACCATGGTTAACCCTTAAAGTTACAACAGCCATGTAAGTCTGCGGATCAAGCTCTTGTTTAACCACGGAACCGATTTTTATTCCGCCAAGACGGACATCACTCCCCTCTCTTAACCCGTCAATACGATCAAACTTTGCTGTGATTTCATACCCAGGCGGTGACACACGCCCCCCATGCTGATACGCGTAAAATAGAAATCCCGCCGCACAAAAAACCACCAGTGCCCCTACTATCGTTTCCACAATTCTATTGTTCATTTCAAACCCGGTTCATCAGCCCAATCTGCACACCAATTTCACCTCGGCGACCAAGGTTCATAATCCCCTGTTGCACGAGGTCGATCCCCAATTAGGAGGGCGTGCCCAGGTGGCCGATATGCTTCTGAAGTCCCAGTAGCATTCAACTTATGCGGTGTTTGCCATTCAAACCTCTCAGCCCCCCTGGCCGGCGGTTCCTGAGTCCTGTGATGCAACCAACCGTGCCAATCAGCGGAAACCGCCGAAGCCTCTGGATAACCTTTGTAGAGAACCCACCGCTTTTCTCGATTATTTCGGGACCGTCTAGGATCTTTGTAATACCGATTTCCGAATTCATCAGCGCCCACAAATGTTCCTGCAAAGAAGGTCATTAGTCTTGTTCCAATAGACATAAGTTACTCCGAATTGACACTATCATAACCTAACACATCCAAAGGGATTATTCTTCAGCAAACACATATTTTTTTACCTTTCTGCATTCCTCCTCCTTTCTCGCTGATAAGATTTGGATAATCTGACCGAATCCGAATCTGACAATGAGATTTTCCATCTCATATAAATTCTCCCCGGTGCTTGATGTAAAACGTGCTTTTGATTCCTTTGGAGGCTAAGCTTAACAGCAATTTGTTCCAATTTCTGTGCAGTTACCTTCGTTTTGATCAAAAATTTTGGCGACTAACAGAGGGGGGAACACAAAAAGCGATCATCACGATGGTTGACATTAATTACCTTGGCCAGAAATTACTGCGAGTGGAAACAGGAAATGTCCACTGACCTGGGTCAATTGTTCTCCTGAATTGAGTTATATCTGGATGCCTTTTTCGAGTTTCCGGAATGGAGATAAAATTTGATTCAAAATGGACAGAGATCTATTCGGGTTGTGATACAGTCGAGGTTTAAAAACTTAATACCACCCTTCATTGTTAAGACAGAAAGGGCCCTAGACTTTGAACTCAGATTTTCAGAATTAAGTATTTCTCTACCCTCCCCGCTAAAGCCAAATGCTTTTTATCTGCCGGATTTGGTTACATGTAACCTGGTATTCATTTAAGGTCAGATTTCTAAAGAGAATTAGAGTGCTTTAAGACAAAATTTGCCTGGATTTAGCTACATTGACTGGTAGAAGGGCAGCGGACATCTTTGCCATTAACTTGATTGTGCAATTGAACGATGCCTGCCGTGTTGCCTTACGGAAATTGGTGCAGATCGTAAAAATCCGAGGATTTGTAGGGGCTTCCCCGGATTTTCAACGCTCCCCTCAGGTGATAGATAGTGCATCTGAAATACTAATCCGTGTATTTGGGCAAAGAGTTAGGCATTCCGGTTTCGCAATCGCCGTAAACTCCTCACCAAGGAATAAAGTGATAGAAGCGACATAAATCGACAGAATATGCCAAAAAAAGTGAATACGCACGAAATCCATGGGCCAATCAAAGTGACCGTTATTAGTGGGATTGATAAAATTTCTGCTGATCAATGGAATGCATGCTCAGGATTGGAAAATCCGTTTGTTACCCACGAGTTTTTATCAGCATTGGAGGATAGTGGATCGGTTTGTGAAAACAGCGGCTGGCTGCCGCAGCATCTCTTGATCCAGGACAAAACAGGAGAGGTTCTTGGGGCAGCCCCTGCATATCTCAAAAGTCATTCATTTGGCGAGTATGTGTTTGATTGGGGTTGGGCAGAAGCGTTCGAAAGGGCCGGCGGAAAATACTACCCCAAGTTGCAAGTTGCGGTCCCATTCACACCAGTAACAGGTCCGCGATTTTTAATCAGAGATACAGCTGATCGGGACCTTGTTAAAACTGCACTAGCCGAGGGACTGATAGAATTAGCCAAGGAACTCCATGCCTCTTCCTTGCACGTAACTTTCTGTGAACAAAAAGAACACGAGTATCTAATGGGAAACGGTTTTCTCAAAAGAATAGGGAAACAGTTTCACTGGCATAATCGAGGTTACAAAACCTTTGACGACTTCCTTTCCACTTTGACATCCCGTAAACGTAAATCGATCAGAAAAGAACGAACAACTGCGAACCAAGGCATCAAGATTGCAACATTGTCTGGTCAGGAGCTCCGTGAGGAACATATGGACTTCTTTTACGAATTTTATTTAAATACCATCGATAGAAAATGGGCGCATGCCTATCTCAATCGTGAATTCTTTTCTCTCCTCCGAGAACGACTAGCTAACAAAATCGTTTTGTTCCTTGCAAGGAAGGAAAAATCTCCGATCGCAGGTGCTCTTAATTTCTTGGGCACTAATAGTATTTTTGGCCGCAATTGGGGCTACTCTGTTCAGTCACCGATGCTTTATTTTGAGATGTGTTTTTACCGAGCTATCGACTATGCCATCCAGAATCGCCTCTCCAAGGTCGAGGCAGGTGCTCAAGGCCCCCATAAGATCAGTCGCGGATACCTGCCCTCAGAAACCTATAGTGCTCACTGGATAAGTCACGAGGGTTTTCGAAATGCTATTGACGATTACTTGAAAAAAGAGACCTCAGTTACCCGGCATGAAATGAATCTACTTGAGAAACAAATGTCACCTTATCGAAAAGACTTGTGATTGCACTTCTTTCAAACCCTGAAGGTCATTCAACCAAAACCGGATCATCCAACGTCTCTTCGATGTCACCCGCAATGAATTTTCCCATTTTCGAAGGCTTGATTTGAAGATTCAACTTACCGTTATTTACCCCAAGACTCACAATGCCACCTTTTGCTAACTTTCCAAACAAAAGCTCTTCAGCCAGGGGCTTTTTGATGTTCTCTTGAATCACTCGGGTCATAGGTCGAGCCCCAAAAGATTCATCGTAACCTTCTTTAACCAACCATTTCTTTGCAGCATCATCCAGTTCAAAAGTTACGCCTCGGTCCTCAAGCTGAGCCTCAAGCTGAATAATAAACTTATCGACTACCAACATCACCACCTCTACAGGAAGTGACTTGAAGGCTACCGTTGCATCCAGTCGGTTTCGGAACTCAGGTGTGAATAATTTCTGAATGGCCTCTTGGTCATCTCCCGATCGGGTGCTTCGACCGATACCCATCGCCTCTTTTGCCAAATCAGAAGCCCCAGCATTTGTAGTCATAATTAATATAACGTTTCTAAAATCGACATGCTTACCATTGTGGTCCGTAAGTCGTCCGTGATCCATAACTTGTAGCAGAATATTAAATAAATCAGGGTGAGCCTTTTCTATTTCATCCAGCAAAAGAACGGAATGGGGGTGTTGATCAATCGCGTCAGTCAAAAGCCCTCCCTGATCAAATCCAACATACCCAGGCGGCGCACCAATTAACCTCGAAACAGTATGACGTTCCATATACTCAGACATATCAAAACGAACCAGTTCGATCCCTAAAGTTATAGCCAACTGCTTAGCAACCTCTGTTTTCCCTACTCCTGTGGGCCCGGAAAACAAATAGCAACCGATCGGTTTCTCGGGTTCCCGTAAACCAGCCCTAGCTAACTTTATCGCACTAGATACCGCTTCGATTGCGCCATCCTGCCCAAAAACAACGGTCTTTAGATCCCTCTCGAGATTCAGCAGGCTTTTGTGATCTTCTCGAGACACAGTTTTGGGTGGGATCCTAGCAATCTTCGCCACCACGGCTTCTATATCCCTAACACCAATCATCTTTTTTCGGCGTGCCTCAGGAAGTAATTTTTGAGCCGCTCCCACCTCGTCGATAACATCTATAGCTTTATCCGGGAGTTTACGATCATTAATAAATCTAGCTGACAGCTCAACGGCTGATCGCAGAGCTTCTGCAGTGTAACGAACTCGATGATGTCTCTCATAATGTGGCTTTAGACCTCTTAGAATTTTGACTGCATCATCTATCGAGGGCTCCTCAACATCAATTTTTTGAAAACGCCTAACAAGGGCTCGATCTTTCTCAAAGTATGATCGATACTCCTTATAGGTTGTCGATCCAATACAACGCAATGTGCCGCTTTGCAGAGCAGGTTTAAGGAGATTTGAGGCATCCATAGAACCTCCGCTTGTTGCCCCTGCCCCGATAACAGTATGAATCTCGTCAATGAACAAAATCGCATTCTCACAGTTATCGAGCTCACTCACAACAGCTTTTAAGCGCTCTTCAAAATCCCCCCGATATCGGGTTCCTGCCAAAAGTGCCCCCATATCGAGGGAATATATGGTCGCATCCTGAAGTACATCAGGCACCTGCCCTTCAAAAATTCTGAGCGCGAGGCCCTCTGCCAGAGCTGTCTTACCGACGCCTGCCTCTCCCACATAAAGCGGATTATTTTTGGTCCGCCGACAAAGAACCTGTATTGTCCGTTCTATCTCATGAGCTCTTCCGATCAAGGGGTCGATTTTACCCTGGCTTGCTTTTAAATTGAGGTCCACGCAATAGGCGCTCAGCGCCTCTTGTATCCCTTTCTTTTCTCCTTTCTCTTCCTTTGGCTTCTCCTCCGCACCCTCAACTGTCCGTTGTTCTGATTTACCAGGAACCTTGGCTATTCCATGTGAGATATAATTGACCGCATCAAAACGCGACATTTCCTGTTCTTGCAAAAAAAATACAGCGTAAGATTCACGTTCAGAAAACATTGCCACAAGAACATTAGCCCCGGTCACTTCCTGTCTCCCTGAGGTCTGAACATGTATTGCTGCCCTCTGGATTACCCTTTGAAAACTTGGTGTTGGTTTTGGGTCTTCATCATGACTAATAACTAGATTTTTAAGCTCGTTATCTAGATAACCAACAAGCTGTTGCTGGAGTTTCACGACATCCACTCCGCAGGCTCTCAAAACTGCAAGAGCATCTTGGTCTTCTACTAAAGAGAGAAGTAAATGCTCCAGCGTCGAAAATTCATGACTGCGTTCTCTTGCGAGCCCGAGAGCTTTATGAAGACTACGTTCTAAATTTCGGGACAGCATATTTTATTCCTTCTCTAGCGTGCATTGCAGAGGATGATGATTTTCGCGAGCCAAATCCATTACTTGATCAACTTTAGTCTCAGCTATTTCGTAGGAGTATACCCCGCAGACACCTACTCCCTTCTGGTGAACATGAAGCATAATAGTTACGGCTTCATCGCTACTTTTAGAAAAAAACCTCTCCAAAACCATTACGACAAATTCCATGGGCGTATAGTCATCGTTAAGCATAAGTACCCGATACATCGATGGCTTTTTTGTAACAGGCTTTGTCTCTTCCATGACATCGGCTCCAGGCCGATTACCTATCCCGCCTCCATTGGACTCACCACTCATCTGAAACGCTAACAACGGTCCGCTATCCTCTCTAAACGATACAATCTTCATGGTAATGATATTAAGCCCCGAAGTAAGGTCAAAACATAATTTTTTATTATTTTCCCAAATTACTAAATAGATCTTCCAGAGATATAACAGTGCCTAAGGCAAAGTCCGAAGGGTGACTAACCCAATAACGTTGTTGATTCTGAAACAATTAAATAGCGTTCCGTAGCTTCGGGGACTTGTTGTCGAAGATTGTTGCTAAAAATTTGATAGTTAATACCAGTGAGATACATCCTTCTTTTAATTTTTTTATCGCAAGCTCTAATCGGCACTTCGGTAGCTCGCCAATACGCAGCAATGATTGTAAATGAGGAAAACGGCGCGGTTTTGCATGCAGAAAATCCAGATGTAAAAACGCACCCAGCCTCGCTCGCAAAAATGATGACTCTTTACTTGGTTTTCGAAAAATTAAAGAGCGGAGATCTAAAACTCAGCCAAAGAATACGGGTATCCCGCACGGCCGCGAAACGTCCTTCCTCTCGGCTTGGATTAAAAAAAGGACAACTAATTTCCGTACAAGATGCGATCAGAGCTTTGATCATCAAATCTGCGAATGATGTGGCCACTGTTATTGCCGAAGCAATTTCTGGTGATGAAATACGCTTCGCGAATTTGATGACAATTCGCGCCCATCAATTGGGGATGACGGCGACAATTTTTAAAAATGCCTCGGGCTTACCAGATAAATCTCAAATCACGACCGCGCGTGACATGATCCGGTTGTCCATTGCTCTAAGACAAAATTTCCCAGAGTATTTTGATTTGTTTAAAGAAAAAACATTCAAATATGGTCGAAAAAGGTTTCGTAACCATAATAATCTTTTGAGACGCTTGAAGGGCATAACAGGAATCAAAACCGGCTATATCAATAATTCTGGCTACAACCTTGCCGTCTCATTCGAGAAAGATGGAAAACGATTAATCGGCGTGATTTTCGGAGGAAAAACCTCGGCGCGCCGGGACAATCGAATGATTCGTTTGCTACGAAGAGCCATTAAAATGGCCACAGAGCATGACCGTCTTGTCAGCCAAAATAAGAAGAATATATCAAGATTTCCGGCTTCTCAAAAAGGATTGGGAAAGCTGCCATCAATCTCTGTTCCCAACTCCACCCGAAATTCTGGACCCTGGGGTGTCCAGGTTGGTGCCTTTAGCGAATTGGGGAAAGCAGATCAGGCAAATAAAATCGCATCCAAAACCGTTACCGCTCTGGGGGAAGCCAAAGCAATTATCTCCAGAGACTATTTGGATGGAAAGGTTGTCTATAAAGCAAGGTTTATCGAAATGCGAGAAAGCCAGGCCATTGGGGCCTGCAGAGCTCTCGCTGTCAGGAATATACCTTGTCAGATTATCAAAATGGGGAAGCCGTCCCAACCAACGAAATGATCGTTGTTTTCAATTTGAAGGAAAGTCAATATGGCTCTTAGCCAGTTGTTCACCCAAAGCCTGGCATACCCTCTCCAAGCCATCTTCGGAGTCAGCCTCGCATCGAGCCACTAATACATCCTCGGTATTCGATGCCCGGAGAAGCCACCAACCATCTTGGGTTTGAACTCTTATTCCATCGACATCCACGATATTTTCTTCTGTTAACTTGACCCTATTTAAGACTTCTGAAATCACCTCTATTTTTCTCTCATCATTGCAGCGAAACCTCAACTCAGGGGTATTAAAAACTTTTGGAAAGGAGTCACGTATTTCTGAAAGGGGACTTTTCAGCTCAGCCAGATAATTCAATAGTCGAACTGCCGCGTACAAGCCATCGTCAAAACCGTACCATTTATCCGCGAAAAAAATGTGCCCGCTCATTTCGCCTGCCAAAGGTGAACCGACCTCCGCCATCCTTGCCTTAATCAAAGAGTGTCCAGTTCGCCATATCATGGGCCGCCCACCCATTCGTTTTATCTCATCAAATAATACCTGGCTTGCCTTCACATCGGCAATAATCGTCGAGTTGGGATGGGATTTGAGAACATCTGCGGCTAGGAGAATCATTAATTGATCCCCCAAAGAATGCGGCCTTTTTCATCCAATGCCCCTATCCGATCACCATCACCATCGAAGGCTAGACCGATATCGGAACCAGACTGAACTACGACATCTTTTAGTTGTTCGAGACATTCTGGTACAGTTGGATCAGGATGGTGATTAGGAAAATTTCCATCCACTTTCTCATTAATGATTTCATGACTCCCAGGCAATTTCTCAGTGAGACGGACCATTGCAGGTCCAGCAGAACCATTTCCGGCGTCCCAAGCCACTTTGAGCCCATTTAGGGATACGTAGTCCCGGGCCATCCTGCTGACATACGGTTCGAGAATATCCACGTCTTCACAAGACCCCCTGCCTGCTGTCCAGTCAGCCTGGGCCGCAATTTCTCCGAGCATCTTTATGTCAGCTCCAAAAAATGGCGCACGACCCAACATCATTTTAAACCCATTATATTCCGGAGGATTATGGGAGCCCGAGACCATGATTCCTGCATCCGCTGGGAGGCTATTAACCCCAAAATAAAGCATGGGCGTGCTTCCCAAACCCATGCGGAAAACTTTGAGCCCGCTCGCGAGCAAACCTTCAACAACAGCACATTCAAAAGGGGGACTGCTGTGACGGCCATCGTAACCCACGCATACGGTCTTACCCCCCATACGGACGACTACAGAGCCGAATGCTCGTCCAATTGCGTGAGCATCCAGCGCACTCAACGTCTTACCAACGATACCCCTAATATCATATTCTCTTAAGATTGAACTATCGAAGACATGTGTTCTCATGAGCCTTCAGACCTCAAAATCGGAGACCGGCCAATACTATGGTATGAAAAACCTGCCTTCTCCATGTCCTTCGGGTTGTAAATATTTCGTAGGTCGACGATCACAGGTGAGCGAAGCAGTGACCTGACTCGATTTAAATCTAGTGCCCTGAAGACATTCCACTCCGTCAAGAGAACTAATAAATCACAATTTTCCATTGTTTCATAAGGTCCCGAGCAAAAAACAACTTCTTTTAAATGTTTCGCTGCCTCTTCCATACCTTCGGGATCATATGCCTTTATAATGGCCCCATTTCTTTCTAGTTCAGGAATAACTGAGAGACTCGGGCTGTCCCGCATATCATCAGTGTCCGGCTTAAAAGTAAGCCCAAGGATAGCAACACTCTTACCTTTCACAGATCCACCGCTAGCCCTGATGATTTTCTGCGCCATACGTTTTTTACGATCATCATTAACCCTGACAACAGTCTCCACAATTTGGACAGGGCTCCCCGCCTCTTTAGCTGTCTGCACCAGTGCAAGGGTATCCTTCGGAAAGCAAGATCCTCCATACCCTGGCCCCGCGTGAAGAAATTTGCTGCCAATTCGACCATCTAGACCAATGCCCCTCGCCACATCCTGAATGTTGGCGCCAAGATTCTCGCAAAGGTCTGCAAATTCATTTATAAAAGTAATTTTGGTAGCCAAAAAACTGTTCGCTGCGTATTTGATCAGCTCCGCTGTTTCCAAGTCGGTGTGGACGATAGGGGTCTCCAATAAGTAAAGTGGTCTGTAAAGCTGTCTCAACACAGCCTCTGCGCGTGCCGTTTCAGTTCCTATCACCACTCGATCTGGTCGCATAAAATCGGCTATCGCCGCACCCTCTCGAAGAAATTCCGGATTAGAGGCTACATCAAAATCAATCCCGTTATTGTTATCAGCAATTATCTTCTTGATCGCCCTACCCGTACCGACAGGAACAGTCGACTTTGTGACCACCACGGTATACCCCGAGAGACATCGGGATATTTCTTCCGCTGCAGAATGGACATAGGATAGATCCGCGTGGCCATCCCCTCTTCGACTAGGGGTGCCAACGGCAATAAAAACTGCGTCAGCATCCGATATCGCCTCTTGCATATCACAGCCAAATCTGAGCCTGCCAGCCTCCACATTTGATGCTATCAGCATTGCTAGACCCGGCTCGTAGATGGGACAAATCCCGTCCCTTAACTGTTCGATTTTTGCAGGATCTTTATCCACGCAATCGACATAGACACCAAATTCCGAGAAACATGCCCCTGAAACAAGGCCAACGTATCCTGCCCCAATCATGGCTACTTTCATTGATTAGCCCTTTCAACGATGATTAACATGACGGGTTGATTTTGAGTATTTTTTTAGAATGGTAAGCATCGACTCTCTCAAATCCTCCCGCTGCAACGCATAAGCTATATTGGCCTCGTGATATCCGGCTTTGTCACCACAATCAAATCGAGTCCCGTCAAAACGCAATCCATAAAAAGGATATTTCCCGACCATTTGACTCATTGAATCCGTTAGCTGAATCTCGCCACCGGCACCGGCCTCGAGGGCACCTAGTAAATTGAAAATCTCAGGCATAAGGATATAACGGCCAATAATCGAAAGAGTTGAAGGAGCGTCAGCCGCGTTGGGTTTTTCAACCAATCCGCGAACTTCTACCAATTCCCCATCGTCATTCCCGATCTCTAAAATCCCATATCGATCAGTTTGATCACGGGGCACATCCATCACGGAGACAATATTGCCGCCAGTTTTCTCAAATGCGGTCACCATTTGCTGCAGACATGGGACTTCTGCCATAACTAGATCATCTGCCAGCAAGATGGCAAAAGGTTCGTCCCCGACAAGGTCTCGAGCACACCAGACTGCATGTCCGAGCCCCAAGGGGGCCTGTTGACGAGTATAAGCTATCTGACCAGGATCAAAGAATGCACTCGAACAAATTGAGACATCAATATCAACTCTGTCACCCAAAATATTCTCCAATTCAGGTGAGAAGTCAAAGTGATCCTCAATAGCGGTTTTACCCCGACCGGTGACGAATATGAACTCTTCTATCCCAGCTGCCTTCGCTTCTTCTACTGCGTACTGAATAAGCGGCTTATCCACAACAGGAAGCATCTCTTTTGGCATCGCTTTAGTCGCCGGAAGAAACCTGGTGCCTTTTCCTCCAACAGGAAATACGGCCTTTCGAATTTTTTGGGTCATCATTGTTACCTTATCGATCCAGAGAATGGCCCTCCGGCGCATTGACAGTATGCCGAGTTGGTTCTGACATAGAAAACAAACTTAAATCAAGAGTTAGACTGATTAGGATTTAAGAAGGAGCTCCTTCGCCTGGTTAAGCTTCGAAGCGTAGTAGTTACTTCCACCCTGATCAGGATGATGTCTTTTCATCAATTCACGGTGTGCTTTTTTGATATCCGATCTCGATGCCCCATCGACGACCCCCAGAATTTCTTGGGCCTCTGAACGAGTCATTTTAGAGCCCGTTTGACCAGAATCCCGAGCTCTCTCGCCCTGTTCTTGTCGCCAATCGGAGCCAAAATTTCGGTCCATATAAGCCTCAAGCAAGGCTGCGGATTGTGGGTCTTTAAGTTGATATATCCGAAACAATTCGGATATCTCCGCAGAATCGAGATCAGAGAGTCGGGTACCTTTTCTCTCCCCCTGCAGTACGACGCCATCTAGCCTACCACTGTCATGGTCTAAACTCATGCGTAAATGCTGAGTTTCAACATCCGAATTAATACCGGGCGACGGGCCTTTTAAATTCCGAAGATACTGTCTTAACTGTCGCCAACGAAAAAAAATTGGCAAGAAAAATGAGGCTGCTGCAAGGGCATAACCAAAACCTCCGCGCAACGCAACGAAGGCAAGAAGTGCGAGTGCAAACAGCCCAAACAAATAAAGTAAGAGCTTAATTGCTTTGGCAGGATTTAAACCGAGTAAGCCCCGAAAAACAATTACACCTCCCACCACCAACGCTGCTCCGAAAACCAGCCAAGACATTTTATTTAACCTGAGAGGTGATACGGCTTACAACAGGTTTTCTGCTCGTTTCATATGCTTGCAAGGCCTTAAAACCCCCACTCGCAAAAACCGCTACAGCACCCAATAACGACTTTAGTTCTTCAGCAGATTTCCCGTCAAAATGACAGTGCGCTCCTCCTGTCAGTCTTGCGAACTGTTTAAAACCTCTGGTTGCCGCTGGGTCATATCCCTCTTGAAAGACAAAAATTGGTACCCCGATAACACCGAGCTGACCAGCGAGATCACAGAGTTTGTCAACGTCTTCCTCTATACAATCCCCAACAAATACCAACGCATGAACGCGAGCAATTTTATTCTGACGCAGCGTATGCTGAAAAATTTTTCTGATTTGCGTACGCCCCCCAAGACATATCACAGAGCACATACGCCGAACCAAATCCATGGAGGAGTTCACCCAGGGGGTTGCCTTGCATTCACCAAAGCCTCGATAAAAAATAAGCTGTACATCAAGGCCACCGAGCCCCTCTGTTGCCAAAAACATTTCACTTTGAATTTGGCAGGCTTGGTCCCAAGTTGCCTCCCGACTTGCGGTAGCATCCATCCCGAAAACTAGTCTTCCCCGGCGATGCCCCCCAGAGACGGCTGGCACGCTCGCCAGCTTTTCCAGAAACCCCTGCACATCAGAAGATGTATCTCCGAACAGCGGTAATTTATTTTTTTGATCACCCATGGCAACTATCCACCATAGTCCTTTACTTATCGTATTTCCATAAAAAGGTTTTGTGAATCAAAAAAGATAAGAATCACGGGGGTTCTCGGGTTTTTTATCTCTTTTCTTTTCCAGCTCTAGACGCAATACGAGCCATAGCTGAAATTGGTTCAGAATGGAGAAGCTTCCAATTACTTCTGGAAATCAGCTCGCCTCCTTTAGTTACCATTTTATCCTGCTGGTTTGACCCGTGATCCATTTTGAGCACTTTTGATAATAGCCTCCAATACAGCTGTTCCATGAACCATTTCGCCCGGTGTTATTGGAAATGATTTTCCGCCGCTCGCCGCCTCCCCGAAGGCCTCAAGTTCCCGAGTTATTGAGGGCATATGTGGATAGGGGCTATCTGGGAACTCTTGTATCTCAAGCTCACTGCCCCTGAAAACAGACAGAGTTCGATGATCTGTGACCTCCGCCCATGCCTTGTTGCCCACTACTCGGATCTGCCAGATCCGAGGTGCGGAGGCCAGAGATACCAGCGTTCCTGTCATCCCCTGCTCAAATTTCACTAACGAAGCAGTGGCATCATCAATGTCAAAAGGTATTGCGCGGTGCGTGCTGTAGCAATCCACTTCGGATATCCGACCTCCCAAATGGATCATACAATCCAACGCGTGAATTCCAAGCGAGGTCATCCCTCCTGCTGGACTTTCTGCCCGAGAATCCCTCCATGTTTTAGCAGTCCCACTCAAATCGGATGATTGATTCCCATCGATATGTAATAGCGTCCCCAGCTCACCATTATCCACCAAGGCCTTAAGCGCTATTATATTGTCCATAAATCTTCGGTTATGTCCCAAACCGATCATAACCCCAGCTTTTTCGCATGCAGCCACAGCCCGATTAGCTGATTCTGCGTCAAGGGTAAATGGCTTCTCAGTAAAGACATGTTTCCCGGCATTCGCCGCTGTAATTATTTGTTCTGCATGCTCCGAGTGAGGAGTAGCCAGAACTACGGCGTCAATATTGGGATCTCCAATTACATCACTATAGGCATCCCTCAAATCAATCCCGCGATCAGCACAGTACTTGGCTGCACGCTCTTTTGTACGGGTTACACCCGCTACAAAATGAATGATTTCACTGTCACCTTGAACGGCGTCTACCAAATTCTGACCCCATCGACCGAGACCAATGATTGCTGCGTTGATCATTCATTTTCTCCATTTTCTTTTTTCTTATTTTTAAGGCAGTGAAGGGTAGCAGAAAACCCTTGCATGGGTCAGACTTTAACAACAAGGAGGTTTTCAATCATGAAATCAAAACTGAACCACCTCGCAATTGTCACGGATAATTACACGCGCCTCTCTATGTTCTACAGAGCGCTATTTGGAATGAAGGTTTCAGGAGACACGGATCGGGAGTCCCAGGCTATTTCTGTGGGTGATGGATATGTAGGGATGACCCTTATTCCTCGTCCGCCAGGGCGATATGCCGGTCTCGATCATTTTGGAATAGAAGTAGAAGACTTGGAGCGAGTTCGAATGGATCTCGCTGAAAAATATCCAGACATTGAAATCGTAAAAAGGCCGGGGAATAGGCCGTTTGCTAGTTACTCAATGCATGATCCGGCTGGCAATTATTTTGACCTATCCCAAATGGGGCATGAGAACCGGGCTGAAGTTTACGAAGCCGGCAACTGGTCACAGGACCGCTACATCAACCACTTCTCCATTCGCGCTCGAGAACACAATCGTCTTGCAGACTTCTATGCAGAAATTTTTGGTCTAGCGATAACAAATTCCTCTAACCACGATGAGGGAGTTTATTTAACGGATGGAAGGGTGACGCTTGGCGTACTGCCCTGGAAAATCTCATTGTTTAATGGGAGTGGGATCGAACAACCTGGAATGGACCATATTGGATTTAAAGTTGAAAGTGTTGCAGCTCTCCAAAATGACATCCTCAAACTGGCAAGTGATAACCCGCAAATCGCAGCCCGCTCTGTTGATTACAATAAAGAGGCCCAGACCAGGACAAATCTTCTTCAAAAATGTCCTCTTGGAGCCGTACAATTAGCTGATCCTGACGGCACCCTAATTGATGCCGCCGATCTATAATTAGGTTTTTATTGATCCATTGTCGAAGGAGCGAAAACCTCATCCAGGCTAACGAGCCTTTTTGTTAGTCCCTGCTCAAACGAATATTTTGCCGCCGTCTCTAGAGTGTTTCGATTGGCGCTCACGCCGTATTCAACCAGAGGCTTTCTCAAACCATCCATAGAACTTTGATCAATCAGACCTGCTTTATAATAGTAATCGACAGACTGAATGCGACGAGTATCAGCTAAATTATTCGCTTTCTCGAATAGTTTAAGGATATTTAATGGTAACCACGGGTGTTTCTCTACTAGGGACCGCTTGATGACCATGGCATGATTTATCGGGTAGATGCCAGTCTTCCGAAAATAACGGACGCCCTCGGCATGCATATCTGGAAAAATAGATTTCATATCATCCCGGGCAAGCAGGTTGATCTGACTGCGATCTATTAAGTTATCCTTACCCCAGATGTAATAAACTGCCGCATCCAATTCTCCCGCTACCATCATGGAGCCAATATTCTTTTCCAAGGGGATTTGATTAATGATAACGCTTTCCGGCGGGATAAAATCGGTTGCTCCAGCATGGCTATGATCCGGTACACGCTCCATCCAGAATTGCATATCGCGAGGCGCCACACCAAATTCATGTTGAAGTGCCCCGCGGGTCCAAAGTGCAGCGGTCTGTTGATACTCTGGTACACCAACTCTTTTACCTTTCAGATCAGCTGGGGTCTCGATACCTCTATCGGTTCTGGAAATCATCTCCGTATGAAAAAATCGACGCGTCATGAAAATAGGAAGGCCAACCCAGCGATCATCCCCTTGAGAAATGGTTTTTATTAGAGACGAGAAGGACATTTCAGAGATATCAAAATCTCCAAAACGAAGCTGGCGCCAAAAAAGTTCTGAAGGAAAAACGATGCTCGGGATTAGATCCACCCCGTCAATCTCAACAGACCCATCAAGAATTGGCCATGTCCGAGGGTTTGATGGCAAGCCAGCAGATAATTGAAGCTTCGGCATTCTCATTTATTCTTCCCTAATTCCAATTTGTTAAAATCATGTCGGTTAACGTTGATTATTTTTGTGCTCAAATTTGTGGGAATGTATTTGTTAAAAACCATCAGGAATCACGATTAACTCTCGAATAAGCGTTATTGTTTAAGGACATTATCGCAGCCTTGAGTAAATTTATCATGCCCATATAAAACTGGAGCTCGCCTTGACGCAAGAACTCCCCAACAACATGATCCCCAAAACAGGCTTTAGTTTACGGAGAGGAAAATGGCTCGGACAGCAGCGGCAATCAAAGGTAACGACCCTACGAGTAAGCAGAACGCAAATAGAGCAACCCGCAGCCGGTACAAGTTTATCAAGGTTTCGAAACGTAACCGAATTTGCCAGATCCAGTTTCATAGGCCCGAGTCCCTCAACGCGATAAACATCGAAATGGCTGAAGAGATCGCGGATACCCTCCTAGAGATAGAAATGGATCGTAAAATAATTGCGGTAATCTTATGCGGAGATGAAAAGTCATTCTGCGCAGGAGCCGATCTCTCAAGAATGAAATCACCCAAAACTGAACTTTTTGATGTTTATCGCTCCCGATTTAATCATATGCCAAACCGAACCCTCTATCGAGTACTCTGTTTTTTCACAAAACCCGTAATCTCTGCAGTGGAGGGTTACTGCCTAGGTGGGGGGTTTGAAATTGCGATGTGGGGGGACTTCATCGTCGCGGGAGAAGAGGCCCAATTCGGCTTGCCAGAAGTTCGACATAGCCTCATACCAGGCGGGGGAGGGACACAAAATCTGCCCAGGCTCATTGGGCCGGCCCTCGCGAAAGAGTTAATCTGGACCGGACGTCGCATTAAGGCTGCAGAGGCCAAGGAATACCGGATTGTCAATCATGTGGTCCCCAAGGGTAGAGCACTAAATAAGGCGCGCGAGATAGTCGAGGAAATGGCAAAAAATGGACCACTCGGGATAATGATGAGCAAACAAGCTATTAATCGAGGTCTGGATCAGAGCCGGTATAATGGGTTCTTATCGGAGGGCGATCTTGCGCATATGCTAAACTTTTCAGAGGATCGACCCGAGGGACTGCGGGCCTTCGCGGAACGCCGAAAACCAACATTCAAGGGTCAATAACGTGGCTCCCAGAGATGGTCTGCGAGGCTTTGTGACGGGAATGAATCGATCGGGAGAAATCCAGGAGCGGGACCTTTCGCGACGTAAAAAAACCAAGAATCAGCCTTCTCCGAAGGTTTTAAATACACGAGATCAATCACTGAGAGGATACCTATCAAAACTTGAGAGAACGGACCACATCATTCGATTGCAGAAAGAAGTGGATCCCGCTGTGAACATGGGAGCTCTTCAGTGGAAGGCTTATAATGAGCTCGGAAAAGCAACCATATTTGATAACATCCGAGGGTACCCAAATTGGCGAGCCTGCAGCCAAATCTTTACTGATCGAGAAAAATGGGCTTTAGGCCTTAATCTAACAGAGCAAGAGCTCCTCTCTTCGATGAGCAAAAAACTCAAAAATCCTATAGATGCCGAGGTCAAAATAGATTCTCATGCTCCTTGCAAAGAAGTAATCCTGAAGGGCAGCTCTGCTTCGCTACTTGATATTCCAGTTGTGACACAGTCCGAAAATGATGGAGGTCCCTTTATCTCATCTGGAATGGCGATTTTTAAAGACCCCGATACAGGAATTCGAAATATGTCCATACACAGGATGCAAGTTTTCGATGCCCAACACTCTGGTTTTATCTTATTGCCGAGACAAGCGAGACGGATCCACGAAAAATATATTGGGAGAAACCAGAATACTCCGGTCGCCGTAGTGATCGGTGCACATCCAGCCATATTCTTCAGCTCAGCCTATACCACCAATTACGGTGTTGACGAGCTTTCCATCGCGGGCGGACTTCTGGGTGAACCCGTGAGACTTGTCCCTGCGGAAACCGTAGATTTAGAGGTGCCCGCCGATGCAGAAGTCATCATAGAGGGTGAAATCTTGCTCGGCGAGAAACGTTTTGAGGGACCTTATGGGGAAGTTCCAGGCACCTATGCCGAGGCCGAGAACGCTGAAGTATTCAAAGTAACCGCGATTACCCGTCGCAAGGATCCAATATATTATTCCCTCCATAGCGGAATTCCCACCACTTGTGCCCAAGCAACCACCGGTTTTGGGATCGAAATTGCGACTATGGAACATTTATCCCGGGTGGAAGGGGGAATGGATATCCACGACGTTCGGGTAATTCCTGCCGGCGGGCTAATGCTCCTTGTGATCAAAATGACACCAAAAGTAGAAGGGCAAGCCAAGACGGCCCTTATGGCCGCTTTGTCTGGACCATATTTGCATCCCAAACTTGCGATTGCTGTCGATGATGACATCGATGCAAACGATCTCAGACAAATTATGTGGTCAATGACCACGCGGGTTCATGGAGAAAGGGATATCGGTATGATCAAAAATACAAGGACCTTCGCCCTGGATAAAATTTCTCCAATCGCTGACGGTGGCAGCCAATTCGAACGTATTGGAACGAAATGGTTCATCGACGCCACAAAGCCTGCCCTTAGTCATCCAGATAAAAGGGCAAACTTTGATCGAGCCATGCCCAAAAACTTTAATTCGGTCGATCTTCGATCCTTTTTACCTGACCAGGGAAAATTTTAACCTATGGACGACATAAGCCATAAGCATTTCGATTACATCATCATTGGCGGCGGAGCTGCCGGCTGCGTTCTCGCCGCAAGACTCTCTGAAAGATCAACAAATGACGTTTTGCTAATCGAAGCTGGAGAGGACTTTCAACCAGGAACTGAACCGCAAGAAATCCGAGATACCTTTGCAGGATCTGCCCATTCAAGCCCCCGGTTTACGTGGGCGGGGCAGGAAGTCGCTTGGCCGCCCCGCCCGAGTAATGCTCCGGACTTACGCAAAAGGGTCCGCTATGCCCAGGGCCGAGTCATTGGAGGCGGCTCGTCCGTAAACGGGATGATATCAATTAGAGGTTTACCCTCAGACTACGATGGCTGGGAGGCCGCGGGAGCGCAGGGTTGGGGTTGGGAATCGGTATTGCCATTTTTCAAAAAACAAGAAACCGACCGAGACTTCGATGGCCCGCTCCACGGACAAACCGGCCCGATGGGTCTACAACGAGTGTTCGAAGACCGATGGCCAGGTTTTACACGTGGCTTTATCAACGCCGCCAGAGAGGACGGCTGGAAAGATCTCAAAGATAAAAATGCTAATTTTGAAGACGGATACTTCCCAATTGCGGTAGCTCACAACGACGGCAGACGGACCTCTACTGCGACCGCCTACCTAACACGAGAGGCTCGCGCTCGAAAAAATCTAACGGTTTTGGGACAAACACGTGCCAAAAAACTTTTACTCAATGGGAAGAAGGTTATCGGGGTAGAAGTCTTAGGAAGAACTGGGTCACAAGAAATTATGTCAAACGAAGTTATCGTCTCCTCTGGTGCCCTTCACTCTCCAGCTCTTCTCCTCCGATCAGGTATTGGCCCGGCCACGGACCTTAAAGAATACGGAATACCAGTGTTAGTTGACAGACCAGGAGTGGGAAAGAATTTAATGGAGCACCCTGGGGTTAATTTTGGATGCTACATGAAATCAAACTCTCGCCTACCCGGTGATCTCAGATTACCGATGTATGCAGGACTCAGGTGGTCATCAGGAATAGAAGGCTGTCCATCGGGTGATATGTATATGATCCCAATGAACAAGAGTTTCTGGCATGCCATCGGGGAACGCATCGGACTGATAATGCTCTGGGTAAATAAAAGCTATTCTACCTGGTGAGGTCACTCTTAACCCCAATGACCACATGGCAACCCCGTTGGTTGATTTCAATATGGTTTCAGATGAACGCGATTTAGAGCGGCTCAAAATTGGGACCAGGATGATGATCAAATTAAGTAGGCTATCGGCGATGCGTGAGGCTGTCGATGAAGTTTTTCCAATCAGTTATAGCGATCGCGCGCGTCGTTACGCTGTCTATTCGCGATGGAATCAATTCCAAACGTGGGTGGGTGGTCAAGCTATGGATCTTTCTGCTCCATTGCGTCGAATGCTCATAGACCGGTTGATCTCAGACCACCTGTCGATTAGCGATCTAGAAAATGATGAGTCTGTTATGGTCCAATGGATCAAAAAGACTGTAATCGGTCATTACCACGCCTCTTGCTCGTGCCGTATGGGTAATGAAAATGATCTATTGTCCGTAACGGATCCCAATGCTCGAGTATATGGTGTTCAGGGGTTACGGATTGCAGATGCCTCGATAATGCCTGCAGTCCCATGTGCCAATACCAATTTTCCTACGATCATGGTCGGAGAGAAGGTAGCCGCTACAATTTTAGAAGGAAGTTGATCAGCCCTAAAGAATAAAGCTTACGGCACCTTGAGGTCCAAGCTCTGTATTGTCCAGGACTGCTCTTCGTTTCTGAATTTTAAGTACGCCATTTCCCAATAATAACTCATAATGGTAGTGCCCAACAAAATGCCGGACTTCGTAGCCATAACGGAATCTGTAAACCGAAAAATTTGCAGCCACATGCAGCCTATTCTCGACCCTCTTTGTCAACCTTACATTGGAAATCATTCGTCTAGTCCTGCTTCGAGGCGATTCCGCGTGCGCCTCGGGGTCCTGAAGTCTCTTCACCCTTGCTCTAATACGGGTGATATCATCCGCTATTAGGAACAAGGCTTCCCCGTTCTTGGCAAAAGGAGCGTCTGTCGAGGGAACTTCATACTCTGCATCTTCTGTCAGTAAGAGCAACCAATCGTCGAGTTGCCAACGATCTAATAACGCTGCTTCGTGATAAAGAAAGTCTTCAATATCAGAGCGACTAACAGTGTCCGACGTGAGCATCATGCATTTCCAACGGTCATCAGTTTATTCCACTGGCGCCAAAAAGTTCTCAAATGCAGCTCATCCGTATTCAGCTGCTCACCTTCCTTGTCGATCCCCCTAGTCATTTCCGACCACTGAACCTCTTGCCAAGATTTAAGCCCCTGCTGCACCGACTCAAGAGCTTCCACATCGTCTGGAGTTGCAAACCCCCCAGGTCCATAGAAAGTCAAAAAACTATCTAAGCGCCTCGCACGCGCTGACTTACTCTCCTCCTTGGGACCAAGCGCCCAGGCCGTGACTTTCATCCTGTCTGATGCTTCAGGCCAAAACGCCCGGATTGTCACAGAGGACCCATCATTGATCACCAAGTTAGGAAAAATCACTAAATTTCGATTTGTATCAGCGACCCTCGCTGCACGCGCTTCTCCAAGTCGATCGACAAGCTCTGCGCGGATTGCATCAATTTCTTCTTTTGCATCTTCTCCATAGATAGAAATCCATTTCGCCACCGGCCTGCCCCGGAAATTAATATTGTCTATTACAGCGCAGCCATTACCTAAATTTTTGCCTATGCCATGAGTCGGTAATAATAGACCCTGGCCTTTAGGGGGACGGATTTCTACCCCAGAGTCTTTCATATAGTCCAACCAGGTCTTATGCGTTGAGACAAGATGATAATCATCGAAGCTATTCTCGACCAAAAGCTTCCAATTCGCCCTTATATCATACTCTTGGGTCCCTTCTATAACCTCCATACAGCCCGATGGAGATTGCTCAACGACCAGATCAATGTATTCTTTCGCACCAGCGAGGTACTCCTCAAGTGAGATAATTTCAGAATTAAAGCTTATGAACCAAAAATCGCGGTAGCTCTCAGCTCGGGGAACCAACTTCAAAGCAAAATTAGTTTTATCAAAACTAGGAGGATAAGAGTCTTCCGCAGGAACCGCTTTCAATGAGCCGTCACAACCAAAAGTCCATCCATGATAGAAGCAATAAAACCGCTTTGCGTTGCCGGACCTTTCTCTGCAAACCTGCGCACCTCGATGCGTGCAGCTGTTGAGAAAAACCCTAACCTCTCCATCCTCTCCACGGCAAAAAATTACAGGGCGTCCACAAACGGTTCGGGTCTCAAAATCACCGGGATCGGGAATTTCAGATGCATGACCGCAATATATCCAGGATTTGTCAAAGATTTTTGTTCGCTCATTTTCAAGAACCCCTGGGTCCGCAAGAGCGCGCCTATTGAGTTTAAACGTCAGGTTATCCGGGTCGTCAATGATATAAGTTTCTGAAGTCATCGTCGAAAATTTCTTTTCAGTTTCTGACAGCTTGATAGGGCTGTCTCTTTTCTAAAATTTCGAGGAGATTGCCTCCTGGATCTCGAACAAAAAAGCGTTCCTGATAAAAGTTGCGCGTTTCCGAGTATGCCGGTTGTGCCTCTATGACATCTATTCCAGACTGCTCAAATTTTTGCCGTGTTTCAAGAAGGTCAACAACTTGAAATGCCAAATGATTGCGAAGGGGACTATCCTTATCCAACTCCGAGGAAGACGTTCCCCGAGCCACCCCAACATGCAACTCGTACCAGGGATCCTCAGAAACACAAAAATGCCCCCCCCTGGGGCCAAGACTATCTGGTTTCTGAAGAGGAATAAAACCTATGAGATCACGGTAAAAAGCAAGGGCCTCCTCCTCCCGATCCGGAGGAACCTGGACGTTCATGTGATCAACACATGTAAATAGTGGCATTTTTATCTTCCGAATTTTTGACTCTGATAACAACCTGGATATCATAATCGGTCGTTATCCGTTTGCCTATGGGACGTGTCATGCTTATCTTCCCACTATGGAGAACACCCATCATTCAAGTCCAACAAATATTGGTCATCAAAGAAATACAGATAACCAAAGAGGACCCTCTGATCTGCGAGAATGGCTGGAGCTCGTCAAAAACGATGGCGGTCTGCATGAAGTAGACGCGGAAGTCTCGGTTAATGAAGAGCTTGCTGCGGCCACGTATATGGCAGCCCAAGATGAGAAATCACCGGCATTACTGTTCACCAATATCAAGGGAGATAAAACTGGAACCCGCGTTCTATCCAATATGCTTGGGTCTAGCAATAGGCGTTACGCGCTCGCAGTAGGCCTTGATCCAGATCTCTCGACCAAGGATTTGATACTTGCCACTCGAGAACGGAGCAAGCGACGTATCGGCCCACAGATGGTTGACCCCTCAAAAGCGCCGGTCAATGAAATTATTCTTCAAGGGGAGGATATTGACATTACCGCCCTGCCCGCGCCCCGGTTCTGGCCCCGAGACGGCGGCGACTACATTGGCACGGGAGACATAACTTTTACGAAAAACCCTGATACGGGACGGATAAACGTCGGCTGCTACCGGCAAATGGTCCAAGGAAAAAGACAGATAGGCATGTATTGCTCTCCAGGAAAACATGGTCTTTTGGATCGAGAAGCTTGGTGGGAACGCGGAGAGGACTGCGAAGTGGTTGCCGCATATGGGATAGACCCGGTTCCCTTTATGGTAGCAGCCCAATCCTATGGCGCAGATGTTTCCGAACTTGAGATAATAGGTGGTCTTTCGGGAAATCCAATGGAATTAACGACAGGAATTACGACTTCTTTGCCAATTCCAGCGCGTGCGGAAATTGTTATCGAAGGACGGGTATCAAAAGATAAGAGGATGCTGGAGGGCCCTTTGGGCGAATTTACAGGCTACTACGGGAGGCCTCAATCCCCGCAACCTGTAATAGAAGTGACTGCCTTGCATATGCGGCACTCACCAATTCACACAGCCGCCTTAATGGCTGATTACCCAGCATGCGAAATCGGATCCTATTATGCCATAATGAGATCTGCAGCAATTTGGGATGACTTGGAACGTTTTGGTATTCCAGGTATTGAAGCTGTATATTCGCATCCGGCTGCGGCCTCAGGCTGGGGACACGTTGTAGTGTCGGTAAAGCAAAAATACGCCGGGCATACCGCTCAGGTCCTTGCTGCGGCGGCGCAATGCCCAGCAGCCGCATATTATACAAAATGGATTGTAGCAGTAGATCACGATGTAGACCCATCTGACATGAATCAGGTGCTCTGGGCCATGAGCACAAGATGCAACCCATCAGACGATATTGATATTCAGCGTAAAACCTGGTCAACAGGCTTAGACCCCAGCAGAGTTATCCCGGAGGATCGACCTTACGGTTCAAAAGCTCTCATAGATGCATGTATCCCTCATCGGTACTATGCGGATTTTCCCATAAGGACAATGTTAAGGCGTGAGACATATAATCGTGTCTCTCGCCGTTGGAGCGAATTCGGATTACCGGGAGAACCACCCTCGCTTGGGCAACTCGACGACAATTCGAGTTAAGTTAACAACTAGTTCTCCTGATTCGGTATCTGGTTTTAAGAATTTTAGCCCCCCAAGGCAGCCCTAACAGCCTCGGGGATTGGTGCGGATTTGAATGTAGAGGGATCCTCCGGGTTACCAAGACAAAATACTCTTTTCTCATAACCGTTTGCTGAGACGACGTCACCGTTCATAAAAATATGGGAGATACGAAATGAGCTTCTCCCCCATTCAGTAATAGCGCTTTTCACAGTCAACTCATCTCCAAAAGCGTTCGGAGATTTAAAATCTGCGTGTGCTGAAACCAATGGAATTCCTAAAGCATTGAAGCGGGAACGCCATTCCTCCCAAAGAATCCCCCCGGCCCGAAAAAGATAATAAGAGGCCTCATCCATCCACTTAAAGTAATTTCCATAAAAATTTATCCCGGCGGGATCTGAATCCGTCCAAAGAACTCGAATCTTATGTTCATTAATAAAACCCGCCCCGGTTAAAAACTCATCCATTATTGTTTCACCTTAATTCCAATGATCTTTCGCAAAAACTTGGCTGCGGGGTTATTTTCTGGCAGATAAATGCCCAGACACAGCCTATCAAGAGAGTAATGTCCGTTATAGAAAAAGAAAATGCTTCCGAAGGAACCAAAGGTCGGGACTTCATCAGAGAGCAGATAGAAAACGATCTGAGAACGGGAGTCGTTGAACGAGTCGTAACCCGGTTCCCTCCGGAACCGAATGGTTTTTTGCACCTTGGACATGCCAAGTCCTTATGCCTCAATTTCGGGATTTCTGAGGAGTATTCAGGCGGCTGCAATTTACGTTTTGATGACACTAACCCCGACAAAGAAGAGCAGAAATTTATAGACGCGATAGAAGAGGACGTTAGATGGCTTGGTTTTAACTGGGAGGGAGAACCCAAATATGCGTCCGATAATTTCGAACTGTTATATGAATGGGCCTGCCACCTAATTCGGGACCAAAAAGCCTATGTCGACGATCTTACTGCAGAAGAAATCAGGGAGCTTCGCGGGACATTAACCGAACCAGGAAAGGAGAGCCCGTATAGATCACGCAGCGTCGCAGAAAATTTAGATTTGTTTACCAGAATGCGTGCTGGAGAATTTGGAAATGGTCAAAAAGTTCTAAGGGCTAAAATAGACATGGGTTCAGGAAACATTAATCTCCGAGATCCTGTCCTTTACAGGATCCTTCATAGCTCCCATCCTAGAACTGCTAGTGAGTGGTGCATATACCCTACTTACGATTTTGCGCATGGACAAACGGATGCGATAGAGGGGATCACGCACTCCCTTTGCACGCTCGAATTTTCAGACCATAGGCCACTTTATGACTGGCTTATTAGCAATTTGCCTGTCCCTTCCGCTCCGCGGCAGTATGAATTCGCCAGACTTAATCTCTCCCATACAGTACTTTCCAAACGGCTATTAACCCAGCTCGTCGACGAAGGGCACGTCCAATCCTGGAATGATCCCCGCATGCCAACTCTCGCTGCCATGCGCAGAAGAGGAGTACCCCCGGAGGCTCTTAAGGCCTTCGTGGGAGAGCTTGCCATAACAAAAAATGACGGGCTTGTGGAACACGCTATGCTTGAACATTCGATTCGAGAATATCTCAATAAAAATGCCGTTAGGAGGATGGGAGTCCTTAAACCTCTCAAGGTTATTATCGAAAATTACCCAGAGGACGTGCTAGAAGAAGTGACTGTCCCAAATCATCCTGGAAATCCTGAGTTTGGTACTCGTAGCGTGCCTTTTGGACGAGAGATTTGGATAGAAAAAGATGATTTTATGGAAAGCCCCCCAAACAAATTTTTTCGGCTGGGACCTGGCAGGGAGGTGAGGCTCCGATCTGCTTACTTCATAACTTGCAATGACTTCGTGAAAAATCAAGAAGGCGAAATTGTAGAACTTCGATGCACCTATGACCCCGAAACCAGGGGCGGAAATGCTCCAGATGGGCGCAAAGTCAAAGGAACGATTCATTGGGTGGGCGCAGATACAGCGATAGACGCCGAAGTAAGAATCTATAATTCGCTGTTTCTCTCAGAAACACCGGGTAGTGCAGGAGATTTCAGGGATGATATCAATCCAGATTCAATAGAACTGCTTTCAAGTTGCAAATTGGAGCCGACATTCAAAGAATTGTCTTCGAGCAGTTCCACATTCCAACTGGAGAGACTCGGTTATTTCTGTTTAGACTCTGACAGTACGCCAAGCCAATTAGTCTTAAACCGGACCATAGGGCTCAAGGATAGTTGGGCAAAAATTAATTCTTAGAAAATGTAATGAAGAGTTTCTTACAAGAACCGGCAGCGTTATTTCATACTCTTTTGGTGATAAAAACGAAGCCCATAAACTAATCCCAGGCCAATAATCCCGGAAATAATTGCTAAAGTACTAGTGGTTCCAAACCAAATTGTTGAGCCGCCCACGAAAATAGTAGCCACCAGTAGAACGAAAACCGCCAGAACACTGCCGCAGCCATCCCCTGTAATCCTCGTCATTTGACCAATTATCATACCAGCCGAAAAAACAGTAAAAATAACTATAGAAATTTCTTGCCAACTGCCGTTTAGCAAAAAAGCTGGGTTGAATACCCATAGAAAAGGCATAAGAAATGCGGCTGCTGCCAACTGCAGGCCAATCAATCCAGTCCGCCACATATCACTGCCGGCAAGCTGAGCTGCAACCATGCTGGCTATTGCTACCGGTGGGGTCAGCATGCTCAAAAGTCCAAAATAAAAAATGAAAAGGTGCGATGACATTTCCGCAATTTTCATTTCGGTTAAGGCCGGAGCTACAACAGAAACAAGGACGATATAGACCGCAGCCGTCGGCATTCCCATACCCAAAAGGATGCAGATGAATGCAGTGAGCAGGAGCATAATCAAAATACCGGCTTTCTCTCCAATTTCGGTCAGTATAAGAGAAAGCTGAAAACCTAAACCTGTGGAGTTCATCAACCCGATAATAATTCCCGCTGCGCCCCCAATGAGAACGAGAGGGATAAGATTCTCTCCACTCCCAACGAAAAATCCGCTCCAGTCTTCGCGGGATGGTAGTCCTCGTTTCTTAAAGACGAAGAAAACAAATAAAATCCCACAGGCATAGAGTCCTGCCAGCCCTGCCCGATACCCTAGTCCCAAGAGAATCCAAATCAGTAAGGCAATGGGAATAAGATACAGCCAACCTGAGAAAAATGTCTTTACAGGATCCGGCAGCTCAGATTTGGGTAATCCGCCGATCCCATAGCGGACAGCGACACCATCAACCTGAAGAAAAAGCACCAGAAAATAGAAAATCGCGGGAACGAGAGCCGCAAGAGCGACATCCGCATACGGTACTTCCAGGAATTCTGCAATTATAAAGGCTGTTGCCCCCATAACAGGCGGGGCTACCTGACCTCCGTTGGACGCGACGGCTTCAATGGCCGCAGCATAGCGTGCCTGAAACCCCGTCTTTTTCATCAGAGGTATAGTCACAACACCGGTCGACATAATATTTGCTACAGCAGAACCAGAAATCGACCCGAAGGCGCTCGAAGCAACAACTGCCACTTTTGCCGGGCCTCCACGCCTATGCCCCATCAACCCCATCGCAAGATCGTTGAAAAAACCCATCGCGCCGCTGATTTCCATCATCTTTCCGAAGATGATAAATGCCAGAACCAACCCCACAACAATATTTAGAACAATTCCAGGCACTCCATTGGTATCGGCATAGAGATAAAGCACTGTCTTTTCTGGGGGAAATGTCTCTGCCTCCAGAACTCCCGGCATCAGGTGACCGAAAAAACCATAAAGGATAATAATCCACACCAGGGCCGCAATGACACCACCCGCTGATTTTCTGAGAGCTTCCATCATCAAAAATAGACCGAAGATACCGGGAACCCACATATCAGGGGGACGATCGGCCATTCTAAAAAGCCAATCTTCGAAATTTATAGACATCCACAGCCATGGCGGCGGCGCGGCTATGGAGAGGATTAACTCGGGCCAACCCGGTTCCTCACTATACGGGTGCTTTATAAAAGCAGCGCCAGCAGCAAGCCCTAGGACAAGTCCTGTCACCTGGGCATCGATAAGACTTATATTCGCAAAATCAAGTAGACTTAGGATCCAAATGATCCCAATAATTGGCATTAGGCCGCAATAAACGCTCAGGACAGATTTGCACAAATAAGTCTTCATGCTAGCCCTGAGCGCTTATTAAGAGTAGCCGGTTCTTTAACCTATTTTGCTGCCGCTAAGGCTATTGTGTTTGCCTTCTCATTGGCTGCAGACCAGATCCCTATCTCTTTATAATACTTGATTGCACCTGGATGGTAGGCGTGAGAAACAGTTGGCGGGGCTATTTTATTTTGCGCCGTACCACGCAGAGGACCATAAGCTTTCTGCAGGTCCTTCCACTTTGTGTGGAGAACTTTTGCCACTGCATATGCGTCATCAGCGGAAACGGCTTTGCCTGCATTGAGATAAGCATCAAATGCAACAATCAGCTGATCTTGTTTTATAAAGGGATACCGCTTGAGCGCCTTCTGGACAAAGGGTCGAGAACCTGGAGCCATTTTAGAGAACAATTCAGGTGAATTATTTGGGCCCAAGGACAACATACGCACCCCCACTGTTGCGTGCGCCTTACGAACTGCCGGCATACCCGCTGCAACCGTCGCTGCGTCTGCCCGTCCTTCAACAACCAAATTGATGTTCTGGACAACCCCCGCGCTATCCACCTCAATCACGTCCTTCGGGGAAACATTAGCTGTAGCAAGAATAGCACGATTGAGGTTGGCAAGAGATTGAACGGCTTTAACCTCAATAACCACCCGTTTACCTTTGAGATCTTCAATCCTCTTGATCGGCGAGTCCGCCTTCACCATCATTGCATAAGGCAGAATCCAAACCCGGGCGATAGCATATAAATTCTGCATCTTTTTTGTGAAGGGCTTTTGTCCCCGAGTCGCAGCACCCGAATCCATGCCGTTGACCAAACCCATGGTCATTTCGCCTTTATCTAAAAGGGGCACATAAACGGAAGACCCAGCGTGTGGCTGAGCTGTGGACCTAATTTTCAGCTCTTTCTGAAAGGTTTTGGCAAACCCGCTCGCTAACAGAAAATATACCGAGCCTTGCGGATTGGAACCAATGGTAATCCGTTTCAGTTTCGCTTGAGCGACACCCAAATTTCCAATAGCCGCGAGAGCTAAGCCCAATGTGGCAATTTTTAGAATTTTCATAAGAAATTTCTCCCCTTATATTTTTCTTATTTCCCATATTTGGACTAGGATTCACTCCAACTGTCAACAATTTCCAATATGCACGATACATTGCCTTACCCTTTTTCGGGATTTGTGCAAAATACATTGACCAATTTGAGGAGAAAAACCGATGACTTCTGCGCCTCTCTGGATTACCGAGAAAGAGGTAACATCTGCGGTGGCCCTTCCAGATGCGATGGACGCTCTTGAGAGGATTCTCATGATGGAGGGTGATGGCAAAGCTAAAAACATGACAAAAGCCCACCTCATGGTTGCCGAAAACGACGCTATGCATGCCCTGGGAGCCTCTGCCGAGGGGGCTGGGCTTTGTGGTTTCAAGACATGGATCAACGTCCGAGGAAAATCGGAGACAATTGTATCGTTATTTTCATTAGAAGACGGCGCACTGAAAGCGATAATTGAAGCGACAGCATTGGGACAACTCAGAACGGCTGCGATGACAGGTGTCGGTACACGCCGTATGGCCGCAGAAAACGCCGAAGACATGGCCATTATCGGAACAGGTAAGCAGGCACTGCCGCAAATCGGTGCCTGCAATATCGCCCGCCCCTTGAAAAGGCTCCGTGTTTACAGTCGAAATGCAGAAAACCGAGGCGCGCTTGTGCAGACAATAAAAAAACAATTTGATTTTGAAGTTGTCGACGCTACGTCTCTCAACGAAGCTGTGGATGGAGCTCAGATCATTACACTCGTAACAAATGCCACGCAGCCCTTCCTAACCTCAGACATGGTCTTTCCGGGAACGCATATAAATGCCATGGGCGCTATCGTACCAGCGCGAGTGGAGTTCACCGAGGATATTTTCTCAAGATGCGACCTTATCGCCGTCGACAACCAAGAAAACATCCGAAATCTCTCTGCCGAATTTCGTTCTTATTACGGGGAAGACGAAGAAAGATGGAGCAAACTTTTGACGATAGGAAAAGTTATTTCCCAGGATCTGAAACGACCTCCTGAAGCGGATCTTACACTCTTTAAAGCAATGGGAATGGGCCTATCGGATCTCGCAGTGGCAATAGAGGTTTATTCTCGCATATCGAAGGAAGGCATATCTCACAAAGTTCCAGAGCGGATCAAACTTCCTCCAAGATTACGATAAAGGAATTTTGGGTCCACTTACTCCCCTACGACCTCGATTTTTTCAATTACAATATCTGAAGCGGGAACGTCCCCGTGGTGGCCCTTCTGACTAGTCGCGACCGCCTCTATTTTTTGCACAACGTCCATTCCGGAAATAACCTTCCCGAAAACTGCATAACCCCATCCTTGGGGATCTTTCGATCTGTGGTTTAAGAAATCATTATCTGCCACATTAATAAAAAACTGCGCAGTAGCTGAATGAGGATCGTTAGTCCGCGCCATCGCGATGGTCCCAACCTCATTTTTAATACCGTTATCAGCTTCGTTCTGTATCGGGTTCGACGTATCTTTCTGCACCATACCAGGTGCAAAACCGCCCCCCTGGATCATAAAACCCTTAATCACGCGGTGAAAAATTGTGCCATCATAGTGCCCCTCAGCAACATACTTACGAAAATTAGCGACTGTCTCGGGCGCCTTATCTTCATACAATTCAAGAACGATTTCTCCCTCACTTGTAAGCATCTTCATTTTATTCTTCCCTCCTAGTATTTCCGCCTTTTGTGCCTGAGATGCCGCATGAACAACAGTAGAGACAGGCTTTATTTCCGGTAACGTAAGATAGACAGCTGTTCCAATACTAGACAATACGATTAAAAAACAACCCCAGAGGACACTCTTTCTATGCATTGCACAAACTCAATTAATATCGGAAGGAGGAAGATCCTCTTCTAAAATTGAGACTAAGAGGGAATAAGAAACCTCACCCTCGTCTTCGTCTCTATGCAGAACGCCAATAAATTCATCGCCAACATGAACCTCAATCGGAGCTGAGATTTTTGGCGGAGGAATAACTCTAATCAAGTTATTTGAGAAAGCCTTCCTCAGGTAAGACTGGATCCGAGCAATTTCTAGCGGCGTCATAGGACGTCTCTCTCCGAAACAAAAAGTAATTTTGGCAGGCTATGCTGATGCACCCTCAATGTCCAAGGGCTGAGGAATGTTTTTTATGTACTTGGCTTGCACCTTCTCCAGATCTGGGGGGGCAGGTTTTCTCCTGGGACCAACCGTAATGTTTCATCATCTGTTAAATCCATCTGAATAATTTTTTCTTTCCAGTAGTCATTGGGCGATCCAGCATATTTAAAACTGTGGCGATCATAGTCACCTTTTTTCAACACGCCATCCGGGGTACGGATGATCTGACCATCTATATGAAATGTCCGAGCCCCGTTGCACCAAGTTCCATCGATTGCGTCTGCTGCTGCTCCAGCTGGGAACAAAAGACCGGCTAAAATAACTGAGGATATAAACTTAAATGCTGGCAGGGAGCCCACTATCAGTCCTTTCTTTTTATTTCAGAAAATCTTTGGCGAAGAAATTCGAGAGACCGCGACCACAAAAGTGAACTCGCATCCTGATCATAAAACCTTTGATCTGGGTTAAAAAAGGCATGATTACAACCGGGATAGATGTGAAGCGCGATTCCCGGATTGGCGTCTTTGATTTGTGTGATCACATCAAACGGAACCACAAAATCAGAGTCACCATAATGCAATTCCACAGGACACTTGGGTTTACGATTCACGTGGTCAGCAACCTGTGATCCGTAGAACACAAGCGCAGCTTCCAGATCAAGAAGAGCTGCACTAACCCAAGCCCAGGTTCCGCCTGTGCAAAAACCACAAATCGCCACCGGACCTTTTTTCTGGGCCTCTCTCGAGCACGCCGCAACGTCTAACAATATTTCTCTTTCAGAAATTCCTGCGTAACTTCCGCGTCCAGCATCCGTGCCCTGAGAAGTATATGGGTGAACAACCCCATCGCCTATTCGATCAAAAAGCCAGGGAGCCTTTGCGGAAATGCCTGCTTCGGCGAACTTATCGCATAAGTTCACGATATGGTCCGTTACACCATAAACCGCATGAAGAATAATTATGGTGCCCATAGAGTTAAGTGCATCCGCTTGGGTCACCGTCAGCACATGGCCGTCCTCTGCAAAACATTCGGATTGATATGCCATGGATTATTTGTTTAGAGCAGCGTGAGTCGCTACCTCATCAATAGGCTTACCATCAACGACCACCGGTCCATCTCCTGAAATAGTAGTCCGACGCATAACACGCCTTTCTTCAGTTTGTTTGTATGGTCTGCCACGATGTAGAACACAGCGGTTATCCCACATAATTAAATCACCCGCAGACCATGTGTAGCTGGTGATAAATGCACTTTGAGTGGCAAAGTCCAGCAGTTCATCAAGCACCCTCGCCCCTTCGTTCCGATCAAGCCCTTCAATATGAGAAGCATGAGCACCTAAAAACAGGTTTCTTCGCCCGGTGGCCGGATGAGTCCTTACGACTGGTTGAGGCACAGAGGGAAACGCCTCGCGTTCCCCATCGGTAAACTCGACAAAGCCAGTGCGACGACGAGACTCCATCAAAGAATGCCATGCAATCAGACCATCTATTTTATCCTTGATCCCATCATCTAGAGCCTCCCAAGCCGCCCTTTCATCGCAAAATTCGGTTTCACCTCCTTCAGACACAACTTCTTCTGCATAAAGCAATGAAAACTTCGGGGGATTTGAACGGAATGATGCGTCAGAATGCCATAGTTGATTGGCAGAACTGTAAATAGCCCTTCCGCTATCGATGTCCAACATAGAGCCATCCCAGTCTAGATTCGATATATCTGCAAATTCGGGACGCACACGGCGCTTGCGGTCTCTTTGAATAGTCGTTTCCAAACCTCCGAAATTCCGAGACAGGGCCAGATGCTGTTCCTCATCAAGCGACTGTCCTCGGAACAGAAGTACAGCATTGTCAAATGCCGCCTTGAGAATCAGGCGTCGGTTCTCGTCAGACAATGGCCGTGACAAATCCATACCCTCTACTTCCGCAAAAAATCTTTGCCCATTTTCATGAATTTTTACCGCCATCAGCACCACCTTTCTTTTATCCGATCAGTCGTCCTTTTTTTGTCTGAAGTTTCTCAACACAAACCAACAAATGAATCTGGGCCCAAATTAAAGATATCTCGTCTCATCTATCTCTCGGAGCCGTTCGCCCAAATAACAATGTCTAATCTGCTCTTCTTGGTCAATTCGAGAGACATAATGGGGATCACAGTTTCGCTCTGCTTTTGAACACATGCTCTGTAAAATTAGACATAAACAAAGGTTTACAATGAAAGAGCAGCAGACCTATGGATCCATTCCTAGGCTTCGGACTTCAGAGATCAGGTAAAATCTGACTAAAACAGACAATTTTGGTTAATCGAATATTTTTAAAGAACCAATTTTGAAATAAATCCAGGGACAAAAATCGCTAAATCAAAGGGACTCAGCTCTCTCTTTGAGCAAGGTCTTCGATATCTTACCAGTAGGCCCAATAGGCATCTTCTCAAGCACGACTATGCGTGAGGGTTTTTTGTAGGGAGCAAGGTTCTCAGCGGCATGTTTTTCAAGATGGACAATATCAATATTGTGTCCCGGAGACGCCTCTACAAAAGCGATCACCTCTTCATTGCCGGGTACAGGGCGACCCACTACCGCAGAATGCAAAACATGGGGGGCCGCGTTGAGGACTGCCTCAACTTCAGCTGGATATACGTTAAATCCTGATCGATTGATCATCTCCTTAAGCCTACCAACAATATGGATCTGCCCGTCTTCATCTAGAAAAGCAAGATCTCCAATTGCGATCCAGCCATCTTGGCGCATCACCTCATCTGTGGCGCTTGGATTTCTGAAATAACCATCCATAACATTTGGACCTCGACACCAGACTTCACCAATTTCCCCATAGGGAAGCGCAACCCCATATTTATCAACAACCTTCATTTCCATACCATGCCAAGGCTTTCCCACTGCACCTGGATTAGGCGGACAATCTGGGGTGCTGGCAGAGATCGGTGAACACTCTGTCGCGGCATACCCAGTTCCCAAAGGCATGTTAAAAATCTCAGCGATTCTAGCCCTCAACAATTCATCTGCAGGCGCTCCGCCCGCTAAAATCTCTTTGAGACCCGTCGCGTCGATTTTAAGATCATTTTTCTCAACAAACCCGGCGATCGCGGCAAACATAGGGGCCGCCCCATAGAGGTGGGTCAAGTGACCTTTCCCCAGGGCCTCCATAATTTTTTGAACATCAAAACGGGCAACCAAATGCATTGCTGCACCTGCGTTGATTAACGGTATAACCAGACCTGCAAGACCAAGAATATGAACCATTGGGGCCACAACATACGGACAGTCACCAGGCCCAAACTTGCGCCTTTCCGATACCATCGCGGCCTGATAAAGCATGGTCTTCTGGGTTAACATTGCCCCTTTCGGTACCCCGGTCGTACCCGAAGTAAAAATCATTGCCGCCAGTGATTCGCCCTCATCCGGGCACACAGTCTCAGGTACAGCTTTTTCATTGACCATTGCAAATGCAACTTCACTAAGGGGGGAGTTATCAAACCCTTGTGCTTGAGCGATTTCAGCATGCACCTTCACAGCCTCGGTACTGATCGGAGCAAACACAACGCCCTTTGCCTCAGACTGCGATAGAACTACGCCGATCTCTCTTTCAGATAACCGGGCATTCGCCATGACTGCGCAAGCCCCTAAATCCATCAGCGCATAAAAATAACAAATCGCACCGTAACAATTCTCCATCACCAGTCCAATTCGGTCACCGGCTCCTACTCCGGAGCCAACAAGAGCCTTCTTGGCCTCACAGATGTCTGCCCATAACTCCGCGTAATTATAATACCGGTCTTCATAAAAGACTGCCGGAGCCCCTGGCGTTTCGATTGACCAGCGTCTTGGTAAATCGATCAACCGACGAGGCAATGAGGCGAAAATTTCTTCTTCGGAGCGGGGCATTTAGACGCGAAACTTTTCGCCCCGTTTGCGTCCTTGATCGACACTCAAAAAAAGATGATCTAGTGACATTTTATTCCGGATCATACCTTGCTCATGGGAAAAACCGACAAGCATTTCAAGTTGTTTTTCATTGGATGGGGTCAAACCATATTGCCATGGATCTTGCCCAAGAATTTCTTCCTGTTCTTCCCAGGCCTCTCGATACCAGGCCAGGGGTACGATCCGTGGATTTACCATACGCCTCATCGCAAGGGATTTTGCCTGATTAAAGGCGTGATAAAGGTTTATCGGCACCCACGGGTTTTCTTCAACAATCTGACGTTTTATTCCAAGTACATGCATGATCGGAAATATACCGGTCCGCCGAAAAAAAGCTTTTTCCTCGTCCTTAAAATCCGGAAATAACCGTCCCACGCGAGGATCACCATCTATCAACGGCTGAATCAAGTCCGGATGCATGACGGCATCGAGCTCTCCCTCAGCGAGCATTTGTTCTACGCCTTTTTCATCGGGTAGACGCGTAAGCCGAAGATCTGCCGGTTTCTCAAATTCGATGCTTTCATCCAACTCTGAGAACCATTCAATGGAACGATGTGGCACACCATATTCATGCTCCATAAAACCTCTCATCCACAGTTGTGCGCTGGATTGATATTGTTTCACGCCCATTTTACAACCGATCAAATCTTTCGGGGTCTGAATCCCTTTTTCTGTATTGATAAAAATAAACCCGTGTCGAAACCGCCGATGCAAAAAAACCGGGATTCCCTCGAAGGGCATTCCCTGGTCACGGGCAACCAAGTAAGAGGAGCATGAACACTCAGCAACATCAAAATCCTGATTCCGGAGGAAACGCCAATGTCGGGTCGTTGAATCCATCTCGGTAAGAACGTTCAATTCTATCCCATCGGGAGCGACAATGCCCTCTTTGAGAGCCCGGGTAATTTCGTAATCCCCCATGGCCAGTGTCAATTTTAATTTTGCCATTTTAAAAACTCTTATTTAGGTCTCTTAGAATTTTTCTCATCCGCTGCGGAGTAACAGGCAACTGCGTCACGGCTCCAACTTTCCCTATCGCATTATCTATCGCACCGGCGATCGCAGCCCCAACCCCATTTATTCCGCCTTCCCCACCACCTTTCAGACCCAGAAGATTGGTTGGACTTGGTGCATCTTCTGTAACCAGACATTCGACCATTGGGGCGCAATCCATGGTGGGGACGAGGTAATCCGCAAGCGTTACCGAGAGCGGTTCGCCCGTCTCTGAGTAACTGAACTCTTCGAATAAAGCGCCTCCGACACCTTGAACACACCCACCCACGAGTTGTCCCTCTAGCAACATGTGGTTTACAGCACGACCGACATCGTATGCCACCATAAACCGTTCCACAGCGATGTGACCCGTTTCTCCATCTATTTTAACTACAGCAAAGTGAATACCGTACGGGAACGCACTTTCTGCAGTATTATGAAACCCTTCAGCAGAGAGGCCAGGATCTCGAGATCCAAGAAATTTAGAACCTGGTGCCAACCTTTTTGCGACCTCACCTAATGTCACGGAGGGGCCACTTGGATTATCTGCGACAAAAACCACATTTTGTTCAATATCCAGTCGATCCGCGGGCATTTGAAGCATCTCGGAGGCAGCCTCAAGGGCCTTATCTTTGACTTTTAGGGCGGCAATATTAACGGCACTTCCTGTCATTACCGTCGCCCTCGCCGCATGAGCACCGATCCCATATGGGATTCTATCGGTCTGTCCGTGGATCACAGTAATTTTACTAAAATCCGCCCCGAGAGCAGCCGCTGTAATTTGGCCCATCGTGGTTTCAAACCCCTGCCCGAGAGAAGCACCGCCAGTAAGAACCTCCACATCACCATTGGTGTCGACAACTATCCGCGCACCATCAACAGGGCCCTTTCCACTCTCTTCGACGAATACACCGAGGCCACAGCCAACTAACTCTCCGGTCCGACGGCGGTCCTTTAACTCCGCTTCCAACTCATGCCATCTAAAGTGTTTCAAAGCTTTGTTGAGCAGTGCCGGGTAATCTCCGGAGTCAAAAACTAAGGTTTCTACGCCCGGCTCGTCAAAAGCCACCTTGAATGGCATATCCTCAGGCCCTATCAGGTTACGACGCCTTATTTCTACCCGGTCGACACTAAATCTCTCGGCGGCAATATCCATCATTCGTTCACGCACAAAGGTCGACTCAAAACGTCCTGGAGCACGATACGTTGCAGCCGGAGTTTTGTTCGTTAACCTAAAATGACATTCCGCACGGAATGTAGGCACCTTGTAGGCACCTGTAAGCATGCACATTGTTCGATTGGGAACATTAGCCCCATGGGTCCGGACGTAGCCCCCCTGGTCATGCCAAAATTCGTCAGCCATGGCCAAAATTTTTCCATCTCTATCAAAAGCCATACGCGCTTTATGATGCTGATTTCGTCCCTGGTTGGCCGCCATCATATGCTCTTGCCGATCCTCAATCCATTTAATGGGCCGGCCGAGCCTCTCTGCTGCCAATAGGACCAGAACGTCCTCGGGATACAATTCCCCCCGTATTCCGAAACCTCCGCCGGTGTGGCCTTCGTGCAAGTGGATTTTACTGGGGGAACGCCCCAGCATTCGAACCAATGTCTCCCGGTTGCGATGAGGAATCTTCGCCGCGCCATAAAGCTCCAGAATATCAGACGTTTTGTTGTGAACGCCGATAGCACCTCGAGTTTCAAGAGGTACGCCCGAGTGACGACCCGTTTGCAGGTCAACCTCTACCACCAGATGCGCTGCTTCAAAGGTAGATTTGACGTCACCAAAGGTATGTGTCAGAAGCCCTGCCTCCGAACTCAGACCCGGTTGAAACTCGCCCGGATGCTGATCTGCATTCGCGATGATTTCCAAAGACACTAAATCAAGAGTGATCAGATCTTCTGCATCTTCCGCAACGTAGGGATCCTCAGCAAAAATGACCGCAACCGGATCTCCAACATAGCGGACCCGATCCTTCGCCAGGCAAAATTGCCGAAAAGCCTTCAGTTCCTCGGCAGATTTGTCGGCTCGAAAATCAATCGGACCCAAATCTGCAATGTCATCATGGGTCCAAACCGCGACAACCCCAGGAAGGGCTGCCGCCTGGTCGGTCTGTATCCCAGTGATTTCGGCATGGGCCAAGGGGCTTCGCATTACCCGCATATGCAACTGATGAGGGAAATTAATATCATCCGCGAACCGCCCTTTACCCGTTATAAGCGGAGGGTCTTCAAGACGACTTAATCTTTGACCTAGTAGTTCACTGCCAGAGGGAGGCATTAGCCGGCCCGCATTTTTTCCGCCGCAACTTTTACCGCCGTGATGATATTCGCGTAGCCGGTACATCGACACAAGTTAGAAGACAAAGCGGCTATCAAATCGTCATGGTTAATATTCGGATCTTTTTCCAGAATCCCAGCCGCCAACATCAGGAAACCCGGGGTGCAAAATCCACATTGAAGGGCATGGTGATCCGTGAAAGCTTGTTGTAACGGGTGTAATTTATCTCCGGTAGCTAGTCCTTCTACAGTACGGATTTTTTTTCCATCGGCTTGAACACCAAACATCAAACATGCACGGACTGGCTCTCCATCCAGCAAAATAGTGCAAGCACCGCAAACGCCGTGCTCACAGCCCACATGAGTCCCTGTCTGCCCGCACTGATCCCTTATAACATCGACAAGGGTTCTCCTAGCTTCCACCGAGGTTTGATAGTCTTTACCATTAATATTGAGGGTTATTTGATGCGTTTCAGTCATTTTATAGCCTGTTCACACGCCCTTCGGGTTAGCGCGCGCACCAAATCTCTGCGGTAAGTTCCGGAGGTGGCATGGTCTTCCATCGGATCGACAACACCTGCTGCTAGATCGGCCGCTGAACGAAAAACCTTATCAGAGGGAACACTCCCGTTGAGGGCTTCTTCAGCCTCCAGAATACGACGGGGTCTGTCTTCCACGCCCCCCAGCCCTATCCTGGCATTCGATATTCTCCCGCCATCATCCTCCCAAACGGCTAAAGCCATGGTGAGAGCAAAATCCCCTGCTCGACGCGAAAACTCCTGAAAACCAAACCTTGTATTCTGAGACAGAATCGGCAGTCTTACCTCTACCAATAATTCATCGTCAGCGAGTGCCGTTGTCATCACGCCTTGAAAGAACTCTCGCGCGGAAATCCGGCGTTCCCCGCCAGTACTTCTTGCTACAATTGTAGCATCCAATGTTACGGCCACGGCACACCATTCCGAGGCGGGGTCCGCGTGCGCTAAGGACCCACAGAAAGTTCCCCGCATGCGGATAGGCAAATGCGCAATATGGTTCACAACACTTGAGAGCATCGCCCCGAGGGGCCCCTCGCAGACCGATTCATGGAAGGCTCCGTGGCGAACACCTGCACCAATTACCAGTTCATTATCCTGAACGGCAATTTGCTGCAGCGCCTTTATTCCGTTGATATCGATCAAATGTCCCGGTCGAGCCAAACGAAAAGCCATCGTAGGCACAAGACTCTGCCCCCCCGCCAAGATCCGCCCATCGCTCTCCGACAGATTGGTTAATAGTGCTAGCGCCTCATCGATCGTTGCTGGCGCATGGTAGGAAAAACTCGCTGGTTTCATGATTTACTAAATGCCGTATTTATCTCTATAGGTAAAGAGCTACAACCATTGGGATAGCAGCTATTTGCTCCTCATTTCTTGGAAAATTTCGGTATTTTGATCAATGTGGCTGAACGGTAAAGCGCGAGATGCATAAACGGTAATTTGCGGTTTTATCGAACTCGCATCATCAATGGAACCTACTTTAATTCCAACAACCCCCGGACTTCCTGTTCCCTCGCTAAAGACTTGAGATCCACATTCGGGACAGAACTTCTTTGTCATTATGTTACCGCTGTCTGACCGATGCTGGTAACTTTTGGTAGTACCAGAGTCAATTATCAGCTGATCTTCTTTAACGAAGACATTGGTTGCGAAACTTGCACCAGTTACCTTACGACAATCGTCACAGTGACAGTTAGCCACTCGAACGGGGTCTCCTTCTACCCGATACCGTACTGTTCCGCATAAGCATCCCCCTGAAAAACCACTCATAAAGTTACCTCCATATTATAATTACTATGCTCTATTTCAGCTTGCCGAGCCAGCTTCCATAAGACTTCGCTGCCGAAGCGGGCGCAGCATTGCAATTAACCACACCACAATAACAACATTAAACCCGTTAGCGGCCACACCTATGAGGAATGGGGCTTCATACGACCCGGTCGTATCAAACATATAGCCCCCAAGCCAGCCCCCAGCCCCCATGGCGACCGCTCCGGAGGAAAAAATAACGCCAGTGCGCCAACCTGTCTGATGATGCGGGAGGTGATCACGAACAGCGACGGAGTATATGGGAAATATTCCCCCATAACCCAAGCCGAATAAAACGGCGCATGTATAAAGCGCCCAAAGCTGCTCGGAGAGCGTAAACAGACCGAGCATTGCACCCTGGATCCCCGAGAACATCAAAAGAGACCAAAGTCCCCCTATTCGCCCAGCAATTAGACCTAACAACACCGCGCGACTAATAAATGCTGAAAACAGCACAGCCGAGAGGACTGTTGCACCTTGAATTCTTGTGTGACCTACATCTGTTACGAAAGCGACGAGATGAGCAAGTGGCATTGCCATCGCCAGGCAGCAGCCGAGAATTGCGACTGTAAGACTGATCTGGATAGTATTGATCGAAAGGCGCGGGGACTGAATAGACCCAATCATCTCAGAATTCGTAGATCCATCTGCAGACACGGGTCTGGATAATCCCTGAGACTTCGGAGGTTTATGCCGGATCAACCAGGCTACTGGCAAAAGAACTATGCAAGCGACGACCCCAAACAAAAAATAGAGATCTCTCCACCCGATCAGATCGACAGCCCAACCAAAAACAGGAAGCCAGATTATCCCTGCCAGCGCTTGACCACTTGAGACCATACCAACAGCCATAGCCCGCCGGTGCTCGTACCAACGAGAAATATTTGCCATCGCGGGTGCAGCGAGAGCACCTTGACCCGAAAGACCAAACATGACGGCATAAATTGTCAACAGCTGCCATGACTGATCCACAATCGACGTCATGAGACCGCCAAGACTAACCATAATGGCACCAGTAAAAGCCGGTATTCCGAACCCGTAACGATCGACAATCCAGCCCATCAGAATGCCCCCTACGCCTGATCCAATATACGTCAAAGCAAAGGCCGAGGAAGGGATCGTCCGACCACCGCCAAAATCAGCGGTCATATCTTTCAAAGAAACAGCGACCAAATGAGGACTCGCACCCGTGATAAAAAGCATCGCTATCGACCCAAACAAAATAAGCGAGGGCGCTACGGCAGGTCTGGACAAAGTACTCAAGTCGGACACTGAAGTTCCTATAAAAGATCGCCCTCTTTTTGTACCCCTAATCGTTGGCAGTCAAACCCCAAGGAGCCATCTTAAATAGTCCTTGTAACCCCCGCCTTCACCTGCCTCAAAGGGAAAGAGGACTCGATTGAGGCGACACCCGGGACTTTGGTAAGACCACCGACTAGAAATTTCTCGAACTCGCCTAATCCAGCGATAACCACCCTCAGAAGATAGTCTTGGTTACCAGTCATTAGCCAACAATCAACCACCTCCGGCAAATCTGCGATCGCATTCTCAAAATCTTCCAATGCTGTATCGATTTGTTTCTCTAACCGCACCGATACAAAAACTGTTACCCCAAACCCTAGTGCAACCTCATTCAGCCGAGCGCAATATCCTGAAATTATTCCAGCCTCCTCAAGATGCTTTAATCTTCTTGAAACTGGTGTCGGACTTAGACCGACAGCCTCACTCAAATCCTGTACCGAAATTCGGCCATCGCTCTGTAATTTCCGGAGGATCCTACGATCAAAATCGTCTAATTTGGTGTTTTCCTTCATATTTAATAACTTTATTAATTTTTTCCGTTAAAAATAATATTAAAGGAAGAGATTTTTGCAAAGACTCACTATGGCTTTTCCCGCTAGTCTCGTTCGCGTCAAAAGACAGGGGAGAAGAGAAACATGACACAGGTTGAGCACTTGAAGTCGATAGAGAAACAGCTTCTGTGGACTTCACACTGGATGATCCACAATGCGAATAACCTCAGATCAAAGGAGGATGGAGTCAAAGTCGGCGGTCACCAGGCATCGTCAGCATCAATGGTTTCCATTATGACGGCCCTCTACTTTTCGGCACTTCGACCCGAAGATCGTGTCGCCGTTAAACCTCACGCCGCTCCTGTATTCCACGCAATCCAGTATCTGATGGGCAATCAAACCTTAGAAAACATAAGGAATTTCAGAGGGTTTGGCGGAGCGCAGTCTTATCCATCTCGCACGAAAGATATTGATGAGGTTGATTTCTCTACTGGTTCCGTTGGACTTGGGGTCGGCATCACCGCTTTTGCTTCAATGGTTCAGGATTTTATTTCGACTAAAAAATGGCGACAAAATAAGCATACTGGTCGGATGGTCGCTCTGGTAGGAGACGCAGAATTAGACGAAGGAAACATTTATGAGACTTTGCAGGAAGGGTGGAAACACGACCTCAGAAATTGCTGGTGGATAATAGACTACAACCGACAATCACTCGACGGGGTCATTCGAGAAGGATTGTGGCAAAGGATCGAGGGGATCTTTTCTGATTTTGGCTGGAACGTCCTCCGACTGAAGTACGGGGCAAAACAAAAGGCTGCTTTCGCACAACCGGGGGGCGCAGATCTGAAGAACTGGATTGACAACTGTCCAAACCAATTATACTCCGCTTTAACCTATCAAGGCGCTTCTGCCTGGCGAGAACGCCTACTGCACGATGCCGGAGAGCGGACGGATTTTACGTCCCTGATAGAGAGTAGATCCGACGCAGAGCTCTCGGAATTGATGGAAAACCTCGGTGGTCATTGCATCGAAACCCTTTCTGAGGCTTTTTCTTCGGTCACAACCGAGAAGCCGACCTGTTTTCTGGCGTATACTGTTAAAGGCTGGGGAACTCCACTTGCGGGTCACAAGGATAATCATTCAGGGCTGATGAATTTTGACCAAATGACCCAATGGCAAACCGAAATGGGCGTCATTCAGGGGAATGAGTGGGATAGATTCTCAACTATTGGAGAAAACTTGAACCTGAGGAAATATTTGGGTGAAGTTCCCTTTTTTAAGGGGGGTAAGCGCCGATTCTCTGCCAAGAAAATTCCTATCCCTGCCATAAAAATACCGCCAGGAAAAGAAATTTCAACTCAAGCCGCATTCGGTAAAATCATGTTTGATTTATCCCGCGATGTTTCGGGTATGGGGGATAGAATTCTTACCACATCGCCCGATGTTACCGTTTCAACGGGGCTAGGTGGCTGGGTGAATCGAAAGGGAATATTTGCTCGATCGGGTGAAGCCGACCTTTTTGCAGACAAAAGCATTCCGTCAACGCAGAAATGGCAATTGACCCCAGAAGGTCAACATTTAGAACTGGGAATCGCCGAGATGAATCTGTTTCTGGCATTGGGGGCTGCTGGCTTATCTCACTCACTTTTCGGTGAGAGACTTTTGCCTATAGGGACAGTGTACGACCCTTTCATCGCCCGCGGCCTCGATGCACTCAATTATGCCTGTTACCAGGACGCACGGTTTATGATTATAGGAACTCCATCAGGGATTTCACTGGCACCAGAAGGCGGCGCACATCAGTCAATTGGCACGCCTCTAATAGGGATGACACAAGCTGGAATGACCTCATTTGAGCCTGCATTTGCCGATGAACTAGCGACAATCATGGAGTGGGGATTCCAACACATGCAAGCCGATGACGGAGGTTCGATATACCTAAGATTATCAACAAGAGTTCAAGAACAACCAATGGAGCGCATAGCCGATTCCTTTCGAGACGACGTCATTAACGGCGCTTACTGGTGGCGGAAACCGGGACCGAATTGTGATTTTGTAATTGCTTACCAGGGAGCCGTTGCAAACGAAGCCATCACTGCAGCAGGGATTATCGGAGATGATTATAGAGATGTGGGGGTATTGGCCGTAACCTCAGCCGATAAACTGCATGCTTCATGGAGAAAGGTACAGGCCGCCAGGCGAGATGGGCAGGTTGAGTTGAGCTCGCATATCGAACAACTGATGGCTGAGCTCCCTTCTCACTGCCGGATTGTAACGGTAATTGACGGACATCCCAGTACACTCTCCTGGTTGGGAGGAGTGTATGGGAACCAGACGATATCTCTGGGAGTTGATGATTTTGGTCAAACGGGTTCTATATCTGACCTTTATCAGCACTTCGACATCAACGCAGAAGCGATCGTAAAAACCGTCGACTCGTTCAGCAGGAGACGCCGGCTTTGTGCCTAAGAATACGGGGCTGACTAAAGCCCCGTATTCCTATTATACTCGCTCAAAAACACTATCTTGGGGAGGTAATAATGGACGGCGATCAAATAAAAAAAGGCTCAGTTCTTAGGCCCAATTTTATTTCTCATGGTACTCTGGGTTGCAAAAACCTGGACAACACAAGAAAGTTTTATGAAGAATTTCTGGGTCTGGAATGCGTGCGAACCAGTCAAAATTCAATGATGATTAGGCTTGGGGGACAACATATTTATGCAGTCGTTCAGGTCGGTGAAGAAAAAGACGTCATGCCACGCCATTATCACAATGGGCTTGATGTAAACACAGATGAAGAGGTCGATGAAGCCTACCAAACCGTCTTAGGCGCGCAGGAAGAATGGGGAATTCACAGCGTAAATCGTCCGGCGCCAATACACGGGACTTATTGTTTCAAATTTTGGGACTTGGACGACAACTGCTGGGAAATTCTCAGCAATCCGAAGGATGGATACACGTGGATTTTTGACCAGGGAGATCAAGAGGGACGTGGCCACATGGATCGTAAATTCAGAGAAAAAAGACCTGATCGTCTGTGAATACGAATGTTCCGGCTCCACCAGCCTCGCTTTTATGAAGGTCCCAAATGTCTCCGTACAATAGAGGCATAAAACCAGAATCTTGTGGACCGAAGATAGCTAAAATCTGCATTACCAACGACAGTAAAAAGGAAGGTCAAATGAAACATCTAATAGCAATGTCCCTGTTTGCGGCGGCAGTAATGCCCGCTACCTCTTCAACCAGTGTCGCATCAGAAAAATTTTTCAAGGGCAAACAACTTGTCCTTACTGTCGCCTCCCGCCCTGGTGGCGGCTTTAATGCTTATGGTCGAGCCTTAGCGAAGCACATGGTTGATCACATCGGAAATGGCGCAACAATCATTGTAAAAAATATGCCGGGGGCCGGGGGCAGAAAAGCAACAGCCTGGCTTGCAAAATTGGCTCCAAAGGATGGAAGTAATTTTCTCGGCACCATGCCAGGCTCCCTTGTTGAACCAATCCTAGGGGATCCGAAACGGGTAAAATATAAACCTTTAGAATTTGGTTATATCGGGAGCGCGTCCGGCTTTACAACAATGTGCCTCCTTCGAAAGGACCATCCCGTCAAAAACTTCAACGAAATGCGTGGAAAACAAGTTGTGTTTGGCGGGGACCAAATTGGTTCCACAACCCATGACCACGCCAATATGATGCGTAATCTCGTGGGGGCAAATATTAAATTGGTAAAGGGATATGCTGGCAGCAAAACCTTGGTGCTCGCTATTCAACAAAAAGAGATTGATGGTTTCTGCGGCTATGCATGGGCTTCTTTAATGAGCAGGGCACCCCACCTCATCAAAAACAACATTGCACATCCTGTAATTCAGTTTGGACTTGCTCCCCATAAAGAGATGACAGCACTCGGTGTTCCCGGCGTTTGGGACTACGTCAAAGATCCGAAAAAAACCGCAGCGCTGAAGTTATTGGCAAACGTTCAAGTTTTTGGTCGGCCATATGTCGCCCCTGCCGGCGTCCCGAAGGCACGCCTCCAAGTACTTAGAAAGGCATTTGATGCGACTATGAAAGATCCCAAATTTGCTGCCACTATGAAAAAATCACGTTTAACGATCGATCCGGCATCGGGAGCGCGTGTGGAGACACTTATTAGAGAAATTTACACATCCGATAAGGAAATCCAAAAATTGGCACGTTGGGCAATCGCCAAAGCCCAGTAAAACCGTCCACCTTGCCCGGTGGCCAGTCCACCGGGCAATACAGATTTAGGAGTTACCGATGACGTCAGATTTTGAAAATTATTGTTGGTCCGACATTATGGATGAGGAAACAATGGCGATCTATGCCGCCTATGAACGCCCCCTATTTGTTGGCCCAAACCCGGCTGTCCTTATGATTGATGTCTATCAGGCAAGCTACGATGGCGGCCAACAGCGGGTACTTGATGTGATTAAAGAGCACCCCAGCTCTTGCGGAGAACGGGCGTGGGCGATGGTCGAACCTGCAAAACAGCTCCTAAAAGCTGCCCGCTCCGTCGGATTACCAATTATTTATTCAACCGGTGACGAGAGAAGTAACGCCAAAGCAGGTCGCCCGACCAATCGGGTGACAATGACCGAGACAGACGACGCATATAATATTCTTCCAGCGTTAGCCCCAGCTGAGAACGATCTCATCATTTATAAGCAAAGGGCGAGTTGTTTTTATGGCACACCCCTGATGTCTCACCTGGTGAACCTTGGAGTACAAAGTCTGATCATTGGAGGAGGGACAACATCTGGTTGTTTAAGAGCCGGTGTGCAGGACGCAAAAGCGAATGGCTTCCACGTTACCCTTGTAGAAGAATGCTGTTATGATCGGACTCCGATCAACCACAAAGTCAATTTGTTCGACATGCATCATAAATATGCTGATGTCATGAAGTTAGTCGACGTACTCGCCCATATCGAAACATTAAACCCAGTGCGCATGGCAATTTAATCATTACCGCGACTTCCATAAATTAATGCATCGGCTTGCGACAACTTTTTCGTAAGAAACAGTTCGCTTGATATGACCAATGGATTTTGCAAACTGATTCAGTTTCTCGACCCGAGCTTTTGGGATGGCCGGATCATAAAATTCGGTATCCCGCTCGATTACTTTTGAAATAAGAGCAGCAGAGTCGGCCGGAAATTTCCCTTCTCCGACCTTCTGAGCAAGACTAGGGTCCTCCCGCAGAGCCTTTTGTGCCCGAACAATCCCTCGAACCGCAGCATCTATTTCCTCCCCATTCACATCTATGAAATCATCCCTTGCGACTAGACCCGCGAAGGTAAAGAACCTGGTTTCAGCGGGGTCATCCCCACGGCGGACATCTAAGTAGACTTTTCCAATTCCGAGATGAGTGGCCTTTTCTGCTCCCATCGCATTGGCCCAGAATCCATCAATTAGGCCTGTTTTTAACCCCTCGGCCGCGAAAACACCAAAAGATACATCTGCGTTATGCGCTCCCGGAAGGTCAATTATGGAAACATCTTTATCTGGATCCAATCCGCCCGCACGTAAAACTTCTCTAAAGGCCAAATCAGGACCAGGTGCAGCGGTTAAAGTACAACCTTTTAAAGCCTTCAAATCCCCCCTTACCCCATCAAAGTCTGTTCGCATTGTCAGGAGCCATGGCGTTCCCTGCGATAATGCCACACAAACGCTCACGCCTTCCCAGTGATCAAACTTGGTTAAAACATCATGTACAGACCCGGCAATCATCGCATCCGCTTCATTTCCTTTTAACGCGGCCGTAGATCCCATCGCTGGTACAAGTTTTATTTCAACATCGACGCCCTCATCCCGAAAAAAACCAAGTTCATCGGCAGCCAAAGCGGGGAAACATGTGTTGCTTACCAGATCAACGGCGGCAATTCGCATAGTCATTCTCCTATTCAGCCTTCCAAAAATCAGTTGGATACCCTGACATTGAAAGCCGACGATATAACCTCGAGATTAAGTGCGAAAGCTCAGAATAGTCCTTTACATCGAGTGCAGGACCCGGCGCCCGAATTGCAGGAGAACTCAATACACCTCGCCTAAAGAGTGTCTCTTTGCGAAGAGCCAATCCAATCCCAAGTTGTTGTTCATGCTTGCAAAGAGGCAAATAGCAATCAAAAAGATCTTCAGCATCCGGCGCCGCTCCCTCTGCATAGAGCTTTATCACTTTTGCCAACATCTCAGGGAAGGCAAAGCCGGTCATAGCACCGTCCGCTCCTCTATCAAGTTCCTGAGGTAAAAATAACCCCCCATTGCCCGCTAAAACTGAGACCTCTCTCAACTTACCTTGAGATTGTGCCCTTTTAAACTCCGTAAGTTTCCGGAGACCTGGCCAGTCCTCATGTTTGAGAACCTTAAGCATCGGAAGTTCATCAAAAAGATTTACCAAAAGATTTGAAGATATATTTACTCCGCTACTTGGGGGGTAATCCTGCAACACCACCGGAGTCCCTCCCAAGAATTCAGCCACTGCAAAAAAGTAGTTTTTGATTTTTAAATCGGTGTTTAGACCACCCATCGGAGCTAACATAACCCCGGCAGCACCGAGGTCCATTACTTGTTTTGTAAGCCTCTCCATGGGCTGGAATGCTGGACTCGAAACGCCAACAACCACGGGAATATTACCCGAACGCGACAAGACCCGTTTGGTAAAGGTAACCGCCTCATCAGGTAAAAGCTTTTGGGCTTCCCCCATTATACCCAAGATGGTAAGGCCGGAGCATCCAGACTCCAGGTAGAAATCCACCATGGTATCTGTGCTCTGAAGATCTAAAGAACCATCTTCAGAAAATGGTGTCACAGCGATAGCAAAAAGCCCGGACGCGGTTTCATCAATCAAAGACATAGCACTCACGTTTCATAAACAAACTAGATAGGATCCTAAACTCTATATACAGTTCAGACCAACCAGGAGTTTTTCGATGTCCGAATTTGATTTAATCATCAGGAATGCGGAAATCGCTACGGCAGACAGTCAGTTCTGCTCTGATATTGGAGTTAGAAATGGCACAATCTGTGACTTAGGGACCATCCTCGGCACAGCTCCGCAAGAAATGGATGCCAGAGGTCTGTTAATAACCCCTGGGGGCATTGACAGCCATTGCCACGTGGAACAAGTAAGCTCCACCGGAATCTGGACAGCGGATGATTGGTACACGGCAACCCGTTCCGCGGTGTGCGGAGGGACAACGACCATAATCCCATTCGCCTGCCAACATCGTGGGCAAAATCTGCCGTCCGTTGTAAATGACTATCATGAACGCGCTGCTCCGAAGGCAGCCTGCGATTATGCTTTCCACCTCATCATCTCCGACCCAACCAAACAGGTTCTGGGCCAAGAACTACCGGGGTTGATAAAGGCCGGATACACGAGCTTTAAAATCTATCTAACTTATGAAGCCTTGAAGCTATCCGATTATCAATTCTTAGACGTACTTGCGGTTGCTCGCAAGGAGGGTGCCATGGTGATGGTGCACGCCGAAAACCATGACATGATTACGTGGATGGCTGAAAAGCTTATAGCCGCCGGTCTGACCGCTCCCAAATATCATGCGACTGCTCGTCCGATGCTGGTCGAGCGAGAGGCAACCCACCGAACTATCGCCCTAGCGGAATTGGTCGATGTCCCAGTGCTGATTGTCCACGTTTCGGGTAGCGAGGCAATCGAACAAATCAAATGGGCGCAAGCCCGTGGGCTCAAAGTTTTCGCCGAGACGTGTCCCCAATATCTATTCCTCACTGAGGACGACTTGGATCAACCTGGAATGGAAGGCGCTAAATATATGTGTAGCCCTCCCCCGAGAGACAAAGCCAATCAGGAAATCGTTTGGAAGGCCCTCGAGGAAGGGGTTTTTGAGGTTTTTTCTTCTGACCATGCGCCATATCGTTATGATGATCCAAATGGAAAACTGGCGGCGGGGAAAGATGTTCATTTCAAGAAAATTGCCAATGGAGTTCCCGGACTCGAGACCCGCCTTCCGCTCTTAATGTCCGAAGGCGTCAACAAGGGTCGCATTTCGCTTCAAGATTTTGTTGCCCTCACTTCAACAAATGCCGCTCGACTATATGGTTTATCCCCGAGGAAAGGCGACATAAAAATTGGCTCAGATGCCGATTTAACTCTATGGGATATGAATAAAGAGGTCACAATCACTCAATCGATTATGCATGACTCTATGGACTATACACCTTATGAGGGATTTAGCGTCAAAGGTTGGCCTGTTGCCACATACGTGCGAGGACAGAAGGTCTTTCAGGACGGTGAATTCATGGGAAGTCCAGGGACTGGTCAATTTCTCGAGTGCGGCCGGCCTCCCGCTCTTGACTTACCCGGGAACACATTTGACCCCCTTCACCCTGACACTGCGAAAGGCATTTCTTAGATACCTCGTATCATCCCTCCATCAATTCGGATCACACCTCCTGTGATGTAACTTGCGTTAGCAGATACCAAAAACACTGCCGTATCAGCAAATTCGGCGACTGTTCCGTAGCGCCCTAACGGGATGGTTGCCTTGCTATCTTTTTCAATCTCTTGAATATCCTTGCCAAGCCTTTGGGCAGCAGCTTGATCAAGTTGTTTAAGCCGGTCTGTATCAATTCTCCCCGGGGCGCAGATATTCACTGTTACCCCCTCAGCTGCTACTTCATTGGCCAGGGTCTTCGCCCAACCGACCTGTGCCCCTCTGATGGCATTGGAAATCCCCAGATTTGGGATCGGTTGCTGTATCCCCGAAGATGAGATTGCCAAAATACGTCCCCATCCCCTCTCCCTCATTCCTGGCAAAAAGGCATTCACGAGACGGATCTGGTTAGTAAACATCGTCTCAAATTGAGCATTCCACACGTTGTGTTCAACCAAGGCAATGGGGCCAGGGGGCGGACCACCGCCATTGCACACAATGATATCTACCCCACCCCAATGGGAGGAGATCATTTGTATCGCATCATCAACACTCTCCACATCTGCTAAATCGAGGGCGCAAGAAAGGGCATCATTCAGCTCTTTCGCAATCTTCACAGCCTTATCAGATGAGCGACCTGCAATAACAACACGCGAACCCTCGGAAGATAAACGCCGGGCAATCGCTTCACCCATGCCCCCCGTCGACCCCATCACAAGAGCCCGTCTATTATCAAGTCCAAGATCCATTATATTTTCCTCTTTTCCGGTAGATTTTACATTCAGGGTCTTCTTACGAGACCAGGGTTCCAAATAAGACCGCTAACAACTCCAGAATACCCCTAAGCCATCTCTATTCCTCTCCCTTTTTCTCCTCGACATCCTTCACCGCCCCCTGCCAACCGCTTGTGGTAACATCAAAGACTTCCCCCATCGGAGTTCTGAATTTGATTTCATAAAAGCTTTTGGGATCTCCACTTTTGTTTCCCATCAGGTGTTTAGCCCCAGCTGCCTCGACCTGCTCGCAGGCCTCTTCGACATCGTCAAACCAAAAACCAAAATGGTCGATCCCGTAAAATGGCTGATCACCCTCATAACCGAGTGGCTTACCCTCTCGAGCCAACATCGCTATATTGATGGTTCCATCCGACAGGTAGATCGTTCCGCGGCCTGAACAGCCTACCTCATCCATCCCAAAAGCCTCGATAAAAAAATCCGCCGACTCACGGGGATTTTTTACCGAGAGTGCAATATGTCGCATTTTTGCTTTAGCCATCTGAAACCCTCCTTAGTTCTGATCGAGCACATTGATACCCACGGGATGAGAAATACGGCAATCAGGCGACACCATACCCTTCCTCAGCCTCCCCAAACGATGAGCCTGGACTAGATTTTTCTCAACGCCTTCAGAATAATCTCAGGGGTCATGGGTTGTGCAAAAACTTTTGCCCCAAAGGGACTGATAGCATTGTTGACGGCATTCATGACCACGGCTGGAGCGGCCCCCGTACCAGACTCACCAACTCCTTTGGAACCCAATTCAGAAACACGTGTGGGCGTTTGAACATGCGCAACGTCGATATTCGGCATTTCAGAAGCCATAGGCATGATATAATCAACAAGGCTACCATTTAGCAGCTGGGCTTCGTCGTCATAAATGCAGTGCTCGTAAAGGGCACCACCAATCCCCTGCACGCACCCGCCACGCACCTGTTCGTCCGCGAGTATCGGATTTATGACTCGTCCGCAATCCTCAACCACCCAGTGATCGAGAAGCTTAATCCATCCGGTATCAGTATCCACTTCCACATAGGCACCATGAATGCCATTGGTAAAGATATATAAAGCATCTCTTAGCCGAAAACGTTTCGTATATGAAAGTTGCGGCTGTATATCATTTGGAAGCTGTGCCACTTGGAAATGACCTATCCTCCCTATTTCCGCCATTGAAATACGTATATTCCCTGTTCCCACGTCGACTATGTTTCCATTGATAATATCGAGATTTTTCGCTTCGGCTTGCAGTAACGCACCAGCAAGCATCAACACCTCCTCCCGAAGAGCCAAGGCTGCTTGATATGTGGCCTCGCCACCAATCGCCGTCGCTCTTGATGCATAGGTGCCACCCCCGTAGGGCGTGGCATCAGTATCACCCTCAATGACCCGAACCATATCAGGAGAAACCCCCATGGTCGTAGCGACGATTTGCTGCATCACAGTATCAACACCCTGTCCCTGATCCGTGACGCCAACCGCACAAATGATATTTCCGGAGGGCTCAATTTTGACTGTTGCCGCATCTTGAGAAGCAATCGGCGCCCCACCGGCGCCGTAGTACCCTGCCGGTCCGGGAGCTGTACCCTTTATAAAAGCGGCAATCCCAACACCCCTATAAATTCCCTTTTCGCGCAAAGCATCTCGTTCCTCACAGAGTTGTGAATAATCCATTCGCTGCACCAGTGTCTCCAGACATTGCTGATGCGACATATCGGCGACTTCAATGCCCGACGCGGTCATTCTGGGATAGGAGTCGTCTTCCATGATATTTCGACGCCTGATCTCGATAGGATCCATGCCGATTTTCTCAGCTGCCATGTCCACCAAGGCCTCACCAACCGAATTGCCAATTGGGTGCCCCACCGCCCGATATTGGCTGGTCGGTACCTTGTTCATATAGGCAACCCTCATTCGCGCCTTGTAGTTCAGATGTTTATATGGCCCTCCCGTGATATTGAGTATCTGATTGGCCTCGAATACAGAAGTCCTTGGATATTGAGAATACGCACCCACGCCACTTAAGATGTCTATCTCAAGGGCCTGGATTTCGCCGTCACCGGAAACCGCTATTTTGCCAGTGACCCTATTTTCTCTGGCGTGGATATCTGTGACGAATGACTCGAGGCGATCTGCAATAAACTTAACTGGTCGCCCCAATTTCATTGTTGCAGCAGTCGCAGCGAATTCATCACCAAAAGAATGGATTTTCAGACCGAATGAACCACCAACAAAGGGGGCAACTACCCGACATTTGTGTTCCGGTAGACCAAAGGTCTTGGCGATAATGGCCTGGATCATGTGGGGTGTCTGACTGCTTGTGTAAATTGTCAGTTGATCTGTGTCTTTCTCAAATGATGCCAGCAAGGCGCGGGGCTCGAGACTAACGGCTGTGTGCCGACCGAAGTCAAATACCCCTTCCACAACATGCTCTGCATTTAAAAAGGCCTGTCTAACATCGCCATTATCGATAAGTTTTTCAAAAGCCAAGTTATCACCCAAATCCGGGTGAACGAGTTCTGAGCCAGGCTCCAATGCTGTCTCCTTATGAGCAACAATTGGTAACTCTTCATAATCAACGGAAACCAGTTCGCACGCATCTTCAGCCAAAGCACGGCTTTTCGCCACGACCATGACAACTGGCTCTCCTTGCCAACACGCACGATCAACTGCCATGGGATATTGAGGCGCTGTCTTCATGGTTTCAAAAACAGATAAAGTACCAAGCCACGGTCCAGTGCACATGTCTTTGAGTTCTGAACCTGTCATAACCAGCACAACATCTGGGTGCGCCATTGCTTGCTCAACATCGATTTTTAAAATTTTGGCGTGGGCATAAGGACTACGCACGAAAGCAGCATGCACTGTGCGAGGCAACATTATATCGTCGGTGTATCTCCCGCGCCCATGAACAGCCCGTTTTGCTTTTTCTCGAGGCAAATTGCGCCCCACGTAGGAATGCTGTTGATCCAATGGGGTCAAAGCTGCTTTGTTCATGAACAACCTCCCGACTGACGATTGGAAATAGTCGTTTCGATTGCATCAATAATCGCGTGATAGCCTGTACACCGGCAATAATTCCCAGACATAAAATCCCTGATCTCTTCTCTCGATCGCGCTTCATTCTTCCTGAGTAATTCGGCTGCGGTCATCAACATTCCAGGCGTACAAAATCCACACTGCATCGCGTTTCTTTCGACAAATTGTTCCTGGAGATCCTTAATTTCCCCGCTATCACTAAGCCCTTCGATAGTCTCGATTTCCGATCCATGGCATTGAACTGCGAGAACAAGGCAGCCACGAACAACGACACCATCTAACCTAACCGAGCACGCACCACAAATGCCATGCTCGCATCCTAGGTGAGAACCCGTTAATTCAAGTGAATTTCGCAAAAAATCGACCAGATGAGTCCGGGCTTCAACATTCGCAGACACTTTTTCGCCATTAACGGTCATAGAAACATTAATAAACTCGTCAGCCATCAGATTGAACCCGCCTTTTCCATGACCGCGTGAACGACACGTTTCGTAAGAACCTTTTGAAGATGAAGTTTTAGGGAAGAGCTGCCATGCAGATTCTGGATAGGGTCAAGGTCCGTGTCTAGCTGAGAAGAATTTGACTCAACCAAAGAGTCCGACCATCTCTGTCCTTTCAAAACAGTCATCATATTGTTTCCCAAAGTCGGTTTTACTTCACTCCCAAAATATACGAGTCTTATTTGCTCGATAATCTGCCCTGATATTCGAGCTTTACAGGCGACCCCAGCCTGAGCAAAATCCCCCTGCCGTCGGGCAAGCTCGGTAAATGCAAAAATCTCGCCCGATTTAATCCTCGGCAAAAGTGCCGCCACCAAAATCTCGTCGGGCTCAATTGCGGTTTCGTATAAACCGTAAAAAAATTTTTCGGCTTCTATCTCACGTGTTCCTCTCGGGCCCTTCAAAAGAAAATTTGCATTAAGGGCCAACGCGCAAGCCGGCATTTCTGCTGCCGGATCAGCAAGAGCAATTGATCCTCCGAAGGTTCCCCGATTACGAACAGCCACATGGGCAACATGAGGAATAGCCTCAGCAATCAAGGGCAGCTCTTCCCGTATTACTGAGGACTCCATCACTTCGACATGTCGGACTAGCGCACCTATCCTTACAAAATCCCCTTGCAGAGAAATTCCTTTTAAATCCTCTAGATTGTTTATATCGATAAGAATTTCCGGATGCGATAACCGCATATTTAAAGTTGGCATAAGGCTCTGCCCTCCAGCAAGAACTCGGGCCTCATCACCAAACTCAGATAAGAGGCCAATGGCTTGATCAAGAGAATTTGGCCTTACATATTTAAATCGTGGCGATTTCACGTTGTCTTCTTTTCCTTAATTAATATCACCCAAAACGTCGGGAATGCTCCCATCAAGACCGGTTTTCTGCAAGGGCACCTTACAAAACCAAAATCCCGCCCAGTTGACCAACGAACATGATTATCAGAAGGTCGCTATTAGATTTATAAAAAAATGAGGTTGATCGTGGCCAACAAAGATTTGCGGAACTGGCTTGCAGAGATAGAGGCCATTGGCGAGCTCAAAACCATCAAAGGGGCCGAAACAGGAGAAGAAATCGGCGGGATTGTAGATATCTATATGCGGGAAATGGGCACTCCCGCAGTAATGTTTGACGACGTCCCAGGGTATCCTGGGGGACACCGGGTTCTCGCAAACATTCTGACTTCCGTACCGCGCATCAACGTCGCTTTAGGCCTTAAGCCAACCGCATCAAGAAATGAGTTGATTGGATGGTGGAGAGACTATATGCGGGAGGGTCCGACTTTAGAGCCCAAGGCTGTCAATGGAGGGCCACTTCTCGAGAACGTATCGGAAGGCGATAAAGTCGACATAACATCCATACCCACCCCTGTTTGGCATGAACATGATGGAGGCGCATTTATAGGTACGGCATGCATGGTCATTATGAAAGATCCAGATACCGGATGGGTAAATTATGGCGCTTATCGGGTCCAAAGTCATGACCCCAAAACAGCCAGCGTGATGATGTCACCAGGAAAACACGGCAGACTAATGATGGAAAAGTATCACCAAAGAGGGGAACCATGCCCTGTTGCAGTAGTCGCTGGGATGCACCCTGCCCTTTTTATGCTGGCAGGGCTTGAGGTGCCGTATGGAAAAAGCGAGTTCGAGGCTGCAGGGGGAATCCTGAAAGAACCAATAGAAATTTTTAACATGCCAAAAACCGGTTTACCTGTGCCAGCAAATGCAGAAATTGCCTTCGAGGGATTCATCCATCCGGACGATATGATCCAAGAGGGACCCCTGGGTGAATGGACGGGATATTACGCCGGGGGCAGCAGACCGGAGCCCGCAATCAGAATAGAAACCCTGATGCATCGAAATAACCCGATCCTGGTGGGCGCAATACCGGCGGTCCCACCTAACGATAACACCTATTATCTCGGAATTTATCGATGTGGCGCCGTCTGGAGCCAGCTTGAAGCAGCAGGTATACCAGAAATCAAAGGTGTTTGGGCCCATGAGGCAGGAGGAAGCAGATTCTGGTTAACCGTAGCAATTAAACAAATGTATGGAGGTCATGCCAAACAAGCTGGGCTTATCGCATCGCAGTGCCATGCTGGTGCTTACGCAAATCGCTGGACCATTGTTGTTGATGACGATATCGATCCATCAAACATCAATGACGTGATTTGGGCGATGTCTACTCGGGTCGATCTAAGAGAAGACATCGATATTATTGATGGCTGCTGGAGCACTCATCTCGATCCAATGTGTTACGACGACGAAACTGATCGCAGAAATTCGCGGGCTGTTATCGATGCGTGTCGCCCGTTTCGCCGAAAAGATACCTTCCCAACGGTGGCCCGATCATCTCAAGAGCTCGACAACAGGATCCGTTCCAAATGGGCGGACGATCTTCCCTAGCAAAACGATCCTTAAATTTTATTTCAAATTTCGATTGATCACAAAGAGCTGCGTGTTAAGGCAAACAAAAATCGGATTCTGTCCCCCCTCTGTTGACAGTCGGAAGCGGATATTCGACCATCGGTTCCAGCGGAGAAGAATAAAAAATCAGATCTCCGAAAAAAAGGGAGGAACATTATGTTGTTTGAACGTCAATTATTTAGACCCAAAGCGTTCATAGGCGCGTTGTGTGCCAGTGCTTTTCTGTTTCCAGTTTTGATGGCAAGTGAAGCGGCTGCACGCACTGATGAACTCAAACAAGTTATTGCTGGTGCCAAAAAGGAAGGTGCCATGAAAGTACTCTGGACCGAAGGTCATTTTGGCGGTGACGTGGGCCTTCGTGACATGGTCAGCGCTATGAACAAAATGTACGGGACCAATGTGAAGCTGCAATTCACCCAAGGTCGGAGTTTCCCTGCAAACTTGGGACGCCTGACTCAAGAATACAAAGCCAAACAAAAATCGAGCACCGATATATTTCTGGGTAGCGGCAGCCACATGACCTCAGGAGGTAAGACGGGCTTGCTACAAAAAGTGAATTGGAATGCCCTAATCGAACGACCTCAACCCAAAAATGCAAGTTTTGAACGCGTAAATCCGAAGGGGGTTGGAGTGGCTGTGGCCTCGCGTGTCGTCGGAATTGTTTACAATAAAAATCTTGTAAAAGGTGATGACATACCGACCAGCATAGAGGACGTCCTCAAACCAAAATGGAAAGGTCTTGTCGCGACGACCCCATATGTCACAGGTTTTTATCAGTTCGCCGCACCTGATGTCTTTGGTGAAAAATTCATGCTGGATTATACCAAAAGACTAAAACCTCAGATTGGAGGCTTCTTTAGCTGCAATAGCTTGGATAAATTGGCCTCGGGCGAATTTGCAATGCTTATTTTCGATTGTGGAAAGGACGCAACGGTTCGCTATCAACGCCGGGGTGCTCCTCTTGAGCATGCCGTTCCGAAGGAAATCGTTCGAAACAATATCATCAATCTTGGCGTCACTTCGAATGCGGTGAACCCCAATGCAGGTAAACTTTTCGTGGCCTTTACGCAAACAAAAGAAGGACAGGAGTTGCTTTGGAAGCACGGTGCATATGATCTGGAAATTTATCCCGGATCACGCTCCGGGAAATTAGTCGCGGAGTTCAGAGCCAAGTATCCGAAGGCTAAATTTCTTTTCAGCACGGTCCAAAGGACCGAGCAGCAAGAAAAGGATGGGGTCAAACTCGGCGTGTACCAGAAAAAGATCAAAAAGATCTTAAGGGGTCGAAAAAAGAAATAAACCCAACACCAAATCTTTGGTGAAAGCTGCGGCAGAGAAAATCTGCCGCAGCGGGCCACACTCGACTGAATGACCTGAACTTTTCCTAACGACCGGGCGTTATACATGCAAAAGGCCGTAAGCAAATATTTGTCAAAAAAAGGGATCTCGATCTCGCCATTCCTCCCGCTTTCTCTTCTTCCGATGATTGGGTTGATCGGGATTGTGATCGTTTTCATATGGGTTAGCCTTCAAACCGGGACCTTGGGCTCTGATGACGCAGAATTTTCCTGGGACAATTACAAATCCCTTTTCGGCGATGAATTCGTTTTAGAGGTTCTTGAAAATACCTTTATTTTTGCGATTGCTACTACCGCTGTCTCGCTAGCGGTTGGCCTACCAATAGCCTGGATCACAGAGCGGACTACAATCCGTCCGAAAGCCCTAATCTACGCAATGATGACTACTGGCCTGCTAGTTCCCCCGATTTTTATCGGCATGGGCTGGACGTTTATTGCTCATCAGCGCATCGGGTTTTTCAATAAGGCGCTCATGGCAATGTTTGGGCTCGAAAAAGGACCAATAAACCTTGAAAGCCCCGCAGGAATGGGCTTGATTGAGGGTCTCACCTTAGCACCCTTGGCCTTTGTTTTGAGCGTTCAGGTGTTTCGGACAATGAACCCAGCATTGGAGGAAGCCGCCCTTACCTCAGGCCTCAGTTTCAAAAGAACGCTCCGAAAGATTACTCTGCCACTCGCGCGTCCGGCGATACTAGCTGCCCTCATCTATATTTTTGTTATCGGTCTCGCTACCTTTGATATTCCAGCCGTTATCGGGCTTTCGAGCAATATCTACGTCTTTAGCACTTATGTGTTCACGGAAGCCTTCCCTCCCGATGGACTTCCCGAATACGGTATACCGGCAGCCTTGGGGACCGCGATGATTGTCGTGGCGGCAATTCTGACGCTTTGGTATGTCCAAATGCTTCGAGAATCTCAGCGCTATCAGGTCATCACCGGCAAAGGCTATCGGGCCACCGAGATACCTATTGGAAATTGGGCATTTGGTTGTTGGTCTTTCATTAGTATCTACTTCTTTGTCGGGCTGATGCTCCCGGTTCTAATCGTCGCTTTCATGGCATTCCAGCCGTATATTACCCCGCCAACATTTGAGGCGCTGGAAAAGGCTACTTTGCTGAACTTCCATGAAATGAATTGGGAATACGTGTGGCGCGGAGTTAAAAACACCGTCTTATTAATGGTCGTTACGCCGCCGCTTATTCTATTATTTGCCTTCTGTGTTTCCTGGATTGTTGTCCGCTCCAGAAGCAAGTCGCGGTATATTCTTGAGTTTGGCTCTTTCCTTCCTCACACGATTCCGCGTGTGGTCATCGCGATAGGCGCTTTAATGTTATCGTTATATGTCGTCCAGAATTATGTCCCACTCTATGGGACTGTCTGGCTACTTGTCATCGTATATCTGATTGTCTGGCTTCCCTTCGGCACCCGAGCGCTCAACAGCGCAATGATCCAAATTCACAAAGAACTCGAAGAAGCGGCCTACACGTCGGGACTGACCAAGTTCAGAACGGTGGGAAAAGTAATGGTGCCGTTATTGCGCCCAACCATGCTCACCGTCTGTATCTGGACCGGTTTACTAATATATCGTGAAATGACAGTGGCTGTGTTTTTAATCAGTCAAGACAACGTAACATTGCCTGCAATCGTATGGGGGAGATGGACACAGGCCGCGCCCACTTCAGCCGCAGCCATAACGGTGCTCATGATGCTCGCATTGTTCCCTCTTATGCTGATCTTCTGGCGTTTCGCCAGGCGAAGTCGCTTATCGGCCGACATGTAATCCGGCTAGAAATAAAATTGAGGTTCTAGAATGTCCAATAATTCCGTTATCTCGATCCGCTCCCTGGAGAAGTTTTATCCCTCCAATAGAGGTCTCGTCCAAGCAGTCCGCAAAATTAACTTGGAGGTGGCTCAAAATGAATTTGTTGTTTTGCTTGGCCCTAGTGGTTGCGGAAAAACAACGACATTACGCTGCGTTGCAGGTCTCGAGCGACCCGATGGCGGCGAAATTGAGATCGGCGGTGAGCTTGTCAATTCCTATGAAAAAGGCAACTTCGTTCCTCCTGAACAACGAGATATTGGGATGGTCTTTCAAAGCTACGCGGTGTGGCCTCATCTTAATGTCTTCCAAAATGTCGCTCTACCGTTGACCGACGGGCGAAAGCGATTACCCAAAAATCAAGTTAAAGACCAGGTCATGGACTGTATAAAATTAGTACAACTTGATGGTCTGGAAGACCGACCAGTAACGGACCTCAGCGGAGGCCAACAACAACGCGTTGCCCTTGCACGAGCGCTTGTGACACATCCAATGGTCCTATTAATGGACGAACCCCTCAGTAACTTAGATGCTCGGCTCCGAGAAGAGATGCGTATCGAGCTCAAAAAGATCGCGGAAACGGCTGGAGTGACCAGCCTTTATGTCACTCATGACCAGGCCGAGGCCTTAAGCCTCGGTGATAGAATCTGTGTCATGAGCGAAGGAGTCATCCAACAAGTCGGCACCCCCGAGGAGGTTTACGCAAATCCTCCTAATCAGTTTGTCGCAGAATTTGTCGGTGAAATGAATTTCATAAAAGGTACGGTCACAGGAGAGGGGCAAATACAATCCATCCTAGGCTCAGGATCTTATAACTTGCCCGATGGATGTCAAAAGGGTGACTCCGTAACCTTGGCTATCCGCCCCCAACATGTTGGCGTCCAACACGGTGATGGTGCTCAAAGTGGAACGATTAAAAGCCGAACCTATTTAGGGGACGCCGTAATATACGAAGTGGAAATCTCTGAAACAATTATTATGGCAAGAATGGAAGGGGAGTCGCGTCTTCAGATCGGTGAAACTGCATCACTCTCAATACAGGACAATCATTGGCACATTTACCGTAACTAAAACGGTATCAAAGATCTCTGTCCATTCTTTGGACTTTGGCAAGCTGGGGAAAAGCACGCCAGAAAAAAGCGGCGACTGCTATAGAGCCCACCCCTCCGATCAATACCGCCGGAACCGCACCGATAAGGGCGGCCATACTGCCCGCCCGAAATTCCCCAATTTCATTGGAAGCCCCTGTAAAAACAGAATTCACAGCATTGACCCTCCCCCGCATATCATCTGGTGTAGCAAGTTGTATGAGAGATACTCGGATATTAACACTCACCATATCCGCGGCGCCAACGACAAACATGGCTAGGAGAGACAACCAAAATACCTCGGATATACCGAAAACCATTGTCGCACCCCCGAAGATCACAACAGATACATAGAGTATCTTCCCGACATCCTTCTGCATGGCGATGCGGGTCAAGGCCAAACCGGTTAGCAACGCACCAAAAGCAAACGCACTTCGGAGAAGCCCTGCCCCTTCTGGCCCTACATTCAAAATATCCTTGGCATAGACAGGAAACAATGCCGTAACACCGCCGAGCAAGACAACAAAAAGATCAAGCGAAATAGCACCCAGAACTATCTTCTTTTCCATTACATACCTCAAACCTGCGAGAAGATTATGTAATGTTGGACGCTCTGGTGTTGCTCTTGGGTTTTTTGTCCGAATAAAAAGAAAGCTGATTGTCCCTATTCCGAGGAGAACAGCGGCACCCGCATAGACCACCTCCGGGCCCGACAAACCATAAATGATGCCGCCCAAAGCAGGACCAACTGTCTGGCAAATTTTGTTTGCGCTGGTATACCACGCGATCGCATTCGGCAGTTCAATCTTTGGAACCAGGTTCGGAACGAATGAATTCGATGCCGGCTGGTAGAACGCACGCCCTGTTCCCAAAATGATCAGGATAGCAAAAACGGGCCATACTTGTTTCATCCCTGAAAAAGAAACAAACATAAACAAAAGTGATGCGAACATAATCGACGCAGAGCAAATAGCAATGACCAAACGTCGGTCATAACGGTCGGCGACGTAACCTGTAAAGAGGGCAAAACCAATCGCCGGTGCAAACGTCGCAAGGCCAATCCAGGCCAGATTCAAGACATTCCCTGTGATATCATAAACCTGGTAAGCAACGGCTACGAGAACTGCATGGAGAGCCATAAACCCACAGTTTTTTCCAATAAAGAGTAACAAAAAATCACGATGCTGCATCGCCGCGAACCCGATCCGCGGAGGCTCATCATCCATCGGGCCAGCCGAATTGATAGTTGCCATTCAGGTATAAATCTCTTATCTCGCAGCCCGGCGTTCTTTGGGAAGATCAGGATGCCCCTGCTCCTGCGACGCCTTCAAACGATTGCTAAAGTAGTCAAACATTAGCCCGTTATTACGTCCTTCATTCATCGTTTTGGCCTTTCTCGTCAACTCTTCCCCCTCAGGCCAGTCATAATCCAGGCCAGACGCAGAAATTTGGATCATTTGTCGACACGCAATCTCCAACTTGGCTCCCAAAACAGTCATTTCCTCTATGGAAGTGCCGCAAAACGCGACACCATGATTGCGTAAAAACACAGCTGGACTATCACCCATCACCGCCGCCATGCGCTCTCCAACCTCTAAACTCCGCACAAGCTCTGAAGTCTCTTCAAAACGAGGCGGAGGGAAGTAAAAACTTGATCCCGCATTACTGAGTGGCCGTAATGGTTCTCGGCTGCAACTAAACACGGTACCGTATTCAGGATGCGTATGAGCGGTCGCCATAACATCAGGACGCGCCTTGTATATCGCAACATGAATAGGCCATTCACTATGCCTCTTTTTCCCATCCCCATACAAAAGCTTGCCGTTAAAATCGATCAACTGATGATCCTTCCAATCAAAAACCTCGCCTAGGGTGAGACCCCAACGCTTAATCCAAACGCCCCGCCCCTCAGGATCTCGCATCCCCAAATGGCCCAATGTGAAATCTCCATGGCCTTCCATCTCTAAAATCTGGCTCGCTAACGCCAGCTTGTTCAAATCACCCTTCAGCTCTTCGGAGATCACCAGACCCTCTCCGCGTAATTCTCCATCCATCACCATCTCTCCAGATTTTTAGGTTGCCCAAGATCACGTCACACGCGTCGAAAAAAAACTCACACCGTGACGCATTTAAAAATGCATGCGACGATAATGTCGCCCTGAAAAAGGAATGAACCAAATGTACAGTAAACATGAAGTCATCGTAAATGGCAGTCCCATGCCAATTTTTGTCTTTGAACCGGAGTCACAAGGTCCCCACCCGGGAATGGTAGTCTGCCAACATTTACCTGTTGCCCACGCCGGGATTGAAAAAGATCCGTTCACCCTGGACGTGGGTGAGAAATTAGCTTCTGAAGGATATCTTGCAATCATTCCTTTTATGTTTCATTGGTGGCCCCCTGAGGCAGATATTGAAGAAAAACGCGAGGCTTGGCGTGATGATTGGAACGTTGCAGATCTAATCGCAACATGGGATTTTACGACATCCCTTCCAAATATTGATGCCGACCGCATCGGCATCATGGGTCATTGTTGGGGAGGGCGGGTAACGTGGCTCGGAGCGTGCACGAACCCGCAATACGCGGCTGCCGCGGTATTCTATGGCGGGCGAATAAAAATAGGCCTCGGACCAAATTCCAAACCACCAATTGAAATGTCGGACCAGATAAACTGCCCAGTGCTGGGGATTTTTGGCAATGATGATCAGAATCCTTCTCCTGCCGATGTCGTAGATCTCGATAAAGCTCTGAACGCATCTAATATTATGCATGAGTTCCATTGCTATGATGGAGCTGGGCATGGGTTTCAAGACTTTGTAAATGAGAGCCGATTCAAGAAAGAGCAGACAGCGGATGCATGGGGAAAATTTTTTGAATTTATGGGCCGTTATCTAAAAGCCTCGTGAAGAAATATCATCCGTCATTCGAAGCTGTGCTCGCTCGATCGCTCTGCGCCGGCCTCTATTACAAGTTTTTCCAGTGCCTCATAGGGCTGAGCTCCGACAACTCCATATCCTCGAGAAACAAAGGTCGGCACACCAGTGACTCCATATCGTCGCGATTTCTCCCAATCAGCATCCACCGCGTCCTTAAAAAGGCGCTTCTCAAGCGCATCGCGAGCCGCTGTCACATCTAGGCCCGCTTTTTCCACGAGTTGTAAAAGCACTTCCTGTTCCCCAACATTTTTTGCATCAACAAAATAGGCCTTATAGATTAAATCGTGAATTTCATCGCCATTTTCTTGAGTGTCGGCCCATTTACCCAACTCTTGGGCTTTCCGACTGTTGAAGGTGTGAGTGCGTTTGCCATAAGGCAACCCCTCAAGGTCCATACGTTCTTTCATCTGCCGCCATAAGGCGTCTGGATCTGCGCCACGCCCAGCATAGAGTTCCGCCATAGAGCGGCCCTCATTAGGCGTATCCGGATGCAACGGAAAATGAACAAGCTCTATTTGGAGGTTGAAATTTTTCCTAAGTTTTTCAATACGCACGGTACTGAGATAACACCAGGGTCAAACGTAATCTGTAAAAATTTCAAATAAGACTGGATCTGCCATCCATATTTCCCCAATTACTTTTTAAAAAATGAAGCACTACGCCGAAACCAGAAACCTCTTGTCTTACTTTGCAATCGTAAGAATACCTCGACGCGTGAAAGAGAACAATTCAACGTTATCTCGGCAAAACACAATATATGTGGGTACATAACAAATAACACAGAACAGCTATGTGAAACAAAAGGTATTGAGTTAGAGGAAAACCTTTCCAAATAAAAGATCCGAAATTTTAGGTTCGAGGAAAACCAGCAGCTTCAAGAGTCTCTTTTATTTCATCTAAGATAATTGGATCATCGATTGTCGCAGGCACCAAGAAATCCTCTCCATCGGCAATTTTCTGCATTGTTCCGCGCAAAACTTTTCCGGAGCGTGTTTTTGGTAATCTCTTTACCGTAAGGGCTATTTTAAACGATGCCACGGGTCCAATATCACGCCGTACCAAGTCAACAACCTCCGACTCGATTGCATAGGTATCCCGCGTAACCCCTGAATTCAGCACCAAAAACCCAAGGGGAACCTGCCCCTTTAAGTCGTCCTTAACCCCGATTACCGCACACTCGGCTACATCAGGGTGACTAGTAAGAACTTCTTCCATTGCCCCCGTTGAAAGCCGGTGCCCTGCCGTATTGATGATATCATCGGTGCGCGCCATGACGAATACATAGCCGTCTTCGTCAATGTATCCCGCATCTGCAGTCTCATAATAACCAGGATATTGAGCAAGGTATGAGTCAATATATCGATTGTCTGCATTATAAAGAGTCAGTAATGCTCCCGGCGGCAGGGGCAACTCGACACTCAATGCGCCAATCTCTCCTGAGGTAACCTTTTCCCCCGTCTCATTTAGAACGCACAGCTTCCAGCCGGGTACAGGTTTTGTAGCCGACCCATGTTTAACAGGAAGTTTTTCAAGGCCAATGCAATTTGCAGATATTGCCCAGCCTGTTTCTGTTTGCCACCAGTGGTCTATGACAGGAACTTTGAGATGCCGTTCAGCCCATTCCAACGTATCCGAATCAGATCTTTCCCCCGCTAAAAATAAAGTCCTAAAATTAGTTAAGTCATATTTTTTCGTCAGCTTCCCTTCAGGGTCATCCCGTTTAATCGCTCGAAACGCTGTTGGGGCGGTAAACATGACACTGACGTTGTGCTCCGCTAAAACACGCCAAAAAGCGCCAGCATCGGGAGTACCGACAGGCTTGCCCTCGAAAAGAATGGTAGTATTGCCATTAAACAGTGGCCCGTAGACGATATAGGAGTGACCCACGACCCATCCGATATCTGAAGCCGCCCAATAAACTTCTCCCGGCTCGACCCCGTATACATTTTTCATACTCCACGTCAGCGCAACGGCATGTCCCCCATTATCGCGCAAAACCCCCTTGGGCTGCCCCGTCGTTCCGGAAGTATATAGAATATAAAGTGGATCTTCTGCTGCTACAGACACGCACGGATGAGCGACAGCGCGAGCCATCTCATCAATCCAATCAAAGTCTCGATTTTCGACGAATTCGGCTATTTCCTGAGATCTCTGATAAATTATACAGCAATCTGGCTTATGCTCAGCTTCCTCTATCGCTCCATCCAACAGAGGTTTGTATTTTACAAGCCTCCCAGGCTCAATCCCGCAGGACGCAGACACAATAACTTTTGGCTTCGCATCATCAATTCGGACTGCCAGCTCATGAGCTGCAAACCCCCCAAACACGACCGAATGCACGGCCCCAAGCCGCGCGCAGGCAAGCATTGCGATAACCGCCTGAGGTATCATGGGCATGTATATGATAACGCGATCACCCTTCAAAACCCCATGCGCCGCCAAAACACCCGAAAATTTTTCTGTAAAATGAAGTAATTCTCGGAAGGTATAACTTTCAGAGGTTCCGGTAACAGGACTGTCATATATCAGAGCTTTCTGATCACCACGCCCTCGCTCAACATGACGGTCCAGTGCATTGTAGCAACTGTTAAGCTCCCCGCCTTTAAACCATCTGTAAAAAGGCGGATTTGAACTATCTAGAACGGCATCCCAAGGCCTGTACCAGTCGATTGCCTGAGCAGCGGTTGCCCAATAGCTTTGCGGATCCTCTAGTGAGATCCGATACTGCTCCTCCCAATTTTCCTCCATACGACTAAATCTCTAAAATCCATCGTCTCTTGGCGGTATTTGCAATCCGCTTTTGACTGCCGGCCTCTCTCCGACTCGGGAAAGCCATGCTTCAACACGGGGGTAATTTGAAAGATCTATTTCCTGCATATCATTTCTATAAATCCAGGGGTATGCGGCAATATCTGCAATAGAATATTCGCCCGCTAAATAGTCTCTTCCTTCCAGACCGCGTTCAAGAACCCCGTAAACACGATTATTTTCAGTCTGCCAAACCTCGAGATGGGCATGTTCCCGCCCCGCATCTCGTTCTTTGATCTGCCAATGCACGCCAAGTCCGGCATGAGTCACATGACCAGATGCAAAAAAAAGCCAATTCAACACATCTAGACGTTTCATGGGATCATTCGGCAGGAACCTGCCGCATTTTTCTGCCAAATACAGTAAAATGGAACCGGACTCGAAAAGCGTCACTTGTTGACCCGCTGGGCCATCATCATCGGTAATGCAGGGTATTCTGCCATTTGGATTTATGGCCAGATACCAGTCCTCCTTTTGCTCCTTTTTTTCTAAGGCCATCGGGTGCACGAGGTAATCGAGTCCCGACTCCTCCAACATTATGGATGCTTTGCGCCCATTGGATGTTGCTTTGCTATAAAGTGTAATCATGATTACCGGTTGAATTCGATAACATCAAATCCGCGAGCTTTATCTGTGATGTAAATCAACCCACGGTGATCCATCTCTACATCATTTGTTTGAGGCGCATTGTAACCTTTTCCTGGCTCTGGAATAAAAAATCCTACCTCTTCGGGACTCTCGGGATTGCCTACGTCGATGATGCGAAGACCAGCGGCAAACCAGGTGACATAAGTTAGTGTATCATCCAACTTCTCACGAAATTGGTGCGCCCCAAAGCGCACATCTGTACCAGTGTATGGACACCCCTCCTCAGACACGTGGTATGTGCTCAAAAGTTTCATATCTGAAGCATCGGTAACATCGAACACATAAAGGGGGCCATGGGGTTCTCCGACATCAGGCCCTCTTTCCGATCGTTCCTCATCGGTGCCCAGAGCTATTCTCCGATCCCCAATCTGAAAAGGGAAAGGCAAAAGGGTGTGGCTGGGTTCCTTTGCTTCGGGATGTGGGTCGAAATGCGATAATGTTTTCGGGTGGCGGATATCGCTTATGTCGATAATTGCAAAACCAGACATCCAAAGGCCCGCATACATTTTATCTTCGAACCTCAGTGCATGATGCAAGCGATGTTCTTTTCTAAGTGGATGAGGTTCTTCACCAGCGCTCACATTTTGACCCGGCATCCACCAGCGAGACACTTCTTTCAAGTTCGTCGGATCACTATAGTCGTAGGTGACCAATATATTACCGATAAAACCCTCCATCTCAGTAGACATGTATAAATAGTCTTCATCCATGTCGAAACGATGGACACCCTTTCCATATGTCTTGTGAAAATTGATAAGTTTTGGGTTTGTGCGATCTTTGATATCCCAGAGCTTAAAACCACCTTCATCGAAATTTGCCGTGGCTTTTACGCCGTGCTGAGGCCTCTGCTCAGAGTTTGTTACCATCAGATCCCCAATAACACGAACCTTATGCGAGTGCGTCTGGGGATTATCCAACATTGTCGTCCAAACTGGCTTTGGATTCCTGGGATCTGAAATATCTATGATAGTGGTCCCCTCAGGACCGTACATATAGCCAATGTATGCAAAGTCACCCTCAATAGTAACTTGACCTGCCCCTCCAAGATCACAGCGGGCGAGCGGGGTTATATTATCTGACTGGTAGGTACCAAATTCTGATGATTTCATTCTCGTAGCCATGCGTGACCTCCCCAGAAGTTTTATAGACTATCCGACGAAATGATGAGCCTATTTTGACCAGCTAGCAAACCCGTTTTCAAAATTCCTTCTCGCAAAAAAAATGGTCAGCACGCCCAAAGAAAATTCTCACCGGATGAAAGCATGCCAAATTCGCTCAGGGGTCGCTGGAAAATCAAAATCTTTCAACTCGTGCCGCCCCATCGCATCTCGAATGGCATGAAAAACTGCCGCGGGAACCCCGCAATTCCCAGCCTCTGAACCTCCTTTTACGCCAAGTGGATTGGTTTTTGCTGGATCATTTGTAAATTCTGAAATGATATCCGGCATGATATCAGCGCGTGGCATCCCATAATCCAAAAATGATCCCGTCAAGAGCTGTCCAGAGTTTCTATCATAGATTATCTCTTCCACGAGGCTCTCTCCGATCCCCATGGCTACTGACCCGTGCAATTGGCCGTGCGCTGACTTTGGATTAACTGGCCGTCCAATATCATCAACAGCATAAAGTTTCTCTACCGAGACCGAACCTGTTTCTATATCGACTTCAACTTCAGCCACCATGCATCCATTTGGAAAACTGAAGATGCCTTCAAAAGTACCAATCCCGTCAAGACCAATTCCTAATTCTGGGGGGACACCCGAACCCTGATAGGAAAAGGCCGCAACCTCGCTCAGACTAACAGCCCGATCAGTACCTGAAACCTTGAAAGATCCCTCTTCGAATTCAATATCTGTTTCTGCAGCTTCCAAAATAAGGGCAGCGAATTTTTGACCTTTTTTAACGATAACTTCGGAGGCGGCCTTGAGTGCAGACCCTCCTGTAACCATGCTCCTCTGCGCAAAAGTTCCGCGACCGAACAACACCCTATCAGTGTCGCCTTGAAACACCCGAATTTTCGCCAATGGTATCCCTAACCATCCTGAGACCATTTGCGCGAACATTGTTTCATGCCCCTGGCCAGTCGCCTGTGTGCCGACATAGAGAGCTGCCATCCCCTCTACATCAATTCGAATTTCCATTCGTTCGGAGAAAGTTCCGGCTCTTTGGCAATGCAATGATAGACCAATCCCTCGCCTGACACCTGGTCTGGTTGTTTCTTGCCGTCTGCTCTCAAAGTTGTTCCAGTCGGATATTTCTAGAACCTTATCGAGTGCGTTCTCGAAAGAACCAGAATCGTAAACATAACCACCAGGGGTATGATAGGGCATACTCTCCGAAGCGATCAGGTTCGCGCGCCGAACCGCTATTGGATCAAGTTGCATTTCTCTAGCTGCCTGCTCGACCAATCTTTCTAATAAAAATGAGGCCTCGGGCTTCCCTGACCCTCGATACGGTCCAAGAAATACGGTATTTGTGTAAGTCGCCCGTATGGCGGAGAAGATTTCCGGAATATGATACATTCCCGGGTAGGAAATCGCAGCATTTCGGGGCGGGACAGCCGCCCACCCTGTCAAATAGGCTCCAACATCAACATCAACATGGGTTCTGAAGGCAAGAATCTTGCCGTCTGAATCTAACGCAAGCTCGGCATCTGATATAGGACCGCGCCCATGCGTGTCCGTAGCAATCGATTCGGAACGTTCTGCCGTCCATTTAACAGGACGACCAATTTTTTTGGCAGCCCATAAAACAAGCAGATCCTCAGGATAAACCTGTCCTTTCATTCCAAAGCCGCCGCCAATATCTAGGGTGGTTACTCGCAAATCATGGGAAGAGATACCCAAAATATCGACTGCAGCCTCTTTAACACCCCAGGGTTCTTGCGAACTGACACACAGCGTAAAACGACCATCCAAGGGATCGCTCCATGCAATAGAGGAACGAGGTTCTAATGTATTGGCCGTTGCCCGGGGATAAGAGATACGCAAGCGTGATACGTGGGCCGCTGTGTCGAAAAGTCCTCTAACTGAGGTTTCATCCCCGGAATAAATCGAGAATGCGGTATTTCCTTTTGCTTGCTCCCATACCTGAGAACTATCGATTTTGTGAGCATCCACGAGGGTGACCGATGGGAGTGGCACATATTCAATTTCAATCAGTTCGGCGGCATCCTTTGCCTGATCCAGTGTCTCAGCAATAATCATGGCAACTCCCTCTCCAAAGAACCGCGCTTTGTTCTGGGCAAGCAACGGGCGCTCAGGACAAAAAGCTCCCTCTGGTTCAGTCTTGGGGAAAGAGAGACATTGCAAATTTCCGACACCATCGGCATCTAAATCATCCCCTGTAATAATCATTGCAACACCAGGGGCCTTGATCGCTTGGATCTTATTTATCTTTTTGATTTCCGCATGCGCGTGCGGCGAGCGAACAAAAAAGGTTTGGAGGACACCAGTGGGCAATAAATCATCCACAAAACGGCCCGTTCCTCTTAACAGCCTCCCATCCTCTATTCGACTGATGGGATCTCCTAAAGCCGCTGTGTCACTCTCAACCCAGGACATTTTTGGCTTCCTCTCTCGCTCCGAAACACATATCCGTCCAGACTTTTATGTTTTTGACCATCTTTATCCAGGACAGATTACCCACTCTCGAGGGAAACTGTTCAACGACTTACATCCGTTTTTGGTTACAATCACGGTTTCACCAAATTGAAGACCCATTTTCTCATCATGGGTGATAACATTAGGCTGGATTGTTACCACCATATTTTCTCGAAGAGTGATTTCGGGGCTTTCATGACGTTTTGTCGTTGTTGTTTGGATAATGGGCGGAGTCTGACTGACCCCGTGTAGCAAATCATCATATATTGTATACCCACGTTTATGAATAACTTCAGCAGCGTCTTCGATGTCTCTTGACGTGGCTCCGTCCTTCAATACAGCCTCAATTGCCAGATATCCCTCTACCGCGACATCATGAAGTTTCTTCCAAGCATCGGTCGGCTCCTCAAACGAATAAGTGCGATGAATTTGACCTGTTACCCCCCAATAGCCGCCTGATATCTCCGTTATTAGGCAATCGCGTCGTTCTAAAGTGCGATCAGAATGAAATTGCGCCGGAACAGGGAAATGGGGATCATCCATGGGCATGGCCGTCATAAAATGGATCCCCGCGGTGCCGCCCTCTTTCAGATAGACGGGCTCTATCAAATACGGGATTTCATTCTCTTTCATGCCGACCTTGAGCCCATCTCGTAATGCCTCCATGGACTTATCGGTTAACAGCGAAGCAAATTTAAGCCGATCCAATTCTTCAGCTGTTTTGACAGTTCTCATCATGCGGAAAGGACCACTGATGTCTGAAAACTTGATGTCTGGGTTTTCTTCGGTGAATCTCAAATAATGGCGATAGGGTATTGATCCAACTAGACCTACATTCTTTCCTGATAGGTTACGCTCTTTGAGGAAACAGGACATTGTAGCCGCGGTATTGGGACCCGCCCATCGCGTGTCCTTGATAACTGACAGAAGCCGGGCCATCGGCATGTGATTATATAACTGAGCAAGAACAACCGGCTCAGAACCCAATTGGAACAAAATATAATTCTCTCGTCCCCCGGGCCAATCGGAAAGCCAATAGATGTCTGTTGAAAACTGTCCGACCCCAAAAAAAACTATGGCGTCCAGGCCATTGTCTTGCATTAGGGCTTCAACCCGCTGGTGCCGTCCTTCGAGTTCCGAGGCTGTAAACCTCGGGAATTGCTTTGCCTCACGCATGGTCCATTTCCCCCTCTTCGTTTTTTTAAGTGTAAAGCTATAAGCGGGCCTATGTCATGGGCCTAACGGGTTTGACCCTAGCAAAAAAGACGGGCACCTTTTCTAAGAAGATTTCACGGGAGAAGGGCCTGATGCAAAAAAGCTTAGAAATGGAAAATCGGACGAAGCGCTGGAAGGAACAGCGATGGTTGCTTGATACAACTATCCGTACAGTGGGACCCGAGTGGGACCAGGGCCGCTTGGGCCACAAGGGCAGCCGCGGCGGAGCATCAGGTCTCTCCGCATTCCGACGCGCAGGGAATCGAATGAAAAAATTCGATGACATAGGGCCCGAATTTGGTCGAGAAGGGCTCCGGATGGAGGAAATCGCAAAGCGATTTGAAGATGAAGGCCGCACGATATCCGCTTGCGAACATTATTTTATCGCCGCTCTGCTCTATGCATCAGCCCAATGGTCATATTTTGATAACAACGAAGAAGATCTCAAATGGGAAGGTAGGATGATCGAGACATACGATAAGTTCATCCAATATGCACCACACCCCGTTGAGAGGGTTAACATTCCCTTTGGAGAAAAAGAAATGTCGGCTTTTCTCCATCTGCCACCCTCAGGGAGAGGGGCCATTTCCATGTGTCTTTCATGTTGGAGGCATGGATGGAAGTAAGGAAAATATGGTGTCTTTATACGGTGACTCTGCTCTTGTCCGGGGCATGGCTGTTCTTGCTTTAGATGGACCGGGACAGGGGGAAACGCGCAATCGGGGCATCACGATTACTGCCGACAACTGGGGGGATGCGGCACATGCGGTTTGCGACTGGCTAGAACAACGGCCAGAAATTGACAGCAAAAGGATCGTCCTCCGCGGCTCAAGTTTTGGAACCTACTACGGAACCGTTGCCACCGCTGCACTTGGGAATCGAGCACTAGGTTATAGCGGAACCGGTGTATGTCAGGAGCCTGGCTGCGACACCATATTTAACGTCGCATCTCCGACCTTCAAGGTCAGGTTTATGTTCATGGCTGGTTATGAGAGCGAAGAGGAGTTCGATAAATTCAGACAGGACTTCGACCTGCGTAGGGTCGCAAAAGATATCGTCACCCCCTATATGATCGTGGCGGGAGAAGCAGACCAGCTCTCACCAATCCAACACACGTATGACCTTTTTAATAGCATTGAGGCACCCAAACGGTTGGTCGTTTATCAGGACGCCAATCATAGCATGGCCCAGGCCTCATCTGGGGAATTAGGCGAGAGCCGAGATAGCCTAGTGTATGATTGGCTTCGAGATCGGGTAGACGGTAAACCGGCAGTTTCAGAAAAATGCTGGATTGACCACCGTGGTCACATGACAACGACCCCTTATTAGAGATCGAGATGCGAGGCGGCTAATCTAGCTGCTTTGCATCACCGATTTACGGCCAAACCACCAAAATAAGAGAATAAGAGGTATCAGAAGGATCGTCATTACCAGTGTGACGCCGGCTGCAAGATTAACGGCACCGGCTTGCCAATAACTCCATATAACTGCCGGCAATGTAATGTTGTCATGTCCAACTAAGAATACTGCCACTGTTAGTTCTCGATAAACCAAGATGGCAGACCAGATCCAGACTGCCATAAGCGTTGGACGGAGAAGTGGGACCAAAATATTCCAAGAGGTTTTTACCGGCGAAATCCCTGCGGTGTGAGCAGCTTCCTCGAGTTCCTTATGGATTTGGAGGAGTGCACTATTGATTGCCCGAGTGGCAAAACTTATCCGTGTTATCACATAAACAATAGCAATGAGGGTCACGGAACCATACAAGGGTACGATCCCCTTGAGATAGAAAAGCGCCAGCAAAAGCGCCGAGATTGCGAGAATAATCTCCGGCAGCGCGTGGGGTAAAAAGGCACCAAACTCAAGAACATACCGGCCCTTGCTCTTACTGCGAATGATCAGCCAAGAAATTGCGAAGGCCACAACGAGAGTGGCAGCAGGGACGGTGACCACGAGAATGAAAGTATTCCCCATTCCCCTTAACACAAGCTCCCAGTCAATTTCTTCAAGTATCGGTTCTAAGGTCATAAGGCTGAACATCTTAGCCGAGGGCGGCGCAAGATAGGGGATAAATGCTGTGTATCCAATTAAAAGCAGAGGAAGGATTTTGGAAGCGAACATATAGAGAATTATGAAACCCCAGGCTGCTTTGCCCCATCCACCAATATCGATCAAATTGGGTCTGTATCCCTTGCCAGTCACAACCCCATACTGGTCGCCTTTCCGAAGAACCCGGCTGTACCAAAGGGTGAGTAAAAGAGCCACAATAATCATCATGACTCCCAACGCAGCCGTAATTCCGTGCTGCGCCATCTCCTCATCCCCCGGATTTGTTTTTAGGTAGATATACGTGCTTAGCAAATATATCCGTGAACCCAGACCAATAATTGCGGGAACATCAAAAGTGGCAACGGCAATAACAACAATATAGATGACCGCCGCAAGAATGGCTGGCATTGCCAAAGGAAGCGTGATGCGACGCATCGTGCCCCAAAAACCAAGGCCATGAATATTTGCGGCCTCCTCGAGTGACGGGTTCATAGACCTGAACATTTGGGCCGTTAGGATAAAACCAAGAGCCGCAAGGCTCATTCCTTGTACGCACCCCATTCCAACGGGAGTCGCAATGTTTAGAGGCGCTTCGGAGAGCCCGAAAATCTGTACTGCCCATCGATTCAGGAAACCGATGCGCTCATGCGCAAGGAAAGTCCAACCCATGGCCGTGTAAATCCCGGGGATCAACAGGCCTAGGGTCATAATCACATAGACCCAGCTTTTATTGGCCATGGTTGTCCGTTCAGTTACCCACGCTATAGGCAAGCCTATTGCCATGGCTACAATTGTAGCCGTAACCGAGAAAATAACTGTATTGTATACAGCAACCGAGAAAATCGGATCCTTAAAAACGTCATTGTAATTGCTGAGCGTATAAGTCGCGTCGGACGTGCCAAGAATACCTGTCTGAAAGCTTAACCAGATTAAAATTGTCACGAGAGTGACAATTACTATCATTGGTAAAGCGGCTAAAGTTACAAGTATTGGCGACGAGTTATGACGGAACATCAGCTGAGGCAACCATAAAATAAGAAAATTAAAGGCCGGGTTTTGGATACCCGGCCTTTAGACACCGATTTGAATTACTTCTTTTTAGCTTTCAATATTTTTTCAAGGCTTTTTCGATACTTAATGTATCCTCCTTGAGAACCAAGCCACTGAGGTGAATTCATCACGATCCTGGCTCCCTTGGCTTTCGCCGCCAGCAGTTTCTTGCGGACTTGGGATTCCGCATATATCGGCATATCCAGCCCGTTTTGCTTCCACATCCAAGCTTGCCCCTCTTTCGAGCCCAGCCATACCGCCACAAGAGTTGCCGTATGTGGCGCTGAGGAGTTCTTCGGAACCATCGCATACCGGGTATGTGAAATGACTGCCTCATTCATAATCGCGTAACCAAGTGGTTCACTGCTTCCTGAGTTTTTCGCTCGGTTTACATATTGGTCACCGCAGCTATAGACAAGCATCAAAAACTCGCCGCTGGTTAGACGGTCTGTTGAACCACAACGCATCAAGCCGCCGATGTGCTTACTTAACCGCTTGGTGTATTCGGTCATTCTTGCGTTACCCAACACGTCCGGCATCCCAAACTCGCGCATCCCCGCAGCATACGGCGTTGTGGCGATCTTCCCTTTGAATTTTGGCTTGAAGACGTCCTCGATCGATTGCGGGATATCATCCCCTTTGACCAGATCGGAATTATACATGATACCGACGAGCGATCCTGCAGAGGCTAAACCCACGCCACCCGGAGCGATATAATCAAAACCTTCCCAACCGAGAGGCTTCCGCTCTAAATAGGCATTCCAATCGATCTTTCTCATAATTCCGACTTTGCCACCTTTAAGTGCGCCACCTGAGTTATTCCAAACCATATCGGTGCTTGCGGGCTGGCCGGCCTTAAATTCCCGTGTTGTTTTTGCAATCATGCGTGTCATCGACGGGCCAGGCGTAAATTTACCTTTGATCTTGAGACCATATTTCTTATTCACGGCCGCGACCATTTGCTTAAAGCCTTTGCCGCCACCGAGGCTGCTTGAAGACCACATGCCTTTGAACTGGCCTTCTTTTTTGGCTGCTGCAATAAGCTCCTTGAGATTTTTCGGCGCACCGGAATGCCCGCCGGCATTCACCTGACCCGAAATCATCAACGATGCCGCCGCCGCCATCGCGACGCCCGCAGCTTTCGCTGATAAAACTGAATTAAACCGCATGTATACCTCCTCTAATTTATGATTGTTAAAATTGTATGCTCTGGTAATCCGATACACAAAAACTAATTCAACACCCCAAAAATTTATCCCCAAAATCCTTCCTATGAGTCTGAAAGGGAGTTCCTGATAAATTCATCATTCTCGGCATTTGCTTCAAAAACCATGATATCCGATGACTCGATAGAGATTTGCATTTTTCCATCTTGTAAAACCGGAGCATTCCGGCTTTTCCCAGAGAGACCGATCTCCCCAATGGCGGCCTCAAACGCATATTGATCGCCTAAGAATACTGCCTCCTTTAGTGTCACGGAGAATTGATTTTTACCCGAAGATCCATTTGATTGGTTGATAAGGTGCTCCGGTCTTATCCCAAGCCAAACCTTGGAGGCATCTGGTAAGGCGGAAGACAAAGAAAAGCTTCCCATCTCTGTTGTTATCTTATCCCCCTCACGTTTTCCTTCTAACCAATTTACAGTACCAAAAAATTCTGCAACTTCCGCTCTATTGGGGTTCTTATACAACTCGGTCGGGGAACCGAACTGAAGTAATTTGCCAAAGCTCATAATTGCGATTTTATCTGCAATGGCCATCGCTTCAATTTGATCATGAGTAACATAAAGCACAGTGGCACCGAGATCCTTCGCCAGACCTCTTATTTTGCCTCTCACATCTTCTCTCAATCTTGCATCAAGATTACTCAAAGGCTCGTCCATCAGCAAAACTTGAGGATTAACAGCAATAGCCCTTGCCAACGCCACTCTCTGCTGCTGGCCACCACTCAGCAAGGTAGATGGCCGGTCGATTTGTTCCTCGAGAGAGACCATCGCAAGTGCCTGTTCAACGCGACCCCGCACTTCTCCGCTCGGAATTTTTTGTGATCCCTCTCGAAGAGGCAAGGACACGTTATCGTAGACGCTTAAATGAGGCCAAACCGCATAGGATTGGAAAACCATACCAAAGCCACGGTCTTGCGGTGACACCCACACCGATGGTTTATCCGAAAACACTGTGCGGTCATCTATTTTAATTGCACCTGAATCTGGAGTTTCCAGACCCGCCACCGACCTTAAAAGCGTCGTTTTTCCAGATCCGCTGGCCCCTACAATGACAAAGAATTCGCCGCGCTCGACCTCAATGTTTAGGTCATTTAACGCAGAAACCTTACCGTTGCCATCAGCAACAATGAAATCCTTTTGAAGATGACTGATCGAAATCAATTCCCCGCCCCATTTCTTCTTCGGATCCCTTTAGAACCCTTGTAAACATAACCGACAGGCGCCCATATCACAGATCAAGACCCCTTAAGAGCAAACAGGACCATTTAACCCATCCCAGGTCAATAGTGAAAGGGGTAAATAAGCCATTGAAATTGGCGTAGCCGACCCGCAGACCCCTAAAATGAAATTCACAAAAAAAAGGGCGGCATAAGCCGCCCTTTAGACCTTAATCCAGCGGGCCTAATTGCATAGTAATTTTGCCACGCGCTTGCCGGATTTGTTCTTACGCAGCATACACTGCATGTTGCCTTTAATGTATTGTCCGAGGTTCGACTGGGATGGAGAATTTCCAACCCGTACGGGAACTTTTTTCCCTCTCACACATACAACACTCGATTTGTTGTTAAACCCTGTGCTGGTCCGGGAGGAACTACCAGCGCGGACATAACTGATCGCTTTGGCTTCAGACAAGACTTGAGAGACCCTCTCCATGCGTCCACCTTTTCCCGGCGCACACACTTTTGAGACTTTACCCGGCTTGCCCATTGGCGGCATCCCTGGCATTCCAGGCTTACCATGCGGCGGCATTCCCGCCCCCCCATGGGGTGCTATGCCGGGTTTACCATGGGGTGGCATACCCGGTTTACCATGAGGTGGCATACCCGGTTTACCATGAGGTGGCATACCCGGTTTAAACCCCTGCTTGGCACAGTACTGCTTAGCCGCCCTAAGCATGTTAAGCATTTTTCGTTCTTTTTTATCTTTCCAAATCGGATCATTTTTTGGCGGCAGCGGACTGCTCATAGCCAGCTGGCAACAACCAGAACGGGAAAACTGCTGTTTTTTACCCGTTTGCCAAAGCTTGATGCACTGTTGCTCTTTCGGGGAAGCGATGGGCTTTTTACCCCCATGTCCACCAGCTATCGCCAAACTGGAAACACCAAACACCGATACAAAAAACAAAGATGAACACAAAAAACCTGCAAGCTTCTTCATCCAATTTTCCTCCTCTGAAATAAGGATTCCAAACCCAGCTAACACCTTAATACCGACTACTCCCCGAAGCAATTGGTGTAATTATTCTGAACACATTGCAGGGCTTTTGTCTGGATCTCTGATACCACTTCCGCACCCTCGTCTTCTAGCAATTGAGCGAGCAGTATGTCGCGATTTCTTAATCCCGCTTTCGATCCATTCGCGGCTGCAATCGAGTACCAGCCATAAGCATTTGAATTACTTTGAGGGACTCCCATGCCCTTCTGGTGGAGAAAGCCCAGATTGTTCTGTGCAGGCGGATATCCCGACTGTGACGCTAAAGAGTACCATTCAAACGCCTTCTGATAATTCTGAGGGACACCTCGCCCATTAAAAAAGAGGACACCGATGTTATAGGCCGCTTCAGCATTTCCCAGTCCGGCAGACTGACGATAAAGAGAAAACGACTTCTTATAATCAATTTTGTAATTTGAGGTGCCGTTGAATAAATTGCCCAGTATCAAGAGAACTTCGGCATTCTTCCCGTCATCCAATTTTCTGAGAATTGTCTCTGCCCCTGAAAAATTACCTGTTTGAATTAAAATTTTTGCCTGAGAGAGTTTGTCTGACGCAAAGGCAAGGTTTGGCGGCAAGATGACCCCAATTGAAAACAAACAAACGAATGAGAAACCGATTAACCCGGAGAGACGTGAACAACTTCTCGAAAAACGAAGGCTCGCCCTCGCAGCCAATTCGTTTGAACATTCTTTATTTTGCTCTTTCACGGGCGCAACTTTCAATTTACCGGAGTCATCTCAAGCGGCGCGGAAGGACTGGTCCCTGGAGGTAGCTTTATACCAGACATGTCCTCAGCTATTGAGGCATGGACTGGTCGTTTCTTGTCGAGATTAATCCAAAGCCGTAACAAATGCCGTTTTCTTTCGGGCTCCGGCCAATCCTCATAGGCTGTGCGGGCGTGCAGGGCTACATGATTTAAAACAAGGGAGATATCCCCAGGTTGCCAATCAATTCTCAGTGAAAGCTCCCCACACAGCTTCTGATAACATTCGATAGCATCTCTCTGGGCTTCAGATAATTTCGGGACCCCTGGTATTTCCTGGGCTCTTTTCACGGTGCTCGAAGCACCTCGTGCGCAAAAAAAGCCATCGGTTACGCTAAAAACGGGTTGTCGTACCCATGGAACCTCACCATCCGGGATTTCTCCCCTGCGAGATCGATAGAAATGAAACTCCAGTTCTTTTGCGAATTGGGGATAGCGATCAAGCATAGCGTTATACACTGTTACTGAGCTTACAATTCGATGTTCACCTCCGGATTTTCCAGTCCGCAAGCACATCAACGAAAAAGCATCCGCGTCATCAGAATGAAACCCCAGCGTATTGGCGGAATTATATCCCCGCCCGGTAGGGGAATGTATGTTTCCGCCGGCATCTTTAACATGTTCCAACAAATGGCCGTGCTTGGTCTGCGGGAGCATCTGGCCCAGATAGCTCGCCACCCCCCACTGGATAATGGCATTCTGGCGCACAGACCTGCCATCTATGGGTAGCCCTCTTAAAAAAACAAAACCCCTTCCGTTGAGGACTTCGTCATTGATCACATCTTCAAGGGTTGCGCCGAAGTCTGGCAGTCGAAACTTTTCCTTGGAGAGTACACTTAAATCGTCACCCGTCCTCTCGAAACGGTCACACGCCTCAAAAAGCTCGGACACTTGGCTTTCGGACAATGTGTACACATACGTTTCTTGCGACTGAAACTCGTCCTTGGACCATCCAGCAGGATCAATGATCCCTCGCCCCAAAACGGCTGGCTCCCGATCTCTAACACCCGGCTGAAATTGGTTCATTTTTATACCCAAAGATTATTATTTGTTGTCAAAACAACTTTGGTCATAATCTGCCAAGGGCGTCATCCAAAAACCAGATAAGACCGCTGGAGATCATAAAGTCTATGGCAAGAAGGATCAAAAAAATTTCTATCAATTTTGGAAACAGCATTCCCTTCTATCTTAATCGGTCACTATGAGGGCAGGTCTTTGGGTGTTCTAAGGCTACTATTAGGAGATCAATTATCCGCCCACATATCCGCACTTCAGGGTGCCTCTCCAAACGATGACACGGTAGTCATGTTCGAAGTTATGGAAGAATGCTCCTATGTCCCTCATCACAAGCAAAAGATCATTCTATTCCTGAGCGCCATGCGACACTTTGCTCTTGAGCTCCAAAACAAAGGCTTCACAGTCGATTATGTAAAGCTTGATGACAAAGAGAACACTGGAAGTTTAACAGGGGAGATAAAAAGAGCACTTCAACGACATCGGGTAACTAGCATCGCGGTGACTGAACCCGGAGAATGGCGCATTCAAGAAATGTTCGAAAGCTGGAAAGCGCACTTCGAAACGCCAGTCCAAATTTTGCCTGATACGCGCTTTTTTGCGAGCAAGGAGAGATTCAAGCGTTGGGCAGAGCGTCGGAAGATCTGGCGAATGGAACATTTTTACCGTGAAATGCGCAAAGAACATAAAGTGCTAATGAACGGCGACAAACCTCTAGGGGGAACCTGGAACTTTGATACCGAAAACAGAAAAAAGCTTCCTCGCGATATTAAAATTCCAAATAGATTGCGCCACAAACCGGATACAATCACCAAAGACATCACAAGACTTGTCTCCGAAAAGTTTCCAAATAATTTCGGAAGCCTAGAAGGCTTTGGTTGGCCTGTTACCCGAAATCAAGCACTCCAATCCCTGGAACATTTTTTTGAAATCGCATTCACAAAGTTTGGCGACTACCAGGACTCAATGAAAGAGGGAGAGATATTCCTTTTCCATTCCCTGATATCTCCAAGTTTAAATATTGGATTGCTAAGTCCCAGGGAGGTCTGCGAAGCCGCAGAGTTAGCCCTCTCTGAAGGAAAGGTTCCGATCAACGCGGTTGAGGGGTTTATCAGACAGATATTAGGTTGGCGAGAATATATCAGGGGCGTTTATTGGGAACTCATGCCGCAATATGCCAGCTGCAACAGTCTCAGTGGAAAAAGATCGCTGCCGGAGTTCTACTGGACCGGCGTTACGGACCTGGCGTGTCTTAGGGAGGCTATTGGAAGTACTCACAAGACGGCGTACTCACATCATATTCAAAGACTGATGATTACAGGAAACTTTGCGGCTCTGATTGGCGTAGAACCGCGTCAACTAGAGCGATGGTATCTTGCTGTCTACGCCGACGCGATCGAGTGGGTTGAAATGCCAAATACCTTGGGAATGGCATTATTCGCAGACGGCGGGAAAATGGCCTCCAAACCCTATATTTCATCAGGATCCTACATAAATCGGATGTCGGATTTCTGCGCTGGTTGCAAATATTCCGTACAGAAAAAAAATGGCGCAGAGGCCTGCCCCTTTAACTACTTATATTGGGGTTATTTGATACGTCATGAGTCGCAATTGGCCCAAAACCCGAGAATGGCGATGCCCTATCGGACACTAAGGAGTTGGGATGATGAAACCAAAAACACTTATCTCCATGACACAGAAGAATTTCTAAAAACACTCTAAAAACGCTGCAACAGCGCGTTTGGAGCCAACTAAATTAGATCGTTGAAATCCCCTTTAAATCGCCTTTGTATCAACCTTCATGAGGGTCTATCAAAATTATCGCTCAGAAAAGGCATAATGAAATTGTGAACTTATCGGCCTGAGAAGATATTCCCAGAGACTTTGCTCACCGATTTTTATCGCCGTACTCACTCGCATTCCTGGGAAAAGCTCTAACGTGGTTCGGTTTAGACGATTTACGAAGGCCTTTTGTTTTATTTTAACTCTAACCTTAAAGGACAGACCTGCGCCCTTCATGTTCACCGCATCTGAAGACAAAAATCCCACGGAGCCGTCAATTGAGGAATATTTGAATCCATCTACACCGCTTACTCGTACGAGCACCGGCATATCTTTCTTCACAAATCCCCTATCAGAAGGGGATAAAAATCCTTCTCCCAATAACTCATCATCACCCGGGATAATCTCCATCAACGTTTGACCGGGTTTAACAACATCCTCTGTCGACTTAACCAAAATCCTTTTCACAATGCCATCAAAAGGGCTTTTGATTTGCGATCTGTTTTTGCGGGCATTCGCCTTTAATAAAGACTCCTTCAGTTTTAATATTTCTTTTACATTTTTGTTATATTTGTTCTGATTTTCTGAATAAAATTTAGTTACTATGAATTTTCGCTCGTTCCTTAACCTTTTTAATTTGGCTTCCAGGCCCTTTACAATATTTTTGTCTTCTTGAATTCGACTGACCAAAGATGATTTATCCCTGAGGATTTTGATAATCTCGATCCGGGAAACGATTTTTTCCTTTTCTAAATCTTTGTTGATCTCTAATTGCTCCTCAATAAGTTTGAGGCTGTCTTCAGCGTTTGATAACCGTGCTCTTATTTCTGCCCGCTTGGCCTGCCTCTCCATAATATCAATTTCAATGTTTTTTAACTCTGTTTCATGCTGAGTCTTGTCATTCAGGAAGGCTTTTTTCTGCTCGGCCACGATTTTAACAAGTTCATTCCGGGAGTCTTCGATATCACCAAATGCAGGCGTTTGGCCCGTGTTCAAAGCCTGATACCTGAGATTTTCGATGGATAATGTTTTGAGCGTTAAATCTATTGATTTGACGTCTGCCTTGTTCTCCAAATCCACGAGTTCCACCAAGATCTGGCCCGCCCGAACCCGATCTCCTTCTGAAATCAGGATCGAATTAACGATGCCACCCTCCAAGTGCTGTATAAACTTGATGTCCGTCTGCGGCCTGATAACAGATTCGACCAGTATAAGCTTGTCCAGCCGCATGTTTGAAAGCAAAACAAAAAAAACAATTAACAAAAATATAAAAATAAAGAAATTTCTTTTACTTTTATTAAAAATTTCCATATTTCAAATCACTAAGTAATGAAAATTTGATTTCTTAATCAGGTCTTTGTCATTTGTATGAAGAACAATAACTATATTTTTTTGAACTAACTTCGACAGAAAATTCTCAATAACGAATTGCACTCTATTATCATGGATAACAATTGGGATATCCAAAATAACAAGATTGGATTTTTGGCGATAAATTTCGTTCAAAACAGTTCCGATCTTTGGGCCATCGGCCGGGGGCTCGGTGTTATCATTTGTATCCCCCCCATTTAACTCTTCGTTTATTTTGGCCAAAGCCCCCTCTGTTAGCCTCGCGTCTTTCAGTTCCTCAATACTCTGCTTTAGGTTGAAGTAGGGTATATCTCCCGAAATCGCTGAGCCCCATGGCACCCTTTCATCCCCGCAAACCAATCCGAGACTGTCAGGAACAATGAATTCGGGGTGTCTACTTGCCCGGCGAAAGGCCTCGAAGAATTCGTCATTTTCGGTGACCAAAGCCAAGGATTGGCCAGGATATAACTTGAGATTTAGCGGTGGGCTCACAGAGCCGGTAATTTTAAAATTTTTAAAATCTAAGCAGTCAATCCTTCTCGTTACGGATTTGTCTTCATCCGATCCGGAGAAATTTTGAAAGGAGAGCATAGAACGGATTTTGGACCAGTCTTGGCGTTCCACTCTGATGTACTCATCGAGGCTCGATAGGCAATTAAAAATTCTCGAAAAAACAAGTGCAACGGCTACCAATATTCCGATCTCTACCTGTTCTTGTGCGACCAAATAACACCCGATCCCGTAAAGGCCAACGACCAAAAAATGCTGGCTTAAAACGGAATGCTCCTGTCTCAGAAAACCAAAATAGCGATTGACCAAATTCATCTCGAGGGTTTCCGATTTTAGTTCAAGTGCGCTTTTTCGTTTCCTTAATGCTGCCTGAGAGTTCTTTCCCCTTAGCGAAATAAAGGTCCGACCAATCCATAAAAAACCGATTATCAGGCAGCCGACCAAAAAGAACTCAGGGATCAACAACAAAAAGATGAAGAAGAGCGTGATGTAATAAAATGAGTCTATGATTTTGAGGATAAACGCAGGGGGATAATTTTTAGAAAGAACATCGTCAAAAAGGCGCGTCGAAAATTGATTACTGCTATAAAAGTCATTTATTTTTTGTTTTTCATTCGACATGAGAAATTGTCGAATTTTTTCTTTCTGGAAGTCATTGAATCGATAAATAAGCGATGCTGCTATCTCGAAACGGACTTTTTCAGCCCAAAAACCAACTAATCCGAAAACCAGGGCGGCAAGAAGGAGCATGACCAAGCGTATAATGGTTCGGGTAGGGCAGATACTTGGTAAAAAGAACAAGTATAAGCATGGCCGGCGCCAGGGACGACACGACCGTAAAAAAGGTAACGAAAATTAAAGACGCAATTTTTGCTGTGTCAAAACTGACTAAAGGCCAAAAAATCCGCACAACGAGATGGGTCTTTTACCACTCACCTGACCTTAAATTGACTGACGTCCAGCTCTCCCATTGTAGACAGCAAAGCGGCCTGGGATAGCACAATCCCAGAACGAGCTCCGTTTCTCGCCATCTCCGCCGAGTAATAGGCAAGCTCAGCGCTAATTAATTCGAAGACCGACCGCTTGTTCATTGCGCGTTCCTTTTCGACGATTTTATAAAAGTCGTACGCAATATTCGCCTCATTGGTCGCAAAATTGAAATTTGTTTGGCTATTCTGATATTGTCGCCACTGGTTTCTAACCTGGCTCTTCAGATTCCAAATGAAGTCATCCGCACCCAACTGTGCCGTTTCCAGCGTACGATAGGCATTCTGATTTCCAATTAAATGGGTACCACCAGAATAAAGCGGATATTTCATGGTAACCTTGCCCAAGACCTCGTACTTCCTCTGCAGAGTTCCCCCAACATCGTCTTTGCGCTTAGCAGAAAGGGTCAGATCGAAGTTCGGCATCCAGAGTGTCGATAGACTGTTCGCGTAGGCCAACTTTGCGGTTTTCACGCTCGATTGAAGTTGGATCGCTGTGGGGCTCTTGAGAGCTTTCGCAATGACCTCGTCAATCTGTTTCGGGATAACAGTTTGGTTAATGGACGGGTACTGCAGCTGTCCCACATTCACAGTTTTCATCTCGTAAAAAGTCTGGAATTGGTCAAGGGCAGCATTGAACCCCAACTGAGCGTTCAAAGTCGTCCTCCTGGCCCCGGCAAGTTGGCGACGCACCTGAAGCAAATCAGACCGAAGCCCAGACCCTCTTCTCACTCTGAACTCTTCTGTCCCAAACGCTTTTGTCAGTCGGCTTTCGGATGCGTTCGCAAAACGCAACCCTTCCGATGCGGCAATAAGACCCGTATAAACCTGGAGCCCTGACAATATTGTCCCTTGGACGCTTTGTTTGTAAGACAGCTGAGCATTATCAGCTGAAATTTGAGCGACGGTGATATCGTTTGATGTCTTCCCAAAGTCGAAGAGCTTTTGCTTAATCTCGATACCCACCTCATCAAATTTTTCGGACGTGTCCGCGGCATCGGGTTTAACCTGATCCTCATGACCTACATCAACCGTCAAATCGACTGTTGGGAGCCATTTGGCCTTTGCCGCCTTTACTTGGGCCTGAGCCGATTTAAGACCAAGAGCACCCGATTTTAAACTTTTACTATTTTGGATCTTAGTTTTGATCAGTTCATCAAAATGTAAAATTTCAGGTTGTTTTTTTTCCGCAGCCGCTTTTTTTGCACCCTTCTTTGGTGCCGCAGCTGTTGCCTGCGCGATCTTCTGAGCCTCTGCCACCATCCGAGATATTTTTTCAAGCTCAGCTTTGCTGACTGCCTTTTGGGTTTCCGCTTGCGCTTGTCCCACAATGACCGGGCTCATCAACTGAATTGCCACCAATAGGCCCAGGCCCCGAAACCAAAGTCTATTATTCATTTTTGCTACACTCCTTAGGCAACAACAATATTTAAGCTATCTGGCGCGACCTGAGTCGATTCAATCCCGGACAGCGTCACAACAGAATCGATTTCGCTCTTTTGAACCAGACCATCCCCATTATCTTGATAGGTAAATACTCTGGTCTTTTCACCATCATCTGCGATGTACAGGAATTCATCCCCCGCAGAGAGATTGGTAATGTTATCAAGCCGCGCTTTAATCGCATCTTTATCCAACCCTGTCGAATTTCCTCTATCGATTATCACCCCTGCATTATCCGGCAACTCATAGTCCCCATTATTCTGATCGAGATTAACGAATCCCGATCCTTGACCTCGTGGATTCAAGGCCTCGCCGAAAAACAGAGTTAACCCGTCTTGCAATGAGTTAAAATCTGAAATCACGGACACATCAGATCCTGAGGTCGAGGCCGGAGAGACATAGGCAATAAAATCGTCTTCACCTTCTCCACCAGAAACCGTTTTTTGGGAACCAAACAGCGCAATGTGGTCATTACCGGCGCCTCCAGCGTATTGACCACCTTGTGTTGCCCCAATCCAAAAATCTGCCCCGGAAGTTCCCTGTGCAATCTGCGAGAACCCATCAAAAGTGCCTCCGGGGTTAAAAATGGTTGAAGCCTCGCTTCGAAAAGCCTGCGCATCGACACCGGTTAATCTTGCAAACCATTCGGTTTGCTGCGAGATAATCATTCCATTTTCGATTACAGGCTCAGCAATGTCATAACCAAGTATCGTATCATTGTTATCTTGCGTTATTTGAATCCTGGCACTGTCAACAGCCGTCCCATCCAGAAGAGCTATGTAAATATAATCCTCGGATATATTGAAATCAGTGATGGTTGAGGCCACCGTAAAATTATTAGTCACAGGGTCGGTGTCATTGACTGAGAAAACGAAAACGTCACTCCCCGCTCCACCTGTATGAGTATTTTTTCCAAAATCAAAAAAGATGTCTGAACCAGCACCACCATTAGTGCTGTTTCCCTCAAAGGTTGTTACGAACACATCAGAGTCGGCTGTACCCGAAAAAGGAGCGTTGGAGATAATTTGCATATTGGTGAAGCTCCCTTGATCACCACCTTGACCATCATCACCACCCTGGCCGGCTTGTTCGCCTCCCTCTTGGGCAACTTGCTCACCACCCTGGCCGGCTTGTTCGCCTCCCTCTTGGGCAACTTGCTCACCACCCTGGCCGGCTTGTTCGCCTCCCTCTTGGGCAACTTGCTCACCACCCGCATTCGGATCAGAGATCAGAGACCCCCGCATTCGGATCAGAGGCCCCCGCATTCGGATCAGAGACCCCCGCATTCGGACCCCTGCATTCGGATCAGAGACCCCCATTCGGCATTCGGATCAGAGACCCCCGCATTCGGATCAGAGACCCCCGCATTCGGATCAGAGACCCCCGCATTCGGATCAGAGACCCCCGCATTCGGATCCAAAACAGCTACGACGGGGTCGCCACCGGCATTGGGATCATTGAACCCTGCATTGGGGTCATTGAACCCTGCATTGGGGTCATTTGCCCCTGCGTCGGGATCCACAAAACCTACAACACCTGGCGCATTCCCAAATTCTCCGAATCCCCCGGGACCGTCAGGCCCAATATCTCCAGGACCTGCCAGACCCGCAACCCCTGAAGCATTACCAAATCCACCAAAGCCTCCAGGACCAGCAGGACCAAAATCGCCGGGTCCGCCAAAGTCACCCGGGCCACCAAAGCCTCCGGGACCAGCCGGACCCGCAAAACCACCGGGACCGCCAGGCCCACCGAAATCACCAGGGCCACCAAAGCCTCCGGGGCCACCCGGACCACCAAAACCACCGGGACCGCCGGGACCACCGGGTCCACCAAAGTCGCCAGGACCGCCGGGACCACCAAAGCCTCCCGGACCAGCCGGACCCGCAAAACCACCGGGACCGCCAGGCCCACCGAAATCACCAGGGCCACCAAAGCCTCCGGGGCCACCCGGACCCGCAAAACCACCGGGACCGCCGGCCGGGACCACCGGGTCCACCAAAGTCACCCGGTCCGCCAGGACCACCAAAGCCTCCCGGACCAGCCGGACCCGCAAAACCACCGGGACCGCCGGGGCCACCAAAGTCACCCGGTCCGCCAGGACCGCCAAATCCTCCGGGACCAGCAGGACCGGACCCGCAAAACCACCGGGACCACCGGGGCCACCAAAGCCTCCGGGACCAGCCGGACCCGCAAAACCACCGGGACCACCGGGACCAGCCGGGCCACCAAACCTCCAGGACCGCCGGGACCACCAAAGTCACCCGGTCCGCCAGGACCACCAAAGCCTCCCGGACCAGCCGGACCCGCAAAACCACCGGGACCACCGGGGCCACCCGGGCCACCGAAGCCTCCAGGACCGCCGGGGCCACCGAAATCACCCGGTCCGCCAGGACCACCCGGGCCCGCAAAACCACCAGGACCGCCGGGACCTCCAGGTCCGCCAAATCCTCCGGGTCCACCGGGGCCACCAAAGTCGCCCGGTCCGCCAGGGCCACCAAAGCCTCCCGGGACCACCCGGGCCACCAAAGCCTCCGGGTCCACCGGGTCCACCAAAGTCACCCGGTCCGCCAGGACCACCCGGGCCCGCAAAACCACCAGGACCGCCGGGACCACCGAAGGTCGCCCGGTCCGCCGGGACCGCCGGGACCCGCAAAACCACCGGGACCGCCAGGACCACCAAATCACCCAAACCGCCAGGACCACCAGGACCACCAAAGCCACCAGGACCGCCGGGACCACCAAAGTCGCCAGGACCACCCGGGCCACCAAAGCCTCCGGGACCGCCGGGACCACCAAAGTCACCCGGTCCGCCAGGACCACCCGGGCCCGCAAAACCACCAGGACCGCCGGGACCACCAAAGACCGGGACCGCCGGGTCCACCAAAGTCACCCGGTCCGCCAGGACCACCCGGGCCCGCAAAACCACCAGGACCGCCGGGACCACCAAAGTCGCCAGGACCTCCAGGTCCGCCAAAGCCTCCGGGACCGCCGGGTCCACCAAAGCCAAAGTCACCGAAATCACCCGGTCCGCCAGGACCACCCGGGCCCGCAAAACCACCAGGACCGCCGGGTCCACCAAAGTCCGCCAGGACCTCCAGGTCCGCCAAAGCCTCCGGGACCACCGGGTCCACCGGGGCCGCCGAAATCACCCGGTCCGCCAGGACCACCCGGGCCCGCAAAACCACCAGGACCGCCGGGTCCACCGAAATCACCCGGTCCGCCAGGACCACCCGGGCCCGCAAAACCACCAGGACCGCCGGGTCCACCAGGACCACCAGGGCCACCAAAGTCACCCGGTCCGCCAGGACCACCCGGGCCCCCAAAACCACCAGGACCACCGGGTCCACCGGGGCCACCAGGACCACCGTATTCCCCCGGTCCGCCAGGACCACCCGGGCCAGCAAAACCACCAGGAGGTCCACCAGGGCCACCAAAGTCACCCGGTCCGCCAGGACCACCCGGGCCAGCAAAACCACCGGGACCACCCGGGCCGCCAGGACCTCCGGGTCCGCCTGGGCCAGCAAAACCACCTGGGCCACCGGGACCGCCGGGGCCACCAGGACCCTCAGCTCCGCCAGGACCACCCGGGCCAGCAAAACCACCTGGGCCACCGGGACCACCCGGGCCGCCAGGACCTCCGGGTCCGCCCGGGCCAGCAAAACCACCTGGGCCACCGGGACCACCAGGACCACTCAGGCTCCAGGACCAGGGCCACCTGGGCCAGCAGGACCACCGGGACCAGGACCCCGGGCCACCAGGACCAGCCAGGGCCCTCAGGACCTCCGGGACCACCCGGGCCACCAGGACCAGCGGCAGCACCCTCAGGCCCTCCGGGACCACCCGGGCCACCAGGACCAGCGGCAGCACCCTCAGGCCCTCCGGGACCACCCGGGCCACCAGGACCAGCGGGAGCAGCACCTTCTGCGGGAGCAGCACTTTCTGCCGGAGCAGCCCAGGCTACTGCCGGAGCAGCACCTTATGCCGGAGCACCACCTTCTGCCGGAGCAGCACCTTCTGCCGGAGCAGCACCTTCTGCCGGAGCAGCACCTTCTGCGGGAGCAGCACCTTCTGCCGGAGCAGCACCTTCTGCCGGAGCAGCACCTTCTGCCGGAGCAGCACCTTCTGCCGGAGCAGCACCTTCTGCCGGAGCGGTTGCACCTTCTGCCGGGGCAGCACCTTCTGCCGGGGCAGCACCTTCTGCGGGAGCAGCACCTGCTGCCGGAGCGGCACCTTCTGCCGGGGCAGCACCTTCTGCGGGAGCAGCACCTGCTGCCGGAGCGGCTTCTGCCGGAGCGGCTTCTGCCGGAGCAGCACCTGCCGCCGGAGCGGTTGCCTGCGCAACCACGATTGGATCATTTGCATCGGACGGGATAACTGCCTGCGCCACAACAATCGGATCAGCCATTTTTCACTCCTGATTTCCCGAGATAAAGAAAACTAGGCGGCAGCTTAGTATTTTTGGGATTCTTTGCCAAGTTTTATGATTTTTTTTGACTCCAGGACTTTCAGCCTATTTTTCAAAAATATTTTTGAAAACCATTGTGACAGAAAGCTGAAATAAGACCCATCCGGATAAAGTTTTTATCGAAGCCAAGTTTCCACTCTCGGGGACGGCAAAGGCATCAGAAACTTGGCAGTGTCCGTTCAACAAGCCAAAAGGCACCGGTCATGCCGATCAACAAAGAACACGGCTGCACGATGCGGCGGCGATACCAAACTTTCCGCCCGAACCAATATCCAACCATAAGATAGGCGATGCAAATAACCGAAATTTGTCCCACCTCAACTCCAACACTAAAACCGGCAAGTGCGACCAACTGGTCGGTTCCGGCGAACCCCACCTCCCTCAACACACCGCTAAAACCGACGCCGTGGATGAGGCCAAAAACAAATATGATCACGGGGCGCCATTTTGAGAGTCGATCCGTGAAAAAATTTTCAATCGCTATGAACACAATACTGGCCGCAATTAGTGGCTCTATGATCGAGGGGGCAATTTGGAACTCAGCCCAAATCGTTGCGAGAGCGAGAGTAATCGAATGCGCTATTGTAAAAGAGGTAACCTGGATAAAAAGTAGCTTAATTCGTGTAGATAGAAAGTACAGTCCCAATATAAAAAGAATATGATCCAGTCCAAAAGGCAATATATGGACAAATCCAACATTTATATAACTAAAAAATGTCTGTAAATAATTCTCATCGACTTTATATTTTATTTCAATATTTTTGTGTTCACCATTTTTTAGCCAATATGCTTTTATTTTATTCCCATCATTTGTTTTGACTCGTAATATATTTGTTCCAAACTCAGATTTTACGCTCCAGTACAACTGACGGACATTTTTTGGCTTGGCTCCACTGAGATACACCTCAGTCAGCCTTGGCAGGTTTGTATCCTGAGCCTCTCTAACGGTGGTTTGGTCCGCAGAAAGAGAAATTTTTGTCCCATTTAATCTGAGCTCAAGGCCAGCGGTCCAGATAGGCAAAAACAACCTAATTTTCTGTTCAAATTCGGTTTGCGAGAGTTTACGAAATTCCTCATACTTCGGATCTTGTTCGGAGTGGTCGAGGACTCTCCCATATTGGGAAGAGACACCTGCCATCAGTGCCTCGAAATTTACAAGGGCTTTCAGTTTGACAAACTTGGGCTGGCTAATATCAATTTCTACTACTGCAGGTCTTATCTCATGCGACCAGCTCGCCGAAATCGTAAGAAAATTCGCGAGTAAAACAAATATCAGGGTTGAACAGCTCCGTGATAAACTCATCCAAAAATAGGCGTTAAAATATGAGAATCTGGCGTTATCTTTTCCCTTATTGTCTATCACTTTTGGTACTTTCTCCGCCCTGCTTTGCCCATGAGTTTTGGTTAGAGCCCGATAATTTTCGCACAGCACCCTCCAAAAATATATCCATCAGCATCCGAATTGGACAGAATTTTAAAGGGGAATCCTGGCCGTTCATTCAAGATAGTTTCTACAAATTTGGATATCATTTAAACGGTCTTAACCGCCAAATAACGGGACTGGATGGAGACGACCCCGCAGCAAATTTAACTCTGAAATCAGAAGGTTTAGCGATCATTACGCATCATACCAAGCCTATCGATATCGTGTTTAATGATTGGTCAAAATTCACAACATATCTCGACAGTGAAGGGTTAAATAGCCTTGTATCTGAGCACATGCGACTTGGCTTTCCTAAATCCAAAATCAAAGAACTTTATTCCCGATGCGCAAAACTCTTAGTGCAGGTTGGAGAAGTCCCTGGAGGTCAAGACATATTTACTGGCATGCCACTGGAGATCATCGCTGAGAAAAATCCATACCAATTAAAAGCCAAAGAGAAGTTGCCAATAACATTGATGTTTCATGGGAGGCCTCTGGAGGGCGCACAAATCATTAAGATTTCAAAGAAGACCGGTCTGAGAGTAAAGGGCCCTCGCACGGATCAGTCCGGTCGGGCTTGGGTGGAAATACCCAACTCCGGGCCATGGCTCCTAAACGCAGTGCACATCATCGCGCACAAGCCCCTGCGCGACGCGCACTGGTTCAGTTATTGGGCCTCTCTGACTTTCGACAAAATAAAGGCTAATTAGCGAGCAAATTGTCGCGTGTTCTCGAAATTATCATTTCGTTCATGGGTCATCACCAAGGTAACCCCGATGGCTGCGACTACAGCAACGATTCCCATAAAAATTAAAACCTGGTTGTTCATTGTCTGTCTCTCCATAGAAAATTTTAAATCTTACTCTGATGAGAGACTGGTAGCCTAAACCATTGAGATACAATCTCAACAAACTTTTGACCGATCTAAACTTGCACAGTCTCGCTTTGACTCTCTAAATTTTCCCAGTCGACACGGATTACGAGGGCACGAAGCATGAATTATGACTCTATTGTGATTGGCGGAGGATTTGCCGGACTGACCGCTGCCAATGTTCTGGCAAGTGGTGGGTTAAAAGTGATCGTTCTGGAAGCAGGATCAAGCAACTCATATTTCTGTAACTCGAGAATTTCGACCGGTGCATTGCACGTGGCCTTCCAAACGCCAGAGACCAAATCTGACATTTTGTACTCAGCAATTATGGAAACAAGTGAAAATACTGCTGACCCGGATCTAGCGAGAGCATTTGTTCAAGAAATCCCCGAGACGCTTGAGTGGCTCCGTTCCATGGGCGCTGAGTTTGAGCAACACCCAAGACGTGCCAATCCGATCCCAATGTTCAGTCCATTGAGGGAAATGCGTGCTGGTCTTGATTGGGAAACGAGTGGCCCGAATGTCTTTTTGGGACGATTGAGTACAGAGCTCATCGCAAAGGGCGGCCACATTCAACTGGGATCCCGAGTGCAAGAGATTCTGAGTTCCGAGGGGAACATAATTGGCGTTGAGTATGAAACCCAGCCTGGTGAATCGGTCAAAATCCAAGCACCGAATGTGATAATTGCAGACGGCGGATTTCAGGCAAACTTGCACTTGTTATCGAATTATTTGCAGAAGAATCCTGAGAAAATCTGCCAAAGGAACGCCCGAACTGGGACCGGTGATGGCTTAACGATGGCCCTGAAACTCGGTGCGGCGACAACAAACATGGATACGTTTTACGGCCACGTATTGAGCCGCGATGCGCTTTTCAATGACAATCTCTGGCCCTACCCTCAGCTGGATGTCCTGTGCGGAGACGGGATCGTTATTTCAACCGATGGCAAGAGATTCGCCGACGAGGGGCACGGCGGAATATGTCTGGCCAACCAGATTGCGAAGCTCGTGGACCCTCTGGGTGCTACGGCAATTATCGATCATGCGATCTGGGAAGATGCGAAAAGCATGGACCTTGTTCCACCAAACCCCGCCCTTATTGAGAATGGAGGCACGATTTGGCAAGCAAATACACTTATAGAGTTGGCACGAGCGGCCAAACTCGATTCCCAGAGAACATTGGAAACTGTCGTGGAGTACAATCAAGCGATTGAAAACGGAAACACGGAAAGACTCTCTATACCCCGGAGTATCAATATCCAGGCCGCAAAAAAAATAGACACCCCCCCATTTTATGCGATACCACTTTGCGCCGGGATAACGGTTACATCTGGCGGCCTGAAGGTAGACCCTCACTGTAGGGTGTTGAATGAACAAGGGTCCATTATATCTGGGTTGTATGGGATTGGATCATCCGTTGGAGGCCTTGAAGGGGGCTCAAAAGCAAGCTACGTCGGCGGTCTAATGAAGGCTTTCGTCTTTGGATTGATCACCGGAAAAGCCATTATAAAGGGCGTTTCGCGATAACACGGTACGAACAAAAGAAATGGTCAAACTCCAACCCACGCCATACCGAACGTTTCCAGACCAGTCACGAGGGAATTGCAAGAAACTGACGCTTCATTAGCTGATTCGCGAAAGTCCAGCCATTTTACACTCCGCAACGCGGACCGCCTCATGTAAGATCTTTGATAAGAGCTGAATGCTGATCGGCTTGCCCGATTTAAATTGGCGGAGGGAGAGGGATTCGAACCCTCGATACGGTCACCCGCATACTGATTTAGCAAACCAGCGCCTTCAGCCACTCGGCCACCCCTCCGCCGGGAGTGGTTATTTCACGCTGTATGCAGGCTTACTTATTGCACAGCTTGACCAACTGTCAATCGGCCAAAAGGATTAATCCTCGACCTTTTTCTGTTTCAGAGTGGCAAACATCAGACCTCTCTCTTCCTATACAAATTCAACCCCTCGAAATGACGAGGCTCCAGCGTATCCGAGTGGTAGGTGGCAATAAACGGAGAACCTGCCTTAATGTCCGCTAAAGCGTCAAACTAGGACTCTCTGCCATCACGTTAATATTCCTTCGATAAGCCCCATATTCACGTCGTCAATTCTCCATGAGCCATCTTGCCCCCGCACCATCTGGTAGAGGGTCAGCCAGTCATTACCCAGAGGATCACTCATGTAAACGATCTGTGTCGTCTGCCCATTATCGGAGAGGATCTCGTCAAAGCGCCATCGTTTCGCGTAAAATAAAGGCGTGTACCTGTCTTCAACCATCTTCATAAATGTCGAAGCATTTTTGTAAGCAACCCGGACCGCGGGACTAACCACGGCAAATGCTCTGTCTGCATCCCGCGTTGAAAAGGCGTTCAGCTGGGCTTCAATCACCGTTTTGATCTGAGACAAGTCAACCGGTTGGACCGCCGCGGCTGGGCCTCGGAATGCCGCCAAAGTAAGAACCAGTATGATCAGGAGTTTTTTCATACACCGTTTACGATGGTGGAGCCCCGCTGGTTTAATTTGAGGCTATTAATTTCTCTGCGTTCGAAAAAATATTTTTTGTTTAAAACTCCGGATCCAGACTCATTTTATTCAATCAGTTGGAAGTTGTTTTCATGGGCTCCATACCTTTTTGGACAGCCGCACGACTATCAATCTGATTATACCAACGTTGAACATTTGGAAACTCATCCAACTGAACGCCTTGCCACTCATAACGTGCACACCAGGGAAAAATAGCAATATCTGCAATCGTATATTGGCCGGCTGCAACCCAGTCTCGGCCCTTAAGCCTGCGGTCAAGGACACCCCAAAGGCGCCGAGTTTCTTTCGTGTACCGGCTTATGGCATACGGCACCTTCTCGCCCGAGGCTCGCCGGAAATGATGAGCCTGACCGAACATTGGGCCGATACCCCCCATTTGAAACATTAACCACTGAATCGTTTCATAACGATCTCTTGGCGATTCAGGAAAAAACTGGCCATGCTTCTCGGCTAGGTACATGAGTATTGCACCCGATTCAAACAGCGTAATTTTCTCCCCATCCGGTCCATTAGGGTCAATGATTGCGGGAATTTTTTGGTTCGGGTTAATCGCAGTATATTCCGGAGAGAATTGATCACCCTTGGAAATTTCAATGGGGTTCATGCGGTACTCTACCCCAAGCTCCTCAAGCATAATATGCACCTTACGACCATTGGAAGTGCTCCAGCTATAAACTTCGTACATTATCTGCCTCCTCAAAACATTGCATGGCTCGAACAACTGCAGGTCGCCGTTTCATTCGAGTAAACCAATTTCTAACCCCGACAAACTCTTCAATAGAGATGACAGATAAATCCTCCAGCTTTGCGATCCAGGGAAATGCTGCCATATCCGCGATAGAGTAAGATTTGGCTAAAAATTGAAATTCCCGCAACCGGAAATCTAGAACACTAACATACCGGTGAATGAGGCTTCCTAACCGACCCAAGTCGGCCGATAATTCCACAGACTCTGTCGAGCTCACATCTCCCGGTTGAAGCAAAAAAAACTCCCTTGAAGCTGGGGCAAGACCTGTCAAAACAATCATCATCCACTGCGTTGTCTCCAGGCGTGAAACTGCGTTATTGCCGCAGTACCGACCGACTTTTTCTCCGAGGTAAGGCAAGATCGCCCCTGCTTCAAACACCCGGATAGCTTCCCCATTGGGACCATCATGATCATAGATTGCGGGAATGGTGTGATCGGGGCTGATCTTCTCAAATTGCGGTGTTCTGTTTTCTCCCTTCCGTAGGTCAACAAATCGACGGGTATAGTCCAAACCGGACTCCTCAAGCATTATACCAACTTGTTTCCCATTCGGGGTGTCAAATGTGTAAAAATCAATCAATATCCTCTCTCCGGGATAAAACCATCTGCGACTTTTCAGGCTCTTAGTCGGGGATAAGGTTCAACCTATTATTTTCGTCATTACTTTAGCGTACAAAGGCTCTTCCGCCATGCAAACAAAACAGCAGGAGTTTCCATGGCGTCTACAATTACCAATTTACGCCACAGGTTTCTTTAACGGCAACATCTACTTTATGACGGGTATCCTCATGCCCCTTTGGGCCATTTTTTTGGTAGGGCCAGAGGAGCCATTTTTGATTGGTTTAATTGTGGCCTCTCGCCAAATCGGTCCTGTTTTATTCTCAATTCACGGGGGCACCTTGATGGATCGGTTTGGTGCTCGCCGTATAATGCTAGTGCTGGGAATGCTCGGCGCCCTGACCATGGCCGCTTTTCCGCATTTCCCAATGATCAGCGCGGTGTTATTTCTGCAAATACTCAACGGCTTTGCCGAGTCCACCTGTTGGATCGGCAGTCAAACATTAGTAGGGAATCTCCTCAAGGGTAACCCTGTTTACACAGGCCGGTTGAGTTTCTTCTTGCGTTGCGGTGGTTTTTTAGGCCCGACCCTCTCAGGGTATTTTTGGCAATCATTCGGAGCAGAGGCCGGGTTTTACTTTATGGCAAGTTGGATTTTTCTAGGCTGGTTCTCTAGTTACTTGGTCCCCAAAGGATCACGGTCCTATCACGCAGATACCCCAACCGTTGCAAAGGTAAAGTTGGGGGACGTCATTCCCCGCTCGAGAGATTACATCGAAACCTTTAGGTTAGCGCTAATTCCCGCTGTTGGTTTGATGGCTGCCTGTACCCTCGTCCGCCAAACTGGATCGGTCATGCAAGTTTCCTTTTATCCCGTCTGGTTGAACCAGATCGGGGTCACGGCTTTTGATATCGGATTCATGGTTGGCTTCAGTCATATAATCTCAGCTGGATCCTCTCTTTCTGTCGCCAGTTATACTCGTTGGATAAGTGAACACTGGCTCCTAATCGTCACAATTGGTCTATCCGTTCTTTTTATAACGGTTACACCCATGCTCTCCGTCCAGTCAGTCAGCATTTCCATACCAAACCAGATTTCGGGTTTTCCGCTACCCATTATTGATAAAATTTATCTGTGGCTTCTCGGCATCATATGCCTGCGTGGTTTCGTGCAGGGTATCAACATGCCATTAATGATGTCTCTCAGCATGAGAGCTGTAGGGAAGGATCAGCAAGGCAAGGTCGCCGCACTCCGGGTGACCTTGAACCGCTTGGGTACAGTGATTTTTCCCGTAGTCATGGGCGCGATTGCAGAAGTATTTGGGCTTGAGGTCAGTTTCTATGCTGTCGGCGGGCTGGGCATTCTGGCACTCATATGGATTGCGTGGTGGGCAATCAAAAAAAAGAATTTCACTTAGACAAATTGTTCAAAATAGTTTGTGTCTTTAACGCCTATTGCACGACTCTTGTTAGAGGATCATTGTCGTTTCTATGTCCGACAACACCGAGCAAAAATACGGGGCCAGACTTCAGGCTGCCGTATACGGAACAGCGTTCTTCAACGGTACAGTTCAATCCATGGCGTCCACGATTGTCGCGTTACTTTTGGTCGCTGCAATCAATCCCGACCTAACATTTCTGATCGGGTTGATTATTGCGGCCCGACAGTTTCTTACAGTCACAATGTCTATATATGGCGGCGCCCTGATGGACCAATTCGGGACACGGCAGGTCATCATCTGGGTAGGTTTTCTCGGCATTGCAACGTCACTTGCCTTTCCGATGGCCGGCCCTGTATTCGGGGTTGAAGGGGAGGCTATATCGCAAACCCCCCCTTGGGGCTTCGTCGTGACCCTCATCATCCTTCAAATGTTATCCGGATATGCGGAGGCGACGGGATGGATCGGCAGCCAAACATTGGTCGGTCAGCTGATGAAGGGACACCCCGTTTATGCCGGTCGTATGACCTTTGTGGCCAGAATCGGCGGTTTTATTGGCCCGATCGCGGTTGGTGCTGCGTGGGATCATTTGGGAGCCTGGGGTGGCTTTGGATTTCTTGCCGTTTGGATCGCTGGGGGCGTGATCGCAGCATCCTTTCTACCTGACCTGCTTGGCGGTGTGGATAATGTATCAGACCAACCCTCGAAGAAGGACAAGTCACTTCAGGAGAGTGCAACGGCTAGTTACAGTTCCACGCTGCGCCTTCTTTTAATCCCAGCAATCGCAATGGTAATTATGATTACCGTAATGAGACAAACCGGCTCGGGCGTTCAAAGTAGTTTTTATGTAGTTTGGTTGCGAGAAGAGATTCATCTATCTGGATCACTTATTGGATTGTTAATAGGTTCTGCGAATGCGGCCTCTGCAGGCGCTGCATTGACTATCGGCCCGTTAACACGGGTTATTGCTGACCATTGGCTCCTTATCATCATGATTGGGATTTCGATTGTGTTTATCGCAATAACGCCATTGCTCGGCGATTTCTTCCCACTTTTGCTGTTAGCAATCTGCTGTAGAGGGATCGGACAAGGGCTGAATCTTCCTCTAATGATGACCATTCTCGCGCGCAATGTCGGACCATCCCAACAAGGCCGCGTGACAGGCATGAGAATTTCTTTCAACAGGTTTGGTGGTATGTGTGTTCCACCATTGATGGGAGGGTTGGCGGAAATCGTCGGTTTGGCAAATAGTTTTTACATTGTCGGACTTGTGGGTGTTATTGCATTATGCGGTCTGTCACTATGGGTGGCAAATTCGCCAGGGTTTAAGGAACAGGGAGAAAAAGATGGCCCGAATTAATCCCATCCCAATGGATGCGATGGACCCAGAGCAGCGACGCTGCAACGACGAGATAGCAGCAACCCGCGGAGGTGGTGCTGCAAAAGGCCCGTTCGCGCTATGGTTGCGAACACCTGAGTTGGCCGACAAGGCCAATGCATTTGGCTCATTTTTACGACACAAAACCAGTGTTCCGCAGAATTTAGTGGAACTCGCCGTCCTCATTGTAGCGCGACATTATACAGCGCAATATGAGTGGCATGCACACCATAATAGCTGGCGGAAACTTGGACTTGATGAAGGGATTGCGGAAGCCATTCGCAATCGAGAAATGCCAAAACTGCAAACGGATCAAGACATTGCGGTTTATCAAATGACCTCGGAGTTACTGGAAAATAAAAAGGTCTCCGAAGGAAGTTATTCCGCCGCCGTCGGTATTCTAGGCGAGCAGACAGTATTGGACCTTGTAACAATTATTGGTTTCTACGTGATGGTGGCTCTCGTGCTGGTAACTTTTGAGGTCGAAATCCCGGGCGAACACGATAAGAAGCCCCTACCGGAGTAATTGATATGGTCGATCACGCCGCTCCCAACCCGCCGATCCGAAGAGTTGTAACGGGTCACGATGCCAATTTCCATTCGGTTGTTACCATGGATGGGCCTGCTAACAATCATAAGTGGCCATCCCATGGACTTAATTGCTCGACGCTCATCTGGTACACGGATGAAATGCCAGCGGAGATCTGGTCTGATGAGGACTATGGCGCGCGAACAGTGGAGCGTCAGCCTGTGCCGAGGGGTGCAAGAATTTGCGTTATCGATTTCCTCCCTGGGTGCCCTGGGATGATGCATAGAACTGACACTTTGGATTATGTTGTGTGCTTATCGGGTGAAATTGATATGGAGCTCGATGACGGAGCTTCTGTTCACATGCGGGCTGGAGATGTCATGGTTCAGCAAGGTACCAACCATAGCTGGGTAAATAATGGATCCGAAACCTGCAGGCTAGGCTTTGTAATGCTAGACGGAAAAAAACGGCCGGGTCCAGGGGACACGGCTGCTCCACCAACAAAGCCAAATGATCTTGCCGGTAATCCTCCGGACCCTCCAATAAGACGAATAATAACCACTCACGATGAAAACGGTCGGGCGATTGTTGGAAACGACGAAAATGCTGATAATCACAAGTGGTCCCCGAGGGGCTCTACATCAACGCTGATTTGGTCAACAGATGAATGCCCCGCCGAAATTTGGACCGACGAAGATTACGGGGCTCGAAAATTAGGCACGCAACCTCCTCCAAATGGCACTCGTTTTACGATAATGAATTTGCCGCCCAATACACCCGGCAGAATGCATCGAACGGACACCGTGGATATTATTTTTGTGATGGACGGCAAAATCGATATGGGAATGGACGAGGGTGCAAGTGTAACTCTAAAAAAGGGTGATGTGATGGTCCAACAGGGGACAAACCATAGTTGGGACAACGTTTATGATGAAAATTGTCGCCTGGCTATCATTCTGATCGATGGCAAACCCGGAACCCTCGAAAACACGGCCTGACGCCCAATTCAGAGGGCGGACTGAGCTGCATCTGATAGCACAGATCTAAAGAGCGGGAGGCGCTTCCTGATAACAGGAGGTCCGATTTATCACTACTTTCAAATTGTTTGAGATTGGACCCTATAACGACCGGGTTGGACCATTTCTAACTTATATAAATTTTGGATAACCCACGTTTATGGTTCATCGATGAGTCATCGATTAAACTGCTTATCTCCAAACATAATTGACCAAGACCGATCATCATGCTTCGCCGGGCGCACGGACTCTTTTTCGAGGATTTTAATGGCCCTTTTCACAGCCGGTCTGGTCGCAATCCGATCGAACCAGGCGCAAACATTTGGAAAATCGCGCTCGTCCACTCCGCGACGCGACGGTTCACGGCACCAGGGCCAAACAGCCATATCCGCTATCGAATAATCTCCGGCAAGATATTCCATTTCAGCCAGGCGTTTATCGAGAACCCTATAGAGTCGATGAGATTCATTCGTATACCTATCGATCCCGTATTGTAATCTCTCAACAGGCTCCCGTTCCTTTGCATATTCACGAAAATGGCTGGCCTGTCCAAACATAGGTCCCAGCCCTCCCATTTGCCACATAAGCCATTGAAGAACCTGATATCGATCCTTAGGTCGTTCTATTCCGGGCAAAAATTTCCCAACTTTTTCAGCCAGATAAATCAGCATCGCGCCCGTTTCAAAAACAGAAATTGTATCACCCGAATTGGGTTCCCGATCCACCATGGCTGGTATTCTGTTATTCGGACTAATTTTTAAAAAAGCCTCTTCAAACTGTTCTCCAGCGCGGATATTTACAGGGTGCACCGAATACTCCAGTCCGGTCTCCTCCAGCATAATGTGAACCTTGTGTCCATTGGGGGTCGCCCACGTATATAGGTCAATCATAAATTCACCCCGTCAATCTCTGAAAAAGCCATTTAATTTCTGCGGATTTTTTTAGTGCTCAATCGCTGGTCAATTTTTTTATCAATAATTCGTTTACAATTTTCGGGTTCGCTTGACCTTTAGTTTTCTGCATCACTTGTCCGACAAACCAACCAATGATTTTTTCATTTCCTGATTTAAACTGATTCACTTGCTGACCTGAGGAGGCGATAATTGTATCCAGAATCGTTTCTAGTTCTCCTTCATCAGAAACTTGTTTCAGTCCTCTCTCTGCAACAATGGTTCCCGCGTCTTTTCCCGTTTCGGCCATCTCATTAAAGACTTTGCTGGCTATGGCCGCATTAATCGTCCCACCTGCAACAAGATCGATTAAGGCACCGTACTGATCGGGCTTAACAGGAACCTCGGAGATTGTGAGGCCATTTCCATTTGCGTAACCAAACACGTCTTTCCGCACCATATTCGCGACAAGCTTTGCATCACGACCTTCTGCTGCTGGCTCGAAATAATCAGCCTTCTCTTTATCTCCGACCAACTCACCGGCAACATCAGCGGCCAAACCGAGACTTTGGACGAACCTCTGAAGTTTTTTATCAGGCAACTCGGGTAATCTAGCCCGTAAACTCTCTATTAGTTCTTCGTCGAGATCCAATGGCATTAAGTCAGGGTCAGGAAAATAGCGATAATCATGCGCTTCCTCTTTGCTCCGCATGGAGCGCGTCACCCCAGACTCCGAGTCAAATAACCTTGTTTCCTGCACAATTTGGCCACCACTCTCTATGACTTCAACGTGGCGTCGGGCTTCATAGTCTATAGCCTGCTGCAAAAACCTTAGGGAGTTTACATTCTTAATTTCGCATCGCGTACCAAGCGGGTCACCAGGCCTACGGACCGAGACATTCGCGTCACACCGCAAATTTCCACGCTCCATGTTTCCATCACAAGTGCCTAAGTATTGAAGAATAGAGCGAAGCTTCGCAACATAAGCTGCCGCTTCGGCGGCCGATCTCATGTCGGGCTCGGACACGATTTCCATTAAAGGAATACCCGAACGATTGAGATCAACATAACTCGAGACAGGACTTTGATCATGCACGCTTTTACCCGCGTCCTGCTCAAGATGGATCCGTGTGATCCTGATGATCCGTCTCTCCTCTTTCTCCATCAGGATTTCTATTTCTCCTTCGCCAACGATCGGGTCGCTGAATTGCGAAATTTGATAGCCCTGCGGAAGGTCAGGATAGAAATAATTCTTTCGATCAAACACCGAGTGCCTATTTATTTTCGCGTTTATCGCGAGCCCCGTAAGCACCGCTTGCTCCACAGCCTTTTTGTTAAGAACCGGCAACATGCCAGGTAAGGCCGCGTCCACGAGACTGACTTGCGTATTTGGATCAGAGCCAAAGCTGGTTGCTGCCCCCGAAAAGAGCTTCGATTCAGTTGTGACCTGAGCATGGACTTCTAGCCCAATAATTATTTCCCACTTTCCCGTCTTTCCCTGAATCATATGTCTCAGCCCCCTCCCCCACGCACTGCCATAGCTGCAATCAGACTCAATAGGGCATACATGCAGCTCCGCATAAACCAAACCCGAAGAAGACGCTTCTTATACTCTGAAAACATCTCATTTCGTTTCTGCAAACTCGGCTCAGAATCTCGCGCGGGAACAAAACGCGGCCACGCATCCCTATGGATCTCGTAAACAGCATAAGCTTGGACTACAAGCGCCGCTCCGAATGCCAAAGTACCACCAGTGTTTGTAAATAAGAAATACTGATAACCGATAAGGCCCAACCCAATGTGAATTAAAACGTACCAAAAATGATACCGCATTCGCTCAGACCTGGGCTCCAACCGGCCGTGGCGACCAACCTGCTGCATTCTCCAGTGCTTCACCGACACGAAATAAGGTAATTTCATCAAAAGCTGGAGTAATAATCTGCAATCCAAGCGGCAGCCCATTGCTAGATAGCCCGCAGGGTACGGAAATTGCCGGCAAACCCGCGAGGCTTGCCGGTACTGTAAATACATCATTCAGATACATTGCGATTAGATCATCAGATTTTGAACCCAGCTCAAAAGCAGGCGTCGGTGACGTCGGTGTCAGGATAGCGTCCACTGATTTAAAAGCCGTCTCAAAATCCTCAGAAATAAGACGGCGCACCTTCTGTGCTTTTAGATAATATGCATCGTAATACCCGGCACTCAGCACGTAAGTTCCTATCATTATTCGCCTTCGGACCTCTGGGCCGAACCCCTCAGCACGAGTTTTCATATACGTTTCCGTTAGATCAGATCCATTAACTCGAAGGCCGTACCGCATCCCGTCATATCTCGCCAGGTTGGACGATGCCTCCGCGGGCGCGATGATGTAATATGTGGGCAAAGCATACTTTGTTTGGGGAAGCGTTATATCTATAATTTGAGCACCCTGGTCCTTCAGCCATTTGGAGCCTTTTTCCCAAAGCCCTGATATCTCAGGATCAATCCCCCCAGATCGATATTCAGCTGGAATACCGATCTTCAAGCCCTTGATCCCCTTCCCGAGCGACTCCTCGAAATCCGGAACCACATGTTTTGATGAAGTCGAGTCATGAGGATCAAACCCCGCCATCGCCCCGAGCATTATCGCAGAATCCCTTACTGTACGTGTCATGGGGCCTGCTTGATCCAGTGAGGAGGCAAACGCAATAATTCCCCATCTCGAACATCGACCGTAGGTTGGCTTCATACCAACAATACCGCAAAAGGACGCAGGTTGGCGGATTGAGCCACCCGTGTCAGTGCCCGTCGCACCAAGGCAAAGACCCGCTGCCACGGCACTCGCCGATCCACCTGAAGACCCTCCAGGAACCAAAATTTGATCTGTGCCTGAGGGAGCCCAGGGGTTCCTTACAGCTCCAAAATAACTCGTTTCATTCGACGACCCCATCGCAAACTCATCTAGATTTGTTTTGCCGAGCATGACTGAACCCGCAGCCCTCATTCTCGCCGTCACATATGACTCATAGGGTGGGACAAACTCATCGAGAATGTGGGAACAGGCAGTTGTTCTGATCCCCTCGGTGCAAAAAAGATCTTTTATACCGACAGGAATTCCCTCCAAACTGCCGATTTCATTGTTCCCGCGTCTCAAATCTGACGCGATCGCATCCTCCAATGCACGCTCAGGGGTCTCCAATACATACGCATTAAGTATCCGAGTGGATTCGATTTTTTTTATATGTGCTTCGGTCAATTCCTTCGCAGAGAATTCTTTTCTACTCAAGCCATCGCGTGCCTCCGCGATAGTGAGCTCGGTTAACGCCGCCATCACTCAATGACCTTAGGCACAAGAATAAAACCATCCCGAGATTCAGGGGCGTTAATCAAAATCAGATCCCTGTTATCTTGTTCGGTGATTTGGTCCTGTCTCTGCCTGAGTTCTGCTCCAGGCATTCCCGATGACATTGGAACAACGCCCTCTGTATCGACCTCATTGAGCTGTTCCACCCAACCCAGGATATTATTTAATTCCTCAGCGAGCCCATCAGCTTCATGCTCAGGTACATCTATACGGGCAAGCTGTGCTATACGAGTAACAGTAGATTTATCGACCGACATGGCTTAATCGTCTCCAAGAATTAGGCGTCAGCCTTAAAACCCTATGTTCCCCTAGCAGGAAGAACGCGAAAAGTATCACCCGTCATGCCAATCCGCAAGATTCAAGAGTTGTCCGAATATTTACCGAAAGAGGGACGATTATTAGGCCTAGATCTAGGAACCAAAACGATTGGCCTTGCGATATCAGACGTTTTGCGCTCTATCGCATCACCCTACTCGACCATTATCCGAAAGAAATTCTCTCAAGATGCAAGCGCACTTGAAAGAATTATAGATAATGAACAAATATCAGCGCTAATATTGGGCCTTCCCATTAATATGGATGGGACGATCGGCCCTCGAGCACAGTCAACCAAACAATTTGGTGACAACCTAGCAGAAAAAATGAAAATCCAAGTTGCTTTCTGGGACGAGAGACTATCGACGGTCGCCGTATCCAAGACGATGATTGAGGCCGACCTATCACGAGCCAAACGAGCAAAAATCGTGGATAAAATGGCTGCTACTTATATTCTTCAAGGCGCTCTTGATTTTTTGAGGAATGAGAATGGGGGCCAATATGCTCCCTTCTTAGGCAGCAATGCTATCGATCGGGCTTAAAATAGCACCCATTTTCTTGCTCATCCTCATGGGCTACACGTTTCGGCGGATAAACTTCCCCGGCCAGGGATTTTGGCGGCCCGCAGAGAACCTTGCCTATTACGTCCTACTTCCATCTTTAATAATAGCCAACCTCGCTAAAGCCGATTTAACTTCACTTCCTGTCAAGGACATCAGCGTTACCATTGTTGCAATTGCGTGCACATTGACCCTGTTCGTAATAATGCTCCGACCGCTTTTCCGAATGAGCGGGCCCTCATTTACGTCTGTTCTCCAAGGGGCAATCAGGATAAATGCCTACATCGCCTTCGCAATTGCTAATTTGTTATACGGGTCCGAGGGAATCGTTCTCTGCGCCTTGTTTGTGGCCATTATGATGCCCGTTGTGAATGTAATTTGTATTGCAGCTCTGGCTCTGAGTATAAAAACTGGCCCTACGGACTGGCTCAGCATTCCCAAACAAATCATTCAAAATCCTATAATCATTGCGTGCGCGATCGGTTGGATGATTAATGGATATTCGATCTCTCTGCCTTATGTTGTGATTGAGCTTTTGAGCATCCTGGCTCGTGCTGCTTTGCCCCTGGCACTCCTGACCGTAGGGGCAGGACTGGTAATAGCGCTCAGCGGAGCTCGATATTTAGGGCTGATTACTGCATGCACCCTGAAGCTCATCGCCATGCCCCTGGCCGCTGCCATCATCATGGGCTTCACGGGTCTTACGGGAGTTACTTCTGCAACCGTAATGCTCTTCGCTGCGTGTCCTGCATCACCGGCGTCGTATATACTCGCCAGGCAACTGGGAGGCGATGCTCCTCTGATGGCCGCAATTCTCACAGCTGAGACACTCCTGTCGATATTAGCAATACCAGTCGTGATACACTGGGCAACTTGAGATATACTTGCGCCCAATAGAACAAACTGCTTAATGGAAGTTGGACGCGATTATTTGAGGACAAATGCATGTTTTATGATCCAGATATTAACGACCACGGATTGCCTTTTAATCCAATCAAAGGACTCGTTGCCCCTCGTCCCATCGGTTGGATTAGCTCGGTCAGCAAAGATGGAATCGGGAACTTAGCACCCTACAGTTTTTTCAACATGTTGTCTTACAATCCGGCTTACTTGATGTTCTCAGCGGGTTGCAAAGCAGATGGAAGCAAAAAAGACTCGGTTAATAATATCGAGCAAACAGGCGAGTTCGTTTTCAATATGGCGAACTGGGAAACAAGAACCAAAATGTCAGACACAAGTTGGATTGATGACCCTATGGTCGATGAGATGCTTGAATGCGGACTGACGCCGATTCCAGCAAAACGCGTGAAAGTTCCGATGGTCAAAGAGGCCCCTGCCCATATGGAATGCGTGTATCATAAAACTGTTGAGCTCCCTGGTCATGATCCAGAGTCCGTGCATCACATTGTGATCGGAAGGGTTGTGATGGTTCACATCAATGATCAATTCATCAATAAGGAGGGCTTGGTCGATATCCGTAAAATCAAGCCAATAGCGAGACTTGGTTATATGGACTATTGTGTCGTCGATGACGTATTTTCTATGAAAAAACGGACAGTTGAAGAGAAACTCACGCCGAAAGCGGCGGCTGAATAGCCGGGACAGGAGGAAAAATGGACCAAGTAAGGGCATCGCATATCTTACTTATGTATTCTGGGTCTATGCGCTCGACCAACAACAGATCAAAAGAGGATGCGGTTATCGAGATTGAAGGCTTACAATCTCAAATAAACGATGGGGCCGATTTTGCAGAACTCGCAAAGATCCATTCCGATTGCCCCTCTGGTTCTGATGGTGGCGATTTGGGTAGTTTCGGTAGAGGGCAAATGGTGCCGGCATTTGAGGACAGCGCTTTTTCTATGGAGATAGGGGAAGTTTCATCCGTCGTCGAAACAGACTTCGGATTTCACTTAATACAGAGGACTGGGTGATCGGGACCTGCAAAAAAACAGCGAGACGTTAACAAACGTCTCGCCGCTGTTTAAAATGTTTTTTCTAACTAGGCCGCAGCCTGCCCTACTTCGGCGTCACAGCTTGCGATAGCCCGTTCAGCTGAGTCTCGTACAGCTTCAGGTTCCAATAACGCCCACTCGCAAACTCTTCGAAAATCAGGGCTATCGGTGAGAAGCCAATCTCTGGCCTCTTCTCGCAGCATCCGAGCTTCCCGTGCATCACTATCGACAGCCTTACCATCAATTGCTCTGCGATTGAGCGCATCGTGGAACGCACGAGCAATTACCGCTCGAAAAAGTGTCACTTCTCCAGCAATCCCAGACAGATTACTCATTTCCCGTACACTAGGATCAAAATTCATCCGCATATCTCCCAATTCGCATTGATCCGATTGGATCTACGACTATTTTATTGAAAGCGCCCCCCCACCCGAGTGCGCCGCCGACTTTATTTTTTGAATGCTATACCATACGGAAGCGTATGGCGAGAAAAATCGACTCCTAAGGCCCCAATTTTATTGAAATAGTGGATTGTCATTCTCCTCAAGGGATGCTCAGTTTCAGATCAGCACTGTTTTTAGGTCACGGAACTGAATAATGATTGACCCAATTAGTTGGGAATTCTCCTACCCCTACATAGGGGCCGCTTTGTTAGCAGGCTACCTGCTGGGATCTATACCCTTTGGGGTTTTACTTACCAGAGCTTCTGGCATCGGCGATATTCGGACGATCGGTTCCGGTAATATCGGAGCCACAAACGTCCTCCGCACTGGAAAAAAGGGGTTAGCTGCAGGCACACTTGTTCTAGATACGAGCAAGGGGGCATTAGCGGCCTTTCTAGGATCCCAATTCGGCCCTGACATGGCGGTTGTGTGTTCTTTCGGCGCCCTGATCGGTCATTTGTTTCCCGTGTGGCTCCGCTTCCGTGGAGGAAAAGGGGTGGCAACAGCACTCGGCCTGGTGATGTTCTTGACTTGGCCCATCGCGGTTTGTTCACTCATAACCTGGATCATCATTGCGGCAGTTACTCGTTACTCATCGTTGTCGGCGCTCATGGCAAGTGCTCTTTGCCCTGTGCTGGCTTGGTATTTCTCAACGCCCCAAATTACGGAATTTTATCTTCTAATGACATTACTTATTTGGTTCCGACATTGGGGCAACATTCGTAGGCTCCTCTCGGGAAACGAATCTAAAATTGGCACACGGAAATAGCTCTTAACCGGTCTAAGTGGGTCATCAAAGGGTTGCCCTATCATTTTTTATTGGACCATCCGACAATGTCATAGCTGATCCCGCCCCTCCCGACGACTATTGACGAATTGATCAGGGAGTGCCAATTGTCGACTGTTGACGTCGAGGAAGTTCAGCCTATGAAGGGCTTCTCGACGCGATAAGAGCTGTTGATCAGATCATGCTCACAGGGAAATAACTTTATTCCCGATGGGTTTTGAGGGGTTGTCAGCTTTAAAACCGAGATATCTTTTTACAATTACTGGCCGATCAATGGATGTTGTTGTCGTAGAGTCTCCCGCCAAAGCCAAAACAATAAACAAATATTTGGGGACCGATTTTAAAGTTTATGCCAGCTATGGTCACGTTAGGGACCTGCCGCCCAAAAATGGTTCGGTTGATCCCGAAAAAGATTTCGAAATGCTGTGGCAGGTTGATGACAAGTCGCGAGGCCACTTAAAAGAAATTGCAGAAGCGACGAAAGGGGCATCTCGGCTCTTTCTTGCAACAGACCCTGATCGTGAAGGTGAAGCCATATCTTGGCATGTGCTTGAGGTTTTGCAAAAACAAGAGGTTCTTCGGGGGGTCGACGTAAAACGTATTGTCTTTCACGAGATCACCCAGGATGCCGTTTTGGGAGCCCTCAAATCGCCCCGCAATCTCGACACCGGTCTCGTAGAAGCTTACTTGGCTAGGAGAGCTCTTGATTACCTGGTGGGCTTTACACTGTCCCCGGTGCTGTGGCGCAAATTACCTGGCAGCAGATCTGCAGGCCGGGTCCAGTCCGTTGCGCTCAGATTAATCTGCGATCGAGAGCATGAGATCGAGATTTTTCAACCGACTGAGTATTGGACACTCCACGCTGAATTTAAAACACGGCTTGGGGATACCTTCGTTGCAAATTTAACGCACTTAGACGGAGAAAAGCTTGAACGTTTTGGGCTAGGCGATGAGCAAGCCGCGATTGCTGCCAAAACAATCGTTAGTCAGTCTGATTTCTCGGTGAAAACGATCGAAAAACGTTCTGTGTCGCGCAGTCCCCAACCACCGTTTACAACCTCGACCATGCAGCAGGAGGCGTCACGAAAACTGGGGTTTGGAGCGCAACGCACTATGCGCTGCGCCCAAAAACTATATGAGGGCGTTTCTCTGAACGGGGAAACCGTAGGCCTGATAACTTATATGCGAACCGACAGCATCAATATCGCTACGGAGGCCCTGGGGCAACACGTCAATTGATTGAAGAAATTTATGGATCCGCTTATGTTCCGGACCAGCCTAATCAGTTTCGCAACCGTTCCAAAAATGCCCAAGAAGCCCATGAAGCTGTCCGACCGACAGATGTGTGCCGGCGACCTGAGGACGTCGCTCCATTTTTGGACCAAGATGGCCAAAAATTATATGATCTAATTTGGAAGCGTACTGTCGCGAGTGCGATGAAAAAGGCTGACTTGGAACAAGTGGCAATTGACCTCGCATCTCGTGATCAGAAAACCATTTTTAGAGCCACCGGGCAGATCGTGAAATTTGACGGCTTCTTAAGCCTTTATAAGGAGGACCGTGATGAGCCTGGAGACGGAGATGATGACCGCGACCGGATCCTACCGCCGATGCAACAGGGAGATGATCTAAAGACAACAGAAATTACCTCAGAGCAGCATTTTACAAAGCCTCCCCCCCGGTTCACGGAAGCAAGCCTCGTCAAACGAATGGAGGAGCTTGGTATAGGGCGCCCTTCAACTTACGCCTCGATTATATCAGTGCTACAAGACCGTAATTACGTGCGCCTCGATCGCCGACGTTTTATTCCCGAAGACAGAGGCAGAGTTGTGACGGCCTTTTTGTCGGGTTTTTTTCAGCGTTACGTGGAATATGATTTTACAGCCGATCTCGAAGATAGGTTGGACAAAGTTGCAAAAGGTGAAATTGACTGGAAGATTGTTTTGAGAGAGTTCTGGTCCGCGTTCCACACATCAATCAAAGAGACAGAAAGTCTGAAAATTTCTGAAGTTATTGATGCTTTGGACGCAGATCTAGGCCCATACTTCTTCCCCCAAAAAAGCAACGGTGAAGAGGAGCGAGATTGCCCGCTGTGTAAAACAGGCAGGCTTGGATTGAAACTTGGCCGAAGTGGCCCTTTTATAGGTTGCAGTAATTACCCCGAGTGCGCTTACACAACCTCTCTCACTAACGGATCAGATGATACAGAACTGGGGGCTCTTTCTTTACCAAAACTTTTGGGGGAGGATCCGAAAACAGGTTCAGATATCACCCTGCGAAAGGGTCCATTCGGGTTTTATGTTCAGTTAGGCGAAGCAGAGGGCAAAACAAAGCCTAAACGAGCATCCCTCCTGAAAAGCCTAAGCCCCATAGAAATCACTCTCCAGCAGGCTCTTGCCTTACTCGCTTTACCAAGAGAAATTGGCCTTCACCCGGAAAGCAATGAACTTATAACAGCGGGGATAGGTCGTTTTGGTCCCTATCTAAAACTCGGCAATGCATACATTTCTCTTGGCCCTGACGAGGATATTCTATCTATCGGATTGAATAGAGCGGTAACTGTTATCCAGGAAAAACCTCCGAAAAAAACATCAACGCCGCTCCGCGAATTGGGCAATCACCCAGAAGATGGGAAACCACTGAACATTTATAGTGGTAGATATGGACCATACATCAAGTATGGAAAAATTAACGCTTCAATTCCGAAGTCTGAGGACTCAGAAAACATCACTTTGGAGCGCGCATTGGAGCTCATTGCAACGCGTTCAGCAAAAGGGAAAAAGGCCAAGAAATCGGCGAAAAAGGCTTCAGGAAAAACTGCCGATAGGCCATCTGTCTTAAAGAAACCATCGAGTAAATAGAAAAAAGGAATAAGGTGTCATGAGCCTCCCGAGCGCTTCAGGCCGTCTTCCTACCCGCGATGAAATTCTTGAATTTTTGAAATCAACGAGAACAGCGATCGGAAAACGCGAAATCAGGAGGGCTTTTGGTCTCACTAGTCACGATGGCAAATATATCAAAACCTTATTATCAGCCATGGAAAAAGATGGCATCCTCTTGCAAGGGCGCAACCGTCGTTATCAGCTAGCGTTTAATCTACCACCAGTCCTGGTCGCCGAAATATCGGGCCTTGATGAAGATGGCATCCCCCTTCTGGTTCCGATTAAACCTGAACACGCAGAGATTGCCCCACAAATTCGGTTAAAACCGGACAAGAGGCCAGGGCCTGCGCCCGGAACACGAACTCGGTTGTTAATTAAAATATCAAAACGAACGGATGGGTTCTGGGCTAGGGCAATAAGAAAAATAGAGAGTCCGTCGGGAGAGATCTTTGGCGTGTTTAGAGGGGACACCAACGGCGGGCGTATCGAACCTATTTATCGAAAAAAACGGGGAGATTTCCTAGTAGCACAAGAGCATACCCGTGATGCAAAGGATGGTGACATTGTCTCTGGGGAGATATTACCAACAAGGGCGTTTGGACTACCCACCGCCAAAATTATCAAAATTATCGGTAACCTCGACCATCAACGATCGATAGGCGATTTGGTTTTAGCAGCGAATGACATACCGTACGAGTTCCCCTCAGAAATTTTGGAGTCAGAGAAAAAAATAGGCACTGTGCTAGCTGGAGATAGGGAGGACTTGCGTGCTCTTCCGCTTGTTACAATTGACGGAGAGGACGCCAGGGACTTTGACGATGCGGTTTGCGCTGTACCGATCAAAGGTGCGTCTCCCGGATGGAGAATTGTCGTCGCAATTGCTGATGTGTCCTTCTATGTACCTGAAGGAAGCCTCCTCGATGTTGAAGCCCAAAAACGTGGGAACTCAGTTTATTTACCCGACCGCGTGGTACCTATGCTACCCGAATTTCTTTCAAATGACCTTTGCTCTCTTGTTCCAGATGAAGATCGATACTGTCTCGCGGTAGAAATTGATATTTCACTGGATGGGAAGAAACTTAGGCACAAATTTATCCGAGGTATTATGCGCTCGGCAGCAAGATTGACATACAGTCAAATGCAGGAAGCCCGTGATAATAGGCTCAAAGCCGGCTTAAAGATCGAGAAATCACAGATAACATCATTATATGGCGCTTATGAGTCCCTCTTTGCCGCTAGACAGCAGAGAGGCACAATCGATTTAGACCTCCCCGAGCGCAAAATCATTCTGGACCAAGGGGGTAACTGCAAAGATATACTCCAGCATACTCGGCTAGATAGCCACCGCCTTGTTGAGGAATTCATGATCTTAGCCAACATCTGCGCCGCAGAGACACTCCAGGAACGCAATTGGCCTTGTATGTTTCGGGTACACGAAGATCCAGCACCCGATCGTGTTTCCTCATTGCGTGAATATCTCAAGACCTTCAATTTACGATTAGCCGGGGGTCAGGCAGTTCGGCCTCGTCATTTTGCTCAACTGATTGGAAAACTCGGTTCGAGGGACGATGCCCGAGGGATTCAAGAGGCAATTTTAAGGACCCAATCCCAGGCTGTATACAGCCCAGATAATATCGGCCATTTCGGACTAGCTCTCAGAAATTACGCGCACTTTACATCACCCATTCGGAGATATTCTGATCTATTAGTGCACAGGTCTCTAATAGGAGCCCTCAAACTCGGCCCTGGAAAGACAAAAATAAAGGATCAGGATTTTCAGACGATTGGAAAACACCTGTCCATGACTGAAAGGCGTGCAGCGACTGCTGAAAGAGATGCATTTGACCGCTATGCAGCCTCCTATTTATCGAGCTTCGAGGGGCAAAAAGTATTGGCAAGAGTCACTGGTGTGGAAAAATTTGGAGTATTTGTGGAATTGAATCTAACTGGTGCCGATGCATTGCTACCTCTCTCAGAGATGAACAATGAAAGATATAGATTTGATGAAACAAAACGGACCCTAGTTGGCACCAAAAGCAAAAATAAGATCACTCTGGGTGATAAGTTATCAGTTTTCATCAAATCAGCGGACAAACAGACCGGAAGTATAAGCGTCTCCATGTTCCCGATAAACGAGACCCACATGATCAAGGGAAAAAGAACACGACCCGGACGATTCCGCCGAAAAAAACGCCCCATGACTGTCAAATCCTGATCAACATTCCAGGCTTAGAGAGAAGTTTCCCAACAAATTTTCTCAGCCTCTAAAGTTTTTGAACCCATTCCACCTTCACATTCACACTTGACAGTAGCGGCCCCAAGTGTATTTTCCGCTCGTGTTTCCTTGAATAAGGGGTGTGGAATATGGCTAAAGCAAATTCGATACAAATTAAATTGGTCAGCACCGCCGATACAGGCTTCTATTACATCACACGGAAAAATCCTCGGACACTGACGGAAAAAATGGAAAAGCGAAAATACGACCCAGTGGCCAGAAAACACGTCGTATTTAAGGAAGCGAAAATTAAGTAGGGCCTTTATCCACCGAAGGTTTAATTCAGACCTACGACTCAGAACCTATTGTCAAAAAATAATCTTAGGATCCATATCCTGCGCCTTTGAAGTCTTCCAGTCTTTAAAACTTTTAAGGTCGTCAATGTCGTAAAGTTCTCTTAGTAGCGTCACAGACTTTCCTTGACTGTTTCTCAAAGTATCTGACAAGGCGGAGGGCCCTGACCATCTAACATTGTCATATAGGCCTCTCGCTAAGAAACCAGCTCTGACACCAGTTAGCCAATATCCACCATCCTTGCTCGGACCAAATACCAGATCCCTGCCTCGCATTGCTGCAAAGCCAGAAGCAATATCTGAGTTTTGGATGTCGGGGATATCGCTGCCTATGAGAATTACTTTGCGATCAGGATATCGGGATATGGCTCTCTCCATCCGTGTCCCTATATCTCCCCGTCCCTGCAACGACAGCGAGACAGCGCTCGGCCAGATCCGGCGGACCCCTCTGAAGTGATCAGGCGTAAGACAGAGGTCCACATCCCAACGACCATCAGATGCCAAACGCCTTACCAGTTGGTTGGTATTGCGGACATAAAATTGATAGGCCCCCAACATTCCAATCCCGATGGATAAGCGCGTTTTCACAGCCCCCAATCTTGGCACACGCGCAAACACAATCACTACAGGTCTGGGATTGGCATTCATTTTCCATAAAATCGTTTGATGCCTTTGGGTGAAATTCCCAAAAGGTAAGCACTAAGACACAGAAAGTTTAAAGTGCACCTAACAATGAATCCGTCGCGCACATACTTTTGCGCAGACGTTACCGCCCCTGCGTCAAAAATATGGAGTCTCTTTTTTCCGATCCTCCTAATAATATCTGTGTCCTCAAACAATACCAAATCTCCTCGAAACCCTCCGATGGACTCATAGAGTTGGCGGCTTATCAGCAACCCCTGATCTCCCCAAGCCCACCCTAAATACCTGCATCGCAAAGCAACAAATTTTTCAAGAGCCCTGGCTTTATAACCCGAATAATCCAGCTCAAACCGAAAAGCACCCGCCTCCCCCTTATTTTTGCAAAACACAGCAACTTCCTCCGCCCAACCTTCTCTTAGACGCGTATCAGCATGCAGGAATAAAAGATATCTACTCTTCGCTTTGCTTGCACCATGCTTGAGTTGAGAGCCCCGTCCCGCCAGCGTATCCGTTATTATCGCGCCCCCTTCGGCAGCCTTCCTAATGGTGTCATCGCTAGAGCCTCCATCAACAACGATGACCTCGGAAACATAGTCTTTGACCGAAGAGATGGCATGTCCAATCGTCTCGGATGCATTGAGTGCGGGTATGATTACACTTATTGGCAGAGTATTTCTCATTATTTTCCCGCTAATACGGCTCTGGAAAACTGCGCGAATTGAGTAAAGCAGTTCCTAACGACTTAAACATCCAAAATTATTTTGAATACAAAATTCTTCTTTTTTTTGTCGAGAGGTTCAAATGTCCATGTTTTGGGGAAATTCGGTTTTGCCCCACTGTCGTTCTAAGCGAAGAGGTTTTACCTCCGGTGAACCTTAACTTTGATCCCAGATATCTCAGCCTCGATAGCCGGAAAAAACTATGAACCGTCAGGAGCAAATTGTTTGTATCCGGAACTTTTTGCGACAAGAAGTCTAGGTTACTTTCTAACGGATGGAACACGCAGCAGACTTATCGGGCATGGCCACCATAATCATTACTGCACTGATGTGCGGAATGTTGATGGTAAAATTGGGTCACCCTCCACTAGTCGGATATCTACTTGCAGGCATAATTTTGGGCCCGACGGGGCTCGGACTGGTTAAAAATGAGGGCATAATTACCCATTTCGCAGAATTGGGTGTGTTACTTCTGCTCTTCATAATAGGCATGGAACTGAGTGTAAGAACGTTAAAATTTACGTGGAGGATTGCGCTACCAGCAGTCGCTATGCAGACCTTTGCCTGTCTGATCATTATATTTTTTATAGCGTGGGCCATAGATATCCCAGCCCGCACCGCTGTCCTTCTTGGGTTTGTAGTAGCGTTATCCAGCACTGCCGTCGCCGTAAAAATGCTCGAGGAAATCAAGGCACTTAGAAATCGGGTAGGTCGAGTTACTGTCGCAATACTTATTGCCCAAGATCTCGCCTTTCTCCCCATGATCCTAATTGTTGAAAATATGGGAAAATCAAGTTTTGGCTTCGGAGAGGCTGGAAAATTTATCATAGCAATTTTGCTCTTGGCCCTTTTGATTAAATTTCTCATGCGACAAGGCCGCGCTCACCTCCCATTTTACAAATGGTTCTCAAATCATTCAGACCTATCCCCTTGGCTGGCCTTCTTTACTGCTTTGGGGGTAGTGCTTTACTCGGGCTCATGGGACTCTCCCCTGCCTACGGAGCCTTTTTGGCTGGTCTTGCAGTCGGCAACAGTGCCGAGAGAAGAGAGATGCTGTCCGCTGTGCGTCCCATCCAGAGCGTCATGCTTATGGTTTTTTTTCTATCCATCGGCCTCTTGATTGATCTTGGCTTTATTTGGCGTAACCTCGGAACGGTCTTTCTATTTTTCCTGATTGTTACATTTTTCAAAACCGGAATTAATGTACTTATCATTAGAGTCTTGGGAGAAAATTGGCAGCGCGCGTTTCTCTCCGGCGTCATGATTTCTCAAATTGGCGAATTTTCATTCTTATTGGCCGCGGCTGGTTTGACTGTCGGTGCTATTTCCGTAGAAGAGTCGCGTCTGGTTATCACGGTTACGGCACTAAGTTTGGGATTAAGTCCCTTTTGGCTCAGCACCGCTCGCCGGCTTCAAATTATCGCCTCTCGCGGAGTAGTTGATTGGAATAAAATATTAAGTTCAACGTTTGTGCTTCAGCGCGCCCTTTTCCGATGGCTAACCAGACGCACTAGACCCTCGATTAAATTTCTCATAACCCAACTCAAGATCCTGCTTGGATCCTTACGAAATAGGAAATAATATAAAAATGCCTGATTTTTCATTTGAAGTTCTTGAAGACGGGCCAGTCGCCGGCGTGGATGAGGCGGGTAGAGGTGCGCTCTCCGGACCCGTAGTTGCCGCCGCCGTAATCTTTCGACACCCATTAAAACCGTGTTTGTTAAGCAGGATAGACGACTCAAAAAGGCTAAAGCCTTCGGAACGGAACTCCTTAAATTCGGAAATCCGAAAATGCGGAGTGATCGGAATTGGTGCTGCATCTGTAACCGAAATTGAAAAGGTCAATATTCTCAATGCGTCAATGCTGGCTATGCGCCGAGCAGTTCTGGCTTTACCTGAATTGCCGATACTTGCCCTTATCGATGGCAACAAGTCTCCAGATGTGCCCTGTCGGACGCGCACTCTAATACGGGGAGACACCCTTTCTGTATCAATCGCGGCGGCGTCCATCATAGCGAAAGTCGCCAGAGATCGGATCATGGGGTTATTATCTTTCCGCTATCCTTGTTACGGCTGGAAACAAAATGCAGGCTATGGAACTCGCGAACATCTAGCTGCGCTAAAAACTATGGGTGCAACCGGACACCACCGCAGATTTTTTGCCCCTGTAAACAAGATATTGAGTCGCAACTAAATCAAACTCCAATATTTAGCTCCTAAGCAATTGATTTAAAATATTATTTCTTGACGAAATCTCCCGCTTGAATCAAGTTGTCACCATGGAAAATTCATTAAGAACTCTTCGCAATCTAATTTTGCGCGGGGATAGTGTTGAAAATTTAAGAACGATCCCGGGTGAGTCTGTGGATATGGTTTTTGCGGATCCACCTTACAATCTGCAGCTCGGTGGGAACCTAGTCCGTCCTGATCAATCACGAGTAGACGGAGTTGAAGAGAGCTGGGATCGGTTCGACAATTTTGAAGCCTATGACCTTTTTACATTGGAATGGTTAACGGAAGTAAAACGTGTTTTAAAAAAGAATGGGTCTTTGTGGGTGATCGGTTCATACCACAACATATTTAGGGTCGGTAACTCGTTGCAGAACCTTGGTTTTTGGATTCTGAATGACATCATTTGGCGTAAAAGCAATCCCATGCCTAATTTTAACGGGAAGCGTTTTACCAATGCCCACGAAACGCTCATATGGTGTTCCAAAAACCGAAGCGCCAAGCCGACATTCAATTATCAGGCCATGAAGGCCTTAAACGATGGAACCCAGATGCGCAGTGACTGGGTCCTTCCGATCTGTAGCGGAAATGAACGGCTTAAAGAAAACGGAAAAAAGGTCCATCCTACCCAAAAGCCCGAGTCCCTCTTGTATAGAGTAATTATGTCCTCCACAAACCCAGGTGATTTAATTCTTGATCCCTTCTTTGGGACGGGAACAACTGGCGCTGTCGCCAAAGCTTTGGGTAGAGACTGGCTGGGGATAGAACGAGAGGAGGCTTACGTGAAGGTCGCTAACGATCGGATAGAGAGGGTTCAGCCAATATCCAAGCAAGATGGAGTTCTGACCACCCCGACAAAGCGCGGACAACCTCGCGTCCCATTCGGCTCATTGGTAGAACATGGATTACTCCGAGCTGGTGACAGGCTTTTTGATATAAGAAAGCGGGTTGAAGCGAGAGTAAATGCAGATGGAAGCATCGCAGCAAATAATTTGCGCGGGTCTATCCATAAAGTAGGCGCTCAGATTCAAAAAACTCCCGCTTGCAATGGATGGACGTATTGGCACTTTGAGTCTGACGGTGAGTCCCGACCTATCGATGAACTCCGAGAGCGGATCCGAACCTCAATGTCGGACACTTTGTCAAAAGCGAAGAGCATTCAGCCCACCAGCCATTAATCGCGACCTGGTTAGGAGAACAGGCCTGCCTTTGGGCTTGACTTTATTGACTGGTTTTGGAGTTTCCTTGTTTCAAGTATTCGATCGCATGCTTAGCAACTTTTTTCATTACCGTTGGCAAAGCGTAATTGGCGAAGCAGCTCGGTTTGCACCAAATATACCCCTCAATATTCTGTTTCTCCGAAACCAAAACCAACTTGACTAAAAGCTCCAACTGAAAATGGCTGAATACATGCCGTACAACACCCGGGATATCCGACGTCGGCCCGGACGCCGGCAATGCGCTAAAGCTTTCGCTCTCTTCTAATCGTTCAGGCCTCCATTCTGTCGACGGAAATTCCATCATACCTCCAAGGAGTCCGCTCTCTGGTCTACGCCGGAGGAGAACAGATCCATCCGATGCCTGAACCCAATAAACTATGCCAAATCTGACGGGTGTAACTGGTTTTCTCTCTCGACGAGGCAGCGATCCTGAAGTTCCAGAGGAATATGACTTACAAAAGGACCTCCAGGGACAAAGCTCGCATCTTGGTTTTCGAGGTACACAAACAGTCGCGCCAAGATCCATTAGTGCCTGTGCGTAATCGCCAGGCCTTTGAATGGACGAAGACGGCGCGAGTACCTCAGCTGCAGCCCTCAACCTAGGCTTCGATCCTGGCAAAGGGGCATCTATCTCAAAAATCCGCGACATCACGCGCTCCACATTACCATCAACAACATTGGCGGGTTTGTTAAATGCAATTGTAAGAACAGCAGCCGCCGTGTAAGACCCGATCCCGGGCAATCCTAACAAAATCTGTTCTCTATCGGGGATCACACCTCCGAACTCATCCCTCACAACTCTCGCACATCTGTGCAGATTGCGGGCCCTTGCATAATATCCCAACCCCTGCCAACCATGGAGGATATCGTCCAATTCTGCGTCTGCTAAAGCCTTTATCGTGGGCCAGCGCTCCGTAAATTGGCGAAAATATGGCTCAACCGCTGCAACAGTCGTTTGTTGCAACATGATTTCGCTTAGCCAAACCTTGTAAGGATCGGGATGGTCGCCGACCGGGGCCCTCCATGGCAGTTTACGGCCATGAGTTTCGTACCAGTCTAACAACTTCTGCCTAAGCTTTCCGGCCAAGGCACTGGAAAAGCTCACATTGTCCTTATTCGTGCTCCGAGATACCATTCTACATTCTAAGATGCTTTATTAGCTTTTGGGAGACATTCTTTGAAAAACGCCAGACCTCGGGGAGCGACCCATAGTCTCCGCGCAATCGGATCATTGTTGGGACAACCCCTAGCACCGGCGCTTCGAAACCGAGGGTTAGGAGGAGCGGATATCATTGGGAAGTGGCGGGAAATAGTCACTCCCCAGATAGCGCAAGAAACAAAGCCAGAAAAACTAACTTTTCCCTCGGGAAAGCGCTCTGGGGGAACACTGAGAATTTGCGCTCCGGCATCCTTTGCCGTCCAACTGCAACATATGGAACCGATACTGCTGGACCGTATAAATTCCTTTTTTGGTTATAACGCGATCGCTCGAATTTCAATCGTGCATGAAAGAGGGCAACAAAGCCCTCCTAGAACCCCTGGAAAAAGCCCTAAATCACTCGATCGCCAAACACAGGCAGAAATAGAATCAATTACCCAGTGTATAAAAGATCCAGAACTCCGTGAAGCAATTCAATCGTTAGGCAAATCTGTTAAATCACAAAGATTTAGCTCTAAATAATAAATTGAATTAGCGAAGCTTGGTGTTTTCAGGGAACTGGACCAATAGCCCCTGAATACGCTATATATAGATAAAGAAGGATAACCATGCGGAACATATTGGCTTTTGCGGTCGGCGGTATTGTGGTTTTAGGCGCTGCGGTCGCCCTTTATAATGGAATCTCAACACCAACCTCTGTACCTAAAGAAAAATCACAAATAGCGGCTGTAAATTCCGTTCAGCAGCAGCCGAACAACGAAAGCTTACCTAACCCGGATTTCAAATTCGGAGAGATATCCGTTACGTCCACCGATTTGGTAGTAGGCAAACAAGATGCCCCCGTTACAATTATAGAATATTCATCTCTTACATGCCCACATTGCGCAAACCTTCATAAAAACGTGCTTCCGATTATCAAAAAGGAATTTCTCGAGAAAGGGCGCGTGCGCTTTATTTACCGAGATTTTCCGCTCGATCAGTGGGCCTTGAGGGCAGCAATGATTGCTCGGTGTGCAGGCCCAAGCAGAAGATATTCCTTTATCGAGACTTTTTTCAAAAACCAGGAAAATTGGACTTCGGGTGATCCTATGGCCGGATTGAAGGCGCTAGCAAAGCTCGGGGGGCTCACCAACAAGCAGGTCAATGCGTGTCTTGCCGATACAAAAATATCAGAGCAGGTAATCGCAGAACGCCTATCAGGTAGTGAAAAATATTCTATAAAATCAACACCCACAATCTTCATCAATGGGGACCAATATTCGGGTGGGCTATCGGTGAACAATATGCGCGCGGTCATAAATGGAAAACTCCGATCAAATCAAGGAAAATAGTCAGTGCATTTCACCAAGCTAAGACTCTCGGGATTCAAATCATTCGTTGAGCCAACCGAATTATTGATCGAGCCTGGTTTGACCGGCGTCGTTGGACCAAACGGTTGCGGAAAATCTAACCTTGTTGAGGCATTGCGCTGGGTTATGGGGGAAACCTCCGCCAAACAAATGCGAGGCGGAGAGATGGACGACGTCATCTTTGGGGGCACGGACAGGCGTCCTGCTCGAAACCTGGCAGAAGTCACTCTGAGTTTAGACAACACAGATCGGTCTGCACCTAACAATTTCAACAGTTCAGATGAAATTGAGATAGTGCGAAGAATTGAGCGGGGCGAGGGATCCCAGTACCAGGTAAATGGATCTGAAACGCGGGCGCGTGATATTCAGACATTGTTCGCGGATTTGGCCACGGGGGCGAGATCAACAGCCCTAGTCAGCCAAGGTCGGATTGGCGCACTAATAAGTGCGAAACCGAAAGACCGCCGTCATATCCTTGAGGAGGCAGCTGGGATCACAGGCCTTCATTCACGACGCCATGAGGCGGAGCTCCGCCTAAAGGGTGCGGAGACCAACTTAGAACGCCTCGACGACTTACTCGCTACGCTTGAAGAACAACATAAGGCGTTAAAACGACAAGCACGGCAAGCCAATCGATACCAAAATCTTAGCGAACACATCAGGCGCGCAGAGGCCATAGTAATTCATCATCAATGGACGACGGCCAGGACCGACCAAGCTTCAGCCAAAGAAGAATTGGCCGCATCTGAGGACGCCGTCCAGCGGCTAACGCGCGAGGTTGCTCTAGCCTCAAGAAAAGAAACAGAAATAGCTTCAACGCTTCCGACTTTGAGAGATGCCGAGGTCGCAAAGGCCGCAAGTCTCCAGCGTCTTTTCATTGAAAGGGATGCCCTCGATTTTGAAGAAGAACAAATAGAAAAAGAAAAACAAGAAATACAGCTACGATTGCAACAAACCGGTTCGGACATTGAACGTGAAATTATTCTTGAAAGTGACGCACAAAGTGCGCTTTCAAAGCTAGAAACAGAACGAACCGTCCTGGAGGGGCAAATAAGTGGAGAAAAGGATAACCTTGCGCATTCCCTAAGGGCATGGTCGGACGCCCAAGAAATCGTCGCCTCATTAGAAAATGACTTTAATCTCCTATCAGGAAAAATCACAAAGGACGAAACTCTTCAGGAGGAGCTTCGCCTTCAAATCGCCGATATGGAAGCGCGTCGCTCTCGGATTCAACAAAGATTAAACGACCTCAGAATTGAACTTTCAGATGTAACAGACACCATAAAAAGTCGAGAGGAACCACTTAGGAACACTGATGAGGGGTCTAGAATAAAAGCGGCTCTAGAAAAAGCGCGAGAGGAATTTGACGAGGCAAGTGTCGATCGCCAAAAGACTGTAGAGCAAGAAAATAGCGTGCGAAAACATTTGGAAAATGCGAATTCACAACTAGATAAATTGCACACTGAAGAGCAGGCCATTAAAAAATTTCTCTCTATCGGTGAACCCGATCTCTGGCCACCTTTGATCGATGCCATCTCTGTCACTGCTGGCTATGAGAAAGCACTCGCTGCGGCATTGGGAGACGACCTGAATGCTCCGACAAACGAAGCAGCACCGATACACTGGAAAACTTTCACCGCTTTTGAAGTTGCGCCCCCACTGCCCGAAGGGATAACGCCCCTATCCGATTTTGTTTCGGGTCCTCAGGCACTGGAACGGCGGCTCTCGCAGGTGGGACTGGTTAAAAACGAACTGCAAGGTAATGCCCTAGCAAGGGATCTGACTCCGGGACAAAGACTGGTCAGCTGTGACGGTAGCCTCTGGCGATGGGATGGCTTTACCGCAATTGGTGGCGATCAAGCAGCGGCAGCAAGCCGTCTGACCCAAAAAAACCGCCTTGAAGAACTAGGTCAAGAAATCAGAGTGGCAAATACCCACCGTAGAGAAATCCAATTAAAGTTTGACGCTGCAGTGTCTAATAGAAAGCAAGCCGAGGAAAAAGAAGTCAAAGAACGTACAGCCCTTCGTTCTTGTGAGATCTCGTTCCAGGAGTTTCGTGATCAAGAAGTCGCTCTAAGTAAAAGCCTAACTGATGCCAGGTCTCGCATGCAATCAGTGGCTCAGTTATCAGAGGCACTCGGAATTGATGATGAAGAGTTATCTTCTGAAATCAAAAAAATCAGCTCAAAGTTGAGCTCGATAGAACTCACAGATGAGATACAAAATCAATTGCAGTCTCTGAAAGAACAATTGTCAAATGCCAGGGTTAATGCCGTCAATATAGGATCAGCTCACAAACAGAATCTGAATGATAGTCAAACTAGGGCTCAAAGACTGAAAGACCTAGAGGACGACTTTCTATCCTGGGCAAGACGTGCCCAGAATGCCTCTGACCAGATTAACAATCTTGAAAAACGAAAGCAGCTGGACTCAGAAAAAATTGGTGAAATTACCTCAAAGCCCGCGGAGATCGCCGATCGTCGGGAGAGGCTTTTTAAGCAGATTAAGATCGCAGAGAGCTCCAGAATAGAGGCAGGCGATCGATTGGCGGAGGCGGAAGCGCGGCTTGTGATCGAGTCGAACCTTCGAAAGGAAAAAGAAGCGGCCCTGTCTTCTAGCCGGGAACAACGGGTTCGTTGTCAATCAGCTTTAGAACAGATTGATCAGTCTCTCACCGTCATCATCGAGCGATCCGAAGAGAAGATTAATGCAAAACCCGAACTGGCACTTACAGTAGTTAACCTTGATCCTGCGAGCGGACTTCCTGATCAAGCTCAAGTAGAAGCCCGAGTTGAACGCTTGAAGCGAGAGCGGGAAAACATGGGCGCTGTTAATTTACTGGCAGACCAAGAAGCTCAAGAGCTCGATGAACGCATCAAAACAATTTTATCAGAACGCGAAGATTTGCTGGCTGCTATCAGCCGGTTAAGGACCGGAATCGGCAACCTAAATAGAGAAGGACGACAGAGACTTTTAGAAGCATTTACCGAAGTTGATGCTTACTTCCAACAACTTTTTACGCGGTTATTCGGAGGAGGAAAAGCGCATCTTGCTCTCACGGAAGATGATGACCCGCTGGAAGCGGGCCTAGAAGTTCTGGCAAGCCCTCCAGGGAAAAAACTTCAGTCAATGTCCCTGCTCTCAGGAGGTGAACAGGCCCTTACTGCGCTTTCACTTCTCTTCGCGGTATTTTTGACCAATCCAGCACCCATCTGCGTTCTAGATGAGGTCGACGCCCCGTTGGACGATGCCAATGTAGAAAGATTTTGTCTACTGATCCAAGAAATTGCGAAAAAACGGGCACAAGGTTTCTGATAGTTACACATCACAGATTAACCATGGCACGAGTTGACAGACTGTTTGGGGTAACCATGGGTGAACGTGGCGTTTCACAACTAGTCTCAGTGGATCTCAAATCCGCTGAAAATCTCCGCGTAACCGCTTGACTCGGACTAGAATGAAATACTAAAAATATTTGATTATCAATATGTTAGCAAGCGTCCTTTGTGCCTTGACAGGTGAAGGGGCAAACCCTATGGTGCCGGCGGTTTGTAGAGGAGATGCCGGATCATCAGCGTCGTTGAAGAGGGCTTTGCGGGATGACTGACCCCCAGGAGAAAGACTCTCTCAAGTCACTTGGTGATCGTTTGAATAAGGCGAGGCTTTCGAGGGGCGAAGAACGTAACAAAATCGGACCTCAAACCAGTGTCCGACGCGGGCTTAGCTTCGCAATGCGGCTGGGGGTCGAACTTGTATCGGCCCTTGCTATAGGAGTTGGGATTGGATACATACTGGATCAGTGGTTAGACACAACGCCCCTGTTTTTGCTTATTTTCTTTGTGTTAGGCGGCGCTGCGGGGGTGTTTAACGTCTATAGAATGGTGTCAGGTTTCACTCAGACGATCGGATACCAGGACGTTACCAGGGATAAAGATTAGAAAATTCGGATTTTTAGAGATTTAGTAAGAGAGGACAAGGATTTTGGCGGAAGGTGGACACAGCCCCTTGGCACAGTTCCAAATAAAGGAACTTATTCCGTTGAACGTGGGCGAGACAAACATTGGATTCACAAATTCGGCAGCCTTCATGGTGGCAACCGTCGTTCTAATCGCTATTTTTTTGGTTCTCGGGATGCGAAAAGCGGCGGTCATTCCGGGCAGGTGGCAGTCCCTAGCAGAGATTTCTTTTGAATTCGTGGCGGGGTTACTAAAGGAAACAGTTGGGAGTGAGGGCAGGAAATATTTTCCTTTTGTATTTTCACTGTTTATGTTCATCCTCTTCGGAAATATGTTGGGGATGGTTCCCTACAGTTTCACTTTCACAAGTCATATAATCGTGACGTTCGCCATGGCGATTGTTGTGTTTATTGGTGTAACGATTCTAGGCTTTGTCCGGCATGGTTGGCATTTTTTCAGCTTCTTTGTGCCCCCTGGCGTGTCAATTGTGTTATGGCCTCTAATGATTCCGATTGAAATTATATCATATTTATCCAGGCCTGTGAGCCTGGGTGTCCGTCTCTTTGCCAACCTCACGGCAGGACATACTATGCTCAAGGTCTTCGCTGGCTTTGTCGTAAGCCTCGGAATTGTTGGCGGGATCTTGCCATTTGCATTTGTAATTGCTTTGACAGGACTGGAGTTGTTAATCGCATTCTTACAGGCCTATGTATTTACAATTCTCACCTGTTTTTACATTAATGATGCTATTCATCTGCACTAGGTTTGTCGCCAAATAAAGCTAAAAAATATGCCAATAAAATATGCCAATTAGGAAAGGAAAATTATCATGGAAGCTGCTGCAGCGAAATTAATAGGGGCGGGTTTGGCCGCCATTGGCGTTATCGGCGCTGGTATAGGGATAGGGAATATCTTTGCAGCGTTCATATCGTCAGTGGCTCGTAACCCAGCCGCGGCTCCCCACGTTACAGCAATGACTTGGATTGGGTTCGCTTTGGTTGAAGCAATCGCCCTTTATGCATTGGTTGTTGCACTTTTGTTGCTTTTCGTATTCTGAGGAAAATGGCGGCAAACCTGCCGCCATATTTCAAAGGTTAATCGCCCAATGCCTCAACTAGATTTTGCCACCTATCCGACGCAGCTCTTTTGGCTCGTTGTCACATTCGTAGCTCTGTATGTCCTTATGTGGAAAATTGTAATTCCGCGTATTTCAGGAGTTTTGGAAGACAGACAATCTAGGCGGGAAAACGACTTAGAAAAAGCTGAGACATTGCGATCTGAAGCCGAGGGCGTGCTTGCTGCCTATGAAAAAGCAATGGCTGATGGCCGGTCAACGGCACAAAAGATTCTTTTGGATGCCGCGAGCAAAATTTCTCAAAATCAGGCCCTCCGAGAAGCAGAAAGCGCTGAGCGTCTTAGTGCAAAAATCGCAGAAGCGGAGGAAAGAATTCTAGAAGCTCGGAACAAAGCAATGCTGGATCTTGAGCCTCTAGCTGCAGAGCTAGCCCAAGCCACAGCCTCAAAGTTGTCTGGCTCAAATATTTCCCAAGAAAGTGCTACATCGGCGGTCCAGACGACACTTAGAGATATGAATCCATGACAAACCACGTAGAAACTCCGGAATTTTGGGTTGCGGTGGGCTTTCTTGTATTGATGGTGATACTTTATCGACCGGCGCTGCGGTTCATTTTAGCGGGCCTTGACGGGCGTGCAGATAAAATCCGATCCGATCTTGAAGAAGCGCAGAAGTTGAAGGACGAAGCGCAACATCTGTTAGCCGATTATCAGAGAAAACAGCGTGACGCCGCAAAGGAAATCGAGGGGCTTGTCGCGGCTGCTCGGAAAGAGGCTGACACCCTGCAAAAACGAGCTAAAGAGCATCTCGAAGCCTCTTTAGAAAGACGTGAACGATTGGCAGAGGAAAAAATATCCCAAGCAGAAGCAGATGCCGTTGCCACGGTTAGAAATGCAGCGGTCGATATAGCGATAAGCGCGACCGCCAAATTGCTTGGCGAAGGCCTCGAAGAACAAGAGGCGAATAGATTGATTGACTCCGCAATAACGGATCTTCCGCAAAAATTGCAATAAAGTCAGCCACCGGGAATTAGACAGCTCAGGAAATTCCCTTTTCTACACCCAGAATTAATTTTTGTGACGCCCAGCATTGACTTGCTCCGGTCCTAGGTCATAGCCAATAAAAATGGGGTATTCATATGCCGAAGAACCCTTAGAAATCGGGATTCTCACAGATATCTCCTCAACTACTCTCCGATCCTGTTCTCCTTTGTCGAAATCAACTGTCACAAGGAAAACACGTTTTCCGGCCGGTTCTGGATGGAATTTTGGGATAGCAACAAAATACCCAAACTTTACCCTCAATTTTCTATCAAATTTATTCCTGACTATTTTGAAACTTATAGCCAGAGACAAGTCTATTTCAACTTTGCCACTAGGATAGACACAGGTACCCTTGATATCGACGATCTCGCCCTTTATCTGATCATCCTTGTCCCCTTTACCAATCTTTTCACTGAAAGATCGGGCTTGATCTACAATTGTAACCACAGGACATGGTAGAGGTTTCTTATTCTCAAAAACTCCCTGACAACCGCCGAGAAGACCCACGACGACCAAAAGGGCCAGATGACAAATTATTTTTGCGCGGAGACGTCGAAAAAGTTCCATTAACATAAAGACCCAATATCTTGTATATCTAAAAGCTGACATGAAGTGCACAGAGTGTTGAGTTTTTGACGTCAAGAACCCATAGTACGGCAGAAAGAAGTCGGAGCCAATATTTGACAAAAGCACCCCTTAAACTCCTACTGGCAGAACCGCGCGGCTTTTGTGCTGGTGTGGATAGAGCTATAGCTACCGTAGAAAGCGCTTTAAAAAGATTCGGTCCCCCAATCTACATTCGACATGAGATTGTCCATAATCGTCATGTTGTCGATGAGCTCAAAAAAAAGGGCGCCATTTTTGTCGATGAATTATCAGAGGTTCCCGATGGCTTCCCAGTCATTTTCTCTGCGCATGGTGTGCCTAAATCTGTCTTTAGAGACGCACAGAAAAGGGATATGCATTACATTGATGCAACCTGTCCGCTGGTTACCAAGGTTCATGTGGATGCACAGAGACACGAAAAGCAGGGAAAGACGGTCATTTTAATCGGGCACGCTGGACATCCAGAAGTAACCGGTACGCTCGGACAGCTCTCAGATGACGAGATGATCCTAGTTGAGAACCAGGAGCAGGCTCAGACCATTGAATTACCATCTTCAGACCAATTATCCTTTGTCACCCAGACCACATTATCTATTGATGACACTCAAGAGATTATAGAGACGCTTAAGAGGCGATTTCCTCTAATACAAGCCCCCCGAACCGAGGACATTTGTTACGCTACAACCAATCGCCAGGCCGCCGTCAAGGAAATCGCGAATATGTGTGACGGCCTCATTGTTCTTGGTGCCCCCAATTCATCTAACTCCAATCGTCTAGCTGAAGTCGCTCGGGATCATGGTTGCCCCAAATCAATACTGATTCAAGAAGCATCGGAACTAGACCCCAATTGGCTAACAGATATGAAAACCATTGGGGTAACGGCCGGTGCATCTGCCCCTGAAATCCTTGTCCTAGAACTCATCCAATGGTTGAAAAACCGATTTATTCTTGAAATAGAAAATGTAAAATCTGCATCTGAAGATATACGTTTTTCTCTTCCCAGCAGTCTCAGTGAGGGAATTTCAAAGTAAACTTAGATGGCAGTTTACACAGAAATATCAGATGAAGACCTTAGAACTTTTGTTTCCGAGTATTCGATTGGAGAAGTAACATCCTATAAGGGTATTGCCGAGGGCGTCGAGAATTCAAATTATCTCCTGAAAACAACATGCGGAGATTTCATTCTTACACTTTACGAAAAACGGGTGGATCCGACTGATCTCCCTTTTTTTATAAGTCTTATGGACTTTTTAGCAGAACAGAAATTTCCTGCTCCTATACCGATCCATGATAAAAATGGTGTTGCATTAAATCAACTTTCCGGCAAACCCGCGGCAATTTGCACTTTCCTCGATGGGATGTGGCCCAAAGTGATTACACCCGAACATTGCAAACAACTGGGAAAAACCGCTGCTAAACTCCACATAGCGACCAGACACTTTAGCCTATCACGTAAAAACTCGCTAAGCCTCGAAGGCTGGTCCAATCTAGCAGAAGCAACCCTTTCGCGGGCCGATGAAATCCAACCTCAACTAGCCAATGCTATTGAGAGAGAACTCCAATATTTGAATGACACATGGCCTGTGGACCTTCCGGCAGGGATCATCCATGCGGATATGTTCCCCGATAATGTGTTTTTTAAGAATGGGCAGATTTCCGGTCTCATAGACTTTTATTTTGCATGCCAAGACACCCTCGCGTACGACCTAGCTATATGTATAAATGCTTGGTGCTTTGATATTGACTGTAACTATAGACCGGACTGCGGCGCAGCCCTAATTGATGGTTACAATGCTGAGCGAACTTTAAGTCATAAAGAAATACAGGCACTGCCCATTCTTTGTAGAGGTGCCTCTATAAGGTTTCTATTAACCCGACTCTACGATTTTTTAAATCAAATCCCTGGTGCCTTAGTCAAACCTAAAAATCCTTTAGACTATTTTCTTAGACTGTCTTTTCATCAAAAAATCACAAAAACTGAGCAATATCGCCGGTTGTATCAATGAACCAAGAACCCAAGGCTGAACTAGAAATCTACACGGATGGAGCATGCTCTGGCAATCCGGGTCCCGGTGGATGGGGAGCACTCCTGCGCTGGCAGGATACAGAAAAAGAGATTTGGGGCGGAGAGGCCAACACCACAAATAACCGGATGGAGTTAACAGCAGCGATAATGGCCCTGGAAAGCCTAAAGCGGCCCGTTGAAATAGCGCTCTATACTGATAGCATCTATCTGAAAGACGGGATAACCAAGTGGATAACCCTCTGGAAAGCTCGCAATTGGAGAACAGCTGGAAAAAAACCGGTAAAAAACGTTGACCTTTGGAAACGGTTAGATCAAAAAATCTCCCTGCATAAAGTAGAATGGCATTGGGTTAAAGGCCATTCTGGCCATCCTGATAATGAAAAGGCAGACACCCTTGCCAGACGAGGTCTCGAAGAAATACGTCCTCCCGCCTAATAGCACAAATTGTGATTAAGACCTCCTCTGGCGGTCTATTTCATAGAAACGAGTGCATCTAAGACCGCAGACTCGGTCAAGACCTCGGGTAAAATCAGACCTCTCGGAAATTTCGGTCCAAAAACAATATTAAAGGGAATTCCATACCGACCATATCTTTTCAAGAATTCCGCAATGATGGGGTCTGCGCGAGTCCAATCCGCCTGCATAGGTATGACTCCTCCGGTGTTTAGCCTCTCTGACACATCTTTGCTTTCAAGAACCAGGTGTTTGTTCGCTTTACACGTAATACACCAATCCGCCGTTACATCCACAAATACGACCCTACCACTCGCCACGATTGCAGTTATTGAACCTGGTCGAAACTGTTGCCAAGTAATATTAGAGGCTTTCGGGCTCTTTAGGAGATCATTAAAATGAGGACTGCCTGCCAAAAAGCCTATCACGATACTTGTCGCGAGAACTGCGGCTGCCATTTTAAATGCTCGCCAATAAATAAACATTCCGGCCACCGCAACGGTGATCACAGACAAACCCATCAACAAAGAACGATACTCGACTTGAACCATAATTATCGATAGGAGCCAGAGGGCGGTGACAAACAAACCTAAAGCTAGGAACCTTTTAAAGATTATCATCCATGGACCTGGCCTCGGCATGATACCGACCAGCGACGGAAACCCCGAGACCAGGAGATAAGGTAACGAAAAACCAATTCCTATCAGGAGAAAAATTCCAAAGATCTGAAAGCCGCTGCTTCCCATTGCAAAACCAACCGCAGTACCCAGAAACGGTGCCGAACAGGGTGTTGCCAATAACGTTGCAAATGCCCCAGTAAAGAAGTGGTTCAAGAAATGATTATTAAACACCAATCCAGTTGCAGGCCGCTGAATAAATCCTGGTAAGCTGAAAGCAAAAAATCCCCAGGTGTTAGCAGCAAACAACAAGATAACTGCCATTAGGAAGGACAGGAACAGGGGTTGTTGGAACTGGATTCCCCAACCAATGACCTGACCTGCCTGTTTCAGGCTAAAAACTACCGCCGCCAAAACCAGAAATGAGAACCATATACCACATGCCGTAGCCAAAAATCCTCGCCGAACCTTAACCCGTTCAGTTCCCGTTAAACGAATTACGGATAAAAGTTTGAGAGAAAGGACAGGTAAAACGCACGGCATGAAGTTTAAAATCAGCCCACCCAACAAGGCGAGTCCTATGAAGAGTAATTTGGAGAAAATATCTGCTCTTGCTGACTTGGTATACTGTTGGTCATCTGGCCGAAGGTGGTTGGTCTTAATTGTTAAGTTTTTTTCAATAGCGCGGCCGCCATCACTCAACGTCAATATTACTTCTTGTCCAATAAGTTGGTTGACTCGGCCTTTTGAATTAATAGGACCTTGAACTTTAGTTCTAAAAATTGCGGTTTGACCGCCCTCAAGAATTTCAACTTTTGGGATATCAAAAATAAAACCGTTGGAATTCTCGATAAAAATATCCGGATTTAAGAATCGACTTCTTTTCCTAGCTTCAATTCTAAGCGTAGCCTGGCCACCAGCACTCGCAATATCAGCCGATATTATTTCTAAATTATCAAAGTTCCCCTTCCAAGGTATCCTGCCCAGATAAGTCTCTATTACGGCCTGTTCCGGAGTGAATTTCTTCTGACCTGGGAGCAATAATAAAGAGAGCTTTGCCTCATGCGGGACGCAAATGAGATTACAGGTCAAAAACGGAATTTTGGCCTTTATGGAAACAGCGCGTGACGGATCTGGAATATCCGCATGGGTCAGCAAAACCACCTCTTTTTGATACCCAATCGTCTCAAGCCCTATCACAGAAAATCGTTCGGGGATCGGCCATAAAATCTCTGAAAATAGAACATTACGCGATCCCGTCCAATTCGGATTGGGCGGAAATCCCGCCGCGCCTGGACTCCTCCAGTATATCTTCCAACCGGACTTCATTTTGAAATGAAGACCGACAATCAGCTTTCTTTTTTCACCTACACTCTCTAGGTCTGTAATAAGCCGCGCTTCCCCTTGTTCGTATAGAAACAAGTTTCCCTTAGATGAAAAAGCTTTTGAGCTTGCTGCTAGAAAACAGCATAAAAACATTGACAGACAAATTATCAGTCTTAGAGAATATCCCATATCATCATACGGTTTTTTCTTTTTTCCCGGGTTGGTTTTAGACTGCATCTTGATAAATTAATAAAGAAAAATGAAGATTATTGATGATGACGTCCGAAAGCAATAAAACTGACAAATCCGGCTATTTGACTGGCCAGCTTCTAATTGCCATGCCTCAAATGGAAGACCCGCGATTTGCAAGAACCGTCATCTATTTGTGTGCCCATACCGCTGACGGTGCCATGGGCCTTGTATTAAATAAAATAACCGATTCGATCGATTTTTCGGAATTGCTCAACCAGCTCCGCCTATCACCCGGTTCGGAAACAGATGATATTCGTGTTCATTTTGGTGGCCCGGTTGAAACCGGAAGAGGATTTGTGCTTCATTCCGCAGATTTCAGGGAAGAAGCATCACTTGTCATCGAAAACACAATCGCTTTAACAGCCACCGTGGATATTTTGCGCGCTATTGCGACAGGCAAAGGACCTGAGCATAGCCTTTTTGCGTTGGGGTACGCGGGCTGGGGACCTGGGCAACTAGATTCCGAGATCCAGTCAAATGGGTGGCTGAACGCCCCAGCAGACTTAGATATCATATTTGGTCCGGAGATTGACACAAAATGGATGTCCGCTCTGACAAAACTCGGAATCGATGTAAGCATGTTATCTGCTAGTGCTGGTCATGCTTGAACTGATACTGTTCTCCCATATTTAGGCTACGCCGATAAATCATGTCCGTGGGCCAACCATGGCTAAGGTAGGATTGGATTTCAGCATCCGGCCTACAGCTTCAAGAACACCGGCCTCGGATACGTCATCAATCCGCTTTATAACCGAATCTACAGGGATTACCTCCCCATAGAGCAAAATATCGCGTGCAAGCCGCTCCGCTCGGGAAGTTGTGCTCTCAAGAGAAAGCAAAACCCCTGCCCTCATTTGAGCTTTTGCGCGTTCTAATTCCGGTTTACCAACACCCTCCAAGATCTGTTCGATTTCGCCGATTAACTTTGCTATCAATTTCTCCGTATTATTTGGGCTCGTCCCCGCATAGAATCCAACGATTCCGGTATCCTCATAGCAAGAGGTAAACCCATATATAGAATACGCGAGCCCAAGATTTTCTCTGATTTCCTGGAACAATCTCGAAGACATGCCACCACCAAGAATCATGGAGACAACGCTAGCATCATAGCGCCAAGGATCTCTCGATCCCGGACCTAAATACCCCACGACCAAGTGAGCCTGTTCAGAGTTTCGAACCTGATGAAGTGTTCCACCCTGATAGCGCGCCTCCTCCGGCCGACAGTTGACTCCTAAGGACAAGCCTTCAAATGCAGTATCAACCAACCCTGCGAAAACCGCGTGGTCCACTTTACCAGCTGCCGCCACTACCATGCGGCTAGCCCCATAGTGCTGCCCCATATGATTAACAAGACTCTCTCGCCCTATAGAGGCGACGATTTCAGTAGTGCCCATTATCGGTCTGCCCAATGGTTGACCCGGATAGGCCAATTCCTGAAAAATTTCGAATACACATTCCTCCGGCGAATCCCTATTTTGAGCAATTTCCTGAATAATTACTTCACGTTCACGTTCTAACTCTTCTGGATCGAATGACGAATTGAGCAAAATATCGCCGATAATCTCGAGCGCGATCCCGATGTCCTCCTTCATCACTGTCGCGTGGTAGGCCGTTACTTCGCTCGAGGTGTAAGCGTTAATGATACCTCCCACGGACTCGATTTCTTCCGCTATTTGCCGCGCACTTCTTCGATAGGTACCTTTGAAAGCCATGTGCTCTAACATGTGAGAAACCCCGTTTAGAGACTCGGATTCATGGCGCGACCCAACATTGACCCAGACCCCCAGGGATACAGTCTCAACAGAACTCCATTTCGTCAGTAACAATGGTTAACCCATTCCTCAGGATATCACTGCGAACAACCACGCTAGCCAGCTTTTTTCTTGGTCATCGAGCTCACATAATCCTGAACAACAAAGATATCGTTAGCCAGTCTCACGTAGTGCTCTTCCGCCTCCAAAATATGTGTGAGCCGCTCTGGCAATTCAGGTTCCTTACGAACAGCCACCCCTATCGCGTCTGGAAATTTAGCCGGATGAGCAGTGGACACCGCAACAGTAGTGATTTCTGAGGAAAAACCAGTTTCATACGCCGCATGAATTCCCGTAGCTGTATGCGGGTCAACCAGGATCCCGCTAGTCTCCCAGACTTCTCGAACAACCTTTAACGTGCTGTCATCAGAAACCGCCGCCGCCTTAAAGGTGGACTTCGCCTTTGACAGAACATCGGGGGGATATTTCATTGTCCCTGTTTCTCGAAAAGACTCCATCGCCTCGCGGACGGCCTTGGCGTCTTGAGCAGTCAAATCAAATAGCAACCTCTCAAAATTGCTCGAAACCTGGATGTCCATCGCCGGACTGAGAGTAGACATGACTTCCCGCGCCGACATGTCTCCATGCTCAAAAAAGCGATGCAGAATATCATTTGCATTTGTCCCAACAATCAAACTCTCTATGGGGAGACCCATTTTCTTGGCAGCGTAACCCGCAAAAATATCCCCGAAATTTCCTGTTGGAACACTATAAGCAAATTGACGATCAGGAGCTCCAAGGGCAACCGCACTCGAAAAATAATATACGATCTGAGCCATGATCCGTACCCAATTGATTGAGTTCACCGCTGAAAGATTCAAGTCCTCTCTGAATTGGGCATCCGAGAACATTGCCTTCACCAAGTCTTGGCAATCATCAAATGTTCCTTCGATTGCGATATTGTGCACATTTGGCGAGGCCACAGTGGTCATCTGTCGACGCTGTATTTCTGAAGTTCTTTCAAAGGGATGTAAAATAAAAATATCTATAGTATCCCTGTCTTTACAGGCTTCTATTGCAGCGGAGCCGGTGTCACCGGATGTCGCTCCCACTATGGTGACGTGTTCTTTCCTACGAGACAGAATCTCTTGAAATAAATGCCCCAAGAACTGGAGGGCAAAATCTTTGAAAGCCAGGGTGGGCCCATGGAACAGTTCCAGTAACCAAAAGTTCGAATCCAACTGCCTCAAGGGCGCGACTGCCGGGTGCTTGAAATTAGAGTAAGCCATAGCCACAAGTCGCTTAAGTATCTCTGGGGAAACAACATCACCAATAAAAGGACGGAAAATATATTCTGCGATCTCAGGGTACGTAAGGCCTTTGAGAGAGGCGATTTCCTCTCTAGAAATGGCAGGCCAATGACTAGGGACATATAGTCCTCCGTCTGGCGCGAGTCCGGCAAGTAAAACCCCTTCAAAATCGAGCACGGGTGCTTTACCTCGGGTACTAATATATTCCAAAAATCATGCTCCTAGATTTTCACCAAAGAGTATAAGACAAGACCAAGGGTTTATGGGGTATCAAGCCAAATATCTCGATTCTAAATGCGACCGGAATGCCTCAGTTCCAAGACCTTGTCCAGTAGCATCTTGCAAAATTTTCTCTGTTGTAGAGGAGGAGGCTCTGCCATGAATGTTCTTGGCGCACCATTTTGTGATTTCAGTAAAATTACCTGACGCAATTTTACTCCCCAAGTCAGGTATAGCCTTGTTTATTGCCTGAAAAATCTGGGCTGCCGCAAGGGCCCCCAGTGTATAGGTCGGAAAATAACCGAAAGATCCTGAGAACCAATGAATATCCTGTAAACAACCCAGTCGATCATTCGAAGGAGTTATCCCAAGTAACTCCTCCATCCCCTCGTTCCAGGCGTTCGGCAAATCCGATATAGACAAATCCCCTGACAGTAGCGATTTTTCTAGCCTGTAACGCAGGATCACATGAAAGGGGTATGTGATCTCATCAGCGTCGACTCGGATAAAATCTGGTCTCACCTTATGATACAGAGCCTTGAGGGTTTTACCGTCAAACCGATACCCCATTTCTGGAAAGGACTCTCTAATTAAAGGCACAAGAAAATTAAGGAATTGTTCGCTACGACAAAGCTGCATTTCAACCAGTAACGACTGACTCTCATGAAGCGCCATACCCCGCGCTTGTCCCACCGGTTGCGACCTCCACTCCGTAGGCAAATGTGATTCATACAATGCATGGCCGGTTTCATGCAGTACCCCCATCAAACTCTCAAAAAAATTATTTTCCGAATAGCGGGTCGTGATCCTAATGTCATCGGGAACTCCACCACAAAATGGATGCAAACTTACATCCAAGCGGCCACGGCTAAAATCAAATCCCAAACTCCGCATTAATCTCTCTGCCAGTATCTTCTGGGCTTCAATTGGGAAGGGTCCCTCTGGCTCTGTAAGCCTCCCTCTCTTTTCCTGCTGAGATAAGGCTTTATCTAATAAAGCAGGAAGAAAAGTTAAGAGTTGATCGAATAGTCGATCAAAGACCTCAACTTTCGACGATGGCTCAAATTCATCCATCAACGCCTCATAGGGTGTGCAATCTAGCACGGAACCAAGGGCAGAAGCTTTTTCACGGATCAATGAAAGAAGAAGGTCAAGCTTCGAAGCAACCATAGAAAAATCACTTGCGGGGCGAGCCTCCCTCCAGCTCATCTCACACTCTGCAGCTAATCTGGTTAAAGTTGAGACCAGGTCTGATGTTAAGGCTGTTGCACGCACCTGAAGTCGACGCATCTCTGCAAGATTTGCTCGATCCCAAGGAGCTTCAGGGGGATCGCTTTCAGCAGCGATTAATAGATCCTCAAATTCCGAGCTATTCAAAATTTCATGAACCACTAGATTCAATTCCGAGATTTGTTCGGTTCGGCCTCTAGCTGATCCAGATGGCATCATAACCGCCATATCCCAATGCAAAATCGCCTGAGCCTCACGGAGGGCGCCAATACGTTTAAAAGATTGTTTGAGAGCTAAGTAGGGTTCTCGAGCCATAAAAGGACCATTTAGTTCGGTTTGATTTTTTTTAACGCGACTATCGCCGATTCACAAATGTATGCTTCAATAACACTTCCCTGGTAGCAAAGCGACTAGAGTTCGTAAGATGGCAACGCCTATCCGGCCTAAAGACGGTCATATTTTCCTCGATCCGGAAGGATCTCCGGACAGATGGCCTACCAACAACACAGAGATTAACCGATGGACCGATAAGTACTTTGTCCTTACAAAACAAGCTGTTCAACAGTTTGGCGACTCAAAAGTTACTTACGCCATTTTTATGCGAAGACCCGTTGTATCCGCCCCCAGACTAGCAGTTCAATGGCTGAAAAACATAGCCCATTATCGGAAAACTGATTTTGAAATTGATTTACGGTATCCGGAGGGGGAATGGGTTGGAGCCGGTGAACCGATAATGTATGTCTCTGGCCTTTTCTCTGAACTGGTCGACCTCGAAACATTAGTCCTTCAAAAACTTGGGCCGGCATGTGTGGCTGCTTACAACGCCTATACTATGTGCTCGGATCTCCCCGGCACAGCCTTCCTTGCCATGGATGCCCGACATTGTGCCGGATCCGGAATGGCAGAAATGATGGCATACGCGGCTTCTGTTGGTTCAGAGAAAGCTAAGAAAAAAATTGGTGCCGTTGGCTTTGTTGGTAATGCGACCGATGCGACCGCACACTATTTCAATCAGTCACAGGGTCTAGGAACCATGCCCCACGCATTTGTTGGTTATGCGGGAAGCACTGTCCGAGCCGCAGAAATTTTTGATCAATCTTTTCCAAATGCTCCAATGACGGTGCTGGTTGATTATTTTGCTCAAGAAATTTCTGACTCATTACAAGTAGCCAAACGATTTCCAGAGAGGGTCAAAGCTGGTACCTTATCTGTGCGAATGGATACCCCCGGGAGTCGGTATGTTGAGAAGCTTGACCCAACCGTATCCTACGCCGTTCTTGAAAAGCATGTGCCAGAGGTTGTTCGAGGATACCGGGTAGATAGTGAACTCTCCTATTTGGTGGGGCCCGGTGTTTCTGCGGCCTCTGTCTGGTACTTACGAGATGCACTTGATGATCATGGATTTAATAATGTGAAAATTGTGGGGTCGAGTGGTTTTAATCCGGCAAAATGCCGTCTTTTTGCGGCTGCAAATACCCCGGTAGACGTGGTTGGAACGGGAAGTTACCTACCCCAGAACTGGCCAGAGACCTATGCTACGGCAGACATTGTCGAGTATGATGGCGATGCCAGAGTCAAAGTTGGCAGAGAATTTCTTCTTAGGAAATAGACTGCTTATTTTTTTATCCAAAACAATATGCCCATAACTGAAGCAACTAAGGCGAATGCATACCAGGTCAAAGCATACTGGAGATGATTATTGGCAGGCAGATCTGGTTTCCCAAGCGAGAGCAAACCCGATCCCGGCGGCGACTGAACCAGATCCACCCAATATCTTTCCACCTTCCCGAAACCGCGTGATTTACCAAATTGTTCGGGATCAACCCGAAACCATTGTTCTTTGAGAGGCTCATTTTCAGGGGAAAAGAAACCCAGTGGCCTTGGCAAACGTGCGAAACCACTCAAATTCAATACCTTCCCTTCAAGAGACCCTTTGAGTTCTTTTTTTTTCGTCGCACCTAGATTAACGAACAAAACACCACCTGTATCCAAATCGAGTGCAGATACGACATGCCAGACAATCTGACCTGAACGACTAAAGGGACCGACCAAAATTGGAGCCATTTGAAGCCAACGACCGGAAACCCGAAGCGGCTGCCACTCTCTAATAAAGGGGTTAGGAACAGTTGAGACAGAATCGTAACTGGCTCTCATCTCGGCGATGAGAGTTTCTTTCCATTTGAGACGTTGGAGTTGCCAGGTCCCTAACCCCGCCAATACGACAACACAAAAAAGGCAAAGAAGGGCAAATCCTAACCGCCTACCTCTCATCGGATTTCTGTATATTTTTAAAATGCAAGGCAACCAGTATTCCCTTGACTGGGCGCAGCAGAACCATCGCCAGAAAACCAATAATCGGTGGCCACAACAATAAATGCACCCACACTGCAGGAGCTGCAGAAACCTCGAACCAAAACACTAAAGGGATTAAAACAAAACCGAGAATAAAAATCACAAATACGGCGGCTCCATCCCCTGTTTCATTGCCTGGTAGGGCAAGTCCACAGTGGGGACAGCTCTCGTTTACCCTCAAAACCCCTCTATAAAGGGCCCCTACTCCGCATCTCGGACATTTACATGCAGCCCCGACTTTAAAAGGCGACAGAACGGGCCACATCGGATCCGATGTTGTCATTGAAAGATTAAAATTCGCCAGGATTAGTGCGCGACCCCTGCACCTGCTCCCCACCAATAGATGGCAACGAAAAGGAATAACCAGACCACATCAACAAAATGCCAGTACCAAGCGGCCGCTTCAAACCCAAAATGGTGATCAGGTTTGAAATGATCGCTTTTTGCCCGGAAAAAGCAAACGATGAGGAAAGTGGTTCCAACAATCACATGAAAACCATGAAAACCTGTCGCCATATAAAAGGTTGTTGGATAAATACCTCCCTTACCTGCAACCCCCTCTTCAAACGCAAAACTGAAAGCCGCATGACTATACTCGTATGCCTGCACACCAGTAAAAATAAGTCCTAAGGCAATTGTAAGGCCCAGACCCTGCAAGAGATGCTTTTTATTTCCCTCAATAAGAGCGTGGTGTGCCCAGGTTACAGTGACACCTGATGTCAAAAGGATCAGCGTATTCAAAAAGGGTAAGTCCCACGGATTGAACGTTAAGATCCCTGGAGGTGGCCAGGTCCCTTTGATTTGTTCCGGGGGGAAGAAAGCCGCATTAAAATAGGCCCAAAACCAGGCGACAAAAAACATGACTTCGGAGGCTATGAAAAGAACCATCCCATATCTCATACTTATCTGAACTGGCCGAGTGTGATAGCCCTGATGTGTTGCCTCCTTGACGACATCAGCAAACCAACCTGCCATGACGCCGAGAACACCCAGAAGACCGAGTGTCATAACCCAGGCGTTACCGCCATGCATATAGACCACAGCGCCTACAGCAAGAACCCCGCCCGAGAGTGCACCCAAAATTGGCCAAGCACTCGGATCCACTAAATGCCATGGATGCTTGTGTTCAACACTGTGTGCATTCGAACTATCAGCTGGTGCGACCATCTCTTCTGTCCCTGTCCTAAATTTCCCTAGTTTATCTTAGATTGCCTGGACGTATCAGTCACGCCGTCCGCCTGTGCAGTTTGTCCCGCCCTACCCTGATTTTCTCTCGCCGAACGAAAAAAAGTATAGGAAAGTGTAATCGTATCAATTTCCGACAAATTTTTATCCAATGCCAACTCGGGATCGATATAGAACTGGACCGGCATATCAATACTTTCTCCCGGTTTTAATACTTGTTCCGAGAAACAAAAACACTCCATTTTAACGAAATAGACTCCTGCCTTAGCCGGAGTCACGTTAAAGGATGCAGTGCCTGATACAGGCTCTGAGGCAAGGGATTGGGCATGATAAAATGCAAGGCCCTTTTCCCCAACTTTCAAAGTAATTTCCTTTTGTAAAGGACTAAATTTCCAATCAAGCTCCGGATTGACATCGGCATTAAACCGAACTGTTATTTTTCGATCTATAACACGATCAGACCCCGATGAAGCCCGCTGCGTTGTCCCTCCATATCCCGTAAAATCGCAAAAAAGCCGATAAAGGGTTGGCGAATAACTTGTCAGACCGGCCATAACCCCGATGATCAGGACAAGACCAAGCACCGTGGTGCCCTTGGAAGTCCTCGGCTTCATTTTATGATACCCCTGCGATTTTGGTGATAGTAATTCCGTAGAACAACCCAACCAATGAAAGGAGAACTATTAGGAGCGCAATATTGCGATTGCGCCGCCGCCGGTCTTGCTGCTCCGTTAGTTTCATCCTCTCAACCGCCATTCAGAGCCGACGCAATAACGGCCTTATCAACAATCAAAGCCGCAAAAACGACAAATAAGTAAATAAGGGAAAACTTAAACGTACTTTCAGCAGCGTCGTCAGTTTTAAACCTGACAATGCGAACGGCCAGATAAGCGAAAAAAATCCCCATTACGAATGCAACAAACCCGTAGGCCCAACTTGCCATCCCAACGAATGTGGGAGCCACCCCAAGTGGGGCAAGGATCAGGGCGTAAATAACTATCTGTCGACGAGTTTCCTTACCACCAGACACAACTGGCAGCATTGGAACTCCTGCCCTTTCATAATCACCGCATCGGTACAGGGACAAAGCCCAAAAATGGGGGGGCGTCCACATAAAAATAATCGCGAATAAAATCAACGATTGAAGAGAAATATCACCGGTGACAGCAGTCCAACCCACCATTGGCGGGAATGCGCCCGCGGCGCCGCCAATGACGATATTTTGAGGAGTCCGACGTTTCAACCAAATTGTGTAAACGAAAATATAAAATATTATTGTAAAAGCGAGCAAAACAGCCGCTTGCCAGTTGATACAAAGCGCCATTACCGCGACCGCCCCTACTGCAAGCGTATTTCCAAAGGCCAGGGCTGCGCCTGGCTTTAACCGGCCGGCCGGAATGGGACGTCCTTGGGTCCTAGTCATGATTGAATCGATATCTCGATCGTACCACATATTAATAGCGCCTGACGCACCTGCGGCCACGGCAATACATAATACCGATATAAACCCCAGGAAGGGGTGGATCGAACCGGGGGCCATATAGAGCCCCACGAATCCGGTAAAAACGACGAGGGACATCACCCGTGGTTTCAGTAAGGCGATATAGTCCGAAACAGATCCACCGTCGCAATATGCTGCGCTAGCACCAGCATAGTCGAATTGTACAGGGCTCTCGCTCACGTTTATTCCACCTAAAGCCTAGATTTGGATATTGACTACTTTATTTCAGGCAGTTCGTCGTAAGAATGAAAAGCCGGGGGTGACGAAAGTGTCCATTCAAGGGTCGTAGCGCCCTCGCCCCAAGGGTTTTCAGCAACTTTGGACCCTGCACTAAAGGTCCTCCAGAGAACAAACAGGAATAACAAAACTCCGAAAGCCGAGATATAAGAGCCGTAAGAGGATACCATATTCCAACCTGCGTATGCATCCGGATAGTCAGGGATGCGCCGAGGCATTCCAGCCAACCCAGCGAAGTGCTGCGGAAAGAAAGTCAAATTGACCCCTATAAATGTGACCCAAAAATGCAGCTTGGCTAATCCCTCAGGATACTGCCGGCCGCACATTTTGGGTAGCCAATAAAAGAACCCACCAAAAATCGCGAACACGGCTCCTAGCGACAGGACATAATGAAAATGGGCGACGACATAGTAGGTGTCATGAAGCACCGTATCGACGCCAGCGTTGGCTAAAACAACACCTGTTACTCCACCGACCGTGAATAGAAAAATAAAACCAACAGCCCAAAGCATCGGTGTCTTGAACTCTATGGAACCGCCCCACATCGTCGCAATCCAACTGAATATCTTAACGCCTGTTGGGACTGCAATGACCATCGTTGCCGCTGTGAAATAGGCTTTCGTATCCACACTCATGCCAACGGTGTACATGTGATGAGCCCACACAATGAATCCCACAAAACCAATAGCGACCATTGCGTACGCCATTCCCAAATATCCAAAGACAGGCTTGCGCGAGAAAGTAGAAACGATCTGGCTGACGATCCCAAAGCCAGGAAGTATAAGGATATACACCTCAGGGTGTCCAAAGAACCAGAAGAGATGCTGGAACAGAATTGGGTCGCCGCCACCTGCCGCATTAAAGAAGGTGGTCCCGAAATTCCTATCCGTCAGCAGCATTGTGATCGCACCTGCCAGAACCGGCAGGGAGAGAAGAAGTAAAAAGGCTGTTACTAAGATTGACCAAACGAATAACGGCATCTTATGGAAGGGTCATCCCAGGCGCCCGCATATTTAGGATCGTCGTGATGAAATTGACGGCGCCCAAAATCGAAGACGCGCCAGCCAAATGAAGGCTAAAAATAGCGAGATCGACTGCAGGCCCTGGCTGGCCCACCGCTGAGCTCAATGGGGGATAGATGGTCCAACCGCCACCAACTCCGCTACCCCCGGGAGGACCGGCAACAAACGGCGAGGCAAGTAGCAAAAGAAATGACGGGACCAACAACCAAAAACTGATATTGTTCATGCGCGGGAATGCCATATCCGGCGCGCCAATCATTAGAGGTACAATCCAATTACCAAAGCCACCAATCATTGCCGGCATGACCATAAAAAAGATCATAATGAGCCCGTGGGCGGTGACGAGCACATTGTACATGTGATGATTGCCGCCAAGGATCTGATTCCCGGGCTCAGCGAGTTCCATGCGAAACACGATTGACATCCCTAGGCCGATTAGCCCCGCGAAAATGGCAAAGATGAGATACATAGTGCCAATATCTTTATGATTTGTTGAATAAGCATAGCGCCTCCATCCGGTAGGATGGTGGTCTTCGTGTCCGTGCGCGACGTCTACATTGCTCATGAAAAATTCGCCTTCTGACTCTAGTGATTCTATTGATTAAGTTTTGCTAGTCTGCGATTGGTTGGGGCATCGATTGAAGCTTGTTGCTTCTTAACCCACATTTCGAAATCTCTCTTGGAGACAACATCTACCCTAATTGGCATAAAGCCATGCCGAGCGCCACATAACTCGGAGCACTGTCCATAAAATGTCCCTAATTTTTCCGCCTTAAACCAGGTTTCATTCAGACGACCCGGGACCGCATCTTTTTTAACCCCAAAGGCGGGCAGAGCCCATGAATGCAAAACATCTCCAGCGGTTATTTGAAGCCGAATTGTGGTATCAACAGGGACCACCAAGCTATTATCGGTGTCAAGCAACCGTTTGTACTTATCACCGAATTTCGCTTGCCACATCTTTCTATCACTGGCGCTCATATCGGGATCCCGCAAGTCGACAACATTTGCGTCGAAAGACGCATTTCCATGATCAGGATACTGATAGGACCAGTACCACTGGTAACCGGTCGCCTTGATGGTCATATCTGCTTTAGGCACGACATCTGAGAAGTACAAAAGTTTAAAACTCGGTACGGCAATCACAACCAAAATTACGACTGGCACAACAGTCCACATCATCTCGAGAGCCGTGTGATGGGTGGTCTTACTGGGAATAGGGTTTCGCTTGGCGCTAAACCTCCACATTGTGTAAACCAATAAAGCAAGCACAAAAATTGTGATAAGAGTTATGATCACCAGCAGCAAATTATGGAAATCCGCTATGTCCCGCATAACTGCAGTAGCTGCGTCTTGGAAACCAAATTGCCAGTCCTTGGCGTATCCTGCAAATGCTGTCGAAGGACAAATGCTAACGGCTAAAGCCAGAACCCCCATCACTAGTTTGAAAACTGCATCGCTCTAAAACACCCGATAAAACATAGTTAAAGGTCAAAAATTATTGTACTTTTGTCCGGAAAGTATACCACCGGTCCGATGTCCACAACCCGCACTTTTCAGTCCAAACGTCCACAGTTTAGTCCGTCTCCGTCCCTATCGCACACTGTAAACGAAAGTAGCGACTGTATGTCGCAGCAACCCCTTATTGCTCTTCTTTAGTCCTCCGAGCCGCCGCATCGGTGACGTTTTACTTTTTTGTTTTACACGGGTGACGAATAAAAAAAACAACCTCATACTGAGAGGAAGTTTTAAAAGGTGAGTAAAGTGACAGACTTGGGGGCCACTGAGGCATTGTTTTTTGAGAGGACGGGTCTCGATCGTGGCCGTATTGAGAGTTTGGTCAATGAAACTCTTCATGGTCTAGACGACGGTGAATTATTTTTGGAGTACAGGCAAAGTGAAAGCTTGGCATTTGATGATGGCAGGCTTCGCAATGCTTCATTCGATTCTACTCAAGGGTTTGGTTTAAGGGCCGTTTTGGGGGAAACCTCTGTCTATGCTCATTCAACCGAATTCTCAGAAGATTCGATAAAGCGGGCTTCTAAAACAGTCGGAGCGGTTCGAGGTGGTTTTCAAGGCCATACGTCCCTGCCCCCGTCCTCCACAAATGCCGATCTGTATACAAGCGCAAACCCGCTCGAAGATCTTCCCTTCGAAAGTAAGGTAGCGCTGCTCGCCGAGATTGATCGTTATACCCGATCACTCGACCCGAAAATTAAGCAGGTAACGGCCGTACTCTCGGGAGAATGGCAAGCAATTGAGATCCTGAGGAAAGACGGAATTCGAGCCGCGGACATTCGGCCTTTAGTCCGACTGAATATTTCAGTAGTCATTGCTGATGGGGATCGGATGGAAACAGGTGGCCAAGGAGTGGGAGGCAGAGTTAATTACACCGATTTCATCAAACCCGAGTCATGGCAGAAACAAGCGCGAGAAGCGTTGAGACTTGCTCAGGTGAATTTAGAGTCAGTTGAGGCCCCGGCCGGTGAAATGGATGTTGTACTGGGTCCCGGATGGCCTGGGGTACTCCTGCATGAGGCCATCGGACATGGTTTAGAGGGTGACTTCAATCGCAAAAAAACGTCAGCGTTTTCTGGACTGATGGGTCAGCGGGTAGCCGCACGAGGAGTAACTGTCGTCGATGAAGGAAATATCGCCGATCGACGTGGCTCACTGACCATAGATGACGAAGGCACCCCAACCGGTCGTACCGTTTTGATTGAGGATGGCATTTTAAAGGCCTACATGCAGGATCGTCAAAATGCCAGATTGATGGGGACAAAACCAACGGGAAACGGAAGAAGGGAGAGTTTTGCTTGCGCACCCATGCCCCGAATGACCAACACGTATATGGTCGCAGGCGACAGAGAACCGGAAGAAATCTTATCCTCTGTATCTAAAGGTTTATATGCGGTGAATTTTGGCGGTGGCCAGGTCGATATAACATCCGGAAAATTTGTTTTTAGTGCTTCAGAGGCATACCTTGTTGAGAATGGGAAAATAGGGGCCCCGGTCAAAGGGGCGACCTTGATTGGTAATGGACCCGACGTGCTCACGAGAGTGTCAATGATAGGCAATGACTTGGAACTGGACCCCGGAGTAGGGACGTGCGGTAAAGATGGCCAAGGTGTTCCTGTTGGGGTAGGGCAGCCGACCCTCCTTGTCACAGATCTGACTGTCGGTGGGACTGCATCGTAAACCCGCTTCCAAGATCTAATATCTGAGGACTTTTCAGGATGAGATCCTTTGTTCGGAAGTTTTTGCTAGATAGCGCGGGAACACAGTAATCGATTGATCCCGTGTTCCACTCTGCTTCAGTAGGCTTGATCTCTGAATAATCTCGAAATGTCGCCTCCCCACTCTCCTTCAAGCTTTGAGAGCATCTCTTCTGCAGGCGTAATGCCACTATCCGCGATCTGACACAAGGCACCTAAAAACCCGGTCTCATCAGCCCCCCGCGAGTCAATTTTGCGACGATTTCTAAGGCCTAGGGTTGCGATTTCTAAAGTCTTCTTGGCTAAATCCTGCACAGTACCTCCTTTAAAAGGCGTTCTAAGCGCAGTTTTCGGGACTTCTGTTCTAAGATGGACATGGTCTTCCAATGACCAACCTTTGACCAAATCCCAAGCCGCATCGAGCGCAGATGTATCATAGAGAACCCCAGTCCAAAGCGCTGGGAGAGCGCAAAGACGTCTCCAGGGGCCGCCATCAGCTCCGCGCATTTCCAGAAACCTCTTAAGCCTCACTTCCGGGAAAAGCGTCGTTAAATGATCGGACCAATCCCCTTCGGTCGGTGTTTCGCCGGGAAGTCCCGCCAGTTTTCCTGCCATAAAGTCGCGGAAGGATTGACCAGCCACATCAAGATAACGCCCGTCTCGGTAAACGAAATACATTGGAACATCGAGGGCGTAATCGACATATCGCTCGTAGCCCATTCCATCTTCAAAAACAAAAGGAAGAATTCCACATCGATCAGCATCGGTATCTTCCCAGACTTGGCTGCGCAGGGACAAAAAGCCACTTGGTTTCCCTTCAAGGAATGGAGAGGCCGCAAATAAAGCGGTCGCCACGGGCTGCAATGCCAGAGACACCCGAAACTTTTTTACCATGTCTGCCTCCGAGGAATAATCTAGGTTGACCTGAACAGTCGCCGTTCGAACCATCATATCGATACCCAAATTACCCACCTTCGGCATGTAATTACGCATCACTGCATATCGACCCTTCGGCATCCAATCGATGTCATCTCTCTTAGCAGTGGGATGGAACCCCATTCCCATCAAACCAACACCCAACTCCCGCGCTACCTCTTTAACTTGCTCTAAATGCGTGTGCACCTCATTGCAGGTTTGATGAATTGTTTCCAGAGGTGCACCCGCGAGCTCAAGCTGTCCCCCAGGCTCCAAAGTGATGGAACAACCATCCGAATGCGATAACGCAATCGGATTTCCTGATTCTTCAATGGGCAGCCAACCGAAGCGTTCTAGCCCTTTTAAAAGACCATGGATTCCGGAACTGCCGTGATATGCGCAGGGAGACAAAGTTTCGAGATTGTAAACAAATTTCTCGTGCTCCGTTCCGATTCTCCACGCATTAGCGTTTTTTTCACCCGCGGCAATATACGAGATAAGTCCATCTTTGCCGATAATGGGTTTTCCGGGCGAGGAAGGCGGTGCTGCCATAAAATAATTTCCTAATTTTTAGATAATTAATCAGCCAATCTCAGACCAATCGCCCAAAACAGCTTGCCAACAGGTCAAAGCCGCAACCACTGCCGTGTCCGATCTCAGTATGCGCGGCCCCAAACTCACGATCAAAGGTTTGGCCTTTTGGTGAATCTGGTCAAGCTCATATTCACAAAAACCACCTTCTGGACCAACTAGAATGGCCCAAGGCCCGGGATAAACATTTTTCTCCAGTATGCTTTTGATCGGACTGCCTTTCCCCGAACTATCGCAGAGAATCAAGCGGCGTTCTGATGGCCAAGTTTCAATGAGAGTCGAGAGATCTAGGACCTCTCGCACCTCAGGAACCACCATGGCGCCACATTGTTCTGCAGCCTCAATGGCATTAGCCCGGAGACGCTCACCATTCACCCTCGACACGGAGGTATGTTCTGTGAATACAGGCTGAAGAACTGAAACACCGAGCTCGGTCGCTCGAGAGGCAATAAAATCAATCCTGGTGCGCTTTACTGGAGCAAAAAGAAGCCAGAGATCCGGTCCGGTAACCAGCTCACGTACCTTCTCCGATATCGTTACCTCACATTTCCCACGAGATATTCTCTCTATTGTGCATTTCCATTCCCCGTCCACCCCATTGAAGCCTAAAAACGAATCTCCCCTCTTGAGACGCATCACATTACCCAGGTAATGGGTTTGAGAGGAACCCAGCGCAACAGAGCCACCTAGGGAGAGATCAACTTCAAAAAATAACCGTATCAAGGACATGCTATATCGTTAGGGCAATGGATATTATCAAAATAACAACTCAGAAGATAATCGCGTGACGGAAAACCCAAAAGCTAAATCGAATAGTGATATTCCTCAGGATAACTGGATAGTAAGATATACGCCACAATGGACCCATCCATTCATTCGTTTGGCTCGGTATGACAGACCAATTGGCACATGGCTACTCCTATTCCCTTGCTGGTGGAGCATAGCCCTCTCGATTGAAACACGCGATCACCTTGTCCTATTCCTAACTTTCGGATTGGGAGCTATTATCATGCGCGGAGCGGGTTGCACCTATAACGATATTTTGGATCGTCGGTTTGATGCCAAAGTCGCTCGAACGATGGATCGGCCTCTGCCCAGTGGAAAAACTACAGTAAAAAGAGCGGTCTATTTTCTTATGTTTCAGCTCGTTGTCGGGCTATTCATTCTGGTAACTCTTAACAATTTTGCTTGGGCTGTCGGAGCGGCATCTCTGATTTTAGTCTTCACCTATCCCCTCATGAAAAGGATAACCTTCTGGCCCCAATTTTTCTTAGGCTTGGCATTCAATTGGGGCGCACTTCTGGGTTGGGCAGCTGTCCGCGAAGACCTTAATACGCCCGCCTATTTTCTATATTGCGCCGGCATTTTCTGGACTCTTGGTTATGATACAATTTACGCCCATCAAGACAGAACAGATGACCCAAAGGCCGGAGTAAAATCAACAGCGAGGAGGTTTGGCCTAGGCAGCAAACCATGGCTTTTTAGCTTCTACGCTTTATCACTAACAATTTTTTGCTTTGCAGGATATACAGCTGGCTCTTCCTGGCCTTTTTATTTAGGAGTTGCTGTCGGAGGTGCGCAACTCCTTTGGCAGATTTGGGATTTAGAACTAGATAACCCAAGGGACTGCCTTTCCAAGTTTCAATCTAATAAGCTTTTCGGCTGGATTGTTCTGACGGGTATTCTTGCATCTAACTTCACAACCATTTTAGGGAAATAACGCCAAACCTTTTTATGCGCCAACCAACCCACAGTTATTATAAACACTAGGCGGAGCTCACCGAAGAAATTTTATTCCCCTAGATCAATTACCAGCTCTCTCTCATACAATAAGGGCAAGCTTGCGTTGGACAATATCTCTATGCGCCTCCGGCGTTCCCTCTGCTGTTCAATGGTCTCAAGAATAAATTTATTAAGACCTGCACTTGGAGCAATCATATCGCGAACATATCGCTGGGCGATTATTTGATCTCCCTCGGAGAACCTTCGGTTGGTAGCGGGGATTTCTTGCAAGGCGAGAGGATCACCGCCGTGATTTAGACAGCCCATCCGAGCCGAGTATGCAAATGCTTCAGTGATCACCAATCCAAATTCAGTTTCCACCTTGATTTTAGGCAGCCGATCAAAGAAATAGTTAGATTCAGTTTTATGCATATGATTGAGCTGTAACTCTGTTAACCATAGTATGAACACTGAAACACTGGTCCCCTCGGATCTTTGGAACGTTGCCGGCACCGATCCATAACTGGCCAAATGCGCTGCATAAACAACATCGAAATCAAAAAGGAGCGCTTTCTCGGCAGCGAGAATGCCCCACTCGGCACCGCCACCATACTTTCGAGCGAGTTGGTCCGGCGACTGATTCGAGCCGGCAGCCAAAACAGGATAACGATCTCGATAATCATCCGCCAGATGATCTGTCCTGACAAAACCTCCGCCTTCAAATAGAAAGGAGTGATCCGGGCTACTAAAAGGGTAAGAAAGGGCAAAAAGAGTTTTTTCTTTCATTTTTATTTTCAATAGAAAGTTCTTTTAACGATGAGGTTGGACTGTACGCATTAGGATGAACCGTTTAGGACTATGAACGCTATCTTCTGCAACAAATATTTACCAGAAATGACTTTCGACAGCCTAAGAGATTTTATCAAGGATTTAGAAAATAGTGATGAATTGGTTAGGGTTACCCACCCCATATCCACGATCCACGAGATGACGGAGATCCAGACCAGGCTGCTCGCGGAAAAAGGGCCCGCCGTCCTGTTCGAAAATGCAATTCTAGCAAATGGCCAAAAATCCTCTATTCCTGTGTTAGTCAATCTTTTTGGAACTATCGATAGGGTCGCTCGCGGCATGGGATGCGACCGACAAGGGTTACGATTACTGGGAGAGCAGCTTGCTTTCCTGCAAAGACCTGAACCCCCTTCAAGCCTCCGAGAGGCAAAATCAATATTACCTATCATTAAGCCGGTACTGGCAATGAAACCTCGCACGGTCAACAAGGCTGCCTGCCAAGAAATCGTGCTTACAGGAGATCAGATTGACTTAACAAATCTCCCCATCCAGACATGTTGGCCCGAAGAACCCGCTCCTTTAATCACTTGGCCCTTGGTTGTGACCGAGACGGCCGGTAAGGCCAACCTGGGTATTTACCGAATGCAAGTGCTCGATAAAAACCGTACCCTCATGCGCTGGCTGAGCCACCGAGGAGGGGCCGCAGCCCACGCGGCTGTCTCAGAAGGCGGAGGTGAAATGCCAGCAGCCATCGTGATAGGGGCGGATCCGGGAACAATAATAGCGGCGGTTGCCCCTGTTCCTGAAACACTCTCCGAATATGAGTTCGCGGGTTTATTACGCAAAAAAAAGGTTCCTCTAGTTAGATGTAAAACGATACCTCTTTCTGTTCCTGCATCCGCTGAAATCATCCTGGAAGGGCATGTAAGCACTACGAACTATGGTCCGGAGGGACCTTTTGGCGACCATACCGGTTTTTACAATTCAGTAGAACAATTTCCAGTATTCACAATTAGCGCCATAACTATGCGTAAAGACCCTATTTACTTATCCACCTTTACAGGTCGCCCTCCTGATGAACCCTCTGTCTTGGGAGAAGCACTCAATGATGTGTTTGTCCCACTTTTTTCAAAACAATTTCCGGAAGTTACCGACTTCTGGTTACCTCCCGAGGCATGCTCGTATCGAGTAGCGGTAGTATCAATCAAAAAGGCTTACCCCGGACACGCCAGGCGAATCATGATGGCGGTCTGGTCCTACCTTAAACAATTTACTTACACCAAATTCGTAATCATTGTTGATCATGATATTAATGCTCGAAGCTGGGCTGATGTTATTTGGGCCGTTTCCACCCATTCAGATCCAGTTAGAGACACCGTCATGCTAGAAAACACTCCGATCGATTATCTTGATTTCGCCTCACCTTACTCCGGTCTAGGATCAAAAATGGGAATTGATGCAACGACGAAGATTCCGCCCGAGACGCGCAGGGATTGGGGCAAAAAAATTCGAATGAGCGAAGAAGTCGTTCAGAAAATTGACAGCATTTGGAAAGAACTTGGTTTGCCTGGGACTGGTAAATCGATCTGGAATTAGCAGCGATAGGACAAACGCCATGAATGACGAGAGCATAGCACTCACAACCCTGGAAAAAATTCTCGGAATGGCAAAGGCCGCCGGTGCTGAGTCGGCAGACGCCGTGATCTTTGACTCTGCATCCTTAGAGGTAGGAGTACGACTCGGAAAAACTGAAAAGCTCGAACGAGCAGAGAGTACTGATTTGGGACTTCGAGTGTTGATCGGAAATCAACAAGCCGTTGTATCATCAACCGATCATTCCATCAAAAGCCTCGAAGAAATGGCGGAACGATGCGTTTCCATGGCCCGCAGCGCCCCCGAAGATCCTTGGTCAGGCTTGGCAGATCCAGCCGACATCGCCAAAAATTATCCAGATCTCGACCTTTCTGATCCGCGAGAACCAACTCCCGAGAAGTTGTTGGCGATTGCCGAAGAAGCCGAGGATGCTGCTCGGGCTGTCACGGGAGTCACGAATTCAGAGGGAGCAGAGGTCGGCTGGAGCCGATCACGCATCGCGCTTGCTGGCACAAATGGCTTCTCAGGATCCTACTGTGTCTCCAGTCATAGCTTTTCCGCCTCAGTTTTAGCCGGGGAAGGGACATCGATGGAAAGGGATTATGACTTCGCCACTGCAGTCTATTTGTCTGATCTCCCCTCCCCCGCTGTTATAGGAAGAAATGCGGGTGAAGGGGCTGTTAAACGTTTAAGACCGCGTAAAATGAAAACAACACAGGTCCCTGTCGTATATGATCCGCGCGTTTCTAGAAGCCTGGTAAGTAACCTCCTAGGTGCGATAAATGGGGCGAGCGTGGCTCGAGGCACATCATTTCTAAAAGACAAATTAGGCCAACCCATAATGGCCACTAATGTATCGCTAATGGAAGACCCATTGCGTCCTCGCGGTCAGCGTTCAAAACCATTCGACGCAGAGGGGTATCCAAGTTTTACCAAATCTCTTGTTAGTGAGGGGGTCCTTTGCAGTTGGATACTCGACCTCTCATCCGCCAGACAACTGGGAATGTCTAGCACGGGCAATGCATCGCGAGGAACAGGGGGGCCGCCTGGACCTGCTGCTACAAATGTCTGGATGACCGCTGGCGATGCCACCCCCGAGGGCCTAATCAAAGATATTAAAGAGGGATTTTATATCACCGAGTTAATAGGTATGGGAGTAAACGGCGTCACTGGTGATTACAGCAGAGGGGCATCAGGGTTTTGGATCGAGAACGGGGAAATTACTTTTCCCGTCAGCGAAATGACAATCGCAGGAAATCTAAAAGATATGCTAATGTCTCTTACCCCGGCGAATGATCTGGTATTTCGGTTCGGAACAGATGCGCCAACCGTTAGAATTGAGGGAATGACAACGGCGGGTTCTTGATTGCACTAGGTTTAGAACGAGCTTCATCGTGACGGAATAAGTATTTTGATAAGCAAGGGACCACTACCCTTCGGCAATTCCTTTCTTGAGGGCAATAAAGCAAAAGATCACTTGCATTGGGATCGATAACTAATTAAATCGCGGCCTCTCCAACGTATTTCAAGGGTAAGCAGATGGATCAGATAATACTCGGGTGGGAAGAATGGGTCTCACTCCCAGGGCTCGGGCTACCTGCACTGACAGCGAAAGTGGATACCGGCGCCAGGACTTCTGCATTGCACGCCTTTGCTATCGAACCCTTTGGAGGGCAGCACAAACCCAACGTTCGATTTGGTATTCATCCTATTCCTGAACGCCCAGACATAGAGATTTTTTGCTCTGCCTCTCTGGTGGGACGGAGAGAAGTCACAAGCTCAAATGGGGATAGCGAACTTCGATATGTTATCAGAACTCCCATTCGTATCGGGCGAACAGAATGGCCAATCGAAATAACTCTTACTAATCGGGATACGATGGCAAGGAGGATGCTTCTCGGTAGGCAGGCCATTACGGAAAACATGATTGTCGACCCCAATCGTACTTTTCTGCAGCCGGTGCTCTCCTATACTCTTTATAATTCGCTAAAAAAAACGAAGCCCGTACGACGTCCTCTTCGGATAGGCCTTCTAACCCGAGAACCGAGCAATTACACCTGCACAAGAATTGCGAGTGCGATCGAAGAACACGGACATGTCTGCGAAATTATAAATACCACCAGGTGCTACATGAATATTAATGCAAGCGCCCCGGAAGTGCATCTGGATGGCGGCTCCCTGCCCCGTTTCGACGCTATAATTCCCAGAATTGGGCCGTCCGTAACTTCCTATGGGATGGCCGTTGTCCGTCAATTTGAACTGATGGGGTCATTTAGCCTGAACCGGGCATCCGCGATCGGCGCCTCCAGAGACAAGCTCCTTGCTCATCAGATCCTTGCGCAACATAAGGTTGATATGCCGGTAACAGCATTTGCCCACTCTCCAAGAGATACTAAAAAACTGATCGATATAGTTGGAGGAGGACCTCTTGTGGTCAAACTGGTTGAGTCGGCACAAGGGAAAGGCGTCGTCCTGACGGAGACAAAAAAAGCTGCTGAGTCGGTGATCGGCGCCTTCCGGGGCCTAAAAGCAAATTTTTTAATCCAAGAGTTCATTGGCGAGGCCGCGGGTGAAGATGTCCGCTGTCTAGTTATTGGCGGAAAAGTAGTCGGTGCAATGAAGCGGAAGGCACTAGACGGTGATTTCCGGGCCAACGTTCATCAAGGGGGAACAGCTGAGGCAACAAAATTAAGCAAGTCAGAACGCTCCGTGGCAATCAAGGCAGCTAAAATCCTCGGATTGAATGTGGCCGGGGTAGATTTTCTAAGATCAAAAACTGGGCCGAAGGTATTGGAGATTAATTCATCCCCAGGAATTCAGGGCCTCGAGAGGGCATGCGGTGTTGATGCCGCCCATTTAATGGTCGAATTTATTGAAAAAAATGTTCGGCCAAAAATTGAACACAAAGGGCGGAAAAAGCTCAGATCCCCATTAGCAATGGCGGCCGAATAGCTGCTGTATGAGCGTTTGGATGGTCTCTCACCGCATGATATGTTGTGGGCCTTAGGTCCAACACCATGAATATTTCAGCAGTTAATAAATATAAATCATCAGAACGGAGCACGACGGGTGCTCTTGTATCTCGGCTGATCCAAGAACAAGTCCGCCCACATTTTAAGCTTCTAGCATTTTCAGTGGTCTGCATGGGGATTGTTGCCGCAGCTACAGCGACCAATGCCTGGCTTATGCAGCCCATGCTTGATAAAGTCTTCCTCGAGCGGGACCAAAGTATGCTTTGGATTATCCCCTTGATAATATTGGCGGTAGCAATTGCGAAGGGCCTCGCAACCTATGGCCAGTCGGTAACCATGAGCCATATCGGTCAGCGAATTATATCGACAGTGCAGGTCAAGATGTACGCTCACCTGATGTCGGCGGATATTTCCTATTTCACCGCAAACTCTACGGGAAAAATAATCTCAAGGATAAATAATGACGCTAATTTGTTGCGGTCAGCTGTATCCGACGCCTTGACCGGTATGGCTCGAGACTCTCTAACAGTGATTTTTTTAGTTGCGGTAATGTTTCAACGGGATTGGATACTCGCGATCATTGCCTTCTTTGTCTTCCCTTTGGCTGTTTTTCCGATTGCTAGACTGGGTCAGAGGATAAGAAAGATATCAGCCAATACCCAAGAGGAAATGGGTCAATTGACGACCCTCTTGGATGAGACATTTCGTGGCGCTCGTCATGTTCGCGCTTATGGTATGGAACAATATGAGATCAGCAGAGCCGGCGCGGCGATAGAGGGGATCTTTGAGTTGGTGCAAAAGGCGGCTCGAGTAAGATCCGCTTTTCACCCTATAATGGAAACCTTAGGAGGTATCGCAATAGCCGCTGTCATTCTCTACGGAGGTAGTCAGGTGATGGAAGGGTCCACCACCCCCGGGACTTTTTTCTCTTTTATCACTGCCCTGCTGTTGGCTTACGAACCGATGAAAAGACTCGCAACGCTAAATGCGAATCTTCAGAATGGACTGGCGGCTGCGGATCGCATCTTTCAATTGATAGACCAGGATTCGGAAGTTAAAGATGCGCCAAATGCACGAAATCTGGGGCGTGCACGAGGAGAAATTGAATTGAAAGGCGTTTACTTCGGGTACGAACCGGAAAAAACGGCGCTGTCAGATGTCTCCCTTAGGATAAAATCCGGAGAAACCGTGGCCTTGGTTGGACCTTCAGGCGCCGGAAAATCAACTATTCTTAATCTCATCCCTCGTTTTTATGATTGTCAGAAGGGTAAGATTTTAATCGATGGCATCGACATAAGAGACCTAAGCCTTGCGGGCCTTAGAGAAAACATTGCATTGGTCACTCAAGAGATTGCACTTTTTGATGATACCATCCGGGCAAATATCGCCTATGGTCGCGTCGGAGCCACAGATGAGCAAATCATATCCGCCGCAAAAGCGGCAGATGCCCATGACTTTATTTCCGCTTTATCGGCAGGGTACGAGACGCATGTAGGTGGGCGCGGTCTCAAACTTTCCGGGGGACAGCAGCAGCGTATAGCGATCGCAAGGGCGATGTTGAAAGATGCACCTATTCTTCTCCTAGATGAGGCCACCTCCGCGCTCGATACTCATTCTGAAAGACTTGTCCAAAAAGCTGTAGATAACTTAACTCAAAATCGAACGACAATAGTTATCGCCCACCGATTATCGACAGTTACCAACGCTGACCGGATCTATGTAATAGAAAAGGGCAGCATTACAGAAATGGGAACGCATTCCGAGTTGCTTGAGTTAAATGGGCCTTACAGCACATTATACAAAAACCAGTTTTCCCAACGAGTGAGTGACCCGGAAACGCTCTCTAAGAAAGAGACAAAATAGAAATGCGATGGGCTAAAAAGGTCCTCAGATCAAGCCTTGGACAAAAACTACTCTGCCTTTTGATCAGCGGCTACTTACTTTTTATAAAAACTACCGGAAATTGGTCGATTGAATCTGAAGATATTCCAAAGGAACTTATCGACAAGAATCAACCATTTATCGTTGCTTTCTGGCACGGTCGACTTTTGATGTTCATCACTGCCTGGAAATTTTCTTCGCCCATAAGCATAGTTATTTCGCAACATAGAGATGGAAAACTAATTTCAAGTTCTGTGGCGCCGTTTGGAATTTCTTCACTCGCGGGATCGACCACTCGTGGGGGCAGCCAAGTTCTACGAAAACTGATCCGGACCGTAAAGAATGGTCAAAATGTCGGCATCACACCTGATGGGCCCCAAGGGCCAAGAATGAGGGCTACCGCCGGCGTAATAGAGGCTGCCAGGCTCTCTGAGGCTCCTATAGTCCCACTTGCCCTCTCAGCTAAATCAGCGATTACTGCATCAAGTTGGGATCGCCTTTTGATCCCACTTCCCTTCTGCAGGGGTATTCTCCTCTGGGGATCGCCGATTTTTGTACCACGAAACATCGATAAAGATCAGGTTACCATACTTATCAGAGAGCTGGAGGATCGCCTGAACCGAATGACGCATGACCTAGACAGTCGATTGGGCCGGCCCCTGATAGAACCAGAAAAAGTAGGTATCGAGGGCAAGCCTTCGTGATATTACCCACCTACAATTTAGTGACTCGCCTCGGAAAACCGATAATTAATTTTCTCCTCAAAAGACGCTGCCTATTGGGCAAAGAAAATCCGGAGCGGATTGAAGAACGTCGCGGTGTACCATCCCGATCCCGGCCAAATGGAGCCCTGGCTTGGATTCATGCAGCGAGTGTGGGGGAGGCTCTATCTGCTTTGCCATTGATTGAGCGACTAAAAAAAGAATATCCCGATTTCCGCTTTCTCATAACCACGGGAACAGTTACCTCCGCTCAGGTGCTCCAACAGAGATTGCCGAGAGACGTCATCCATCAATTCATTCCTGTTGATCGACTAGCCTGGGTAGAGAAATTTCTAAATCACTGGCGCCCCAATATAGCCCTTTGGATAGAGTCCGAGTTTTGGCCTAATCTGCTTACACGGATACGAAAACGGAACATTCCGATGATTTTAATAAATGGACGGATATCTGAGAACTCCAGGAGAAGATGGCGAAGATTACCCGGGACAATATCCAACCTTTTGGGCTGTTTCACACTTTGCTTGGCCCAGAGCGAAACCGACGCCGATAATTTGAGAGAACTCGGGGCACTGATGGTCTCTACCACCGGCAACATCAAGTTCGCCGCGGACCCTCTCCCTGCTAATCCAGCTTTTTTCAATGACCTAAAGCGGTCTATTGGCACTCGACCAGTTTGGCTCGCTGCGAGCACCCACCCAGGCGAGGAGAAGATGATAATAGAAACTCATCACTCCCTCAGAAAAGCACTATCGAATTTGCTGACTATAATTGTTCCAAGACATCCAGATAGAGGTCCGGAAATCTCAGCGCTCGCCTCAAATGCAAAGTTAGTGACTGCTTGTAGATCGAAAAACCAGTCCATTTCTGACCATACGGCGATCTATATTTCCGACACAATAGGAGAACTCGGGACACTGTATCGCATCGCCCCGGTGTCCTTTATCGGGGGCTCTATGGTTGCGCATGGGGGACAAAACATGCTCGAAGCGGCCAAACTTGGGAGTGGTGTGATTTTTGGCCCCCACACGGGGAATTTTAAGAGGGTAGCCGACCAGATGATTGCAGAGGGAGCTGCCCATCGCGTAGTCACAACACAAGATTTGATTAATTCTCTAATCTCCCTGCTTTCTGATAAAAAGCGTCTTAGAGCCCAGACGGAGGCAGGTCTTAAAATTGCAAACAGTCAGAAAAAAATTTTGGACGATGTCATAGAACAGCTGGGACCGTCTATGACAATTGCCCAAGAAAACCAAAATCATGCGGCAACCTGAATTTTGGCTGACAAGGGGCCTTAGATCGACATCTTTAATCCCCTTCTCATGGGCTTATTTGGGTATCCGGCGGGTGCTTCAAGGGGGGGGGAGCCCATGGAAAGCGCCAGTGCCTGTCTTTTGCGTTGGGAATTTAACCGTCGGTGGTTCCGGAAAAACACCAGTAGCGCTTGAGTTAGCCAGAATGCTTATTGATCGGGGCAGGAGTCCGCATTTTTTATCACGCGGTTATGGAAGAAAAACGAAAACCCCACTAAGAGTAGACCCTCTTAGTCACCGCGTAACAGATGTAGGGGATGAACCTCTTCTTCTTGCGCAGTTAGCTCCAGTTTGGGTTGATAGTGATAGAGTTCGGGCTGCAAAACTCGCCTGCGCATCCGGAGCGGATTGTTTGGTCATGGATGATGGTTTTCAGAACTTCGGACTTTATAAAGATTATTCAGTAATCGTAATAGATGGCTCTTACGGGTTTGGAAATGGCCGCTTAATTCCATCGGGACCTCTGCGGGAACAGATTGGAAGCGGTTGTGAGAGGGCTCAGGTAGCAGTTTTAATTGGAGAAGATAGCCATGGTGTTTCGAAAGGATTGCCTCTTGAGACCATCAATGCAGACATCATTCCTATAATTTCCTCCACAGACTTTAAAAATAAAAAGATTGCCGCTTTCGCAGGGATAGGTCGGCCTGAAAAATTTTTCGACCTACTCAAATCTCTCGGAGCTGACTTAATTGTGCAAAAGTCCTTCCCAGATCACCATTATTTTTCAGAAGCGGATTTGAAGGAGTTCACTCAAATAGCTAAGAGAGGAAACGCGGAAATTTATACTACAGAAAAAGATTATCAGAGAGTACCCATGGATTTGAGAATGGACTTTCAAATATTACCTGTAAAGATTTCGTGGAAAGACACCGCGGCGCCCTCTCGTATGCTGGATAAGTTTCTAGAAAATGGCTGATCCCACAAGAAGCCTGCACCCAGCAAGGAGATTCATCCGCCACCCCCTAGAGGTTATCGGAATATTGATTCCTTATCTTTTCTTCAAATTACTTCCCCTTCGTACGGCCTCGGATCTTGGCGGTTACCTGGGCCGGAAAATAGGACCAAAACTCGGCATCTCCAAAAGGGCGGAAAAAAACATCCGATTTATCTTCCCAAAATGGAACTCTGAAAAGGTTTCATCTACGACGGTCCAAATGTGGGATAACCTTGGGAGAGTGATCGCTGAAATGCCTCACGTCCGGCATATCGCAAGGTGGGCTCGGACGGGAGAGCTGGAAATTGTGAACAGGGATTATCTTGCCCGTTTTTGCCAAACTGGCAAACCGATCATATTTTTCTCAGGTCATTTTTCAAACTGGGAGCTTTTCCCGCATATTAATCGGGAGTTGGGAGCTTCCCATTCATTTGTCTACCGCGCCCCGAATAACCCTCTTATCGATCGATTGCTCCGATATTTCCGGAGAATGGATAATGAGGAGATGATTAGAAAGGGGGCAAAGGAGACAAAATCTCTTTTGACTCTTTTAAACCGAGGCGGCCGGCTAATGCTGCTAGTAGATCAAAAAATGAATGACGGGATTCCAATCCTCTTTCTAGGTCAAAAAGCAATGACCGCACCCGGCGTGGCGAACCTTGCTTTGAAATATAAATGTCCTGTCATCCCCATCAGACTTCAAAGAATCAAGGGATGTAACTTTAAAATGACAATCTTACCTCCGTTGACGCATCCCGACACCGGCAGCAAAACGGGGGATATAAACTTGATGATGACCGAGGTGAATGAAATTTTGGGATCCTGGATTGAAGAAGACCCGGATCAATGGTTCTGGCTACACCAGCGTTGGACAAGTCGATAAAGAACCGTTTAAGGTTTTGACATTGGTCCAACCAATAGCTGCGGATCCAGCCGGATAGAGCCCCAGGACATACCCCAATGGAGATGAGGCCCCGTGGCTCTTCCGGTCATGCCAACCGCTCCAATTTTCTGTCCTTTTTTGACCTTTTCTCCCTTCTGCACTGATATTTGGGAGAGATGGACATAAATCGATGAGATCGAATGTCCGTGTTCAATCATAACCGTCTTGCCTGTAAAAAACATTCCGGAATTCACCAAAGATACGATCCCATTGCCTGCCGCCAGAACCGGCGTCCCAACTTCAGCAGCGATATCGACACCCAAATGTGGCCGGCGAGGCTGATTATTTAAGACTCTTTGGCTTCCATAAACTCCTGTTATTCTTCCGTTCAGAGGCCAAATAAATCCATCAAGAAAATCCGTCCTATGACTTCTAAGAGCACGTGCGGTTTTTAAAAGCGCATTCTCTTTTGAAATTCTTTTTATCTGCTCAAGCGGAGGATTTACTTTTTTCGGCGGCAACCCCTCTATTCTCTGAACTTCATAGGAGCGAGGCTTAAGGCGAATCTGGTATGATCGCAGTCCACCATTTATGCTTTTCACCTTAAGAATTTGGTCAAGGTCTGCGTCTCTCCCGAAACCAACAACCAACAATCCATCTTCTGCAACCCAAAGGCTTTTTTGGTTGAGAAAAGCCTTGGATCCGGGAGCTAACTTTGCTGTAACCAGACCACCCGGCTGAAGGGTACCACTCAGATCCAACGACCAACTGGACGCACTCCATAAAGAGGACAGAATGATAATCAGAATTCGGCTCACAGTAGAGTACCCTGCACACCAGAATTTTCTGTTATCTCCGCAGTGCTCGATTTCTTTCTAGGCCTTCCTGAAATTTCATCTGGGACGATTTTTGCGAGTTTTGAACCGTCAAAAAACTCTAGAGTAATTTCATCATCAGGGCGCAAGTTCTTCGACACTTTTATGGGTGTTCCGCTGACATCCTTGACCAAAGCAAATCCTCTTCCAAGGACATTCTTGTAGGAATAGCTCTCCAATAATTTTCCATAGCCAATGATTTTTTGCGAGGCCACATCAAACAAACGATCTAAAGCCGATAAGAGTCGTTGTTCAGGCTCTAAACTAGATAGACGCTGAGAATTAGAGCCCAGTACAGATCGGCTACTCAAAATTAGATGTTCTGAAAACCGGGCCAACTTCTCATCCGATAGAACAATAAAGTCACTTGGATGCGTTATTTTATTTCCCAGAACCTCAATACGATCCCCTAAACGTTGTTGCCGACTTTCAACCGCTCTCTTGAGCCGATCACCCTCAATGTCCAGGCTTTGCTGAGCATCGGAGAAGAGCATTTCAGGACGCGGAATCCCTCGTCCCAGCCCCTCTAACTGTAAACAAAAAGCTTCTTGAAGCCGTTGCATCGCATTCACGGTTCTTCTTGCACAATCAAAAATTTGAGCCGAAAGATCGGCTCGGACCGGCACCGCCATCTCCGCCGCAGCTGAGGGTGTAGGTGCACGCAGATCGGCTACAAAATCTATCAGGGTGAAATCTGTCTCATGCCCAATAGCAGAAATCACTGGAATTTCTGACTTAGATACCGCGCGGACAACAACCTCTTCATTAAAACACCAAAGATCCTCGAGACTGCCCCCGCCACGCGCAACAATAATTAGGTCCGGTCGAGAGATTTCTGATCCCCGAGGAATATTATTGAAGGCAGAGACAGCACTAGCGATTTTCTCCGCTGCCCCTTCCCCCTGCACAGGTACTGGCCACACAATAACTTTGCGGGGGAACCTTGCCGATAGTCGGTGCAAAATATCTCGTATAACGGCACCCGTAGGAGATGTCACAACACCTATGACATCGGGAAGAAATGGCAGTTTCTTCTTAGCAAGATCTGAGAACAATCCCTCATCAGCGAGCTTTTTGCGCCTCTCCTCCAAAAGCTTAAGAAGAGCACCCTCGCCCGCAAGTTCGATAGAGGCTACGACTATCTGGTATTTTGAACTCTTTGCGTACGAGGAGACTTTTCCGGAGCAAACGACCTCCATTCCTTCTTCCAGCCTAAAGCCTAATTTCTCTACGTTCCCGCGCCAACAAACGCCGTCGATAACCGCTTCGGCATCTTTCAGGGTAAAATATAAATGTCCCGATCCATGATAGGTCGGACGCGCAATCTCACCTCTGACTCTCAAACTCCCAAATTCGGACTCAAGCGAATGTTTGATAGATCGCGCTAATTCGCCAACTGAATACTCCGCGAGATTATGTTCAAACAAATTTGTAAGATATGCATGTTCATCAGGGTCAGTCATAGCGACTCGTATTGTATGCTAAACCATCAGGATCTGATAGCAGATACAATGAATTTTCGAATGACAAATCGGGAGGATTTCCTATGAGGATATTAGTGATAGGCGGGGGGGGCCGAGAACATGCCCTTTGTTGGGCCATAGAGGGCTCTCCGCTTGTTACTCAACTCTGGTGCGCTCCCGGCAATGCGGGGATTAAAGAGGTGGCTGAGTGCGTCCCAATTTCAGCGGATGATAATGATGCCCTTATAAATTTTGTCCAGGATAATGCAGTAGATTTTGTTGTGATTGGACCCGAGGCCCCACTTGTGACTGGACTTGGAGATAGACTAAGTGAAATCGGTGTAAAATATTTTGGACCGACAAGGCTCGCTGCCAGGTTAGAGGGATCCAAAGGATTTATGAAGGATTTCTGCCTTCGACACGGTATTCCAACGGCTAAATACGGTCGGTTTAGAGACGTCACAGAGGCAAAAAAATTTGTGAGAAGTATGGACACACCAATCGTTGTGAAAGCGGATGGATTAGCCGCAGGAAAGGGTGTCATCATTGCGGAAACGATCGAACAGGCAGGTCACACCATTTCTGAAATGTTAGAAACGGGAGCCTTTGGATCAGCAGGCAATGAGATCATTATCGAGGAATTTCTCAGGGGAGAAGAAGCGAGCTTTTTTGCATTATGCGACGGAAAAACGGCGTTGCCGCTCGTTTCGGCCCAAGATCATAAGCGCGTAGGAGATGGTGATACGGGCCCCAATACGGGTGGAATGGGCGCCTATTCTCCGGCTCCTGTTGTTACCGAAGACGTTGCTAAATCTGTGATCGAAAAAATTATTAACCCGACAATAGAGGGGATGGCTCAGGAGGGAGCACCCTACAAGGGTGTTTTATATGCAGGGTTAATGATCCAAAACGGAGAACCAAAGCTTTTGGAGTACAATGTCCGTTTTGGCGACCCTGAATGCCAAGTTTTGATGATGCGCATCAAATCTGACATTCTACCTGCTCTTATTGCATCGCACGACGAGGTTTTATCGGATTTCGATCTGCAGTGGTACGACGAGGCCGCGATGGTTATAGTCATGGCTGCCCGCGGTTATCCGGGAGACTATGAGAGAGGGACACGAATACAAGGTCTCGAAAAAGCGGCGAAGCCTGCTGATGTTCAAATCTTTCATGCGGGCACGGCAAGTAATGACGCAGGTGATCTCATCTCGGCCGGCGGCCGTGTCCTAGGGATCGCCGCTTTAGGCAAAGATATTGCCGCTGCTCACAAAACAGCCTATCAAGCTGTCAATATGGTGAATTGGCCAGAAGGTTTTTTTCGCAGTGATATTGGGTGGCGAGTATTTAACAAAAAAGGTAATTAAATGGAGATTAGACTTGATGGGCGAGCCGCTCTTATTACAGGCGGCAGCGAAGGCCTGGGAAAGGGAATGGCCCTTAAATTCGCAGAGTCGGGTGCAGATGTTGCGATATTGGCACGCAGAAGAGAAGCCCTAGACGCAGCAAAAGTGGAGATACAAAGCGTCAGTAAAGGACAGGTAGTGGCTATTTCTTGTGATCTGGCATGTCCTGATAACGCAGACCAGGCTTTCACAGAAGCAGAGCAAGCCTTGGGGAAAATTGATATTCTTATCAACAATGCCGGCACCTCTCGGTCGGGGCCGTTCATGGACATTACCGATGAGGATTGGCAATCTGACTTTGATTTGAAATTTTTCTCCGCAGTAAAATTGATACGCCGGGCGATACCTGGGATGCAGCGGCGGAAATGGGGTCGAATCATTAATACTCTCAATATCGGAGCCAAGGCTCCACCCGCAAAGGGAGCGCCAACTGCGGTGACCCGGGCCGCGGGCATGGCTTTAACGAAAGTTTTGGCACAAGAATTCGCGCCCGATAATATATTGGTCAACGCTTTGCTGGTTGGATTAATTAAATCCAATCAGTGGGTTCGAAGGTACGAGCGCCTTCAACCCAATGAAGATTATGAAACTTTCGTCCAAGGCATGGTTGATTCTCGAAATATCCCTCTCGGCCGAATTGGAGAGACCGATGAGTTCGCCAATATCGCGTGCTTTCTTGCCTCGGACGCGGCGGGCTACATCACAGGGACCGCGATTAATGTCGATGGCGGTAAAGCACCGATCGTATAACTACGCAGAAAAGAGTAAGAATTTCTCTCCCCTCTTTGTTAGTGGAGGATACGGCTAAATGTCCAAGAAAAACCATCATCCCAATCCTCCAAGCCCCTTGGAACGCTTCCGCAATCTCAAGCTCTCTTATCAGGGAATGCTCTATCCAATGGAAACAGACCATATGGGGCATGCGAATGTCCGGTTTTACAGCCGTGCTTTTAATGAGGCAGCCTACTGCACCTTCACCTTTGCAGGTATCACTCCAGAATATATGCGGAAAAACAAGAGAGGGATGGCCGCTGTCACAGAAAATTACCAGTATAAACGGGAAGTTCTTCCCGGGGATCTAGTCCAGATCAGATCTTGTCTAATAGATTTTACACCCAAGAGCTTACACGTCTGGGCTATTATGATCGATTCTTGCAAAGATCAGATCTGCGCGATTAACGATCAGATCTGTGTTTCTCTGGATACGGTCGCTCGGAAAGCCGTGGAATGGCCACCCGAGATTTGTGAAAAGGGTCAGCTACTGGTGCGGGATAGACCAACTGTCTAGATAATCAAGCCACAGATAGATTCAGACGATCGCTCGCCCGTTTTATTTAAAAACCGGCTGCCTCCGAACCGCTTGGCTCTCTTTAGACAGCTCCTTGCGGTTGTTTACGATGGGCGAGCCAATCTTTGCCTGCAATAATAGACCCTACGACAAACCCGACCCCGTTTAGCAAGAGTCCATAATCAATGGCCGATGCGGGCAACAGCATTAAAACACCTGACACAAATAGGAGAAATCTATTGAGGTTATTCTGAGGTCCAAACACGTAGCCGATAAGACCACAAGAACCCAGCCATACGCCAATCAAGGCGGTTGTCGATGCTTCGATAATTTCAAATGCAGATCCCTGAGCCAACAAAGCCGGGGATAGTACAAAAATGAACGGAATTATATAAGCGATCCATCCAAGGCGAACGGCAGTCACCCCGGTCTCCATTGGTTTTGCACCGGACAAAGAGGCCGCGGCAAATGCAGCTATCGCAACCGGCGGAGTAATCATGGACATGAGACCAAAATAAAGAACAAACATGTGCGCGGCGATTGGGTGGATGCCCAATTTAACTAAGGAGGGAGCAATCATGGTCGCTAGAAGTAAATAAATCGCTGAGGTGGGCATACCCATACCCAGCAAAATAGAAACGACTGCTGTAAGAAGCAGCAAGAGGAACACGCTGTCCTCCCCAACCGCAGCCAAAAGTAAAGTCAGCGCTTGACCAAGACCCGTCCTATCCAGAATAGCAATAATAATGCCGGCCATAGCGCCAATGGCAACAATGTCCGCAGAGGCCCGGCCGCAACCAGCAATGGAGTCCCATAGCTGACCCGGTGTTATCCGATGCCCTTTATATCCGAAAATAATACTTACTACAGCAACGGATATTGCTGCCCAGAAAGCCGCTTCCTGAGGAGGCAGATTTAATGAGAACAAAGTCCAAACCAAAATGACATAGGGGAGCATAAAGAACCAACCCTCCCTCATTACGTTCGCCATTCTGGGTATGCGATCCTTCGGTAAGGGGGCGATTTTGTTTTTTGCGGCCTCAAGGTCCACCTGAACAAATACTGCCAAATAGTACAGCGCTGCAGGAACCAGGGCCGCCAAAATAATTTCGGTGTATTCCAGCTCGAGAATTTCGGCCATCAGAAAAGCTGCGGCACCCATTATTGGGGGCATAATTTGCCCCCCGGTAGAGGCAACCGCTTCGATCGCGCCGGCACTCTTGGCGTTATAGCCAGCCTGCTTCATCAGCGGGATCGTTATGACACCTGTCGATGCCACGTTAGCTACGGCCGACCCTGAAATTGAACCGAAGAAACCTGAGGCTACGACTGCTATCTTCGCCGAGCCTCCCCGAGAACGACCCATCATAGCCGCAGCCAAGTCGGTAAACCATTCTGACGCCCCCGTATGGAGCAATAACTGTCCCATCCAAATAAACAAAATTACGGTTAAAACAATAATTTTGAGCGGCAGACCAAGTATAGAGGCGTTATTTGTTCCAAGCTCAGCGATAAGCCTATACGGTTCTTGTTCGACACCTTTGAACATTTCGCCGGGCACCCAATGCCCGATAAATGCGTAAACAATAAAAGCCGAAAAAATTAACGTCAGACTCCAACCAGCCGTCCGACGAAGAGCTTCCCAAACTAGTAACAACAATACCAAGCTGATCCAAAACATTTGATCACGCATGGCAAACGGATTCAGCTCGATGTCTCCATAGACAAAAATAAGCCAACCCGCCACAGCAACCCCCAAAACAGCACAAACGGCATCATACCAAGGGATATTTGTCCTCTGCTTACCTCCACTCGCCGGATAACGAATAAACACAACAGCTAGAACAAAGCCCAGACACGCGACCATTGCCTGCTCATCAAGCCACTCAACCCCTAATTTCAATGGAAGCTCAATTGCCCATGCGACTGAAATTAACGTTATAAAAGCGCCAAGGATAAGCCCCGAAGACTGAACAAAAGGACTTTCAGTCCATTCCGCAATTAGGGCTGCACCCTTTTTATTTTCGGGTTCGTCTGGGAATTCGTTAGGTTCAGCCATCAGTTGTGCTCCCGTAGCTTTGTCAGGCTTAACTCGTAGTGTTGTTTAATTTGTGAGATCAAAAAAGCCCGCGCCCCAGTTTACGGCGCGCGGGCTATCTCCAATAATTGGAGCAGAAAGAGCTCGTAATCAGCGTTTCCAGAGACCAACTTCTTTGTAGTATTTGATGGCTCCTGGATGATAGGCATACCCGTGATCCTTCTGAAGGCGGCCATTAGCCTGATAAGACCGCCATAACGGTCCACCTGCCTTCAGTTGCTTCTCCTGAGTATGCATAACTTTAGCCACTTTGTAGGCAACCTCATCGGACAGGCCTTTGTGGGTCCAAAGCAAGAAATCGTAAGCAACAAAAGTTGTTGGTTTCAGCACACCGGTAAGACCTTTCGCAGGCTTCACAACCTGCCACTCGGATTTCGGATACCATTTTTGCATCCTTTTAAGCGCTTCTGGGGTATTTTCAAATGATAGGTGCTTCACGCCACCATCAATTTTCGCCTGCATCTGTTTAACAAAAGCCGTTCCTGCCGCGGATATCGCCATATCCGTCTTTCCCGCGATAAACGCGCGCCAATGCTGGACTAATCCAACCTGGGGTACTTTTTTCACGTCATCATAGGTGACATTGGCAGAGGCCAGAGCGCCACTCGTGATGTAATGAAAAAGAGGGGCCCCTTTGAACCCTGAAGCGATACGCTTGCCCTTGAGGTCAGCAATGGTATTGATGCCAGATTTAATCGCGACCACCGGGCTGACAGTAAACTTCATCATCGTGGTCAGCAGGCGGAGATTGGTATATTTCGTCCCTTTGGAGAGCATTATACCCTCCTGAGCCATGTAATATTGGGTAATATTCGAGATGCCGAAACCCAGTTCGCCAGCATTTACAACCGGTATATATTGCTGGGTACCTCCCATGGTTTGTTTCCGCATCTGGATACCTGGAGCATGCTCAGAAACAGCTTTGGATATGGTCGCGGTGATTTGAGCAACGGCCCCCGCCTTGGTAGAGCCAATGCCAAAAGTCTGGGCAGAGGCAGAAGAAGCCAAGGCCACCGCGCTTACGGCAATTAAGCCAGAAGAAATAAATTTCATTACAGATAACTCCCTGTCTGTCTTGTTTGAAACAATTCTCATGTCCGGACTGTACACGGCTCACCGCGTGATTCAAGTAAGAATCTGAGATTTCAAATATTTTTGGTAGTTTGTCCGGCCAAAAACCTAACCAAGAGAGCGCTATAGGCTTCCGGATCTTCCAAACAACTATAATGCCCGGATCCCGAGATTACCTCTAAGCGACAAATCTCAGATTTATGGACAATGCTCCGACAATAGTCTTGAGGTGCAATCGGGTCGAATTCCCCCGTGACAACCATCGTGGGGGTTTTAATTTTTCTCAAATCCATAAAGATGTCCCCATTCCGAAGAACGTTGATTGCCTTGCTCATGGCCTCAAACGTGACCTCTGACATAAGGGAAACAGCTGTAACGCGGGCAAAATCGGATGCATTCGAAGCCAGAATTGCCGGACCCTTTTCGTGAGCGAACCTGACCGGACCCAGTTCTTGAAATATTTTGAGCCGCGCCTCAGCTATTCTTGACCTTTCGCTTTCAGCCAGAGAGCCGAGCCCTACAAAGGGATGTGATAAAGTCAACGATTCGGCAAGTGAGAGTTTATCAGCGGCGATCCTTGCAGCAATCAATGCTGATAAAGACTGCCCGACCAGATGTACCTTTCGGATATCGAATGAATCTAGAAAGGCCAGTGCCAGATCAGCATAGCTCTGAACACTAGCCTGAGAATTTTTTAAGTTTTCAGAGCCACCATAACCCGGCAAATCCAGGGCTATTACGCGATAGTGTTCTGATAATTCCCTCATCACGGGGCTCCAGACACCTGATGCACAACTTATTCCGTGCAGCAGGAACACCACCTCCCCATCACCGCACTCACGCCATGTCAAAATGGTTCCAGATATGTCTTTCTTTTTTAGATCAGGCACCCATTGCTCGTTCTTCAGGACGCAACTGATACATTTCCCAGACTCGATCAACTTCTTTCATGGCCAATCTGTCAAAATCCGTTTCCGGCCGAATATCTTCTAGCCAATGCCCGAACTTATCTTGACCCCGCAGAAGCAAAGCGCTTGCCCCTGGAAAACCCGTTTCTCGAACCTCAGGCCGAATATAGTGAATTGAAAGACCAATTCGCCTATCGTTTGTGGTGTTCGGGTGTGAAGCATGAAGGACATCCTCTTTGTGAAAAGAAAATTGTCCTGCTTCCAATGGAACGGGCACAGCCAGAGTCTCGTCCACTCCGGCTACTGTCTGCCCCCGCGACAGAATATTATCCGCAGCCATTGTCTCCGTATGGCTATATAACCCTTGATTGTGAGAACCTGGCAAGAATCGCATGCACCCAGACTCCAATGACGCCTCCGATATCGCTATCCAGGCCGTCAAAGTCTCACAGGGCTCTAACCCGTAATATGTCGAGTCCTGATGCCAGGAAACATACCCAGGATCGTTCGCTTCTTTCTGGAAGAAGCTTGAACCCCAACACAAAATATCTGGACCAATTATATCTTCAACTGCGTCGAGTAACCTTGGGTGGGATATAAGGTCAAATAAGAACTTAAATGGCAAATGGGCTTTAATTTTGCATCGTGATTGAATTTGCTCGCCGAGTTCGGCTTCGACACATTCAATTTTTTGTCTGATGTCAAATGCCTCTTGTTCGGTTAAGAGACTAATAGGTCCCAAAAAACCATCGGTTTCATAGCGTTGGATTTGCGACTTGGTTAAAACTTTTGCCATCCGGCCAGTCACCTCTCTAAAAAGCTTTGTTCTATCACCGGACACCCCAAAAGAGTTTTTGCAAAACCGCCCATTAGTGGACAGATATGTTCGCATGGAATAGAACCTTAAGCATCTTTTTTTCCATAGCACATGATCTTGGGGGTTATTTTTGTCGGATAGCAATGACAGTCGGATACAGAGAAGACCGGTAGCCTATGGAGATTTGCGCGGCTGGATAAATGCACTTCGTGCAGAGGGAGAACTTGCCGAGTTTGACCAGGAGGTTGATTGGGACACAGAACTCGGAACTATCGTCCGGATGGCCCAAGGGACTGGCTCCGGACCAGCTTTCCTCTTTAAAAATATTAAGGACTATAACTCACCTGGGACTCTAAGTAGCCAGGTCTTCACCAATGGTCAGGGAAGTTACTCTCGGTTGGCGATGATGTTCGGCCTCGATCGCAATACCCCAATCCGGGACATGGTAAAAATTTGCCGGTATATTTTTAAGGATCGAATACCCCCCAGGATTGTTAGAACAGGCCCCGTTAAAGACAATATCATTACGGGTAGGGATATCGATTTATTCAAGTTTCCAATCCCAAAGTGGAACCGTGGCGATGGGGGCCGCTACATTAATACCTACTCCGGCTGCGTCACCAAAGATCCAGAAACCGGTATCCATAACGTCGGAATCTATAGGGGAATGGCGCTCGACCAAGCAAACATAGGTGTTTTGCTTTGGCGCGCTCAGGGGTGGGGTAATCATTACGCCAAACATACGGCAAGGTCTGACGAAATGCCCGTAGCCTTTGTAATCGGTTGGGAACCCTCCATGGGCTTTACGGCAGGCTCTCCCGTACCCCGAGATGTTTCGGAATATGAAGTTATGGGTGCCATTCGAGGTCAACCAGTCGAATTGGTTGATTGTGAAACTGTGCCATTACAAGTGCCTGCAAGCGCAGAAATTGTGATTGAAGGATGGATTTCAACTGATCCTCAGACCTTTAGACCAGAGGGGCCCTATGCAGAGTTCACGGGGTATTACGCTACCGAACAAACACCGAAGCACGTAGCACGCGTTACTGCAATTACGCATCGGGACAAACCGATTTTGCGTGGAGCCTTGGAGGGCGCTGTTCCGGGATCTTACGGAGAAAACCACATAATGAGCTCTATTCAGCGCTCGGCGACCGCATGGAATGCCCTTGAATCTGCGGGTGTGCCAGGTGTAACCGATGTATTTGGGATGCCAATTCAAGCCGGTATTAATGTAGCGGTTCAAATCAATCAGACCTACCGAGGGCAAGCCAAACAAGTCGCGGCAGCTCTCTGGGGAAATTCTGCATCACACGTACGTTACAAGCATGTATTCGTCGTAGACCAGGACATCGATGTCCATGATTACGGTGCCATCGATTGGGCCTTAGCCTGGCGGTTTAACGCCGGGGAGGATGATTTGATCGTATTCCCATCAACCTGGGGAGCCGGTTTAGATCCAAGTGTCCGGGCGAGAGATTCGAACGTCCACTTGTTCGGCACAGGCAAATGGCATCGGGTGCTGTTGGATTGCACAATAAATTTGGACTACGAGCCCGATGAGCAAGGGCGCCGGTGGCCTCCGACAGTCCATCCCTCACCAGAGGATCAGGCAAAAGCAAAAGCGCGCTGGGCGGAGCTCGGCCTTGAGAAATGGGGCTCAGGCCTTCTCTGAAGAAAAAGGGACAAAAACAGAGTATGACGACTGACGACATCGATGCCTTTGGCGGAGTATCAAATCGCCTTCAACCGCGCGTTTTCGGGGACTTACGGGGATGGATTGATGCCATCAGAGAAGAAGATGCCCTTCAAGACATCGACGTCGAGGTTGACTGGAATTGCGAACTCGGCACGATCGCGCGCAAGGCTTTCGGCACAGGTCAAGGTCCAGCCATTCTCTTTAAAAATATTTCTGGGTATAACGGAGAGGACTCAAGGTGCTCTCAACTTTTCACGGGCGGCATGTCTAACTATTCACGGTTAGCGATGACCCTTGGCCTCCCAAAGGACTCGCCAGCGCGGGACCTTGTTCTTGCGACCAGATATTACTTATCCCAAAGAATTGAGCCCATTGAAGTTACCACCGGACCAGTAAAGGAAAATATAATAGAAGCAGGCGACATCAACTTATTCGACTTTCCTGTCCCCAAATGGCACAGAGAGGATGGTGGTCGTTACATAAATACCTTCCAGGCAACTGTGACCATGGACCCAGATACCGGTGTCCATAATTTAGGTATCTACAGAGGCATGATTGGTCAAAAAGATACACTTCCAGTCCTTCTTTGGAGAGCTCAGAACTGGGGGGTCCATTTTCAAAAGTGGGCGGACCGCGGGCAAAAAATGCCAGTCGCTCACGTCTACGGTTGGGAACCATCATTGCCCTATTGCGCATCCGCACCCGTGCCAACCGGCATATCCGAATACGATATTATGGGAGCCATTCGAGGTGCGCCTGTAGAGCTAGTGAAATGCGAGACCAATGATCTGATGGTGCCCGCGAGCGCAGAATTAGTGGTTGAGGGATATATCGACTCTGATCCCTCAACATTCGAAATGGAGGGCCCTTTCGGCGAGTATCCCGGATATTTTGGTGGTGACGCCGGACCAAAGCACGTTACTAAAGTCACCTGCATCACGCACAGGAACAATCCTATTTTTAGAGGTACCCTAGAGGGAACTCTGCCAAAAATGCTGAATGAAAACAGCGTGATGAGTTCAATTCAAAGGGCTGGTGTTGCTTGGAACGTCCTAGAACGAGCTGGTGTCCCAGGTGTGACGGACGTCCACTGCTCGCCCGCAAATAATGGTACCACGGTGTTTATTCAGTTGAAGCAGACTTACAGAGGCCAAGCAAAGCAGGCGGCAGCAGCGCTGTGGGGCTCAAACTCCGCTCATCTCAGATATAAGAACGTCTGGGTGCTCGACGACGACATCGATATTCGTGACTATGGTGCAGTAGATTGGGCTTTTGCCTATCGCGTAAATGCATCCGAAGATGACATTGTTTTCTTTCCCGCAAATTTTGGATCTCTTCTGGATCCATCCACCCGTCTCAAAGACCGTGACCCCATGTTGTATGGCACTGGCAAATGGTGTCGCGTGCTAATCGATGCCACCATTAATCTGGATTTTGAGCCCGAAGAACAGTATGGCGGTAACCGGTATCCCCCCACGGTCGCGCCGCATAAAGCAGATATGGACAAAGTCAATGCTCGTTGGAAAGAATATGGATTTGAGGATTGAATTATGTTTTTTAGGAAAATGGCCTGAGGAGTCGATAACCTTAAAAAATCTATTCCGTGCCTTACCGTCAAAAATTTAAAACATTAAGATCTAGAAATTTTCTTTGATTGTTTTGCAAGCGCAATTTGGATTTCAGAGAAAGGTCCCAAATCACCTCTGCTTCTATGTAAGGCTGTATCCTGCCTTTAAGGCTATGTTCTATTGGGAGGAGCGCCTCCGCCCCGAGAAAAATCCGGTCAGCATTTGACGCGATCTGATTTCATCAATCCCACCGTAAATGTCAGGCTTGTGATGGCAGGTTGGATGATCAAAAATCCTTGGTCCCCCCTCCACACCTCCACTTTTAGGATCTGATGCTCCAAAATAGAGCCTTCGGATTCTAGCAAGCGAAATTGCAGCAGCACACATGGGACATGGCTCAAGTGTTACATAGAGGTCACAGCCTAAAAGCCATTTCTGGCCATATTGCCGAAATGCCGATCTTAGAACCAAAATCTCAGCATGGGCTGTGGGGTCTTTTTTTTCCTCTATTCTATTGCCATCCTGGGCGAGAATAGAACATGTCGCTGGATCCACTATCACGGCCCCGACAGGGACTTCATTCCTGCGAGCAGCCTCAGCTGCTTGTTCCAAGGCCAGTTCCATGAATCGTGTGTCCACCTTCAAGCCTTTTGGGTTTGATTGGACCTTAAACTAAACGTTACGGAAGCTCCGCAAGCAGTCTTCCATAACCTTCTCTTTTCTCCCTTACCCGGAGGCGTTTCTGAAACTCCCACACTCGAGAGGGCACGGGGTGAACAACTGGTAAGCCTAAGTCTTGTTCCAGGAGTTGTATGATGCTCAGCACTTTCCAACCTGTGCCAAGCATATAAATCCCCTGCGCTCTCTTATTCCGCAGAACTAAGTCTTTGATAAAAGCATAAACCTGATGGGGGTCCAAATTTTGCGCCTGATTAAAATCAACATCCATTCCCTCAAAACCCAGAACATCAAAACCCGCGGCCCGAAAATATTCCGCAAAAGTATTATTAATTTCTCCTCTAAAGTAACTTGCACCAACTAAACGTTTAATTTTGAGGGCTCTAAGAGCTGCTATGTGGTTAGTACCAGAGGTAAAAATAGGCACCTTATGTTTCCGTTCCCAAGAACGGATCTTTTTTGCCTCACCATCCAACCCCATAACCATAAAAGGTGGCGCTCCTTCTGGGTGAATTACATCACAACCTTGCTCAGCAAGGATGGCCACTTTGGAGTCATAGTCCTTCATAATTTCTTTGAATTCTGTGCGTTCCCCACGACGGATGTCGTTAAAAAGGGGTATAACTCCGATTCCCTCTGGTAAAAGACGGATCATATCTTCCAGACCACCGGGTCGCATTGTCGGCTTAATGATCCCTACAATGCCTCGCCAACTCGAGAATGCCATGCCGTACTCCTATGTCAAAATTTTTACGATTGTGGGATCACTTTCAAGATGTAACAAGCCTAATTCATTTTTCCTGATTTGAGTTTACTAGAAGATTTCAAATCACCGGATCCAGAGGTCCTAAATCGATACCAAGAGTCAACCAAGTTCTCGCCTGAGGTCAATGTTAATGTTTTAAATCTTGAAAGGAATAAAAATCCTGTAATTGATCGCGTTGAAAATTTTCGCCGTTTTCCCGAAAACATTTCAAACATCTCGGGATCCGAGATTTCAGCTCGCATTCAAAACAATTTTTACATTCCTTATATGCGGACCATTTCAGTCTGAAGTAACTTCGGGTAACGTCCGCGAAAAAGTCTGGTCTGAATACCATGAATAAACCTGTAATCGGCCTCACACTGGATTACGAAGAAACAGATACATATGCCGCTACCCCGTGGTATGCCATCAGAGAAAACTATTGTGGGGCGGTAAGCCGTGCCGGCGGTGTCCCTATCGTCCTCCCTCATGAAACGAGTTCTGTCGAAGAATACCTCCGTTTAATTGACGGGTTGATAATTACAGGCGGAAATTTTGATTTAAACCCGGCTCTATTTGGCGCAGTTTTGAAGCACAGTTCGGTATTTTTAAAGGAGAAGAGAACTGAATTCGAACTTGCCATAGTCAGAGACTCTTTGGAAAAGGATATTCCTATTTTAGGAATATGTGGAGGAGAACAACTTTTAAATGTAATACACGGAGGAACGCTAATTCAGCATATTCCAGACCAGATCAAAGGCTCGATCGAGCATGAACAAATTGGCCCGAAATCCGAGCCCGCTCACGAAATCAATATTTTGGAGGGAACACTCCTTCAGAAAATAGTAGGCTCTAGATCTATGTCGGTGAATTCCTCACATCATCAAGCTGTTTTGGCTACAAAAGATCCTGTTATTATCAATGCAGCTGCCCCTGACGGTGTAATAGAAGGAATCGAAAACCCCGAAAAAAAATTCTGTCTTGGTATTCAATGGCATCCTGAATTTGAAATTAATGAGGGCGATAGATTGATTTTTTCTGCCTTAATTGAGGCATCAAAATGAGCATGGTTAGGACTGGAGAACGAATTGCTAAAAGGCTCTCGAGGACCGGTATTTGTTCCCGTCGAGAGGCTGAGAAAATGATTAGCCAGGGCCGGATCAAAATTGGAAGCACCGTGATTACAAGCCCAGCCACATTGGTAACCGATACCGACATAATCCATTTTGATGGCAAAGAAATTGGTTTACCAGTCCAGAGCCGCCTGTGGCGCTACAACAAACCACGAGGGCTGATATGCACAAATCGCGACCCCCAGGGGCGCCCCACAATATTCGATGCCCTTCCACGGGATTTTCCTCGCGTTATATTAGTGGGGAGATTAGACATTTCATCGGAAGGATTACTTCTTCTAACCAATGATGGAACTTTATCACGGCAACTTGAATTGCCGAGTACCGGCTGGGTTCGAAGGTATAGAGTCAGAGTTTTTGGCACAATCGATCTGGAGTCGCTTAAGGCTTTGGAAGAGGGGATCTCTGTTGATGGAATACACTATGGCCCAATCATTGCCGCGCCTTTTGAGGGTGATAAGAAAAATCAACACACCAAAAATTCATGGCTCTCAGTTTCTCTAAGGGAAGGGAAGAACAGAGAGGTCCGTCGTGTCCTGGAATATATTGGTCTAAAAGTAAATCGGCTTATCCGCATCTCCTACGGGCCGTTTCAATTGGGTAAGCTCCCGACGGGTAAGCTACAGGAAATACCCTCACATGTGCTCGCCGATCAATTCGGACAAAGTCTTCCTAAATTTCCAAAACCAAAATCACGCAATTAATGGAGCAGCTTCTTGCGTATCGTGGCGGGAACACACAAGGGAAAATCAATTACGGCTCCATCCGGGCAAACTTTGCGGCCAACCTCTGACCGCGCGCGGGAAGGCATCTTCAATAGCCTTTATCATGGAAATTCAAAAATTGGCATTGGCGACCACGTCACCAATTCATGGGTTCTTGATGCCTTTTCGGGGACAGGGGCTATGGCGTTTGAAGCCTTATCCCGAGGTGCAAAATATGCCACATGCCTAGACTCCAGCCAAATCTCAATCGAATGTTGCAGAACAAATGCAACCTCGCTTGGTTTCTCTAAAAATCTGACAATAACCCAATGTGACGTTTTATCCCCCCCTGTATCAAACAAGCCATGCTGTTTGATCTTCCTGGACCCGCCTTATTTTAAAGATCTCATTGAAAAATCTTTGATTTCTCTAGCCACCACCGGTTGGATCCAGGACAAGGCTCTCTGTATTACCGAAACCGCTCAAAAAGAAAAGATTCAATGGCCCCCGAGTTTTAGGTTGCTCGACCAACGTAAATACGGAAAATCCCTCATTACATTTCTGAGATTTACTGACAGAGTCTCTGAAGAATCGAGCTAGCGCCGACCGAACAACTTCTCTATGTCAGAAAGCCTCAATTCAACATACGTGGGGCGCCCATGGTTACATTGTCCCGAATGCGGTGTCCTCTCCATTTGTCGTAGAAGCGCATTCATCTCTGGTGGGCTAAGGCGCCGCCCAGCCCGTACACTTGTGTGACAAGCCATAGCACTGCAAACATCTTCCAACCGTTCCTTAAGAGATTCTAAATTTCCCATTTCGCGCAATTCTTGCGCCAAATCCTTAACTAAACTTTTAACATCGGCTTGCCCCAGAATTGCCGGGACCTCCCTCACAACAACGGCGCCTTCACCAAAGGGCTCTATAGCCAGTCCAAATTCCAACAACGTGTCAGCGTGTAATAACAAATGCTCACTATCTGTTTCTCCGATTTCAATCACCTCTGGCAACAAAAGTCCTTGCCTTTTTATACTGCCAGCAGCCAATTCTGCTTTCATCTGCTCGTAAACCAGCCGTTCATGCGCGGCGTGCTGATCCACGAGAACGATCCCATCAGCCGTTTGCGCTAAAATATATGTCTCGTGCAACTGAGCACGAGCCGCCCCCAGAGGGTAGAATGCATCCCTCTCCAATTCACTATTGTTTGCGTGATTTGTGCCTTCCGATGGGACGGACGGAAGCCCAGTGCCAGGAAGACTTTCATCTCTCGGATCAAGCGCACTCAAATAGCCCCTGGGCTGCGCTGAACCTTGTCCGCCTGCCACAAAAGGTTGCAGGCCCTGACGAAAAGCACCCAAGGTTTGCTTGGAAGTGGTTGATGAAGTCCGATATCCTGCCTCAGTGAGCGCATGCCGCAACCCTCCAACAATCATACCTCGGACGAGTCCTGGATCTCGAAACCGAACCTCTGTCTTCATCGGGTGTACATTTACATCTACTTGATCGGGCGGAACCTCTAGGTGAAGCGCGACCATAGGATGCCTGTGCCGGGATAAAAAATCTTGATAGGCCGCGCGCACCGCGCCCCCGAGCAAGGGATCGCGCACGGGTCTACCATTAACGAACAAAAACTGGCTCCGCGAGAAAGCCTGATTAAGCGTCGGTAATCCAGCGTACCCTGTCAGTTTCAACAAACCTCTCTCTGCCGAAATCGGGAGCGCATTTTCCGAAAAATCCTGTCCCATTACGTCGCCTAAACGCTTTAATTCACGACCCAGAAGGTCGATCTTCTCCGCCGGCAAGGCCAATCTCGAGCCTTTTTCGTCTGATACAAAGAAAGAGATGTCAGGCTGGGCCAAGGCAAGACGTTTTACCGTTTCAATGATGTGATTAATTTCAGTTCTTTCAGTTCTCAGAAACTTGAGCCTGGCGGGGGTTGCATAAAATAGGTCTTGAACCTCTACCCGGGTGCCACAGGTTAGTGATCTGGGGGTTGCTTCCGACTTTCTCCCACCCTCAACACCAATCATCCAAGCATTTTCTGCTCTGGGCTCTCGACTGGTGATCGTCAATCTAGCGACCGAACCGATAGAGGGTAGCGCTTCGCCTCGAAAGCCCAAATTTGTAATCTGCACAAGATCATCGTTCGGCAATTTTGATGTAGCATGTCTCTCTATGGAAAGGCTAAGGTCTTCCCTTGACATTCCCACTCCATCATCTGTTACCACTATTTTTCTTTGACCACCGCCAGCAACGAACACCTCGATTGTTTTTGAGCCTGCATCGACCGCGTTCTCAATTAACTCCTTCACAACTGAGGCAGGCCGTTCAACCACCTCACCCGCGGCAATTCTATTTATAGTTGTTTCTGGCAGAAGACGAATTGTCATCCCGATTTTAAGCGCTCCAAAAATTCTCGCGTAAGACGCTTCCCGCCTTCTACTGCTGGTTGATCAAACGGATTAACATCTAATAACGCGGCCGCAAAAATTGTTTCAAGCATGAAATGCATGATAAGAGATCCAAGGCTTCCCTCATCTACAGTCTGTATTTTAATTGTTCTAGTGGGGAGACCAGCATTCATGAGCGTTTGCACTGTTGCATGTTCCTCGGCATCAAACAAATCTCCAATCGTGCGACCTGATAGGTATTGGAGCCCCTCTTCCCGAGTGAAGTTATCTTCGACTCGGTCGCCCATACCCGCCTGATTTGTCCCGATAAAAGTAAAGAATTTATCCTTCGGGCCATCCAAGTAAAGCTGCAACTTGCTATGCTGATCGACAACGCCCAATGCATCAATTGGGGTTGTCCCAAGTCCCTTTTTGCCAAGGCTCTCAGCCCAGAGTTGGCAATACCATCTCGAAAACGAAACAAGTCGATCACTGTATGGGAACAATATATTTTGTGAAATCCCGCGGGAAGATGCGAGACCGATCGAGATTGCCGCCCCAAGGGCCGGCGCTGATCTTCTGAGATCATCGCATTGAGTCAGTTGTTGGGTGACCTCATTTGCTCCCTCCCTCAACTTGCGACCATCAATCCCCGCCATTAGTCCAGGGAGCACACCAACAAGAGAGAGAACAGAATATCGCCCGCCAATTTCAGGATCATGATCTAAGATCCTGATCCCCTCCCTTTCACAAATTAAGCGTAAAGAATTTTTTCCAGGCTGACTAATAGCTAGAAAATTTGCCGACACATTTTCGAATCCGAATTTTTTCCAAACCGAAATACAAAGGAGAACCTGAATAACTGTCTCTATAGTTTCTCCCGATTTTGAGATCGCTAAAACCCCCGTCTTATCCAGTCGAAACGAATTGAGTGCACGACCAAAAGTATGGGGATCAATATTTTCCATAAAAATTAGGCGGGGACCATCAGGATCCTTCCCGAATTGATCTTGCGTAAGAGCACAGAGCGTTTTCCCTCCTAAGGAGGATCCCCCTACACCCAAAACCAGGATTGTCTCAAACCTTTCACGCCACTCAACAGATAGGGATTGTAACTCGTCAATGTCCTGCTGTTCCGGCGACTGCAAAAATGCAGAACTCCCCCTTTGATAGTCATTCCTGAGTTTTAGGTGTGTCGGTTTCAGATCTTCCAATAGCGCTTCTAGTTCAGCTCCACTGAGGCCACCTGGACCAATGGTTTCTGATAAGCAACCAGAAATATCTTGTTCATAGAGCATGGTATTGAGACTAATTTACACCAAGATAGTAAAGACTTTGAAACGGCTTTCGATATAAAATCTAAAAGAGTCCTTAAATGCAGACAAATTTTCTGATTAGTTGTAACTCTAATATGGACTCTTAAAAAGGAACATTATGGATCTGACCGTTCTAGCAGTTGGCGGTTTCGCGTTTTTATGTGGCGGTTTGATAAAAGGCGTCGTAGGGATGGGGCTACCGCTCACGTCTGTGGCTTTAATGACCCAGTTTATAGATCTTCGCATAGCGGTCCCCCTATTGGTGATACCGATTCTTGTAACCAATGCATTACAAGCCATTCGAGGACACAAACTAGTCTCCCTTTTACGGGAATATTGGACGCTAATAGTGACGGCCTGCGCGTTCACCTTTATTGGGGTTTACCTCCTCTACAACGTCAATTCAAAACATCTTCTCTTGGTTCTGGGTACGGTGATAACTCTCTACGGATTGTTTAACCTTTTTGCAATCCGAGTAACCGTCTCTGACAAACATAAACCATGGCTCTCCCCATTGACAGGTCTAGCCGCGGGACTGATGGCCGGCATGACCGGAGTCATTGCAATTCCCACCATGATGTATTTTCAAGCACTGAAATTACCCAAAGATATTTTTGTACAAGCCCTCGGAATAACTTTTTTTGTGGCCGGAACGTTCTTGATGATCGCCCTTTGGCTGGAAGGGGGTCTGAACCTGAGAAATATTCATGTTTCTGCGCTCGCCATGGTTCCTGCGGTCTTCGGAATGTATGTAGGAGAAAAAATAAGAAAAAAAATCTCTGAGGAAAAATTCAGAACATGGGTGTTCATATTTCTATGCTTGATCGGGTTAAATTTAGTCCGGAAATCGCTTTATTAAACCATTAACCGATCTCAGGCTTTTGGGCTTTCCAACGACTAAAAATCTTAGTGCGCTGGCCTTTAGGAGCCTTCGGGCAACTCGCCTAATGTCTTCCGTTGTGACTCGGTTGATCAATTTCGGTCGTTGACTCAAATAATTAATTCCCAACCGATCAAACTGCACACTGGCCAGTACTTTCGAAATCCTTCGAGTAGAGTCAAGAGTTAAGGGGAAGGCGCCATTGATGTATGCTTTTGCGTTCTCTAGCTCAGTTTTAGAAACTCCAGTTTGCGAAATTTTTCTCCATTCGCTCTCAATAACTTTCAAAGATTCAGAAACACGAGAGTTATCGGTCGCCACCTCACCCATGATCAAACCTGTTCGATCCATAGGATCCAACCACGTATAGACCCCATAAGCCAAACCACGTTTTTCCCTAATTTGCTCCATTAATCTCGATGAGAAACCACCCCCACCCAAAATATTATTCAAAACATAGGCTGCATACCAATCGGGATCGTCACGTTTTATACCCTGGTGTCCAAAGACCACCACACTTTGCGGGAATTCACGTTCAATCAAAATGGTTCCGTGGCTATCTATTAGATGTGGTTCTGGAAATTCCTGTAAGATAGCGGCCCGGGGCAAACGACTAAATATCTCATCAAGTTTCAGCGAGAGTTTTTCCGGACTAATATCCCCGGCCACCCCGATGACTAAATTAGACTGCCCCAGGTTATTTTTCACAAAATCGTTCAAATCTTCTCTATTGATCCCTGAAACCGTCTTTATCGTCCCTGTAATTGGGCGACCATACGGATGGGTACCGAAGAACATCTTGTACCATTCTCTGGATGCAATTGTAGAAGGTCTCTTTAACCTGCTCTTCAGAGATCCTATCATTTGAGCTCTAACTCTCTCGATGGCCTCCCCGTCAAAACGAGCTTGAGTTAAGGCTAATTGGAGAAGACGGAACGCCTCATCACTGTTTTTGGTCAAAGTGCGCAAGGAGCCGGAAAAGTGCTCCAAACCCGCATCAAAACCCATTTCAATTGAGAGATCTGCAAGCTTCTCTTGAAAAACTTGAGAATTTAACTCTCCTGCCCCCTCATCCAGCATTGCAGAGAGGAAGTGAGCCGTTCCCTCTTTCCCTGGATGATCTGATGTCGCCCCAGCACGAAAACGGAAAGACATGGAAATAACCGGTACATTATGGCTCTCGACGAGCCAGGCCGTGATGCCGTTTGGACTCCTTACCTCCCGAATATTGAGGGCCGCCGAGAGTGAGGGTATAAGGAGGCAGCAGAATACGATGGCACAATTCAGTAGGTAAAGGTGGCGCATTTCATTCGACCTCTGTTGCCATAGCCCTAAGCAAGCCCGTAACCGAATTCCGGGCAACGAGCACTTTTTCTGCGACCGCTCTAACGTCTGCATCCGTAACTGATAATATTCGCTCCGGCCATGCCTCTATGTCTTCCAAAGTCTGTCCGGTTGTTAGAGCCCGACCGATTATGTTGGGGGCTGCAGCTATGGAGTCTCTCGCGTAAACCGCTCCCGCGGTTAAAGACTCTGCAGATCTCCTAACCTCTTCAGGTTTTACTCCATTCTCTTTCAAGTCGAGAAGTTCTGCATCTATTTCTTCCTCAACCTGTCTCAATGTAATCTCTCCGCGAGGTCTGGCCGATAGCCCAAATTCGCCGATATCGAGAGCCGAGGGATTATACCAGGCTCCGATGGAGGAAGCTGTTTTCTTAGTGACAACCAGCTTGCGATGTAAACGGGATCGGGGTCCACCCCCCAAAATATCCGCTAAGATTTGCAATGCGTATCCCTCGTTTCCGGAAGCGGTTTTATAACTTGGCGCCGTATATATTCTGTTAAAACTCGATTGCCCTACTCTTTTGTCTTCCAGCACTACTCTCCGGGCTGCTCGGTGTGTAGGCTCTTTGACTCTAACTCGATCTATTTTCGGACCCCTGGCGATAGGTCCATAGTATTTCTCCGCAAGTGGTCTGACCTCAGACATGGAAACATCACCCGAGATAATCAAGATCGCATTATTTGGAGCGTAAAATTTCCGATAAAAATTTAGTGCATCTGTAGTGCTCAAGGTGCTGATTTCATGTTTCCACCCAATCACCGGGTTTCGATAAGGATGATTGAAATAAAGCGCCGCCTGTACGGCCTCATAAAGTTGAGCTTGCGGACTATTATCAGTACGAGATGAACGTTCTTCCAAAACAACATCTCTCTCTGGAAGGACCTCTCTATCTGTCAAGATCAAGTTTTTCATCCGATCAGACTCAAGCTTCATAACGAGCTCTAGTCCTTCACGAGACACCTTTTGAAAATAGGCAGTAAAGTCCTGGGATGTAAAAGCGTTATCAGTCCCACCATTACGCGCAATAATCTTCGAGAATTGGCCCGGCGCAATGCTCTTGGTGCCCTTAAACATCAAATGTTCAAGGAAGTGTGCTAGTCCTGAGCTCCCAGATGGCTCATCTGCGGCCCCCACACGATACCAAACCATATGCACAATGGCGGGAGCGGCCGGATTGGTCGTGACAACTATCTGCAACCCATTTGGTAAGGTAATGGTCTCTGGGTTAAAAACTCCCCCTAATGTCGTACGCCCGCTCGAAGCAATGACCAGAAAGATCAGTAAAATAACACGCAGCATCCAATGATCTCCCACGATATTCCTTAGATTTTGATAAAGTAGTGATATTATCTCTCTGAATAAATATTCAAGTCATGCCGTGATTGTTCTTTGAGATAAAAAGTTTCCGAGCAATAGACGATGGCCCTAAAAAAGACCTTCCAGGAACCCCCGCTCTTTGCGCTCAATTATGGGCAGATCACCGGTGTTAACTGGAGCACCCTTGGACCTGGCTTCGCCAATCCGTTTTGCCTCTTTTTGCGGATCAATAATAGCGCCCGGAGGATCCATCGCTTGCCAGAACATCACCTTTTCAAGGAGTTTCTCATCGAAATTGTAATACGATTTATTATCATTCTCTAATAGTGCGCGAATTGAAGTATCGGCATTACGGGCACCGGCTGAAGAGAGTAAGGCCGATTCCCCCAAAGAAACCGCTCCTCCTGCAATATCCCTAGCCTTCTTCCTTTCACTTTTAACGATTACTTCTCTCGCTGCAGCTGTCACGGATCTCTCCTTGGCACTCGCAACATTCGGATTGGGCGCTCTTAATCCATAATCTGGCGGGAGACTGAGAGGTGCTCTGGTCACCACCTCGAACTCATCAGGGGACTGTTTTCCAACACCAACAATGCTCCTGGCGGAGCTGCATGCCGTGACCCACAGAGCTAGACCAATCAGAGGAAGAATTTTCAACATACGAAAGGGCATTAAAGGGTTCCGAGTAAGCTCATCTTTTATCTTCAGGAATTTCAGCCTTGGTCTTAAACGAGTCTAAAATTAAAAGGCCAACCCCCACGGTGATCGAACTATCGGCTACATTGAACGCGGGCCAATGCCACGTCATGTAGTGTAAATCCAGGAAGTCTACTACTGCACCAAACCTCAATCGGTCAACCAGATTACCAACGGCCCCGGAAACTATTAGGGCTAGTCCAACGGCGGTAAAAACATCCTGGGTCCTGACCATCCATATAAAAAGCACCACCGATAGAATGCAAGCAAAAAAAACCAAAACCCATCGGACCCACCAATCACCATCACTGAAAATGCCAAAACTTACTCCCGGGTTCATTACCAGGACCAGATTAAAAAAATCCGTCACCTCAATTGCTCTGGGGCCGGGCATCAGGATCTCCAATACCCACCATTTTGTAATTTGATCAAAGGCGATAAGTATCAGTAATAAAGAAAAAGTAACAACACGTTTTTGGATACTCAAATGCTGATAACCTCGCAGCAACGATTGCATAAGTCAGGATTCTCCGATTGCTTCCCCACCTCAGGTAAAACCTTCCAGCATCTCTCGCACTTATTCCCGGAGGCTGCTTCTACCATCACGGCAACTCCTGGTATTTCTGCTATTTTAAATGCATTAACTGGCGCGGCATTCATATCAAAAGCTGCGCTTGACGTGATACAAAGCTCAGGCAGATCAAGGTTGCCAAGCAACTTTGAATCAGCTTGATCAAGGTAGATTGTAACGGACGCCTGCAAACTGGACCCAACCCGTTTTCCGGCTCTCTCAAGCTCAATGGCGCCGGTAACAACCCGACGTATTTGTCGAACGCGACTCCACTTCTTCCCTAATTCGGGATTATCCCAAGATTCCGGAAGATCTGGGAACTGCCTCAAATGAACAGACTCAGGACCAGAGTCCCAATCTCTGGAATGCCTATATTGCCAAGCCTCCTCCGCCGTGAAGCAGATCACGGGAGCCAACCACGCAGTCAAGCAAGAAAAAATTTCGGAAAGGACGGTGCGTGCAGATCTACGTCCAGGGTCTCTAGCATGATCACAATAAAGCCGATCCTTTCGAATATCGAAATAAAATGACGAGAGTTCTACTGCGCAAAAATTATGGAGAGCGGTGAACATGCTATGGAAATCATATTCATCAGTAAAAGCTCTGATCTGCTGATCGAGCTCCTTCAAGCGATGCAAAATATACCGCTCCAGCTCAGGCATACTTTCGTATGCGACAGTTTCTTCCTTGGAAAAACCTTCCAAACTCCCAAGCAAAAATCGTAATGTGTTCCGAAGACGGCGGTACGCGTCAGACTGAAACTTTAGAATTTCAGGACCGATGCGTAAGTCATCAGAATAGTCGGATGCTACAACCCATATCCGAAGTATATCTGCCCCATATTGTTTTATAACCTCCTGAGGAGAGATCACATTGCCCAAAGATTTGGACATCTTGACTCCTTCCTCTGCCAGAACGAAGCCGTGCGTCAAAACTGCAGAGTAGGGGGCCCGACCTCTTGTCCCGCAAGATTCAAGAAGTGATGAATGAAACCATCCACGATGCTGATCGGATCCTTCGAGATACAGGTCTGCCGGCCATTTAAGATCGGGACGCTGTTCTAAAACAAAACTATGTGATGCACCAGAGTCGAACCACACATCAAGAATATCAAGGACCTGTTCATAGTCCTCCAGGTTATAGCCAGAGCCTAGAAAATCTCTGGGATCCCTGACGAACCAGCAATCAGCGCCCTCGTTCTCAATGAATGTTGAAATCCGCTCATTCACCGTCTCATCGCACAAAATTTCGCCACTTTCCTTGTGCACAAAAACGCAAATCGGGACACCCCATGCGCGCTGCCTGGAAATCACCCAATCCGGCCGTGTTTCAATCATACCTCTCAATCTATTTTGGCCTTGGGGAGGAAAGAATTTTGTCTGAGAAATGGCCTCTAAAGCCTTGTCTCGAAGCCCCTCGCCTTGCAGGTTATCACCCATGGAGATAAACCACTGTGGCGTATTTCTAAAAATTACAGGTGTTTTTGATCTCCAACTATGCGGATATTGATGGTTCAAACGCGCACGCGCAAATAGCCTTCCACGCGATAGCAAGGCCTCAATCACGAGGCCATTTGCGGGCCCCTTCTTACCATTTTCTTTGATAATACTCTGCCCTTCAAACCCTGGAACCTCCTTTGTATAGGTCCCATCCGAGTCCACGGTATAGGGAATACGCCTTTCAATCTGCCTTGCAGCTAACACAGAAGACTTCTCAATCCAAATCTCAAAATCATCTCTCCCATGGCTGGGAGCAGTGTGAACAAACCCAGTGCCTACATCATCAGTCACATGGTCACCATCGAGTAAGGGAACGTCAAACTCGTAAGCATTCTCGAGGCCAAGCAACGGATGTGAACACTGTCCTTCGGACAAGGTCTCTTGAGGCACAGCAGCCAATCTCTGATAGGCCGTGACCTTTCCTGTCTTCATTATCTCTGATGCGAGCGGATCGGCTATAATATAAACCTCCCCGGGACACCCCCAATTACCCTCGGGAGCCTCTGTGATTTGATAAATTCCATATGAAATTTTCGAAGAAAAAGAGATGGCTCGATTGGCAGGGATAGTCCAAGGAGTTGTGGTCCAAATCAGAACGCAAAGTTCAGGAAACTCCGAGACAATTCTATCCCAGTTAGACGAACCGGTTAATTTCGCTTGGAATTTCACCCAGATCTGATCAGATTCGTAATCTTGATACTCGACCTCGGCCTCGGCCAATGCCGTTTTTTCGACAACCGACCACATTACAGGTTTGGAGCCTCGATACAATTGGCCACTCAACGCAAATTTCATGAGCTCTCGCGCGATTTGCGCTTCTGCCTCATACGCCATAGTGGTGTATGGCCGATCCCAATCCCCAATAACGCCTAGCCGCTTAAATTCCTGTGCCTGAACCTCCACCCAATCTGAAGCAAATTTGCGACATTCCTGACGAAATTCTTCAATGGGAACGTCATCTTTATTCTTATTTCGTGAACGATATTGCTCCTCAATTTTCCATTCTATGGGCAGGCCGTGACAGTCCCACCCGGGCACGTAATTAGCGTCGAACCCGGTCATTTGACGCGATTTGTTAATAACGTCTTTGAGTATTTTATTTAGCGCATGTCCAATATGCAGATTGCCGTTTGCATAAGGCGGACCATCATGCAGAACATATTTTGGTTTGCCGACGGATATCTCCCTTTGCAACTGATAAAGTTTCATTTCTTCCCAACGAGCCAATAATTGGGGTTCGTTATCGGGGAGTGAACCTCGCATTGGGAAATCAGTTTTAGGCAAAAATACGGTTGATTTGTAATCAATACTCATAGGTCATCACCAATAGAACTGATGTTACCGGGGGCTTTACCCTGAAGAATGGCGCGAGCGCCCCTACTATCCTTTTGAATTTGTGACCTGATCGCGTCCATGCTCTCGAATTTAATTTCAGGCCTTATATAATGGGCCAATACTAGCCTCATATTCTTACCGTAAAGGTCTCTGTCAACGTCAAACAAATGTGCTTCGATCGTAACCTCTTCTCCGGCGAAAGTAGGACGTTTTCCAATATTAACAACTCCTTGGCACCAATCAGGGTTTTGGTCTGATGCATCGGACACCCAGCACGCATAGACACCCAAGGCAGGCCTAAGATAATCGCCTGGATCAATATTCGCAGTCGGAAAACCTATCTCACGCCCCCTTTGATCTCCTGTGACAACGATACCCTCGATTTCCCAGGGACGCCCCAATAAATTTGCTGCCTCACCAACCCTGCCCGCCCGGATATGATTCCGAATAGCGGTCGACGAAATAGGAGATTTTGAACCAGTATGAGGGGATACGGCCTCGACCACCGAGGCCCCAAAGCTATTTTGTTTGCCTAGGCTTTCCAAAAGGGCAAGGTTTCCCTGTCTGCCATTTCCAAAAACGAAATCATAGCCAGAAATGACATGCGATATGCCCAACCCATCCACCAAAACGTCATTCACAAACGTTTTCGCGGCCATTGAAGCAAGGTTCTTGTCAAATTCAATAAAGAACAGCGCATCAACTCCCAGCTCTGAAATTGGCCTCTCTTTTCGGATCCCCGGAGTTAACTCAAAAAAATTATCATCAGGTCGAAAAAAACGTCGTGGGTGAGGCGCAAAAGTGAGAACAGCCGAGGGTACTCCCAGATTTGCCGCTATTTCTTTGGCTCGTGCGACAACCGCTTGGTGCCCAAGATGAACACCATCAAAATTTCCGAGCGCCACAGCTGCACGCTTAAACTCTCTGGGGCAATTTTCATAGGTATGAAATATCTTCATGAGGTGGCTTCTACTTTTGCGAAGCGTTTAAGTCAAACAAATCAGGTCTTAGATTCAACCAACGTCAAAAGGGGATCAAATCAATGACTGAGTTCAAAGGAGAATTTTCAATGTGTCAAAATAAGTTAGTCTAGTTCCCTTCAAGAGTTAGGAGAGCCCTTGTAATTTCGTAGCTTGGTCGGCGCGTCGCGGTTATAGTCGGCCCATGATCGTTCTATTCACCGATTTCGGGATTGCGGGCCCATATGTGGGCCAAATGAAAAATGTTATTGCTTCCATTGATGAGGGTATAACCGTTATTGATCTTTTTCATGACGCCCCTTCGTGCGAGACCAAATATAGCTCCTATCTTCTCGCGGCATACACACAGACTTTTAGGGTCGGGACAATTTTTGTTGCTGTCGTTGACCCAGGGGTTGGTAGTAAAAGGCTTCCTCTTATCTTAAAAGCAGATGGAAAATGGTTTGTAGGGCCTGATAATGGGCTTTTTGAAATCATTATCAGGCGATCAAGCAAAGTCGAGGCTTTCAGAATTCCGCAACCGCCGAAATTAAAATCTGCCAGTTTTCACGGACGTGATGTCTTCGCTCCAGCGGCCGCTCGCATTGCGATTGGCACCCATCAGTATCTACTATCTCTAAAAATAGACCCGAAGCGGAGGCCTGACTGGCCGGATCAACTACCCGAGGTCATCTATTTGGACCATTTCGGAAATGCAATAACCGGCCTCTTGGGGGCTAATTTGGATACATCCGCAGTACTGGTAGCCGGAGAGAAGCGCCTCATGTATGCCAGGGTTTTTTCAGAAGTCCCTCAAGGTCAGGCGTTTTGGTATAAAAACTCAAATAACCTAGTCGAAATAGCCGTCAACAAGGGTCGAGCAGACATCTTGGGTATTAAACTGGGTACGGCTATAAAAGTTTTTCTGGACGAAGAAGGCGTTTAATAAAGACAAGGAGATCTGACTTAAGAATGGCAACAAAGATACGAAAATACCGCATTCACCCTAAGGGCTGGCCGTTTATCTCTATTTTTGCCGTTGTGGCAGCAGCATTGTTTTTGATCCCTAACTTAGCGGGGACTATTCTTGGTTGGACCGGTGTCATCCTGACCCTCTGGTCAGCGTATTTTTTTCGCGATCCAGATCGCGTAACACCAATTGGAAATGCCCTGGTGATTAGCCCTGCGGATGGCATCATCCAATCTATTAATCATGCAGCACCCCCTGCTGAACTGGGAATGCCAGACGGCTCTATGCGTAGAATAAGCGTTTTTATGAATATATTTGATTGCCACGTAAACCGATGCCCAGTAAGCGGGAAAATCGAGAAGTCTGCGTATAATCCTGGAAAATTCTTTAATGCTTCTCTGGATAAAGCCAGTGAATACAATGAACGAAGGGGAATTCGAATTAAATCGTCGGACGGTCATGATTTAGCCGTCGTTCAGATCGCGGGTCTGATTGCCAGACGCATTATAAGCTGGATACCAGATGGTTCCCCCGTGGAAGCTGGACAAAGGTTCGGGATGATTAGATTTGGCAGCAGAGTTGATATTTACTTGGAGAATTCAGTAGCAATATTTGTTACAGAGGGTCAGAGAGCGATTGCGGGAGAGACCGTATTAGCCTCTTACGAACCAGGCATCGCGGATTATAAGGGAGCAATTCGCTAATGGTAAAAAATCCGAGCCATTTCCGAAGAAACCGGTTCCGGAGAGATCAGATCAATAGATTATTACCGAATGCCCTAACTATTTTGGGTCTTTGCGCTGGTCTAACGGCTATCAGATTTGGGTTCGAGGGGCAGTGGAATGTGGCCATCTTTTTGATTGCCGGTGCAGCTGTCTTGGATACATTAGACGGGCGAATTGCGCGGCTTGTAGGAAGTCCTTCAGATTTTGGAGGACAACTCGACTCTCTTGTCGACAGTATTGCCTTCGGCGTAGCGCCCATTATCACAATCTATCTTTGGGGCTTGAAAGACGTCGGTGGAGCGGGCTGGGCGATTGCGCTCATGTTCCCGGTTTGCTGTGTCCTAAGGTTGGCAAGGTTTAATGTTTCAATTGGCGAGGAGAGCAGACCGGCGTGGTCCCACGGTTATTTTACGGGAATACCAGCCCCTGCGGGCGCAGGCCTACTACTATTGCCCCTGATTTTATCTCTTGAAACTGACTGGGATTGGCTGAGGTCTCCATGGTTCATCGGGCCATGGACATTGATTATAGCTCTTCTGATGATAAGTCGATTACCAACATGGTCTTTTAAACGGCTGAAGATACCCGCGAAATATTTCAGTGCGTCAATGGCAGCACTTGCCTTCTTCGCCGCCGCAATATTTACCGAGCCTCTCCTGACCTTGGGGACCCTTGTAATTGTTTACGCTATTTCCATCCCGATTTCTGTTCACTCATATAGGCAGCACGAAAAAGACGATCGTTTAAGGACAGCGAATTCTGATCAATCTCCACCAACCGACTAAGCTCTAAAAAATTAAGATTTTGGGACCGCCTGATCGCCCCGACTCTCAGAAATGCAAAGGCTTAGAATTCCCGCCAAAACGGCGAGGCAGAAACCGAGCACCCAAACCCAATCATATTTGGCAAATAATTCAAAAAGATAACCGCCTAGAAACGAACCGAGGGCTCCACCGACCGAATGGCTGGAAAAGATGATCCCCATTGTGACTCCCATAATAGGGCGACCTATATGCGTAGAGACCAATGATGCTAGAATCGGGAAAGTAGCGTAATCGAAGAGTCCAAAAGCCACTGCAAAAAAGAACAAAGTGAACACACTGTCTGAGATGTGCATAAGGAGCACAAAAGTAAGCGCCCGCAGGAAATAGATACTAGCTAGCAACATTGGACGATTAAATCGATCAGACCAGTATCCATATAAAATCATACCTAAGAGGCTAAAACCGGAGAGAACCCCATATGCTAAACTACTTTGCACGACTGGAAATCCGCAGAAAACAGCGTACGGAATGAAATGGATTTTTATTATCCCTACCGTTGTGAAACCGCAGATAAAAAAGCCCCCAGAAAGTAACCAGAAAGTCTTCTGATATGACAATAGGATGAGTATTTCGCGGAGGCTCTTCTGCCTTACGAAATTGGTGCTGCTAGCTTGAGAAAAAGATCGACCCTTCAGCAACACCAACAAAAGAATCATGGTGGCTAGAATCAAGAGGCTCACAACTGTTAACCCTGACCGCCAAGAGGTAGACATAATCAGTAAGCCGAGGAGAGGCATGAGTGCGACCTGTCCCCCTGTGCTGCCTGAAGTAGCCATGCTCGTGGCTAACCCAACTTGTTTTTCAAAAAATTGGGCTACCGTGGCGGCAACCAAAGACGGTGAGATCACCGCAAACCCCACTCCTGCTAAAAGGCTATAAAAACATATTAGTTGCCAACCCTCCGTCATCCAGGAGCAGAAAAAAAAGGCAACGGCAATGACTGTCATCCCCGCAGCGAATACGTTTTTGTATCCATGATGATCAATAAAATATCCGGCCAAAGGAGCAATACAGGCCATAGTGAGCAGCATGACGGATCCCGCTGCAGAGACAAACCCGTAGGACCATTGGAATTCCTGGTTCCAGATAGGCATCAGCAGCCCGATGGAATTGCGAGCTGCTACGACGACAGATAACATAATAAAAAGTGCAAAAACTAAAAGCCAACCGGATGGCCCATCTTTTATTGTTTCATTTGATCGACGATCGTCAGCCAAATAAAACCCCTTTCCTACGCGGTTTGTGATTTTATGAAATTCTGCAAGGTTTTTATCGCTTCTATAGATTCGGGAGACTCTGGGTTATTGGAGGCGAAAGTGTGCGGCTGGCCCTTGAATTTGTGGACGGCGCATTCTCCGCCCAAAGCTATATATTGATCCGCGAACAAATCCTGCCAACTATGATTTACATTATTGTCCTCTGTTCCTTGGATAATGCTAATTGGCGGTAAGTGGGTCGCCTCTCCTCTGATCAAGACGTGATAAGGATTGGCCCGTTCCATTGCGTCTTCATCCTCAAAATATTTATTGTGGTTGGTTACCAGGCGTTCGTTCCCGGTCTCCAAAGCCATTCGGTACCGCGCTAATGGATCGAGGATCGGCCAGCAAGCGGCAAAAAAATCAATCGATGCGTCGAATGGTCCAAGTTCAGGTTCAGCAAGGCAGTACTCTGGATCATTTGGCTTGAGAGCAATCAACCCCATTTGCTGCCCCCCACTCGAGGTACCGAGACCGCCTAATTTACTGATTGTGATTCCGAGATCTACTGCGTGGGCCTTAAACCACCTAATCGCGTAGTTAATATCCTGGAGGGGCTCAGGATATTTGGCTTGAGACGAGAGTCGAAAGTCTATCCCAACAACACCCACTCCTATTCTAGCAACCGACTCATGAAGCACCACATTGCTGGTCCGATCGTTGTTCGCCCAAGCGCCTCCATGGGTCTCCATAATCCAATTTGTTGTCCCTTCCTCAGGCTCGTATATCCGAAGCTGAAGCTCCAAATCACCAATCCGACGATAGGGCACGTCTTTTATCGAAAAAGTTTTCTTCATTATTTCCATCTCTCTGGATCTCTGTATCGAATCAAAAAAATTGATAAAAAGGCTAGGACAAATGTTGTCCACCCGTTACGAAAACTTCGCTACCGGTTACATAAGCAAATTCTTGGTCACACAACCGATAGACAACCGAAGCAACTTCCGCGGCCGAACCCAAGCGATTAAGCGGGATACGAGGAATCAAAGTGGCATACTCAGGACCAATCATCCCCGTACTAATCTCTCCCGGAGCAACAGCATTAACTCGAATATTTAATTCCGCAAATTCGTTCGCCATTTCCCTTGTAAGTGCAGACAAGGCTGCCTTCGATGTGGCGTAGGCAGAGCCGGCGAAGGGGTGCAGTGTATGACCTGCTATAGATGTTATATTGACTATAGCTCCCTTTTTTTTATGCAAACATCCAGCAAATCCTCGCGACAGGCTCAATGGCACAAAAAAATTTAATTCAAAAACAGATTTCCACCCGGAGATATCTCCATTCAGACATCCCAACCTCTCAAGGTAATCTGATTTGGGTGACAGAGCAGCATTGTTGACCAAGGCATCGAGCCCATCTGCCCCTAAGAGGTCAATTACCCGAGTTACGAAGCTTTCTAACCCCTCAGAATTTGTTAAATCGACAGAAACATGTTCAATCCACAGATCCTCGTCAGAGAATGCGTCAGGCGCTGGTCCCCGAGCACAACTTATTACTCTCCAGCCTTTTTCAATGAACCGAAGAGCCGTGGCAAAGCCGATACCCTTGGAGGCACCCGTCACAATGGCAGTTCTCGTCACTTGTTCTCTGATCTCTCGGAAGCGATAACCCCTCGGCTCATCTGCTGAGGAACACAGGGATCTCCGCATTACCAATTATATGGCGGGTACGCCCTCCAAGAATCATTTGGCGTACACGGGCCCGAGCATAAGCGCCCTTGATCAGCAAATCTGCTCCGACGTCTTTTGACCTATTAAGATAAGCAGCCCCCACTTCTTCAGCGTCGCCTTTGAACTCGAGAATTTCAGCTTTAATACCAGACCAGGAAAAACGAGCCACTGCCTCCTCAGGAGCGATTTCAGGAGGTTCCATCGGGTTCCGAACCAGTAATGTGACTTTATCTGCTTTGCTTAGAATGGGGAGTGAATTGGCAATTGCACGGGAGGCCTCTGGGCTACTCTCCCAGGCCACCGCAACATTTTTACCTGTCTCAGCCGGTAGCTCTGGGGGCACCAAAAGTACCGGGCGCCCCGTATCGAGGAGTGCGGCTTCGAGGGTGATTGGTGACGGTAGTGCCTGTTCTTTCACTGGACGCCCAACGGCGATCAGGTCAAACAACCGGCCTCGGACCGAAACGACCTCGTCTTCGCGACCAATTTCCTCTCGCCAATTTATTGTAGGACCGGCGATACTCGCCTTCTCCGCCACAGAAATTTTCTTCTCAGATTCACAAAAAGCGTCAAATGCCGCCCGTACCCTTCTTGCTCGTTCTCCACTCTCTCTCTCCGTGACATCCATGATTTCTTCGATCATGGTGCCATCCATACCCTCTCCCGTGTAGGGAACGAGGCCCCTCGGATCGGCACGCACATGCAGAGCCTCTATGTGAGATCCAAAAGAATGTGCTATCCGATTTGCGCATTCAAGCACTGTTGCCGAATAGTCATCGCTGCTAATACCAGCCAGTATTGTCTTGATGGACATTGCCTCCCCCTACAATCCTGTTGGCTTAAGCTTCTATCCTACCGACCAAAATTTCAAGCTTTTAGTTGATCAAGCCACTTTCATGGATACAGCATTTGTTGGATCCATTGACCCGCAACGCTCTTGAACCGGTGGCGGGTATGAAGTCGAGCAGTCCCCTCCTTCCAAAATTCGAATTCATCTGGAATCACTCGATAACCGGTCCAGAAGGACGGACGTGGAATTATCTTCGCATGAAATTTTCCTTCAATTTTCTCAAATTCCTTATCCAAATCTGATCTATCTGGGAGGACTTCTGATTGCCGAGAAGCCCAGGCACCAATTTGCGAAGCACGGGGCCGGGATGCAAAATATTCATCGGCCTCAGCCGGGTCTATAAAACCGACCGACCCGGAAATTCGAATCTGGCGCTTTAGGGACTTCCAATGAAATAACAGCGCTGCAAAGTTGTTAGCTGCTAATTGAGAACCCTTTTGACTGCCTGTATTGGTATAAAAAACGAATCCCCTATTATCGAAAGCTTTCAACAAAACCATCCTCGATGAAACCCGTCCGTCAGAGCTTGAGGTCGAGAGGCACATGGCCTCGGGCAATTCTCTCTCCGATTTTTTAGCGGCTTCAAACCAATCTTCAAAAACCTTGTATGGATCTTCTATTTCAGTCATTTCGGTTGTTTCCCTTTTTGTCGCCGTGGGAAAAAAATATCTCGTAAATTCGAAAGTGCCCGATGGAAAACACAGGCGCAATCCGTTGTTACATGATAGATTTCGTTAAAGATAGAATTTGAAAGGACAGATTGTTATGAAAGTTAATTATCTCGTGGCATTTTTGGGTATTTCTTTGATCTCCTTGTCGGGTTGCGTTTCCACTGGCGACGGCCAGAAACAGGGCATTGGAAGCGTGATGGGTGCAGCGGTTGGTGGTCTCCTGGGATCAAAAGTTGGCGGAGGACAAGGGAAACTTGCGGCAACGGCTATAGGCGCCGTCACGGGTTTCTTAATTGGCGGCGAAATCGGAAAATCTCTTGATAAGGCTGACAAAATATTTGCTGCGCAAACAGCGAATCGTGCGCTGGAGAATAATAGATCAGGAGAGACTTCATCTTGGTCTAATCCTGACTCTGGACACTCAGGAACGTTTACACCGACCAGGACCACACATACGCGTGCGCGACATGGAAAAGACTGCCGTGAATACGAACAAACCATAACGGTTGATGGACGCTCCGAAAAAGCGACTGGGATCGCATGCCGGCGCAGAGACGGCACTTGGAAAATTGCCAGCTAGGAGCTGAAAACCAACTGAAACGCCAAGACAGACAAAGGTCTCGACTTCTTCTCTGGGCCAGCTCTCTAAATTATGCTAAGGGACTTTGGTCAGAAAAGGAGCTGAGGTGATATGACCGTTTCCCCATCGCTTATGGAGGGTAAAAAAGGCCTTGTCATGGGCGTTGCAAATGACCGGTCAATTGCTTGGGGTATAACCCAGGCTCTAGCAAATCAGGGAGCACAAATTGCTCTAACTTACCAAAATTCGGCCCTTGAAAAGCGTGTCCGCCCTCTGGCTGAACGAGTGAACAGTAGCTTGGTTTTAGAATGTGACGCGAATGATCAAGCCAGTATAGAAGGGACCATGGACCGGCTAGGCCAAGAATGGGGCGGATTGGATTTTCTCGTACATGCGATAGCTTTTTCTGATAAAGCCGAATTAACGGGTCGTTACATGGACACCTCAGCCGAAAATTTTCTCCGGACCATGTCAGTGTCGTGTTATTCTTTTACCGCCGTGTGTCGTGCAGCATCTCCTCTTATGGAGCGTGGTGGATCGATAATAACCTTAACCTATGCAGGGTCAGAGCGTGTGGTTCCGCATTATAATGTGATGGGGGTTGCAAAAGCAGCGTTGGAGTGCAGCGTTCGGTATCTAGCGGTGGATCTGGGTGCTCAGAATGTCAGAGTAAATGCGATCTCTGCAGGTCCCATCCGTACGCTTGCGGCATCAGGAATTGGGGATTTTCGATATATATTGAAATGGAATGAGCTAAACGCACCTCTCAAACGGAACGTAACAATCGACGATGTGGGGGGGGCTGGACTGTATTTACTCTCTGATCTCTCTGCTGGGGTCAGCGGAGAAATTCATCATGTAGATTGCGGATACAACATTATCGGCATGAAAGCAGCCGATGCACCTGATATTGACACCGTCATAAACAAATAGGTTCCAATGTGTCCGATAACACTTTTGGCAAACTCTTCAAAGTCACCACCTGGGGTGAAAGCCATGGCCCCTCAATAGGGTGCGTTATCGATGGCACACCGCCGGGCATTGCCCTGGTAGAGAGTGACTTGCAGTTTTGGTTGGACCGGCGAAAACCAGGAACCTCCAGATTTGTTACCCAAAGGCGAGAGCCAGACCAGGTGAAAATTCTTTCCGGCGTTTTCGAGGGCAAAACGACCGGCACGCCGATCGGACTGCTGATTGAGAATCAGGATGCACGATCCAAAGATTATTCTGAAATCAAAGATAAATTTCGGCCTGGTCATGCCGATTACACCTATTGGCGTAAATATGGGCTGCGAGATTACCGGGGCGGAGGCCGGCCTTCGGCCAGAGAAACTGCTATGCGAGTAGCAGCCGGTGCAGTTGCCAGGAAGATTCTCGGGCGTCGGATAAAAATTCGGGGTGCCATGACCCAAATGGGGACGGAGAAAATCGATCCTAAGAAGTGGCGTTGGCGAAACGTGGAGAAAAATCCTTTTTGGTGTCCGGACAAGGAAGCAGCAGCGCATTGGGCGGATTATCTAGATCGAATAAGAAAACAGGGGTCTTCTGTCGGGGCCATTATAGAGGTCAGAGCAAGCGGCGTTCCTGCTGGACTTGGGGCACCAATATACGGAAAACTGGACTCAGATCTCGCCTCAGGATTAATGGGAATTAATGCGGTAAAAGGTGTGGAAATTGGAGCTGGTTTTGGCGCCGCTCTGCTCTCCGGAGAAGATAATGCCGACGAAATGGAGATGATCGATGGTAAAATCCATTTCAAATCAAATGCAGCAGGGGGTATCCTCGGCGGCATCTCCACGGGTCAAGAAATAGTTCTTCGATTTGCAGTGAAACCCACAAGTTCGATCTTATCCCCAAGAGATACAGTTACCACGCGGGGTCGGAACGCTCAGATTTCAACAAAAGGTCGCCATGACCCCTGCGTCGGAATCAGAGCCGTCCCTGTGGGGGAAGCTATGGTTGCATGCGTTCTTGCTGATCATTTTCTGAGACACCGCGGCCAGTGCGGCTGATCCTCATTGTTTCACGAAGATCGCTATTAATTCTAAATGGTGGGACCACAAAAATTGGTCAATGGGCATTATATTCAAGGGTGAGTATCCCGCTTTTGTTAGGACCTCGGCGTCCTTAGCAAAGCTGACCGGATTACAAGAAATATAGGCAATAGTCGGAACATCTGATTTTGCTAACCGCTGCACCTGGCTGAAAGCGCCAATTCGAGGCGGATCCAAAATTGCAAAAGTGAAAGCCTTGAGTTCATTTTCTAACATGGGTCTTTGATCTAAGTTTCGGATCTCTGCAGATACCCTGGTCGATAGCCCATGTTCTTTAGCGGACTCCTCAAGGGCTTTAATCTGTCTAGCACTCATGTCAACAGCGTGCACTGACAAACAATACCTGGCGATAGGAAGCGAAAAAGCGCCGCTTCCTGCAAACAAGTCCACCACCCGATCCGTACTTTTGATAAAATCCAACAATTTGCGTCGGAGAAGGGTTTCTCCATCTTTGGTGGGCTGAACAAATCCATCCATTGGCAGCTTTACTTTCAATCCGGAAAAATCAATTTCGGGCGTTCTCCTGATAACCACTGGCTCAGGATCTTGATCGAAATATTTGTCAAAACCTTTCAATGAAATACGAGCAACATTGTGGTCGTGAGCAAGTCTGGATAGTTTCTCTCTTAGAGAGAGAGTTGGCTCGATCGGAAGGGCAAAAAGCAGGTCAACTCCCGTGTTAGTCTCTGTTAGAGACACTTCTCCGCAAACCCCGTTACCGGAAAATCCTGAGAGTGCGAGGCCGATAGGACTAATGAGAGCCCGCATGGCATTCGTAATCAGGGGGCAGGAATTGACCCCCACGACTTGATCACTTCTTGCTGACTTAAAACCCAGCACCAGACCATTATTTGTCTGAATAAAATGAAGCCGAGCTCGACGACGGGATCCGGGTGAAATTGCTACCATAGGCATCACATCTGCAGTGTTTATCCCACGTCGTGCCAAGGCCCCTATCAGGATGTTTTCTTTCCATCTCTTATAGGTGGCATCAATGATATGTTGGACAGAGCACCCCCCACATTGTCCAAAATGTTCGCAGACTGGTTTTTTTTGAGCTGGACCGTGTGCTGTATGTTCGATAATTCTGGTAAATTTGCCGCGATGATCGACTGAAATGCGCAAATGATCGCCGGGCACAGAAAATGGAATGAAGATCTGTTCCCCATTCAGATGCGCCACCCCATCCCCTCTCAGACCCAGAGACTCAATGACGACTTCGCGCGAATTCTCTCCCGGGCCCCTCTCAGAGGACATCACCCCCTCGTCTAGCACAAATCAAAAACTCTTTATTTCCTTTAGGCCCTTCGATTGGACTCTCTGTTATCCCCAAAACATGCCATGCCATTACATTTTCGAGCCAGCTTCGGACCTCATCACAGACTTTGGAATGGAGTAAAGAATCTCGCACTACCCCCCTTTTCCAACATTCTCTTTTCCAACCTCGAATTGCGGTTTGATGAGGGCTACCAATAGCGCATTGGTCAAAGCAAGAGATAAGACTTTAGGTAAAACGGTTTTCAGACTAATAAAACTCGCATCGCATACAATCACACTTGGTAGTTGCGGGAGGTCTGCCTTTTCTAGATACCTAGCATTTGTGCCTTCCAATACGGTCACTCTGGAGTCGTTACGCAATTTCCAGTCGAGCTGCCCTCTACCAACATCAACCGCAATTACGTGTCCAGCTCCGTTTTGCAGCAAGACATCGGTGAATCCACCGGTAGAGCAACCAATGTCGATACAGACGTTATCTTCAACAGAGACATCAAAAAAATTAAGTGCATGGGCTAATTTTTTCCCTCCCCTTGAAACCCACTGCTTATCCAGGCCTCGTAGCTCAATGGGTAGGTCTAAAGCAATTTGGTGCCCCGGTTTTTCCAGCCTTGTTTCTCCTGAAAAGACAGCCCCTGAAAGGATAATCGCCTGTGCCCGAGCGCGGCTCTCAACAAGACCGCGAGAAACCAAGAGGGAGTCTAGTCGAATCTTTTTGGCCATTTCTAGATCGAACCAATATCAAATCCCGATGGTAGTTTTTTCTACCTCTTGCCCCAAGGCAGCAATAACACTCGCAACGATCGATCCAGAATTAAGTTTTGCTATTTCGTTCTGGTGGAGCTGCGAGGCTTGATCGATAAAAATATCTGGTTGACAGATGGGCCGAAATTTCAACCCGTGATCCAACAGTCCTTGGCTCGCCAAAAAATGCATCACCTGAGTGGCAAAACCTCCGATTGATCCCTCCTCAACAGTCAATAAAACCTCATGATCGACTGCAAGTTTCTTAATAAGCCCTTCATCGATAGGCTTAGCAAAACGCGCATCCGCCACAGTGGTTGATAGACCCTTAGCAGAGAGAACCTCTGCCGCCGTCATACAATCAAAAAGGCGAGTGCCGTAAGATAGGATTGCAACCTTGTTGCCCTCCCTTAGAACCCTCCCCTTGCCGAGGGGTAGCGGTACACCCTTTTCAGGAAGTTCGACGCCCACTCCTTCGCCCCGCGGATATCTTAGAGCGCTCGGCCGATCATTGAGCTCCACAGCGGTGGCCACCATATGGACGAGTTCTGCCTCATCTGATGGCGCCATAAGAACAATACCTGGAAGACAACCCAAGTAGGCAATATCGTAAGCTCCCTGATGTGTGACCCCATCTGCGCCAACCATGCCCGCACGGTCCATGCAGAAACGCACAGGTAAGCTCTGAATTGCGACGTCGTGGATCACAGAATCATAGGCGCGTTGCAAGAATGTCGAATAAATAGCGGCGAATGGCTTGTATCCCTCGGCAGCCATCCCCGCACAAAAGGTAATTGCGTGCTGCTCCGCAATCCCCACATCAAAGGTACGTTCAGGAAAGGCCGCACCGAACACATCCAGCCCAGTCCCGGAGGGCATCGCAGCACTTACTGCGACAATCTTGTTGTCTATTTCCGCTTCTCTAACAAGGGCGTTCGCGAACACCTTTGTATATGTGGGGGGACCTTGCGGGGAACTGGCAAGTGTACCCGTTATGACATCAAATTTTCCAACTCCGTGATACTTGTCGTCAGCCGCCTCTGCCGGCGGGTAACCTCCACCCTTCTTGGTGACCACATGAATTATTACAGGACCATCTTCTTTTGAGTCTCTTACATTCTTCAGAACAGGCAAGAGATGCGCGAGATTGTGTCCGTCGATCGGACCAATATAGTAAAAACCAAGCTCTTCAAATAATGTTCCCCCAGTAACCATGCCTCGCGCGTATTCTTCAGCCCGAGTTGCCGCATTTTTTAGCGGACGGGGGAATTTCTGAGCCAAATCACGCATGAGATGTCTTAAAGACCGATAGGACCGAGACGAAACCAAGCGCGAGAGATAAGCACTCATTGCACCCACCGGAGGAGCAATCGACATGTCATTATCATTCAAAATCACGATTAATCGCGAGTTCATGGACCCAGCATTATTCATTGCCTCATAGGCCATACCCGCAGTCATTGAACCATCACCGATCACAGCAATCGAGTGGCTTTTCTTTCCATCGAAATCTCTCGCAACCGCGAAACCGAGGGCCGCAGATATAGAAGTCGCCGCATGAGCCGCACCGAAAGGATCATATTCACTCTCGGTCCGTCTTGTGAAACCGGATAATCCGCCACTTTGCCTGAGCGTCCGTATTCTATCACGTCGTCCCGTTAGAATCTTGTGCGGATAGGCCTGATGACCGACATCCCATATTAATTTGTCATCCGGGGTGTTGAAGACGTAATGCAAAGCAACGGTTAACTCGACAACCCCCAAACCTGCCCCTAAATGACCGCCCGTTGTCGACACCGCATCAATGGTTTCTGCACGCAACTCATCCGCTAGCTGTCGAAGCTGATCCTCCCTGAGTTCTCTTAAATCAGCAGGAAAGTTGATTTGGTCTAATAATGGGGTTTCAGGTTTATTGGCCAAAATTCACTCCTTAAAATCGCCTGTCCACAGTGAACCGTGCCAAGGCCGCTAATTGCTCGGCATCCGAACCAAACACTTCAAGATATCTGATTGCTTGCTTGCTCAAAGAGTGTGTCTTTTTGAGTGCTTCATCAATACCAAGCAAAGCAACGAAAGTTGCTTTTCCTGCGTCTGCGTCCTTTTGCGTGACCTTACCGAGGTCCGTTGTCCCACCCAATGTATCGAGAAGATCGTCTTTCATCTGAAAAGCCAGTCCCAGACTAGACCCATATTGTATAATGGCATCTCTTTGCTCTTTCGATGCCCTGCCCAGGATTGCTCCGGCTTCACAGGCATATGTGATCAAGGCACCCGTTTTTAGCCGTTGTATCTCATTCACAAGGCCGACATTTTTCTCTCTGCATTCTGCCAGCAGATCCAACATCTGTCCGCCAACCATCCCTTGGCTCCCAGCCGCCGATGCCAGGCCTGCTGACAAATCACATCTAATTTCAGCATTCGGGTGCGTTTTGGGATCTGCCAGAACCTCAAAGGCAAGTGTCAACAGAGCATCACCAGCCAGAATTGCCGTCGCTTGATCAAAAGCTATGTGGCAAGAGGGTTTGCCTCGTCTCAGATCATCATCATCCATAGCAGGCAAGTCATCATGGATCAGAGAGTAGCAATGCACCAATTCAATAGCCGCACCAACTCGGATAGCATGGTCATCGGAGACACCAAACAGGCGCGCACATTGAAGTGTTAAAAAGGGCCTTATTCGTTTCCCACCTCCTAGAACCGAGTAACGCATTGCGTCCAGGACCCGCGATTTTTGTGCAGCAGCTGGATTTAAGATAGTCTCAAGAAGTGCTTCAAGCGCAGCAGCGTCATGAGCCATAGCATCTAATAGGGGAAGTTCTCTCGCTCTGTCAGTCAAAATCCAAGGGCTCCGACGAGGTTTTTCCGTCAGGCCCCACAGTGATTTTTTCGACCCGCATCCGCGCCTCTTCCAATTTTTTTTCGCAATGCTTCTTCAGCAAAGAGCCTCTTTCGTAAGACGATATCGCCTCATCCAAGCTGTTGCGACCTTGTTCCAGCGTGCGAACAATGTCTTCGAGCTCCGAAAGTGCAGCCTCGAATGACATGGCGGCAATCTCGGAGGGGAGATCCCCGGGAGGTTCTTTGATCTTGGTCATATCTCAACCGTTGGGTTTAATGCTATTTATTGTAGATGTAGGCCTTGTTTGGGAGCAAGACAATGCGCCAGACGTATCTTTTCCTGGTCGTTCAACTAGCGCAAGACATGAGTTCATTGACATGAACCCCCACGCTCTCAGCCAAGGCTCGCAGATCATATCCGCCCTCTAAGCAAGAAATGACTTTGCCATCGCATGAACCGCCGGCCACCTCAAGTAATTTTCTTGTAATCCAAGCAAAATCCTCTTCATCGAGCCTCAGTGAGGCAAGAGGATCATGCGCATGCCCGTCAAATCCCGCTGAAATAATTAGCAATTCGGGCGAAAACTTTTCTAATGCCCGAAAGATACGGCTTTCCCAGCCCTTTCGAAAGGCCTGTGAACCGCTACCTGCTTCCAAAGGCACGTTAAAAATATTTCCACAACCGACCTCCTCTTCAGAACCAGTTCCTGGATAAAACGGGAACTGGTGAGACGAAGCAAAAAACACATCCGGGTTGTCCCAGAAAGCATTCTGAGTACCGTTGCCATGATGAACATCAAAATCTAGAACGGCAATTCGCTTCAAGCCGCCGATTAGCTGCGCATGCCTAGCTGCGATGGCAACGTTATTAAAAAAACAAAATCCCATACCATGATGAATTTCGGCATGATGACCCGGAGGCCGGACCAAACAAAAAGCGTTGTCAAATTCACCGGCGAGGACCCCGTCAATAGCTTCGATCGCAGCGCCGACCGCCCTTAACGCCGCATCACCAGTCTCTGGTGACATCACAGTGTCCGGATCTAATCGGCTCCAACCATCGTCTGGAACGGATCTCAAAAAATATTCGATGTAAGTTTTATCGTGCACGCTTGAAATCTGTTCGATAGAAGCCAGAGGTGCCTCTCGGCGGCAAAGTCCATCAAAATTGCCGCTTGATAAAATTTTCTGGATTGCCTGGACCCGACCGGAGCGCTCAGGATGCCCAGGTCCGGTATCATGGGCCTCAAAAATCTCATGTGAAATTAATGCGGTAGTCATCAATTTTCTTTAGACGGATTCGTTACAGAATAATCGTGTCTTGTCATGCAACTAAACTTTTTAACGGTATTGACTGTTAAGAGGGATCATTACATTGTCATTTAACTGTTTTGTTTTGACGCCCTTGATCTAATTATTAACAGATTAAGTAAAAACGTCATACTTTTCGAGGTCCTTCACAATGAAAAATGATGATCAGGCATGCTGCTCCAAAGGGGGCGGTAGTCGCGTTAGGCAATTCGCACTAGTTTCAGTTTTTCTGGCTTCTGTCGGGCTGCTCTCTATGGTTGCGTCACCCGTGTCCAGCCAAACCGCCCAAAGCGCGGGACAGGATCAAACAAGTGCCAAAAAGAGTGATGCCAAGAAGAAATCTGGAAACAGGCGCCGAGGCAGAAGAGGACGCGGTGGGCCAGCAACCGTAGCTGTTGATCCTGTCATCAAGGGCAGTCAATCAGAGACAGTTATCGTCTATGGCCGTATAATTTCTGATCAAGCTGGAGTTGTAGCCGCACGAACTCGGGGTGCGATAGGTAAGGTTCTCGTGAAAGTTGGCGATCGCGTAACCAAGGGCCAGGCTTTGGCGACACTTGTCACCAGTATGCTCGATGCGGAACGAAGCCTGAGAGCGGCAGAGTTGAAGGAAAACAAGGCGAGCATTCGTCGGGCGGATGCACAACTTGCTCTCGCCCAACAAGAACTTAAACGACTTGAAAAGCTTCGGAAATCAGCGGCTTTCTCCGTCGCGCGATATGACGACAAACTCCGCGACGTAGAGAGGCTTAAAAGTGCACGCGCGGAGGCAGAGGCTAAAGCTGAACAAGCACAAGCGGAATTAAGAATGGCAGAGATCAATCTTGTAAATTCGAGAGTGTTAGCGCCATTCAACGGGGTTGTTACGGTACTTCACGTTGAGGTCGGCAATTACGTCAATGTCGGGGCGAACATTGCGACTTTGGTTAATGACAGTGCTCTTGAGGTGGAGGCGGAGGTGCCAAGCAATAGAGTTGGTGGTCTGGACCAGGGTCGGATCGTCGAGGTTCTTCCTGAATTTGGCATGTCATTTCAAGCAACAGTCCGCGCAGTAGTTCCGGAAGAGAATGCTCTGTCACGCACGCGGTTGGTTAGGTTCTCCCCGTCTCTTTCCGCTAAGAACCGATTTGTTGCTGCAAATCAGAGTGTCAGGCTTCGTATTCCTGCGGGCCCGACCCGAGTGGCTGTCACTGTTCATAAAGATGCGATAACAGTTCGACGCGGAAATAAGGTTGTATTCGTTGTAAACGAACCGGAGATGACAGCCTCTCTAAGGCAGGTGGAACTGGGAGAGACCTTCGGTTCACGATTTGAAGTCTTAAATGGCTTAAAGCCCGGGGATAAAGTTGTCATTCGGGGAAATGAACGTCTGCGTCCCAATCAGAAAGTTCGGCTCCAAGGACAGGGGCGTGGCCGCGGCGGGAAACGTGGCGGCAGCCGCGGAAAGCGCGGCGGTGATCGCAGCGAATTGAATGGAAACGCGAAGGACAAAAATACTAGCCCGAGCCTTGGCTCTAAAGAGGGATCTCGCTCATGAAATTAATTGAGCTTGCGGTGCGGCGACCAGTCGCCGTCATGTCTGTAGTGCTGATGGTAGTAATAATGGGTTGGGTTGCTCTTCAAGCCATTCCAATCCAATTGACGCCAGACGTTAGGAAACCGCTAATCCAAGTCCAAACTACGTGGCGGGGTGCCTCCCCTCTTGATGTTGAAAGAGAAATATTGATCCCTCAAGAAGAGGCTCTTAAGGGCCTAGAGGGACTTGAAAACATGGAGTCCTGGGCGAGCCGGGGCAGGGCTCGTATCACACTGGAATTTAATATTACGGCCGACCGTAATCGATCAATCCTCCTGATTAATAATAGACTTCAGCAGGTAGGAAACATGCCGGCTGAGGCAGATGAACCCGAGCTAAGAACGCGCGATTCTGATGACAATCCTATTGCCTATTTTTCCATTCGGACCGCAGAAAATAATTCCAAACCGATTTCCGAATACGGAGATTTTGTTGAGGACGTTGTCATTGACAGGCTTGAGAGGATTGAAGGCGTCGCACTTGTAAACGTTTACGGGGGTAACGAGTCCGAAATCAGGGTGATTATCGACCCCCAAAGGCTCGCACACTACAGGATGACGGTCAGCGACCTAAATAATGCGCTGCGCAACACCAATATCAACCTATCAGCCGGCGAGATTGAGGAAGGGAAGCGCGAGTATACAGTTCGAACGGAGAGTGAACTCAATACCGTTGAGCGGGTGAAAGAAGTTGTTCTCCGCTCCACCAGAGATCCCGTATCGGGTAGGATTTTGAGGGTCCGTGTGGGAGATATCGCCGAAGTTGAACGCGCTTACAAACGAACGACATCAAGACGCCGAGACCGAGGGCGCAATGCGATCATCATTAACGCTGTCCAGGATAATGGCGCCAACGTTATCGAGACCATGGCCAGTATCCGCAAGGTGGTTGCAGATTTAAATAAAGATGTTTTGCCGCAGGCCGGTCTCACCATGGAGCAGGTCCATGATGACACAGTGTACATAAAGCCGCTGTTGGGTTGGTGAGCCAAAATATATGGGTGGGGGGTACTCTCGCCGCTATCCTACTTTTACTATTTCTCCGCTCTTTCGGGGCGACAGCCGTCGTATCGATGGCCATTCCCGTATCAATCGTGGGATCATTTGTCGCTTTAGCCGCCCTGGGCCGCAGTATAAACGTAATTTCTCTTGCCGGCTTCGCTTTTGCAGTGGGCATGGTTGTTGATGCCGCAATTGTGGTCCTGGAGAATATCTATCGCCACAGGGAAATGGGTCGAGGACGCATTGAGGGCGCAATAAAAGGGGCGAGCGAGGTTTGGGGAGCAATTATGGCCTCCGCAGTAACCACCGTGGTTGTTTTTGCGCCAATTCTGGTAATGGATCTTGTTGTCGGCCAGCTGTTTAGAGATATAGCGATCGCCCTTTCGGTGGCGGTTTCGTTGTCACTCATCGTTTCAATTACAGTCGTCCCTGCCCTGGCCCGTTGGCTTTTGGGAGACAAGACGCATGAAGTCGCGGACAAGAGAAGAATTCCGTTAATAGACCCCGCTGCCTCTGCTTTCGCCAACTTTATCGCTCGCTTTACAGCAATCACGATCTCAAATCGTCTCGCCGGTGTCGCAGTCGTCGTCACGGTTTGCGGCCTCGCCGGCTACGGGACATGGCTCTTCCTGCCCAAATTATCTTACCTACCGGACGGAAACCGAAATTTCGTCCTGGCAATTGCGCAAACGCCACCCGGATACAATTTAGAGCAACTGACCAATATGGCAGAACGGGCGGAGAGAATGACGCGCCGATATTGGGCAGAGCCTGGCGAGAAGCCCAAAGAATGTCCCTCGTGGATTAGCAGAACGAAATTTGCTGCCAGTTGGCCTCCAGTCGCGATCGAAGACTGCGACAAAGGCCCAGTGAGAATGGCGCGGTTCTGGTATATCTCCCGATCCACCTCAACCTTCATAGGAACCTCAGCCACCGATGAAACACGCGCTAAAGAGCTTGTTCCGATACTACGGAGAACGATTTTCTCTGAACCGGGGACCTTCGGATTTGCTCGACAGACGTCGATATTTGGTCGAGGTCTCGGCGGATCTCAAGTCATTGATCTAAATATAATCGGACCAGACCTCGAGACTTTATTGGAGTTGGCTCGGGATGCGATGGGGCGACTATCAACTGTTATGCCTCCGAGTGGAGGCACTCAGCTTAGACCTCGCCCAGGCCTTGAACTGGGAGCGCCAGAAGTCAGAATTATACCAGATCTCCTTAAGCTCGCAGACGTAGGGCTTACAGCTCGCGATCTCGGAACCTCGATTGATGCCTTTAATGATGGCCTCCGGGTGGCGGAGGTCACCGATGGAAGTAAACGTATAGACCTTACTCTGGCAGGGCCAAACCGGCAGGTAAAACAAACCCAGGGAATTGGAGATCTCCCAGTGGTTACTCGGACAGGACAGATTTTACCTGCATACATGCTTGCTCGAATCGAGGTCACTGAAGGCCCCACTCAAATTAGACATTTCGAGCGGCAAAGGACTGTGCAGATCCAGATTCGTCCGCCAGATAATATCCCATTTGAGACCTCTATTGAGCGTGTCAAAAATGAGGTTATCGGACCGATGACGAAAGCGGGTTTGCCAAAAGGGGTCAGATTGGGAATATCTGGGACTGCAGACGAGCTTAACAAAACTTGGTCTGCGATGGTGTTTAATCTCATTATCGCGGTGGCCATTGTGTATCTGGTCATGGCAATCCTCTTTGAGAGCTTTGTGTTCCCGCTGGTCATTATGTTTTCGGTTCCTCTCGCGACCGCTGGCGGAGTCGCTGGCCTCTCGATCCTTAACATCTACCAGTTTCAGGCGCTAGACATGTTAACTCTGTTGGGGTTTGTGATTCTCATTGGAACTGTGGTCAATAACGCAATCCTTCTGGTACATCAAACACTGCATCACGTACGGACCGAAATGATGGACGTTTATGAAGCCATCAGTGAAGCGGTTCGGAACCGGATCAGACCGATCTTCATGTCCACATTGACCAGCGTTTTTGGGATGTTGCCACTGGTGATTACCCCGGGCGCCGGGTCCGAATTATATCGCGGTTTGGGCTCCGTTGTTTTGGGCGGGCTCGCTCTCTCAGCGGTCCTTACCTTGCTGATCATTCCACCCTTGTTGAGTTTCACCGCACCGCTCCTGCGGCGTCAAAAAGGGACCATGGTGTATGACGGCTCAGGGGAACCAATCGGCGGGGCTGCAGAATAAACCGTGCATTCCTGCAATAAATATCGGCTAAAACTAGAGCTGATTGAGGGGTAATTTTAGAAAGGTTCTACCGTCTCCGCTAGGGGGCGGTAACCCTCCCGCCCTGATGTTAACCTGGATGGCGGATAACATCATTCTGGGTATTGAGAGTTCAGCGTCTCGCTTTTTCCTAAATTCAATAAATTCCTCCAAGCCAATCCCCGATCTCACATGAATATTGGACTCACGCTGATCTGCGACCGTGGTCTCCCAAGCAAAATTATTACGTCCTTGACCTATATAGTCGTGTCCAACAAAGATCCGTGTTGCGCTCGGCAAACTAAAAATCTTTTGTATCGAGCTGTACAGATCTGTGGCGCTTCCGCCCGGAAAATCGCATCGACCGGTACCTGTGTCTGGCATAAACAAGGTATCACCGCAAAAAGCACAATCTTCAATCAGGTATGTGATACAAGCTGGCGTATGGCCTGGAGTCATTATCGCATTCGCGAGAGTGTTACCGATAGCAAATTGTTCTCCATCATCAAATAGATGATCAAACTGCGATCCATCTGACACGAATTCAGGCCCTAAATCATAAAACTCTCGAAACACGTCCTGGACCTGGCATACCTTTTTTCCTATCCCAATTTTTCCACCCAGTTGATCTTTCAAATGTTTGGCCGCCGTAATGTGATCAGCGTGTATGTGGGTCTCTAAAATCCATTCAAGCCGAAGCTTCTTGGACTTTATTTCGGCGACAATTTTATCGGCGGAGTTCGCACCTAAACGGCCTGAAGGCAAGTCAAAATCAAGTACAGGGTCGATGACCGCACACCGTGAGCTGCTAGAATCGATTACAAGATGGGTCGCCGTGTTTGTCGCTTGATCGAAAAATGTTTCAACATGAACCATAAAAAGAATTTCTTTTTCGCCTTAGTAATTAAATAGAATATTTTTTCTTTGAGTCCCACAAGAGGACACTTAGGTCATTTTTCCGGTTTTCCCCAATCTGCAATAGCTCTATAAGAACGAAAACGCCGATGTGAGACTGTGACAGAAGAACCAGTAAACTTTCATGACATCAGATTGGGAATTGTCACCGACTTAGACGCCTGCATAGGCTGCCAGGCTTGCGCTCTGAATTGCAAAGAATGGACGAGTGGAACACCGCTCTCAAATCTGAATGACCCTGGCGAGATCTTAATAAACACATCGGATGTCTGGTTTAATCGCGTTCACGCAATCGACTTGTCAACTCCATCCGGAGAGCTAACCGGTCATTTCCCACGATCTTGCCTTCACTGCGAGCGGCCTGCCTGCGAAGAGGTATGTCCGACTGGAGCCGTAACCAAACGCGCTGAAGATGGGATCGTCATAATAAATGAGAGCTTCTGCATAGGTTGCAAACTCTGCAGCTGGGCGTGTCCTTATGGCGCCATCGAATTCAACGAGATTTCAGGGTCTCTGCAAAAATGTGACATGTGCGTTGACCGTATTTACGACGAAACACTCTCCCCGGGGGAGAGAAAACCTATTTGCGTTTCTTCGTGTCCGACCGATGCCCGATTTTTTGGCAATTTAGCCGATCCCAATTCCAATATATCAAAGCTTGTCGCAGAGAGAGGCGGTGTCGATTTGATACCAGAACTGGGATATCAGCCTTTAAACAAATATCTACCTCACGGATCACCCGCAAAAGAACATCAGCCCGAACCCTGGACCGGGGCCACATTGGAGCCAGCGAAAACAAGATCTGTTGAAACACAAGACGGAGCCAGAGGTTCCCATTTACCTGAGGATCCGGTCAACCAAAAAAGCAGATTAAAAAGACCGGCAATACTCACGACAACGCTTACAGGTGCCGGCTATGGGCTCCTAATCTGGCTGGCTTTCTTCGCATTCTTTGGAGCGGTTCCGCCAGATCGCTGGTTTGGGCTTGTATCGTTTTCTGTTGCGTTTTCCATGATAGGTCTCGGGCTATACTTTTCTATGTTGGCGATTGGGAAACCAAAGCTGGCTTGGCTTAGCCTCACCAAGTGGCGAACGAACTGGTACTCACGACATGGTGCCCTTGGTTTAGCCGTGTTCGGACCGGGGGTCGCTTTTGCTTTTGGATGGATAGCCTTTGAAAGCTATGGAGATTTTTGGAGACTGTTGAGTGGCTTAACTGTTTTTTTATCTTTTGGCGCAATTGTCTCAACTGCAATGTTATACGCATCACTGCGGCCAGTGAGGGCCTGGTTTAACCCGCATACGATCAGAGTAATGCTTTGCATGGCTTTATGGAGCGGTGTTGTCTGGTTTAACATGTTCGCTCAGGTATTCGGACATCATACACCTGTGATTGGAATTGTGCTAATCATCACAGGAATAGCCACTCTAATTTTCAAGCGGAAGTACTGGATTTTTATTGATCAATCGCCTTCTTGGGTAACACCTCAATCTGCATTTGGCCTTTCAAAGGAAACACAGCTGAAGCTCAATAAAAGCCCAACAACCGAGGAAACATATATCCATCGAGAATTCGCCAACCTGATTGATCGCCAGGAAGTTGAAAAGCTTCGCCGAAGATCGTTCTTATTTTATCTGCTTTTGCCATTTTGTGCTGCGACCATTCCCGTTGAAATGGATGTTTGGATAAGAATTTCCGCCTCAATGCTGGGAGCATTCTCGGTCATTTTTGGAATAATGATTGAACGTTGGCTTTTTTTTGCGGAGGCAAAGCATACGTCAATGCTTTACTATGGGGAAGAAACTTCCTAGCAGTTCCAGGGTTCGATGGCAGTCTGGATGATGAAAAAAAATAAACTCAGTTTTGGACTCCCAATAATTGCTGGCTTGATTGCGATTCTGTTTCTGTGGGCCAGCTCTCAGGAAGAAAAGAGGACCCTGCTTCCTTTGGTCACCCCAGCGTTCAATGATGGCAAGATAATTTCGCCCGACACATCTCGGGCTCTGGCTGAACTATTTGAAGCCCAGGGGTATGACCTGCGCGGCGTCCGGATGAGTAAGATAACAGTCCCCCGGCTGTATGTTGAAAGTCTCCCCCAAGATCTACCTGAACTCGTCAATGTAAAAAAACGCAAAGAGATGTTTGTGCAAACCGTTTTACCTTTGGCCCTCGCGGTGAACGAGGAGCTTCGAGCCCATCAAGAAGCTCTTCAAAAGATCAGGGCCTTGTCCAGACCTCTAACCACGGAGGAACTTGATTGGTTAAATAAAATCAGTGCGACCCACAAAATAACACACCCTGATCTTGAGCGTCTTTTAAAACAAATTGCACCCCTGCCTGTGGAACTAATACTTGCTCAGGCCGCGGTTGAGAGCGGTTGGGGCACATCACGATTTGCTTTGGAGGGAAATGCCCTGTTCGGCCAATGGACATGGAAACCCGGAGCGGGGATCGTTCCCTCTGGCAGAGGCGACGGCGAAACCCACGCAGTCAGAGCGTACCCTCGACTGATAGACTCGGTTTGGGATTATGCCAATAATCTCAACACCAGCCTTGCCTATAAGGATTTTCGTGACGCTCGGGCGCGGAGACTACAACTTGGTAAACCTCTTGCCGCCCTGCCGTTAATAGAAACTCTAGAAAAATATTCTCAAAAAGGACAAGACTATCTGGAAGTCCTGGAGGACATTATTGAACAAAATGACCTTACCCCTCTGAATAACGCCCAACTCGCTAAGGATAAGACGGATTAACTTAAAACCATGTCACGGTAACTGAGCCTGAGCAGCCGTTACAGCAGCACCAGATGCTATTTTTGCACCCTGCCTAGTCAACGCGTCCTCCATCGCAGATAGGAAAAGCAACACATTTTCAGATCGGGCGCTGTGACCCATTAGTCCGACACGCCACACCTTGCCCGCCAAAGACCCAAGACCCGCACCCACCTCAAGGTCGTAACGACTAAGAAGAAATGCCCTAACGGCTGCCTCATCAATACCATCGGGAACACATATTGCGTTCAACTGGGGCAAACGTTCATCCGGCTTCACTAAAAATCTAAGGCCCATCGCCTCCACGCCAGCCCTCAAGGCCTGATGCATTTGTCGGTGGCGCTCCCACGCATTCTCTATGCCCTCTTCATTGAGCATCACTAAAGCCTCATGGAGCCCATAGAGAGGATTAATTGGAGCCGTATGATGATACACCCGAGACGCCCCCTGCCCCCAGTATCCCATCACAAGGGTCAGATCCATAAACCAACTTTGCCCTTTCTTGTTGCGACTTCTTACTGCGTCCGCGGCCCGTTCACTAATTGTCAAAGGGGAAATGCCCGGCATGCATGACAGACATTTTTGAGAACCCGAATAAGCGGCATCTGCACCCCATTGGTCAACCATGACCGGGGTACCACCCAGGGACGTAACACAATCAACAATTGAAAGCGCTCCATGTGCTCGAGCGAGTTTGCAAATTTCAGCTGCATCCGATTGCGCCCCCGTAGAGGTCTCCGCATGAACAAATGCCACCGCCTTTGCCCCTGGATTAGCACTCAACGCATCAGATACCTTTTGGACATCTACCGCACTTCCCCAATCATCCTCAACCATAAATGCCTGAGCACCGACACGCTCGACATTTTCCTTCATTCGACCCCCGAAGGCGCCGTTCTGACAAACAATCACATGATCACCCGGCTCTATCAGGTTCACGAAACAGCTCTCCATCCCGACCGAGCCAGGGCCCGAGAGTGGGATGGTCAGCTCATTTTTAGTTTGAAAGGCATAGCGGAGCATTTCTTTGATCTGATCCATCATCTCAACAAAAGCTGGGTCGAGATGACCAATCGTCGTTTGTGCCATAGCGGCAAGAATCCGCGGGTGGACATCCGAGGGACCTGGGCCCATGAGATGGCGCATGGGCGGTCTAAAACTGGTGGCCATGGGACCTCCTTATTACTCTTGGCTAATTCCTATTTTAAACTTTTTGGCACTGGTAGCAAAGATATGGAGACAGATCCCAATGTCACGAAAAATGATCCGAATTTTCTGACCGGAGAATTGGGAACCAAGAATTTTTCGAGTGCCTCCTGCTGGCCGATGAGACGCCAAGTTCAAGCAACATGGTTGCTTCATTTCGTCCCCAGCGCCAAAATGAATTCGGGGTAAATGGAAAAGATATCAGCCTATGCGTGATCAATCGCTTCGCGGTCATATAAAAAATCTTGAGCAGCAGGGTGAATTAATCAGGATTAATGAGGAGACAGATCCAAAAGAAAATGTCTCAACCCTTGGTTGGAAAACCTATGACCAATTGGGGAAATCGACCCTATACACCCGTTTAAAGGGGTATCCGGGCTGGCAGTTGTGCAGCCAAATCGTCACTGATAGACGTAAATGGGGAATAGGACTTGGAATACCCGAAGACGATGTGATCCGGGAACTGGTTAAACGGATTAAATGCCCGCTAGAACCGGTCGTTGTTAAGAACGACGAGGCTTCCGTAAAGGAAGTCATTTATCGCAAAGAAGAATGCGATTTAACGGCATTACCTGCGATGTGGACCTCGGAACGTGACCCCGGACCCTACATTGCAGCGGGCATGGCAGTTATAAAAGACCCTGAAAGCGGCGGCAGAAACCTCTCCTATCATCGTCAACAGGTTTTAGGACCGGATAGAACCGGCTTTCTGATCTGCCCAAGACATGCGCAGCGGATCTATCGTAAATACCAAGAAAGAGGGGAAGATATGCCAATAGCGATCGTTATTGGCGCTCATCCGTCAATCCTATTTGCTGCAGGGTATACCACGGCTTTCGGACATGATGAGATCGCTATTGCAGGCGGACTGATTGAAGATCCTATCCGATTGGTTAAATGCGAGACCTGCGATCTTGAGGTCCCTGCCGAGGCAGAAATCATTTTAGAGGGAAAAATTCTCGCTCATGGCATGACTGATGAGGGGCCATTCGGTGAAGTCACGGGGGGCTACGCAATGGAAGGGTCCACCGAAATCTTTGAAGTGACTTGTATTACTCATCGGCGCGACCCAGTGTTTTACGGGATGCATTCTGGGGCCCCTATGGGCGACCCGCAATCAATCACCGGCACCTGTATTGAAGTTGCTCTGCATGAGCATTTATCGAGGGTTGAGGGCGGGATGGATATCCTTGATATTCGCTGCCTTGGTATTTCTGGGCTTATGGCCGTGGTTCTCAAAATCCGCCCCAAAGTGCCCGGACAGGCAAAGACAGCCCTCATGGCCGCTCTGTCAGGTCCATATATGCATCCAAAAATTGCCATTGCGGTCGATGAAGATATTGATGCCTCTGATCTGAGACAGGTCTTCTGGTCTCTCACGACACGGGTCGACGCAGAGCGTGACCTGATCCAAATACCAAACACGCGTATTTGGTCACTTGATAATATTTCGGATATTGTTCCAGGGATGAGCGCAATGTATCGAGTCGGTTCAAAAACTCTCATCGATGCAACGAAACCGTCAACAAGTCATCCTAATGAACGGGCACGGTTTCAAAGGGCAATGCCCAAGAATTTCGACACCGTAAATTTGGCCGACTTCCTGTGATGCTTCTATACAGATCAAGATGGAATAGAGCGAGGATTGGTCGAATCGCAGTATGTCCCAATCGCAGTCAGGCAAATTAGCGAAAAACATGGGTTTCCGGGTGATCATCTTGGAAGTTCACTCGGAATATTATTAACCTGGATCGATACCATCTTGTCAGGAAGATACGAAACGTATCAAGTGAATTCGCTCACGACGAATTGAAACAATTTTGCTGCAATAATACGCGATGCATCCGGATATCTTTTTGACCGTTCAAGGTACCCAACCTAATCCTCGAAGCGATCCGATGTGAGGGAAGACCGCCACTAGAACTTCAACTGAAGGGTGTTATTCCATAACTGCAAGGTTGACGGAGAACCCAGTGAATCACTAAGTTGGGGTTGATTTTTTGATGGTTGCGGAGGGGGCACCTTTGTAACGCGTCTCAGACCCTATGGGAGATGTTTTATGTCCGAGCAAAAAGCAATTTTTATGGATCGATCAGGCCACGTTGAAGCCCAACCAGAGTTGTGGGAGCCCGCCATAATTAAGGGCGCTGATTTCGAAGCGGAAATTCAACGACTTTCGGAATTACCTAAGCCCAATAATGGCCGGCGCCAATCATGGATTGTTCATCCCGACTCCCATAAGCTTGGCACAGGCCTTGGACTAGCTCCCGGAATACGGCCAATTCTCGAGGTCCTAAATCCAGGTGAACAGACGGCTCCGATTAGGCATAATTCTACTCAAGTCAACTTTTGTATTCAGGGTGCGGGCCACTCCATTGTAAGCGGTCAGCGAATTGACTTTGAGCAGTACGATCTCTGGAATTTTCCATCTATGCAAACCTACATTCATGTCAATGATACGGACGAAGTCCAGGCGCGGCTGACATATACCAACGCGCCACTGCTCGAAAAAATGAATGTGCATATTGTTGAAGAAAATCCACCTGCGGATATCAAAGCCGTCGAGAAAGACCCGGAAGAGGGGGTAGTTGCCGCAGACGATCCCAGAAGAAAAAGTCCCTATGGCACGTTCCAACTTACCGATGAGGGAGCGTGGCTTATGCCCTATGAAATACTTGTATCCCCGGAGTCGGTCGAGTCGAGAGCACTCCACTGGCCCTGGAAAAAAGTAAAGAAAGAATTGGATAAACTGACTGCTCTCGGATCTGATTATGTTGGGCGGCGACTATATTTGCTCTGGAACCCCATGACTGGGAGGACTAATGGCACCACGCCGAATTTCTTTGCTACCATCACTATTCGACCACCTGGAATTGTAGATAAGCCTCACCGCCACGTTTCCGCAGCCATGAATTATATATTCGGGGGGCAGGGACGATCGACGGTGGAAGGAAAAGTTTATGAATGGCAATCCGGTGATCTTCTCTTAACCGCTCCAGGCTGGGGAGTTCATAACCATGCGTCCACCGGCGATGAACCAGTTTACGAACTCACAATTCAAGATCAGCCTTTGAACATTGTTATGGAGTCGCTGCTCTGGCAAGAGGATTTAAAAGAGCCATGGAGTGTGCTGGGCGCTGAAACTGGATTCAACACAAACCGAGAAAAAGTGGCAGGCTAATTATGATTCGGCTCAATAAAAATGAATTGAGAGGTTCTATACCTCCGCTTATTACTCCGTTTAAAAACGGACAAGTCGATTACAACGCTTATGCAGGGCTTGTTGAATTTCAAATCAAGAATGGTTCTCATGGTATATTGGTCACGGGGACAACCTCGGAGCCATCTACACTTACAGTTGAAGAGAGAAATCGGTGCGCTGATGTGGCAATTGAGGCTGCTCGGGGGAAAGTTCCGATCGTAGTAGCAACAGGTTCGCAGAGCCTTGCTGAAACCCTGGTGCTCAGCGCCCACGCCGATCAGGCGGGGGCGGATGCGCTTCTTGTGGTAACGCCTTATTATATCCGTCCACCTCAACGAGGCTTAGTGGCCTATTATACGGAGGTGGGCAAAAGTACGAAGCTCCCGTGGATGATTTATCATATACCGGGCAGGGCAGCGATTAGCGTCACCCTGGATACTCTTGCTCAGATCAGCAACAATTGCTCCAATTTTGTGGGCATGAAACACGCAGTCGATGATTTAGGATTTGTCTCAAAATGCCTTGATCATTTTGGAGACAATTTCCGAATTTTCGTTGGTTTGGAGGACCTCTCTTATCCAATGATGGCTGTTGGTGCCTGTGGCTTGATGAACGCCGTGGGTAATCTCATGCCTAAGAAACTATCCCGTATGTGTGAAGCAATTTGGGATGGAAACCTAAAGCTGGCCAAAAAGCTCCATTACGAGCTCTTCGAAATCAATCAAGCGGTGTTCTACGATACCAATCCAATTCCGATGAAATATATGATGAAAAGAATCGGAATCATGCCGAAGAATGAACATCGTTTGCCAATGATGCCGGCTGATAAGGCCCTCGAGAAAAGATTGGATGGTGTCTTAGAACGGGCGGGCCTTCTAAAGTCAAAAGCAGCCTAAGGTAAGGGATAATCTGATCTCGATTTTCGAAGGCAGACCAAATCAAATATCGCGGAGCGATTGATTAATCCTCTTTAGCTTAAGATTTAGTTGCGATAGGGAGAGAAATAATGAGCGGACCCGGATTAGTAGTGCCCCCTCTAACACCATTTAACCATGATCTGTCTGTAGATTACGAAACTCTCAAGAGAGAAGTCGATTATATTGTTGAAGACTGTGAGGCTGCGATGGTCTCAGCGGCTGGGGTTGAAACTACAGAATATCATTACCTGAACTATGACGAACGGCTTGATTTGATTGGAAAAACGGTCGAATTTGTTGATGGTAGAGTTCCTGTAGTTGTTGGCGTATCGCATCCAAATGTTTACAAGGCCATCGAAATTTCTCATTTCGCAGAAAACTTGGGAGTGCACGCTCTACAAGTATTAGCTCCGCTTCGGCCATTCGGTGGACAGCCAACATTGAGCGAACTTGTAACGTATTACGAGACCATCGCCGCGGAAACAACACTTCCGATTATGTTGTATCTCAATCCTGGACCAGGGGCCGAGGTCAATCCTGCATGGACCCTAGAGCTCGCGAAACTGGACAGGGTTGCTTACGTAAAAGAGAGTTCGAGAGACTTGGCCCGTGTCGCTCGATTAATCGAAGAAATTCAGCACGGCGGACACGCCCAATATTTCACGACGGTTCAGATGCTCCTTGGATCAATCGTCCTGGGTGGAGCGGGAGCGACGATGCCACCTCCCGTCGCCTATATTGCAAATGCTGTCATTAAGGCCTTCAACGCAGGAAATATCTCCGAAGCGGGTCGTCTTCAGAGACAATTCGGTTTATTTCCTGCAAAGTGGATGAACTATGGACTCGCTCCAGCGCTAAAAGCATCGATGGAAATCATTGGGTTCCCCCTCGGAAAACCATATCCCCCCTTTAAAGCCGTCGAGGGTGCAGATTTCGAATCAATGAGAAAATATTTAGAAACCACTTTCCTCTTTGAGGATGCTCATCAAGACGTGATCCGCAGGCGTGCCGCCTAACGGTCATTCACATTTGAGGCCTGCCACTCTGCCCCCTTTTTGGGTAAGGGAAATTAGGTATGCCCAACGGGGACGCGCTTATTTTGGGCTAAATGAATGAGTACATGGATCTAAAACACCGCATCGACGAAACCTACTATCCGGCTTGGAATTTGATTAATCCCTGGGTGGAAATGCTTGTCGAACATGCTCGCCTAAAACGGGGTGAAAAAGTACTCGATATCGGAACAGGAAGGGGCTGGGTAGCCCAGCGGGCATCATTGATTACCAAGACACTAGGTGGGACCCACGCGATAGACAAAGACCCCGATTTGCTTAGCCATGCCCAGACGACCCATGCTGAGGCTGATATAATTTGGTTGCATGGCGATCTCTCTGAGTTGCCCTTTCAAGCAGAAATATTTGATTGTGTCATAGGAAATCAAATGTTTCAGTTATTGTCGGATCCCAAGAAAAATTCAGCGGAAATCTTTCGCGTTATCCGAACCGGCGGGAGATTGGTACTGAATGTCTACGACCGCCTCGAACTGTGCCCAGCCCATCAAGCCGTTGCCAAAATCCTAAAATGCAAGGGCGTTGACACTGAGCCTCTCAAGATTATGCATTCCCTCCATGATCCAATAAAATTAGGAGACATAATAGCGACCAGTGGCTTTAAGGATATTTCAGTGGTTAGAAAAACCCACGAAGCTCGCTTTACGTCTCTGCGCACATTCTATTCTGCGCTGGCAGCAGAGTTCCCCTCATTGAGGCTTTCGTTGGAAAATCTCATAGCCGATGAGTCAAGCGGTGGCCTCTCGGATGTAAAAACAGCGCTTAGAGACTACATCGATGATGATGGCCTTCGGGTATTAACGACATCGAACTTTTTGTTTGCACGGCGGCGCTAAGGACCCGGCTGCCCGCCCAAGTCTTCGACTAGTTTTGGATCCACTAGGTTACCAATTTTTCGGTTTTTCTCAATTTGCCGTGCCGATGGAGATTCGGCCGACTCTCGACACCTTGCACACAGATTCCAACTACCGAGTTTTGCTGGAAAAACTGTGTACGCAGATCGATAGATTATTTTCTCTTCCTCTGTCTCCGGTGGCGGAAGTTCTTCTTGGGTAAGCAAATCCCTCATTTTCTTTTCATCGCCTTCTGAATTGCGAGCGAGTATCGATAGCGTCGCCCTATTCCAACCTTCCGCTCTCAAATAGTGTGCTCTGACACAGCACTCAGGATAGGAGAGCAACCGAGCTTCATCCGCCGGGGAGAGCACACCGCCATTTTTTAAAATTTCTTCAACCTCTATCCCAGCATTTCGGGTCTTCGTCACATATACGGCTCTAAAAGGCGCCAACAATTCTTTGGTATCTTTCACGTACCATGACGGAATATCTTCGGGCCACTGACACGCATCCCAGAAAGCACCTTCCTGAACCCGCAGCCCAAGTTCTCTGGAGATTTTTGTAATTCCCGCAATCCAGTTTTGATCCGCTATACCCCTTCCCGTCACAAACACAGGCTTGATACCCCGAAGCATACAGAAAAAATCTAGCATTTCCTGGAGCGCATCATCAGCATTCAATGCGGGACCACACAAATTTTGGAGGGCCCTAAGGTGCCTGTGAACCTTTTTGAGTTGTGGTTTTCTGAAATCAACCATGCCAATATACTGATGCTGGATTTAATTTTCGTCTATAGGAGGTCTTTTTTGGCCATGGGAATCTCTATTGAACCAACAGGGTCAGCTCTAGGAGCTTATGTTCGAAATATAGATCTTAATGAACCACTTACCTCAGATCTCAAGCAGACTATTTTATCTGCCTGGAATGAACATATAGTCCTCATATTCCCAGACCAAAATCTAAATCAAAAAGCGCAGCTAGATTTTGCCTCAAATTTTGGAAGTTTAGGCACCCGGTCCCGACGCGCTGAGGCCCGCCCGGAAGGGGCAGAGTTCAACCCTAATATCATGATGGTTTCGAACCTGCGCGATGAAAATGGAAACTATATCGGGTCTTTGCCTGATGGTGAGATGTATTTCCACCATGACATGTGCTATATGCCCGAACCCCACAGAGGAACATACCTATATGCCATTGAAATTCCTTCACGGGGAGGCAATACCAAATTCACGAACATGTATCGCGCATATGAGAATCTGCCCGAAGACCTAAAAACTCTGTTGGATACCAAGACCGCAGTACAGGTCTATGATTATGACCAAACGTCCACGCCAGATGTACAGAAGGATCTCTCAGGGATTCATCACAGGTCACAACCAATCTTTATTCGCCACCCCCAAACCAATAAAACGGCCCTCTATGTAAACCGGCTCATGACTGCAATCATTAACGGAATGGAACGGTCCGAGAGTGATCAAATACTGTCTCAGTTGCATGCAATTTCGGAATCGACAGACAATGTTTACGAGCACGTCTGGACTGTCGGAGATCTTGTCATGTGGGATAATTTTGCCTCGTGTCATGCACGCACGGATTTTCCGGCAGCGGAGAGACGGGTAATGCGCCGCTGCACAACAGAGGGCGGACAAATGATTGCAGCGAGACAAGCAGCGTAAAAAATGGAGTTCAAAAAATGAGGTTCGAGGTCAGAAAATTTGACGCACCTTTAGGGGCGGAAATCTGCGGCATCGATATGCGAGAACCGCTTGATCCTGAAAATCGGGATAGACTGTATCAAGCCTGGCTCGACAATATTTGTTTGGTTTATCGAGATCAAAATCTCAGTAAAGACGAGCAAATTTCAGTAGCGGGATACTTTGGACAAGTTGGAGAGCGAGCGACGCCCAAAGATCGCCGGAACGAAGACAATCATGGTTATGACGGCACGATTATGATGGTCAGCAACGAACGCGATGCCCAGGGGAATTATACCGGTTCACTACCTGATGGTGAAATGTGGTGGCATCATGACATGAGTTATCGTCCGGAGCCGCACAAAGCCACTTTTCTGCACGGCCTTCAAATTCCAAGCAGCGGTGGAGAAACCTGTATTTCAAATATGTACCTTGCCTTCGAGCACGTACCACAAGCGCTCAAACAGAAACTTCATGGGCGTAAGGTGCTTCAAGCCTATGACTTCGCGCTTATAGGACGAGTGGACCTTGAAGAACACGGATTAGAAAACATACAACATCAGTGGCAGCCCATATTTGTAAGGCATCCGGAGACCGGCCGAATTGCTCTCTACGTAAGTCGATTGATTTCCGCGCGGATTGAAGGATTAGAAGCGGATGAAAGTTCTGATATCTTAGAACAACTCTATGAAATCTCTGAAAACTCTGCTGTCGTCTACGAGCATAGCTGGCGACTTGGTGATTTGCTGATGTGGGACAATCGTTGTTCAATCCATTCTCGGAAAGATTTTCCAGCAGAGCAGCGGCGCATTTTGCGGCGATGTACAGTTGAAGGTGGACCAATGGTGGCGGCAGATAAAGCAGCCTAGTCATATGGCCCTTATAGAGTATTCTCTATTGTCTAAAGTGCTGGGGGCATCAGTGCGAGGGATCGACGCAAGAGATCCCCTAGAACCCCCAGTTCGAGACGCAATCAGAGAGGCGCTAAACCAACATATTGTCTTGGTGCTACCAAACCAAAAACTCACGCATCCCCAACAAGTCCGATTCACCTCTCAATTTGGCACCCCCGGAACCCGCTCACGAGATAAAAAACTGCGTCCTGAGGGAGCTGATTTTGATGAGGCCGTTATGATGGTCTCAAACCTTCGAGATAGTATGGGTAATCCTCTAGGATCATTACCTGACGGGGAAATGTGGTTCCACCATGACGCCTGCTACTACCCCAAACCAGATGCAGCGACATTCCTTTATGCGATTGAAATACCCTCCTCTGGGGGAAATACCCTTTTCGCAAATATGTATGAAGCGTACGAGAGGATCCCCCAAGCCTTAAAACAAAAGTTGAAAGGCAGGGAGGTCCTGCAAATCTATAACTACGGAATGGTGGAAAAAGTTGATCCAGATGGCGATCTCTCGCAAGTCCGACATGGAAAACAACCTATTTTCATCCGTCATCGAGAGACCGGTCGTATCGCCCTGTATGTCAATCGCCTTATGACAGCCAAAATAGAAGGCCTCTCCCGAGAGGACAGCGACAATATTCTGGATGAACTATTCGAAATCATAGAAAACCCCGCGATCATTTATGAACATGAGTGGGCCCCGGGCGACCTTCTCATTTGGGACAACCAAAGCTCGTGCCATGCCCGAACAGATTTTCCGAGAGATGAAAGGCGTATTTTGAGGCGCTGCACCATAAAAGGCGATCTCATGGCCTCAGCCAACTAGGGCCGACTTGCTTCCGATCACATCAATGATAACCTCTAACGTCCCGACACAAGGGAAGGAGTTAATTTCATGCCGGTCTGTGAAGTAAATGGCGAGACAATTTTTTACGAAGACGTCGGGGATGGACCACCAATCCTGTTCATCCATAGTCTTGGCACCAACTCCTATCTCTATCGCGACCAAATAGAAGCGCTGAAAAATGAATACCGCTGCATAGCGCCCGATTGCCGAGGTCATGGAAACAGTTCCTATAAAGGGACCTTTACAGTCGAGGACAGTGCCTCTGACCACAAGGCGATACTTGACCACCTTGGGATCGACTCCTGTCACATAGTAGGATTATCAATGGGCGGACCAATTTTATTAAATCTTAATACCCGTTGGCCTGACATTGCCAAATCCTTGGTGATTGCGGACTCCTTCGCGCGCATACGCCCTGGTGGGGAAGACAGAATCTACGCGACGCAGGAGGCAGTTGCCTACCTATCAATGCATGAATTTGGCAGTCAATACGCCGGGGACAGGCTTATGCCTACTACCCCCATCGATAAGTTAGACGAGTTAGCCTCTGAGATTGCAAAATGCCCATCTAAGGCCTACGTCGACACGGTCCGCGCGATTTTCACCTATGACGCCAGTAGTGATCTGGCCCACGTGAAAGTACCCACAATGATTGTGGTAGGAGATTCGGATGATGCAACCCCATTAGCCGAGAGTGAATTTATAAAAAATGGGATTCCTGGTTCAGACATTGTTATTATTCCCAATGCCGGCCATCTGTCTACAATTGATAGCCCTAACGAATTTACACGTGAAGTGCGAAATTTTTTGATTAATCGGTAGTCGAGCCATGGGGAAAACTCTGAGCAGAAAACAGATTGAACAATATAATCGTGAGGGATTTGTTTTTCCTATCGACGTGATGACTGAAGATGAGACCAGACTCTTCAGAGAAAAACTCGAAAGCACACAAGCGGAAGGAAAACTGACAGGCTCGGGTCAAACAAAGTTTTACCTCCGTTTTCCCTGGGTACATCGGCTCGCCACGAGCCCATCAATTCTCAACCCGGTCGAGGATATCTTGGGACCTAACCTTATGCTTTACCACAATACAATGTGGTCGAAAGATGGAGGCGATGGCGCATACGTAAGCTGGCATCAGGATAATACTTACTTTGGACACAATCCTTGCGAAGTATTGACGGTTTGGATTGCATTATCGGAGACAACTTTGGAAAACGGATGCATGCAATTCCTGCCAGGAAGTCACAAACTTGGTGAACTCCCGCTCGATAAACCCGATATTCAGGCGGGCAACCTTCTCTCAAGCGGCCAAACGGTCAATTTTGATATCTCCGCCATCGACCCAGTCCCCGTACGCCTGAAACCCGGACAAGCCTCAATTCATCATGCCCATTTAATCCATTCATCTGCTCCAAATAAAACGCAAGGACGCCGATTGGGGATGACGTTTATTTATCACCCGACATCTCTAAAGCAGGCCGGTAATGTCCGTACCAGCGCTTTATTGGTTCGGGGGGAAGACAAGTTCAATAATTTCGACCCGGAAATTCCACCAGGACCAGTCGAAGACCCGGAGACAATGGAACGCTACCGGCACGCGGTCGGACTATACCGCGCTAAAGTAAAAGAGTTAGGGAACAAAACCGTGGGACGCTTCGATGGGAACATCCCTTAACAAACCAACTTTCTTCATTTAGGGTACTGGTCATTCAAGGAAAAGAACGGCGCAGATCGTTCGCAAATAAATTTTAACTGGGAGAATCTTATGATCAAAAAACTACTTACGGGTACGGCTGTAGCCGGTCTCAGTGCTTTAGCAGCAATTTCGCCGACACAGGCCAAGAACATCACATTCCTTATCGCTTATGGTCCAGGCGGGGGCTTCGACACGGTCACTCGCAAGCTCGCTCCCCTGATTGAAAAACATTATGGCAGCAAGATAAATGTTGTGCCAAAAAATATGCCGGGCGGACGGGGAAAAAAAGCGGCTAATTACCTAGTTAATCGAAAGCCAAATGGCATGAATATGCTTATGTTCAACATGCCAGGGCACGCCATGCCCAATATTATCGGGGAAAAAGCCGACTATGACGTTCGAACCATTGATTGGTTGGCCCGGGCCGCACAATTTAAATACGTCATCGTGACGAGCGAACGGGCGGGTAAGTTCAAGAGTTGGAAGGACGTAACCTCTTACAAAGATAAAATCAAAATTCCAATGACTGCGCCCGGAACTACTGGATACCTGGCAACAGCTATACTCTTCGATACATTCGGCCTGAAACCCCAATTCATTACTGGATACAAATCAAGCTCAAAATATGCATTGGGCGTGATCCGAGGCGATGGTGATCTCACAATTCTCTCGGTGGGCAGCTTCCGGAAGTACATCAGTAGTAAAAAGAAAGATCGCCAAGCGTTCAAAGATTTAAGGCCTCTTTTGGAACTCACGAATGGTCGCTCTGAGTATGGTGTCGAGACAACAGGCGGCCTCGGAAAGAAGGAGCTTGATGTCTTGGGCGGGGATCGGATGATCGGAACAACTCCTGGAACACCCAAAGCAATTAAAGACAAACTAGCAAATGCTGTCTTTAAGGCTGTTTCTGATCCAGAATTCGCTGCCTGGGGCAAAAAAGTGGGTCGTGATATTGCGCCTCTCAACGCGGAGCAAACCAAGGCCAAAGCGCTTGAACTTTTCGCCTATTATAGCAAGTTCAAGTCCGTCCTGGCCGCCAGCGTTAAAAAATAAACTCAAATTCGAGAGGGCGAGTTCTTAAGGACTCGCCCGATTTTTGAGTGCAGGAACTGGCTCCAAGGCTTTTACCAAACAAACTTTTAATTAAGAGTCATAATCGTGTTCGAATCACTGATAGCCGGAATTATAAATCTCGCGTCGGTCCAATCATTGTTATTATTAATGGCCGGATCCGCAGTGGGTCTTTTATTCGGAGCAATCCCTGGATTAGGTGGGACCACAGCCGTAGCTCTCATGATCCCCTTAACTTTTGGGATGGAGCCCTTTCAGGCTATAATTTTGATGGGGGGCATCATGGCTGCGACCTCTACGGGAGGTTCAGTGAGCGCGATCCTCTTAAATACACCGGGTATCGCGCCAAACGCCGCGACAACTTTTGACGGATACCCCCTAGCTCAACAGGGCAAAGCAGGGATGGCCATTGGAGCTGGGGCCACCGCCTCCGCGCTCGGAGGTGTAATTGGGGTAATTTCATTGGTCGCCGTCATCCCAATCATGAAGGAAATTGTACTCTTATTTACGCCCCCCGAATTTTTTATGCTTGCCATTTTTGGACTTTGCGCAATCGCGGTCTCATCAGGTGACCGGCTCCTTCAAGGCCTGATTACAGCGATCATTGGATTGGTTGTTGGCTTTGTTGGTCTCTACGACATCACCGGTACCGTGCGGTATTCGATGGGAATCCCCCTTCTCGAAGATGGCATAAAGTTAGTCCCTGCCCTCATCGGACTCTTCGCTATTTCAGAAATGATTAATCTCGCTGTGAAGGGCGGCTCGATCGCGGAAGATACATCCTCAATCGCCATTACCCGAGTGTCAGACGGAGTAAAAAGTGTCTTTAAAAACTGGTCGACGATGCTGGTAGGCTCGGGATACGGAACATTCATAGGAGCCGTCCCCGGGGTAGGAGGGACGGTTGCGGCGTTTCTCTCTTATTCTACACAAGTACAGCGTGATCCTGATCCAGAAATCGAATACGGAAAAGGAAATATAAAAGGGGTCATAGCACCAGAGTCAGCCAATAACGCAAAGGATGGTGGATCATTAATACCCACCCTTGCCTTTGGAATTCCGGGAAGCGCTGAAACAGCCGTTTTTTTAGGCGTTCTTATTCTGCATGGAATTGAACCCGGTCAGAAACTGCTTGTGGAAAATGAACCCCTGGTGTTCACGCTTGTTGTTGCACTCACAGTCTCTGTTGTTTTTGCGACCCTGGTTGTCCTCGCTCTCGCCAAATATATGGCAATGCTCACCATGGTAAGCGTCAATGTCTTGATTCCGACAGTTTCCGTTATTGCCTTAGTGGGCGCCTACGCTCTTCATACCGAAATCGGAGATGTCGTAATTGCTCTGATTTTCGCCGTTATTGGCTATTTCATGATTAAATTTAATTATCCAAGGGTCACATTCACCATCGCTTTGGTCCTAGGCACTTTAACAGAACTAAATTTTGACCAATCCATGCAAATTCACGACGGCGATATGACCGTATTTTTCACCCGATGGCTGTCCGTTACGCTGGTCATCCTGACAGTGCTGAGCCTATGCTTTCCAACGTTTCGGAAAAAAATCAGAGAGCGCAATCGTCGGCGTGCGGAGGAGAATGCGAAATGAGAATGATTCCGGAAAGCCGCAGACCAACTGCGTGGTTTTTGCTTGCCATCCTCGCAGCGATCCTCGCCTTTATAGCTGTGAGTTACACCTACAAACCAAATGACCGAATTTTTCCTCTTATGGTCGGATATGCAGCCATCCCATTAATTCTTCTGGATCTTTTGACGCTGACAGAAACCAAAATTGGCGAGCGCATTAGTTTGTTTTTCTCCGCTAAAACCCCAGAGCAAATTGACGAAGAGGTAGATAGAACGGAAAGGCGATTGGATCGAGAGCTCATCGTGTTCTTATGGATGAGTGTCCTAGTCCTTGGTATCTATCTCTTCGGGTTCCTTGCTAGTACACCGGTTTTTGTTTTTTGTTGGATGAAATACAGAGGTGACTACTCGATCCGATCAAGCCTGTATTCAGCCATCTCTACAGTTGGATTTATCTATATCTTGTTTGAGTTGGTATTACAGTACGAACTTTATACCGGGGTTTTATTCGAATTATTTGATTAACCTCCCAAGACACATTCCAAAACCTAATCAAAGACAAGATTATATGTCGCCACCGAGAATGATTTTTCTTAAATTAAAGGCTGTCCAGTTTCGCCGCATGCCGACCTGCTATCTGCCCTGAGACGAGACATTCAGCCAAGTTCCCACCAGACATGTAAAGATGCCCCCAAGCACTGCCGCACTCCCCGACAGCATACAGGCGCGGGATGGGACTACCTTCAACATCTATTATTCTTTGAAACTCATCATGCTCTGGTCCCCCTTGAGTATTCGAGACGACTGGCCAGACCTTACCACCAAAGAATGGTGGCCTTTGTATTTTCATCATTGTGCCGGGTGGGCGACCAAAATCTATATCATTCTTTTTTGAGCAAAGAGTATTCCAGCGATCCACTGTCGCGCTCAACAGTTCCGGGTCCATTCCTAACTGCTCTGCAAGTTCTCCGACTGAATTGGCTTTTTTAATAAGCCCATTCTCTATTTCTTTAACATTGTCAGGTGACCAGTCGTATTTTGCGTCGGGATCATTTCTTGTCGGCGCGCCGATGCGATATCGCCTCCGCCCAACCTCGTCGAAGATCACATAAGACGGGATACGCGGATATTCCTGCTTTACAGGATCAAAATGCTCCATGGGACGATGGGACGTATCCTGGGTATAGGGTGGATTCTCATTCATATAGCGCCGCCCATATTTATCGACCACTATCCAAGTCATCTGGACCACTGCGGTCAATTCCCTACCTGGGATCCAGTCCGGAAGACGCTTCATACGAATAGCATAAGGGTAATCGTCATGCACAAAGCCGTAGGATCCATGGTAATGCCACATATGCCATAGCCGAGCACCGAGACCCTGTGCCATCTTGATGCCATCTCCAGTGTTTGAACTATTTGTCGCAGCGTAAACCGGGGCCATTTGCCAGTATTGTTTTTTCATATCCTCATTTGCTTCGAACCCACCGCAAGCAAGAACCACTGCCTTCCGAGCTTTTACCCGCTGCACCGAGTCTGTTCTCTGAATAAAAGCCCCGATAACTTCTTTGGACTCATTTGCGGTTATAAGGCCCGTTACAGGCGCTTCGAGCCAAACGTCAATGCCTCTTCGCTCAACATTATCCTCGAGGGTTTTAAAGACTTTTGCCCCACCAGGCGCTCCACGTACATGAGGATAATATCCATTTGGATCAAAATTCGGAATTTCTTCAATCAAGGTCTGATAGAACGTGTCGTATCCTTCAAAAGGATAATTGGCGACTTTTTCCCTTGGGTTGATGATGGCACCGTTTACCTTTGCCAGTTTCCGCATATAGGGCTCTATTTCCGCCATACCTTTGGCCAGTGCCCTTAAAACCGGCTCTGATGTCCTGCCTCCATTTGTGGCACTGAGATATTTGTAGGCTTTTTCCGCATTATGCGCGGATCGCATGGCCCCGTAAGAACAGACAGAAATCCCCCCAGGAAAGCGCATTTTATCTACTAGGAGTACTTTTGCACCAGCATCATGTGCCTCAATTGCTGCTATCCCACCAGAATACCCATAACCAACCACGATTATGTCATAGGTCTCATCGAAGGTATCTAAAACCATAAACCAGTACCCCGTTTTCCGCTTAGCCCACCTTTTTACAAACATAAATAATCAAGCACGTGCGCGGGTTGCCGCCTAGCCCCCGCATATGCGAAATTATTTTCGAGGTTTACAGGAGGCCCAAGAATGGACGCAGGATCTGGAAGCAATATTGCTCCGCATATCGCCTATGATGACTTAAGGGAATGGCTGGAACTCGCCGATCGACTGGGAGAAGTAGAATATATCCGAGGGGCGAATTGGCAGGAAGATATTGGCTTGGCTGCTGAGGCCGTTCTGCGAGAAGAGAATGGCCCTTGCGTTGTTTTTGAGGATGTAGAGGGATGCCCTAAGGGGTTCAGGCTCCTGATGAACATGTTTGCAGGAACCCGCCGAAATATGACTCTCGGGTTTCCTGACCACCTAACGAAGTGGGAGCTTTCAAATGCCTACCGCGAGGCCTTCCTTACGGATCAAAAAATACTCAAACATAAGATTGTTGAAGACGGGCCCATTCTAGAAAACATCTTGATGGGTGATCAAATCGACGTAACCAAGTTCCCTGCGCCTATCTGGCATGAGAACGATGGGGGCCGTTATATCGGGACCGGCACCTATTCTATTACGAGAGACCCAGAGGATGGTTGGCTCAATGCCGGTGCCTATCGAGCCCAGGTTTACGATAAAAATACGGTGGGCTTCCTAACCGCGAGGGGACATCACGGATTCATTCATCGGCAGAAATACGAAGCCATGGGCGAGAAAATGCCCGTTTGCATGGTGCTTGGGGGAGATCCCATAACCTTTTATTTTGGTGGTACAGAGGCACCTTTTGGTACTTTTGAATTGGATATGGTAGGCGGCATGCGCGGCAAACCGATGGAACTGGTGGAGGGTAAGGTCACCGGCCTTCCCTTTCCAGCGAATGCTGAGATCGTTCTGGAAGGCTACGTTCACCATGAAAAAAAACGGGATGAAGGCCCCTTCGGCGAATGGACGGGGCACTACGCAGGTGGCATAGAATCTCGATCATACCTGACCATTGAAGCCATCTATCATCGAAACGACCCCATTCTCCTCGGCGTGCCTCCAATGGGTCAAGGACCAGATGAGTTGGCGCGTTACCGAGCAGTAATGCGTTCCGCGAACCTCAAACAAAATATACTCGATGCCGGGATACCAGACGTTAAACAGGTCTGGTGTCATGAGACGGGGGGCTCACGAATGCTTCACGGCGTTTCGATAAAACAACGCTATCCCGGACATGCACGTCAAGCAGGACAAATTGCGGCGCAATGTCGGGCGGCGGCCTATGCATCAAAATATGTAATTGTTGTCGATGATGATGTCGACGTAACCCAGCTGGATCAATTGATTTGGGCCATGGTTGTTCGCAGCGACCCCAAAGAGTCAATCGATTTTATTACAGGAGCATGGGACAGTCCTGCGGATCCCATACTAACGCCGAAGAAAAGGGCGGACGGGGATATGACTCACTCGGTAGCCGTTATTGACGCATGCATCCCATTTCATTGGCGAGATCAATTTCCGATGTCGAATGCCCCAAGCCCCGAAGTTTCTCAGAAATCGGCGGAAAAATATGGCTACCTTATGAACGGCCGCAAGTAAAAGTGCAAAGGCCCTACTGCTCAGCCACGCAGCCAGGGATCCATGACGCATCCTTACCTTTTCGCGTCCGCCAAAGCTTGGGCATCATCATAGATCGTTTGGACGTTTAGGACCGCTTGCCGCTTCTCTACGTCAACTGCTTTAAGCGCCCGTTCTAACGCCCCGGGTAAATCCTCAGCATTGTCTACACGCTCCCCGTACCCGCCATTTGCCTGCACAATTTTCTCAAATTCTGGATTTGGTTCCAGTGATGTCAGGGGAGACCGGTTCAGCCGTGATGCCGCTCCATCTGGATGAAGTCCCAGAGTTGCCTTCCTTACCGACCCCCACATCCGATTATTTAGGATGATCGTAAGCATCGGAAGTTCCAAAGATGCTGCGACAAAATGAGCAGGGGTGGGATTCCCAAACATATATGAACCATCACCAACGACACAAATCGTGCGCGCATTAGGCGTCCCCAATTTTACACCCAATCCGGCACCAAGACCCCAACCAAGGCCCCCGGCTGGGCTTGTACCGAAGAAGGTACCCGCCTTGCGCGACCCAAGGAACGGAATGGGCAGCTGAGATTCGCTCACAAGGCGATCATCCTCATTCATTACATCACCAATACACTGGGCAAGCCACTGATACTCCATCGGCCCGCCAGTTTTCTGTTTCTCAAGAATCGCCTCCATATTCTCTTTAACAGCGGCTTTTCTTTCTGACATCGCCTTCCGACGCTCTCCGACGTTGCTTGCCGAACCCATTGCCGAGTCAATGGCCCGAAGCGTGGCACCAGCATCTGCAGCAATCGTTACATCACTTTGAAAGCCACGGATTGGATACCGAGTAAAAAGCGGATCAACACCAATTTGGATTACTTGTGCATTTGGATTGATCTTGTGAAGAGAGGGAATCCAGGGGGTGTCCGACTCAAGGGTTAAAATAAGATCGACATCTCCGAGTAAGGCCCCAGGCTCAAAACCGGCATGCATTGGATGTGCCAACGGGAGATTGACGTAGCGTGGACGGTAGGAAACAACCGGAAAGGCAAATTTCTCCGCAAATTCTTCAAGGATTGCAACGTCTGATGGGTTCTGACCAAAAGAAGAAGCAATAATTAAAGGATTTTTAGCCTTAGATAGCAAATCCGCTGCTCTATCCACAGCCTCAGGGTTGGGCGCCGGCGGTGCCGCAGGCTGGACGAGGCTGGGGGAGTTAAAAGAGAAGGCCCCAGGGGGCTTGGCCAACGCCTCGCGAGGGAGCTGCAAGTAGATAGGCCCGCGAGGTTCCGTCATTGCCAAACTCACCGCTCTATCGACAACTGTCTCTAGTTGTTCGAGATTGCGGAGTTCATATTCCCATTTGACCAACTCCCTAACCATACCCGCTTGGTCAAACATCTCCTGCGCCCAATGAATATAGATCGAACGCGAACCAGGAGCACCATCTTCATTGATCGGAGTTCTACCAGCAGCGAATATTATAGGGATACGTTCTCGAGCTGCATTCATGACACCGCAGACGGCGTTTGCTGTCCCCACAGTCACATGAACCATCACCGCCTGTGGGCGCCCAGTCACAAGATAGTAACCATGGGCCATTGACACAGCAACATTCTCGTGAGGAACAGTTACGGGGATTGGCGATTTAGCCTCTCCGAGCTGTGCCTTAGAAAGCGCCTCGATAATAGAGGCAAAATCAGTGCCTGCGTTGCCGAAGAGGTAGTCAACGCCACGATCTGCCAAGAGCGTGAGAAACGCCTCGGCGGTGGTATCGGCTTGAATAGTGTGTCGGGACATTGGAGAGCCTCTCAAAATCGAATAATGTCCCTAATATGCGGCCGTCAAACTAAATGGGAAACCCTGGATTTCAACAAATGGCCATTCGAATATCTTTTTTTTACGCCGCCTTGTTCTTGGTCATTGGCGTAATGCTTCCATTCTGGCCTGTTTGGCTGGAGTCTCGGGGTCTCGGACCGGCACAAATTGGTTTCGTTATGGCTGCGGGCATGTGGATCCGTGCCTTATCCAATCCAATTCTTGCCCAATTTGGGGATAGATTTGGCAGACCGGATCGGCTGATGATTTTGGTCGCCTGGGCCGGTCTCATCGCTCATCTGCTCTTTCTGCCCGCTTATGGTTTCTGGCCTCTCTTGGCAGCGAGCATACCAGCGACAATGTTTTTATTCGCTCTGATGCCACTCGGAGATGCCGTCACCATGCTCAAAGTTCGGGAGGGCAAGGTTGATTATGGAAAGGTGCGGCTTTGGGGGTCCATCGCATTCATTATTACTGCGAGCTTTAGCGGCCTATATCTCGAGAGTAGACACCCAGATTCCATACTTTGGCTGGTTATTATTTTTATTCTGCTAGTTATCATTTCATGTCACCTCTTGCCGCAAACGGAGTCCCCTGGGAACAAAGATTTTTTCGCCCCGATAAAGGCTGTTCTAGCATCTAAGCCAGTTCTTATTTTCATGCTTGGAGCTGCCTTAGTGCAGTCCAGCCATGCGGTCCTTTATGGCTTTGCGACCCTGCATTGGCGTCAGGCCGGCATTAGCGATGCTATGATCGGCGCTTTATGGGCAGAAGGAGTGATTGCAGAAATTATTCTTTTTGCTTTCTCTGGAACCCTAGTGAAGCGTTTACAGCCCGCCCATTTCCTCATTATCGCAGCCCTATCCGGTATTGTGCGCTGGATAATTCTAGCCGAGACACCTGCCATACCTGCTCTGATCTCCGTTCAATTGCTCCATGCTTTCACTTTTGGAGCCACTCATCTAGCAGGTTTGCATTTTATTGCGAAACACATTCCAGCGAACTACGCGGCCACAGCGCAAAGTATTTACTCAAGCACAGCTGTAGGGGGCGCTATGGCTCTTTCCACCATGTTCGCAGGGATGCTGTATGAAAATTATGGCGCTTCAGCCTATTATTTTATGGCTGCAATGTGCTTGACCGGTGTGACTGCAGCTTTGTGGGCCTGGAGAATGTCCCGCCAATATTGATTAGCTCCAACTTCTACTAGAAAAAACTGAGAATGCAGAATGCAATTTGAAACAAATTCGGTGACGAAGATAATTGATCAATTTTTTCGCCCGGGACTTTGGGAATTAGTATGAGAGGAAAACTGATAGCCCATGTTTCCGAAATTAATGCTTTAGCCCTTTGGTTGCTTGGCTTCATCTCCTTTTTTTCCAACTCATCGGTGCTCCATACTTGCATCAAAATCTTGATTTTAAGTTTCGCTCTAATAAGCTTTGGGTCCGCCCGGCGCTCCATCAAGATCTTGATCTTAATCATTTTAACCTCAACCTTTTGGCTAGCATCAGAGTACGGGGTTTTTGGGGCGATCTGGCAAGGTCTTGAAAGGGCATCAATTTTTCCGGCTTTTTTGGCAACCCTGGTTCTTCTCCGCGGCACTGCCGACCGGAGACCCGAAACATCTCTCGCCAGGCAGGCATTCAGTTCACTGCCAGCCAACCAGAGAGCCGGCGGTATTGTCACAGGAGCCCACTTTATCGGTGCAATACTGCAGGTGGGGGTGTTTTCAATTCTAGCTCCGATCGTGGGACGAAATGCATCCGAAGCAGAACGGCGGGAAGTATTCTTAATCGCGGCGAGAGGCATGGCCCTCGTTCCTTTTTGGTCACCCTTCATTGTAGGAATGGCTATCGCGAGCGAGTATTTGCCGGACGTTCCTCTCTGGCAACCAGTATGCCTTGGGTTGGCTTTGACAGCTATCGGCCTCTTAACCTCGTCGATGATCATGGATAGAGAATTCAACCCACTAATGATTGGACGTGCACTTAAGAGCTTGGGTCCGATAATTCCCGGGGTTTTTCTAACGGCCGCACTCGTGATAGTTACCAGCACGGTCACGGGATGGTCCACGCTGCAATCACTGGTTGTAAGCCTGCCAGTACCCTGCCTTATAGGCCTTTTGGGGATGACCAAGGAAAACTCTCTAAGTGCAGTTAAATCAGTAAAAACAGGTATCGGTCGGATCGGACCAGAAGTTACTCTGATGACATGTGCCATAACACTGGGCACTGTATTCGAGGCCGCAATGCCAGAGAGTGGAATTCTAGCTTGGCTTCAGTCTCTCGACCTGACGGAGGCCTCCGTTATCTTTATTGTAATAATGTGCATGAATATTGCTGGTCTTTTGGGAATTCACGCTATTGTTCCCGGAACAATACTCCTCGTGATATTTGTAAACATCAATACCGGTTTGGCCGATCTTGTCCTGATGCAGGCTCTGCTCGTCGGTTGGGGGTTGTGCACCCTTATTTCACTTGGGAGCCTAACGATTATAACTGGATCTGTGATGTTCAATCTTGACCCACTTCGCGTGATCACTCTCCCAAATATTGGGTATGCATTTGGACTCGGGACGTTCTGCGGGTCCACACTGTATATTATCAATCTATTATTGATGGCTTAAATCGAAACGGCTCTTTCAGAAATTTTCAGATTCTCTAGGATTGCTAAAATTGTTTTCGAGATTTTTGAAACGCCATGTTCTGGGTCATACGACTGCTTATTCTGATCGGGATCGTGCTGGTACTGCTAGCGCCATGTTTGATGATCCTATTCGTCTTAGAAACTGAGCCCTTAATTACGGAGAATAAAAACAAAGGACCCATGCTTTTCAAGGAGTCCCCTAGGACATGGAAAGTCTTAGATCCCACAATCGCTCAAAAAGATGACAAATTTCGTCTAAAAATCAAAATTTCGGATATCAAGGGGCTCTTTCGCGGTCCAAACGTTTTAGGAACGACCACGCTATTCAAAGCTCAACACTCCCAATTCGGGATCCTCGGTGCATTGGTGCTGAAACTCCCGTCCTCGGATAGTTCAGTATTCCAACGCCTGGGCAGATTTATCAATATCCGTTTTCTAATACCGTACTCGCAGGACCGGATCACAATTTCGCGTCTTGCTATCGGGGCGCTGGAGATACCCGACGCATTGATAAAGCCTTTTTTATCTGTGTCCGTTGCAATTCTAATCCTATTCGGGGCGGAACCACTATCATCCAATCCGATGCCTAAGTTAACTGTTTCTGGGACCGACCTAATTTTAGAATTTAGGTCTGCCGAAGATTTCAGATCTGTTATAAACAAACAGCTGCAGTTAATTCCATAAATCAAATTTTAAACCAGGCCCATCAGAAAAAATTTATAAGTTCTTGTCGTTTCCAGGGACCCGAAGACTGTCGACGGCCTCACTTTTAACCTTTATTTTTCAATGATGTTAAGAAAACCTCACACCCTGCAAAACCGATGACCCGCAAGGATATCGTGATCGGTTCTTTCTGGGGCCTTGGCGCGGCCACCTGGCACTCGGTAGTTCCCAATGCGGTTAATCTCCTCCAGCACATCCCTCCTATTGAATTGGTTTTTTTACGCAATCTAATCGGTATGATCATTTTCTTATCTTTTGTTTGCTGGAAAGGATTTAGTTTTCTGAAGACGAACCGTATCTGGACCCACGTTCGCAGAAATCTATGTAACTTTGCAGGGATGTGGCTGTGGTTCATCGCGCTTTCAGCCTTACCCATAGCAACAGCCGTATCGCTCCATTTTACCGTGCCACTCATGGTTGTCGTACTCGCGATCGCATTCCTCGGAGAAAGGCCAGGGCTCGGCCGTTTGATACCCACGTTTATTGGATTTGCTGGAGTTCTGATAATTTTAAGGCCGGGAAGCATGCCTTTTAACACAGCTGCTTTCCTCGTTCTTGGGTCCGCATTCGCATATGCGGGTGTTGCAATTTACACTCGCGTTCTGGGTGCTACCGACCACCCTAACACAACGACATTCTACTATCAGCTAATGGTCGCCATTTTCTCAGCGATTTCAATGGGTATTGGCTATTGATCGCTACGCGTTATCCAATATCCGGCCTTGCCGCCGCAGATTTCGCGTGGGTCACACCCAACAGTACTGACATTCCGGCATTACTGCTCCTTGCAATAGCAGGAACTTTAGCACCCTACTGCTTAGTGCGCGCTCTGGTTCACGCGGAGACCACAATTATCGAACCTATCGAATATCTTCGCCTGCCGATTTCCGCGGCGATCGCATGGTTTCTCTTCGATCAAAAAACCGATATCTGGACTTGGTTAGGGGCAGCGATTATTGCTGGCGCGACACTTTACATGGCCCGACATGAGACAAAAATGGCTGCGCACTAAAATGAGGCCTTATAGCTCTTAATTTGGCGGGTTATTGTGGGACAGAAGCCAGCCCCAGCGTTCCATAGCCCTCTTTGACGTTTCAGAATCCGGCATATTTACTCTGGGAAATTTATCCATCCAATGAAAAGGCTTACAGGCATTAATAATCGCACGACTATTGGTTGTATCGCCTTTTACCTTCCGATCAGGATGGATCAATGGATCTAACCCGGTAGACCATGCAGAGTTTATTATATCGATATCACTTGCGGGATCTGTCCTAAAGCACATCGCCCACATAACATCGTCAAGGTTGGACGCATCAATATCATCGTCCACCACAACAACAAACTTACCCGCATAGGCTCCCAAGCGACATTGGCTCGCAATCTGGCCTGCTTGTGTCGCGTGCCCGGGATAACGCTGCTTAATCGAGATTGCCGTAAACATCCGGCCACCGCCGCAATCATGACACCAAACTCGTTGCACATCTGGAATTCCAACTGCATCAATTTGCTCCTGGAGCAACGCAGATCGAACCACGGCCCGATATCGGGACTGTTCTTCAGGTGGGCGCTGTGGTGGACACCCTAGGATAATAGGATCGTTGCGATGATAAATGGCTTTGATGTCTAAAGTCGGGCCATGGTGCTCTGGGTTACCATAATAACCCGTCCATTCCCCGAACGGGCCCTCCAGATTTTGCCGATCAGGATAGCAGAAACCCTCAAGAACAATTTCAGCCGATGCCGGAAATGGCAAACCCGTGTGTTTTCCGATTACCACCTCTGTTGGGGTTCCGCGATAGGCCCCCATAATATCATACTCACATACACCATAGGGAATTTCGCTTGAAGACATCAAGAAACTGAGGGGATCAACGCCAACTACCACGCAAACAGGCATCGGCTCATTGGCATCCATGTATTTCTGGCGGTGCAGGCGACCGTGCTTCCCGGGCGAAATATAAAAACCAACGGTCTTAGGATCTTGAACCATGACACGGTAGGTCCCAACATTTATCCACCCCTCAATCGGATCCCGGGTTACGTTAAAAGAGCCTGTTCCGATATACCGTCCGCCATCATCTTTATGCCACAATGGAACGGGAAATTTTAAAACATCTACATCATCGCCCTCAATAATATTCTCCAGAATCGGACCGTACTTCACTTCCTTATAGGGAAGCGGAGAATTCACAACCGAAGCGTACGCCTTATTGAACACCTGACTAAGTTCATACTTTGAGAGCTCCGGCGGAAATCCAAGTGTTATATTCTGCCGACGTCCGCCAAAGAAATTTGTGAAAACACGGTAGCCGACGGGATAGCCAGGGATATTGTCGAATAGCGCACAAGGAGCCCATTCATTGTGCTGTAAAAGCTCAGTAGCGAGACCGATATCCTCTTCCCACGTGGCTCCATCGATTCGGCGGAGTTCCCCAAGGTCATCAACGGCTGCGATATATTCTCTGAGGTCTTGATAAAGAACCTTGTGGTTTAAACCCTTGATTGCTGGAGACCCTATCATGTTCCACCCCCATATCCTTATCCAAAAGAAGTTTCCATTCTAACTCTTAACGGCCCCCTCGCCATCTCTCAAGCGTGGGTGTAGGGTCTCGACGGCACCGGTAGAGAAAGGCTCAAGACAATAAAACCTGCTTTGCGACCAACTTCCCCTGAAAATGACACTTTGCAAGGGATTCTCTGGATGCTTGTGGCTGTTGCCGGACTTGCCGGAATCGCTATCTCCGTCCGAGCCCTAAAACCCGAGATAGAGGTGCCTCAGCTTCTTTTCCTTCGGGCGCTCATTGGCCTGATAGTAATTACTCCTTTTGCGCTTTCGCGAGGTTGGCAAGGATTAGTCAGTCAACGTCCCGGTTTTCAGATTGTCAGAAATATTACCCACGTCGCGGCCCAATATTGCGTCTTTTTCGCGATTATCACTGTGCCTTTGGCTGAAGTTACATCAATTGAATATACGATTCCGATGATGACCGCGGGAATGGCCGCCTTAATGTTGGGAGAAAAGGTCAACCGTCATAGGTGGTATGGAATGGCCGCAAGCTTTTGCGGTGTTTTAATTATTATCCGCCCCGGCTTCACGGAAGTCCAACCCGCTGTCCTGATGGTAATATTAGGCGCTGTATTTTTTGCCCTGAATAACGTGATGGTAAAGAAATTATCGATGTTGGATTCCGCCTCTACAATGGTATTCAACATGAATTCGATACAGATACTAATCCTTGCGGGTCCGGCTTTTTACGTCTGGGTAAACCCTGAATGGCAACATATACCCTGGATTCTGGGATTGGGTCTTTCTGGGATGATCACCCATTACTGCATGAGCCGCGCGCTCGTTTGCGCTGATACATCTGTTTTATTCCCACTCGACTTCCTTAGATTACCGTTCATCGCATTGATTGCTTGGGCATTCTGGGGGGAAACCTTCTCAAGCTGGGTTGTCCTCGGCGCGGTCATCATATTTACATCAACTTACATATCGGCTCGTCGGGAAACTGCAGGCTCAAAAAAGTAATAAAGGCCTGTTTTAGAGAAACAATCTTGTAGCTCGCACCTCGATTGTTTCAAAATCACGCCTTGAAAAATGCTTAGTCCTTGACCACAATTTTTAGGCACATTGGCTGATAATTCTTTATCAAAATTTTTTGTCACGGTTTTGATTTCGATGTCGTCTCCTTCTCACCCCGCCGGGCACCCCGACCAACGGCATAAGTTGTCGAAGCAAAAATCACAATGGCACCAGCCCAGGTCCACATATCAGGTAACTCGGTGAAGAAAATCCAGCCTGCGACTGCGGCCAGAGGCATGCGCATAAAGTTTACAGGCTGGATCACGCGCGCCGGGGCTAGAGTAATACCTTTGGTAATTGTCAGATAACCAAAGGTAGAAAGAACAGAAACGGCCAATATCGCCGGCCAATCTTGAAGGAGCGGGGTACGCCAATCGACAAATGCCATCGGCAGAGATAGCGGCGCGAGCAGCAGATTTCCATAAAAAACAATTATCGTCGGAGAGGTGGTTCGAGATAGAGACTTAATAACTGTATTTACGCTAGCATAACCGACCGATGAGAGCAGTGCTGCTATCGCACCAATTGATACCTCTACCACCCCTGGTCTCAAAACAATTAAGACCCCAGCGAAACCGACAAAAGTTGCTATCCAACTGGCTAAATCGGCCCGCTCTCGGAGAAATAGAATGGCAAGCGCAATGGTGAAGAGAGGCGTTGTGAACTGCAGCGCGAAAAAATCAGCAACCGGCAAAATTGAAGCTGCCTGAAACCAAAACAAAATTCCCAGATACGAAAATCCGGCGACGGCAAGATGCATTGTAAAGCGAGGCGGTATCAATGTTATTTTTGCGCCTTGATATAAAAATATGGGGAGAATAATCGCAGTCGCTATCAAAGATCGGATAAAGGTCAGTTCATAGGGACTATAGGCATCTCCTAGTCCACGCAATATTGTAGCCGACACCACGTAACAAACAGCGCTGACAAGCATCCAGAAAGCACCAACAACTGCATCCGGGAGAGTTTTCATCCCTTTAGTTCCCGAGCCTCAAGCCGGATAACGTAATACCCCGCGCTAAATATGACGATAGCCCCGCTCCACGTCCAAATATCTGGTAATTGTGCAAAAAAGAACCAACCGATCAGAGCCGTAAAGGGAAGGCGCAGAAAATCGAAAGGCCATACGACCCTGGCATCCGCGAGCGCAATCGCTCGGGCCAGACACCACTGTCCTAGAGTTGTAAAAACAGCCAAGGCAATTATCCAAGGAAAAACTTGGACCGGCGGCAACCGAAAAGAAATTAAAATTGGCACCGCTGAAATAATCAACATAATTAGATTACCAAATACTGTAATTGTTGTTGTTGCCTCAGTCCGAGAGAGAATTTTAATTGTCACGTTCGTTGCGCTATAAAGGATCGCAGACGCAAGGGCCGCAAGGGCCGCTATTGTAACTTGTTCAAATCCAGGCCTCAGAATAATAAGGGCTCCACCAAACCCGACAGCGCAGGCCATCCAGGTTTTAAACCCAGCACGTTCGCCTAAAATCAAGACCGCTCCAAGAATTGTAAATAAAGAATTAGTAAATTGGAGTGCGTAAACATCCGCTATCGGCATGTTGGCCAGGGCGAAGTAGGTTGTGGCCATTGCCGCATATGTTAGAAACCCTCTTAGAACGAAGAGCTTCCATTGCCGCTGAACCGCTACCACACCCACAGAAAAATTACGCAAGAGCCAAGGAAGCAAGAAAGCAATAGCAAATACCGACCGCCAAAACACCATCTCCATAGTATTCAGATCGGCTGAAAGATATTTCACTAACCCGGCATTTACTGAGTACCCGATCGTAGCAAGTACCATCCAGGTAATCCCTACTGTTGCACTATCTTGCAGAGCGCTGGGCGTCATGTTTTAACGGTTTTTTCGCGCATCAGGACATCGTAGGCCGCCGCAAAAATCACGATCGCACCTATACAGGTCCAGAAATCTGGTAATTCCGCGAACATTAGCCAACCAAATAAAATCGCCCAAGGTAATCGCAGAAAATTTATCGACTGAACAATCCTTGCGTCAGCCGCACCGATCGACATCGTTAGAAAGATCTGAGCCAGCATGAAACATAGCCCCATGAGCAAAATTAAGGGGACATCATCCCAAGAGGGCCAGACCCAATCTGGAACGGCGATAACTGCGGCGAAAGGAATAATCGTTACATTAGCGGCGAGCGTTATTAGCACCGGGTTCTCTGTTACAGCCAATTTCCTTATTACGATATTCGCCGCTGCAAAGGAAAGGGCGGCGATCACAGCACCGACTGAACCAATATTGAGATCGATAAAACCAGGACGGACTATGATTAGCGCACCCAGAAATCCAAAAAAACATGCTATCCATCCCCGACCTCCGACGAATTCTTTCAGCATCAAGCTGGCCAGAAAAATTGTAAACAATGGTGTTGTAAAAAGAAGGGCCTGGACATTCGCAATGTCCATAACTGAATAGGCATAAAAGGACGCAGCCATACCGATAAAGGATAGGAACCCGCGCAGAAAATATTTTCCCAAATGCCCTCTAGCTCTCTCCATCGTCCCTGAGGGTAGGCGCGCTACATAAGGCAGCATAAGGGTCGTCCCGATTAGCCCGTGAAACAAGAGGAGCTGAAAAACCCCAATATCACTGGATAATAAACGGACCATACCGCTAGCCGCCGCCTGGAACCCAGTGCATAGGACCATCCAGATGACACCAGCCAAGGCGGACTGCTTGACCCCCATTCGGGCTTCTTCCTTTCTCCCTGCGGCTTTATCCAAGACCAACGAATCGATCGAGTTCAGAAATGGCACTCCAATAAGCCGGTTCTCGACCCGCATCGGACTCTACCTCCAAAAATTTGGAGATTATTCAAATAGTGAATTAAATCGATTTATGTATTAAGCGTCTACTGTCCGTTCTTCCAATTCAAACACCCGGGCTAAAAGCTCGTATGATTTCAGACGGGCTTCGAACGTGGGACAAATAGAGAGAACCAGAAATTCATCCACCTTGTAGGCCTCTGCGAGTGCGTTTATCTTTTGTCTTACTCCTTGAGGATCTCCCCAAATAAAACGGCGGCGATTATAAACCCTTAGTTGTTCCTCTTGGATTGAGTATTGATAGGCCTTGGCTTCTTCCAGTGTGGGGACAGGCCCGCCTCTTCCTGTTCTCTGAAGAACGGAGGACAAATCACGGACGATCATTAATTCCTCAGCTTCACTCTCAGTCTCAGCACAAATGACAAAAATACCCACACTCCCCTGAGGATCCAAATTATCTTCAGAGGGCTGAAAGTTGTTCCGATAAAATTCCATGACTTCGGGTCCGCCCTCACCCATTATGAAATGCGCGAATGAAAAGGCAGCGCCAAAATAAGCTGCGACAGCAGCGCTTTGATCAGATGAGCCCAACAACCAAACCTCCGGCGCTTTGGGTCCCAAAGGCATAGCCCGAACCTTTGCGAAAGGGTGATCATCCGGCATTTTATCATGGAGCCAGGCGATCATATCTCTAACTTGCTGCGGATAATGCTGAGGCCCCAACGAACCTGGTCCAACCGCCAAAGCCTGATCTGTGATCTGATCGCTGCCAGGAGCGCGTCCGATTCCTAGGTCAATTCGGCCAGGGAAGAGTGTCTCCAGCATTCTGAAATTCTCAGCGACCTTAAGAGCGCTATAGTGGCCAAGCATAACACCTCCTGAACCGACCCTGATATGCTTAGTTTCGGCAGCAACTTGGCCAATCAAAATCTCCGGGGCTGCACCTGCGAGACCGCCACTCGAATGATGCTCTGCCAACCAGTATCGGTGATACCCTAAATTATCGGCGTGTTTTGCCAGAGCCAAAGTATCTTTGATGGCATCAGCCGGGGTTTTTCCTGATAGGATCGGAGATTGATCCAACACACTTAAAATCGTCATGGACCAATAATAGCGTTCGACGCATAACATGGCCACGGCTTGGCGCAACTCAAGCGCGGTAATAACATCTAAGCTATGACCGAGGAGAGGCCAGAAAAGCCGATGGATTTTGAGACGCGTGGTTCTTGGGGGCAATTGTTCTCTGGAGGCATGGCCCGGTGGACACTTCTCCTGAACTTAGGCGTGGCCCTTCATGCACTCGACGTTTTCATCATTAATACAATCATGCCCTCGGTCATCGCCGACATAGGTGGCCTGTCATTTTATACCTGGGCATCAATGATATACATGGTCGGTTCAATCGTGGGCGCTGCGGCTGGATATCACTTACGAGTGCGTTTCGGAAAGCGTGATGCCTATGTGTGGGGAGGCTTGGTGATTCTAATCGGAACCATCGGATGCGCACTCCCGCCGGATATGTTCACCATGCTAATCGCTCGCTTTATCAAGGGTTTGGGTGGAGGTTTTGTTATCGCGCAAACAACCGCGCTTGTCCGTGATTATTTTGACCCGACAATTCGAACCCGCATGTTGGGGACGATAACAACAACTTGGAGCATTGCAGCCCTTCTCGGTCCATTTTTTGGAGGCATTTTTGCTGAAATCGGTTGGTGGCGAGGCTCCTTCTGGTCCCAAGCCCCAGTCATTATGATCTTCATGTGGGGAGCGTGGCGAACGATAGAGGCCGAGGCAGGTCAGGAACCGGGCCGACGGCTCCCTTGGAAGAGGCTTCTAATGCTGGCGACAGGCGTTTTAGCAATCGGTGTAACCAGTCAAATACACGACTTATGGATAAATACAGCTCTAATCGGCCTATCTTGTACCCTCATCTGGTTAACCTTCAAACAAGATAACAGATCCTCAGACAAACTCTTTCCGACCGCTCCCCTATCGATCCTTAATCCGGTCGGATTGGCTTACTGGGTGTATTTTTTGATTTCCGCTCTGCATTCAGCATTATTAATTTTCGCCCCGCTATTTCTACAAGAGATGCACGGAATATCGCCTCTTTATGTTGGTTATCTATCGCTGGTATTTTCGGTTGGTTGGACAATAGGCTCACTGTCCGTTTCCGGACTCTCTGGTCGTACAGAGCGGATAACGATTGTTTCTGGCATGATCGCGGCCACTATCATGATCATTCTGTTCGCGTGGAGCGTTTTGGAGGGGTCTTTAGTCTGGCTCACCATCTCGATTACCCTGGTAGGGGCAGCCGTTGGAACCACTAACGTGCTTATGATTTCCTTCGGAATGTCGGTTGCCCGAGATGGCGAAGAGAGCATTACTGCATCTTCGATGCAAACAATTAGATCATTAGGTGTAGCGTATGGGGCTGCGGGGGCCGGACTGATCGCTAATCTTGCCGGATTAGACAAAGGAACAGATGTCGCAACCCTCGAAAATGTGGCAATATGGGTCCTTGGAGCTACTGCGCTGACACCTGCCATCTGCGCCATTTTCTGCCTGAGAGCTGTGACTTGGGGTTGGCAATTCAGAGAAAATAAATAGGAAACGGATCGATGACCATAAAAACAGTGCTGATTCTAAGCCCAGGAGAAATGGGAGCTGCGGTAGGAAATGTTTTTCACCGAAAACGGTTTTGAAATTCTTGGGATTCTGCAAGGCCGAAGCGAAGCGACACGCAATAGAGCAAAGACTGCCGGTTTCGTTGATGCTAAGACCCTGGAGGCGGGAATAAAGCGAGCGGATATCATTTTCAGTATATTGCCACCAGCAGAGGCACTCTCCACGGCTTCTTCTGTGGCGACGGTTATGAAATCGTTGGAAAGACACTTACCCTACGTGGACTGCAATGCGATCTCCCCCGACACTGCAAAAGAGGTTGCTAGAGTAATCGAAGCCGCAGGGGGAAATCCGATCGATGGCGGAATCGTGGGGAACCCTCCGGGCGGCTCCCCAAAACCAACAAGATTTTTTGTCAGTGGGCCAAGTGCTGCAACCATGGATATTTTTGACGGCAAGGGTATCGCCGTCAAACAATGTGGACCCAACATTGGGCAGGGGTCGGCTGTTAAAATGGTTTATGCGGGAATTACAAAAGGCGTAAGTGCCCTCTGCGCCAATATGCTAATAGCTGCCGAAAGACTTGGTGTCGCTGATATCGCGCACGAAGAGTTCCAGTATAGTCAAGAGGCTCTGTATCGTCGGATGGAAAATCTTACCCCCGCCCTTCCTGCTGTCTCTGAAAGGTACATCGGAGAAATGGAAGAAATTGCTCTGACATGCCAATCGATTGGATTATCATCGGGTTTTCACGACGGTGCGGCAGATTTATATCGCCTGATGGAGAGATCTCCATACGCAAATGAAATCCGAGAGACCGTAGATAAAAAACGTGGATTGCGAGCGACAATCAAGGGCTGCTCCGAGGTCGATGACTTTTGAGAATTATCGAATCAAGAAACGGAAGCCAGTTCATAAAACATAAAATCCACGCCCGATATCTCCAGAGTTTCGGTTATATTCTCGCAGATTCCTGAGCTGTCTAATGATGACATAGCCAAAAGATGGGAAGGACAAAGATTACAGTCTGTGCTCCCAAAACCTTTGACTGCCGGTTGTATCTCCAAATTTTTCATAAAAACTTTTCTTAGATTGCACTCTGAGCCCTGGGCGCTAGTCCAGACATGCAAGACACGACCCCAACTTGTAAGGTGGTCAACATGCCAATGGATCCTCTTATCAGGTCTACAGTGTCTGCTGATCCTCGCTCGAAGCCCCCCTGCACCTCGGGCGTTACCGAGGTATAGATAACTTCCGACAGGCAGGAAAATATTCCCGAGAGAACCCACTTGACGCACAAAATTCTCTTCCAGCCATATATGCAGGGCATAACAACCTCCCTCATTTGAGAACTGGAAAGCGCGCGGACTCATCATTCCCTTGAAACTCGACAGCCTTTAAACAAAAGTGTGGGCATGGACACTCATAAAAATATCCCCCTCCCCAACGGGAAGGTAGTTGCGGTTTCAATACGCTTCAGTCAAAAAGCAAAAAAAATAGCTCTTCGCTTGTCTCCAGGGACTAACTTTTTTGAACTTATTCTCCCTGAGGGTATCAGGCCTGAAGCAGGCTGGCGATTTGCTTCCCAGCATATAAACTGGCTATCAAAGAAAAGTTCGCATTTAGGGGGTCAACGGCCATTCGCTGATGGAATGGAGTTCCCATTTCGGGGGGAAACCCTCAGCATCAAGGTTACCTCTTCAGCTATCCGAAAGGTCGAACACATAGGAGATCAATTGGTTGTTTGGCCCTTGGGTGAAACAACTAATCAGATTGTAATCGACTGGCTCCGTTTTTCCGCCCAGCAACGCTTTGTTTGCCTTACCAAAATAAAATCTACCCAATTAAAAAAGCCAATCCGACGTTTGTCAGTAAGGGACCCGAAAACCAGATGGGGCAGTTGTTCCTCTAGAGGTAACTTAAGTTTCTCATGGAGACTGATAATGGCGCCGGACTTCGTTACAGATTATGTTGCAGCCCACGAAACGGCCCACCTTGCCCACATGAACCATTCTGCACAATTTTGGTCGGTTGTCCGAGAACTAACAGAGCACGCGGACGCGGGTCGAAAGTGGCTTAACCAGAATGGTAAATCCCTACACCTTATCGGCGAGAATTAAATTTTACGTCGAGCGGCCCGTTCTTGCCAGGCATTGTAGAACACTGCCCCAAATACAATAAAAGCGCCTATCCAAATCGAAATTTCTGGGACCTGATCGAAGAAAAAATACCCGATCAAACTTGCGTAAAAAATTTTTGTAAAATCGACCGGTAGAACCACGGTTGCATCAGCCCTTCTAAACGCATCACCCAGAAAAATCTGGGCTGCGGTCCCGGCCAGTCCAATCGCTACCAACCACCAAAATTGATCAAAATTGGGCCCCTGCCAAACAAAAATGGCCGCGATCAGAGAGATTGGAACCTGAAAATAGACCGCCCATAACGCTATGGTGATCGCTGAGTCAGTCTCTGTAAGTTTCTTTATAACAATCAAAGCCACGGCCCAGGCTGCATTTGACAACAAAATGAGTATGGCTCCGAGCGAAACCGCTTGGACTCCCGGACGCAAAATAATAAGAGCTCCCAATATTCCCAATGCTAGTGCAATCCAGCGATGAACGGTCATTTTTTCTTTTAAAAAGAGCACGGCACCCAGGGTTGCGAATAGGGGAGCCGTTAAACTCAAGGCAACAACCTTGCTGAGAGGCTCAAGACTAAGGCCGTAGAAATACGCCAACAATGCGAACGCATTTAATATTGACCGCAATATATGTAAATTAATCCGCGTGGTATAAAAATGTCGAAACCCTTGGCGCAGGGTCAAAGCAGTCATCATTATCGCTCCGACCAACTGGCGAAAAAATGCAATTTCAAAGGCGTGCAATCCGGTAGATGAAACATGGACCACCATGCCATTCGCGGCAGAAATCGACATTGCAGATGCAAACATATACCCCGCCCCTTTTACGGAATCAGGCTTTTCTGAACTACTAGGGATGGAACGATCGTCCGTGTTCTTCATGCAACGAAACCTGATTTGGGATTAAGGTCAAAAGTTAGCACATCAGTCTAAGACCAGTATAGGACGCCCAAATCACTTTTAACTCCGCCAGCAAAATGCTAGTGAACCAGAATGCTAACCAGTGATTTTGATTTCGAGCTTCCTAAGGAAAGGATCGCTCAATCCCCGGCACACCCTCGGGATTCAAGCCGGCTATTGGTTATCAGGAAACCGCTTCAGGATCGCTACTTTTGGGAACTAGCAGATTTTCTAAAACCAGGGGATGTCATCGTCTTGAATGACACGAAAGTTATTCCTGCGCGTTTGCGAGGCCGGTGCGGAACAAGATCTGTCGAACTGACACTTCACATGCGTCAATCGGACAGAACGTGGCACGCTTTCGGCCGACCTGTCCGCAAAATTAAATCTGGAGATAGAATAGACTTCGGCTCAGATTTCTCGGCAGTAGTAAACGCCAAGGGTGAAAACGGCGAAATTCAGTTAACTTTCTCTGGTCTGGGAACGGCTGTAGGTTTGGAAAAATACGGTTTTATGCCTCTTCCTCCCTACATCAAAAGAGACAAAAATGGGACTGTATCAGATCACGATGATTATCAAACGATTTACGCCGAACGCGCCGGCGCGGTGGCGGCACCGACAGCAGGTTTACATTACACAGAACAGTTGTTCGAAAATCTTAGGCTCAGAGGAATAACCACTGAAAAACTAACTCTTCACGTGGGTGCTGGTACCTTTCTACCCGTGAAAACAGATACAGCAGAAGATCATGTCATGCACTCCGAATGGGGCACCATCAGTCCTGATACGGCAGAAAAACTTAATCAAGTTCGTCGACAGGGAGGACGAGTCGTCGCTGCAGGTACAACAGTTCTTCGCCTACTTGAGACTGCTGCAAACAATTCCGGGGTCATTAAGCCCTTCGAAGGCACCACAGATATTTTTATCACCCCGGGATACCAGTTTAAAGCTGTGGATGTCTTACAAACAAACTTTCATCTACCCAGATCAACCCTCTTTATGCTTGTCTCAGCATTTTCTGGTTTAGAAACAATGAAAACTGCGTATGAGCACGCGATTAAAAAGGGTTACCGCTTTTATTCCTATGGAGACGCATGCCTCCTGGAGAGAGCCAGATCATGAGTGCAGCTCAAAATTTTTGTATGAAGATTCTCGGATCTGATGGTCACGCGAGAGTTGGCCAAATAACCTGTGCCCATGGGATTATCGATACCCCCACTTTTATGCCGGTGGGTACGGCAGGGACGGTAAAAGCAATGAGGCCAGAAGACGTTTCTGCCTCAGGAGCCCAGATCATTCTGGGCAATACCTACCATTTAATGCTCAGGCCTGGTGCTGAGAGAATCTCTAACCTTGGAGGTCTTCACAAGTTTATGAACTGGCCGGGACCGATTTTAACCGACTCAGGAGGTTATCAGGTTTTTTCGCTATCAAAACGCCGAAAAATTGGAGAAAAGGGGGTCACCTTTCAATCTCACATCGATGGTGCATCGGTCGAGCTCAGCCCAGAAAGATCCCTCGAAATCCAAAGACTGCTCGATGCAGACATAACCATGGTCTTGGACGAATGCACCGGCTGGCCGGTTACCGAGTCAGAAGCGAGAGACTCGATGCAGCTCTCTCTTAGGTGGGCTAAACGCTGTCGAGCTGCCTTCGAAGCCCGCTCTGGTTACGGACTTTTTGGCATCGTGCAGGGCAGCACGTACCAGAATTTACGTGAAGAGTCGGCTAACGAATTGATTGATATAGGTTTCGATGGATATGCCGTTGGCGGCCTTGCGGTTGGAGAGGGACAAGATCAAATGTTCGATGTCCTCGATTATACAGTGCCTCACCTCCCCCCTGAAAAACCGCACTATCTGATGGGGGTAGGGCGCCCCCAGGATATCGTCGGTGCAGTTTCCAGAGGAGTCGATATGTTTGACTGCGTTATGCCAACCCGGTCTGGCCGAACAGGACAGGCCTTTGTCCGGGGCGGGACGCTCAATTTGAGAAACGCGATCCATGCGGATGACAAAAGGCCTTTAGACTTTGCCTGCAGGTGTCCGGCCTGCAGCGGTTTCAGTCGAGCTTATCTCCACCATCTGGTCAAAGCTGGGGAAATGCTTGCCGGAATGCTTCTGACGGCACATAACCTACACTATTATCAGGATTTGATGGGAAAACTGCGTAAATCGATAAAAACGCGCAAGTTAGAGGCATTCAGGAAAAATTTCTACGAAGAACTAAAAGATGGCCCAACACGGGCTCTCGAAGATTAAATTAAGGAGTAATATACTGGGAACCCACAACGAAAAACCATTAACACAACTTGGCCGTGCTACAGGCAATCCGACTTCTTCGGCAGATGCGATTCTTGAGCGAATAAAAAATCCTCACGCCGGAACGCTTTACCTCGCCCGATTTACCTGTCCGGAGTTTACCGCCCTATGCCCGGTAACCGGCCAACCCGATTTTGCGCACCTCGTCATTGATTATGCTCCTGGGGACTGGCTTGTTGAAAGCAAGAGTTTCAAGCTGTTCCTTGGTGCTTTTCGTAACGAAGGGCATTTTCATGAAGATTGCACAGTAGGGATCGCAAAGCGTTTAGAGCAAGAGTTAAAACCTCTGTGGCTCCGTATCGGAGGATATTGGTATCCAAGAGGCGGGATACCCATTGACGTGTTTTATCAAAGTGCACCGCCTCCGAGCGATTTATGGCTTCCTGACCAACAAGTGAGCCCTTTCAGGGGACGTGGTTGACGATATCCACCTTGGAAGAAAATCCCAAAAAGGTGATCCGGAAAAGAGCCCTTGAATTAGGGTTTGACGCTGTGGGCTTCGCAAGTGCGGATCAAGGTCTCCAATCAGGGCAGCGATTAGAAAAGTTCTTGCGCGATGGGTGGCATGGGGACATGGGATGGCTCCAGACCCGAAAAGACAAAGAAAATCGCCCCACTCGCTCTGGCCTGAAGCCCGCTCCGCAATTGTTCTAGGTTTAAATTATGGCCCAGAGCGTGATCCAATGGAAATCCTGTCGAAACCCGATTACGGGGCAATTTCAGTATATGCTTCGGGCAAAGACTACCACGATGTGGTAAAGAAAAAGTTGCGCATTCTTGCAAGAGAAATACATCAAGGTTTCAAATGTGAGGTTAAAATATTTGTCGACACCGCGCCGATAATGGAGAAACCCTTGGCAGAAAATGCGGGGGTTGGCTGGCAAGGCAAACATACAAATCTTGTATCGAGAGAGAATGGCTCTTGGCTTTTCCTGGGTGAAATTTTCACAACCCTTGAGCTTATCCCTGATAACCCAGAACCTGATCACTGCGGAAACTGCGAGAGGTGCATCGACGTCTGCCCCACTCAAGCCATTCGTGAGCCCTATCGATTGGACGCGAGGCGATGTATTTCATATCTAACCATTGAACATAAGGGACCCATACCCCTTGAGTTCCGAACCGCTATTGGAAACCGGATCTTTGGTTGTGACGACTGCCTCGCTATTTGCCCGTGGAACAAGTTCGCCAGCCAAACTAAAACTCAAGAACTCCTGGCCCACTCCAAGAGAGTCTGGCCGAGACTTGAGGATCTCATAAAGTTAGATGACCCATCCTTCCGAAAATATTTCTCGGGATCGCCAGTCAAGCGTCTCGGCCGAGACAGATTCGTTCGAAATGTCGCCATAGCCATTGGTAATACACGGGATCGGAAATACGAGAGCCAGCTGGTTAATTTGCTTAAAGATCAATCCGCAAGCGTTAGAGGGGCTGCAATCTGGGCTTTAAGAAACATTTTAGGACGGGAAGAATTTCAAAATTTGAGGGACCATTATTCAAAATTAGAGGTCGATCCATATGTTCTAGAGGAGTGGAGACCAAACTGTGATAACGACAGACAATGACTTTTTCCGAAAATGGAAAAGACCAAACTCAGCTTTCTAGGCGAGGACCGGGGAACCCTTAGAAAGGGAAAAGTTTTTTTAGTGTCGTTGGGGTTGTTTGTAGAAATCTTGTCGGTCACAACTCCCAACAAAAATATTCATTCCCGTTGAGCCTCTAATTACCCCCAACTTGATTGATGCACCGGCCTCGCCAGCTGACCACAATTCTCGATAAAAGCTCTCAAGGGTATCGACGGGTTTTTCTTCTATCTGCTCAAGAATATCTCCAGGCTGTATGCCAGCTTTGAACGCCGGACCGCCATCGAAAACACTGACCACCACTAAGCTGCCGAGTGCTTCAGCGGCGTGTAGCCCCATCCAGGGACGGCGTGGTCCTGATCTTCGACCTGTTTTCAATAGATCTCGTAAAATGGGAGTTAACAGTTCTATGGGCACAAACATATTGCCCTGCTCTTCATCTTCATCGCCAGCCGGTCCTTGAACAAATAAGGAACCCACTCCGCAAAGTTCTCCTGTACCAGGATCGATAAGCGCAGCCCCGCTCCAATTCGGATGCAGTGGTGCTGTAAAAATTGCCGATTCCAACATGTACTCCCAGGACCCGGCAAAAAGTCGTCGGTCTGCTATATGAGCATCCAACGCCTGACTAGGGCCACCGGCCGATGCTACAATCACTCGACTATCTCGTGTGAGCTTTTGACTATTAGGTGCAAGCTCAATCGGAGAAAAATCAGTCTGTTCAAGTGAGCGAACCAAACCAAAGCCTGTTTCATGGTCATAGCCGATGGGATGCGCATTGAGAACGGCCCCATTAGGGGCGCCAATGAGGACCTCAGTTGCCTCGACAACCAGGTAGCCAATGGTCAAGAAAAGGCCATTTCCATCTATCAATATGGCATTGCCCTCTCTCTCTGTCCCCAGCGTTCTTGCGGAGTGACAATCAGCTGGAACAGAGGACCTAAGCGGTCTCACTGCGGTAAGAACGGTATCCAAATCAAATGTTACCGACCCCGCTGCAATCGCTGGACCCGATAATTCAGGCTCAGTCGAGGGCAAAATTCCCTCAAACTTGTGGCCATTAGAATGTTTTACACCATTTACCATAAACAGGAATTAGCACCGCTCTTCCAAGACAGCAAGTCTGCTCAGCTCCATTTGAGAGCCAGATCGAATGGCTCTTAATTTTAACCGAATTTTTATTCCGCGGTTTCCCAAACCCCTCAGATGTCCGAGACGAAATCTGAGAAATTGAGCAATTTTGTCTCTTCCAACTATTGATATCCAGCTTTACTCTTTCCCGGTCCCCGAGGCTCTTTTTAAATAAATGTATCCGCCATCGACTAAAAGGTTTGTAGCAGTCGTAAATGAGGAGTCTTCCGAAGCGAAGAAAAGGACAGCCTTAGCAACCTCCTCGGGTTGTCCCACCCGGCCTAACATATGGAGCGGACCACGCGCCGCTTGAAAATCCTCTAGTCGATCAAAACGCCTCAACGTTCGGGGTGTCTCAATAACGCCCGGAGAAATCGAATTAACCCTTATATTATCGCTCGCCACCTCCGCGGCCAAGATCGTCGTCATATGAATTAAGGCCGCTTTGGTTGAGCAATAGGCTGACCGATCGGGAACACCTATGGTCCCTAATTGGGAAGCAATATTCACGATAGCTCCTCCGCCTGCCTCCCTAATGTGAGGAACCGAGAACTTCGACATCAAAAAGGGCCCAGTGAGATTGACAGCCAAAGCATTATTCCACTCTTCCAGCGGCAACGTCTCAATTGGAGCATCCGGTGTCACGGCAGCCGCCACATTTACTAAAACGGTTAGCCTTTGGAATGTCTCTACGGCACCCTTTACAGCGGCCTCAGCCTGCGAAGGATCTGAGACATCTGCCACAAAACTGATCGCCTCGTTTCCATTTTCTCGGATTTGGTTCGCAACTGCCTCGGCCTGGTCTTCCCTATTATCGACGACAAGAACTTTTGCATCTTCAGAGGCAAGCAATCGGGAAATCGCTCCACCAATTGCACCACCGCCACCTGTCACCAAAGCTACGCAGCCCTCTAACTTACCTTTTTCAATCATATGTGCCCCTCCAATTTATTATCGCAAACCCTAGGCGGAGCCTCGGCGTTTGACAAACTAGGATCATCCACCAAAATCGGGTTCTTTCTCGTCAGCGGATTTGCGTGGCAATACCGTCAAACTGGGGGCAAACCTGAAGAAATCATTTCTCACGCCATGGCACCGGCTATCCCCGAACCTTCAAGGTGCTTTTTTTGTTGTAACAGGCGCATTTCTTCTGATCGTCATGGCATCCCTTGTAAAATTTCTGGGGCGGACGCTTCCCGCTTTTGAGGTGCTCTTCGTCCGATTTCTTGCGGGCCTTATTGTTTTACTGCCTTTAATTTGGCGTATGGGGTTTAATAAGGTCGTTCCCACGCGAAAACCTCTGTTACATATTGCGCGGGGCGGTTTCGGCTTTTTGGGTAATTTGTGTTTTTTCTTTGCCCTGATTCACATTCCCTTGGCAGATACTGTGACAATCCAATTTTCACGACCTCTGATTATGATCCTCATCGCAGTACTAATCTTGAGAGAAGTCGTCGGCCTGAAGAGAGGTGCGGTAACGATAATCGGGTTTTCTGGCATTCTAATGATCACCAAGCCTTTCGGAGATGGTTTTGATCCGTGGGCCATTGTTGCGGTATTAGGCACCTGTTTCGGGACCGGAGTAGTCCTTACGATCAAATTGCTGAGCCGCACAGAACAAACTGTTACGATCATGTTTTACTTTGCAGTGGTCACCACAACCTTGGCACTAATCCCGGGCATCCTCGGTTTTACTCTAGGAAGCATGATTCCCCTTCCTGCCTCCTTTCTTTGGATCATGCCGTCCGGTACTGAAATGATATTATTGGGTTTAACAGGTGCGCTCGGAATCATTGGACAAGGCATGTTTACTCATGGCGTTAGTATGGGAGAGACCAGTTTTGTGATGCCCTTTGATTATATGAGGATCGTTTACGCGTTTTTGATCGGGATCGCCTGGTTCTCCGAGCTACCAGGACTTTGGTCCTATGCCGGCACCCTAGTTATAATTGGCAGTAGCCTCTATCTTTTGAGAACAGAAGGTGGCGATAACGCCAAACCACGTTAAGGAGAAAAAAATGACAACCTTAATCACCGGGGCGGGGCTAATAGGGACTTCTTATGCTCAACACGCTATTCAGGAAGGGGAAAAAGTTATTTTTTTAGATCCCATTCCCCACAAGGATTATGTTCGCAATCAATTAGGGGGGGCTGAGTTTGTTTATGAAAATGAGGATGTAAGGAGCCTTCCAGGACTCATAAAAATTATTCAGTCCCATGCAGTCGATCGCGTTCTTCATACCGCATCAGTGATTGGGCAGAAGGCTGCGGACCCAATCCATTTTGGATATGGGCTAAATATAGGCGGAACGATGGCCCTTGCCGATGCGGTTCGCTTAACGGGTGTAAAAAAGGTCGTTCATATTAGTACTTTTGGAGCCTACGATTGGCGAAAAATTTCCGAAGGTCCAGTTCGAGAAGACAATCCTCTAGGATCCGGCGCTGCCTACTCGAATTCAAAAGTAGCGCAGGAAAAAATCCTGGAGGCTTATTCGATCAATGCCGGGTTCGAATTGATCATGCTGCGTCTGGCTAACACATTTGGAGTCGGGCATTTTTGGGGTGGATCGGGAGGTGGTCAAAAAGTCCAAGATCTTGTGATGGCCGGGATAACGGGAGAACCCGCGCGAATACCTGAGGAACAAACGATGGATTTCGCATATATTTATTCCAAGGATGTCGGCCGGGCCATCAACCTCGCTATGAAAAAAGATCCCATTCCAGAAAATGTTTTCAATATTGGTTATGAAAAGGTCCATAGTTTTGATGACCTCGTATCGGGAATAAAAGGACACATGCCAAATCTGAGTGTTGAAATAATACCCGGAACCCGGCCCAAAAATCGTGCGCTTCCATTGGACTGCTCGCGAGCTAGAAATGTACTTGGGTGGGAGCCAGAATATAATTTTGAGGACGCAATAGCAGATTATGCCAATGACCTTCGTAACCGGATGGGATGACTATTGTGATGGCATCAAAGGAAAAATTTAATGTCGGCGGAGTTCTTCTAGAGCGGCCCTTTAAAATAAGAAGATTAGGGCATTTCGGTCTAAATGCAGTCAATATGGAAGCGGCTCTCCAATTCTATCATTCTCTCTTGGGATTTAAGATTGTTGATATCCGAGACCCATTTCCCGAGGGGCGCCAAATCCCAGCGGAATTCGATAAATTTGGAGACTTAAAAGGATATTTTTTTAGGTACAGCCACGATCATCACGCCTTTGTTCTCTACAACCACCGACACAGAGGTGTCACAGATAAGCAAAATCGCTGGAGAGAACACATAACCGTAAATCAGATTACATGGCAGGTCGGGACCCTTGCAGAAGTGGTGAACGGGCATCACTGGCTGACTCAAAAAGGATGCAATATGGCTAAAGCCGGCCGAGATATGCCAGGCTCAAACTGGCATACTTACTTGATGGATCCCGATTGGTTTCAGAACGAACTCTATTATGGCATAGAGCAGATTGGTTGGAATGGGCATTCAAAGCCCTGGGATATGCATAACAGGGAGTTCAGAAATGTTGCCTCCCTCCCCCAGATTTCCGAGTATCGGGAGGTAAATGACGCGTTAGCGTCGGGATCCCAGCTTATGTCGGGATTTCGGGATGTGGAGCCGTTGGAAGAAAAATATGATGTTGACGGTGTCTTACTTGGCCGTCCGTTCAAAATAACCAAGGTGGGTCCTGTAGCGCTTTTTTGCAATAACTTGGAGGAATCGGTCTATTTCTACCGAGACCTACTCGGGTTTATCGTCACGGAAATCGTCGATTTTGAGGGGGATAAAATCTATTTCCTTCGAAATAATACTGAGCATCATTCGCTAGCACTATACCCACTGGCAATTCGGGAAAAGTTGTCCTGCCGAGATGACACGTTATTATTTTCTTTTGGTCTCAGAGTCGGAAATTATGGGCAGCTACGCCAAACACTCCAATTTTTGCGCGATGAGCACGGTTGCAAGGTTCGCGAGGATATTCCCCAAAGTCTCTATGCGGGAATTGATTATACTGTCTTCGTTGAAGATCCAGACGGTCACCTCATTCAATTGTATGCATATATGGAACAAATCGGCTGGGACGGAAAACCGCGGCCAGAATTACAACGACGGAAAGTGGTTCCAGGAACCTGGCCCGAGACAATTGACCCAGCCCCAGACGCATTTATGGGGGAACCATTCTTGGGACCTTTGGGCTAAATGGCAAATGACTCTCTACCGACGCATCTATGGGCCGGGGCCTTCATCCGACGCTGTTCATCTCAAGGTATACCGGTCATCCTTGTAAACCAGGGTGAAAAAATGGGTGGGACCGTTTTGTTCAAAATCTACCAACCTCCCGACAAATGCCGCTTACTCTCCCAGATCAGAAATTTTGATGGCCAAATTCAATGGTTACAGGCGCACAAAGAAGAATTTATAGATGAGGTGGAAGCGAGTATTAGGATCCGTAAAGCAATTGACCGAGATCCTGATGTCTGGGTTATTGAGGTTGAGACCAAAGATTGTAATCTGCCTTTTGACCCGGTGTGATCCTCTTATCGCTTACTTTACAGCGTCAAGGGTTTTTTCCTTGGCACTCTAGTTTCCAAAAACAGACATTATAAATTGAGGTTCTCAATACAATAAGGACGACCTACTAGAACACTCAGAAGAGATTTATCAAAGGTTTAAAACTAAGAACGCCATGTCAGATAATACCCCGCCCATCACTGAAGAAATCTCAGATTTTGTCGCGAAAACTCGACTCGACGAAATACCAGCAGAAGTGCTTCATCGCGGTCGCATTCATTTGTTAGATGCCCTTGGACTTGCATTGGCTGGAAGTAAAAGCCCTGTTTTCAGCACAATACTGAACTATATCGATACCCAATCTCGCTCCAATGAAACCGCGATCTTGGCCACTAATATTCGTGCCTCAGCAGCCCATTCGGCTCTGGCTATCGGGACTGCAATGCACGCCGACAATTTTGATGATACAAATCCCCAACCGACGGCCGATAGGAATGGAGGCATTCACGCCGGCGCGGTTATCCTTCCAGCTGCAATTTCGGTAGCACAAATTACGAATGCTAGTGGAAGAGAATTTTCCGAAGCCATCCATTGTGGCCTGGAAGTCGCGTGCAAACTCAGCCATGCAATGGGCCAGCGTCACTACCAGAGTGGTTATCACTCAACGGCCTCACTCGGTATCTTCGGTGCAACCGCCGCGGCAGCAAAGCTTCTCAAACTGGACTCAGAACGAATTTCTAATGCACTCGGAATTGCAACAGTTCGGGCAGGAGGAGTTCGAGGCAATTTTGGGACCATGACCGAACAGGCACATTGTGGTTTCGCATCAGAAGGGGGAGTTCAAGCCGCAACTTTAGCTCAGGCTGGTATGTCGGCTGCAAAAAATATTCTAGAAAAAACGAATGGATGGTTTGAAGCAGCCGGCGGAGGCTACATTCCCGAAGCCATCAGTGGCCGACTTGGGAACCCTTGGGCCCTTGTGGAACCCGGAACATCGATCAAACCCTGGCCGAATGGTGCGCTCACTCATCCCGCCATGACATTAATGTTGGACCTACAAGAAAAGTATTCACTTACCCCTGAAACTATTGAAACCATCAACGTTCAGACGAATGACCGAGTGCGTGGCACCCTTTGCCATGATCGGCCCAAAGACGCTGACGAAGCGCGCTTTAGCATGCAATTTGCCTTGGCAGCAATTATCACGAAAGGGAAGGCTGGATTATCTACTTTTACAAACCAATCGGTTGAAGATCCGGGAATAGCAAGAAGCATGAGCAAGGTGAATTTCACGGCGTTCACGAACGTAGGGTCCGATTACACAAATCTCACGACCCTAATTGAAGTGACCTTGACGACAGGAGAAAAGTTTTCTGGGCGGGCCGACTTCGCTAAAGGAAGCAAGCACTCTCCATTCGATTGGTTTGCGGCTTATGAAAAATTTGTTGAGTGTGCATCTTTTGCGGGATGGCCAGCCAAAAAGCAAAAATTAACGGCAGATTTTGTTAAATCGATAGAAAACGAGGAAGAATTGACGGCCCTTATAGCTTCGTTGACCGAATAGAAACCCTGGCTTGGGACAAATTGTTTGGTAGACTTTTAGTGCGCAAATTTATTTGAATCATGGAGAAAATGATGTCCGGCCCAAAAGTATTTATCTTCGCAACACCTGATAATCCCGAAGAATGTAATAAGAAGATGGAAAAATATGGCTGCGAGCTCGCATTCGGAGATCCAAATTGGCACACTCCGGGAGGTGATAATGAGAGGACTATGGCAGAGATTGCCAGCACGGCTACTGCAATGGTCGGAACATCTATTCGATCGAGCCCAATTACCAAAAAGGTCTTAGAGGCAAATCCGGACCTACGAATTGTTGCTAAGTGCACCGTGGGAACCGATGATATTGATGTGGATGCCGCCACAGATCTTGGAATTCTTGTTTGCCACGCTCCCACCGAGTCGAATTGTTGGGGTGTTGCCGAGGGCACCGTGTCTATGATCTTGACAAAATTAAAACAACAACGAGAGCGCGATCGGGCAATAAGAGAAGGTGGGTGGAAAACATCTGATCATTATGGGATCTATTTAGGTCGTAGATCCACGGATGGATATGAAGGAATTACCCTTGGATTAATTGGGCTAGGCCGCATCGGCGGCCGAGTTGCACAGCTTTTTGCTCCCTGGAATTTTCGTATTATTGCCTGCGATCCCCATATCGATGATGAAAGATTTATCCGGAAGGGCGTCGAGAAGGTTGACATGAATACTCTCCTCGCCGAGTCAGATATTGTATCCGTTCATTGCGTTAACAATTCTGAAACACGCAAGTTAATGGATGCAGAAAAATTCGCAAAAATGAAATCGTCTGCAATTTTTGTTAACACCTCACGAGGAAAAAATGTAGACGAAGAGGCCCTCATTCTAGCATTACAGAATAACGTCATCGCGGGGGCCTGTATCGATGCTTTTTGGGACGAGCCCATAGCCGCCGACTCCCCTTTCCGCAGTATGGGTGACAAAGTTCTCCTCTCGGGTCACATGATCTCATACAACCGTCAGAGTAGCCTTGGGCCAGGTTTCGCTTGGGCGTCAGACGCCGTCATACAGGCTCTGGCCGGAGAAGTGCCAAATAATGTTTTCAACCCAGAAGTTATTGAAAAATGGAAGGATCGTTTTGGTGGTCGATCTGTTTTGACGGTTAATGAGCCCGCGCCAAGCCATCCGGGTTATGGGCCGCCTGACCCCTAGGCATTTAAAAATTTCAATCACCACAATAGTTAGCCGTTCAAAAAGGAACTCGGGCTTTTCGATGCCCGAACCGAAAAAATAATATTTTGACTAAATTCTAAAAAAATAGGTCCTAAGACAGAGAATGTGCTAGCTCTTGAAAGGAAGATTTTTGCTCGGGATAAATTCATTAGTCCAAAAGGATCAAAAGATTTTGTAAAGATGCTTTATCATAAGGATAAAATAAAACGCATTCGGGTCGAGGGTTTTATATTTTTGGCCGCGTTCACGCTCTGTATTCCAGGGGCAAATTGGATGATACTGAATGTGGGGGTATCCTGCGTCCCTGGTGGGCCATGCCTAATCCCCGTAGGCCCAAATATGCTTGCGCCAAGCGGGGTGATCGTTATTGGATTGGCACTTGTGCTCCGTGATTTGGTTCAACGACGCTTAGGGCTCGGTTGGGCTATAATAGCGATTTTCATAGGCGCTTTTATTTCTGCATTTCTTGCCCCGCCGAGCCTTTTAATCGCGTCGGGAACTGCTTTCTTATTATCCGAGCTGGCAGATTGCGCTATTTACACACCACTTCAAAGGCGGAGGCTTGTATTAGCGGTATTGGCGAGCGGAGTCGCCGGAATTATTATTGATAGCGCGCTCTTTCTTTATCTGGCCTTTGGAAATTTAGAGTTTCTACTCCCGCAGATAATCGGAAAAGGATGGGTAATCCTTCTTTCTTTGCCGATTATCGCCTGGCTCAGGGCACGGGATAAGAAACTTGGGCTACGACCTATTTAATTCCGTATCAACTTTCCTTCAAATGTGCATCCCGACGCGCATATAAGTTTTCGTCTGCATACCCCATGGTCTCGGGTCTTCCCTTGCCCAACATCACCTGAAAATAAACTGGCCTCAGGCTATTATTATCATATCCATGAATGACTCCCGGAGGGCTTGTAATACAATCCCACTTTCCCAAACGCTTGGTGATCCGATTCCCCTCTTCGTCCTCTATAAAGACGTCGAGCTGGCCCTCCAGAACAAAAAAGGTCTCTTCCACCTCGTGCGTATGGGGCGCATTCCCCTGCCCGGGTTCAACAAACATGATCGATAATGTGTGCGCCCGGGGGGGGATAACATTTTGCTCATCATGCTTTCCTGATCCACCGGCTCCTATGTAGCGGTGCTGTGCTCTTCTCCAACCATCAATCTTGGCATCTTCGAATGCCTCCCAATCAGCAAAACGATCATTGAATCGGGCGATATACCGGTCTGCAATTTCCTGAATCGACACTCCCTCTAAGTCAGGGTCTCTCGGGTGCCTAGCCACACTCATTTGGATACCTCTCAAGTTCATATTCCCCAAAGACCGAAACACGTCACCGGGATAAGGTCAATGCTAGCGCGTGACAGTTGCAAGGCTATGTTTTAGATTGCCAAAATATGTTCGTTGCGAATTGAGGAGCTAAAGTTATGGCACTAGCTAGTGAAATTGTGGTTGAGAAATTGGCCCCACATTTTGCAGCAAGGATAACGGGAATTGATTGGAGCAAACCAGTCGATAAGGCACTTCTGTCAGAAATACACTCAGCTTTCGCGGAATATTCAGTGTTATGTTTTCCATCTCAGCGGCTCGGCTCGCAAGATCAACAAAGATTTGCGTCATGCTTTGGCCAAGTGGACGGGGCTTTCCGACAAAGGAGTAATGGAGACGTAAGTCGGAGCAAGAAACGCGGCGTCATGCTGGTTTCGAATATTCGAAAGAATGGGAAACCTATTGGATCCTTACCAGATGGCGAAATGTTCTTTCACTCAGATGGCTCACATCGGAATAAGCCCTACCGCGCAACTACACTTTACGGGATAAAAATCCCCTCTGTGGGAGGCCAAACCATGTTCTCCGATTTACGGGCGGCGTATGACGCATTATCCCGAGATATGAAAAATAGAATCGAAAATCTCAAAGCGCGTCATATTTACGACTATGGTTCTACCCTACGAGATGAAAATAAAGAGATCGAAACGAACTCGGATTATCCGAATGCGCTCCATCCGCTGGTAAAAACCCATCCAGTTTCAGGACGGAGAACCCTCTATCTGAGCCGGCTGATGACCCGTTGGGTGGAAGGATTGGATCGGACAGAGAGCGATGAACTCCTGGAGTTCCTTTTCGACCATGCTGAGCAACCAGAGTTTATTTACTCTCACAAATGGACCCCGGATGATCTACTCATATGGGACAACCGTTGCCTTAATCATGCACGCACAGACTTCCCCAAGGAAGAAACCCGGCTCTTGAGGAGATATACCGTTTCTGAGCCAGGCGACGAAGAAGCAATAGATTATTGAACTCTTAAGCTGGTTCCTTAGTCAATCTTTATCATTTTCTCTCGGTCAGCTCTATTTCGTAACCGTCTGGATCCTTAAAGAACGCAATTCTGTTTGGGTTGCCTGGACGTACAAAATGAGGCTCCAAAACAAACTCTACTCCGGCGGCTAACAACCTCTCCGCCATCTCGCCTACGTCCGGTACCATCAACGCAATATGACCATAGGCATTACCGTGTTGATACGTTTTGGGTGGCTCGTGTTCTTGGACAAGCTCCAAGGCGTGATTGGATGACTCCTCTCCATAGCCAACGTAGGCGACAGTCTCCCCACGTTCCGGGCTCTCACGCCTGCGCATAAGGTCCATGCCTAACATTTGGGTATAAAATGTCACCGATTGTTCAAGATCGGCCACTCTCAAACACGTATGCCTGATCCTGATCTCAGTACCCATTTTCGACTCTCCCGTCTCGCATTAAGACACCCCTCCATCTCCATAATTTGTCCGCGCTATAAAGCGCCGCAATCCGATATCTGAATCCCAAACACGCTGATGGGCCTTTAGCATATATGGTAATGCCTCTTTCCGGGATTCTACGACTTCTTCAAACTCTGGGATAAAACGTTTCATATGTTCCGCCACCTCAGAGCGCAGAGCGCTCTCGTCAATTGTCGTGCATTTCCGATCCCTGATTACAATCTTCCCATCTATAACAACGTTATCTATAGACCGCCCAGTTTCTGTATACACCAATTGTCGGACAGCACTATTGTAAGGCAACCAAGCTATATCTGTCATATCAATAGTCACGAAATCTGCCTTAAGACCTGGTTTCAGTGCTCCGACCTGATTTTCTAAAAGCGCTGTTCGGGCTCCCCCGTAAGTCGCATGCCTTAACACTTCACCACTTAAATGGTGACCGGGTTCTGGATCAGAAACCGCTCCAAGCAGGCAATAGGCCTTCATCGCCTGAAACATATTCTGCACGTCGGAACCTGAGCAGTTGTCGCACCCTAGGGCTACTCGCATTCCCGCAGCTCGTATATCAAGAATGGGCGAAATTCCACTTTTCAGCTTCATATTGCTATTGTGGCACAGAACGGCGCCCGCATCCGCGGATGCCATCATATCCATTTCTTCTCGGCTTAACCAAACAGAATGTGCAATATTTAACCGATGGTTAAGTAATCCATTGGCTTCTAGGTATCGGATAAAGGACCCCCCAAACTCTCCGTACATCTCTCTCGCCATCAAGACTTGGCTTCGGGTCTCGTAGGTGTGAATGTAAACGCCCAGATTATGAGTATCAGCCAGGTCTGCGCATCCTTGCAGCAAATCTGGCGAACAACGTTGCGGCGCAAAGGGCCCCAAAGCCCAATTTAAGACACCTTGGGCCGGACGCCGCTTAATTTGTTGATCTAGAAAGTCTAGCTGCGTTTGTGCATCCAACGCCTGGGTTCCCAACATTTCCTGAATATCGGCGGGCAAGTCTTCTCTAAACCGCATCATACCAACGGCGGGGATATCAAAAACCATTGGCGCAAATATAACGCGCTCACCAATCTCCTTGTATGCATCAATTACGGTATCGATATTCTCTTCGGTAAGCGGAATGAGGCCAAGCATGTCTTGAACCGTCGTAATCCCGCAGCGCATAGACTCTAACGCACCAACTAAAGTGCGCAGTCGGATTTCCTCTTTACTGCGATGACCCCCCATCGGCAAAGTATACAGGAGCCAGAATTCAAGAGGCATTTCCTCGAATAAGCCCCGACACAACGTATCATGCGAATGATAATGGGCGTTGATCAAGCCGGGGACCACGAGATGATTACTCAGGTCAAAAACCTCCGCAGAGGCAGCAAGCAAATTAGGGCCAACCTGTTTTATTAAATTACCCTCGACGAGTATGTCAGCGCACGCCGGTCGATGGACATCACCATCATGATCGTAGATTAGACCGTTTTTGAATAAAATTTTGTTCTGACCAATGTCCATTTACTGTTCTCTATAGAAAAAATCAGATCTTAGCTATTGCACGCTAGCGCTTCGTGTTCATTAGGAGAAGAAAACATCTCCCAAAGCACAAACCTAGTCGGGCAACTGCGATATATCCAGTTTAACTCGAGCCGCTCTAATTGGTCTAATTTTGATGGGAAAGATTTTTCATAGGCGCATCCACCGATATCCTGCGCTTAAGAGCTCGTCGCAGCGGTCTCAATCAGTTGACTGATATCATACCTGGGCCAAATAGTGAAAAACTATGGGTAGTTAATTCTTCTTGTTCTTATGCCGCTTCTAACGGGGCAAAAAACTTAGTTTCTGACGTGTAAACACCGTTTGACCAACGACTGATTTCCTCCGGAATGGGCCTTGCCCCATGCGTGGTAAGCCAAAGTCGAAGTAGATATCTTTTGCGCTCAGGCTCAGGCCAGTCTTCGAATTGGGTCCGCGAGTGCAAAGTCACGTGATTACACATGAAGAGGATATCACCATGCTGAAACGGGATCTCAATGGCCAAATCGGGTGCCATATCCTTGAAAAGTCGCAACGCCTCTCGTTCCCTTGAAGTCAGCTCAGGAACTCCGGGTAAACCCTGGGCTTTTTCGATGGCAGCTGAAACACCCCGAGCGGCGAAATAACCATCTTTGAATCCAAATACTGGTTGACGGACCCAAGGATCTGTTTCACCGGGTGGTATCTCTCCCTGACGCGATCTGTAAAAGAGTTTTCCGAGAAGGCTGACCGCTTCGGGATCCCGCCGAAGCATTTCGTTATACAAAGAAACCGAGGAACAGACCATGTGGTGGCCTCCCGACCGCGCATTATGAACACAAGCAAGCGCTATGAGGTCCGCCTGATCACAATGGAACGCCATGTGGGCATTCGTCATATATCCTCTAACTTTACTATAGTCCTCATTTAAATCCTTTACATGACCCAGCATGTGGCCTTTTGCATTCTGGCAAAGCGGGTCCCCGACATGACATCCTATACCCCAAAAAGCCGCTGCGAATTGTTCATGGCTCATTTCATCTGACTGCAACCCGCGCACTAAAACGAAGCCTCGGCCATCCATAAGCTCTTTTCGGATTTTTAAGAGACCCTCCGACAATGTAGGCAGAACAAAATTTTCTTTATCTATTTCCAATAAATCTTTTCCAGTGGGCCCCACATCAGATACTGCAGAAAGAACCTCGCCCCGTTCAGCAGGCGTCATATCCCATATCCAGAAATCCTTGCCGAGCATTTCATTGGGATACCATTCTGCGGGATCGACCAAAGGTAAACCCAACTGAGCTGGCTCACGCTGAACTTTGGATTGCTTCCAGTGATTCATTATTACCTCGCCATCCTGAGCGGTTTTCCCTCAATAGTGCAACGTCTCAACAACCTTGTCTCTGTTTCTGGAAAATAAGTTCTTCCATGAACAGTAGCTAAGTTGTCCCACATTACGACATCTCCAAGAGACCACTCATGCTCAAAAACAAACTCTTCTCTCTCCACATGATTGTAAAGAAAATCGAGCATCTCCTCACTTTCATCGAGAGGGACTCCCTCAATCCTCCGAGTCATCAGGCGATCTACAAAAAGGGCAGTACGACCACTTTTTGGATGCTCTATACAAATAGGATGGATCCAATGCGGAGAATGACTGATATCATCTCTTAGGGGCACCCTTTGCCGCCTCTCGTATTCGTGAATATGCAGCGCCGATTTTCCTCTGAGATTAGTTTTGATTTCTTGCGGCAGTGCATCATAGGCTGCGATAGTGTTGGCAAACCGCGTGTTTCCACCCCAAGAAGGCAATTCAACTCCGTATAAAAAGGTATAGGCATAGGGGGACTCCGCATAACCCGAGTCAATATGGAACCACATTTCACCATCTCCAAAGGCTCCCACTGGTTGACCATCGACTTTTTTATTACTGACCAACATAACTTCTGGTGTGATTTGTTCAGAGCCTGTAACAAGACTCTGGAGCTTTTCTGGAGGTTTTTTCCTTTTTCCTAATTCCCCAAACCGAGAGGCAAAACGGAGTTGCTGCTCCTCGGTCAAATCTTGACCCCTAAAAATCAAGACTACATGCTTGTTCCAAGCCTCCTGGATGGAATCAACCGTCTGCTGAGGGAGCTCCTGGCTCAAATCAACACCAATAATCTCTGCTCCACACAGAGGAGAGAGCGGCTTAACCGAAAAGCTCAGTGGCATATCCATCATACAGCCTCCACCCCGATCATCCTGTTTTTCCAGTCAATTGTAGCCAACAAATCAAAGGTCCCGCAACAGACAGACTCGTCTTCAATCTGTAGCCAACAGACGGGGCACAATGAGTGTGATCCAAGGAAAAATTATCAAAAGCGCTACTCGGACTGTATCCGAGAGAATAAATGGCACCACCCCTTTAAAAGTCTCAATCATTGGAACATCTTTTGCCAGTGTGTTTATTATAAAAACATTCAACCCAACCGGCGGCGTAATTAGCCCCATTTCAACGACGATCAATGCGATAATACCAAACCAAAGCTGGAGGTCATCTGGTTGGAGTCCAAAATCTAAGGCCGCAATTATTGGCCAAAAAATTGGCACCGTGAGGAGAATCATTGACAGTGAGTCCATGACAAAACCAAGGACGATGAATAGCGCTACCATGGCCAGTAAAATGACCATCGGCGGAAAACCAGACTCTTTAAAAAAATTTGCCGCCGCTATCGGTAATTGAGAAAAGCCCAGGAAAGCGTTGAAAATTGCAGCACCAAGAAGGATCAAGAAAATTAATGCAGTCGTATTCGCTGCACCAATAAGCGCATCTTTAAAATCCTCAATCCCCATTCCACCCCGAGTTATGGCAATAAAAAAGGTCCCCACCACCCCGACTCCGGCGCCCTCGGTCGGGGTAAAAACCCCCAAATAAATCCCGCCCATTACAAGTAAAAAAATTACCAGCACGGGCCAAATTTCCAAGAGTGCTGTCCATTTTTCGGATCTCGATGCCTTCTCAGCGGCTGGGCCTGCATTCGGCCAGATCCGGACAACAATAGCGATCGTAAGCATATAGCCCAATGCAGCTAGGATCCCAGGCAGGAAGGCAGCTTGAAAGAGGGTCACGATGTTGGCCTCAACGAGGATCGCGTAAATGATCAAAACGACGGAGGGAGGTATCAAAATACCCAGCGTGCCGCCAGCTGCCAATGCACCCGTCGCGAGAGATCCTGAATATTTGTAACGCCGCAGCTCCGGCAAAGCGACCTGACCCATCGTCGCCGCTGTGGCTAGGGAAGAACCAGCCACGGCACCAAAACCCGCGCATCCCCCAACGGCCGCCATTGCAACGCCGCCCCTGTAATGCCCAATCCAGAGATACGCAGCGCGAAACAATGCCTGGCTAAGACCAGCCTTCGCAGCAAACTGTCCCATCAGCACGAATAATGGGATCACCGAGAGCTCAAAGGTGTTAAACCGATAGAACATTTCAGTTTTGAGAAATGACAACAATGGATCAATACCGGCAATAATCGAATAGCCGACAAGACCGACCGATAACATCGCCACACCGATCGGGATTCGAAATGCCAACAGAATTAAAAGGACGCCGAAACCGGAGATACCTATTTCAAGCCCAGTCATAAAAAACCCTCTTGGAAAACTCAACCATATCGAGCCTCTTTAAAGCTGCGAAGGGTCGTATAGAGGCAAACAATCAAGAGAACTATCAAACAAAGAACCGCAAATGGGAAACCCCACCAATGGGGCAACTCCAATATGAGGGTCATCTGGTTGCTGTTGTAGACTTCGATCCCGCCAATGGGCGTTCGCCATGTCATGAGAACAATGATCAGGCCGTAGGATAGATTGCCTACAAAATCAAAAAATGATTGAAACCTTTTTGAGGTATGGCTTAGGAAAAAATCAACAATTACGTTTTCGCGCATGAGTTGACAAAAAGGCAAGAAAGAAAACACGGCGATGCCCGTTCCCAATCCGATAAGTTCGAAATCCCCTGTTATCGGGGCATTGAAAAAGTACCTTCCAGAGACACTGACGGTCGTCAGCAAGGCCATAAGGCAGAGTATCACCCCCCCGAGAAGAGCAAGCCCGTAGGTGACAGAAAATAAAAACCGACCCACAACATCAGTGGGTCGGTTTTTATCGTTAGAGACTTCCGGCATAATCTCTTATCTGAGCATCGAAACCCTGGTTATTTGCTGTATTTGGCAATCATTGCCCTGGCGTCCTTCAACAGTGCGTCGCCATCAATGCCTTTCTCTTTCATTTGCTTAACCCAACGGTCAATCGCCGGCTTCGCTGCTGCTTTAAATTTTTCTACTTCTGCGGCGGGTATTGTGTGGAATTTGTTCTTTTTCTTCGAGGCCATAACTCCACGGGCTGGATTTTCTATATTCGCCCAATTGTTCCCCGCCAGAGCCGCTAATGCTCGACCCGAATTCTTATCAATGACCTTTTTGAGATCCGCTGGCAACTTCGCATAACTCTTCTTGTTCATCAAAAATGAAAAGGTAGATGTATTCATTCTCGGCTGACTTCCTTCTAGGACACTGAAATTACTGACGAGTTGCTGCATTTTAATTGCAGGCGCTATTTCAAACGGTAATAGGGCCCCCTCTATGACACCTTTTGACAACATTTGAGGAATTGCTGGCAACGGTGCCCCTATCGGAACGGCACCGATGGACTTGAGATACCAACCGCCAGCGCGTGTAGCCGTCCTAATTTTCAAACCTCTGACGTCAGTAAATTTTCTTATCGGCTTCTTCGTCTGAAACAACGACCCTGCATGGCAGTGCAACAAGAGCACATGATAATCTTTGAACTCCTCTTTAAGGTGTTTGTCATAAAAATCTTGAATAGCTAGTGTCGTAGCCAGCGGAGACGTGTGCACGAAGGGAAGCTCAAAAACTTCAAGTTTCGGAAATCGTCCGGCAGTGTAACCCGGCAAAGTCCATGCAATATCAACAATGCCATCTTTGACTTGATCAACAAGTTGAGTTGGCTTCCCTCCCAACTGCATGGAAGGGTAAAGTTGAATCTTCAGTTTGCCACCGGAGTCTTTTTCAACTTTCTTTGCCCAAGGAGCGAGAAATGTTTTAAACGGATTCGCAGGAGGTGGCACAAACACATGTAACTTCAACGTCACTGGCTGTGCCTGGACCGCCGAACTCTGCAGATTCATAGAAGCAACAAGAGCCGCCGTCAGGGCTCCTGCGATCATTAATTTTCGCATTTCTTTCTCCCTATTCTACAAAAATTTTGTTTTCGAATATTTTTTCGTTGTTGTTCTTGAGCTCAAGATACGACCTCGCCAATTTTAGTCAAATGAAACTGGAAATTAATTCTGGTAAAAAAAATGGCGCTCTGGAAAAGAGCGCCACTCTTTTTTCTCTGGATAACAGAGGCCTTAGCTCTTCTTCTTTTTCGTATGAATTGCTTTTATGATTTTGACAACGTCAGGCGTCGCTGCTGCGAAGCCGTCTTTTATTAGTTTCTTGATTTGGCTTGAGGTAACCGGGGAATATTCAATCCGACGCTGCTCAATCATTTTTTTCAGAGCAGGATCCGCAAGCATCGCATCAAACGCCTTCTGATAGGTCTTAACGATCCCTTTAGGAGTCCCCGGAGGCAAATAGAATGCCTGACCAACCTCAAAATTCATTCCTATGACATCGTATGCCTTTTGTTCGACAGAGCCCGGCTTCAGGAGGTCACGCAGATGTGGAATCCCTTTCAACTCCGGGTCTCTTGGCCCGGTTGCGAGGATAGGAATAATCTTCTTCTCAGGAATCCATGTCGGGCGGACCCCAGTGAAACCAGAACGGAAATTCCAGCGTCCCATTGCCTCCCCTTGCTCAATGGCCAGATTCATGGCTCCGCCGCCTTTGTAGCCGTAAATGAGCCTCATATTGGTCCCGAGCAAGGTGTTAACCATTCGAGGTATGACAGACCCACCAGAGGCAAAACCACTGGTTGCGATCTTGAGATCTTTGCGTTTTTTCAGATCTGCGATTGATTTAACACCATGGGTATGCCAGATCCATATCGCTGACGATCTAGCACCGGGAGCTCCCAACCATTCGAACTTCTGGGCGTCAAACTTGACTTTCCGCCAGAGAGGGACGGTGATGGTCCCTGGAGCAACCATGGCTATGACGGATCCATTTTTTGGAGCGGCATTGGCCATGAAGGAGGCAGATTTAGCCCCGCCTGCACCCGGAAGATTTTGAATCAACATTTTGGTTCCAGCCGGTAAATGCCTCCCTAAATTTTGCTGAACCACCTGACAGTAGACGTGGTAGGTCCCGCCAGATCCCGAGGGGACTTGTACCGTTACGCTATTTGACGCCGCACTATGCCCTCCAGCAAATGCAGCCGGGGCTAAGCCGATTGCCAAGCCCAGAGAAAGCGAAGCTTTTACGATTTTAGTTGTCAATTGTTCCTCCCTTAAAATATTGAACTATTTTTATAAATTCAGTGGAGCATAACAGTTAGTAAAGGTTTAGCGCAATCTAATCTGAATATCATGCCTAAATACCGGTCCCAATTGGCGAAGAAAGGACGAAAGTCGTCGTATGGCCAGAAACTAATGATATGCTCTTGAACAATCTGTGTAACCGCTATCGCGGTTAAGCGCCTCAATCAGCTATCCAATCAAACGCTTTATTTCGAGGCCAGGATTTGTGGGACTCACAAAAATGACCTCACCTTCACCGACGAAATTCTATCAAACCGATTTTTTTTCCCGTGGTAATGTCAATGATCAAGAAACCTTGTTTTCCCGCTGATAAATCGAGTCCTAGGATCATTTTACCCTCTCCAATCTCTCTGCTGACTATTTTCGCCTCGGACGGCAGCATGATTTCTGATTGAAATGGTGCCACGGACTTTTCCACCGACTGAGTACCCAATCGGTTTTCCTGTACACCCCATCGATTAAAGACTGTAACTATTACAACAGTCGTTGCTATGATTATTAATAGGCCCATAAAGACCACTGACAACTTGAGCAATTTCATCGTTTAAACCAGTTTAGTTAGATGTCAGCACCAAAGAGCAGCCCCGCTTATTTTCTAGAGGCATACGTCCCCATTGAAAGCCACGGCGAACGACTAGATCGTTTTCTGACCTCAAGTTCAACGGGTTTCTCACGTTCTCGCATAAAATCTCTAATAGAACTTGGCCACCTATCTGCGGAGAACGAGACGATAGTTGATCCGTCTTACAGGGTCAAACAAGGAGAGTCATTCAGACTTGTAATCCCTGAGATAATGGACGCCGACCCCGTACCAGAAAAGATGGCGCTCGATGTCGTTTACGAAGACGACGACTTGATTGTTATTGATAAGCCAGCCGGCCTCGTGGTTCATCCTGCACCAGGAAATATGAGCGGAACTCTTGTAAATGCCCTTCTCGCCCATTGTGAAGGATCACTATCAGGAATCGGCGGCGTGCGACGTCCTGGCATTGTTCACAGGATTGATAAAGACACCAGCGGGCTTGTGGTAGTTGCCAAAAATGATCAAACCCACACCGGTTTAGCCGTGCAATTTAAAGAGCATTCCATCGAGCGGGCGTATTCAGCTATTGTGTGGGGCGTGCCTCACCCGAAAACTGGTGAAATTATGGGTAACGTTGGACGAAGCCGCCACGACCGAAAAAAAATGGCGGTCTTAAATCAGGGGGGGAAACCAGCTCACACACGCTACGCAGTACAAGCTGTCTATAGTAATGCGGTTTCAATGGTGGAGTGCCGGCTAACCACGGGTCGGACCCATCAAATCCGAGTACATATGGCTTCCATTGGCCACGCTATTTTGGGGGATCGAACGTATGGCTCTAACTTAAGTAAAGCACGAACGCGAGTTTTTTCGGACAAAACTCGGAGTCAAATTAAAGATTTACAGCGGCAGGCCCTGCATGCCAGCCTACTCGGCTTTATCCACCCTCAAAAATCCCAATTTTTGAGCTTTAAATCGGATCTCCCGCAGGATCTGCGGGAACTGGTTAAATGCTTAGAAGGCAATCAAAACCATTGAAAAATGCTACTTTACGCTTATATCTCATAAGAATGGTATAAGGTGGAAGATCGCTCCAGTAGCCTTTGGATTATGAGAGTGGAACTTGCCCTAGCCAACTGGAGAATGAAGATGTCCTATAACCTACCGGCTTTGCCGCAGATTGATCCGAATAGCAATCTGCAACGTTATTTGCAGGAAATTCGGAAATTTCCGATCCTCTCCCACGAAGAGGAGTTTGCGGCTGCGAAGCAGTGGGCAGATGAGGGTGATATCGAGGCCGCTCACAAAATGGTCACCAGCCATTTGCGCTTAGTGGCCAAAATTGCAATGGGATACCGCGGCTATGGATTACCTCTTGGAGAATTAATTTCTGAGGGAAACGTAGGCTTAATGCAGGCGGTAAAACGATTTGATCCCGATAAAGGTTTTCGTTTGGCGACTTATGCGATGTGGTGGATAAAAGCTTCGATCCAGGAATACATTCTGCATAGCTGGTCATTGGTAAAAATCGGAACGACGGCTGCACAAAAAAAGTTGTTTTTCAATCTTCGGAAACTTAAGGGGCAGATCCAAGCCTTGGAAGAAGGCGATCTAGCACCTGAAAATGTAGCTAAAATTGCAGATGCACTCAACGTGACCGAAGAAGAGGTTGTATCGATGAATCGGCGCCTCGCAGCGCCCGACCACTCTTTAAATGCCCCTTTGCGAGCAGAGGGAGATGGTGAATGGCAGGATTGGCTCGAGGACGACGTGGTCAGCCAGGAAACATTGCTGGGAGAACGCCAGGAACTTGCCAATCGAAGGAAGATGCTCATTGGAGCGATGAAGACCCTAAACCCGAGGGAGAGGCAGATTTTTGTGGAACGACGACTACGCGACAATCCTCAGACGCTGGAAGAGCTAAGCGAACAATTTGGGGTTTCGCGAGAACGCGTCCGTCAAATAGAGGTGCGCGCCTTTGAAAAGGTACAAAAGGCGATCAAGTCCGCCTTGGTTTACTAACCAGGTTTAAAGTCGGCGGGTCTAAGAAAATGGATCACTAACCATTATGGTATCTTCTCTCTCTGGGCTCGTGGAAATAAGAGCAATTGGTGTATCAATCAGTTCCTCTATACGCCTCAGATAATTAACGGCTGCCATTGGCAAGTCTTCCCAAGCACGAGCACCGGCAGTGCTGTCAGACCAACCATCAATCACTTCATAAATCGGCTCTACTCTCGATTGAGCATTGCTGCCAGCGGGAAAGAAATCCAATCTCTGTCCGTCTAGGGAGTACCCGGTGCAAATCTTTATCGGCCCTATTCCATCTAATACATCGAGTTTCGTAAGGGCTATCCCGTCAATCCCACTTATTTTTGAGGCCTGACGGACCATCACTGCATCGAACCATCCACAACGCCGTTGCCTTCCAGTAACTGTTCCAAATTCATGCCCCCTTTCCCCCAAAACCTGCCCAATTGAATTAATTTGCTCAGTCGGAAATGGTCCGCTCCCTACTCGTGTTGTATAGGCCTTAGTGATCCCTAGCGTATATCCAATCGCACTCATCGGTGATCCAGATCCTATCGCAGCCTGAGCGGCATGCGTATTCGAAGAAGTCACAAAAGGATAGGTCCCGTGATCTATGTCAAGCATTGCTCCCTGCGCACCTTCATACAGAATCTGTTTGCCATTGCTCCTTGCGTTCTGGAGCGTTAACCAAACGTCATCTGAATATTCTAATAACCGCCCGGACACAGCCTGAATCTGTTTTTTGAGTTCGCCAGGATCGATAGACTGCCCACCAAGCCCGGCTAGAAGAGCATTGTGATGCAAGAGAAGTTCAGAGATTTTCTGATCGAGTGTCTCCGGCTCTCCAAGATCGGAGATGCGTATCGCTCGTCGAGCAACTTTATCCTCATAAGCGGGACCGATACCTCTTCCGGTTGTCCCTATTCTAGCTTCACCTCGAGCTTCCTCCCGAGCCCTATCTAAATTAGCGTGCAAAGGTAGGATTAGACAGGCATTCGATGCAATTTTAAGCCTTTCCGGTCCAACGGAGATGCCCAGAGCAGCTAATCTATCCACCTCGTCAAACAAGGCCCAAGGATCTATCACCACCCCATTTCCGATCACAGACAACTTGTTCGTTCGAACGACCCCAGATGGCAGAAGACTCAGTTTGTAGGTAACACCATCTATGACCAAGGTATGGCCCGCATTATGCCCCCCCTGAAAACGGACAATAACGTCAGCACGTCTCGACAACCAATCGACAATTTTGCCTTTACCCTCATCGCCCCACTGGGAGCCAACCACGACTACGTCCGTCATCTTTTAGCATTCACCTCTGTGGGACGCGGACCATCCGCATCCAAAACATAATTGCAACCAAGCAGAGAGGCCACCTTGTCCAACGCATCCCTCTCGTCCAAAGCCGACACAGTTACCCATCCCTCTCGATGCAACCCTGACAATCGATCGTACGAAGTATCCGCGGGAACTAAAATGCGCGCCCTATCTTTTGGCTTCTTGCCAGCACCAATGATGGCGTCCAAATATAGAGTCACCCCCGTAGCACGCTCCCCCTCCTCTTCATTCACCCCTGAAACCCTATAGCGACCTCCACTGGCTAATTCAAATGAAAGACCTTGGGAGAAGATGGTAAAGCCCAGCCCCGTATGATACTCGAATCCTCTGTATTCAACAGGATCAATAGTAAGCTGCGTTTCTGGCGTTCTATCGCTCACTAAACCGAAAATCTCTGAGAGACGATCAATTTCCCCACGGGCAATTTGCGGAAGAGCTGCAGATTGGAGCATAGACAACCCCTCTGAAGCAGAGCCTGTCGCTTGCAGCAGGACTTTTAAAATTCCAGGTAATTCCCCTCCAATGCTGGATAAAGCTGAAAAGTCTTTTCTGTCCAGGGCAGCTCTTATTAGGTGCTCTTTTTGCCCAGAGACCTCAAAATGACTAAATAAGCGGGGTATTAGGCGTGGCACTGTCAAATCAACGCTGATGTCTCGGACACCTGCGCGTTCTATGGCCTTAATTGCCATGACAATAATCTCAGCGTCGGCCTCAGATGCTGCAGATCCGATTAACTCCGCACCCACCTGGGTCAGCTGCCTGCTCGGCTGCATTTGAGTACCCTTAACCCTAAGCACCTCTCCAGCATATGACAGCCGAAGGGGGCGAGCAGCATTTGCCAAACGCGATCGAGCAATTCGTGATATCTGAGGAGTTATGTCAGCTCTTACCCCCATCATTCTTTGGGAGATCGGATCCATCATACGGAAGGTCTGATTGCCGACAGCTTTTCCTGCACCGCTCAGTAAGCTGTCTTCAAATTCTATTAGGGGTGTTTTAACTCTCTGGTAACCGTTTGCTGAGAAGACACCCATCATGCCTTCCAGCAATAGCGCTTCACATTCAGCATCATCAGGTAGAGTATCTCTTAGTCCAGGTGGTAATAAAGCACCCCGTTCTGCGTCATTCATCTTTGAGCCAACCGCCATCAAAATTAATCGCTCCGTCTCTCTATAATCTTTATTACGCTCCAATAGAATAGACGCCCGGTGTCTAGCGTGTTTAAACGTATTATGCAATTTCAGTTAATCAACAAAACCAATTCATTTCTGATACACCATGAAAGGATCCCGAAATTACTTACAGAGAGATTGCTCGAGATTGGTAAACGTCCATAATCCCCCTGGAGACACTCTCCGAGAGGCTCTCAGCAGATATTTGTCTAAAACGTGCGGGAGTAATACCGCTTCAATTTTAATTACTAGCTCTGATTTTCCATTCGATATGACCAGCCTGGATGAAAGTTTTGGAACCAGGTTATATATTGTGAGGACCCCAGGGGGTCTTATACCTCAGTCATCGAATTTGACAGATCTCTCGGTTGGGGCGGCTCTCGAATATGGCGTCAAGATTCTCAAGGCACGGCAAATAATTCAAATGGGCTATACTAAGTGTGGTATTCTGGAGGCGTTAATTAAACCAGACGCGCAGGGAACCTCCATCTTGTTGCAAGGCGAGTACCTGCCGGAATACCTGAAAATTATTAGATCTTCTATTGCAGGATCTTTGGGGCCAAAAAAAACAGGCACGCCTCTCAGCCAATGCTTGGAGGAGCTGCTAAGACTAGGTTTCGAAAACCTTATGACCTATCCATGGATACTTGATTCGGTTTGGACAAAATCCATGACCTTACATGGCTGTTATATCGACTATCAGGACAAAAACTTACTAGTTTTCTCTCCAGAAACCGATAGTTTCGAGTCAATCAGTTATCTTCAATAGAAATTGACTTTTCATTAAACCTTGCCGGATTTGTTCCCTTCCAATATTGGGAGGTAGAGCTCTTTCACCTCATGCACATTTGGCTGGCTACGAACGCTCTCGATTACCTCCACGGGTATCGGATCATCAACCTCGATCAAACATACCGCCTCTCCACCCTGACTTTTACGCCCCAGGACGAAATTCGCTATATTGATGTTTGCATCTGAAAATGCCTTCCCAAAACCGGCAATGATCCCTGATTTATCTTCGTTAAGGGTATAAAGACTATGTACAGATAACGAGGCCTCCATTGGGACACCGCCAATCTCGACAACACGCGGTTTGTTGCCACCAAACAAAGTGCCAGCAACAGAGAAATTACGTTTTTCCGAAGAAACTGTGAGGCGGACAAGTGTTTGGTATTCACATTCACGCTCATGATTCACAACAGAAACCGCTATATTCCTATCCCGAGCCACGACGGGGGCATTGACCATGTTGACTGAGTCTAACATTGGGGATAGTGCACCCTTTAATACACAAGCTGTAATTGGCCGTGTGTTAATCTCCGCAGCCTGTCCTTCATACTCGATTGTAACTGACTCAAGACCAGAACTGCATACTTGTCCCGCGATACTCCCGAGCAACTCTCCGAGAATCATATAAGGCTTTAGCCTGGGTGCTTCCTCAGCGGTTACTGAGGGCATGTTAATGGCATTAACGACAGCTCCGGTCAGCAGAAAATCGGCCATCTGCTCAGCCACCTGCAAGGCAACCATTTCCTGAGCCTCTTCTGTACTCGCGCCTAGGTGCGGCGTGGCCACGACATTTTCCATCCCGAATAAGGAAAAGTCCTTAGGTGGCTCTACTGAATACACATCGACAGCGTAACCGGCCACCTTGCCGCCCTCTAAGGCTGTTTTTATTGCCATCTCGTCGACCAGTTCTCCGCGAGCGCAATTAATTATCAGAACCCCCTCTTTCATTTGTGCGAACGCCTCTTTATTTAGAATATCCCGGGTGGTTTCGGTTAAAGGCGTGTGGAGGGTGATTAGATCGGCACGCGCGAACAATTCTGAAAGCTCAACCTTTTCAACCCCAAGGTCAGAAGCCCTCTCAGGAGTTAAATAGGGGTCATATGCCGCTACCTTCATTTTTAGGCCTATCGCTCGCTCGGCAACCCTGGAGCCGATATTACCGCAACCGATCACACCGAGTGTCTTGCCGGTCAACTCCATACCCATAAAACGATTTTTTTCCCATTTACCGCTCTGCGTCAGCTTGTCCGCCAGGGGAATCTGTCGGGCCAGGGCAAACATCATCGCAATTGCATGCTCAGCAGTAGTAATCGCATTCCCAAAAGGCGTATTCATGACTACGATCCCACGAGAAGAGGCATTTTCGATATTAATATTATCAATACCAATCCCCGCGCGACCAATGACTTTAAGGTTATTAGCCGCCTCGAGTACCTCAGGAGTAACTTTCGTAGCGGATCGAACAGCAAGCCCGTCATAAGCCCCTATGCATTCAATAAGTTCCTGGGGCGACATTCCTGTTTTCATATCGACGTCTAAACCCCGATTCTTGAATATCTCTAAAGCACGGGGGCTGAGGCTATCGGAAATAAGAACCCTTGGCATTTAATTCACCTCTATCTCAATAGTCAGATTTTTTGACTTCATCTTTTACTTGGCGATACGCCCAATCCAGCCAGGGAAACAATGCTTCCAAGTCCGAAGATTCAACGGTTGCTCCCGCCCAAATTCTTAATCCGGGAGGCGCATCGCGATAACCATTTATGTCAAACGCGACTTTCTCATTTCCCAGGATTCGTTCTATTTCTTTGGGAACTAGTGCCTTCTCTGCTGGTTTCAAGTCCAAGAACCAGGGATCAATTATCGATAGGCATACCGACGTATTCGATCGGATGGCTGGATCCTTAGCCAAAAAGTCGATCCAGTTCGTTTGACCTACCCATTTTGCGATGACATCAAGATTGTTTCTCGATCTCCCGATCAACCCTTCGAGGCCGCCAATCATTTGCCCCCAGCGTAATCCATCAAGGGCGTCTTCGACACAAATCATCGATGGAGTGTTGATTGTCTCTCCTTTAAAAATACCTTGGATCAGTTTGCCACTGCTCGTAAGTCGAAAAATCTTTGGGACTGGCCAGGGCGGCGAATAGCTCTCAAGCCTTTGAACAGCCCTCGGAGACAGAACAAGCATACCGTGTTGCCCCTCTCCGCCCATCACCTTTTGCCAAGACCATGTAATGACATCAACCTTATCCCAAACAATGGGCATGGCAAAAACTGCAGATGTAGCGTCACAAATCGAAAGTCCCTCACGATCCCCATCGATCCAATCGCCATTTGGCACACAAACACCTGACGTCGTTCCATTCCATGTAAAAACAACGTCGTGATCCCAATCGACCTGATCGAGCACCGGCAACTCCCCGTATTCAGCCTCGTAGATATTGGCATTAGGGATCTTGAGTTGTTTTAAAATGTCGTTTACCCAGCCTGACCCAAAGCTTTCCCAGGCGAGAACATCGACTTCTCTTGGCCCCAGCAAGGACCAAAGCGCCATTTCAACTGCCCCAGTATCGGAGGCGGGAACGATTCCAATCAAGTAATCCTCGGGTATACCTAGTATCTCCCGCGATCTAACGATTACTTCGTTTAACCGTTCTTTTCCAGGCTCAGACCGATGAGATCTTCCGACTACAGCTGCGGACAAGGCGTTCACAGTCCATCCGGGTCTCTTCGCACAGGGGCCTGAGGAAAAACATGGATTTTTCGGACGGAGCTTAGGACGCTCGTCCACTTTGGTTTTCAGCATATCTAACTCTCCCTTCCAGAAGAGTCGTAACCCGTTGGGGGGTTATGACCCGGCGTCGTTCTAGGGGAAATGATGGGCGGGCGTCAAGTGAATAATCGATGAATAAATTCTATGATATTATTAATCGAAGGGCGCTATTCCTAAAGTTTTGTCGGAAAAGACCATTTGTAGCGGCCTTAGAGGATTCCAAAGACGCTCTCATGATCCAAAGCCAATGTAGTAATTCATTAAGATTTAAATGCTCTATCGCCTCTTCTCATTGATCTCGATTGAGGGGAATTCACTTGAGCACAATACTGACTGTCATATTTCGGAATTAGTCGAACTTTTGGACTAAAAGTTAATCGGCACTTTCCACCAAGTGTACTATAGTATCGGCATGGACAACTTCCCTCATATATTAGTGGTTGATGATGATAGTCGTCTTCGCGAATTGTTGCGACAGTACTTACAAGATAACGACTTTTCCGTGTCCGTCGCAGCGGATGCAACTGAAGCTCGGCGGCTCTTGGACGGTATTGAATTTGATCTGATTATCCTGGATGTAATGATGCCAGGAGATGATGGGTTTACCTTGACGCAAACCATTCGAGAAAAAAGTGCTATTCCGATTTTAATGCTCACGGCGAGAGTAGAGGTCGAAGATCGAATTCAGGGCCTGGAGAAAGGAGTAGACGATTACTTGTCAAAACCATTCGAGCCGCGCGAGTTACTCTTGCGGTTGAGCAATATTCTGAAACGCGTCGGAGTCACGCATCAGAACAAAAATTCAGGATTAATAATTTTTGGCGATTGCGTCTTCGACGCTTCAGCAGGAGTTTTAAAAAAACGTCAAGAAACAATCCACCTGACCTCAGTCGAAGAAAACCTGCTCAGGATCCTTTTGAATAGTAAGGGAGAACCTGTCAGTAGAGAGGCTCTCCTTCGCGAAAGTAGGATGGACGGGAACGAGAGAACAATAGACGTTCAGGTCAATAGACTTCGCCAAAAAATCGAAACTGTTCCAAAATGGCCCCGCTATTTAAGAACAGTCCGCGGGCGAGGTTATCTCCTGCAGACGGATAGAAGTTAACAAGTGATATTTAAAATTAAACGCTATCTTCCAAGGTCATTTCTCGGTAGATCGATCTTGATCATCGTCACCCCATTGGTAGTCCTGCAGGTGGTCTCTACCTGGATATTTTACGATCGCCACTGGGAGACAGTTACTCGGCGTCTCGCGTCATCTGTAGCCGGTGATATAAGCAGTGTAATCGAGCAGAGAAAACGTTTTGTGGGCTCAGAAAATGAAAAATGGATACTAGAGTCCGCAGCGGCAACTCTGGCCATTGACGCAAGCTTCAGGAAGAATGAAATTTTGCCGAACAAACCGACCACGAAAGGCAGCAGTATCCTAGAAAGGCGACTAATTGCTGCACTCGAAGAGAGAGTACGGCGGCCCTTCCGAATTGAAATCAACGCACTTCCCAGGACGGTTTCAATATTCGTGCAACTGTCAGATGGCATCCTCAGGATCAACGTCCATGAAGAGCGTCTTTTCAGCTCTACAACCTACATCTTCATTATGTGGATGGTCGGCACTTCTTTGCTACTTTTTGCGGTCGCAACAGTTTTTATGCGGAACCAGGTCCGTCCTATAATGAGATTGACACAAGCAGTAGATGCCTTTGGCAAAGGCCGTGATGTGCCGAATTTCAAGCCAGAAGGGGCCACCGAAATCCGGACCGCCGCAGCTGCTTTCAACTTAATGAGAGACCGGGTTCTAAGAAACATCGAGCAGCGCACGGAAATGCTCGCCGGAGTCTCTCATGACCTAAGAACACCTTTAACTAGGCTCAAATTACAACTGGCAATGTTGGAAGATTCTGATAGTTGTCGTTCTCTCCAAGAAGATGTTACCGAAATGGAGAAGTTGGTAGAGGAATACCTATCTTTCGCTCGAGGGGATAGCATGGAGCGAGTAGAAAGAATAAATTTATTATTACTTCTCACTGACCTCACAGCGAAAACTCCAAACACTTCTGCTTCAATTGATATTGTTTGTGCGAGAGACCTCTTTCTAGACATTCGTCCTGTCGGGTTCAGAAGATGTTTATCCAACCTGATCAACAATGCTGCCACCTATGGTGATGAAATTACTATAACAGCCCATCAATCAGGTAAGGCTGTCATTTTTCTAATTGATGATAATGGACCGGGTATTCACGAGTCAGACCGTGAAAGAGTGTTCAAACCATTCACTCGTCTGAACGCGGAACGACCGCCGGATATTGGAGGAACAGGCCTAGGATTGACGATTGCACGCGATATTATCCTCAGCCACGGTGGTACAATCCGAATTGAAGACTCCCCCTTAGGGGGTACCCGGATCAGGATTAGCCTACCTACTTAAATCAGACCTCGGGGATAGACCACAGGGCAAAAATGCCTCAATTCTTCCTGCATTCTTTAAGCTTTTATCCAAAAAAGACATGGTTTTCGCGGAACCATCGGTTGTATCCGACAACCAAATTCCAAGCGCAGAGACATATATCGCGGTTAAACCTTCGATCCGAATTCTACCTTTAAAACCCGAACTATCCAAACCTGCCACCTCTAGAGCCCAGGCCATACCGCGGCGCAATTCTGATAAAAGGATCAGAGCGTCGCAGGGGTGCGTGTACATACTTCGTATTATTGAGGAGTACGCGTCACGGTTCCTTGAGAGAATATCCAGCCTGGTCATAAGGGTGTCGAAAAGGATTTCATGACTTGACTCCATCTGATCTTCAGGGCTCAACTCCCTCAGGCATTCAGCAGTGACCCTTTGGATCAACGCGCCGACAATACCGTTCCTAGAGCAGAAAAACTCACTCAACTGAGCTGGATTGATCCCAGCTTCACCTGATATCTGGGACAAAGAGATAGAGGACCAGGACCGATTTCCTGCTAAAGACAGCGAGGCATCAAGGATTTTATCTCTAGTATTGCGCCTGGGTTTCGACAACTTTTATCCCTTTTTGATTGTAATATATCAGCCTATCGGAGAAACTTCTCCTGATTATGAAAATGTTTTTGAGATCATTACCTATAATATGTTGTGTTGTTTTAGCTCCGCCGCAAGTTAATGATATATCTTCCCCAATCATTTAAATTGAATAAACCGCTCTCATCAGGCGAAGAAAAAAGGCTTTTTCAGAGGGTCCGCTGCGGTGACAAAACGGCAGTTAACGATTTAGTGTTTAATCATGCGCGGTTCGTTCTCTATATTGCCAGGAAATACCGTCACTTCGGTCACCCTTTAGCCGAGTTGTTCCAGGAGGGCATGATCGGGCTAATGGAGGCAATTAGACGGTTTAATCCGGAAAGAAACGTTCGCCTGTCCACATATGCCATGTGGTGGATACGCGCGTCTTTGCAAACTTATGTAGTGCGATCTCGTTCCCTGGTAAAAGTTGGCACGAACTCCGTACAGAGATCAATTTTTTTTCACCTCTTACATCGGCTTAAAGCCTATCCTGGGAATTCAATTCTTTCAGATGAATTGATCACCTCCTTGGCTCAGAGGTTTAACATGACAGCCGCGGAAGTGATCTTAATAGCGAAGCAGATCAGACATCTAGATAAATCCCTTGATGGAAAGTGCCAAAATGGCTCGAAAACCCCGATCCTAGATACTCTGAAGTGCGATCGTCCAAACCCAGAGGAAATTTTGATCGCCTCGTCGGAGCAAAAACATCGGAAGGCCCGCCTCTACGCGGCTCTGACATTATTACCTCCGAGAGAACTTACAATAATAAAAAAGCGCTTTTTGTCTGAAACGAGACTGAGCAGAAAAAATATTGGGGTAGAATTAGGATTATCAAAAGAAAGGGTGCGGCAATTAGAAATTCGGGCTTTGTCCAAACTTAGGAGTCTGATAGGTCAAGATTTAACAAAAGACAGAGATTTTTCAAAAGGTATATTGCCCGGCGTTCATCTCGCTAATTCCTGAGATCTTCGAACCGCCGCATGCACGGCTTCATCGATCTTCGCCTCCATCCCCCCTGGCCCCATCAGTACTGCCAACGCCGCAGCAGTGGTGCCGCCGGGACTGGTAACATTTTCCCTTAAAACAGCGGGAGTTTCTTTCGAGCGGCAAGCCAGGATGCCCGCCCCAGCAACAGTCTCTTTTGCCAGCTCTTCGGCAAGGCCCGGGTCCAAGCCAGCTGAGATCCCGGCAGCAGCGAGAGCCTCTATCAAAAGGAAAACGTAGGCTGGACCGCTACCAGAGACGCCCGTCACGGCATCCATAAGCACTTCGTCTTCAATCCATTTGCTAGTTCCAACGGCTTCGAATAATTGAATGCATAATTCTTTTTTTTGGGGACTTACATTTGCATTTCCGCATGCCACCGATATTCCTCTTCCTATAGCAGCAGGCGTGTTTGGCATCACCCTAGCTAGCTGAATATCATCCCCAATAAGCCGCTCGAAAGAGGCGATGGTTTTACCCGCTACGATAGAGATGAAAATTGTGCCCGTTGATTTGTAAAAAGCGTAGGCGGGAGCAACTTCCTCAATAATTTGAGGTTTTACAGCAAACACTATTGCATCAGGTTCGAAATCTTTTGGTAGATCTTTCACACCGCGAACAACTGACATTTCGCTAGACGAGCACTGATACGCATCAAAGACGGGGTCCACCACAAGAACATCATCTGGCGTAATTCCCTTTTGAAGCCAGCCGTCTAGGAGCGCTCCCCCCATTTTACCGCAGCCTACCAAGAGCAACCGAGTACCCTTCATCACGGAGTCATGCCTCTCCTATCGTCTCAAAAAGAGCCGCTTTAACCGCTTCCTCAGGCGATTTCCCCCCCCAGGTGACATATTGAAAAGCCGGGTAAAATTTTTCACATTCTGCCAGCGCGATATCCACAAGGTCTTCCAACTGCTCTACCGTGGCTCCATTGCTCCCTCTGAGTAACAACGCGGCTCGGAATACCGGTAGTCCTCGATCGGCCCAAAGATCAAAATGGCCGACGGCCAGACCCTCGTTTATCCGCGAAAGAAGCTCAAAAATCTTGGCCTTACGATTTTCAGGAACATTCAACTCAAAGGCGCAAGCAAAGTGCATCGCGGAAATGTCATCCAGCCATGAGAAAAAAAGTCTGAACTCAGCCCATTTACCGGATACATCAATGACTATCTCTTCGTCCGATTTTCTTTCATGCAACCAATCATTCGAAATCGCAATTTGTTCAATTGTGTCTATGGGATTTGCGACAGTTCCTTGCACTTCTTTGAGCGCTATACCAGTCATCAGTTATTTCTCTCGTATCGGCAGGCTAAACCAGTTATTTTGTAGCCAGCAATCTGTTAAACACATTATATAGCGTGCCGGATCGAAACTGAAAGTGCAAGGACCGATTGAAGTCTAAGCCAAAAAGACTGTGGAAAATTTTACTTCCTACCAAAATTATAAGAAATTAATTTGATTTTTCCGTTGAAGCTTTACTTTTACTACTCGTTTTACCTCTTGGTTTTCTAGTTTTTTCAGGTATGCGGCAGTACCTTTCAAGCTGTTTTTGAAGAACATTTATTCGTTCATTGAGGAGTTCCTGTTCCGCGCGGGCAGCTACTAAAGTATTTTTAACGGCATCAAACTCTTCACGCCTGACCAAATCCATCGAAACCAACACCTCTTCAAGTCTCTGGCGCACTAAGGCCTCCACCTCGCGCCGAACCCCAGAAACAACGCCCGCAGCACTACCAGCCAATTTCGCCGCGTCATCAAAAAATTTATTCCCCGAACGCATTTCTATCTCCTTGGGCCAAGATTTCCTTGTAAACAATATGGTTAACCTATCCAATACATCAATCGTGAAATGTACATCCTTGATGTCGGAACTTTCAAATTCTATAAAGTTAGATCAACAAAGCTGGAACCGTAAACGAATGTATGTAGTTACCGGCGGAGCAGGTTTTATCGGGTCAAATCTTGTTGCCGCACTGGAGAAATCTGGCAGACACAAAATAGCAATTTGCGACCGTTTTGGCAGCGATGAAAAGTGGCGCAACGTCGCAAAACGTGCACTTACAGAGATTATAGCGCCCGAAACCTTGTTAACCTACCTTGAGGATAACGCTAACCGCATTGAGGCAATATTTCACATGGGTGCGATCTCAGCCACAACTGAGACTGATGTCGACCTGATAATCCAAAATAATTTTCGCCTTTCATGTGATATATGGAAGATTTGCTGTATCCGAAAACTACCTCTTATTTACGCTTCCTCGGCGGCCACTTATGGCGATGGATCGGGTGGTTTCGCAGACGACTTCAATTCTGACTGCTTATCTAAACTGAAACCTCTCAACGCTTATGGATGGAGTAAACATCTGTTCGACAGATGGATTTCCAGCCTCCTTCAGGACTCGGGAATTTCAAGCGCACCCCCTCAATGGGCAGGACTAAAGTTTTTTAATGTTTACGGTCCTAACGAGTATCACAAGGGTACAATGATAAGTGTCGCACTAAAAAACTTTTTGGAAATCAAGGCCGGGGGTCCGGCTGTCCTTTTTCGATCGCACAAACCTGGCATTGATCATGGAAACCAAATGCGGGATTTTATTTGGGTTGGTGATTGCGTAAAAGTAATGCTTTGGCTTCTTAACCATTCTGGAACGAACGGCATATTCAATCTTGGGACCGGCAAAGCACAATCCTTTCTGGAATTGGCCAACGCGGTTTTCCGCGCAATGGGACTGAAGTCAGAAATAAGGTTTGTCGACACACCAACATCAATTCGTGATAAGTATCAGTATTTTACCCAGGCAGATATGAGAAAACTTCGCGCGGCGGGGTATAATGAACCTTTTGTTGACGTTAAGATTGGCGTTCAAAAATATGTTCAGAAATTTCTGCTCTCTGAGGATCCTTATCGATAATCCTATTCCAACATACTGCCATGCTTGCTTTACCGTTCCCCGCCATTGATCCCGTGGCACTCGACCTCGGGCCCCTGACGATAAGGTGGTATTCACTCGCATATATTGCTGGTTTACTCCTAGGATGGCGTTTTATGTTATCACTCTCGTCAAGACTAAAGCATGTAATCCCTAAAGCCGCGATTGACGATTTTTTGGTCTGGGCAACTCTGGGAGTGATATTCGGTGGCAGAATAGGCTATATTCTATTCTATAATCCTGCCCATTTTGCCGCAAACCCTCTGGAAATATTTGAAATCTGGAATGGCGGCATGTCATTCCATGGAGGTGCCCTGGGGGTATTAGCCGTCACATATTTCTTTTGTCAAAAGAGAAATATTCCCTTACTCGCTCTCGGCGACCTAATCTGCTCCGCTGCCCCGATTGGGATATTTTTTGGCAGAATAGCCAACTTTATAAATGGCGAACTTTATGGCCGAGTTTCAGATGCAAAGTGGGCTTTTTATTTTCCTAATGGCGGATCTCAGCCGCGTCACCCCAGCCAACTTTACGAGGCGATGGTCGAGGGGTTATTGCTTTTCTCCTTGTTGTCACTGTTGATTTTCAAATTCGGCGCACTTAATCGACCTGGGCTAATTTCGGGTATCTTTTTCCTAGGGTATGGTTTGGGCCGGTATTCAATTGAGTTCTTCAGGGAACCCGATAAACACCTCGGAGTTTTTTTTGGATTTGTTACAATGGGCCAAGCACTCTCTACTCCGGCGATACTCGCCGGTATCTGGCTAATTTGGCGATCGGCGTCTCGTCAATGAGCCAACTGCTTTCAGAGCTACATAACACTATCCAAAAAAACGGCCCAATGCCAATTTCAGAATATATGTCTCTTGTTCTCGGACATCCAGATTTTGGTTATTACATGTCTCGGGATCCCTTTGGTTCAAAAGGCGATTTCGTGACTGCCCCAGAAATTTCCCAAGTTTTTGGAGAGCTGATTGGTTTGTGGGTTGGCTGCATATGGCAACAGGCAGACAGTCCAGACAAGGTTCGATTGGTTGAGTTAGGGCCTGGTCGAGGAACACTTATCTCAGACATACTGAGAACATCCAGATACATCAGTGGTTTCATTGATGCTATCTCTGTCCATTTGGTTGAGACAAGTCCTTACCTCAGACGAGCGCAGGAAAAAGCGCTCTCACAATATAGAAATTCCCTGGAAATTTCATGGCATCCAGATTTTGATAGCATCCCAGAAGGCCGCCTGTTGATCATCGCGAATGAATTCTTTGATGCATTGCCAATCGAACAAATGGTTTATAGCAAGGATTGTTGGCTAAGGCGCTGCATTGGCCTCTCCTCCTCTCAGGATTTGGTACTAACCGAGTGCCACGATAGCGAAGATATTGCGTCCTATTTACCCAATAGCATCAGAGATCGAGCATCCTGTGGGCAGGTTTTTGAGATCTGCCCGACCGCGATCAATCTTGCAAGCAAGATCTCCAAACGCGTATCTCAAGCAGGAATAGGAGCGTTAATTATCGATTATGGTCACAATGAAACGGCCTCAGGTGACACACTTCAAGCTTTATATCAGCAGAAACCCGTCGGCATACTCCAGCACCCAGGGGTCTCAGATCTATCAGCCCACGTAGATTTCGAAGCTCTTGCTCGTGCAACAAGATCACCAAAAATAAGAGTTTCAGGTCCTCTGTTTCAGAGAAACTTTTTACAAGACATTGGAATTATCCAAAGAACCATTAGCCTAACAAAGGGCGCTGATTCTAGGATAAGGAAGCAAATTACTGAAGGCTCGGAACGGCTTTTGGACCCGAATGGGATGGGTAGCCTATTTAGAGTTATGGCGATTACTGAAATGGAAAGGCCAATTCCCCCGGGTTTCTCACATTAGGATAGGACTTGGATGAAAGAATGGACAACACTCGAGCCAATCAAGTGCCCAGAATTTAATACCGCTTCCGGCATCTGTCATAGCTTCTTTACTCGTGAGGGAGGCGTAAGCAGGGGGATTTATTCAGGGCTAAACTGCGGACTTGGGTCAAAGGATGATATCACCGCGGTGACGGAGAATCGTCGGCTAGCAGCCCTTTCCTTGAGTGGAGGAAAAATTTCAGAGCTCAATTCTCTTGCCCAGGTTCATGGAACCAAGGTAGTCGAATTTCCGTTTCCCGGAGATAAAAAGTCACAAATCGAGGGTGATGCCGCCGTCACAAACCAGCCTGGAATTATATTATCCATATTAACTGCTGACTGCGCTCCTGTCTTATTAGCGGACGAGCATAAAGGCGTGATAGGAGCATGTCATGCGGGCTGGCGTGGTGCTCTTTCAGGAATTATTGAACGTACGGTGCTCGCAATGGAGGCGCTTGGATCCAATAGAAAGAAGATCTCCGCCGTTATCGGGCCCTGCATATCAGCGCATTCATACAAGGTTGGGATTGATTTACGGGACCGGTTTACGGCGATGGATCCCTGGAATGCCATTTTTTTCATTCCGAATGCGCCCGAAAAATATCTTTTTGACCTTTCTGGATTCATCAAACTGCAACTCAATCGATCAAACGTGCGAATGGTTACCTCGATCGACTCTGACACCTTTTCCAAATCTGAAACATTTTTTAGTTACCGGCGTTCGTTAATTAATGGCGACCCAGACTATGGCCGGATGATCTCAGCAATTATGTTAGAATAAGTGAAAAAATGCCTCATTTGATCCTCTTCATCGGCTTTTGTCTCATGGGTTTTCTGGCCTTTTGTGCAATGGCCTAACCGATCAGAAGCCTGAGGAGAATAAAAATTGAATTAGCCTGCAAACCTTTTATATCCGATCAATACTAGGTTTCTTCGCAACAATCCAATAGCGAGTTGGACCTGCTCCGGATATAGTTTTTAGCGGGGTGCTGGTTCGATCTTGGTAAGATCTAATTCCCAATGTTGAACTATCTTAGTAGAAACCGGAAGGCTTTGCTTTTACTTAAATCCATTTACAGATACGCGCCCGACTGATAAACGTTCGCACCCAGAATGGCTTGTAAACACCTCTTCACTCATAGGGTTCGCAATAGGAAAAAGGAATGAAAATCGTCGCTTGTAATAGTAATCGTCCCCTCGCAGAAGCCATTGTCGCCCATCTCAAGATAGCGCTTTGCAAAGCTAGCATCAGACGATTCTCTGACATGGAGTGTTTTGTCGAAATCGAAGAAAACGTCCGGGGTGAAGATGTATTTATTATTCAATCCACATCCTACCCAGCCAACGATAATCTGATGGAGTTATTGGTTTGTATCGACGCGCTGAGAAGAGGATCTGCCCGCCGGATTACAGCTGTGATTCCGTATTTTGGTTACGCGAGACAAGATCGAAAGTCAGGCCCCAGAACCCCGATTTCGGCTAAATTGGTTGCCAACTTAATTACTGAAGCTGGAGCAGATCGGGTCCTGACCCTAGATCTGCATGCGGGACAAATCCAGGGCTTTTTCGATATCCCTCTAGATAACCTCTACGCATCGCCCGTTTTTTTGAGGGATATCCAAGAAACCATGGACCCCGGGAACCTAACCATGGTCTCACCAGACGTAGGCGGTGTGCTGCGAGCGCGCGCCATAGCAAAAGTTTTGGAGGTCGATCTGGCAATTATCGACAAACGTCGTGAACGCGCCGGAGTTTCTGAGGTGATGCATATTATCGGCGATGTGGCCGGCAAAGACTGCATCATCGTTGATGACATTGTGGATAGCGCAGGCACACTTTGCAACGCATCTGTAGCGATTATGGATGCTGGAGCGAAGTCAGTGTCCGCTTACATAACCCATGGCGTTTTATCGGGCGGCGCTGTTTCCCGCGTGGCTTCCTCACCCTTAAAAACACTTGTTTTAACCGACAGCATCATGGGGACAGAAGCTGTAAGAGTCTCTCACAATATCCGTCAACTTTCGATTGCCCCATTGATGGGCGAGGCAATAGCCAGAATTAGTGAAGAGAAATCCGTTTCGAGTTTGTTTGACTAAAACAAAGCTTGAGATTAAAAGAACGCAGTTTATCGGCACCCCTGGAGGTCGGTAGCAAATATCAGTAAGGAGAATCGGCATGGCAGACATCCAAATTCTTGCCGCGGAGATTCGGGATCGGGCCGGAAAGGGGACCGCCCGGGCTGCTCGCCGCGCAGGAAGAATTCCAGCAATCATTTATGGCAATAAAGAATCCCCGCTTCCTGTTACTCTTGAAGCCAAAGTGGTTTCCAAAGCCATAGAATCGCCAGGTTTTTACACCTCACTTATTGATCTCGAGGTTGAAGGTGTAAAACATAGGGTTCTGCCTCGTGACACCCAATTTCATCCGGTCACGAGCGTACCATTGCATATTGACTTTTTGCGCTTTGACCCCAACCGACGAATAACGGTTGAGGTCCCCGTGGCATTTGTTAACGAACGCGAGGCACCAGGAATCGTTAGAGGTGGACTGATAAATGTTGTGCGTCATGCAGTCGAAGTAAACTGCTCCGCTTCCAATATTCCTGATCAATTTGAGGTAGATTTAACCGGCTTGGACATTGGTGACTCCGTTCACGCACAGGCTGTCCGACTTCCAGAAGGAGTTGAATTTACTATCACTGACAGGGATTTTACCATCGCAACTATTGCGGCACCCACAGTCATGCCATCGTCAGATCAAGACTCTGAAGACTCTGGAGATACCCCAACGGGATCTGGAGAAGGCTCTTCAGAAGATGAAGCTGCCGACTAATTCTCTAACTCCCAGAACAGTTCTGGAAAACCATGCGTTTGGTTGTTGGCTTAGGGAACCCGGGAGATTCATATGCCCATAACCGCCATAATGTTGGATACATGGCAATCGATGAAATAATAAAATTTCATCGACTGCCGCCACTACGAGTCAAAAAAAGGCCTCATGGAGAGCTAATCGAAGGCCAGGTCTCCGATCACAAACTTGTGATTTTGAAACCTCTGAGCTTTATGAACGCATCGGGAAAACCAGTGGGAGATACGATGCGATATTTCAATCTTAAACCAGAAGATGTGATCGTTTTCCATGATGAAATCGACCTGATCCTCGGAAAGGTCAGAGTAAAAATTGGGGGCGGACACGCAGGACATAATGGCCTGCGCGACATCGAAAAACACATAGGAAACGGCTTTTCGCGCGTTCGGCTAGGTGTAGGTCGACCACCAACTGCAGCAACCGTAATAAACCATGTGCTTGGGAATTTCTCTCGAACAGATAAAAGCCTGATCCAACCGGTTCTAGAGGCTGCATCAAAACACCTGCCTTTACTATTGAATGGCAACAGCTCAGATTTTATGAGCAGGATAGCTGCTGAAACGAGAGAAAAAACCGAGGAAGATTATTAAAATGGGTTTCACATGTGGCATCGTCGGTCTTCCGAATGTAGGCAAGTCAACATTGTTCAACGCCCTAACCCAAACAATATCCGCACAAGCCGAGAATTATCCTTTCTGTACAATAGAACCTAATATTGGACGCATCGCGGTCCCAGACGAAAGACTTGAAACCATCGCATCCCTCGCAAAATCTGAGAGGATTATTCCAACCCATATTGATTTTGCCGATATTGCCGGTCTTGTAAAAGGTGCCAGTAAGGGTGAAGGCCTCGGCAACCAATTCCTCGCTCATATCAGGGAAGTTGACGCTATCATCCATGTCGTCAGATGCTTTGAGGATGAAAATATAATCCACGTTTCCGGTCAAATTGACCCACTAGATGATATAACCACAATCGATACGGAATTAATGCTTGCCGACTTGGAATCTCTCGAAAGTCGCCTAATTGGACTGAGTAAAAAAGCTCGAGGAAACGATCCAGAGGCGAAAGCTACCGTTCCATTGGTTGAAAAAGTAATATCCGCTCTCCAGAGCGGAAGACCCGCTCGATCCGTCCAAGTCGATCCTGACAAAGCCAACTTGTTCAGACAGTTGCAACTCCTGACATCTAAACCTGTGATGTATGTTTGTAATGTTGATGAAGAATCTGCAGCTTTGGGCAATGGCTTGTCGGCAAGAGTCGAGAATTATGCATTAAATGAAGGTAGTCAGGCGATTACTATCTCTGCTTCGATCGAGGCGGAAATCGCACAACTTACCGATCGGGAAGAAAGAAATGAGTTTCTGAGATCATTGGACCTGGATGTCACGGGATTAAACCGATTGATTGAGGCAGGCTATTCCTTATTGGGTCTAATAACCTTCCTAACCGCCGGACCCAAAGAGGCGCGAGCTTGGACCATCAGAAAAAACACCAAGGCAGCTCAGGCGGCTGGCACAATTCATACAGATTTTGAACGCGGGTTCATATGTGCAGAAACCATTTCCTTCCTCGACTACACATCCTTTAATGGCGAACAGGGAGCAAAAGAGGCCGGCAAGATGCGTCAAGAAGGACGTGAATATATTGTTAAAGATGGTGATATTATGCTCTTTCGTTTCAATGTTTGAGAATGAGACGATCTGGTCCGTTGCACGGAAAGCGTTGAGCGTTTAAAACCCTTGATGATCACGTTTTAGGAAGCTTGTTTTTATTTTTAAATAGGGGAGAAGACTATGGGGACAAATATTGAATTAACCGCGGGCGATGGTCATTCGCTCGGCGCGTATAAAGCGGAGCCAGAGGGGACGACAAAGGGCGGAGTTGTTGTCATTCAAGAAATCTTTGGTGTTAACCAGCACATCAAAAAGGTCGCCGACGAATTCGCGAAAAACGGATATCTAGCGATAGCGCCGGCACTTTTCGATCGGGTCGAAAAAGGCCTTGAACTGGGTTACGGCCAAGATGATTTTCAGAAGGGTCGAGAAACGCGGGGCAGCCTAAATGATGATGGAATTCAGGCGGACGTGCAGGCAGCGATTGATGAAGCCAGCAAAGCCGGAAAAGTAGGTATCGTCGGTTATTGTTTCGGTGGTTACGTGAGCTGGTTGGGGGCCTGCAAATGCAACGGATTATCGGCGGCGTCGACTTTCTACGGCGGCGGTATCCACGGGAAACGGGAGGACACCCCTAAGGTGCCGGTCATCTTTAATTTTGGCGATAGCGATGGCGGCATACCTTTAAGCCAGGTTCATGATATTAAGGAAGCTCATCCCGACATACCCTGTTATGTGTACGATGATGCAGGGCACGGGTTTTGTTGTGACGATCGAGAAAGTTACAATCAAGGGGCCTGTGAAAGGGCACACCAGAGGACTTTAGACCACTTCGCTGCCAACCTCAGCTAACTATTATCTAGCGAAATAGGGTTCAATCCTGGAACACAATTTGTATTCGTGCCCAATTTCAGCTGAAAATGTTTTTAAAAAAATAAAAAACCCGGCCAAAGGCCGGGTTTTTTTTCTACCTAGATACTGTCTAATGAATATCCGACCAAATCTTCCTTTTAATGGCATAGAGCATACCAGTAAGAATAATAAGAAATAACAAGACCTTGATACCAATCCTCTTTCTATCTTCCATTTCCGGCTCAGCAGTCCACGCTAAAAACGCTGTCACATCCTTAGCCATTTGATTGACAGTCGCTTTCGTCTTGTCCGCATATTCTACGCTGCCATCGGACAAGGGCGAAGGCATCGCAATCAGATGACCGGGGTAATACTGGTTGTAATACATACCTTCTGGGACTTTTACCCCCTTCGGACTATCCTTGTAACCAGTAAGCAATCCAAACAGGTAATCACTGCTACCCATGCGGGCTTTTACCATCAAAGAGAGGTCAGGGGGATACGCACCGTTATTTGCAGCTCGGGCAGCCTGTTTATTAGGGAAAGGCATCACAAATCGGTCAGATGGCTTTCCTGGCCGCTCGAACATCTCGCCCTGGTCATTAGGGCCATCTTTAACGGTTTTGCTTGCTGCGATCTTTTTAACTTGATCTTCCGTAAAACCTATGTCGATAAGATTTCGATAGGCGACGAGGCGAAGACTATGACATCCGGCACACACCTCATTATAAACCTGAAATCCGCGTTGCAACGCCCCTCTATCAAAGGTCCCAAACAATCCGTCTGAAGACCACTGCTGCTTAGGTAGAGGGATCACACCACCCGCGCCGAATGCCCAACCCGAGCAACCTAATACCAATGCAAAAATGATCGACGTGATGGACTTTTGCATTACGCTTTCTCCATCGGCTTGGATATCGCCCCAGCGGAACCAAGCCCTCCACCCAAAACAGGCTCGTTGATACTCGCTGGCAAAGGCTTCGGTGTTTCAAACACACTCAGCAAGGGGAGTAGAACCAGGAAGTGAAAGAAATAGTAAGCCGTTGAGATCATTCCCAAATGGATGTACTGGAACGATCCCAGGTTCCTGAACACGGGATCATCAGGGGCATTGGCGCCGACAACTCCTAGAATGAAACAGTCGATAACTAAAACCCAGAAGAACTGTCGATAGATTGGCCTATAACGTGCACTTCTTACCGGCGAGCGATCCAACCAGGGGAGCAAGAACAATAACCCTATGGAGGCAAACATGGCGATAACACCGAGCAGTTTGGCATCTAAAATCCAAATATCGAAGGTAATAGACCTTAAAATTGCATAGAAGGGTAAGAAATACCATTCAGGCACGATATGCGGAGGGGTCTGCAGGGGGTCAGCTGGTACATAATTATCCGGGTGTCCAAGATAGTTCGGCGCATAAAATACAAACAAAGAAAATACTACCAGGAATACGCCAAGGCCGAACAAATCCTTGACTGTGTAATAGGGATGAAAAGGAATTTGATCATCGTCTCCAGTTGTATCGATCCCCACCGGGTTATTTGACCCGTGTGTATGCAGAGCGACAATGTGCAGAACGACAACCCCTACAATCACAAATGGCAGCAGAAAATGCAGACTAAAGAACCTGTTCAAAGTCGCATTATCAACCGAAAATCCACCCCAAAGCCAGGTAACTATTGGCTCACCGATCAGGGGAATTGCCGAAAAAAGATTAGTGATAACTGTTGCACCCCAGAAACTCATTTGACCCCAAGGTAACACATACCCCAGGAAAGCGGTGGCCATCATGAGCAAAAGAATCACAACCCCCAGCATCCAAAGCAACTCTCTTGGTGCCTTGTAGGAACCATAATATAGACCCCTGAAGATGTGGATAAAGACAACGATAAAGAAGGCAGATGCCCCGTTCATATGCACATAGCGAATTAACCATCCGTAATTCACATCGCGCATTATGCGTTCCACGCTGTCAAAGGCATGATTGATATGGGGTGTATAGTGCATAGCCAATACAATCCCTGTCACAATCATCGTTACGAGAATAATTCCCGCTAACGAGCCAAAATTCCAAAAATAATTTAGATTTTTGGGGGTGGGGTACTCATGTAATTCGTGATGCATAAAGGTAAAAACGGGTAAACGGTGATCCACCCATTTCATTACCGGATTTGTGATTTGTGGTTTGCTCATCTTAAACCCCTTTACCCGATCCGAACTAATTTATCTGATAGAAAAGAGTAAGTCGGCACAGGAAGATTTTTAGGCGCTGGACCCTTCCGAATCCGCCCTGAAGTATCATAGTGAGAACCATGGCATGGGCAGAACCAGCCTTTGTATTCCCCTTGTTTCTCTCCTTGTTTGCTTCCCAAAGGAATGCACCCGAGATGTGTGCACACGCCCACAACAATCAACCACTCAGGTTTCTGGACACGATCTTCGTCTTTTTCGGGGTCCACCAAGTCAGCTACCTTGACCGCCCTCGCCTCCTGAATTTGGGCCTGCGATCTGCGGGTAATGAATACGGGCTTACCGCGCCACTTTATTACAATTCGTTGTCCTTCTTGGATTGGTTCAAGATTGACTTCGGTCGTCGATGCCGCAAGCGTATCGGCCGCAGGATTCATCTGATCAATAAGGGGCCAGGCCGCCGCTCCAACGCCAAAAGCACCAAACGCGCCGGTTGCCAGGATTAGAAAATCTCTTCGAGTTTCGGTTCCCTCTTCAGAAGTCGCTTCGCCAGCTCCAGCTGATGTTGCCATGGTTTCCTTTTCCTTATCCGCGTACCAAACCTTGACTATTCAATAGCGCCCTTAAACCAAGATACACTGCGGCGTAACGACGCAGTGACAGTTGCATCCTGACCTTTTTCGGTGCTACGGCACACGGGTATAGTTTATTATCACCTTTATGCAAAGAGTTACCTAATGCGGCTTGCCCTATATCAGCCGGATATCCCCCAGAACACAGGGACGATTCTGCGCTTAGCCGCATGCCTGAGCGTCGGTGTAGACATTATCGAGCCATGTGGTTTCCCGTTTGACGACAAACGCCTCAGGAGATCCGGTATGGATTACATTGATGATCTCGATATTTCACGTCACCCCAGTTGGAATATTTTCTTTTCCGGGGCCACGGGACGGATAATTTTGCTGACAACCAAAGGTGCTACCCCCTTGACCAAATTCAGATTTGAAAAGAGCGATGTAATCCTTTTGGGCCGAGAATCGGCGGGAGTACCTGATCTAGTCCACAATCAATCTGCCGACCGCATATTAATTCCGATGGCACCCGGGAAAAGATCTCTGAATGTCGCGGTGGCGGCGGCAATCGCGCTGGGGGAGGGCCTACGACAAACTGATGGATTCCCTGGTTTTTTTAGTTCCGGGAAGTCCAATTGAGTACAGACGATCAAAAGACTTTAACTGCTGACTGGTTCAAAAGTCTGAGGGATAGAATTTGTTCAGCATTTGAAGAGATCGAGAACGCCGAAGGCTTGAGCACCTCCCTGCCTGGACGGTTTGAGAAAAAGAGTTGGGAACGGACGGATCACTCAGGAGCTCCTGGCGGCGGAGGCGAAATGTCCTTGATGACTGGCCGGGTATTTGAAAAAGTGGGGGTAAATATTTCAACGGTTTACGGGGAATTCGCACCCGACTTTCGAAAAGAAATACCAGGCGCCGATAGTGACCCGTCATTTTGGGCATCTGGTATTTCCGTAGTGGCCCATATGTGTTCGCCGCTGGTCCCAGCTGTTCACATGAACACTCGGTTCATAGTGACCAGAAAAGCGTGGTTCGGCGGCGGAATGGATCTCACACCTATGTACCGAGATCCAGAGTCCGAAGGCTATTTCCACTCCCAAATTAAGGCGTGTTGTGATCGATATTCCACTGATTACTACAAAAAATTTAAAGAATGGTGCGATGAGTATTTTTACTTGCCCCACAGGAAGGAAGCTCGGGGAGCTGGTGGTATTTTTTATGACTACTTGGACTCAGGAAAATGGGAGGATGACTTTTCCTTCACCCGGGATGTGGGGAACACATTTCTAGCCACATACCCCGAGATTGTCCGCGCAAAAATGGTCCTTCCTTGGACGATCCAACAAAGAAATCATCAGTTAGTGCGGCGCGGAAGGTACGTTGAGTTCAATTTACTCTATGACAGAGGGACCAAGTTTGGCTTGCAAACTGGAGGGAATACTGAGGCAATCCTGATGTCCATGCCTCCAGAGGCCAAATGGACTTAAAGACTTAATCGTTCTCTCAGACGATTAAGTAAAATCTCGCGAGTAGCAAGGAAGCCCCCCTCAACCCATTCTCTCTCCACGGAGCCGAGTATTTTGCCGATTTCAGGGCTTTGCTTAAGACCCATTTCCATAAGATCCTTCCCGTCAATGGGAAGGTTAGGCGCCGGGTCAGTAATCGGCACCCGGGCCGCTGAGCGCCAATCCTGGGTTTGCGCCGCGGAAAGGGCTTCTCGAAAGATCACAAGGTCCAAATACCGAATCTCGTCTCCTAAATAGTACAAAATTTTGCGATTTTCTGAGCGTGAGATGTCGCCCCCGGGACTAAATTGTGGCCTGAGCATGTTATCTAAACGCCGACATTCAGATCTCGAATGAGCCAAAGAGCTGCTGACAGTGGAGATCATTTTCGTGATATCAACTCCTCCGGCCTCAAATGCATCCTTCATCCAAATCGCTAAACGACGAAGCGCATCTGGTTTCTGTTCTTGATATCTCTCTACCGACGCCATTGATGCAACATGCTTCGGATGGAAGCGGGCCACGTCCAAACCCGGAAACAAAGCCTCAGAAACTCCATTTTCCGAGAGAATTTTCAGGGTCTCCATCGGGGTCGCCGCCACCAAAAGTCGCGACAACTCGGCCCAAATTCTCTCCCCAGAGATATTCCGGAGCTGGACGGCTGTCTCACGGCACGCCGACAATGCCCCATCATCAGGAATACCCTTGCCAAACCAAGCGAAAAACCTAAAGAAGCGCAACACTCTCAAATAATCCTCACGAATGCGAGCGCACGGATCGCCAATAAATTTTATGGCCCCAGATTTTAGATCGGCCAAGCCACCAACTGGGTCGTAAAATGTGCCGTCTCCATCGCAGTAAAGCGCATTTATGGTAAAGTCGCGCCTCTGCGCATCCTCATACCAATCCGCATTGAACTCTACTTGGGCCCGACGTCCATCAGTTTTTACATCCTTTCTAAGGCTTGTTATTTCGATCGCCCTTCCGCCCGAAACAGCGGTTACCGTCCCATGCACTAGACCAGTCGGAATGCATTTAATATGGGCCAAATTGAGCAACTTTAGAACATCGTCCGGCCTTTCAGGCGTCGCGAGATCAATGTCCCGAATTTCGCTGCCCAATAGTGCATCCCTGACGCAGCCCCCAACAAATCTGGCGGGATTTCCATTGGCAGCAAGCGCATCAACTACCTTAGTTACTCGAGGTTCGATCATCCAATTAGGAGGTTCGAAACAGCCAGCAGCACAAAACCCAACCATGCTACCTACTCTTCAATTTTTGGACATTGCGCCCCCGTGCGCCAACAGATCGGGGAACATTATTGATATTGAGATGGCAAGCAACACGAAAACGGCTCCGATTGGCGAGAGCCATTTCCAAGGCAGGGGTTCCCATTCATTTTTGGCAATGAGTTCAGATCCCCCAAAACGTTCAGGGACAAAAACTCTCCAAAGAATATAACCGATTGTTGGAAGAAAGAATGGCACTACCGTCAACAAAAGCACGCGGATCATGATGAACTCAACACCTCGGAGAGTTCTCTCAATATTCTCGCGGTCAGGCCCCAGATAAAAAAGGTATGATGTTCCATAACCCAATACTCACCTTTTTTGGTTCGAGATTCCACTGACTGTAGACTGAAATTCTTCTTATTTGAAATGTGAGATAACGGCACCTCAAATATTTGAGCGACCTCGAGGGCTGCAATTTTCGTTTTTAAAGGTGGCTGAACCAAACCGATAACCGGAACCACATAGAACCCTGTGCCAGTGATCCGAGGCGTCAGTCTCCCGACAAGCTCTATAGAATTCATCTCCAATCCAACTTCTTCAGTGGCCTCACGCAACGCTGTTTCTTCTGCGGTAAGATCACCGGGCTCCCTTTGCCCTCCAGGAAATGCGACTTGCCCCGCATGATCTGATAATGTGTGGCTTCTCTCCGTCAGAAGAACCGTTATCCCATCTTCGTGATTTATCATGGGGATCAGCACGGCTGCGGATCTTAGAGACCGGGTATTGGATTCATTGGTTGTATCCCATTGGTCTTCCCCTCTAAATGAGCGAGACGCCGTATTTCGTTTCAAAAAGAGATGCTTTATTTCTTCCAGATCAGTCATAGCCATCGAGGTTACCGAGCTCAAAGAATACGCCGCTACTCCAAACGCCAAATAAGTCCTGACCCTCTATTACTTCTGTAATCCCAAGTTCTACCAAATCATAAAATACTGCTCTTGAGATAAGCGCCTCAAGCCCGTCCCTGACCGTAATATATGGAGAGGGTTCATTAGTTATCAGATCTGTCTCCACTCTAATTGGCGACCTCACTGACGCGACTACAATTTCATCAATATTAGTCTTAAACTCCAGAATTTGTTCGCGACCTTTTCCACTGACCTCCATGGATAAAGCTATAAACGGGACATCCTCAACCTGAATTCGACATTTTTCAGCCGGGGTTTCCAGCCAATACTCTCCGTTGCTATCCCTTTTTAAAACCGATGAAAACAGCTTTACCATTTGTTTTCGGCCGATAGGTGAGCCATGATAAAGCCAGGTTCCATCACGCCTGATACGCATGTCAATATCGCCACAAAATTGCTGGCCTTCTGAAATCTCAGGGGCTGTTTTCATCAATCCCGCCAAGACGGATCTTTCCATGTTGAGGCGCTCCTAACTTTGGAGGAAAATGTGTCAGAGACACTCTCTCATAGCCTATCTGATGCTCATCAAGCAAACTCTGCATCAACCATTTCGCCGAATATAGCAGAGGAAATAGAGGCGTTCGTGGGTCAAATGACCTCAATACGCAGAAGCATCGGCGAAGTAATCTACGGCCAAGACAAAGTAATATCAGAAACTCTGATCACAATCCTAGCAGGAGGGCACGTGCTGCTAGTTGGAGTTCCGGGACTGGGAAAGACGCTTCTGGTGGATACCCTAGGAACGGTGCTTGGGCTTGACAATAAACGTGTTCAATTTACGCCTGATCTGATGCCCGCCGATATTTTGGGTACCGAAATCCTCGAAGAGGATACAAATGGACGTCGTTCTTTCCACTTCATAAAAGGACCTGTTTTCTGTCAGCTTTTAATGGCAGATGAAATCAATCGCGCCAGCCCCCGAACGCAATCTGCCTTGCTACAGGCAATGCAGGAACGACGGGTTTCAATTGGAGGGTCTGATAGCGATTTGCCCAAACCTTTTCATGTACTGGCAACGCAAAACCCAATTGAACAGGAAGGGACATATCCGTTGCCTGAGGCCCAGCTTGATCGTTTTCTGATGCAAGTTGATATCACCTACCCCACCCTGGAAGCTGAACACGAGGTCCTTTTAAAGACCACAGGAGCTGAAACTCACCATGCTGTCGAGGTTCTAAGTTCCCAAGATCTCATCAAAGCTCAGATGTTGGTCCGCCAGATACCAGTGGGTGACTCCGTTGTGCAAACCATACTGGAACTTGTGCGATCCGGTCGACCTGAGGACAACCCATCGACCGAAACTCGGGAGAAAATTCTATGGGGCCCAGGTCCAAGGGCAAGCCAAGCACTGATGTTGGCTGTAAGGGCCAGGGCTTTTATCGAGGGACGATACGCTCCGTCGGTAGATGATGTTCTGGAACTGGCTAAGCCCGTTTTGAGACATCGCATTGCATTAAGCTTTGCAGCACGCGCTGACGGCGTGACCGTCGATGATGTTATCAACGATCTCTGCAAACCGTTTTCTTAAAAAGAATAGTGGGTCTCCAATGCCTGTAAATCCCGTGGGACTGATCAAAAAAGAAGCTGGAAACGTCAGCGAGGCTCTCCCATTGATAAAGATTGCGGCTCATAGAATTGCAGCGACGATTATGCAGGGCGTTCACGGACGCCGTCGCGTCGGACCCGGAGACTCATTTTGGCAATTTCGACAATATCAGAAAGGTGATCCGATAACACGGATAGATTGGAAGCAAACGGCCCGACGGACTCATGCATTTATTCGAGAAAATGAATGGGAAATTGCTCAAAGTGTTTGGATTTGGGTTGATAGATCTAAATCCATGGAATTCAGTTCAGAAACGGGGATACCTGAAAAATCACTGCGCGCCGCCATACTGGCGTTTGCCTTGTGTTTACTTCTTGTTCGGGGAGGTGAACGTGTTACCCTCTTTGGATCAGGGATAAAGCCAAGGTCGGACCGGGCCGGCCTTGAACAGATGGCATCTTTTCTAGCCCAGGCCCCACTTGGGAATGAGAAAACGATTCCGACGGGCGATGGCCTACCGAGACACGCGCAGATCATACTGATTTCAGATTTTCTCCAACCCATAACAGATATTGAAGCCTCCATCCGCGGCCTTGCCTCACAAGGGTTCCGCGGCCATCTACTGCAGGTTCATGACCCTTCGGAACAAGACTTCCCATTTACAGGACGAGTCCAATTTGATGGGATGGAAGGTGAGGGTTCGATGGTGATCGGACGCTCTGAAAACGTTCGCTCTGAATTCAATCGTTTAATGGCAGAGCATTGTAGGGTAATAACTGACATTGCCCTTGCCTGCGGCTGGGGTTCCACAAAACATTTAACCAGTAGTGCTGCTGAGAATGCTCTCTTAGCAATTTATAGTGCTGTTGGGGAAAAGATCGAGGCACGCCGCCATGCTTGAAGTGGGTTCCCTCGCTTTCGCATCCCCCTGGATTCTCTTATTTTTGGGATCCCTGCCGATAATTTGGTGGATTCTGAAAATTACCCCCCCGCTGCCAAGAAGACAGCCCTTTCCGCCTCTAAGAATCATGTTAGCCCTTAGGGAGCAAGAACAAACTCCGGCTCAAACGCCTTTTTGGCTCCTCATACTCCGTATTCTGACAGGAGCGCTGATTATAGTGGGGTTTTCGGGCCCTCTTTGGAATCCGGGAGACAAATTGTTTGGGACCGGGCCTTTAATCATAGTTGTTGATAATGGTTGGGCGAGCGCACCTGTATGGAGAAAACTCGTGCGGACGGGAACAGGACTTATTGATCAGGCGGAACGTGAGGGGCGAGCTACAATTATACTGCCAACGGCACCGAGAGCGCCTGATGGCAAAATTGAAGCCTCCGGTTTGCTGCGCGCGGAGGATGCGCGGAAAAACTTGCGCTCAATGGAGCCTGCCCCCTGGGCTTCAGATCGTAATCTTGCAAAAAACGCGATTGAGCAGATAAAAATAAAAGGATCAGCACACGTCGTTTACTTATCAGATGGTTTAGAGACTACTCATACTGCAACATTGTTAGAAAAATTGCAGGAATTTGGATCCCTTCGGCTTTTCGCTGATAGCGGAAGCAGTCCTGCTTACCTTGTTAACCAGCCAATAAGGGAAATTGGTGGCTTCACAGCAACTATTTTGCGCCCCAAAAAAATAGGTGATGTTGCGCTTCGCGTCCGCCTCGATGATGACGAGGGCCGCCTTCTAGGTCGGGCTTCGGCGACTTTCAAAGATGGGAACTCTTCAGCGAAAGTCGCCTTTTCGATCCCTTCAGACGTGCTTAATCGGGCGGCCCGACTATCAATAGAAGGGGGAAACGGGGCTGGCACCGTTTTTCTCATGGACGAAAGTTGGAAAAGACGGCCACTCGGGATCATTACGCGAAAGGGCGCCGCAAACTCACAGTCTCTTCTGAACAGTGATTACTTCGTATCCAAAGCAATGGAACCCTTCGGGGAGACAATAAAAGGCACTTTTGACTCAATTATAGAGCGTCCATTGGCGCTGATGGTGCTAGATGACGCTATCAAATTAAATAACTCTGAGAGACAGAAGATATTGGCCTGGATTGAAAAAGGTGGCGTCTTACTCCGATTTGCTGGCCCTGAAATGACACAGGGCGATGACCCATTGATCCCCGTCCGTCTTCGGCTCTCCCGACGGGAGATGGGGGGGGCAATGTCCTGGAGCAAACCCGCTCGCCTATCATCTTTTGCAGAAAACAGTCCTTTTGCGGGGCTTCAAATACCGCCTGATGTAAAAATAAAAAAACAGATTCTGGCTGAACCAACCTTGGACTTAGACGATCGCACCTGGGCAAGGCTTTCAGACGGCACACCGCTAGTGACGGCAAAACAGCAAGGTTACGGATGGATCGTTTTGGTTCATGTCACTGCAAACACTGAATGGTCTAATCTGCCTCTTTCAGGTCTTTTTATTCAGATGCTTGAGCGGATGTCTGGACTCGGAAAAGGCGTCAAGACGACGGAGAAAAACATAGTTTACCCGCCGATACAGATTATGGATGGCTTTGGTATTCTTCAAACACCTCCGGGAGGTCTGCTATCCATACGAGGTAATCAAATAACCTCGGCCAAGGCATCATTCTCGAGTCCCCCGGGATATTATGGCACACCGGGCGCGCGTTTTGCGCTCAATCTTTCACCGAGTATCCCTCAATTACGCTCGTTGGAGACAATTCCATCGGGCATAAGCGTTCGCGACTTCGACACAACGGGAGGTACTGAAATAAAAGCTTGGGTCTTATTGGCCGCCACAATGCTAATCATCCTGGATTTGTTTATTAGCTTGATTTTCCGAGGAGCTCTCCTCAAGGGGAGCACAGGAAAAAGAAGCCTTGTGGCCGCATTTTGTTTATTCGCAATATTTAATTGCATGGGAGACCCCGCGATAGCCCAAAAAGCTCTTTCTCCGGGCGGACCGGAAACGATCATGACCCCGCCCCGAAATAGTGGGGACAGCCGAGCTCTTCAGGCCACTCTGTCCACACATCTGGCATTCGTCGTCACAGGAAATAACAGAATCGACTCGATCAGCCGAGCCGGACTGGAAGGTCTTAGCCTCGTGCTTCGACAAAGAACGTCGATCGAGCCCGGGGCTCCACTCGCAATAAACTTAGAGAGGGACGATTTAGAATTTATATCTGTCTTGTATTGGCCAATTTCGGAAGGCCAACCCATCCCATCAGAGCGCGCAATCGGTAGACTCAATAACTATCTCCGAACCGGCGGTACCATCCTGTTTGATACTCGGGAACAGGGAAGCGTTGATACTAATATTCTAGGCAATGGCGGGATTGGCACAGCAAAACTCCGTGAACTAATAGGGGAACTCGATATCCCCCCTCTTGTACCTGTTCCCTCGGACCACGTTCTCACAAAAGCCTTCTACCTTCTGGATCATTTTCCGGGGAGGTGGACCGGGGGCAAGGTTTGGGTGGAACGAAGAGGGGGGCGGCACAACGATGGCGTTTCATCAATAATTATTGGCTCCCATGACTGGGCCTCTGCCTGGGCGCGAGACAGTAATGGTCTACCGATCTTCCCTGTAGTGCCCAACGGAGAAAGGCAACGCGAGTATGCTTTTCGCTTTGGAGTGAATTGGATCATGTACGCTTTAACGGGAAACTATAAGACTGATCAAGTGCATGTTCCTTCAATTATTGAGCGGCTTGGTCAGTAAAGGTCACAGGATCCAGCAAACATGATTTCTTTGCAATTCTCGCCATTATTTTCCTCTTTGGTAATCCTGATCATCACAATCACGGCAGCCATCCCACTGTTAATTGGTCTATGGAGGAGGTCCAAGGGAATTTCTTGGCGGACAATCGCTTTAGCAACTCTGATCCTAACACTGGCCAATCCAGTCGCTGTAGAGGAGCAACGCGATCCCCAAAATGATGTTCTCACGGTACTCGTGGATGAGTCGGCGAGCCAACAATTAAAGGACCGCGAGAGCAAAACGCGTGCCGCGCTCCAACATATCGTCAACATTACAAAGAATATGCGTAACCTGGATGTTCGCGTCGTAAATGCCGGAAAAGCAAACCTTGGTATGCGTGGTAGGGTTGACGGGACCCGCCTATTTCGAGCTCTAACCGAATCCACGTCAGACATACCAGAATCACGGCGGGCGGGGACAATTATTATCACGGATGGCCAAGTTCACGATATTCCGAAGGAGCCATCATCGATCGGATTAAAAGGTCCGCTGCACGTGGTGCTCACGGGAAACAAAAGAGAGTTTGATCGCCGCCTGGTTATTGAGAGGTCACCAAAATTCGGGATCGTCGGAAAAGAGACTGAAATTAGCCTGCGAATGGAAGATAATACGCGCCGCTTGGGCGCAATTCCTCTCACAATCACCACCGACGGAGCACCGCCCGAAACGATCACATTGCAGCCGGGGCAATCCAAAACTGTCCGTGTGACCCCCAAACATGCTGGAACAAATATCGTGGAGATGAAGCTCAGAGAAAGCCCAGGGGAGCTCACCGAAATCAATAATCAAGCAGTTGTCTCCATTAACGGTGTCAGGGAGAGACTTCGGGTACTGTTGGTTTCTGGTGAGCCGCATCCAGGGGAACGCATTTGGCGGAATCTACTCAAAGCGGATCCTTCTGTAGATCTCGTGCATTTTACTATTTTGCGCCCTCCCGAAAAACAGGACTTAACGCCTGTCCGGGAACTCTCCTTGATTGCATTCCCAATTCGCGAGCTCTTTGAGGTTAAGTTGAAACAATTTGATCTCATTATTTTCGATCGCTATCGCCGTCGAGGCGTTCTTCCATCGATTTATATCGACAATATTCGACGCTACGTCGAAGATGGAGGGGCCGTTCTTGATGCATCGGGGCCAGAATTTGCAAGCCTTGAGACCCTATTCACAACCCCGCTCGGAAAAATTCTCCCAGGCGAGCCTACGGGTCGCATTTTTGCTGGAAGTGTGCGCCCAAAACTAACGGCCCGTGGCCAACGCCATACAATCACCGCCGATTTACCAGGGGCCGGCATTGGAGAAGAACTCCCTCGGTGGGGCAAGTGGTTTAGGCACATTGAAGTGAGAAATCGCGGAGCCTATTCCCTTATGAGTGGTAATGAGGATCGGCCTCTATTGCTTGTAAAAAGAGTCGGAAAAGGCCGTGTGGCCCAAATCTTAAGCGATCACATCTGGCTCTGGGCCCGAGGCTACGATGGCGGCGGACCCCATGTCGAACTTCTGCGTCGGATTTCCCACTGGCTCATGAAAGAACCGGAACTCGAGGAGAACAACCTTCGAACCAGGCTCAAGGGTGATCAACTTGAGATTGTTAGACGGAGCGTAGAGCCCAACCGTGAGCCCGTTAGCGTCGTTTCGCCCTCTGGAAAGAAGTTTCAAGTCTCGATGAAGGAGGGAGTCGGGGGACGAGCGAGGGGGCTGATCAGGGCCTCTGAAACAGGCGTTTATAGGGTCGAAGACAAATCGGCCCGTGCCGTCGTCGCGGTTGGAACCCTAAATCCCCTAGAATTCTCCGATGTTACCACCACCGACAGGCTTTTTTCACCAATAGTAAAGAAATTAGGCGGAGGCATCTTCTGGTTCGACGAGATCGCACCCTCGGCACGACGTATCCAACCCAACCGCCTATCCGCGGGAACTGACTGGCTCGGAATCATTGAAAATCGAAACTATACGGTGAGTAGCATCCGAGAAATTTCGCTCCTCCCTGCCCTCTTGGCAGTTTTGCTAGCACTCGGAGCCCTAATGCTCGCTTGGCGACGGGAGAGCCGCTAACACTCCAGAACTCTATTTTCTTTCCAAATAAAAGGGGGGATCTAAGATCCCCCCTTTTATTTGTCAGCAGGGTGTCGCGGTCTACATATGACTCGGCAGCCAAAGTGCAATGGCTGGAAAAGCGACCATAAGCAAAATAAGAATGGCGTCGCAAACCAAGAAGGGAAACGCAGCCTTTGCAACCTGAAAAAGTGTTGTTCCCTTGGGTGCAACCCCTAACATCACATACAGTAGCAACCCAAAAGGTGGAGTAGTGCCCGCCATTTCAAACGTCATAAGTACGAAGAGACCGAACCATATGAGGTCGAAACCTAATTGCTGTGCCAGTGGAAAAAATATCGGCACAGTTATGAGCATCATTGAGGTCGCATCCATAAACATCCCAAGCGCGATTAGGATGAAGAACATCATCAAAAGGAACCAATATTTGGATACATCGAAGCTTACTGCCCACTTTAGCAGGCCTGCACTGGCTCCAGAGAAAGCCAGAAGCTGACTGAACACGGTTGAGCTCATTATGATGAAAAATACCATCGCCCCAACCTTCACGGTCGCCTCTACAGCGGTTTTCACGGCGGTAAATGTGAGCACTCGGAATAAGGCTGCGACGATAACGACCCCAAAGACTCCAAAGGCAGCGGCCTCTGTCGGCGTCGCCCACCCAAATATTATGAAGCCAATCACCATGAAAACAATAATTCCCATGGGGACGATGTTAACGAATACAATCTTAACTCTCTCCGCCCAACCTGGCATTTCAACGTCATAGGCGGGGGCAGATCCGGGGTACATTCGAAGCTGAATGAAGATCATGACACAATAGAGCCCAGCCAGAACAAAACCCGGTATAAAACCTGCGATCAAAAGTTTGCCAACATCAATATTGGCGACCGAGGCAAGCAAGACCCCCAGAGCCGATGGCGGAATAATCATTGCCAAGCCACCCGTGCCGAGAATGGGCCCCATCGACATTTGTCGGTTGTAGCCTCTCTTCTGCATTTCTGGAACCATAAGGGCTCCCAACATGGCCGTATTGGCCATGCTCGAACCCGTAAGCGTCGAGAACACTGAGCCACCGGCCACTGTTAGGAAGCATAGCCGTCCGGGCAAACGGCCGAAAATAACATCCAAACCGTCAAAGACCCGTATCGCAAGGCCCGTGTGAAAAAACAACGCGCCCATCATGATAAACATTGGGACCGGTCCTAGTGTGAACCGCGTTATGAGCTGCGTTGAGTTATCTGCGATCTGAATCCAACCGGAAGGATCCCCATAAAATATAAGGACCCCAATAATGTTGGTTAAGATAAAGGTGAAAGCAACGGGAATTCCCATCGCCATAAAGAAAACAACCATGCCGATTAATGTGGCAAGTGCCCAGTACCACTCCATCAGACGTTCTCCCTCTCAAGCAGGTCTTGAGAATACATATCATCGACCCCAATCAGATATCTGAGGAACTCAATGGCGCACATGCCGAAGCACAGCGGCATCGGAAGCAATAGGATCCAAACCGGTGCTTCAAAACTCCGCGTATCCAGTTCACCGGTGACAAATGCCTCCGAAAAAAGGCTCCAACACTGGGTGCAATAAATAACGCAGCAAATTATGCATAAGATATAAACAATTTTAGCTGTGACGTATTTAACGTGTGCTGGGAGGAACTGTGTGACCGCATCAACAAAAACGTGTCCCTTGATCCTGACCAAATACGGTGCCGCTAACATCGTGTACCAAAGCAAGATATACTCGACCGAGGTCAGCACCCATATCAGTGGATCCATTGGCGTAAATCGCGATAAGACCTCCGTGACGATCATCAGAAACGCCGCGAATATAACCACTCCAGACAATGCGGCCATGCCAAATAAAATCTTGTTGTAAATTTGGGCCACGAAGTTCATGGCGTCCCCCGTTTATTTCTAATGGGAGGTATTAAGCCCGAGTTTTCATCTGTTTTCAACGAACTTATCGGAATCCTGAGGTGATAGTCCCGATAAACCTGATATCTTAACTTTTATAGACGCGCAGACGTCAGTCTTGTCAGTTTTTGTTGACAATTAGGAGCCCTTCACGCGAAGGTGCCGGGTGTTTTGTTGAAACTATAGAAGAAGAAGCTCGGGAGGAACGAATGAAGCTTTTTAAACATGTCGTTGGGGGCATCGCTCTGGCGGGGATGGTATCCTCATCGGCGGGCGCGTTGGACTTGCCAACCGTCGTCAGCCTTAAAACAACTCATGACCAGACGAGGACCTACATCGACTTATTCCACAAGCCTTTCAATAAGAATAATAAGGTCGGAATTAATCTGGACCTGAAAGGCGGACCAGAAGTGATTCCAAACAAAAAACAGGGCGCCGCACTGAAGCGCGGGGTGGTTAAATTCCATTTTGGACCGAGCACCTATTATTCGGGTCTCGTACCATGCACACGCGTCACGGCATTATCCAACGTCAGACAGGCCGAAATCCGAAAGAACGGGGCTTGGGATCTGTTTCAAAAGTGCTTTGGCAAGGGTCTCAACGCGCGTTTGATCTCTCATCCTTTTGATGAGTCGAGCAATTTCCACATCTATCTGACGGTACCACCAAAGACCTCCACAAAGACGGGTTTAGATCTCGGCGGAACAACCATGCGGTCAACCGCTCTCTATCATCCGTTCTTAAAAGCGATGGGTGCCCGCCCTGTGAGTATATCTCCTGGCGACGTCTACACATCGCTTGAAAGAGGCGTTGTAAAGGGTCTCGCCTGGCCTGAAGGTGGTATCATGGCCTATGGGTGGACCAAATATATTAAATATCGAATTGGACCTGGTTTTTTCAGATCTTCATCAATGGTCGTGATGAATCTTGATGCCTACAAAGCAATGAACAAAAAGCAGCGAGACGCGATCGATAAGGCCGGTGAAGATTTTGATAAATCCAGCAGTGCTTACATGCGCAAGCTAGCCGACATAGATAATGCAAAGGTTGCAGCAGATGGAGTCAAGTTCATAGATCTCAAAGGTGCCGAAGGTGCTGCCTTTACCAAAACGATCTACGGCAATAATTGGGCCTCAGCGAAAGCGAAAATGCCGGCCGATGAATTTGAAGCCTTCAAAAAACTCCTTCTCAAGTAAAGAGGGACTTTTTCTCAAATTAAAGAGCGCTCCATGGGGGCGCTCTTTTTTTATCGGGAACCAACCACGCTAGACCCCAAGATAACGCTCTCTAACATTCGCATCTCTTTGCAGCTCCGCTGGTACCCCTGACCAAACAATCACGCCTTTTTCAATAATAAAGTGCTTGTCCGCTATACGGTTCAGCGCCGCCAAATTCTTATCGATGACGATAATTGACTGCCCTTCTAACTTTAATTTTTCTAGCGTCGACCATATCTCTGCTCGTATTTTCGGCGCAAGACCCTCTGTTGCCTCATCGAGAATAAGGAGTTTTGGGTTGGTCATCAGGGCCCGACCAATGGCGAGCATTTGCTGCTCACCGCCAGACAATTCATTGCCCATGCCGTCAATTCTCGCAGCGACACTGGGGAAATAATCCAAAACCTTCTCGAGGGTCCAGGGATTTTCAGAGCGAGACCCATTATGAGATGTTGCTATCAGATTCTCTTTTACAGACAGGTTGGGGAAAATTTGTCTACCCTCGGGGACCAGGCCAATGCCGGCTCGGGCCACCAGATGCGGGGGTAAACCAAGAATCTCTTCCCCTTCAAACACTATTGAGCCTGACTTTGCGGGGACGAGACCGCAGATCGACCTAATTGTGGTCGTTTTACCCATGCCGTTCCGCCCCATAAGGGTGACAACCTGACCGGCTTCGATGGAAAAACTCATACCAAATAACACCTGACTTTTTCCATAGGCGGTTTCAAGACCTTTTACCTCCAGCATTAGGCAGACTCCCACTCATCGCCCAGATACGCTTTTCTGACCTCTGGATCAGAGCGAATTTCTTCAGGGCTGCCCGTGGCAATGTCAGCTCCATAAACCAAAACAGTTATCCGATCGGCCAATGCAAACACTGCGTCCATATCGTGTTCAACCAACAAAACGGTCTGTTTCCCCTTTAACTGGGATAGAATGTCTACCATCCGGCGAGACTCTTCCGGCCCCATCCCCGCCATCGGTTCATCAAGAAGTAACATCAACGGTTCCGTTGCCAGCGCCATTGCGATTTCGAGGCCACGACGTTCCCCATGAGACAAGAATTGAGCAACAACATCAGCTCTATCGGCCAGGCCCACAATTTTTAGAGCCTCTACGGCCGGACCAATTAATGACTCATCTTCCCGTGCAGGGTGCCAGAAACGAAACGAGTGCCCGGACTGGGCCTGAACCGCGAGCATCACATTTTCAAGGGCCGTAAATTCCAAAAAAACAGACGTAATCTGAAAAGTCCGAGAAAGCCCCAGTGCCGCCCTTTTGTGAGACGGAAGATGGGTGATATTTTTATCACCAAATTTCACACGTCCGGAGTCACTCGATTGGATACCAGATAATTGATTGATAAGGGTTGTCTTCCCAGCACCATTCGGACCAATTATGGCATGTATCGTCCCTTTAATAACGGACAAGCTCAGATTATCTGTCGCAAGAACTCCTCCAAAACTTTTGTATAGGCCTCTCACCTCCAAGAGTGGTTCACTCACCTTGATTCCCCCTCTTGGAGAAAAACCCCAACAACCCGCCTCGAGCGAAAAGCACAACCAGAATAAGGAAAGGGCCAAAAATTAATTGCCAATATTCGGTAATCCCGGATAAGACTTCCTCCAGCAGGAGAAACACGAGTGCTCCGATCACCGGCCCGGCAAGACTTCCCATCCCCCCGAGCAGGACCATAATGATTAAATCGCCGGAGCGCGTCCAATGCATCAGATCGGGATTGATAAAATCGGTATGGTTAGCCAACAGCGCCCCTGCAAAGCCGGCCATCATCCCAGCAATAACGAAAGCTGTAAGTTGATACCGCAGAGTGGGGAATCCAAGACCCTGCATCCGTTTTTCATTGGAGCGCGCTCCTTGCAAGACCATCCCAAATCGAGAGTGTATCAAACGGCGACAAAATAAGAGGCAAAGAACCAACGCCAAAAAAACCAAATAATAGAGCGTTATATTATTCGAAATATCGATGAGGTCCTGAAAATTACTTCGTTCACTTAAGGGCAATCCATCATCACCGCCATACCGGTCCAAACTCACCCCAAGAAAATACATCATCTGCGCCAAGGCGAGGGTAATCATGATGAAATAAACACCGCGTGTCCGAAGACTAATAGCCCCGAAAACAATGGCAAACGCCCCAGAGATCAGAATCGCAAGTGGCCACTGAATAAAGCCATTTGTGAGACCATGCTCAGCGCATATCCCAACCGTGTAAGCGCCAATCCCAATATATGCGGCATGACCAAAGCTAATAAGACCACCATAGCCCATTATCAAATTAAGGCTCAGTGCTCCTATCGCAAGAATCATCATTCTCCGCGCTAAATCGAGATAAAAGGGGGTTGAGGTCCACTCCGCCAACAAAGGGACGCAAAACAAACCTCCAAAAAAACCCAACAGAATCAGCTTCTGAGCTCGGCTCTCCATTAACTAACCTGTTTTCGCCGGGAAAAGTCCTTGCGGTTTAAAAAACAACACAAGGGCCATAATGATATAGATCAACATGGACGCGACTGCAGGCCCTGCAGTCTCTGCTGCATTAACAGGGAGAAAAATCTTAAAGAACGTATCCAGAAAAGACCGGCCCAAAATATCGATAATTCCGATCAACATGGCGCCAACGAATGCACCCCGGATAGACCCAATTCCTCCAATGACGATGACAACCAGAACCTGAATTAAAATGTTCTCTCCCATCCCGATCGTCACGGCCAAGATTGGCCCAGCTAAGGCACCGGCCAATGCCGCTAATGCAGCTCCAATCCCAAAAACCAGTGTAAATACGCGATTAATATCAACGCCCAAAACTTGAATCATTTCGCGATTGGAAGCGCCGGCCCTGATAAGCATGCCAGTTCTCGTTTTGGTCACTAACAAATAGAGCAGTAGCGCTACAAATAACCCCACCCCAATCACGACCAACCGATAGTTCGGGAGTGGTATATCAAACAGAACAACGTTCCCTTTCAAGAAACTTGGCAAGGGCACCTCAATTCCTTCAGGACCCCAAACAAGTCTCACAAACTCATTAAAAAACAATATCATCCCAAATGTTGCCAGCACTTGATCAAGATGGCCTCGCGCATAAAGCGGACGCAAAAGCCCTGCCTCAAGACAAATCCCCAAAATCAGAATAGCTGGAAGTGCAACAGAGACCCCCAAGAGAAAAGATCCAGACCATAAGGTGACTTGCGCTGCCACATACGCGCCCAACATGTATAGTGAGCCATGCGCAAGATTCATCATGTCCATGATGCCAAACACTAGCGTCAGCCCTGCGGCTAGCAAGAACAACAACAAACCCAGCTGGATTCCGTTAAAGAATTGTTCGAAAACTAATGCGCCGTCTACCATTGGAACAGACTACAGATGGGAGCTTTTTAAGGCCCCCATCCTCTTGAAACCTGGCGAATTACCAAGACTTTTTCATTTTACACTTTGCGGCGTAAACATCCTGATGGTTTTCGTAGACTTTCTGAACTATTTTGGTTGTCCAGTTGCCGCTACCATCTTTAACCACCTGCCTGAGATAGAAATCCTGCACAGGAAAATGGTTGTTTCCATAAGTAAATTTCCCGCGAACCGATGGATAAGCGGCTTTACGCATCTGGGCTCTCATCGCGTCCATTTTGCTTAGGTCACCCCCAACCGCTTCCACGGCATCCGCAATCATCATAATCGAGTCATAACTCTGTGCCCCATAATGCGACGGGTAGGCGTTAAATTTAGAACGATAATCCGAAACAAATTTTTTGTTCACCGGCGTGTTGAGATCTGGAGACCAAAATTGGGTGCTAAAGGTACCCAGAACATTCTGAAGCTTGGCTTGCTGTAATTTTGGCAAGCTGAGAGAATCAACGCTAAAAACAGAATAAAGTGGAGTTTTCGTCATTCCCGCCTGAGCGTACTGGCGAAAAAAGGCATTAGTCGCACGACCCGGATAAAAAATGAAAACACCATCTGGTTTCGCCGCCCGCGCCTTTGCCAACTCAGCAGAAAAGTCTAACTGGGTCGGCCATTTGGTCAGATCTTTCCCAAGGATCTTACCCTTGAAAGTTCGCTCTACGCCGGCAACCATATCTCTCCCTGCCGCATAATTCGGCGCCACAATGTAGATACTTTTTACACCCCTTTTATTCAGCACCTCGCCAAGCGCCATGGGAACCTGATCATTCTGCCAGGATGTCGAGAAAATATTTTTGTGACATAAACGTCCCGCAATTTTCGAGGTCCCCGCATTAGAAATGATCAGGAACTTACCGGCCTTAACGACAGAATTTCTGGAGGCGAGAACAACATGAGACCAAATAAAACCTGAAACAAAGTCGACCTTATCCTTGCTAAGAAGCTTTTCCGTTTTCTGCTTGCCCACCTCTGGCTTTACCTGATCATCTTCGAAGATCACTTCGACAGGAATACCAGACATTTTGTTGCCCAAATGGTCGAGCGCTATTTCCACCGACTGCCGCATATCTTTACCAATCACTCCAGCACCACCTGAGAGCGTCGTTACGAAACCGATCTTGATCTTTTTGGCTTTCGCCGCCATGGCCTGTGGCCCAGCGAACACGAGGGCTAGGACGCCCATTCCTAACATCAGTGTTTTCTTCATTTGTATCAATCCTCTCATTTGTGTCACGAACTTCACTCGGGTCCTAACCCAAGATCAAAAAAACTTAGCCCCCATCAAACATCTACCAATGGTTAGCCCAAAGACTGTCCGGAATGCTGACTGAGCTTAACAAGGAACGATCACCCCCTGATAGATAACACCTCATCATTATCCATTTTCGATCGCGGCTTGCACACCAGACCTGTTCTCGTTCCCTCTTCCCGCCATAAGAGTTAGAAAATCATCGATGAACCATTTCCTCATCGCAGTCTCATAGCTGGGCCTTGCACAAATGCGTTCGAACCAATCAGCGACCCTTGGACGAGAATCAAAAAGCCAGTCCTGTTGAAGATGCGCTACTCGTGTGACGTAGGGTGTAAAAGCAACATCAGCCAGAGAATAAGAACCACCAGCTATCCAATCCTGCTCCTGCAAGGCATCTTCAAGATCATCAAGCATCTTCACAATTCGAAGGATCGCCGGCCTGAAAAACGCTGACTCGGTTCCTTTCATAACATTCTCGGTCATGCGATGTCGTTTCTCAGGGTTTACATAACCGTCTAAAGTTTCCTTCAATTCCTGAGGACTTTTTCCTTCTATAAACTGATATCGAAAGGCAATGCATGCACTTATGGTGGCACTCGCTGCATGAAGGCCTTCATCAAGTTGTTTCACCCAACGCCTCATAAGGGAGCGCTCATATGGGTCATTTGATCTAAGGGGAGGGTCTGGAAAAACTTCATCCAAATATTCATCAATGACGGCCGACTCATAAATCACTTTGCCATCATGAATAATTGTTGGCACAACACCGTTCGGATTGAGTCGCAAATATTCTGGCTTATGCTGATCTCTTGCCCTGAGATTGAAGTGCTCGGATCGGAACTCCTGCCCTTTCTCCGCGAGGGTAATTCTGACTTTTTGGGAGCACGTGGACATCCCGTTGTGATATAGCACGATCGTCATAATGGTCTATTGAGAAGCCGGCCTGAAATCCGGGGGTAGGCAGAACAAATCGCCCACCCCAATTTTTTTTCAGGGTCTACGAGCTCCTTTTTTGGCTTTTTTTGCCACCGCCTTTTTGCCCGCAGTATTTTTTGACGACACTGCGCCCTTCCCTCTAGCCGCTGCTTTTTTAAGGTCCAACTGACCCAAACCCGGCCGATAGCTTTTCTCGTCCAGGAACTGACGCATTCCCTCTTCCCTTCCTGGGATCGGATCCGTCGCCTTGCAGGCAATGCTTTTCGCATTCAAATAATCCGCAGCCTCAGGCTCGTTCATCCGACGAACGCTCCGAATAGCCTCCTTGGTGTACCGCACAGCATTCGGGCTCTTCGTCATTAGTTTTGTTGCAAGCTTAATCGCCTCAGACCGCAACTTATTTGCCGGAACAGAATAATTCACCAACCGTATTTTCTCAGCCGTTTTTCCATCAAACGGATCACCCGTAACCGCGTAATAAAGGGCATCCCGATAAGTCAGGACATCGGCAACATTCCAACTCACGATACCACCGGGAATAATGCCCCAATTCACCTCCGATAAACCAAAGGTCGCGTTATTAGCGGCTATCGCAAAATCACACGCGCAAAGCTGGGTAAAGGCACCTCCAAAACAGAACCCATTAACCGCAGCGATTGTGGGTTTTGGAAAATTCACCAGCTTGTGCCAACGCCACGAACTCGAAGCCGCGCGCGCCTTGGCGCGTGTTTTCGGATTGTCCTGATTCGCTCGGAAATAAAGTGCAAGATCCTGGCCTGCGCTGAACGCCTTGCCCGATCCGGTCAGAACCAACACCTTTACATCATCATCATCGGCCAATAAATCTAGCGCATCAGCGCACTCCATATGAAGCTCAGGGCTCATAGCATTCCGCTTTTCCGGCCTATTTAAAATGAGCCAGCCGATTCCCTGCCCTTTTTCAATTTTTATGGTGTTAAAGTTGTATTCTGACATTCTCTGCCTCCCTCATTTTCCTTCACAAGAACCGTACCAGTGCCCCCCTGAAACGAAAAGCCCGGCTCGAGGCCGGGCTCAGCTATTTCTTCCTCTTCAGCTATCCCATGAGACTTGGCAGATATAATGCCAAACCAGGGACAATTACGAGAATGATGATCAAAATCAAATCACAGAACAAGAATGGAATGGCGGCGGCTGCAACCTCAAACAATGTGGTTCCACGAACCATCCCCAGCATAATAAAGAGCAGAAGGCCAAAGGGAGGGGTGGTCGCACTCATCTCTAGTGCCATTAGGACAATCAAGGAGAACCAAATAAGGTCATACCCCAGTGCGCCAGCCAACGGGTAAAAGATCGGGACGCAAATAAGCATCATCGACACCTGATCCATAAACATTCCAAGCAGAATCAATACAAGGAACATCGCGGTCAGGATTACAAGCGGTGCAACGTCGAAGCTCGTCGCCCACGCGACCAGTCCGCGACCTGCCCCAGAAATCGACAAAAGTTGGCTAAACACAGTGGAGTTCATCAAAATAAAGAAGACCATTGCAGCCACCCGGATGGTCCCTTCAAGAGATTTCGTAATGGTCTCCCAGCTGAGCATTCTTCTAAGGCCAGCGAGAATAAAGACACCTACCACACCGAAAGATGCCGATTCTGATGGGGTTGCCCACCCCAGCACGATAAAACCGATAACAAGGAAAACAACAAATCCCATGGGCAGAATATTGACAGCGATCTGATAGAATTTCTGACCCCAACTTGTCGGCTGGACCTCGTACGAGGGCGCTGACTCGGGGTTCCTCCAGAGTTGGAAGGCAATCATCCCGGCATACAGCGTCGCCAGGAGAAAACCCGGGAGAAGCCCAGCAATCAGCAACCGACCCACATCAACATTCGCAATACTTGCCAAGAGAACTCCCAGCGACGACGGCGGAATGATCATTGCCAAACCGCCTGTTCCTAGGATTGGCCCCATGGACATTTTCTTACTGTAACCACGACGCGTCATTTCCGGCACCAGCAATGAGCCGAGCATCGCGGTATTTGCCATGGTGGAGCCCGTCAGGGTTGAGAATAAAGACCCGCCTATTACGGTCAGAAAACACAAACGACCAGGAATTTTCCCGAGTAAAGTATCGAGTGCGTCGAATACTTTAATCGCAAGCCCCGTGTGGAAAAACAGCGAACCCATTAATATAAACATGGGTATCGGTGACAACGTAAAGGTCGTTATAAGGTTCGTTGCATTGTCCGCGATCTGCGGAAGGACCGGCCATCCCCCTGAGAACACAAAAATGCCCACAATGTTTGTGGCCATGAATGTGAATGCCACGGGAATTCCAAGCGCCATGCCCGCCATGATGCACCCAAGTAGCAGTCCTCCTGCCTCGTACCACTCCATGCCCATGTCTAGACTCCGTCCTTCACTTCACCCAGATCGTAGGAGTAGTAAGATCTCAATCCAACGAGATACATGCAAAACTCTAACCCGACCAAACCAAAACAAATCGGCAGGGGCAGAAATTGTGACCAATAGGGCATATCGACGCCCCTGACATCGAGTTCGCCTCCTATCCAATAATCAACAAAAATTCCCCAGCAAAGGTATGCCGATAGAAAAGCCATCCCCGCGCATGCAATATAGACAATCTTGGCCAGAGGCACCCTTATCGAGCTCGGCAAGGCAGTGACCAGAGCCTCTATCACCACGTGCCCTCGCTCTCGAACTAACCAGGGCGCAGCCAGCATTGTCATGTACAACAGTGCATACTCCACCACTGTTGAGGTAAAAAGAGGCGGATTGTTACCCGAAAGACGAATGGTCACATCGATTGTAATACCTGTGAACATACACGGGATAATGGCCGCTGAGAGCCACATCATCCATGTCGATAGTCTTCCCAAGAAAGAGTCAAACGCTTTCATGTTAGTGCGTCTCCACTGGCTTTGAGCCGAGGCCGAAAATTGAGGTCAAATCGACCGACCTCGGACGGCATACTGGCTACTGAAAAAAATATTGTCAAACATTCCATCGACTGATCAGCAAGGTTCTCAAAGGAAAACGGCGCCGCATGACGCGACGCCGCTAACCCGGAATCACAAAAAACCGTTATCGCTTCTCGTCCAACGTCCGACCTGTATCAACCTGCCGATTGGGCTTGCCGTCAATATACATAAGCTTGGCAAGCTGATCGGCATATGTGGAGCGTTTGCGAAGCTCCTTCCAAATTTCGCCATGGGCAATGGACAGATATTTGGCTGCTCCTTTACCCTTTAGCTTAATTGTCTTCATCGGCGACTTGGCAATGATTTTCTCTTCAGCCAACCGCTCCTTTTCAATAAAGTTTACTGAGGCTGTTTCATAATCAATAGCGACCTTTGTCATGATATCCTTTTGCTTCTGCGTCAGGCCGCTCCAAACGCCAGCATTCACTGTCACAACCTGATTGGTCTGATAGAAATTTGGAAACACCCGGAACTTGACGATATTATGGAAACCAAGTGCAACAGCGGACACATCGGTGAAACCAAACCCATCAACTGTTCCACGCTGAACAGCCGTGAAGATCTCTGATGATTTAATGTTCACGGTCGTCGCACCCAGAGCCCGGAATAAAGGCCTGTAAGTGCCGGTCGCCCGCATCTTGAAACCCCTTAGGTTAGGAATACCATCCGCATCAAGGGGCGGCTGCTTCGTCAGATACATGTAGTAAGAGGTCATGCTCTCACCCCACGCAAGGAGGTGGGCACCGGCCTTTTCCATGTAGATCTTTTGCAAAAGTTCCCAAGCCCCGTTCTTACGCAGCACTTTGGGTCCTTGGTTTGCAGCCAAGAGCGCATAACCCTCAGGAACTGTACCAATATAGTAAGCGGTGGGTGCAGAGAGGATGTTGAACTGTCCGCGCTTGAGAGCTGCGGCGGCTTTCCGCGGGGGAACCACTTCCTGACCACCTACATAATTGATCTTGACCTGACCCTTGCCCGCCTTGTTCAAAGCGGGAATGAAGACCTCTATGGCGCTTCTCGCCAAAACATTGGTTCTTTGAAGCGCCGTAACCATGGTCAGAGTCTTGGTTTGTGCCGCTGCCTGTGTCGCTCCAAGCGACGCTGCAACAGCAATAAAAGCCACACTGGCTGTATAAGTTTTCATTCAGTTCTCCCTGTCTGGTATTATCTCCTTATCAAAAACGCCCTACAAAGGGCGCTCCAAAAAAAACTAACAGCCTCCCACCAGGAGTCAAACATTCTATTAGGAAGTTAAAAAAAAACGATGCCGGGAATATCCCGGCATCGTTAAATTCGAATTGATAGAAAAACTAGCTTCTAGCGTTTTTCGTCCAATTTCCGTCCGGTATCAACCTGACGATTTGGCTTGCCATCGATGTACATGAGCTTAGCAAGCTGATCGGCGTATTTTGAACGCTTGCGAAGTTCTTTCCAAATTTCCCCATGGGCAATCGTGAGGTACTTAGATGCACCCTTGCCTTTGAGCTTAATCGTCTTCATCGGCGACTTAGCAATAATCGCTTCTTCTTTTTGAAGCTGTTGATCGATATACTTTACCGAAACGGTCTCATGGTCGATCGCCACCTTCGTGAGAAGGTCTTTTTGTGCCTTGGTGAGGCTAGCCCAAACACCAGCATTCACGGTGATAACCTGGTTTGACTGATAGAAATTTGGGAACACCCGATATTTTGCGACATTATGGAAACCAAGTGCAACAGCGGACACATCGGTGAAACCAAACCCATCAACTGTTCCACGCTGAACAGCCGTGAAGATCTCTGATGATTTAATGTTCACGGTTGTCGCGCCCAGAGCCCGGAATAAAGGCCTGTAAGTGCCGGTCGCCCGCATCTTGAAACCCTTCAAATTCGGAACACCATCCGCATCAAGGGGCGGCTGCTTCGTCAGATACATGTAGTAAGAGGTCATGCTCTCACCCCACGCAAGGAGGTGGGCACCGGCCTTTTCCATGTAGATCTTTTGCAAAAGTTCCCAAGCCCCGTTCTTACGCAGCACTTTGGGTCCTTGGTTTGCAGCCAGGAGCGCATAACCCTCAGGAACTGTACCAATATAGTAAGCGGTCGGCGATGCTAATATGTTGAATTGTCCGCGCTTAAGAGCTGCAGCCGCTTTCCTCGGAGGAACCACTTCCTGCCCACCTACATAGCTGATTTGGACAACACCTTTACCCGCTTTGTTAACGGCTGGGATGAAATTGCTGATTACACTCTTTGCCATGGTGTTGGTTCTTTGAAGCGATGTAACCATGGTAAGGGTTCTTTCCGCCGCAATGGCCCCATAAGGGACCAAGGTAGCGGTGAGCGCCGCTGCTGCAACGCCGTACTGAATAACCTTCATATTTTTCTCCAAGTTAAACTCTAGGTTTTGATCGAAAACTGGTACTTCTCTGCACAGTTCACCGTGCAAACGCCGGCGGATAGTGCCCTAGCGCGAATAATCCTTCAAGAGGTTTTCAAAGATTCTCTTCGTCCTACCATTGATCCAGGTCTGACCACCCTTCTTCAACGTCCCTCACCGATGTTTCAGGCGTTAAATTCTTTTGCTGTCTTTGAATGGTGCGCCGTCCATTTTCGAGATAGTCACCCTCTGCGGCACGCTTAGCGCCCTCTTTCCAAACGTCGTTCCAGTCGCCCAACGAATAGCCAAACCAAGGTGGCACTGGCCTCACGGAGGGGAGACCCAGCTTGTTCCATAAGGCGAGGCCCTTCTCCATGTAATCCTGTGTTGGAAGAGCGACCGGAGGCATCGGACTTTTCATGGTTGCATCCATGAGAAGAGTGGAATCTTCTTCACCCGCGTGCTCTCGCTTTGGCCCATGCCCCTGACCCCGGTGTGCAAGCGTCTGCACATCGTCAACGGGGTTCATGCGATAGGCCATGGCCCAAAGCATTGCGTCGGCATTATCCGGATCTATATCTTCATTGACGGCGATACAGATTTTACTGCAATCGCCCTTAAAGAAGGCCGCACCGTAGAGAGCCCGCCAGATCTCAGTTTTCGGCGTCCCCTTCTCCACCGTAATAATCGTAACCCGCAACAGCCCGGTCAGCGGCTCATGCAAGGATACCTTTTTGACCCCCTTTACACCCAGAGCATCACGCAGATGGGTTAAAAATAACGGCTCGTAAGCCACCCGCTTAATAACACTAGACTCGGAAGGGGCAGCTTGGCTGATGTATGATGTCAATATTGCATCTTTTCGTCGGGTAATTGCGGTCACCCGCATCGGCATATTGAACTCCTCCAGCGCCACATGGCCATGGCTCTCACCAAACGGGCCTTCCGGTTCAACCATCTCCGTGTCCACATAGCCCTCGATCACCAGCTCTGCCTCGGCTGGAACCATCAAATCCACGGTTCGAGCTTTAACAATTTTGATGGGTGCACCGGCCAGACCCCCGGCAACGGCCATTTCATCCATATCGAGAGGTAATTTTTGAGGTCCCATGAAAGCCACGCATGGTGGACAGCCCAGTACAATAGCTACTGGCATTTCTTTATCCCCGCGCGCTCGATGTTTCTTATAGTGCTGATAACCACCCGCACCACCAACGCGGGTGGCCATGCGGACTACGAGGCGATCAGAGGCTTTTAACCCCGCACGATATGTCCCCATATTCTGAACACCCGTTTCAGGATCCTTGGTCACAACGTTTGTCGACGTGAGCGTGGGAGCATTGTCAAATCCAGGCGTTGAAACAGGTATTGGGAGGGCATCAAGGCCCTTTCCTTCACCGACAAGGTCCTGGCCTTCAATGATCACCTCGTGACAGACCGCTTCAGATACCTCAACCGGATCAATGGGGGCTGCGATGGCCTGTTCCCATTTCAGACCAATATCTTCCACAGGGACACCCATCCCCACACTGTAAATATCCTGATTGGCAGCAAGCGCTCCAACGACCATCGGCAAATCGTAGGACCGGCCCTTTGCATTCTGAATATTTCGAAAGAGAAATGCTTTGCGCTCGGACTCTTTCAGACCTCCAACAAATTGCCATCGGACCAATGTGTGCATCTCCGAATCCTTGTCCACAGGCTCATCGACGGTAACCAGCAATCCTGCCTCATCAAGAGACCGAATATGTTGGTGGAGATCTGGGTAGGCGCGATCAGGATCACTCATTCTTTTATCCTCGTCTTTCCGCATCTGGGGCGATATAAGGCACAGGAAACTTAGTTGACAACCCCCATACCCCTTCATAGGGTCCGCCCTAAGGTGAAATCGCGGTTCTAACCGAACCTAGAAGAACGGTAATGAAAGCAGCAGCATTCGAATATATTCGAGCCACATCACTCGATCAGGTCTGTTATGCGCTTCACGATGGGGCCGGAGAGGCCCAAGTCATCGCTGGCGGCCAAACACTTATTCCATTGATGGCAATGCGGATGGCACGTCCGGAAATCCTGATTGATATTAATGACTTAGATGAGCTCAAGGGAATCGAGGTGTCGGAAGACTTTGCCGTCATTAAATCGGGTACCCGCCAGTCGGAGGTCCTCGAGTCGACCGAAATCAGAGAAACTTTGCCTATATTGTCGGAAGCAATTTCGCATGTTGGCCACACCCAGACGCGAAACCGAGGGACCATAGGCGGGAGCCTTGTGGCTGCAGATCCATCTGCAGAAATTCCTTTAATTGCCCAATTACTCGAGGCAACTTTAATCGCCAGAAGTCTCAGGGGTGAGCGCCAGATACAAGCAAATCAATTCTTTGAGTCCGCAATGATGACCACCCTGGAACCCGATGAGTTCTTGGTCGAGGTCCGTTTTCCAAGATGGAAAAATGGGTCTTCGGGTCATGGTTTTCATGAAACCAGCATTCGGGATAGCGACTACGCCCTTGCGTCGGCAGCCGCCCAGCTCTCCTTGGATCAAAATCGGAAATGTGACATCCTCCATATCGCCGTCGGTGGTGCGTCACCGACACCACTTCGGCTCCCGGAAATTGAAAACACACTTCGAGGGCAAGAGCTTTCGGATGCGGCAATCGAAGACGCGCTGCAAAATATCCCGACTTTGGTAGAGCCTCAGTCCGACGTGCATGCAGATGCAGATTATCGCCGCCGGTTGAGCAGAGTTCTCGCCCTGCGCGCCATTACAGATGCTCGTGACCGTGCTCTAGGAGACTTAAAATGAGCAGCCACACCATAAAAATAACCGTGAATGGAAGACCATATCAAGGTCAGGCTGAAGCAAGAGTTACCCTGGTCGACTTTCTCAGGGACGCGCTCGACCTGACGGGAACGCATGTCGGTTGCGAGCATGGTGTTTGTGGTGCTTGCTCAGTTTTAATGGATGATAAGCCCATTCGATCGTGTCTGATTTACGCCGTAATGGCGGACGGCCATGAGATCACCACTGTTGAGGGTCTCGAAAAGGAAGACGGAACGTTGTCACCTTTGCAGGACGCTTTCTGGGAAAATCATGCAATGCAATGTGGATATTGCACTCCGGGAATGCTGATCGCGAGCCATCATCTCTTGAGAACAAACCCTTCACCCTCAGAAGCGGAGATCCGCGAGGCTATAGGCGGCAATTTATGCCGGTGTACGGGATACCAGCAGATCATCGAAGCCGTTCAAATGGCAGCTAAAAATATTGGTGACGGTGCCTAATGGATACCGCTTCGAAATTTAAATTTGTATCCAAAAGGCGCCGCGTTAAAGAGGACAGGCGCTTTGTGACCGGGCGAGGACGTTTTGCCGCAGACTATAAAATGTCAGGCATGCTCCATGTGGCGATGATTTCTTCTCCATACGCCTGCGCAGAGATCAAATCGATACAATCGGAAGCCGCTTTAGCCGTCCCCGGAGTACACTATGTTTTGACTGGAGAGGAGCTCGCTGGTCATATAAACCCCCTTTTATCCGGCTTGGATCTTCCGAGTGTTAAACGCCTGCCTCTCGCAAATGGTCGCGCCAGATACGCGGGGGAATGGGTGGCCGCTGTTGTCGCTGATACGCGCCATATCGCGGAAGATGCCGCAGAGCTTGTCGAAATCGATTACGAGATGCTGGATTTTGTGATCGATCCGGAAGAGGCGCTAAAATCGGACGCACCCATCGTGCACCCGGAAAAGGGCGATAATGTTTTTTTTGATAAAAAGTGGACTTGGGGTGACGTGGAGGGGGATTTTGCTCGAGCGCCCCGCTCCTTGAAACTACGGCCAAGATGGAGCCGGAATTCAACTGTGCCCATCGAAACATTTGCCGTTACGGCCAGTTGGGATGATGGTCGATCCATGTTGGATGTCTGGGCCTCAATCCAAATGCCAAAATATCCCGAGCAAATCGCGCGAGCTTTGGGCATCCCTGTTAGCTCCGTAAACGTCCATTTCGATGTTGATGTGGGCGGGTCCTATGGGCTCAAACGAGGGATCCGCCAAACGGTGATCGTTTCTTATCTTACACGCAAACTTCGCCGTCCAGTACGATTCATCGAGGACAGACTCGAAAACATGGCCGGTGGTGAAATGCACGGGCCCGATCGGATATTCGATATGGAAGTGGCCTATGATGATGAGGGGATCATGCATTCTCTTAAAATCAAAGCGACAGATGACTGCGGTTGTTATCCAGGCCGTGCCCCTCTTCAACTCGGGAAACCCGTCAGCGCGATAGTGGGACCCTATAGGATAAAAAGCGCGGAATATCATGCTCGTTCCGTCTCTACCAATAAAACGAGCCAAGAAGCTGTCCGAGGATTTGGTCAAGCCCCAACGAACTTTGCCATAGAGACCGTCGTAGATCGAATAGCAAAGGAACTCGGCATATCCCGTGCAGAAATACGGCGGAGAAACCTGATTAAGTCAGATGAGTTTCCGTGGCGAATTCCATCAGGCTCAGAATATGACAGCGGTGATTATCACACGGTTCTGGCCAAGGTCATGGAAGCTGCGAATTGGGATGCGCTTGTAAGCAAAAGGGATAAATTACGTGAAAGAGGTCAGCTCGCAGGACTGGGCTTATCGACATGCCTGGAGCCCTCAGGCGGAAACTCCTCTTTTGAACCGCTCTTTAATCCTAAGAATGACACAACGACCTGGATGGAATCTTGTCTGATCAAAGTCGATATGCTGGGAGGTATTACCGCAATGATGGGAACGTCGACGTCGGGCCAAGGCCACGAGACGCTTCTTGCGGTTACCATTGCGGAAGTGCTTGAGCGTGATCCGGAAACGATCCGCGCCATCCATTCTAGTTCAGTAACTGCATTACCATCCAATAGTCCCGTGGGCAGCAGGATGGCAATTATGTTGGGAGGTGCTGCTGCGGGTGCTGCAAAAAAAATACGGGCGCAGCTTATAGCTATTGCCGCTCATAATTTTCAACTGCCTGCCGACCGACTAACCTATACTGGTGGTGATGTGCATGTCGAGAACGACCCAGATCGATGTCTCAGTTGGCACCAGCTGGTGGATATCGCACACAGGAGATATCACGACATGCCAATAGGCTCAGAACCAGGGCTTCAGGCGCAACACACCTGGGAGGTGCCGACGGGCGGTGCGATGCCGGGCGCTGATGGCACGGTGCAGATGTACCCATGTTATGCCTTTGAGGCGCATATCCCGCTAATCAGTATTGATCCGGGAACAGGACTGGTAAAAATTCTGGATTACTTTATCGGGCACGACTGCGGCACGGTCATCAATCCAGATATCGTACGCGGGATGACATTTGGTGGGATTGCTCACGGGATCGGAGCCGCCCTCTATGAAAAGTTCCAATATGATGACAGTGGACAACTCCAAGCGGGAACATTCATGGACTATCTTTTGCCATCAACGCATGAAATACCAGCAGTAGAGATGATAAAACATTATACACCATCACCGCTAACTGAATTTGGCCAGAAAGGATCGGGAGAGTCGGGGTACCTTGGCGCACCCGCGGCGATTTCCAGTGCCGTAAATGATGCTTTGGCACCTCTCGGCAAAACCATCGAAACTTTGCCAATGCGAGCACGTGACATTGAAGCATTGCTCAACGGCTAAAAATTTTTGGGAGACTATGAACATGAGTGAACAGCTATTAATCAATCAAAACGGACGTATTTTGGAGGCCACTTTTAATAGACCAGATGACAATGCTTGCTCCGATGCGATGGCCGCGCAGTTTTCCGCCACTCTAGCGACCGCCCATGAAACCTCAGACCTGGTCTTGCTGAGAAGCTGTGGTCCTGATTTTTGCACTGGGCGCGCCCGGAATCCAGATGCGGGCCCGCCTCATCCCGAAGCCTACACGCGGAGGGATGAGTACGATTCAATTTTCTACTGCTACAACGCCATTAAGAATTGTAAAATCCCGGTTGTTGCGATAATTGAGGGCCGGTGCATGGGTTTTGGAACCGCGGTCGCAGCGGTCTGCGATGTATCAATTGCATCACGTTCTGCTCAATTCAACATCCCTGAAATGGATCATAACGTAATGCCGACAATGGTAATGTCTGCCTTGTATGATCGTATGAATCGGAATGCGATTCTGTGGATGACCTATACAGCAAAATTCATCACTGCGGATGAAGCAATGGCCTATGGAATTATATCTAGGGTCTCGGATGATGATACCCTCAGCGCGGAGGTTGAAGAATTCTGTAAAATACTGCTTAGTCGTAAACGGCCGGCAATCCTTGGTCTTAAGGAGTATCTGACCTCTGCCCCCAGAATGGATGACCAAGGCGCCCTAGACTACGCAAGGGCAATTCATTCAATGGTAAATACGGCCGCCGCCATGAAGGAATGAGGTTAGTTCATGATTGTCGACACTCACGCGCATTATTTGCCGGAACAATTACTGATCAATCTCAAAAAGAATTCGGGCCAATTTCCCAATGTGGACTGCGTATATCAGGAGTCCGTCTGGAAATTAGGCTTTTCAGGTGGCCCCCCTAGCCGACCCATTATCTCCAAATTACGAGAGAGTGACTCGCGCCTTGCGTGGATGGATGACCAGAAAATAGACGTTATGGTTTGTGCGGGATGGCTCGATAGCTTTGGATACGAACTTCCAGACCAGGAAGGCACGAGGTGGTCACAGTTTATAAACGAACATCTGATCCGAGCTTGTGAAGAGACAAAAAGGTTTGCCCCACTCTGTACAGTTCCGCTTCAGAACGGTGCTATGGCGGCTCGCGTACTACAAGAGTCATTGGCCATGGGTTTTCACGGCGCGATGATTGGTACTCTGCCCAAGGGCGGTATAGGCAACTTAGATGATCCAGACCTCAATCCATTCTGGGAGATAGCCTCAGAACTTGAAGCGACTATCTATCTCCATCCAATGTTTGGCTGCAGCGATCCCAGGCTTGTCGATTACAAGCTCGTTAATACAGTTGGCCGAGGATTGGATACGACAACCGCCATGGCCAGACTAATCTTTAGTGGTCACCTTGAGAGATTTAGAGGAATGAAGTTTGTGCTTTCCCATGGAGGTGGTGGGCTACCCTTCCTTCAAGGGCGCTTGCAACTTAACCATACGCAGAACCCAGAATTCGGGAATCCAGAAGAGAGCCTTAAGAGATGCTACTTCGACAGCGTTGTATTGGATGGCCGCGTGCTGGAGTTCATCTGTCGAATGTATGGATCGGAGCAAATAATGATGGGTTCGGACTATCCATTTGCATTTGGCGATTTAGAACCGCGTAAGATTATAGAACAGGCAGAGCTCTCAAATGACGATAGGAAAAATATTCTTGGGAGTGTAGCCGAGCGTGTGTTTCACCTGGAAAACTGCGGTTGCACAGTTTAGTTTTTAAGGGAGCAAGTTGGTTTTCTGGGATAGCGATGAATTCAAATGAGAACCAACGTGTCGGCAGAGATTAATCAAGAAATCAGAATACTTGGACTCGTTCGAAGTTCCTGCCCTTAGTCCTTAAAACAGGATGGACAAACACCGGAGATTTCAATCGTTTGTTTTTCGACCTCAAAACCTAATTGCTCTGCCCGATCCGTTATACGCTTTAACAAAGCCTCATCATCAAGCTCTGCGGTAGCTCCGCAATTTTTACAAATAAGAAATTGACCTCCATGCGGTTGATCAGGAGAAGAACAGCCGACAAACGCATTCAAGGACTCAATGCGATGGATCAAACCATTCTGAAGCAAAAATTCCAGGGCACGATAGACAGTTGGTGGGGCGACGCCCCCAGCCTCACCACCAAGCATTTTTAGAATATCATATGCTCCCATGGCTTGATGATTTGTCCAAACGATTTCAAGAACACGTCGCCTAAGAGCAGTCAAACGCAATCGTCGCTCGGAACAGAGTCGCTCTGCGGCGAGCAGTGCGTCGGAAACACACTTATCATGATTGTGCTTGCTCTCAGGGAAATTAGTGATTATTTGTTTGGACATTCGCCCACTTCAGTCTTGGTCAACGCTCAATTAAAAGTCGCTTCATCAGAAGATACCCCTGGCTGTTATTACGCCAAGCCTGCTCAACGAGCCCTATTCGTGGGTGATCAGATAAAGTTTGTCCACTCGAAAAAGAGTAGTCCAGGTCCCTTCCGATAGCAAAGGCTTTCCCGCCTGGAAAAAGAAATCATTTTTGGCGATCTAACAATCTGTAACAAAACTGTAAATTGACTATCTTTTGGGTGCATGAATACATTTGAAGGTGGAATCCCCGCGCTAAAAGGTGCCGGGGACTTCGATTTCAGAGACTCTCCCGAACCACCGTTTAAATTCAGAGAGTCCTGAGAGAGTGATGTCAACCTTTTCGGGATACTATCTTGTCGATCAAATTTTCATACTCACGCCGGCTAGTATCAGAATTTGTAGGGACTGCTTTCCTGTTGATGACGGTAGTGGGATCCGGTGTCATGGGAGACACACTATCTCCAGATGATGGGATCGCCCTATTGGCCAATATGGCAGCGACCGGGGCTATTCTCGTCATTCTCATTATGTCATTTGGACCTATTTCTGGAGCTCATTTCAATCCTGCCGTCACTCTTGCTTTTTTATTGCGTGGAAGAATCGGGGTAGGGCTTGCCACCTTATACGCCTTGGCCCAGTTATCAGGAGCAGTCTTCGGTACGTTAAGCGCACATTTCATGTTTGACTTGGAGTTAATTCAATTCTCCGAAAAAATGCGGACCGGACCTTCACAGTGGTATTCAGAATTTATAGCGACCTTCGGACTTCTGATGGTCATATTCACAACCATTAGATTTTCTCCTAAGTCTGTGCCCTATGCTGTCGGCCTCTACATATCTGCCGCCTATTGGTTTACCTCATCAACCTCTTTTGCAAACCCGGCAGTCACTATTGCAAGGAGCCTAACTCATACTTTTTCTGGTATTTTCCCGGGACACGCACCTGCATTTGTTGCAGCGCAATTTGTTGCTGCCGTTGTGGCTACCTTTTTCTGCAAGTGGTTATTATATCCGCCCAAAAATCAGAAATTAAAATAGCTTGCAGCCGCCGCATAAAGAAGTCTAAGGGCAAGTAAAGTTAGAATAGAATTGAGACCAATTCTGAACACCCTCTCCGGAAGTTTATCGAGAACCGCCCTTCCGACCCAAGTTCCGACCATACCAAACCCAATTAAACCCACTAGAAGCGGGATATAGGGCCCAAAAGCAAATCCCAGAACGCCAAATGCGATAACCTTAAAAAAGTGCTGGAACGTCATTAGCAGAGCGTGGGTCGATACCACTTGCTGTCGGTTGCCGCATGCCGCCTTTACAAACGGCGCTACTAACGGTCCCGTTCCTCCGACAAACATGGTTGCAAACCCGCCGGCAATTCCGACACCCAAAAACTTAAAGGGCCCAGGCTTGCTGCTACTAAAGCCGGGCGCCCACGTGGCATAGAGAACAAAAAGACCCAGGATAAGTTGCAAAACCCATGTTTCAAGGGCAAAGACAGTCTTCCCCCCGACCCACGCGCCCACCAAGGTACCGATGACAAAAGCGGGGGCAATTGAATACAGAGCCTCTTTCCGCATTAACCATATGCGAAAGCCATTGGACCCGACCTGAACAATTCCATGGATTGGAATCAGAACCGAAGGCGGCAAAACCAGGGTCATCGTGGCAAGAACAAGAAGTCCCCCTCCGAGGCCAAGTGCCGCAGCAATAAAACTGCCAACAAACGAAACACCGCACAGGCCTGCAAACCCTAGAAGGCTTAAAGCGGTTCCACCAGTCAAAGCCTCGGTAATAAATTCCATGCCGTTTTAGATCCCTTTTTAATCCCATCAAACGGGAATTTTATATTCTATATATTTGGAGTCTGCACGTTGCGACAGAAAGTGATACGAACTAGACACCAGACAATTAAACAACAGGGCTTTTAAATGCAGAAATTGGATCCAGATCAGCTTCAATTCGTGGAAATTATCGCAAAACTTATGAACGAATACGAATTATTCCAAGAGGAGTATTCAGAACAAGATTTTGATCGCGTGATTACGTGGCTGAAAAAATTGCGCTCTCAAATCGACATTACCATCGAGAGCCTCGGGGGAGAGCCATCCTAGGCTCTCGCCGCCCAATCCACAGATAGATACTCATCAATCTATGGAAAGGCTATTCCACCGTTCGCAGCAAAGGTCTGTCCGGTGGTAAACTCGGCGTCGTCTGAGCACAACCAGAGCATAAAACCGGCATATTCATCCATCGTTGCCGGTCGTTTAAGAGCCTGCTGTTGGGCCAAATTTTGGAACATTGCACCGGAAACAGAGGGGCGTTCCACCTCCGTCTCAACAGCACCGGGCATAAAAAGATGAGCCGTAATATTCCAATCGCCTAACTCACGAGCCATCGAGCGGGTCATACCGATCATAGCGGACTTTGAGGTTATATAATGGAGATAATTTGGCCTTCCCGTTGGAACGGTGGTCGAAGCAATATTGATTATCCGTCCCCATTTCCTCTCCTGCATCGCCGGGACAACGGCTCGGGAGCAATAAAAAGCGCCATTGATATTTACCTCCATCGCGGATTTCCATTCATCCACGGGAAGTTCCCAAAAGGGAGCGATGGTAATTTGACTGAAAACAGCCGCGTTATTGATCAAACAATCAATGCGACCAAATTCAGAAAGAGCTCTCGCAACCATATCCTCAACATTCGACTGGTCCGTGATATCCGTAGCAACTGCTAGAGCACGCCCTCCTTTTTGAGTTATTTCTGCTGCAACGCGTTCTCCGTTTTCTGCTCGAAGCTCGGCGATCACTGGTATCGCTCCCTGTTCGGCAAAGGCGTGAGCATAAGTCCTCCCGAGCGCCTGGCCACCACCAGTGATAATAATAACCCTATCTTGCAACGTCGGATAAACTGTTGAAGGCATTTTTCGCTCCCGATAATTATTTAGCTAGCATAGCGGCAGTTAATGGCTTTAAACAATGGTGGGCAATTCTTACTGCTGCCACGAAACTCAGGAATAGTGAAAGGTAGTCCGCACCATGATTGAAATAAAGCCACTAGGTGGAAAACTAGGTGCCGAGGTTCGAGGAGTCAGCTTAGCAAAAAAAATGACCGAAGACGTCAAGGAGCATTTACGGTCGGCCTTTAATGAACACATACTTTTGCTTTTTCGGAATCTGGTCTTGGACGATGAGCAACTCAAAAGTAGCGGCGATTGGCTGGGCGAGTTAAGTCACATTCACATGCCAACTTCCCGCCGTGTTGGGGGGGATGTGAATATTCAGTTGATTTCAAATATTCGAAATGACCTGGGAGAAGAAATTGGATCCTTCGGCGATAGCGATATGTGGTATCATCACGACAACTCATTTTCCGAAGCGCCAGATAAGGCGACTTGGCTTTATGCGGTCCAATTGCCCAAAACGGGTGGGAATACACTCTTCAGTAATTGTTACTTATCTTGGGAGGCTTTACCAAACCGCTTGAAGGAAAAAATTGTCGGCAAGCGGGTGTTACAGGTTTACGACTATACTGTGCAAGAATATCCGGATCTCTCGGATTTATCGACAGTTCCTCATCATTGGCAACCAGCAGTCATTGCCCACCCTGAAACAAAACGACCCGCACTTTACGTTAATCGACTGATGAGTGCTGCGATCGAGGGACTGGAACAAGCTGAAGCGGAGGAATTACTCCAGGAGATATTCCCTTATGTCGAGCGCTGCGACTACGAGCATCAATGGGCTCTGGAAGATTATTTGATCTGGGATAATCGGTGTTCTGCGCATGCGCGAACGGGGTTTCCATCGACCGAAAAAAGGCTTCTGAAACGGGGAAAGGTGTCAGGATGCCCGTTAGAGCCTTTTTTGATGGGGACCTAACTTCATAAATCTGGGATTGAACTACGAAAAATCGCCACAACCGGGGGGTCAAATTAAATTTCTGTTCAAAAACTCAAGATCATTGCCACTAAAATCACCCAACAACCTCATCAAGATTTTTACTAAATTTCCCTGTCCAAAATGTCGGGGAGAAAAGTCAACTGGAACGTTCAGGTTTTCTTCACACCACTCAATTGACCGTCAGAGCAGAACTGGTCATTCTGGATCAAACTGGGAAAGGTAAAACATGGTGGAGACAAAACCTACGCTTAAGCTCACGCATGACGGGGCTCGGAAGATACTCGACGCAGCGATTACCAAAGCCACCGAGATGGGTGTCCCGCAATGTATCTCAATCGTTGATCCTGGCGGCCATTTACTTGTTTTCACCAGGATGGATGGCGCCTATTTCATGTCCTTCGAAACATCCCTCAGGAAGGCGCAAACGGCTGCCAGTTACGGAATCCCAACCGGTGATATCGAAGCCGGAATTGACATAAAATTAGCAATCGGGACCGATGGAAGGCGAATTAATCTCCCGGGCGGCTTACCTATAATTGTTGACGGGCAGCTTGTCGGCGGCATCGGTGTGGGATCAGGAACAGGAGCTCAGGACCTTGAGGTTGCAAAGGCGGCTATTCAGGCAATTCAGAACTCGAAACATTTTTGAAAAAAAACGACTTAACGTCGTAACCTCGATCGCCGGATCATTTCGATCAAAATCTGGACAGTTGGCCGCAACAAACTGACTATAGAGAAGCTCCAGACAAGGCCTCTCGGAGATCACCTGGTAAAGCCTGCTTGGTGCCCGTGACAGGATCAAAGTAAACAGAAATGACTTTCGCAGTAGAGATACACCTCGCCTCCTGGAAAATCCCCTGACCCAGTCCATAGGACGTAGTGCCAATATTAATGACAACTGTTCCGACATCCACTTTGCCTGGATAAGACAGTGGGGCATGATAGTCCGCATCAAAATGAACAACCGCAAAACCTGTCAATATCTCTTTTCCGAGATGACCCATTCTTTCTTCTCGAAAATGGACCCTGCCATCCTCAAAAAATTGATTAATCGAGCCATTATTGACATGCCCATTAGGATCCAAATCTCGATATCGAATGGAAACCTCGGTCCATGTTGAAAAATCACTTCTAGTCCACATCTGAGGTTTACCTAGCAAAATGATCCATCTAGTGGGGCCATTTAGGCCGCTTCAAAGACATTCAATGGAGCGGAATGTTGAACACCCGGAATCTCAATACCACAAAAATTTTCCCTAAACCCAGGCACTAAGGGCCGTCCATGGTCATCTACAACCCACAGGCGCATCAAGTGCCTCTTTTTTTCTAACTCTTCAAAGTCTTGAAAAGCCGTTCTCGTATGGACAGTGACATGGCTATGCAGAACCTGGATGTCGCCTTTTCGAAATGTAGTCGGAAAAGAGAGTTCCCCTGCTAATTTTTGGAAGTACGGGAAAGCTTCTTTCTGATGCTCGGTCGCAGGGGGAACACCCGGCAAATCAAATGCCTTTAAGAGGTGAATTCCTGGCCCACGGCCTGAAAAGTAACCATCCTTAAAAGAAAAAACGGGCAGCTTGTAGAAGGGATCCTCACCCGGGGCGACTTCGCCATGTTTTGTCTGGTAAAAGTCCGCTATAAGAGCTTGGACCAACTCGGGTCTCTCCTTAAGCATGTGATTGTAAACAGTAATGGTACTGGCGATCAGGCTCTCTCCTCCGGACCTCGCTGGATGCATACACATCAACCACACGTTATCACATTGATCCGAATGATAATTCATCTGAACGGAGGTTTGATAACCCCTGACCTTTGGGTCATGATAATCCCCGCCAAAATCCTTGACGTGGCCGAGCATGTGACCCTTCGGATTCTGGGATACACAATACCCGAAACGAGTCGCGAGACCCCAGAATGCCATTCCTGCCGCTTCAAGACCCATATCGTCGACGGGAAGACCTCGCAGCAAGAAAAAACCACGACCGAACAAAAGTTCTTCGCGTAAAAGAGCCAAACTTTTATCAAAGTTCGGTAGTGAAAAATTCTCACGCGTGATGCCTAGAATCCCAACATTCTGCTGAGATAAGGTATCCACAGCAGATAAAATTTCTGAAATCTCTGATTTTGAAAGATAATAAATCCACTCATCCGAGCGGAGCATCTGCTCAGCTGTCCATCCGGCGGGATCAATAATTGGCTGCATTGCAACCGCAGGTTTTCTATAACGCTTGGCTGGCCTGAAATTCATCTTGAGCCTCCGAAAAATTAAGACGAATATCGCGAGACAAGACTATCCGAGTTTGGACATCACTTGCAAACCGATACAGGCAACTAATGAACCTAGACCAAATCATCCAGAAAACTCAGAGCTTCCCTCGCTCCATAGCAGAAGAGTTCGGAGGTTCTGACCTCTACTTACAGATCGTACTAGTATCGGCCGTGCTCTTTATTGCCTGGGCTCTCGCATCTTACATCAAGAAGAGAGTTGAGGGTTTTTCTGTCCCAGAGAGAAATCATCGGCTTTCAAAGGCTCAAACGACCATTACAAATCTGCAACGGCTTTTGATGCCTCTTTTCTCCGTGATTGGCTTAAGCATCTTTGGATCAATGGGTCCCGCGCTGCTACCGAAATCTTGGTTGATCCAGGGGGCTCAAGGTCTCACGCTCATCTGGCTAGTTTTTTCATTAGTTAGTCATTTTGTGCGAGCACCTGGGATAATCTTTCTCCTCAAGTGGATCGGTATCCCACTCGGCCTGCTCCAAATCGCTGGACTCCTTGCCCCCTTCACTCAGTGGCTTGATGGATTTGCCCTGCAAATCGGGAATATAAAGCTAACCCTCTATACCGTTCTGCGAACACTTATCTTTGGATTTCTCTTATTCTGGCTCGGACGTTGGTCGAACCAGACTGGTCAAAAAGTAATTCGCACCAGACCCAACTTTGACTCGGCGACCAGAGAAGTAGTGTCAAAGCTCTTTGAGATTGCCATTTTTGTCATAGTCTTTTTACTGCTGCTCAACGTCATGGGAATTGACCTGACCGCCCTTGCCGTTTTTGGAGGAGCTTTGGGTGTAGGCCTCGGGTTCGGGCTCCAGCAAATTGCTTCAAATTTTATCTCAGGATTAATTATTTTATTGGACCGATCAATATCCATTGGCGACTACATCCAACTTGAGGACGGACGCTCAGGGAGACTCAGAGAACTATCAATGCGATCTGCAACTCTTGAGACATTTGATGGCAAAGACATCATGGTGCCGAATGAGAAATTCATCACAACTTCATTTACAAACTGGACTCATAATAACGAGCGTCAGCGTTATCCCCTCAAATTTCAGGTATCTTATGACACAGACCTGGATCTCCTTTTCCAAGTGGTTAGAGACGTGGTCGCAAGCCACCCCCAAGTGATGAGTGGAGACGATTTGCCAATAGAATTACGGCCTGATGCAGAAATAGACAACTTTGGAGAAAGTGGCATTAACATATTGGTAGAATTTTGGATGGAGGGCATCGATGACGGAGAAAACCGGGTTGGAGCAGACCTTCAGTATATGATCTGGGGAGCTCTTCGCCAGCATAACATTAAAATTCCGTTTCCACGGCGAGATATTCGTGTTGTTGATCCGAGTGGAGCTATGGCCAGTAACGGTCGCAAATCAGGTAGCTAACGGTCAGATAGTATTTTTTTAAAATACTGAAGCCATTGTCTAATCACTTCCTCCTCTGAGAATTCCGCCCAAAATTTTCTCTCCCCATCACCGGCAATTTTTTCCCTGAGCTGGGGGTCTTGCATCAACGATGAGATTTCTCTCCGAAGCGAGACAATACTACCGCGATTAAAAAGCAAACCTGTTTGGCGATGTTTTATTAGAGATTTTGGTCCAGATGCGTCGCTAGCAATAACAGGGATTTTGTGCGCCCAACTTTCTATAACGACATTTCCAAGGGGCTCGATTCTGGATGGAACAACCCAGATATCGGAGGCTTTCGCATAAGGCGTGACGTCATCTGCCCAACCAAAAATATGGACACGGTCCCGAATCCCAAACTCCTCACAACGGCTGATTAACTCCGCCCTTTCCGGCCCCTCACCAACCAGGAGAAAATGAACATTCTCAGGAAGTTCTTGAAGTACATCCAACACCAAATCAAAGCCCTTATTTTGGTGAAATCGACCCGCTGAGAAAAGGACGATCACGTTTGGAGGGATGCCCATGGACACCCTCAAGGCGGCCTTCGATCTAAGCTCCGAGTTTCTTGGGCAGTCAACGAAATTGGGCAAATAGGCCACCCTGTTTGCAGGCCATCCCTCGTTAATAATATACCGACAAATATCCTCCGTATTGCCAATCAGTTGATCAGCGCCTTGGTAATTTTTCAGATTGTAGTATCCACCAAGCCTGCAAATCCATTTAACATCTCTATCCCGTGGGAAGTGTCTGCTCGCCCTATTCATCCATGTTTGAACAATGTCGGGCTTCTGTTCTGAGACGAGCCGGGAGAGTTTTAATCGGGTAACAAAATCAAGATGACCGCCAAAACGCAAACAGTGATGATCAATCCCCTGATTTTTTAGCTGATCCGAAATCCATGATCCCGTCCTGACAACGGGAATGACCTCGCAATGGGGACGTAAAGCTCTCACAAACCGACCAAAATAACTTTCGGCCCCTCCTGGGTTGGCCGATGCGATTATCTGTACAAGTCTAAGTGGTTTGCTATTAACTGAAATCGTTTTTTATCCCAAACAATCCTCCGCAATTTGAATTCGGATCCAGTCCCCATCAAATTGCCCAGATATGGTGCCCCCAGGGAGACTCGAACTCCCACATCGTTACCGATAACAGATTTTGAGTCTGCCGCGTCTACCAGTTCCGCCACAGGGGCCCTCAATCGTATAAGGAGCGGAGATAATACATTGCCCAAGCACATGGTCAATAAAATCACGAACCTTTCAGAGAGGTATTTCTTTTTACAAATCACTTTTAACTGCCAAAATCTAAATCGGAGTTGTGGGGACTCTCGTGTCCTGCTAGCCATTATCAAAATTTTGCCCCATCGGAGCCTGAGAGACCGAAAAAAATGCTCTACGCCATTTACGACTGGGTGTTGAAGTTGTCCTCCAGGCCCAATGCGATCTGGTTCCTAATCGGTCTCTCATTTATAGAGAGCTCAATTTTCCCGATACCTCCTGACCTCATGCTTATACCTATGGTGCTAGCTGCGCCGACCCGGTGGTTTAAACTGGCCTTTGCTTGCACCATTGCCTCCGTTCTCGGGGGCTTAGCAGGATATGGGATAGGGTACTTTGCATACGAAACGATCGGGAAACCGCTACTCCAATTCTATGCGTACGGAGGAAAATTCTCTGAATACCAAGAAAAATATACTCAATATGGGGGGTGGATCGTTTTTTTGGCTGGTACAACGATGCTTCCTTTTAAACTGGTCACAATCGCCTCCGGGGTCGTGCAATTGGACCTAACCCAATTCACCCTCACATCGCTATTGGCACGCGGCATACGCTTCTTTTTAGTAGCTGGGCTTCTGTGGTGGTTCGGACCTGCGATCAGAAACTTTATCGAAAAACGCTTGGTTTTGGTTTTTACAATATTTTGCGTATTACTGATTGGGGGCCTAGTTTCAGTCAAATATTTTTGGGACACACCAAATTAAAAAACTTGCAATCCATGGTACGAAAACTCATACCCTTATGAAATGCGTGATCTTCTAAGGTATTTTGTAGACCCCCGTCATGCCTGTGGGGTTTTGGCCGGGGCATCGACTCTCCTCTTGGGCGGAGCTTTTTTTGCACAATATGTGGGGAGCCTCTACCCCTGCTCTCTCTGCGTGTTACAGCGGTTCCCGCACATCCCTGTAATTATATTCGGATGGCTCGGATATAAGCAGACGATCGGTCACACGCACCGCAAACGCCTGCTCTGGCTCATGGGCATTTGTTTGCTGGGCACAGCTGGGATGGGTTTTTGGCATGCTGGTATTGAGTACGGTCTATATAGTGGACCGGCAAGTTGCTCGGGCTCCGTGACGGGCACCACACTCGAAGGGGTCCGTGAACAGCTCATGAAAGCTGAGATTACGCGCTGCGATATCATACCATGGGCGCTCTTCGGTATATCTCTTGCTGGTTATAATGGTCTCATTTCATTCGCTTCGGGAATCTTTGCCTTCTGGGCCGCTACAAATGGGAACGAGAAAAAGTGACCAAAAATATGGATCCCGATATGCCAAAATTATGCTTGCCCGGTGACAGAACGCAAAAAGAGAAATTAGAACGTATGATCCGAGTAAATCATGCCGGCGAATACGGCGCTGTCCGCATTTATCAAGGTCAACTCGCTGTCCTAAAAGGCACGCCATCTGAAGCGCCTATCAAGGAAATGGCCAATCAAGAAACAAGACACCTAGAAGGTTTTGAGCGCGTAATGAGTGAAAGAGCAGTTCGTCCAACAGCACTCTCTCCTATCTGGCATGTCGCTGGGTTTGCCCTTGGAGCTGGGTCCGCTTTATTAGGACCGAAAGCCGCGATGGCATGCACAGAGGCCATCGAGGAAGTTATTGACGATCATTATGCTAAACAGGTCGCCCAGCTCCCTGAGGATGAAAAAGAACTCCGAAATATGATAGAAGACTATCGAGAGGACGAGGTCGCACACCGCGACATAGCAAGGAAGGAGGGATCGCGTGAAGCGCCGGGTTACGAGATATTAAAAAGCGCCGTAAAAAACAGTTCCCGCCTTGCAATTTGGCTCAGCAAACGCATTTAACCATCCGAGAATCAGAGGTTAACTCTGCGCAATACCAACGCCGCTTCACGGGGCGCTACCATGAGAAAATGTGCGAGCCTACTTCTACTGATAATCTAGCTCAGCATCCCAATAAAGATAATCCCGCCAGCTTACATGGAGATAATTAGGTGGAAATGCTCGACCATTTTCCTGCAATTCCCAATTTGTTGGTCGCTGCGGTTTTTTGAGCGGTAGCATCCTAACAACGTTCGGCATCAAATTGCCTTTTCGGAGGTTACAGCCTGAGCAGGCCGCAACAACATTTTCCCAAGACGTTTTTCCGCCTTTTGATTTCGGCACCACATGATCAAAAGTCAGCTCTGTCGTGGGATGGCTGGTGCCGCAATACTGACACGAAAATTGATCGCGCAAGAAAACATTAAACCGAGTGAATGCCGGGTGCCTAGATTGCGGAACGTATTCTTTCAAAGCAATCACGCTGGGCAATCGCATCGAGAAGTTCGGCGACGATACCTTTCGATCATAATGATCAACGATGTTTACCCTGTCCAAAAAAACTGCCTTGATTGTGTCCTGCCAGGACCACAAGGATAATGGAAAATAACTTAGGGGACGGAAATCGGCGTTTAAAACAAGAGCAGGAGAGTCCATTACTCGTAACCCCGCATGATGTTACTTATTTCTAGCATGGCCATATATATTGTGGTCCAGACCATTTTGGAAAGCAAGTGCAGTCAAAATTCGGCAAGTTCTGTTGTCACAACATCTGGAGTCATGCTGAGCGATATCATTGCTAGCACTCGTTTCTCCATGAGATACCCTCAGGGAACCATCAAAAACAACTAGGAAGAGCGCTGATTTCTAGGGTTTTATTGACGTTCCAACCTTACTCAGAGACAAAAGAGAAAATCTCATTTCTGCATTTGACTTGCTTCTCTGCTCGCAGATAATTGGTCCACGAGGAGTTAGGTGTAAAGCATGCAAATTCGGCCACTTTCCGATGTTCTGGGAGCAGAGATCATAGGGATTGATTTAAGAAAAAATCTAGCTGCTTCAGAACAAGCTGAAATTAAACAAAGTCTGTTAGATTTTCACGTTCTTGTGATAAGGGATCAAACGTTAAACCCGCAAGAGCAGGTTGCCTTCTCCCGAATTTTCGGCTCTCTCGAAATCCCAGCGAATGTTGGCCACACCACTGAAGAGAGCGAACACGTTATGATTCTCTCAAATGAAATTCGTCCAGATGGTAGCGCCGTGGGTGTCGTGGACGGCGGAGATTTCTGGCACTCCGACTCATCACACATCCGTATCCCTTCGAAAATAACCATTCTTCAGTCGGTCAAGAATCCGGACCGCGGAGGGGATACTGAATTTTGTAATATGCATGCTGTTTACAACTCTCTCCCTGATGGCTTAAAGGGAAAAATTGATGGAAAATTGGGAATCCATCACGTAAGTAAGGTTCGCAACAAAAGAGTCACAATCTCTCCTGACCGCCCGGGGGCTCGGGATTTCTATGAAAAACAGGCCCGAGAGCGACCCGCCGTCTTGCAACCGCTAGTCCTGGAGCACCCAGAAACAAAAGAGAAGGCACTCTATTGTTCTCCACGTTTCACAGTGGGCATTTCTGGTATGCAGGAAGAGGAAGCGGATCCAATCCTCGACAGTCTCTTTGGTTTTATAACAGATAAGAAACGCCGACATCACTACCGCCACAAATATGAACAAAATGATATGGTTATTTGGGACAATAGGAGCCTTTGTCATAGGGCGGTTGGCGGTTACGGGCTCTCGGATATTCGCAGGATGCATCGGACGGTAGTGGGCGGCGACACACCTTACATTGAATAATGGTTCTCAATGAGGGCGTGCTAAATTCTGCGAAGTACCCTTCTAAGCGTTTTAAAGCCAGAGATTGGCCAGAAGTCCCCATCTTTTTCCGCTGCTTGCTCCAGTAAATCAGTCGGCGTAACTTTAGGCAAAAAAGAATATTCTCTGAGGGGGGAAACCATGTCATCGAATGTCGATCGCCGCATGAAACGCTGGCAGGAACAACGTTGGATCTTAGATGCGGTCATTAGAACTGTCGGCGTTGAATGGGACCAGGGTCGCATTCGTTATATGAGCGCGCCAGTTGCGCCAACAGGCGTTCCCGAGTTTCGGGCAGCGGGCGCTAGGGTCAAAAAAGTGAGTGATTTTGCTCGGGAATTCAACGCGGCAGCCCGCAGACGCGAGTCCAAGGCCCTAGCATTCGAGCAAGCCGGCAGAGAAATCGCTGCAAGAGAGAGTTACCTCACCGCCTCCCTTCTGTGGGCTACAGCTCGATGGCCCATTTTCGAGGTGGATAAAGAGCTAATCGAACAAGAAGAACACATGAATCATTGCTACAATAAATATATTGAGTACGCCAATCGACCGATTGAGATCGTTCGTATTCCGTTTCAGGGAAAAGAGTTGCACGCATATTTGCACCTCCCTCGGCAACCTGAGCCGGGGGAGACGTTTCCGTGCGTGATTAACATCCCGGGCATGGATAGCTGCAAGGAAAGTGGCGTGTCAATGTACGGAGACCCTTACCTGGAACGAGGCATAGCCGTGCTATCAATCGACGGGCCTGGGCAAGCCGAGAGCGTTACATTGGGTATCTTTGTTACAGAAAACAACCATATGGATGCAGCCAAAGTTGTGGTTGACTGGCTAGAAACCCACCCTTCTATTAATGAAAACAAAATAGTTGTTCGTGGTTCGAGCTTTGGAACTTATTGGGGTTTGCAATGGGCAGCAGCGTTAGGCGATCGAATCCAGGGCGTTGGCGTTTCGGGGGTCTGTCATGAGCCTGGGTGTAACACAATTTTCAATATGGCATCCCCAAGCTTCAAACTCAGGTATATGTGGATGGCAAATTATGAAGATGAAGAAAAGTTTGATGAGTTTGCCAAGAAGATAGATTTACGCCCATATGTCGGTGATATCACCTGCCCGGTTCTTATAATGGCGGGAGAACAGGACCAACTCAGTCCCGTGGAATTTTCTTACGAGGTCTTTGACCTGATTCATTCTCCAAAAGAAATTTGCGTCTACGAGGGTGCCAACCATTCGGTGGCGGATGCCCCATCCGTAGCAAATGGCGAAAACCCTCGGATCTACCTCGCAGACTGGCTGGCGGCTAGAATTTCTGGAAAGCCGACCCAGAGTGTGAAAAGCTTCATAGACTCATCGGGCAAGAGGCAAGAAGAACCGGCCTAAAATTTGTGCTTTTGGACCCCCGGATTTAAGTCTTATTTGATATCCACGCCTCAACTTAATTAGAATCCAAGGTGCTTACCCCTAAATTTTCCCAGTGAGATCAGACGCAGAGGGTTCCTTGCCTCCTCTTTCTCTATCCCTGCGCACCCGAGTACGCATACATGTCTACCAATTCCAGCACGTTACCGTCCGGATCTGGAAAATATATACTTCGGCCTGTAACGACGGCCTTTTCTTTTCTCTCGTCAACCAAAATGATCTCAACTCCGCAATCCTTAAGATACTGCAAAGACTCTTCAAACTTATCCGCCTCGATATGGAACGCGTGATGAGCATCCCTCTGCATCACGGGTGCAATCGTCGTCTCTGTTTTCATCAAAACTATGCAATCGCCTCCACTATCTAAAAAAACCATGCCTCTCTCATGATTTGCATTGAGCAAACGAAAACCCAGAATATCAGTATAAAATTCAGTGCTTTTTCTAGTATCCGTTACTGAGATAGTGAAATGGCAAACGCCCTTGGTCTCGATCATCAGTTTCTCCTAATGAGCCTCATGAGAGGGTTAGATCCTTTGACTAATCATGCCGACTGAACTTCAAGGTATTTGGTTAAAAATGCAGCTCCACCCTTTAATCCCTCGGGGTCAATACCATGGCCAAGACCCGGTCTTCTCATGCTAGTAACCTCAACACCATTTTGTTTCAGAACTTTTTCCGCAGATTCCATCATTTCTATTGGCAATAACGGATCCTCCTCTCCGTGGATAAGCATTACAGGCACACGGGACCGGATTTCCTCCGAGAGCAGTTCAGGCATTTCCAATCTCCCTGAGTAACCAAGTATCCCTGCACATGGCCTTTCCCGGCGAAGACCAACTTGCAGAGACAGCATTGTCCCTTGGGAAAATCCGACAAAGAAGAGCTTTGAGTGGTCCAGCCCTCTATTTTCCAATTCTCGGTCCACGAATTTGTTAACAATTGCTTCCGCAAATCTTACCGCCTCAACCCGATTCTGGCCTTCACTCTGCCATACATCAAACCATTGAAATCCTCCCGGATTATCGGAACAGGGAAAGGGCGCGTTCGGAGAAATGAAAACTGTGTTTGGCAAGACCTGGGAAAGTGGTGGGGCTAGTCCAATTAAATCATCCCCATTTGCGCCGTATCCATGGAGCAGTAGCACCATAGATTGGGCTTTCTGGTTTGATGCAGGCTCAAAGATAGGCCCAGATAAATATGGAAGATCTGTAATCATTTCGGTTTTTGGCCACCTCCATGCTTTGACCCCGCCAAATAATGATGCCAAAGGATCCGTGTTGCAACCGAACGCCAGGGTCGCCATTGTTCTCCCAAAGTCTCCAGAAACTCTCCATTTGGTCTTTCAGGCAGGCAAAATACCTCTTGCACCGCAATTATCAGAGCAAGGTCGGTTACCGGCCAAATATCAGGCCGCCGCATCGCTTCTAACATGTAGATTTCTGCGGTCCAGCGACCAATACCAACAATTGACGTGAGTTTTTCGAATATTTTTTTATCATCGAAAGACTGCAATTTATCGAATTGTAAATAGCTTCCAACAACTGATTCGGCGAGAGCTCGACCATACCGAACTTTTTGACGTGATAGACCTGCGATGGTGAGCTCAGCATCGGATAATTGAAGAAAATTTTCTGGGGTAGGAGTTTGGCCGATAGTGGATAAAAGCTTACCCCAGGCAGCCCGCGCCGAGGCCAGCGAAATCTGCTGTTCAAGGATCAAGTATAACAAGGTCCGGAAGCCCGGTGATCTATACCACTGGGGCGGTGGACCCAAGCGATCAACAACGTTGCGCAAATGCTGATCGCGACCACAGAGATCCACCACCAGATGACTGAGTAGTTTTTTCGTGATGAGTTTAGTCAACCGTGAAGGCCCTGCACGATCTCAAGATATTCCGGGTTATCCGAAGTTAAAATTCCATGCCGAATAAAAAAATCAATGTTAACCACCGAACAGTTAAACTTAAAATCTGTTGTCTCGGCGCATATCTCCATCACTTCTTCGGCAGGTAACATTTGGAAAGACTCCATCTCACCATCGGTGCTCCTCGGGACAAAATCTGAGGGCAATTCCATATCAAAAATGAACATTACATCGGGTTTGAGCCCTTCTTCAAAAAGATGTTTATAAGTGATCACACCAACCGATTGAGCTTTTTCCGAAATTTCTGGGGGCACAGACGCCTCCTCCGCAGACTCCTTGATGACATTTTCACGCGGCTTTAGTCCGACCGGAAGTCCGCCCGCCACCATATTATCGAGAAGCCCGGGATATGTGGGCTTGTTCTTGGCACGTCTTCCCACCCATAAGTGAATCCCATCAGGTCTGCGCACAAAACCGTTAATGTGGACCCCGTAGCCTCTGATTCCAAACCTTGGCGCCGCGGACCTTTCTATTTCAAAAAAAGGTGCACTGTAGAAATTTGTTCCTACCGGATATAACTCATTCCTCCAGCCCGAAAACCAACCTTTATTATAAAGGTCCCGAACGACCTCGGAGACAGCCTTCGTCTTTGTACTGTAATTCGTAAGTTGCTCCGACAGGGAGACTCCCGCTGGACCAAATGTAAAGACCTCTGGATACGCTGCTAACGTTGCCGCGAATCCCCCGTCTAACCACCCAATTTGTTCTCCATCATCACAAAGAGACAAAAATCGGTCTAGGCTAGCGCCATTGTGACATTCATGAATCCTATCAAGCAATGACATAAGAATTGAACCTTACTTGGGACTAAAATCTGTTTCGGCCAAAACAAAACTGCATCCGAGTTGTTTGTGTCCATCTTTTATTTTCGTATAGTACTAGTGTGTTATTTTCAATTGTCCTTCTCATTGCCATGGCGGCAACCTTCATCGTCCTTGTCATGGGCGTGGTCGGCATGATTCATCAGGGGCCATTCAATTCAAAATGGTCAAATAAATTAATGAGATTTCGTGTCCTCTTTCAACTTGCCGCGCTTATTTTGTTGGGCCTCGCCTTTTTAGTGGGACCCTAGAGGCTAATTTATTTATTTTGCAGTGCAAAGTCGCCTTGACAGGCAAGGGCTGATCTTTACGGTGCTGGGCTGAATGATTTTTCCAACACAGGAGGTTTGGAGCTTAATCTTGCGCATTTGGTGAGGTGGATACATATGAAAATTCTGGTCTCTGTCAAACGAGTCGTCGATTACAATGTTAAGGTTCGCGTCAAAAGCGACAACTCCGGGGTAGAGCTGGCAAACGTAAAAATGTCAATGAACCCATTTGACGAAATTGCTGTCGAAGAAGCGGTTAGGCTTCAAGAATCAGGAATTGCCTCTGAGATTATTGCGGTTTCAATGGGTGAAGCCAAATGCTCGGAGACCATACGTACAGCAATGGCTATGGGAGCGGACCGGGGAATTCATGTGGTTTCGAGCGAGGACCTGCAGCCACTGGCAGTGGCGAAACTCCTTAAGGCGCTCGTTGACCGTGAACAACCCGACCTCGTAATTCTTGGCAAACAGGCCATTGACGATGATTGCAGCCAGACAGGCCAGATGCTTGCCGCACTGCTGGGCTGGCCTCAGGGGACTTTTGCATCCAAGCTCGAGGTACGGGACGGGAAAATCGATGTGACCCGGGAAATCGATGGTGGGTTAGAGAGGTTAGAGCTCAATTTGCCTGCGGTTATCACAACCGATCTTCGGCTTAACGAGCCTCGATATGCATCTCTACCCAATATCATGAAAGCAAAGAAGAAAATAATTGATGAAATCACCCCGGATGCTTTGGGCGTCGACCCGTCTCCCAGACTAACGACTATACGGGTTGATGAGCCCCCGCCCAGAGAGGGGGGACGTAAAGTGGAGACCGTCTCCGATTTGATAGACAAACTCAAAAATGAAGCGGGAGTGATTTAATGACTGTTCTCGTTGTAGCTGAGCACGATAATACGGCTCTTAGGGATAGCACTCTCAATACGATTACCGCCGCTAAAGAAATATCTGGAGGAGAAGTAGAGGTCATATGCGCAGGCGATAACTGCGGTTCGGTTGCAAGTCAACTTGCGAAGATCCACGGGGTTTCGAGGGTCCTATGCGCCAACGCGCCAATCTTCGCTGCAGGTCTAGCAGAAAATATTTCAGCCCTGGTAATTGGAATAGCTGATCAATACTCGCATATCATTCTGCCGCACAGTACGATGGGGCGAAATCTGGCACCTCGCATCGCGGCACTTCTCGATCAAGTACAAATCTCCGATATATTGGAGGTAAAAGACCCTCAAACATTTGTCCGTCCTATTTACGCTGGCAATGCGCTCGCAACGGTTCAAACACCCGACGAAAAGATGGTCGTTACCGTTCGGACGACCGCCTTCCCGAAGGCCACAATAGAGGGGGGTTCCGCAAGCATTGAAGAGTTAGAGGCCATTCCAGATACCGGCCTTTCTCGTTTCATTAGTCAGGAGCTGACAAAATCTGAAAGACCTGAATTGACATCGGCACGCATCGTTGTTTCGGGCGGCCGCGGTATGCAATCTGGCGAAAACTTTCCGCTCGTAGAAGCGATTGCCGACAGACTGGGAGCGGCAGTAGGTGCCTCTCGCGCGGCGGTAGATGCGGGTTTCGTGCCAAATGACTATCAGGTCGGGCAAACCGGGAAGGTTGTGGCCCCAGAGCTTTATATAGCGGTTGGGATCTCCGGCGCAATTCAACACCTTGCCGGCATGAAGGACAGCAAGGTCATCGCTGCGATAAATAAAGATGAAGAAGCACCAATATTTCAGGTGGCCGACTACGGTCTTGTTGGTGATCTCTTCGAAATTCTACCGGAACTTGCCGCAGAAATTGATAAACAGGGGATTAAGCCACGTTAGCATACTGCTAGAAGTTAAAATGGGGCCAAACACCGGCCGTCTCAGATGAAAAGAGTAAAAAAGTTATGGATGATATCGTTAATCCGGCATTGAGGGCAGACCAGTTATCAAGAAAAGACGAACGAAGTATCGACCGCGTTGGCATAATAGGTGCTGGTCAAATGGGTAGCGGAATTACACAGGTGTGTGCGCAGAATGGGTTTCCTGTGACTTTGGTTGATATCAGCGAAGATGTGCTGGAAAAGTCTCTGAGAGGGATAAAAACGCGGCTCACTAGGTTGGTCGAAAGGGATCGTCTCACGCAGGAAACTCTTGAAGAGACGCTAAACAATATTCATCCCAGCACGGATTATTCTCAATTCAAAGACTGCGATCTGGTAATAGAAGCGGCCACTGAAAATGAGGAGGTCAAAAAAAACATTTTTGGCGTCCTTATCCCCCACCTCGAGCCCGATACGTTGCTGGCAACCAATACCTCATCGATCTCTATCACGCGCTTGGCTGCATCCACTGACAGACCTGGAAAATTTATCGGGCTGCACTTTATGAACCCCGTTCCGGTCATGAAGCTGGTTGAGCTGATTCGAGGTATTGCGACAGATGCCGAGACCTATGAGAAAATCGCTGTACTAGCAGATAGACTGGGAAAAACCGCGGTAAATTCCGAAGATTTCCCAGCTTTTATAGTGAATCGCATTCTCCTCCCGATGATCAACGAAGCTGTTTATACCCTTCATGAGGGCGTAGGGTCCGTAATTGACCTAGATACGGCAATGAAATTAGGCGCCAATCACCCTATGGGCCCTCTTGAGTTGGCGGACTTTATTGGTCTGGATACATGCTATTCAATTATGCAAGTTCTTTACGATGGATTAGGGGACAGCAAGTATCGTCCGTGCCCTCTGCTCGCAAAATATGTCGAGGCTGGCTGGTTAGGCAGGAAAACTGGGCGCGGTTTTTATGACTATTCTGGAGAAACCCCTGTCCCTACGCGATAATCACCGAGACAGATAAAAATCAATCAAGTTACGTGCGTCTTGGCTATCCCATTCCGCATGTCCAACCAGACGTCCCATCTCTTTTCCAGACCGATCGAGGATGACCGTTGTCGGGAGTGCTCTAATCCCGAACTTTCTGCCCAACGCTAGACCAGGATCGGCATAAACGGGTAACCTCTCAAGCCTATGCTTTTGCAGAAAGGGCTTAATTTTGGTCCACCCTTGGCTATCTTGTGAAAGAGCAATGACCGCAAATTCTTTTGCGGGATATGTTTCAGCCAATCGTTGGAGAGACGGCATTTCGCGGATACAGGGCGCACACCAGGTTGCCCAGAAATTGAGCAACACAACTTTTCCTTTCCAATCGGTTAACGGAACTTCGGATTTGTCAGGTTGCAAAAGGGGCAGTGAAACAGCGATTGCGGCATTCTTCGATACAATAAAATTTCTCATGTGCCCGACAAGTTCGGGTTCACTGTTGCTTTTTAGCGATTTTCCGCCCAGAAAAGTCCAAAAACCAGCTCCGAAGGCTAAAATAATTAGGACAGAGAGGGAAAGTCGTTTCATATGCGGATAACCTCAGAGGATGTGATATGAACCTTAAAGATGAAGAGTCAAGCAACAAAACCGACAAAACTTCTAACAGCATGTGGGGTGGACGCTTCGATTCAGGACCCGATGCAATTATGGAAGCGATCAACGTTTCTGTTGGTTTTGATCAGCGTCTCTTTTCTCAGGACATCGCCGGATCCAAGGCACATTGCTCAATGCTTCGGGACTGTGGAATTTTGGATCAGGACGCCAGTGAAGAAATTCTTGCTGGTCTCGATAAGATCAATAGCGAAATTGTTGCAGGAACATTTGAATTCAAAAATAGCCTAGAGGACATCCACCTTAATATTGAAAGCCGGCTCGGTGAATTGATTGGAGATAATGCGGGTCGTCTTCATACCGCCCGATCACGAAACGACCAGGTGGCTACTGACTTCCGACTTTGGCTAAGGGACAGGATCGATCAGACCCTCGTTTCGTTGAGGGAACTCCATGTTTCGCTAATCGATCAGGCCGACAGGCATTTCGATTGGGTTATGCCAGGCTTCACACACCTGCAAGTAGCTCAGCCTGTGACACTGGGACACCATCTTTTGGCTTTCGTCGAGATGTTCGGGCGTGACAAAGGAAGATTCTCGGACTGCCGAAAAAGGCTAAACGAAAGTCCACTTGGGGCAGCCGCATTGGCTGGAACATCCTTCCCAATAAATCGATATTTTACCTCGGAGACACTTGGTTTCGATGGGCCAGCAGCAAATTCTTTGGATGCTGTATCCGCGAGGGATTTTGCTGTCGAATTCATGTCAGCGGCCGCAATTTGTGCGACTCATTTGTCACGGCTTGCTGAAGAGATTGTCCTCTGGTCATCCTCACAATTTGGCTTTGCCCTGCTGAGCGATGCTTTTACAACTGGAAGCTCCATTATGCCGCAAAAACGCAATCCGGATGCGGCAGAACTGATCAGGGCAAAAACAGGACGCATCTACGGAGATCTGGTCACCTTATTAACTGTCATGAAGGGATTGCCTTTGGCCTATTCGAAGGACATGCAAGAGGATAAGGAGCCCGTTTTTGATGCCTCCGACTCGATCCTTCTCATGATCAAAGCGATGGCCGCCATGGTCAAGGATCTGACTTTCGATCGAGACAAAATGCAACTTGCCGCGTCCGAGGGATATAGCACCGCAACTGACCTGGCAGATTGGCTGGTCAGAGAACTTGATATGCCTTTCCGCCGGGCACACCGAGTAACAGGGGAAATTGTGCGCCTTGCGGAGAAAAGCGGGCTTAGACTTTCAGAATTAGACATTGAGAGCCTGAGAGAAATCGAGCCGTTATTGACAAACGCCGTCTTTGACGTCCTAAGCGTCGAAAATTCTGTTGCTAGCCGCACCAGCTTCGGAGGAACAGCACCCAATAACGTCCGAGATCAAGTAGCAAAGGCCAGGACGAGGTTTTTATTATGAAGACTTTTGGCTGCATCTTTCTCCTATGTGCATTGATAATATCTTTTAATGGATGCGGAAAGAAGGGAGACCCCAGGCTGCCTGACGGTGTTAAAGACAACTACCCTAGAGCCTATCCCAAATGAAACCTTTTAATTTTCTAGATGGCAGACTACATGCCGAAGGTGTATCTATTTCCAGAATTGCCGAGACCGTGGGAACACCTTTTTACTGCTACTCAAGCACTTTCCTTGAAGAACAATATGATGCGTTATCTGCCGCCTTGAAACCGCTTGGGGTGAATATTTGCTATGCGATCAAGGCAAACTCCAACCAAGCGGTAATAAGGACATTTGCCAATAAGGGAAGTGGGGCAGATGTTGTCAGCAAAGGCGAGCTAATACGGGCGCTGAACGCAGGGATCCCGCCTAATCGCATCATATTTTCGGGAGTGGGAAAAACCTCTGACGAAATTCGTTACGCATTGAAAGAAGGGATTGGTCAATTCAACGTGGAGTCTGCACCTGAGCTGGAGGCGATCTCGGGTCTCGCAGAGGAAATGGGTTCTATTGCTCCTGTGGCACTGAGAGTGAACCCAGATGTTGATGCACAGACTCATGATAAAATTGCCACAGGACGCAAGGCCGATAAGTTTGGCATCGATATCGCTCTGGCTGCCTCACTTTATTCTCAGGCATCAAGGATGCGGTCCATTCGTTTAGTGGGCCTGGCCGTGCATATTGGTTCCCAACTGACTTCTCTTGAACCTTTCAGGCATGCATTTAATCGCCTAGGCCTATTGGTCAACGAACTCAGATCGTCGGGGTTCAAGGTCGAGCGCCTCGACCTCGGTGGAGGGCTGGGCGTTGTCTACACGGATGAAAATCCGCCAGAAAAAATTGATTATGCGGGCATGCTTAGGGAAACGCTGGGAAATCTGGATACTGAACTCAGCATAGAGCCCGGCCGTATCCTCGTCGCCAATGCCGGAATTCTGGTTACGCGGGTTATTTATGTAAAAAAAACTCCGATCCATCGGTTCGTTATTGTTGACGCTGCAATGAACGATTTTCTTCGACCGACGCTCTATGATGCGGTCCACAGGGTAATGCCTGAAACAGTCATATTGGGTCAGCCGCTAAGCCCCGCGCAAGTAGTCGGCCCTGTCTGCGAGACTGGTGACATTTTAGCCAAGGAAACGTCTCTACCTCCGCTTAATTCGGGAGATTTAATCGCGATTTCAAGTGCGGGCGCCTACGGGGCGGTGATGGGATCAACTTATAATACTCGACTTACTACTCCAGAAGTGATGGTAAGAGGCAAAGAAATCTCAATAATTCGTCCTAGACCTGAGTACTCAGATATTTTATCCCTTGACCAACTGCCCACCTGGCTGTGAACATCTTGGAATTGCTTGCAGTGTTCTCCTTGGGCTAAAGGGCGATGGAGTTAAATTCCGCAGAAAGAATAAAATCTAAAGTCGACTCCGCTGTTTCACGGGCAAAATTTGCTATCTTTTGGGAAGCATTTTGGCCCGCATTCTGGCCGGTTTTAGCGGTCCTCGGCTTGTTCACATGCGCCGCATTTTTTAACGTTTTACCTCTGCTACCCTTTTGGGCGCATATTTCAATCCTCGCTCTTTTCCTCGCAAGTCTCGTCATAGTCTCATTAAGACTAGCCCGAAGTCTCCAGCACCCGACCCGAAAAGCAGCGGAACGGAGAGTTGAAATTGCGAGCGACTTGAAACACCGCCCACTGACATCCTTGGAAGACACATTTACAGGGTCAGGAAATGCACAGACTGATCAACTTTGGAGACTCCACAGGATTAGGGTTGCATCGTCAATTAAAGATTTAAAGGTCGGGTATCCAATTTCCAGTCTCGCAAAGCGAGATCCATTCGCGTTAAGGATCGGTCTAATCCTCCTAATCATAATAAGTTTCTTTTGGAGCACTGATCCCCCTCTCCTACGGCTGAAGACCGCTCTCACCCCTGTCTCTTTCACGCCGCAAGGCGTAAAAAATGTCGAACTCGATATCTGGGTCTCCCCCCCCGAATATACGGATCTTCCGCCAATCTTTCCGCTGCGCCAATTATCGCTGAAACACTCTAACGGGACCCTATCCTCAGCCCCGAACGGGGAACAACTTGTCGGTCAACCCCTGAGTCTTGACCCGCCACTCAAAATTCCCGTTGGAAGCAAATTGACGGCACAAGCTCGAAGCAGCGGAGAGGCACCGTATTTAATCATCTCAAATTTTTCCAAAGAGAAAAATGATGAAGCCCTCTCTCCGAAAAAAAAACAATTCGAACAGATCGATGAAACAAATAGCCGACTTGTACACGCGATAAACGAGAGCGGTTCGATACGAATAGAAGCGAAAGGTCAGACTTTGGCCAAATGGCGACTGGATGTTATACCAGATCAGGCGCCGATAATAAATCTCATTGGCGAGCCGACGGCAACTCCGCAGGCAACAACCCGAATTGCCTTCACCATATCGGATGACTATGGAGTAAAAAAAGCGTGGCTCAACATCAAGAGAGTTTATGAAAAAGGAACTGTAGTCGGGAAGGAGTCTATAGAACGGGAGTTAACTCTACCGAGAAAATTACTCCGGAATTCAAAAGAGGTAAATTTCCTAGATTTGTCTTCGCATAAATGGGCGGGCACCCCGATCGTGATGGTCCTCTCCGCTGTTGATAGCCTAGGACAAGTTGGCACTACGAAACCAATCAAATTCCAACTACCCGAACGACAATTCTTACATCCGGTTGCACAGGCAATTATCGCCCTGCGAAAGAAGTTATTCGATGACTCTCCTAATCGTGAATTGATCATTCCTAGCCTTCGATATCTCGCGGGCCAACCCAAAGCCTTTGGCGACGATACTGTGGTCTACCTTGGCCTTATGTCTGCCGCCTCTCGACTTTTCCACGAACGAGGCGAGTCGGCCTTTGAACCCGTCGCGAATTTGCTCTGGGATACTGCGCTGCGGCTGGAAGACGGACGGCTCTCGATTGCTGAGAGAGAGATGCGACGCCTACAAGAGGCGCTGAATAAAGCACTATCCGAAGGAGCGAGCCAGAAGGAACTTGACCGTTTGATGCAACAGCTTCGCATGGCGATTCAACGTTACATGCAGGCTTTAGCCGAGCAGATGCGCAAGAACCCGCAGTCTGTCAAAGAAATTGAGTTCGATCCCAATACGATGAGGCTGATGAGCCAAAGTGACATTCAGAGAATGATGCAGCAAATTCAACAACTGATGCAGACGGGAAATCGCGAGGGCGCGCGTCAAATGCTTGCTCGCCTGCAACAAATGCTCTCCAATATGCGATCTATGCAAGTTATAAGATCCAGAGGTGGAAGACTCGGACGCCGTGCGGGCCCAATGAGACAGCTTCAGCAACTTATCCAACGCCAGCAACAGTTAATGGATCGCACGTTTCAATTTGGAAGGCCCGGCGGAAATCCACAAGGTCAAATGCCGTCTCCGGCAGACCAGCAAGCTTTGAGAAATATCCTCAAGTCTCTTCGAGGTATGATGCAAGGTCAAATGGGGGGACAAGCGGGAAAAATCCTGGATCGGGCCGCTCAATCTATGGAAGATGCAATTCGTGCCCTGCGCGGGAATCAGCCCAATGATGCGGTCAATGCTCAAGGCAGGGCTCTTCAAAGTTTGCGTCAAGCAGGGCAAAGCCTGATGCAACAGATGCGGGACAAGTTCTCCCGTCAGACAGGTGACCGCAAAACGCCTGGTTCAAAGGCCCGTCCACTTCAAGACCCACTGGGTCGCCAAATTGAAGAGGGCGATGGGTTCGATGAGAGCACTGTCAAAATAGATGCGCCCTCGGTTTTAAAGCGGACAAGAGAAATCCTGGAAGAACTCCGGCGCAGATCAGGAGAGAAATTCAGACCCAAAATCGAACTGGAATATATAGACAGACTTTTAGACAGATTTTAAGGCTGACTGCGTCTTAGGAGGTCGAGCCCCCACCCCTGCCATGTGACATCCAACAGAACATCTCAGTCAGCAATCTTTGATGGAACCTATGAAGGGCAATCCACGATATTGATTAGCAAGGTCCAGCCCATAGCCGACGACAAAACGATCATCAATTTCAAATCCCAGATAATCAGCCTCGATATCCAGAACCCTTTTCCCTGGTTTGTCCAGTAAAAGGCATGTCTTCACGTGTTTCGCCTTTCGGTCACGCATCAGATTTCTCGCAAAAGAAATCGTTCGTCCAGACTCTAAGATATCATCGACCAAAAGAACAGTTTGACCCCTTACGTCTTCCGATAAGTCGTGGATAATCCGAACAGCGCCTGCACTCTCCGTCCTGTCTTCGTAACTGGACAATGTTATGAAATCAACTCGGGCAAAAATTCCAGCCTTTTGAATAGCCCGTATCAAATCCGCTGCAAACACAAAACTACCTTTGAGAATGACGACAATTAATAAGTCGTTAGGTTCGTTGGAAGCGATTTCCTCTCCTAAGGCTTCTATCCTAATTTTAATTTCTTCTGCATCGAACAATACATCGAGATTCTTCTGTATCACCGTATGCCCGCCCGATGCTCAAGAACAACTTTTAAGACTCCATTTTGGGGAAGAGGGGCGTCAATTCGAGAAGAAAATGGTCTCTTTTCCCCTGATGCCATTTGGAAATCCCCCATTGGAAATTGGGTATCCCGTATAATCTTCTCTTCGGCATCCAAAATTATTACTCGAGCCAAAGGGATATTTCTTTTAGAGGCAGAAATATTTTTAAGCTCAAACTCAACAAATTGGGCTAAATTCTGGTCAACGATCTCTCTTCGCAAACGAAGATTTGATAAATTAAAATAATGAGCTGGATTCTTCGCTTCCACGCCCAAAAAATCAAAAAGCGGAACTGAAAACGCAAACCTCTCCATAACCGCATCACGGTTCCAATAAGCTGAATATGTAGCACCACCAAATACCCCCAAAACTGCCAGCCACAACCCGGCGGCAGGGAGCCAACGAAATTGAGTTAAAAAAGAAGCTGCCAAATCATCCTGTTTTGCTGACTCAGATCTAACAGACATTAAAGGAGCATCTGCCTTTAGGGGAGTGCCGAGAAGGGGGACCCGGTCTCCGGAGTCCATGTTCTGGTTTGTCTTTGAGATCGCCTTAGATATCGCATCACCATCTTTGGCCGGGGGATGCTTCCAGCGATGACTGCATTTGCTGCATCGAACCAACCGGCCATCGGATCCAAATTCATGATCCATGACACGGTATCGAGTTCGGCATTTCGGACAATCTAATATCATGGCGCTATTTAGTGGCACATTCCCAAAGTCAGAACACTTAAACTATTTTCTCTCATATTAAAAATTTTTGCTTAAAATTTGCAGGTTTTATGAACAAAGAGGCCGCAATTGTCTTGCAGGTCTGGACTGACGAGCGAAGACCGTGCGATCTTCCCCGTAAAATAAAGATTGGTGCACTGGAAAAATGGAATTAGCCGTCAACTTTGAAAACGTAGGCATCCGTTATGGAAAGGGCAAAGAAATTCTTCATAATATCTCTTTCTCTCTAGAAAGGGGATCATTCACATTTATTTCTGGTCGTAGCGGAGCAGGAAAAACAACCTTGCTTCGGCTTCTCCATCTGGCGCAAAGGCCTACTTATGGCTCCATTCATATTTTAGGCCATCACATAAATTCCCTGGCTCGAGAGGACTTGCCTGCAATTAGGCGCCGAATTGGTGTAATTTTCCAAGATTTTCGTTTGCTGGATCACCTCACTGCCACAGAGAATGTTGCCCTTCCTCTGCGCATTGCAGGGGCATCCGAATCGCAAATCTTAAGTCATGTAAGAGAGTTGTTAGATTGGGTGGGTCTTCAGGAACAGAAGGATGAATATCCGGACGTTTTATCTGGAGGACAAAAACAACGAATAGCCCTAGCACGCGCCATAATAACCCGACCACCTTTGCTGCTCGCGGATGAACCTACCGGTAACGTTGATGAAGAAAATGCCCTTAAGGTCATGTATTTATTGCAGGAACTCAATAAGCTGGGGACCACGGTAGTCGTTGCGAGCCATCGAGAGGAATTAATGTCTGAACAAAATTTTGAACATTTTGAAATTGTTGGGGGAAATGTGATAACCGTTAGAAGAAATCTAGAAACGGCTTAGGCAGATAAATGTCTCGCAGCTTCAATGCTCTACAACTGAAGGGCGACCCTGCAAGCCTATTTCTGACCTGGGCAATAGCCTTCTTGGTCGGGCTCGCAACTCTGACGGTTGCAATCTTCATAATCGTCTCTGAAGCCAACATAGCCTGGAAAGGAAAATTATGGAGCTCAGTCAAACTTCAGATTATCCCTGAAGACAACGATGACGTAACGACGATCGATCGAAAGGCAAAATTAACTATTGAGTTTCTTGGTTCAATGCCCGAGGTGCAAACGGCAGAGATTCTCTCTCAATCCAACATTAAAGAGATTTTAGAGAGATTAGGAACGAAAGATATACTTAAGAGCCTTGAAAAGATCCCGTTACCAATCCTGATTGATGTGACATTTGTAGGCGACGGACCGACAGACTTTCATGCCCTCGAGAAAGAGCTAAGCTCCCGCTTTCCCTGGATACAGCGAATAGACAATCCGAATTGGGGAAAAAGATATGAACGTTTTTTTATGGTGATTGAGGAGATTGCAGTAATAGTTTTGCTCTCAATCCTCGGCATTACGATTATATCTGTCTCATATGCGACCCAAACGACCCTCGCCAGCCACTCCAATATTATCGAACTTTTACATCTCATGGGGGCCACAAATCGGGGTATCGCCGCGCAATTCTCGGATCATATCTTCAAAATCGGTTTAAAAGGCTCGGGGCTCGGAATCCTTATTGCCTCATTTATTCTAACTTCAATTCCAAACATGACTGATTGGAAAAATCCAAATGAGTGGTTCCTGCCATTTGTGCCATCAATTCCTCAAGGTTCTCTGATCCTGGGAATGGGTTTAGTGGGAGCACTTCTGTGCATGGCAACCTCTAACGTCACGATCCGCCTGAAGTTACGGCGAATGCCATGACGGTCCAAATCCGGAGATACCGCAGCTATTTTTTACGACTCTTAATTCTTATTTTAGTCACCTTTGGCTTTTGGTCTTCAGGTCTAATTTGGTTCGTCAGCGAGATACCCACAGAGACGCAAAGCGATCTCTCCAGGACGGATGCTATTGTCGTTTTAACAGGAGGAGCGGAACGCCTCAATGAGGGATTGAAATTGATGGATAGAAATAAATTAGCCCGCCGGTTGTTTATCTCCGGGGTTGCCCGAGGTGTGGATATAAAAACCCTTTTAAAAGTGGCAAGACACAAGCCCAACGATCTCAATTGCTGTATCTCGATCGGTTATCAGGCAGATAACACAGCGGGAAATGCCATAGAAACCGCTAAATGGATGCAGGCTAATCAATTCCGCTCCTATAGACTGATCACAGCCAACTATCACATGCCTAGGAGCCTGCGAGAATTTAAAGCAGTCTTGCCCGATTTTAAATTAATCCCACACCCAGTATTTCCATCAGTCTTTAAGAGTGATAGCTGGAAAACAGATTTCTTCGCCCTACAAATAGTTGTAACAGAATATAATAAATTTTTGTTTAGTCAGTTGGCGAAGTCAATTTCCTAGGCTTCTTATGTGAAACCACGATGATATTTTTTCGGTCTATCATTTTTCAAATATGCTTTTGGATCTGGACAATTGGCCTGTCCATCTTGTTCCTTCCCCTGCTAATCACACCCAGCCATTTTATGGTCCAAGCCAGCCGGTTTTGGAGTGCTGGGGTGCTAATGTTTCTCAAAACTATTTGCAGGCTCGATTGGAAAATTGACGGAATGGAACATTTCCCAAATATGGCAGTGTTGGTGGCAGCCAAACATCAATCGGCGTGGGACACAATAGTGATGCCGTTACTATTTCCAGGAGCTGCCGTGGTCCTAAAAAGAGAGCTGACATGGATTCCTTTCTATGGATGGTATATTCGTAAATACGGAACTATTCCTATTGAACGAAATAGGGGTGTCTCAGCCCTCCGAAAGATGCGTCAAGCGGCGAGGACACATTGCGAGGGTGGTAAGTCAGTGATTATTTTTCCCGAGGGGACCCGGGCAGAACCCGGAGCCCCGATCGCGCTTCAATCTGGCGTTGCAGCTCTCTACAAAGACCTCAATATTTTTGTTCTCCCAATAGCTCTTAATTCGGGTCGATTTTGGGGTCGTCGGACGATTACACGTCAACCTGGAACAATAACGGTAAAAATTCTTCCACCCATTCCGCCGGGGCTGACCAAACAGGAATTTTTGGGCCAATTAGGACAAGACATAAATGAAGCTCAGGCTTCACTTACCCCTTCTGGATAAAGAGAAAAAAATAATTTGGTTTGAACTGTCTTTAACGGTATGAGGAGTAAAGTCCGGGGTGTTCAAAAATCGTGGCGAGGGGCTCCGGCTTTTCCCGCCGAATTGAGAATACATAATTTTACTAAAACGCGTAACGACAAGAGAACTGGAGCCGTCATGAAAAAATTTCTAGGTGTGTTTTTTATGGCTGTGCTTACGCCATTTTGGGCGTGGGCAGGCGAAAATGTTACTTATACCGCTAAAGGGGAAGCTTTTGAGGGGTACAGAGCGAAGTCTTCAACGGGCCCAAGTAAAGGTATGGTCATCATCGTGCACGATTGGGATGGATTAACAGATTATGAAAAAAAGCGTGCTGATATGCTGGCCTCTATGGGGTACGACACATTTGCGATAGACCTGTTTGGAAAAGGGAAACGCCCAAAAGCCATTAAAGATCGTCGAGCGCTCACAAAATCCTTGTACACAAATCGGTCAAGAATGCGAGCGCTTCTGGTCGCTGGCTATCAGGAAGCGAAAAAAGGAAGTAGCGGAAAAACAGTGATGATGGGTTACTGCTTCGGCGGCGCAGCCACACTAGAAATGGCACGGTCTGGGGCGGCCTCGGAACTGGCTGGGTATGTCTCATTCCATGGAGGACTCGCTACACCGCCTGGACAGTCGTACCCACCCAATACTGCGCCTTTGTTAATTGCCCATGGCGGTGCTGATAAATCCATACCTATGGATGACGTAGCCGCCCTGTCAAAGGAACTTGAAACCGCAAAGCTAGATTATGAAATTCAAGTATATTCGGGTGCGCCCCATGCTTTTACCGTATTTGGATCAAAACGCTACCGCGAAAAAGCTGATCAAAAGAGCTGGGTAGCTCTCAAAAGTTTCTTAAAACTCAGTCTGGGAGGCTAAGGCGTCGCCCAAACTTCTCGGAAAATGACGCCACTCAATATAGCTGGATATTAGACGTTTCTGAGGATAACCTTCAAAGGCTGGCTTGAGCACCAGCCTTTTTTTCATTTGGAACATTTGAATACCAATTTTCTTAAAATTGCCTCAATCGAGAGAAAATCCTCATGCCTTACGATAAAGCAATGCCTGAAGACGCCGGACCTGGTGAAGTCTTCTCTAGCTACCCCGAGATTTACAGTCATTGGACCCAGATGGGAGAACAATTGATCAATGGACCATCACCTCTTACCCCCGGGGAAAGAGAGCTCATCCAGGCCTATGTAGCCGGAATAGCGAATATCCAATACTCATTAATAGCCCATGCGGAGGCTGCCTACGCTCGCGGGATAGAACGAGGTTTGGTTGACGCTCTCATCAAGGATATCGAAACAGCACCGATCGAAGCCAGGTGGAAGCCAATTTTTTATTTTGTAAAAAAACTTACTTTGGACCCTGCCTCAGTGCAGGACCAAGATGCCGAAGAAATATTTTCTGAAGGTTGGGATCAGAGAGTTTTTCACGATGTGATAGCCGTGACAGCCCGAATGAACTTTATGTGCCGCATTGTGGAAGGGTATGGGTTCACCCCAAAAACGCCGGAGGCCGCGCGTGAACAAGCCGAGCATCGTGCGAAAGTCGGATATGTTGACTTGTATCCGAACATGAAGAAATAACTTAGAAAGATTCTGCGATACAGGAGCACTAGACAGGAGATTTAAGTTTCTACGAAATCCTCTCGGAAATTAGCATAGCCATTCTAGAAACGGTGGCACCAGATTCTTATCATTTCCAAAATGGTCACCCACCAGGTCATACGAAACAAATCTCATTTCTCCACAAAATATGCAGGGATCTCATTGGATAACCAAGGCTACCGAGGACTCTTTGCCGAAATATCTTTCGATTAATCTCGAATTTCAAGGCTGGGTTCCCAGTCCGGCTTTAGTTGCATATTGAAGGTTTTAAGCAATGCTGCTGTTCCCGCATACCCAGCCATCAGGGTCACAAAATCGACCAAGCCCTTAGCGCCAAAATGGTCAAGTGCTCTATCATACGTGTCCTTGGTTACTACGGGACCAGAAAAGATCTCTCTCCCGAGTTGAATAACCATTGCATCAATTTTATCGACGCCTTCTAAAGACCCGTTGTCATGAATGCGGTCAATCAACTCTTGGCTTACCCCCTGTTTTAGCGCCGGTTTGATATGCGCGCACCATTCGAACTGGCTATCGAGACTTCGAGCAACAACAAGAATCGCTATTTCCCTGAGGCGGGGATCAATGCCAGCTTCATAACGAATGTAATCATTCATCGATTGCGTATGCTTGGCGACCTCCGGAGAATGAAGCCTAATACCCCCGGGACCCCAAATTCCTACATAGGTAGTGCTGCCCGGATCGACAAAATGATCATAAATCTTTTTTGCATCATCATCTAACCCCTCGGGCTTAACCGGAGATAATCGGTGACCCGACTCTGGGTCAAAATCAGTGCTCATATCACCTCTCCAAAATCAATTTAAACGAGTCATTGATCCAAAAATCCGCTCGGAAAAAGATAAAGGTTTAACCTTTATAGACAAGTCTAGAGTCTCGAAGAAAAGCGAGAGAGCCGGGTCGTTTTCGCTCTCTCGCCCGGTTAGTCCTAACACTCTTCCCGATATGCTTGCCAGCCTTGGGCTCGAAGTCGACAAGCAGGACAGTCGTTGCAACCATAACCCCACTCAAAACGCTTTTCTCGATTTCCTCGGTAACAGGTATGGGTCAACTCCAGAATCAATTGCACAAGTTCAATGTCGCCAAGCTCTTTGGCTAAAGACCAGCTTTCGGCCTTCCCGAGGTGCATAAGAGGACAATGAATTTTATAATTCGGATCGATCCCGAGCTTCAAAACTGAAGACATATTATCCAATGTCTCCTGCTTACAATCTGGATAACCTGAGAAATCAACCTGTGATACACCTATAACCAGATGCCTTAAGCCACGGTCATAAGCGTAGGCTGCAGCAGCGCTCAAAAAAATTAAATTTCGTCCGGGTACAAAACTCGATGGCAACCCATTAGAGCACAGTTGCAATTCACTTCCTCCTGTCAATGAACTATTTGACAGATTGTTCAGGAATGACATCTCTACAGCTTTATCAACGCCAAGCTTCAATGACCAATCGGGGTAATTCTCCTTCAATGAGGAAAGAAACTGTTCTCTGATTAACAATTCAATTTTATGGACCTGGCCGTAGTCAAAGCCTATCGTTTCAACGTAGTCAAAGTTTTTTAGCGCCCAAGCGAGGGAAATGGCTGAGTCCTGACCTCCAGAGAATAGAACAAGAGCGCCTGATTTATCCTCGCCGGCCATTTTGGCCAAGCCTAAACCTCAGCTTCTATAATATTCCGAAGCGAACCAATGCCATCAATACTGACTTCTAAAACATTACCAGGAGTTAGATATCCCGGTGGATCATGTTCTATCGCCGACCCACCCGGTGAACCTGTACAAATACAGTCACCGGGTGAAAGTGGGGTAAATCGACTGATATAAGAGATCACGAATGGCAGATCAAAGATCATCATGTCGGTCCCGCCATGTTGCCTGGTCTCTCCATTAACCTCTGTGTGTATGGTCAACGTTGTGATGTCGGGGACCTCATCGGCAGTGACAATCCAGGGTCCCATTGAACCAGAGCGCCATTGATTCTTGACAGGGCAATTCTGGGTTCCGCGCCCAATCCAATTTCGGACGCTACCTTCGTTCGCTACAGTATAACCTCCAACATGGGAAAGAGCATCTTTCTCGGTGACATGGCGTGCAGACTTTCCGATCACCGCCACTAGCTCACCCTCGTAGTCCAGCTGATCTCCGTCGTCTTTTCCTAGGACAATCGGTTCCCCATGCGCACTAAAACTATCAACAAAACGCGGAAATATACTGGGCCAATCGGGCCGACCATCCTCTAAGACCTCATGATATGCGCGATAATTCCGACCGACACAAAAGATTTTTCTGGGATTTGGGATCGGGAGCCGAAACTTTATTTCCTCCAGACCGAAGTCCGGCTGATCCGCAGTAGCTATCGCCTCTCGAAATGACTCTATAGCACCCTCCTGACCAATCGCCTCCCGAAGAGTTGGTATTTCCCTCCCGTCGACAAGAGTCGTCGAAAGATCGATAATACCGTTTTCAAGAACGGCGCCGAAGAGTTCTTTATCGCCGGCCGAAAAGCTCGCGAGTTTCATGTATGTCCCCTTTTAAAATGGTTGGTTTTGATACCCAGATCATCCCAACTGCCTAACCCTGTCAAGTAAGGCTATCAGTGAGCTATCCCTTATTCCCTCTTTTGCTAGAAGAGCAACCGTTTTCTCCAAGTAATCACGATTTTTACCACGATCTCCTCGACCACGCGAGATACGACGCGCGGTATCATCCATGGTCAGAGGCGGACAATAAAGCCTATGGTCCCTGTTAACCGTGAGCGTAACTGCCGTGATTGGACCATCAGCTGTGAAAATGATAACGCTCCGACAGGAATAAATTTCCTCCGGCATTTCCCGCGCGCTCAAATACGCCAGGACCTGTTCTCGATCCTTCTCCAAAATTTTAAGGGCAAAACCGACACATGAACCGCCAAGATCCAGTCCCAAAGAAAGACCTGGATTCTCAGGTGTGCCACGGTAAATAACCGAATGAACGCAGAAACGTCGGTGCCATCCAAACAATCTTCCTTTCTTTCTGGCTGCCACAACAAAGCCTGGATCCCACATAAGCGAACCGTATGCAAATATCCACATATCACCATCTTCCGGTGAGAAAATATGTGAGCGCGAAAGCCTTTCAAGCACGGTCTATTCCCTTGATGCGAGCGCCACCCCTAAGACGGTAGCGCCCAGACCCACCAGGGCCAGAATTGAAAATTTTTCGTCAAACAAAACCCAGCCCATAAGCGCAGTAGTAGGAGGACTCAGATAGATCATGGAGGTCACCTTGGTTGCAGCACCATTCCGGATGAGCAAAAACAAAAGTGCAATTGCGATCACCGAAAGACCGACAGCAGACCAAATCAGTGCAAACAGAAAATCTCCGCTCCAAATAACCGCCCTGGACTCAAAAACAAACGCCAAAGGGAGGACAAGTAAAAGAGATCCGCCGTTCTGAAGTGTTACTGCAGTCCGAATATCGACAGAACTGCAAAATTTCTTTTGGTAAAGGGTCCCAACAGTTATCGTAATCAACGCACCTAGACAAAAAAGGCCACCCAAACTTTGGGAACCCGTTGGATTAATTTTCTCAAAAACGACCGAAGCAAGGCCGAGGAATCCGAGGCTAAGCCCAATCCATTGGGTTCGGCTAACTCTTTCGCTAAGTAGGAATGCCGAGATTATACCCGTCAGCAGCGGCTGGAGCCCAACGATCAAAGCCACAACCCCCGTATCAACGCCCAACCAAATCCCATACCAAACACCGATCAAGTAGCTTGTCTGAACCAACCACCCTGAAACCAATACGTGAGCTGCCTCAGAGAGGCTCTGTGGCCAGCTCGCTCTCACGAAAAGACAGAGCGATCCCATGACAACAATAGCGATCGCAAATCTCATGGCGAGAAACGTGAGCGGTTCAGCGTAGGGGAAACCATATTTTGCCGACACAAAGCCAGTTGCCCAAAAGAATACGAAAAGAAAAGAAGCCCCGGTCGTAAGCTGCGGAGAAAGTGGCTTCGTTTTAGAGGCGTTCATAAAAACCCGAGCCTTCCTGCGCTAAAATCTGTAACATGATGTCAAAACACTTATCAGAAAAAATGTCAGCCAAAAAATTATTGAAATCTCTGTGTTTCTTAGTCCCATCAGCCGTTCTGCTTTATGCCCTTATTTGGTGGTTTCTGGCAATTTACCTCGTCCAAATCCAGGATGATTGGATTGCTGAATGGAAAAATGATGGGAATGAGCTCTCTTTTGAGGATCGATCAAGGTCGGGTTTTCCTTTCACATGGAGCCTAGACTATAAAAATTTTCTGATCTCTAAAAATGCCGGATCTGGCAATAAAATTGACATTACCGGACCCCTAATCTCCCTTCATTGGTCACCATTGGAACCAAAAGCGTTCTCCCTTTCGGGCTCTGATATCCGCCTAGAGGGAACCAACGGGAGTCAGGCCGATAAGTTGATCAACGTAATGACCACGCATTTCTCCGGTAAAATAGGCCCAAGAAGACAAACCTGGAGAAGATATTCGGTCCGGGCGCGCAATGTCTCGTTGCTCACTCATCAGACTTATAAATTCTTTATATCTGAGATTGGGTCGAAAATTTTGATTCAAAAACCCGTCCGCACAGAAGGAACTGTGCCAGAAATAGCGAAACTTACCGCCGAGATGGTGGGGATTACATTCCCAAAAGAAATAAAAATCTCTCCGCCCCCGGTCATCAAGGAACTCTCGTTAAAGGCCACCTTATCGGGCGAAGTAAGAGATAGTGGAAGCATCAAATCGAAATTATCCCATTGGAGAGATACCGGGGGAGTCATAGACCTCAACAGACTATTCGGCCGATCAGAAACCGCCGATATTGATTTAAATGGCACGCTCACGCTTGACAGGGCACTGCGTCCGCTTGTTTCGATAAATATGAAACTATCAGGACTTAAAAACACTCTCAACAAGGTGGCCAGAGCCGGATTCATTAAACCATCCGATTTATTAATTCTGAGGATCCTCCTAGCCTCTTTGAGCGAACCCACAAAAGACGGAAAAGAACAGATCACACTCTCCCTGTCAGTGCAGGACGGCTGGCTCTATATTGGCCCATTAAAGGTCTTTAGGCTTGAACCAGTCTTAGACTAAACGCGATCTTTATTTGGACTTGGCGGGATATGCTGGCCGGCTTCGATTACTGAACGCCGGATTTCTCTTGTTCGTGCAAAGAGCTGTTCCATCTTGTCCCCGTCTCCATCCCGAATATAACGCTGTAAAACTGCAATATCTTCGGTGAGCCGGCCCAGCATCTCAAGAACCGCCTCTTTATTGGTTAAGAATATGTCTCTCCACATGACAGGGTCAGACGCTGCAATCCGAGTAAAATCCCGGAAACCCGAGGCCGCAAACTTTACCACTTCTGACTTCAACCGCGCTTCAAGATCTGTTGCCGTACCCACAATTGTGTAGGCTATGAGATGCGGGACATGAGAGGTAATGGCGAGCACCTGATCGTGATGACCAGCATCCATTATCTCGATTTCAGCCCCCGCGTGGCGCCACAAGTTCGCGACTTTCTCCACAGCTGACGGATCGGTAGTTTTCTCCGGGGTGAGCACCACCCACCTGCCCTCAAATAGTGTATCGAAACCGGCTCCCGGGCCTGAATTCTCAGTCCCGGCAATTGGATGGCCAGGGACGAAATGTACGCCCGGACTTAAATAGGGTTTGACGGCGCTCAACACTTCTTTTTTTACAGATCCAACGTCGGTGACAATTGTTCCCGGTGATAGAACTTTCGAGATTACCTCCGCAATCCCCTTATACGCCCCAATAGGTGTGCAAAGAACCACTAGGTCCGCGCCCGCGACCGCTAACCTCGGGTCCTCAAAAACCTCGTCAACAAGCCCAAGATCTAGTGCACTTCGCCGTGTGTCCGGACTCCGCGCGCAAGCAACTAAACTAGCCGCTATTTTATCACGCTTAATAACTCTTGCTAAAGAGGATCCAATAAGTCCAATTCCAATGAGTGCAACGCGATCAAAAAAAAATTCTTTGATCATTTTACTGACTTTCCCCAAGAAAAGACAAAATCAGAAATTGCTGTTGCTAAATATTTAACTTCCCCTTCTTTTCCTATGGTTATCCTAAGACAGTCGGGGAGGCCGTAGCCGGTCGTTTCACGAGGTATAATACCTCGGCGGGCTAAAAAGGAATTTGCATCCGAGGCCCTCCTCCCGGGGAAATCGGGAAATTGGACCAATATAAAATTACCCACGCTGGGATAGACCTTAAGGCCTGAGTTCGAATGGGCCTGGACTTGATCAGATAACCAAGACAACCAATGCCGATTGTGTTCCTGCGATAAAAGCACATGTTCCGTATCATTAATTGCAGCAATTGCAGCCGCTTGAGACGGAGCGGTTATGTTAAATGGTGCACGCAAGCGGTTGAGGACATCAATGATTTTAGTAGGGCAGTAGCCCCAGCCCACACGAAGGGCACCCAAGCCGTAAATTTTCGAGAAAGTCCTTGTCATCACGGTATTCTCACTGCCATCCACTAATGTAACTCCGTCCTCGTAGTCAGAGCGATTGACATATTCAGCATAAGCACCGTCAACAACCAATAAAATACCCTCACTAAGTCCCTGTCTCAGTCTCCGCAACTCATCTCCTGAGATATAAGAACCCGTTGGATTATTTGGATTTGCTATGAAGACAATCCTGGTTCGGCTGTTCACAGAATCCAGTATGGCATCGACATCAAAAATTAGGTTTTTTTCTGGGGCAGTTACAGGGGTGGCTCCCACCGAATGAGCTACAATAGGATAAATATTAAATCCATGCTGGCTGTATAAAATCTCATCCCCGGGGCCCGCATAAGCTCGCGCTAGATTGTAGAAAAGCTCATCTGATCCTGCCCCACAAATTATTCGACTGGGATCCAAGTTATACCTACGACCAATGGCCTCTCGAAGAGAGGTCGCCTCACCATCTGGATAGCGGTGCAACTCATCCCCTTGGCCTCGGAAGGCCTCAACTGCCATGGGGCTCGGGCCCAAAGCACCTTCATTTGAAGACAGTTTAATTACGTCAGTAATGCCAGTTAAGGCAGATTTACCTGGCTTATATGGTCTGATTTCCATGATGCCTGGTCTCGGATAGAGGGTATTCATGCTGTTGAACCAAATCGCTTGGGAAACGAACCTACGAACACTGTCTGAATGATGCCATCGAAATTAGTCAGTAAATCCTTCGATAACTGGCTCCCAGGAGCATAAAAGCCCTCTATTTCAGCCAAAACTAGAAAAACCGCCCCTCTTTCGCCGCTCAGAGTGGCATGCTGGGTCGTAATTAAATGAAAATTACAGGTTTCAAACATGCTTCGAAGTTTTTCCGGCTCAAGCAATCGATCAGTTTCCAGAATCAGATAACTTACATCGTCTCCCGACTGCTCCGGCGCAAATTTACTTACAACCAGTGCTTCTGGACGCCGATCCGATTTTAAAAAAGGAACCGAACTACAAACAAACAATTTTTCGCCTTTCTGTCGATACAAGTTGATCCACCAATTTGCACCATTTTCTGAGACCGGCTTCGGCAAGAGACCGACCACATGCGAGCCATTGAGAACGGCATCAATAACCCCTTGCTCTTCAGCGTAGCTTCTCTGAGGCGTTACGGCACCGAAATGGTCTCGAGCGATCGAAACAAAAACCCCGTCTTCCCCATGCCAAACCGCACAGGTAAACTCTTGCTGCATCGCTACGGAGGCTGCCATGATCTCTCTCCACACCCCAAATAATGAGGTTATCGGGAATTTTCCTTTATGCTTTAGGCCACGTATCCTAAGGACCTCCGCTTCTCGAGCGGGGCGATAAGTTGATATATTCGACCGAGATTTCGCTTTCTTTACACCTTCAACGAGTTCGGCTCGCTTCATTAAAAGATTATGAATGGCCGAGTCGACTTCGTCGATATCTCGCCTTACCTTGGCTAAGTCAAATAGGTCCTTGTTCATTTTATTTGGATTTATGGTCAAATCATTCAGAAGAGCACTGTAAAATTAAAAGGTTTGGGTTCGAAAAGCAAAGAATTGATTGATATTTTTAGTGCCGGGAAATAGTCATCTGTTGTAATGACAGAGCAAGTAAATAGTGTGTGGTATTAGTCTGCAATGAATTCGTATTCTTTATCTCAAGTCGCAAATGGGAACCTCCCCGGTTATGTGCTCGCACTCGGCCACGAGGAACCCCTGCGTCTGAAAAGTGGAAAAGAGCTTAGCCCCTTCAGTGTTGCTTACCAGACTTACGGGGAACTAAACGAAGAGAAGACGAACGCCGTCCTTGTGTGTCATGCCTTGACCGGAGACCAATATGCAGCAAACCCACATCCGCTGACCGGCAAGCCCGGCTGGTGGGACCGGGTAGTCGGACCTGACAAAGTCATAGATACAAACAAACTTTTCGTTATTTGTGCCAACATTTTAGGCGGATGCCTTGGCAGCACAGGGCCAGCGTCTACCAATCCAAAAACCGGAAATCCTTGGGGTCTTGACTTTCCAGTAATTACAATAGGCGACATGGTTCAAGCACAGATGCGTCTTATAGATCATCTGGGAATTGGAAAACTCTTCCTTGCCATTGGCGGTTCAATGGGCGGGATGCAAGTTCTGGAGCTCGCCTCCAGATACGGGGATCGCGTGTTTGCTGCAGCTCCCATAGCCTCTGCCCCCCGCCATTCGGCGCAAAATATCGCGTTTAATGAGGTCGGCCGTCAGGCAATAATGGCTGATCCAGAATGGTGCCAGGGTGCTTACCTATCAGTCGGAAAAAGACCAACCCGAGGATTGGCTGTTGCCAGAATGGAAGCGCATATCACCTATCTCTCTGAGGCGGCGTTGCATCGCAAGTTTGGTCGAAAATTGCATGGCCGAGACTCACTAACCTTTGGTTTTGATGCGGATTTCCAAGTAGAGTCCTACTTGCGACATCAAGGCAGCACGTTTGTGGACCGCTTTGATCCTAACTCATATCTCTACATCACTCGGGCAATGGATTATTTTGATCTAAGCGCGGAACATGATGGCAGTCTTGCAAAAGCGTTCACAGGAACAAATGTAAAGTTCTGCATTATGTCCTTTTCAAGTGACTGGCTTTACCCTACGTCGGAGAGCAGAACAATCGTGCAGGCCCTTAACGCGGTCGCTGCCAATGTCAGCTTTATAGAGATAGAGACTGATAAGGGTCACGATGCATTTCTGTTGGATGAACCAGAAATGCATCGAACGCTCTCCGGGTTTATTGATGGTTGCGCCCGACAAGCTGGGATTTATTGATGGCGTACAGTGTTCAGAAATCAGCACTTGATGCTTTGCGACATGACCTTCGCATAATAGCGAATCTTATTCCCGTAAATAGTCGAACCCTTGATATCGGCTGCGGGGATGGCTCATTACTCGACTATCTTGCGAACGAAAAAGGAGGGGATGCGCGTGGTATAGAACTTAGCCAAAACGGCGTAAATGCATGTGTATCCAAGGGACTATCTGTGATTCAGGGTGACGCTGATACGGATCTCTCAGATTACCCCGACCAAGCATTCGATTATGTGGTCCTCAGCCGAACTCTTCAAGCAACTCGTAGGCCAGAGGAAGTGTTAAAAAATCTGGTTCGCATTGGGAAACATGCTGTGGTCTCGTTTGTTAATTTCGGCCACTGGAAAAAACGCTTGGGGCTCCTTTTCTGCGGCCGGGTCCCGGTGAGTGGCAGCGATGCCTCGTGGTATAAGACACAGGATATTCATCCGTGTACAATTCTTGATTTCGTAGAAATTTGTCAGGCTCTAGATTTAGGAATCGAAAAGGCTATGTCCGTGAATAATGCGGGGACTAAACAACTGATAGCGGACAATCGCCTATCTGCAAATTTACTGGGAGAACAGGCAATCTTTCTTCTGAAACAAAACTAGAGACCCGCGAAGTCCTTCCCTGACATCGGTTCTAAACGGCTTAAAAGAAATTTTACTTTATACACTGCCGGCGCTTTCCTGTTATCAAGTTGGCCCAAAGATAAATTCTACCGATTAGCAACTGAAGTAGTTTCCTTTGTCCTCATCCGAAAGCCCAGGTTGGCGGCTTTTATCCTCTTTGTTACCCTTGTAGCGAAGCGCTCCAATCTGAACTGAGGTTTATAGTAATGCCCAATCTAGAAATTCAACAAATTCCGACGCGCAACGATAATTATGTTTACCTGATTCGTGACCCATCTAGCGATCGGGTCGCAGCCGTCGACCCTTCCGATGCCGAGCCTGTGATAAATGCCCTTGTAAAATCAAATTGGACCCTCACGGATATAATCAACACCCATCACCACAATGATCACACCGGCGGTAACCTCGAATTAAAGCAAAAGTTCGATTGTACGATCACTGGCCCTCGCGCCGATCACGATCGGATAGCCGGCATAGATCATGACGTAGAAGATGGTGATATTTTCATGCTGGGAAACTCAAAAGCTCTGGTTTTTGATACTCCCGGCCATACGAGAGGACACATAGCCTACTGGTTTCCAGAAAGCGAGGCCCTTTTTTGCGGAGACACTCTTTTTGCCTTGGGTTGTGGCAGAACATTCGAAGGCACGGCCGAACAAATGTGGGATAGTCTTTCTAAACTCCGTAACCTGCCCGATGAAACGAGGGTGTTCTGCGCCCATGAATATACCCAAGCCAATGCCAAATTCGCAATGACCATCGAGGCTGACAACTGCGATCTTATTGCGAGGGTTAAACAAATTAATAAATTTGCGAGCAAGGAGCCTCCCCACTGTGCCCTCTTTATTAGGAGAGGAAAAGCAGACAAATCCCTTTCTCAGATGCGACAAAGACACCGTTGCCAGGTCCGTATCCCTCAGTGCCGGCAATCCGATTTCTGTGTTCGCTGAAATTCGGCTTCGAAAGGATAATTTTTAAAAAAGTGGCAATTACACAAATGAAACTTCGTACGGCCGGAGCATCACCATTTTCCAGAAAGGTTATGGCTTTCGCCCATGAAGCTGGAATATGGGGCTTGATCGAAACAGTCGAAACAAATTATGAAGACCCAGAGAGCGGACTATGGAGCGAAAACCCTCTTGGTCGAGTTCCGACATTAGTCGTGACCAATAATAAAATTCTGCAAGGGTCATCAGTAATTTGTCAATTTCTTGGATCACTCTCCGATAAACGGGAGCTGATTCCCTCGGAGGGAGATGCACGCTGGCGAGCATTGAATGGAGAAGCCTTATCGGACGGACTATGCGAGGCCGCAATTGCCATCCAGAGGGAGCTCAGCAGGCCCTCAGAAATTCGTTCTCAACCTTGGATTGACAGACAAAAAAATAAGGTTAGCAAAACAATTAATTGGATTAATACTCATTGGGAATTACCGAGCGATATTCCGTCCATAGACCTGATCGCTCTTTCTTGTACCCTAAATTGGATCGACTACCGTCTTCATAACGAACTGGGAGCATGGCATCAGGCTAACATCCGCCTTTCCGATTGGCTCAGAGATTTTTCCAAAAGACCTTCTATGATGCAGACCCGTCCACCCCCTTCTAACGGCTGAATCGACTACAAACCAAATAACCAAAAGTCACTCCAGAACCTAGAGCTTGAAAATATTTCTAACCTATAAGAGGCCATTCCTGCACCCATTTTGGGAGACCCCATCCGTCAAATAAAATACAGATGTAAGCTTCAACTTACAGAAGCAATCTGATCCTTGAGGCTTAACTTTCGTTTCTTGAGCTCAGAAACCAGACCCTCATTATAATGGGGGTGGCTCATTTCAAGCCTAATTTGTTGTTCCAGATCGGCATGTTGGAGTCTTAATGAGTTAACTTGTACTTCTGCTTTCATTTCCACCTCACATTTTACTTGGTCCATGCTATTCCGTAAAAACCGACTCAAGCAATATTATATGGGAAACTTGCCTTCATTAGTTTATACAAAACAAAGGATTTATTTGGGGTTTTTTTGGCCTGAAACAATTTAAACAATAAATGCTGGAAGAGTCTGAAATACGCAAAAGGCTTATTAGAGCCCAAAAAGAGCATGTCGACCTCGACTCGACCATCGGTTTACTCACGAGCGCTGGGGCTTTTGATCAGATCCTTGTGCAACGCCTGAAAAAAAGGAAATTGCAACTTAAAGACGAGATAATGACTTTAAGTTCTAAGCTAATCCCAGATGACATTGCGTAGATTGAAGCCAGGTCCAAATTAGCATAAAGGAATACTCTACCTTGAATTGGCAGATTTGTGAACTTAAACCCAACAGTTATACTTGGCCAATAGTTATCATGGAGAACTTTAAATGGGAGGATTGACCGAAACAGAGGAAAATCCGCTTATTGGCGTTGTTATGGGAAGTCAGTCCGATTGGAAAACAATGTTACATACAGCGGAGACACTTGCATCTCTGTCGATTCCACATGAGGTAAGAATTGTATCGGCGCATAGAACACCCGAAAGACTGAGAGACTATGCGCACACCGCCATTAGTAGGGGCCTAAGAGTAATAATTGCTGGTGCAGGAGGAGCCGCACATCTCCCTGGCATGCTAGCCTCAATGACACATATTCCGGTTCTCGGAGTTCCCATTCAGAGCCGCGCGCTCAATGGAATGGATAGCTTGTTGTCGATTGCCCAAATGCCAGCAGGGATACCAGTGGGTACGCTAGCCATAGGTCGAGCCGGAGCAATCAACGCTGCGCTCCTGGGAGCGGCAATTTTAGCCGGCTCGGAAAAAAATATTGGCATAGCGCTAAAGCAGTGGCGTGAGGCCCAAACAAAAGCGGTAGAGGAGTGGCCCGAGAGGAGCTAATGGGCGAGCAAGACTTAACTATAGAACCCGGCTCAACTATAGGCATCATGGGCGGAGGTCAGCTCGGTCGCATGATCGCTCTTGCCGCTTCTAATCTTGGCTACCGGATCGCTGTTTTTTGTGAAAGCGAGGATGATCCGGCTACACAGGTGTGTCAAAAAGCCGTAATCGCGCCATTCAATGATTTTCTAGCACTGAAAAAATTTACCTCAATGGCAGATGTCATAACATTTGAATTCGAGAATGTTCCAGCGGAAGCCGCCAATTTTCTGGAGGCTCATTCTCTAGTGAGACCGAAACCAAAGGTTCTGGCCATAGCGCAGGATCGTATCCTCGAAAAAACTTTTCTGAATGAAATTGGCATAGAAACGGCTCCTTGGGCACAAATCAATCAAGCTGATCACATTTCCCAAGCAATGCTTTCATTAGGTCATGATGCAATCTTTAAAACCGCCCGCTTCGGTTACGATGGCAAAGGCCAGGCTACTATTCGCGGGGATCAAGCACTTCTTGACACCTGGATAGCAGCGGGAAAGCCTCCCTCCATCGCAGAAGGAATTGTAGATTTTGCTTGTGAGATTTCGGTTGTTATAGCTCGTGGCCTAGATGGCAAAACACAGTGCTACGATATTGCCGAAAATCAACACCGAAATCATATATTAGATACCACTATAGCCCCCGGAAGAGTGGACTTTGAAGTTTCGAACAAGCAAAAATTATAGCCGAAAAAATAGCTAACTCACTCTCTCTGGTCGGCTTGATCGCCATTGAAATGTTTGTCACCAAAGACCGACGTATTCTTGTTAATGAAATAGCACCCAGACCCCATAATTCTGGTCATTGGACTATAGATGCCTGTGTAACGTCCCAATTTGAACAATTGGTGAGAGCAATTTGCGGTTTGCCTTTAGGCTCCCCCCAACGTCACTCCAATGCCCTAATGCGGAACTTGCTTGGAAAAGATATTGAGCGGTGGCCGCAAATTATTGCTGATGGAGAGAATAAATTGCATCTGTATGGAAAGAGAGGTGCCACTCCCGGCCGCAAAATGGGCCATGTCACAAGACTTTTCCCACTGAGCCCATCTTGGGATTCGGCAACTCTTGAAACGGCTATGACTTCTATACGCGAAAACTCCTAAAACTCTTCAGCAGTCCTAGCTGGATTGGGAATGTACTTGAAGACAGCATCGGATTTTTGACGCAATTTTTGAATTCCCATGACATTTTTTATACGACGATCAAGAAATCCCCAGCTATCCTTCTTATCTGGAGAGGCGTCATCAAGCCAAAATAAGGTTGTTGAACATAATACGCCTGCAGCAATGAGGCGTTTTGTATAATGGTTGAAGTCAGTCGACGTATCATCAAGGGCCCGCCATATAGTATCCGCTGTGCTGTAAAGGGCCATTGCGCTATGCCTCGCATTTCCAGGAAGCATCATAAAAGATACGAGACGGCGAACAGCTTCACTGTGCGGTTGAAGAAATTCCAACCGACAACGAATAACTCTCGCTACTCGATCGCGAACCCGGATCTCGGAAAGATCAAGTTTTGAGAATCTTTCGAGCATTTCGGAGTCGGCCCAACGGCTAAACAGGAGTGCTGCATCAAATCCACCAGCTGGAAATAATCGTGTTACTTCTTCCTTCCGCCACCCTAGATCCTTCGCCCCCCGGAACAAGGAAATATTATTCCAACCATCGAAGGGAACATGAGCTAAAGACGCCCTGAGTAACTCCTGCCTCTGAATTTTTCTGGCCGAGTCATTCAATCTTCAATAGCCCCCACCCGGCACTCGGAACCTAGGAGCGGCAAACCGTGACGTCTTACCTCCTCGGTAAAAACCAATAATGATAGGTCGGTCATTCTTTGAGGATAAAGAATGCCATCCAAGTGATCATATTCATGCTGAAAAACGCGCGCATGAAATCCAGTGGCCTCCCTTTTGATAAGCTCTCCATCTGGGGTGAACCCTTGGTACTGGATATGGGTATGCCGTGGAACAGCACCGGTCAGACCTGGGACAGAGAGGCATCCCTCCCAGCCCAATTCCGTATCGTCTGAGAGCGATTGCCAAGTTGGATTAATGAGGGCGGTAAGCGGCGCAAATTCGCTGCTTTGCGCCGCGATCTCAGATTCTCCCCGCTCGGCCATGAACAGCATCACTCTTCTGGGATCATGCACCTGCGGAGCAGCCAAGCCTGTGCCGTCGGCATCAACCATGGTTTCGTGCATATCAAACAAGAGCCGTCTTATCTCGGAAGATGTCGGATCTGCAACCAACTCAGAGCGACATGACAGCGCCGGATCACCCATTCTCGCTATTTTGAGTATAGACATACGATTTATATAATCGCGGTGAGCTTACAGATCAATTAATGGCCAATCAGATTAACCCAAGGCTTGAATAATTTCTTCGGTCATCTTTTTCGCATCCCCAAACAACATCATTGTGTTATCCCGGAAAAATAATTCGTTTTCCACCCCTGCATACCCAGCCCCCATGGATCGTTTGACAAAAAGTACTGTGCGGGCTCTCTCAACATCCAAGATGGGCATTCCGTAAATAGGACTCCCCGGATCTGTCTTAGCAGATGGATTGGTAACGTCATTAGCTCCGATTACGTAGGCCACGTCGGCAGTGGTAAATTCGTGATTGATTTCCTCCAGCTCGAACACCTCATCGTAAGGGACGTTAGCCTCGGCCAGGAGCACGTTCATATGTCCGGGCATCCGGCCGGCAACAGGGTGAATGGCATAGGCTACATCGACCCCCGCTGCTTTCAAAGCATCCGCCATTTCTCGGACGGCATGCTGAGCCTGAGCAACTGCCATCCCGTAACCTGGAACAATAATGACCTTGCCCCCGTTTTGCATAATGAAAGCAGCATCTTCGGCGGAACCTCGACGAACACTTTGATCCACCACCATATGGGATGCACCAACTGTTTCCTCGCCCCCAAATCCTCCCAATATTACGGAGATGAATGAGCGATTCATGCCCTTGCACATGATGTAGCTCAGAATAGCTCCCGACGAACCGACAAGCGCACCAGTAATAATCAAAAGCGTATTCCCAAGCGTAAAACCGATACCGCACGCGGCCCAGCCCGAATAGGAGTTCAACATTGACACAACCACTGGCATATCTGCACCGCCGATTGGCAATATAACAAGGAAACCAAGGGCCAAAGCGACGGCAACGATAGCCCAGTAGGCTAGATAAGACTCTGTCGTCGAAAACCAGAATATAAGGCCTAGAGCCCCGATACCGAGCAATGCGTTTAAAATATGCTGGCCGGGGAAAACTAGCGGGGCCCCCGATACAAGACCTTGTAATTTAGCAAACGCGACGATCGAACCTGTGAAGGTTATGGCTCCGATCGCGGTTCCAATTGACATTTCGACAAGGCTGGCGGTCTTTATGCTTCCAATTGAACCTATGCCATAAGCCTGGGGAGCAAAAAGAGCTGCAGTCGCAACAAATACCGCGGCCAATCCGACAAGGCTATGAAAGGCTGCAACAAGTTGCGGCAAGGCTGTCATTTGAATCCGGAGCGCAATAATGGTTCCGATAGAACCGCCAATAAGAATGCCAACGGCAATCCAGCTATAGGAAAGCACATGAGGAGAGGCCAGGGTAGTTACAATGGCTATCACCATCCCGATGACACCAATAATGTTACCCTTACGCGCGGTCTCTGGCGATGATAAGCCTCGCAGGGCAAGAATAAAACAGATCGCCGCAATCAGATAGGCGACCGCTGTGAGATCTTCGTTCACAGAAAACTCCTACTTTTTTTTCTTGTACATCTGAAGCATGCGCTGGGAGACCAGAAAGCCACCAAAAATATTTATGCTGGCTAATACCACAGCGACAAAACCCATGACCTTGGAGAAATTGATATCTATCGGCCCCGCTGCCAACAAGGCCCCCACGATTATGACTGATGAAATTGCATTTGTGACGCTCATGAGTGGAGAGTGGAGCGCAGGTGTAACATTCCAAACGACGTAATACCCAACGAAAATTGCCAGGATAAATATTGTTAAGAGCAAGCTGAGGTTGTCGGCTGAAGCAACCCCCATCGTCCCTTCAAGAGGTTTTAATACCTGATCTGCTGTCATCTAACCTTGCCCCTATCTCCTATTCAGCGGGTGGATTCAATGCAGGATGTAGCAGCTTACCATCTCGGGAAACAAGACAACCCGATATAATCTCATCTTCCCAGTCTATGTTCAGACCACCATTTTCCTTGTCCACCAAAGGTTCTAAAAAATTAAGTAAATTCTTTGAATACATTGCCGTTGCATCAGTCGCTAATCGACTCGGAACATTGGCATGACCAGCCAAGATGACGCCTTCTTTTTGAACGACTTTACCGTATTCACTTAACGGACAATTTCCGCCTTGTTCAACCGCAAGATCAACGATAACTGATCCAGCCCGCATCGCTTTCACCATATCTTCCGTAACAAGGACCGGCGCGGACTTTCCAGGGATTAGAGCAGTACAAATTACGATATCACTCTTTGCAACGACATCGAAAAGAACCTGCTCTTGTCTCGCCTGGTAGGCCGTTGTCATTTCTTTTGCATAACCCCCGGCTGTTTCAGCATCCGCGGTAGATTCTGGATCAACCGAAACAAATTTGGCCCCAAGACTTTCAACTTGCTCCTTGACAGCTGGGCGGACATCATAGGCCGACACTATAGCCCCCAATCGTCTTGCGGTAGCGATTGCCTGCAGCCCAGCGACGCCAGCCCCCAGAACTAAAATCCTTGCCGGTGGGATTGTTCCTGCCGCGGTCATCATCATAGGTAACGCACGGGTATATTCGTTACACGCGTCGAGGACTGCTTTATAACCCGCCAAACTCGACTGGGAAGACAAAACATCCATCGACTGGGCTCGCGAAATCCTAGGAAGCAACTCCATTGCGAAAACCGTCACCTTGGCATCAGCCAATCTTTTTGCCTGGTCTGGATTGGCTAAACTTTGCATATTTCCAATTACAATCGCACCTGGCTTGATCAGTCCTTCCTCATCTGGACCGCCCTCACTGAGGGCAAAAGGCCGTTGAACCTTCAGGATCACATCAGCATCTGATAGGGTTGCACTCAAGTCACTCGCGATATCCGCGCCGGCTTCAACATAAGCCGCATCAGAAATTGATGCTCCTTCACCAGCCCCTGTCTCAACCAGGACATCAAAGCCAAGGGTTCTATATTTTTTTACAGTATCGGGGGACCCGGCAACACGCGCCTCATGAGGACGTCGCTCCTTTGGAATAGCAATTTTCATAACATTCGTGGCAAATCGTTAAGATAAATTAATTTTTGAGAAACCATGCACATTGATCACGAATCCTACAAGGCTTAAAAATGATGCAATCAGCATGACACCTTGAACTTGTCGGGTAAACCGCTCCACTAACTCATTATCTCAATAATTTATTTTCGGTGGTCAAAACCCACCTCACCTTAACGCCGGCCCTTTAGTCATTTGAGCCCAATCGCATCAAGCGCTCGTTTAAATCAGTTGTCCAGACCCATGCTCGGCGGAGCGATCCAGCCTAATGCGGATGCAATTGCGCTCATATCGCTATTCCTGGGGAGGCCAAACACTGGACATTCGGAACAAAAATTCTGGATAGTCGAAATTGTTTCTGAGAGCGCAACCGGTGCATCATCTGATTCGCTAATCACTAGGCCTTCAATTTTTAGTCCCGCTTGGATTAAAACTCTCAGAGACATCAGGGCGTGATTAATGCTTCCCAAATAACTTCCCCCTACCAATAAAATTGGATAGTTGATGGCCACCATCCAATCAAGGACAGTATACTCTGGTGAAAGCGGAACTAATATCCCCCCCACGCCCTCAATAAGCCTAAAATCTGTTTCCAAACTCGGTTGTAAAGTCCAATCAAGCAATTCTCGAAAACCAATTTTTCTCTGTTCCCTAGCAGCAGCCATATCAGGCGATATCGGATCGCTGAAACGCCAGGGTGAAATACACTGCACATTCTCTGGTGTTGGCCTTTCATCCAATGCCGATAAGATTTCCCCACAATCGCTCTCAGAAATCTGATCCTGATTATAACCGCTAATTATCGGCTTCAGAGCCGAAACCGTTCGCCCATGGGCCCGCAAAACACGGATTAGGCTGCTGACAGCGTAGGTCTTTCCAACGTTTGTACCTGTGCCAGTAATAAAAATTGTTTTCATCCAGTGAAACCCAGACCCTGCATAGATTTAATCAACCGAGAAACGTCTTCGTCTGTATGATTTGCACAGAAAGTAAATCTCAACCGAGCCGTCCCCTCAGGTACTGTTGGAGGCCGGATTGCGGTGATCAAAAATCCCAGCGCTTCTAATTGCGATGACGCCGCAAGAGCAGCCTGAGGACTACCAATGATGAATGGAACAATTGCGCTTTGAGCCATCGGCAATGCCAATTCTTGCGTGAACCGTCTGGCTAGCTTCAAGGGACGCGCGACTATGGAAGGGTGGGTTTCAATAAAATCCAGAGCTGCCAATGATGCGGCTAAACTAGCCGGAGGCAAACCTGTCTCGTATATCAAACTGCGAGCCCGATTGACCAATAAATCGCAGACGGGACCAGACCCGCAGAGAAACCCTCCATATGACCCAACCGATTTTGAGAGGGTTCCCATCTGGAGATGCACCCTGCCAGCCATGCCGGCTTCTACAACACTGCCTGCTCCATCCCCCAGAACCCCAAAACCGTGGGCGTCATCAATGAAAAGCCATGAGTCGAATTCATCCGCTAAATCCGATAGACCGATCAGTGGGGCGCGATCCCCATCCATACTAAAAACGCCTTCTGAGAGAATCATACAATGCTGATATTTAGCCCTTTGTCTCGAGAGCTTCTGTCGACAATCGTCTAAGTCATTGTGCGCAAATAAGATTACCTGAGCACCAGAGGCTTTTATGCCCGCATGCATACTGGAATGAGCCAATTCGTCGACAAGACAAAGATCCCGTGATCCTACGAAAACGGGGATGACCCCTAAATTAGCGAGGTAACCACTTCCAAATACTACGGCCCCTTCGGTCGACTTTATTCGAGCGAGAGACTCTTCAAGCCTTCTGTATATTGGACTATTCCCTGTTACCAGGCGAGAAGCCCCAGCGCCCGCCCCAAATTCCATTAAGGCTTCTGCTGCAGCCGCCTTTATTTGAGGATTCTGGGAGAGTCCGAGGTAGTCGTTACAGGAAAATGATACAAATGATCGACCTCCTCGCCCTGCTGTCCCCTTTTTCTCGCGGCTCGTGGGGACCAAAAAGCGTCGCAAACCAGACCGCGTAAGCTGTTCAAGCTTCCCAGAGGCGTATTGATCCAGTGTGTTTTTGTTTTCCATTCGTCAAATAGCTAGGTTTAATTTGCAGTGGTTGCCGAACCCCAAAGACAGCTTACTATAGAAAAATATTTAGGACAGAATATGACACTTATGGCTAAGACAAATTTGGATTTCTCTGATCCCCCTATCCGACATAATTGGACAGGGGAAGAGGCCGAACTGCTCTATCGAGAGCCCTTTAACGAATTAGTTTTTCGGGCCCAAACTTTGCACCGAAAGCATTTTGAGCCCAACTCAATCCAAATCAGCACACTTTTATCAATAAAAACAGGCTCCTGCCCGGAAGATTGCGCCTATTGCCCTCAAAGTGCTCACTATGACACAGGTCTAGAGAAAGAAGCGCTTCTATCGGTCGAAAAAGTTGTTGAAGCTGCCAAAGACGCAAAAGCTCTCGGAGCAACCAGGTTCTGCATGGGTGCCGCTTGGCGACATCCAACAGATTCGGACCTCCAGAAAGTCTCTAAAATGATCGAGGCGGTTCGGGATCTTGGCATGGAGACCTGCGTCACCCTTGGAATGCTGCGATATGACCAAGCCAAGCAATTAAAAGAATCGGGTCTCGACTTTTATAATCATAACATCGACACCTCAGAGGATTTCTACAGCAGCATTATCTCCACCCGTAATTTTGAAGACCGAATCGAAACCATCAAAAATATAAATGCCGCTGGTCTCAATGTCTGCTCGGGCGGTATTATTGGCATGGGAGAGTCGGTCGCTGACAGAGCTTCCATGTTAACAACGTTAGCTAATTTGCAACCTCATCCTGAGAGTGTTCCTATCAATATGCTGGTTAGAGCTCCGGGCACTCCTCTTGAAAAGAGTGATGTAGTTGATCCCATAGATTTTATCCGCACGATAGCTACTGCACGTATCATGATGCCAGCATCAGTAATACGACTATCCGCAGGACGGACGGAAATGAGTGACTCAACCCAAGCTTTGTGTTTTCTAGCCGGTGCGAATTCCATTTTTTATGGAGACTCGTTGCTTACCACTGAAAATCCGCAGATTGCAGCAGACCAGGCGCTCTTTGACCGATTGGGATTGAAACATTTGGCCCCAAACAGGTGATGAGGCTTGATCCACGTCTAAACCATGTCTGGCGTCCGTACACCCAAATGCAGACCGAGGCATTGCCTTTAAAAGCTATCCGCACAGAGGGGGCTGAAATTGTACTTGAGAGCGGGCAAAGGCTAACTGATGGCATAGCGAGCTGGTGGACAGCATGCCATGGATATAATCACCCGCATATAATCAGTGCCATGATTAAACAGCTTGAAACCATGCCGCACGTTATGTTCGGAGGTTTAACTCACGAACCCGCATTGTGCTTAGCTCACCGCTTGACCCAGCTACTGCCTGGATCTGGATCCGAAGAGGCCTTAAGCCACGTGTTTTTCTGCGACTCTGGCTCGGTAGCCGTAGAGATCGCCCTAAAAATGGCAAAACAATTTTGGCTTAATAAGGGAGAAACAGAACGGAATAAATTTCTATGTTTCCGGAATGCCTACCACGGTGACACCATGGGGGCGATGTCAGTCTGCGATCCTATTGAGGGAATGCATGGCCACTTCTCAGGCTTCTTTCCAGAACAGGTGCTGACTGATTTGCCTCGGAGCAATCAAACCATTACGGATTTCGAGCGGTTACTTCATCGGCACAGGAAGACGCTTGCGGCTGTAATAATAGAACCCTTGGTCCAATGCGCAGGAGGGATGAAATTTCATGATGCCGAAATACTGTCAGTAATCCGCAAGGTGTGCAAAGAAAATGACGTTCTGTTTATAGCGGATGAGATTGCAACCGGCTTTGGCAGGACTGGAACTATGTTCGCGTGTGAACAGGCTGATATCTATCCCGACATCATCTGCATTGGCAAAGCCATGACCGGCGGAACAATAAGCATGGCAGCAGCGGTCGCAAACAATCGTGTCTGGACTGCTTTTCAGTCTGTTGACCCCAAGGATGCCTTCATGCATGGACCAACCTATATGGCAAACCCTCTCGGGTGTGCGGCTGCGAACGCATCTATTGATCTATTCGAGGAGGGTAACTGGCTTAATCAAGTTGCCTCCATAGAAAACCAGTTATCGGATAGCCTCGAGGTGTGCAGCCGATTGCCAGGGGTGATTGATGTCAGAGTGAAAGGTGCCATCGGAGTAGTTCAAGTCAACGACGGCTCTAGGCTGACGGAATTAAGGCAGTTTTTTGTGGATAATAGCGTTTGGGTCAGACCGTTTGGGGACATCATATATTTGATGCCACCTTTTATAATCTCTGACGAACAATGCACCGCTCTTACAGAGGCGGTAACAAAAGCTGTGGTGATTTGGAATAAAAGCTAAATACCTTCTATCTGCTGACGCTTGCGCTCCAACTTACGGGTCCGACGAACTGCCTCTGCCCTTTTCCGAACGCGCTTCTCCGAGGGTTTTTCGTAGGATCTATGGCGCTTCATCTCTCGCCAAATACCTTCCCGCTGCATTTTCTTTTTTAGCGCCTTGAGCGCCCCGTCGATGTTATTATCACGCACAAATACCTGCACGGTGCCGGTTTCTCCTTAAAATTTCAGCTCGAAAAGGCTCTCCTTCGAGCCCAGGGGGGCATGTCTTAGCAGAAAGCTCTGATTTTGCAAACTGAATATTTTTTCACTGATATTGGCCTAAGCCAAATCTACATTTACCAAAGCTGACTTCTGTCTATCCTTGAGCCGATCGGAGTCGAAATCCTCCACAAGTTCCTTGAACATCTGATGCCAATTCACCTTTGCATTCAAATGGGTAAAAACTGACCCGAGCCCAATTGCAGCCCGATCCATTAAAACGAATTCCCTGGGTGGCTTGACGCCCCCCAACTTCTTCAATTCCTCATGCACTTTTGCGGCGACCTGGGCACCGTACATTTTGCTCTGACCCTCCTGTATAGGACGGATCGTGTCCTCCAACAGTGGCGCATACAAAAATTCTGCCCAAAGATTCAAAACTTCTATCAGTTCTCTTGTCAGGTTTTCAAATCCCCAAGTTTCATAGGCGTGAACCGCTAGGGCTTCATCTTTCCTCTCCAGTGCCCGGTATAAATCGATGACCCCGCCTACGAAATTGGGATCGAAAACCCTTATGCAACCAAAATCTAACAAATTAATGTCACCATTTTTTCGAACTGAATAGTTTCCCAGATGTGGGTCACCATGAATAACTCCGAAGTTGTAAAAAGGCACGTACCACGCGCGAAACATGTTTTGGGCGACCTGATTTCGGAATTTTTGGTCCTTATCAGAGACCGATAAAAGGCTTTGACCATCGAGCCACGTCATGGTCAGTAGTCTTGAAGTGCAAAGCTTCGGAATGGTTTCGGGAACATGGACTTCCTTAACAGGAGCCAAAATATTCCGATAAAGCGATATCTGCTTAGCCTCTCGAGAATAATCAAGTTCTTCTCTCAGGCGTTCAGATACCTCCGCATGAATATCGGTAGTGTCAATTGCACGATCGTATCGCCTATATATTGAAAAGATGAGTTTGAGTTGCCTTAGGTCAGCCTCCACAGCCGATTGCATATCAGGATATTGAAGTTTGCACGCAAGATCACGTCGCCCATCTGAAGCCCTATGAACCTGCCCCAATGATGCCGCTGCTGCGGCATTGCGTTCAAAAGTTGCGAATTTTTTTTGCCAATCTGGGCCTAGCTCGGCACTCATTCGTCGCCTTACAAATAACCAGCCCATCGAGGGCGCTCTCGACTGAAGCTCTGCGAGCTCTTCGACATATTCAGGAGGCAAAATATCTGGCACCGTCGATAGAATCTGGGCCACCTTCATGAGCGGTCCCTTTAGGCCGCCCAGTGCCTCCTTCAAATCTCTCGCGTGTTTCGCTTTATCTATCTCAAAACCGAGATATCGATTGCCCGCCAAACGAGCGGCCAGTCCCCCCACGGCGCCACCCACCCTGGCATACCGTTTAAGTCGTCCGCCAACAGTCGCTTGCTCTTTGTCAGAAGTATCCGACATCCAGCTAGCACAACTCCTCTAGATCATCAATCAACCCGCTTACAACGCCCAAGCCGGTCGACCAAAAATCCGGATCTGTTGCATCTAACCCGAATGGTTCAAGTAAATCCTTGTGCCGGAGCGTGCCCCCCGCCCTTAACATAGACAAGTATTTCTCGACAAAACTCGAACCCGATTCCAAATATCGGGCATAAAGCGCATTTACCAAACAATCCCCGAATGCATATGCGTAAACATAGAATGGAGAATGCACAAAATGAGGGATGTAACACCAATAATATTTGTATTCGTCATGCAGACGAATCGAAGGACCAAGGCTCTCTGATTGAACTGCAAGCCACAGTTCACAAATTCTATCCGCGGAGAGCTCTCCTTCTCTCCTCTCTTTGTGGACACGGAGTTCGAAATCGTAAAAGGCGATCTGCCGGACCAAAGTATTGAGCATATCCTCCACTTTATTTGCAAGCAGGGTTTTGCGGCGGTGACCATTTTGTTCCAGGTCTAAGACAGACCTAAACGTCAGCATTTCTCCAAATACGCTTGCCGTTTCAGCCAAAGTGAGAGGCGTATCGCATTTTAAATGCCCTTGCTGAGCTGCCAGAATCTGATGAACCCCGTGGCCCAGCTCATGGGCCAGAGTCATCACATCCCTTGGACGCCCCATGTAATTCAATAAAAGATAGGGATGAGCAGAGGGCACAGTTGGATGCGCAAATGCGCCAGATGCCTTCCCTGGCCTGCATTCAGCATCAATCCAACCGTTATTAAAGAAACGCTCGCCGAGTGCCTCTAGTTCCGGCGAAAATTTTCTATATGCAGAGAGAACAATTTGTCTCGCCTCATCCCAGCTGTAATAGGTCTCACCTGCTTCAGGTAAAGGCGCGTTTCTGTCCCAATAATCCAATCTGCGTTTCCCAAACCAGTTCGCCTTAAGCCCGTAATATCGGTGTGACAGTTCTGCATAAGATTTATGCACTGCATCCGATAAAGCATCCACCACCTCGTCCTCGACTTGATTTGAGAGATTACGAGACTGTTGAGGCAACGTATATCCGCGCCAGCGATCCTCTATCTCTTTATCCTTCGCAAGAGTATTTGTAATCAGCGTAAAGAGATGCACATTATCCTGAAGACCTTTTCCGAGAGCCCTCGCTCCCGCTTTTCGTACTTTGCTGTCTCGATCAGACAGCATATGTAGGGTTTCCTCTACTGTTTTTTGATCCCGCCCGACCCGTAATCTCAAACGTCCCATTGTCTCATCAAATAAACGGGTCCACGCGGCCCTACCAGCGACATGTTTGTCGTGAAGCATTCGTTCCATATCCTCCCCCAGCTGATGCGGACGAAATGCCCTCAAATCACGCAGCCAAGATTGGTAATTCTGAAGGTCTTCTGATTTGAGTTTTCGCTTTAATGCCAGATCCGAAATCCCGTTAAGCTCAAGGGTAAAAAAAACTAAATACGCAGAGATCGCCGTAATACGCTCCTGGATGGTCTGGTAGAAAATACTTTTCTCAGGATCAGTGACATTCTCCGAGTGGACGAGCTGGGCAAAACTCATAATTTTACTCAGGCTTTCATCTATCGACTCATACTCCACAATCGCATTGCACAGTCTATCTCCATTAAGAGAACCTACTTTTCCGAAGTAGTTCTCGTGAAATAGCTTAGCTTTTGCCTCTACCTTTCGGAGATCACGCTCTAGGTCTTGTCCTTTTGGATCGCTATAAAGGTCTGTTAAATCCCAGCGAGGAGGCGATTCTGATTTTTTAAAATTTAAATTTTCCACTGTTTGTCCAGACATACTATTCTTTCATCAGTTATATAGGGAACTCGAGAGTTAAACCCAAATCCCGAGTCGCGAATGGGAGGCCAAAGAATGGTAGTTTGAGCATGATTGAGAACAGAGAAAAAGACTTGGTAACTATGTTTTCAAACATGGCAGACCAAAAGAAAAAAAAGCCCTTTTTATGGAAAAAAAGCAGAGGAACCTGGGCCCCGCAATCTTGGGATGAGACTGCCAATTTCGCAGCAAGTCTTGCCAAAGGGCTCCAAGAGATTGGCGTTTCGACCGGCGATCGGGTGATGCTAGTTTCTGAGAGCAGGCCTGAGTGGCTTGGAATAGACCTAGCGATCATGGCCGCAGGAGCGGTAACCGTTCCGACTTACACAACAAATTACGAACCAGAGCATTTACATGTCATGAACGATAGCGGTGCAGAAACCGTCATTGTTTCAAACCAGAGCCTTTTGGAACGTGTACTACCGGCCGCCCTAAAGTCCGATACGGTAAAGAAAATATTTCTCATCGATGAATACAATTCGGATGAACAGTCGATTGAAATAAGGCGACTCGAGACCATCCGCGTGCCAGTTCAGAATGATGCTTCAAAAATCCTTAGGACGATGGCGACGAGTCTAAGAGGTCACAGTATCGCATGTATCATCTATACATCTGGAACTGGAGGTGCGCCCAAAGGAGTCATATGCAGTCACGGAGGGATACTCAGTAATTGTCGAGACGCGACGAAAATCCTAAGCACAATGGGCCTCGAGGATGAAGTATTCTTGTCCTTTCTCCCCCTCTCTCACTCGTATGAGCACACGGCAGGCCAATTCTGGCCCATAAGTTTAGGCGCCCAAATCTACTATGCGGAGGGCATAGACAAGCTTGCCTCCAATATGATCGAAGTACAACCCACACTAATGTCGGCTGTTCCACGCCTGTATGAATCAATGCGCGACCGTATTCTGCGAAGTGTAAGACAGGGAAACAAAATTACAGAGAAATTATTTCAGTCAACAATAACCCTGGGTCGTAAAAAATTCGAGGGCCAAAAACTGAGTATGCTTGAAAAGGTCCAAGACATGCTCTTAGAAAAGATTGTCCGCCGGAAAGTAGCGTTGCGTTTTGGTGGGCGCTTAAAGGCATTTATCTCAGGGGGTGCACCACTAAATTACGAGGTTGGGATGTTTTTTACAGGTCTTGGAATTCGCCTTTTGCAAGGCTATGGCCAAACCGAGTCTGGTCCTGTGATTAGCGTAAACCCGCCCTTTGGTTATCGAATAGATTCTGTCGGACTCCCGCTCTCTGAAGCCGAGGTTAAAATTGCCGATGATGGTGAGATTTTAGTCCGCGGAGAACTTGTAATGCAGGGTTACTGGCGTCAGACTGAGGCAACTGACGAAACGATAAAAAATGGTTGGCTTCATACAGGCGACGTAGGAATCATTGACTCTGACGGCCATCTCAAGATCACCGATCGGAAAAAGGATATCATTGTCAACTCAGGAGGTGACAACGTATCCCCTCAGAGGGTGGAGGGCTGTTTAATAGCTGAGCCCGAGATATATCAATCCATGGTTTATGGTGACAAAAGACCTCATCTGGTGGCCATCATCATACCCGACAAGGGTTTCGTTTCTAATTGGTGTGCCGAAAATAATATTGATCCAACAGATGCAGCGACTTTGATGACTGACTCAGTCTTTCGATCCGCTATCGCCGAAGCTGTTGACCGCGCAAATTCGCGCCTTACCCAGATAGAGCGCGTTCGAAGATTTATTCTCACCGACAAAGAATTTACACTGGAAAATGAAATGATTACGCCCACACTGAAAGTAAGACGGCATATTATACGCCATCAGTATGAGGAAAAGTTGGAGGCCCTTTATGGTTGATAGAATTTTGCGTCACTGTGCCGCCATTTCAGCGGTCTTGTGTCTTAGCGCGTTACTCGGCTGCAGCGGCACTTTGGGCATTTTTGGAGATGATAGATCGCGAAGCAAAACAATTGCGGACACTGAAATCGAGCTCAATATAAACAAGCGGCTCCTCGCTGAGAGACAACCGGGATTTATTCTTCAACGTATCCTCTGACTCCTTTGAAGGAAGGGTCATGTTAACAGGATCTGTTCCGAGTGAAGCCGATAAACGCAGAGCTGGGCGAATGGTGAACGGGTTGCCTAACGTCAGAGAACTTTACAATCACTTGATTATTTCTTCTACACGAGGCCTTGCCAACAAAACCAATGATGCTTGGATCGACACGAAGATACGGTCACAATTAATTACACGAAAGAACATCAAGTGGTTAAATTATCGATGGCGTGTTGTTGGAGGAACCGTCTATTTACTGGGCCGCGCTCAAAACAAATCTGAAAAAAATGATGTGATGAAGATTCTTCGGCAAACTACCAGAGTCAGAGGTATCGTTGATCACGTTGTCAATCGTTAGGGAATAAAAAATGAGTGATGAGAGGATAGCGCTGATTTTGGGAGCCGGTTCAGGCTTAAGTGCAAGCTTGGCAAGACGATTCACAACCGAAGGTTTCAAGGTTGCTCTGGCTGCCCGCAATGTAGATAAATTATCTGATATATGCCAAGAGACAGGCGCTCTTGCTTACAAATGCGATGCGGTTAAGCCCGATCAGGTCGAAACACTTTTTTCGTCTGTCATGGGCGATTTGGGGGCGCCAGACCTCGCAATATACAATGCATCGAATAGAGTGAGAGGGCCAATCACCGATATCGACCCCGATGCTGTCCTTAGAGCCATGCAGATTTCCTGTTACGGAGGATTCCTTATGGCCCAGCAGGCCGCGCGACATATGCTGGCTAGAGGCGACGGCGCAATATTTTTTACCGGGGCATCGGCAGGGGTCAAAGGTTTTCCAAATTCCACTAGTTTCGCCATGGGAAAATTTGGGCTGAGGGGCCTTGCTCAAGCTCTTGCTCGAGAATTACACCCTCAAAACATACATGTCGGCCATTTCATTATTGATGGTGGCATTAGCAAAGGGCCTGAAGATCCCCGAAATGACAGAGGGCCAGACGGTCTTCTAGATCCAGATGCAATAGCCGAGACTTATTGGGACTTCTGGAAACAACCACCAAACAGCTGGGCCTGGGAAATTGAATTACGCCCGTGGTCAGAAAAATTTTAGGGTTGGTTTGCTGTCGGATGTTTCAGAGGTTTATAACTCATCTGGGCGAACACCGGACTGTTCGAGCATCCCTAAGGCGCTCAGGTAAGTATCGAGAAGGAACTCTTCCTCTTGACGCTTTTCAGTATCCATTTTTCGCAATGTCATCACTTTCCGCATGATCTTTGGGTCGAAACCCATCCCTTTTGCCTCTGAATAAACCTCTCTGATATCGGCTAAGAGATTCGTTCTTTCCTCGTCAAGCCTTTCTAATCTTTCTATAAAGGCACGCAATTGTTCCTTAGCAACACTCCCGCCAGCCTCCTGCATTCATACTCTCCTGATTTAAAAGTGGGCTAGAACTTCACCCAAAGACAAATTCTAATCTAGAAACTTTTGGATCCTTTTAGGTAGTTAGATTTGGATCTCCTAAAACTTTTTTAAAGGCCTCTTGCTGTTCTGGACTGGCATCCTTTTGATATTTGTCCTTCCACTCGTCATAGGTCATGCCGTAAACGTCCAGTCTCGCCTTGTCCATATCTAAATCAAGCCCGCGTTCATCGGCGGCAGCTTTGTACCACTTACTCAAGCAGTTCCGACAAAATCCGGCCAAATTCATCAAATCGATATTTTGGACATCACTGCGTTTCTGGAGATGGGATACAAGGGTTCTGAAGGCGGCCGCTTCAAGCTCGATCTGAACGTCTTTATCTATTTCAGTCATTTTTAAATTTCCTGTAACTTCGAGGTTAGTAATGTGGGATCTACGGGACAAAAAATCCACCCTAATCTGACGATGAAAGAGCTTGATTTAAATACTTTGTTTACTGCGGCTCTCAAAGCAGCAGATCCCTATCCGGTCATTCCGAGTTATTTACCCAAAAGTGTAAAAGGACGCATTGTCGTTGTTGGCGCAGGGAAGGCCTCAGCCAGGATGGCTATGGCAGTAGAGGAACACTTTGGAGATTGCTCCGGCGTGATTGTGGTCCCGAAAGGCAGCATCAGTGGCAGCAAAAGAATAAAAACGGTATTCGCAGCTCACCCTGTACCCGACCTATCAAGCGAGCGCGCCGCCCAAATTCTGGTGGAAACGGTATCCAATTTGAGGGAGGAGGACCTAGTCATCGCGTTGATCTCGGGTGGCGGATCTTCCTTGGTCACTATGCCACCCCGAGGAATAACTCTGCTCGACAAGCAGAAACTGACTACGGATTTGTTGAGGTGTGGTGCTTCTATCGGCGAAATTAACCTCGTGCGTCAAAGCCTTTCCGAAATAAAAGGGGGAGGGCTAGCCAGGGCCGCTGCCCCCGCAACCATACTGACACTAATTGTATCCGATGTACCTGGAAATGACCCCTCACTAGTCGCGTCAGGGCCGACAATCCCAGCTCCTAGAAATTCCGCCAGGGCGCTCTCTATTTTAAAAAAATACGAGGTGATCCCCCCAAAAACCGTCTATGATTACCTAGTCGCGAATCCAGAGCAAAGATGGAATACACCAAAAATTTCTCATCATCATGTCGTGCTTACAGGGGCTCAAATGCTCCTCAAGGTCCAGAAATCGCTCCAGAAACGTGGTTTTAGTGTGATAAATTTAGGCGATGCCGTTGAGGGGGAAGCCCAAAATATAGGAGGCCTCCACGCGAAAAAACTATTATCGGCCCCACCCGGAACTGTGCTGTTATCAGGAGGAGAGCTCACAGTTAAATTAAGCAAATCTTTACCAAGAAAAGGTGGCAGGAATACGGAATACTTATTGGCACTTGCCTTGGAGCTTGAAAACCGAGGCCACCTTCATGCCATCGCCTGCGACACCGATGGAATTGACGGTTCCTCGATCGCAGCAGGTGCTATAATTGATCCGGAGACACTACCAAAAATGCGGCGCGCTGGGATCAACCCAAAAAGTTTTTTGAACGCTCATGCCTCCGCTGAGGCATTCGAGCTTGTAAAAGCACTCATCGTAACTGGATCCACTGGAACCAATCTAAATGACTTTCGGTGCGCTTTCCTGAATACTAGTTCTGAGAGAATCTTTAGTTTATAAGCATGTTCATGCGTCGACACAGACAGGCTAAAATCATATGCACCTTGGGTCCCCGAACAGGGGATCCGGAGATGATCAAATTTCTCTTTGAAGCTGGGGCAGATGTTTTTCGTTTGAACTTTAGCCACGGCACCCATGAAGAGCAGGCAGCTCGTATCGCCTCTATTCGCTCTATCGAAGCCGAGTTCCAGCGGCCAATCGCAATCCTGACTGATCTTCAGGGCCCAAAATTGAGGGTGGGAGATTTTGAGAATGGGGCAGTAGAACTTCAAGTCGGAGACAATTTCCAACTTGATCTTCAGGATGCACTTGGGGATCAAACGCGAGTCCAGTTGCCGCATCCTGAGATATTCAAAGTGATTACAGAAGGAACCGAGATCCTCTTAGATGACGGGAAACTCTTCCTTCGAACAGAAGAAGTCGGATCCGATTTTGCGAAAACTACCGTCATCGCGGGGGGTGTTCTCTCAAACAAAAAGGGGGTTAATGTCCCAAATGCCATTTTACCGATATCACCGATTACGCCCAAGGATCGAACGGACCTAGAATTTGCTCTGGATCACGGGGTGGATTATATCGGTCTTAGCTTTATTCAACGCCCAGAGGATGTCAGAGAGGCAAGGGCCCTGATTGGTGACCGTGCCCTGATTATGTCAAAACTTGAGAAACCCAGCTCTATTGATCATCTAGATGACATAGTGGCCCTGTCCGATGCCATTATGGTGGCCCGAGGGGACCTGGGCGTGGAGATGCCGGCAGAGGATGTGCCCATCCTTCAAAGACGAATTATCAGAGCCTGCAGGAAATTTGGTAAACCTGTTGTTGTCGCAACTCAAATGCTAGAGTCGATGGTCTCTTCGCCAACTCCCACCAGAGCGGAAGCCTCGGATGTGGCGACCGCCATTTATGATCAGGCAGATGCGGTTATGCTATCCGCTGAAACAGCCATCGGAGCTTTTCCCATCGATGCTGTGAAGATGATGCAGCGAATAATTCGACGTGTGGAGCGGGACCCAATATTTTGGGATCAAGGCGGCAGCCGGCGCACAGAGCCTGAGGCAACAACCGCGGACGCCATTACAGCGGCGGCACGTCAAGTCGCAGAAACGGTCTCAGCAGCAGTTATCGTGACTTATACAACCTCAGGTTCGACTTCGATCAGGGCCGCAAGGGAAAGACCAAACGTCCCCATTTTGTGCGTGACAGAACATCTTCGTACTGCGCGGAGACTTGCGGTTGTTTGGGGGGTTCAGTGTGTTATCGCAGAAGATGCTCGGGATTTCGCTGCTATGATAGATGAAGCGAGAACCCTGGCGAAAAAATTCGAGTTTGCATCCCCAGGTCAGCCTTTGGTGGTTACTGCGGGGGTACCTTTTGGTACTCCAGGTGCCACAAACGTATTGCGGGTGGAACTCTTAGACCCCTGAAGTCTGACCAGACAGCGTTATACATGGTTATTTTAATGCCCAAGGCCGTGGACTTTTTGACGAAGTTTCTGAATATGTCCACCGGCCCCCGATAAATAGGGATGGATCTCCAGCGCGGCCTCAAAAGCCTCAAGGGCCTGTTCTTCTTGACCCAAAGATAGGGCTATCATCCCAAGACCAGAAAGCGCCCCAAAATGTCTTGGTTCCAAGGCAAGGGTCCGTTCTACATCACCAATGGAGTTATCAAAGTCGCCTAACAAATAGTTTACCGTCGCGCGCTTATTCCAGCCCTCTGCAAACTCTGGAAGAATCTCAACAACCGAGTTAAAAAATGAAAAAGCAAGTTTAAGGTTCTCTTGCCGAAGGGCAAAACTGCCACGATCCATGAGTTCATCAACCTGTTTATCGCCAGATTGGGACCATATGGCCCAGATCATGGACTCAATCGGAGCTGCTTCGAGCTCTGAGCTGGCTTGCCCGAGGGCCCGGAATAACGACTCGAGATGCGGGTCACCATTTTCTTCCTCCATGCCAATATTGGGGAAATAGAGCTCAGCAGACCCGTTGAGCCAGGCAATTATTTTTTCCATTAGGATCTCCAGCCTCGTGAATCATCGATGCCTTCAGGCACTGGACCCCCTGAGGCCCAGTCTAGCAACTCAAGCACATGTACAATAGGCACCGCAAGACCTCGAGATAGATGGGTCAAGCAACCAATATTGGATGTCGCAACGACATCAGTTTTAAGAGCATTTAGGGCATCGCATTTACGTAATTTAAGTTTTTCTGATATCTCGCCCTGGAGGATATTGTAGGTTCCTGCAGAACCGCAACAGATATGCTCCTCTGAAGGCCGTAAAACCTTAAATCCCGCTGCCTTCAGTAAATCCGGCGCCGCTTTGGAAGTATTAGAGGACACCCCGTGCTGAAGGGAGCAGGGTGATTGCCAAGCTATTCTTGGTTTGGTGAAGGGATGAAGATCAAGTCGAAACCCGACTTCCTTAATAAATTCGCAGGCATCTTTCATAACCGGAGAAAATCGTCTCGCAGCATCAGCCCATTCCGGAAACTCGGAGAACAAATATTTGTAATCCCGCAGCATAGCGCCGCAGCCTGTCGCATTTGAAATTACCGCGTCGATTTGGCCATGCAGTTCCTCTGCGGACTGCCACGCCCGCAAATTGGCAGTGATATATTTGCTAACGTCGCGGGATACACCCAAATGATGGCTTAAAGACCCGCAACACCCACCTGCCTCTGGTATGATAACATCCGTGCCTAATCGCTGTAGGATCCTTAACGTGGAGTTATTGATCTCCGGGGCAATGACTTGCTGAATACATCCAGGGAGCAAAATAACCCTATATTTACGTTTCCCTTCAGCTGGGTAGACCCCTGGCGTAAGAGGCAAGCCGATTTTCGTTTGGGGTATAGCTTTAAAAAGGCGTCCCCAAAAACCTCTAAACCTTTGTAGGATCGGACGGAACGGCTGCGCTAATACTATAAGAAAACCCGCCCATGTCGGCTTTGGCAAAATTTTTGCGAGCATATACCTAAATATTCTGTCTCCCAAAGGGCGGGAACCCTCGGAATTCAGCTTTACCCGCATTGGATCTATCAGATGTCTATAGTCAACATCTGCGGGGCACGTTGTCATGCAGGACAAGCAGGACAAACATCGATCCAAATGACGTGCTTCAGTGGGCTCGGGATGTCTACCTTCCTGCAGAATATCTCTCATCATATAAATTCTGCCGCGCGGCCCGTCCCGCTCATCACCAGAAAGGACATATGTCGGGCACGTAGCATTACAAAAACCGCAATGCACACAAGCCCTTAAAATGCTATTCGCCCGCCTAATAAGAGGATCTTGAAGCTGCACCGTCGAAAATCGAGTCTCCATCACGAAGTACCTGATAAATTCCTGCCTGGATTCAGGATGTACTGAGGATCAAAGGCCTCTTTTATTTTCTTACTGAGCAAAGCCAAATCTGGATCCAGGGGCTCGAAATTGGATGCTAAGCTCTGCTGCGACGCACTGCCCCGAACCAAAATTCCTTGCCCCCCGAACTCTTTAGCAACAGACCTAATCAGAGACGCCTCAATACCTTTATAATCCTCAGACATTTGAACCCAAACTAGCCCTCCCCCCCAGTCAAAAAAATGATTGAAACTCAATTGAGAACGTAACTTGTGAACGAATGCGGCCCCTGACGCAGGAGGCATCAGAACCTTCCAAAGGAATTTTCCAGTGCTATGGAAGAAGCTTACATCTGCAATTTCCTTCCAAAAAACCCTTGAGTTCTTATAGTGCAGCTCCTCTATGTCTCCGAAACCTCTCAATCTCTCGCGCAATTCTTGGCATCGAACGAGAACTGAATCTGCGAAACCTTCGATCCGAAGCGCTAAAGCCGAAGCACCAATATTTCTCAGGTAATCGACAGTCGATTTGCCAACGACTGATTTAGGAAGGAAGGCCGCTCCATTAATGCCATAGGAAAAACCAAGTACCTCCGACATTAATTTTATCCCATCGAGATCTGTCAGATTTTTGATGAGAATGGTCCTTACTTTTTCAGCAGCGGGTTGCACCTTAATGCTGATCTCGGTTATGACACCCAGAGTCCCGAAGGAGCCAGCAAGGAGCTTGCAGAGGTCATAACCCGTTACGTTTTTTACAACCTTGCCCCCAGTTCTGATTATTTCTCCTCGTCCTGTTACCATCTCAAGGCCCAAAAGGTGGTCTCGGGCAGCCCCTGATGTAAACCTTCTAGGGCCTGATAAATTAGCAGCAATAGTGCCGCCGATAGTCGGATTGGCGGCGATGTTATCCAACAATGGACCCCAATCGGGGGGCTCAAAACTAAGCTCTTGGCCATTTTCTTTGAGAACTTCGTTAATGAGATTAAGTTCAGTCCCTGCACGAGCCGTTAGAACTAATTCGTTCGGTAGATACTCTAAAATTCCAGATAGAGACGAGGTGGATAGGCACTTATCAGACTCAATCGGACCACCATAACCACGTTTACTGCCGCCCCCAACAATTTCTAAAGTAAAATTGTCCGTAAGAGCGGTAATTACCGCCTTGCGAACTTCTTCTGTGCTTTTGGGTTGAAGCTTATACACTAGAAGCGCGGTAAGTCTGGAAAGGCTAATTTTCCACCGCTTATATGCATGCGACCTAATTCAGAACACCGATGCAGCGTCGGAAAAACCTTTCCGGGATTGAGAATTTGATCTGGATCGAAGGCGCATTTCACACGCTGTTGCTGTTTCAGATCATCTTCTCCGAACATGAAGCTCATCAAATCACGTTTCTCTACCCCCACTCCGTGTTCCCCGGTCAATACGCCCCCCACCTCAACACAAAGTTTTAGGATTTCAGCCCCAAATTCTTCTGCTTTTTCCAGATCACCGGGGACATTTGCGTCGTAGAGTATCAACGGGTGGAGATTCCCATCACCCGCATGAAATACATTGGCTACTCTCAGCCCGTAACGATGCGTCATTTCAATCATAGAATTCAAGACCCTGGAGAGTGCGTGGCGCGGGATAGTACCATCCATGCAGTAGTAATCTGGTGAAATCCGCCCCACAGCGGGAAATGCAGCCTTGCGACCGGCCCAAAAAACTAAGCGCTCCTCTTCGGATTGGCTGACACGGATGGATTCGGCACCCGCATCCTTGGCGATTTTTTCGACTCGATTTGCCAAAAAATCAACCTCCACACTCGGCCCATCAATCTCCACAATCAAAAGTGCCTCGGCGTTTGTCGGATATCCGGCAGAGATAAAATCTTCTGCCGCGCTAATCGCCAAGCGATCCATCATCTCCATGCCCGCCGGAATAATTCCCGCTCCAATAATAGAAGCCACACAATCACCCGCCGCTTCAACGGTCGGAAATCCAAGGAGTAATGCGGCAGCCACTTCTGGTTTCGGAAGGATTTTGACCGTAACTTCCGTTATCACCCCCAACAACCCCTCCGACCCGGTCAAGACCCCCATCAAATCATAACCCGAGGACTCAAAACGTTTCCCACCCAACCGAATTATCTTGCCCTCGGCGGTTACGCATTCGAGCCCGAGGATATTATTTGTCGTCAGCCCATATTTCAGACAATGCACGCCTCCAGAATTTTCGGCTACATTACCACCAATCGTGCATGCAATCTGGCTAGACGGATCCGGGGCGTAATAAAATCCTTTCTCCGCGACCGCCTCGCTAATGGCTAGGTTGGTCACGCCAGACTGCACAACAGCGCAGCGATTATCATAATCAATGTCCAGTATTTTATTGAATTTACCTAAACCAAGTGTTAGCCCGTCCGCGAGCGGCAGCGCACCTCCCGAAAGCGATGTACCAGCCCCCCTCGGTACAATTTTTATTCCTAGCCCAGAACAAACACCTAAGATCTTGGCAACCTGATCTGTCGTCTCGGGGAGAGCCACAACCATTGGCATTTGCCTGTAAGCTGTTAGGCCATCGCACTCATACGGCCTAAGAGCGGCTCTCTCAGTAATGAGATCTGAATCCGGCAAAATTCCTCGAAGAGCGGCAATCAGGTCTTCTCGGCGTGCAATTGCGGCCTCGTCAGGGTCAGGCATTTTCATGGGCTGACGCGTATACCCTCTGGTTAAACTCCCGTCATCTGAACATGCCTTCTCGAATTGGAGCAAGTGATTGATAAATAAAAAAGGCCGCTATGTGCGGCCCCTCACTGGTCAACTAATGCGTTTGTCTAGCCTTGGCGTGCCTTAAACCGAGGATTTCGCTTATTAATAACAAACAACCGACCCTTGCGCCGGATAACCCGGCAGTTTTTGTCTCGCTTTTTAAGCGTCTTCAATGAATTCACTATTTTCACGTCCAGAACCCTCAGCCCATTTGCGGGTTTAAATCGAGCGCGGAAAATAGAGGTCTCCGCTTTATCTGTCAATAGGTACTTAGATCGATACAAAAAGGGCCAAAAGAACCAAAAAGGAGAACGCCAAGGTTCCATGGGGGACTGACAAAATACCTCTATCCCCTTAATTTACGTCTTAGACTTAGTGAGACAGGAGCACATCACAATGCTTGACCTTAAGCTTCACCTAAATAATCGCTACGGCGAGAAGTGTTCTCTGGGCCGGAATGTAGAAGTGACGAATCAGGTCATTGCACTGCTCTCCAGAAGATCGATACGGTTATATGAAGAAAAAGAAGTATCTAAAGAGCTGATTGAGGTTCTTTTAGCCTGTGCACAATCAGCACCAACCAAATCAAATCTGCAGCAATATTCTATTATCGTGATCGATGATCCTGCTATAAGAAAAGCCCTTTCGCCATGGTGCCCTCGCACTAAAACCTTGGAGACTGTCCCTGGTTTAGTGGTTTTTTGTGCTGATCTCCGTCGAAACCGGAAAATAGGCGAATTCACAGGGAAACAAAATAATAATGACAATATGGACAGCTTATTAAACGCCACGGTCGATGGAGCCCTAGCACTCGGATATTTTGTAGCCGCTGCTGAGGCTGCGGGCCTTGGCTGCGCGCCCCTCAGCAGCCTCCGCGACTTCATGCATGGGGTATCAAAAATCTTAAATCTTCCCGATGGAGTTTTCCCCATCGCCGGAGTTATGTTCGGATGGCCAGCCACTGAGGGCTATGTGAACCAAAGACTACCCCAAGACGTCGTCGTTCACTATAACAGTTATGACGACTCAAATCTTGAAGAACGCGTTTCTCATTACGATCAAATTCGGCATGCGGCGCACGCGGTACCGCCAGCCCGACAGCAGAAAACTGATCGTTACGGCACAGCGGATCCGTATTTTTGGTCAGAGCATATCTCTCGACAGTTATCCGTTCCGGAGCGAGCGGAGTTTCGAGCGTATCTCCAAGAGCATGGGTTTGCGCTCAGGTAATTTTTTGATTCTAGGAGAGCTAGATTCGGGGCTAATAAAATTTACGAATAAAGAATTATCATGAAAAAAATTGATCCAATTATCATCTCTGGAGGTGGACCCGTCGCGGCCGTATTAGGTCTCGCCCTCTGGAGACAAGAGATCCCCGTAATTATTTTGGAACGCGAGGCGGAGCCAGTAATGGATCAACGGGCTGCATCGAACCATCCTCCGACTATTGAAATGCTTGTATCCCTCGGATTGGAGGATATTCTGGAGGAGGGCTTGAAGGCTCCTAAATACCGCATATGGGATAGAGAAACTCGAGAAACAATTGTTGAATTCGATTTATCGGAGCTCAGTGACGAATTTGCCTATCCCTTTGTACTGCAGTTCGAGCAATACAAAACAGTCAGGAAAATCCTCGAGTTATTTGGAGAACAAGACGGGTTTTCTTTTCTTTTTTCCCATGAAGTTATTTCTCTTGATCAACACTCGGATCACGTCGATGTGACCGTGAAACTGCCCGACGGCACTCTCAAAATATTTCGGGCGTCTTACTTGGTCGGCTGCGATGGCGCCAGCTCTACCGTTCGGAAAGAAGCGAACATCGATTATCTTGGCTTCACATATGATGAAAATTTTATAAAAATTGGAACGTATTTTGATTTCGGCGCTATTCCAGGCGTGCAGTATCGGAATTTCTGGTCTGATCCCGGCGAATGGTGCAACCTCTTCAAGGTAAATGGAGAAGCTCCTATGCCACCTATATGGCGCGGTGTTTTTCCTATGAGAAAAAATGAAACAGCCGCGCAAGCAAGGACACCAGAAGCAATCCAGTCCCGCCTTCAAAGGTTTTTTCCGAAGGCTGGTGAATATGAGATTGCATATGCGAATGTCTATACAGTCCACCAGCGGGTAGCTGAAACCTTTCGAAAAGGGCGGGTCGTCTTGGCGGGCGATGCCGCCCACGCGAATAACCCAATCGGCGGAATGGGTCTGAACGGGGGAATCCATGATGCCATGAATCTTGCGGATAAACTTGGTCAAATCTGGAGAGGGGAGGCTGACGAAAAACTACTAACGCTCTACTCAAAACAGAGACACAAGGCCGCAAAAGACTTTATTCAACAACAAACCATCGCAAACAAAAACATGATGGAAGACAACGATCAGGCCAGCCGAAAAAGGCGCTTTGATAAATTGCGAGAAATTGGTGAGAACAGAGATTTGCGGAGAGACTACATGCGAAAAGCGCAATTAATTGACAGCCTGGAGGCAGCGGCAAAGACCACCTAGATCCTGCAAGTTACGGATAATCGACCATTTTTCAATCATCGCAGAAAACCAATCGTTTCTGCAGATCTTTAAAAATATTTAAGCTCAAATCTCCCTGACTTCGGGAATAGCCACGTCAAACCGTTTTGCGACATCACACACTTGAGTCCAAGTCTTGGCTGGAACCGGAATCCCATGTTGCTCGCGCTCAGCCATTATCCGGTCGCTGCGTTCTCCAGGAACCAAAATTTCCTCAACGCCAGCCGCTTTGGGAAGTTTCTTGATTTCAGAAATCAAATCTTCAACGTCAGATTTATATGTCTCAAGATCGGTAAAGTCGGCAATATTGATAGCGGCCACCAGACCATTTTGCTGATGACGTCGATACGATCCGTCGTGCCAGCGAGCCACAAGTGGACTCGCGACCATTAAACTCGTCATACACTCGAATAATAGGGACATAGCGGAGCCCTTCGGTCCACCAAGTGCGGTAGGGATTTCTGCTTTTTGGGGGTCAGTAGTGGCATAACCCTCACCGTCCAGGGCCCACCCGTCCCCCAGGGTCTGGTTAGTGGCTTTGTAATGCATCAACTTGCCAACGCCAGCTACTGCCGTTGCCATATCAAGAGAGAGTATACGACCATTTTTCCCAGGAACCGAAATAGCTATCGGATTGGTTGCGACCCCTTCCACCTTAGCACCGAAATATTCCATGTTCGGCTGGGAGGCACCCAGATAAAACCCCGCCATGCCGGCCTCTGCCGCCATCCGAGTATAATATCCGACCGCCCCGGCATGCTTGGACTCTCTTACCAAAACCCAGCCAATCGCTGCGTCCCTGGCCTTCTCTATTGCGCGTTCCATTGCCCAACTGAGCGTTACTTGCCCGTGCCCATGATCACCATCAACAATCATTGCACCGGGTAAGTCTTTCGCTATTTTCATTTGAGGCTTGGGATTAACAACGCCCTGATCTAAACGGCGTACATAGGAAGCCAGGCGAATAAGCCCATGCGAGTCTATGCCCCTCAAACTCGCCCAAACGAGCCCCTCTGCGACTTTGGAAGCATCCTGAGAGGGTAGACCCAAAGCCTCAAATACTGCCTGACAAAGCTCTAGAGCCTGTTCCCTTCTAATCACAACACCGGACGCCATCTTTCCTCCAACCGTAAAATTTCTATTATTTTGGACACGCGTTTAGGCAACGTCTAGGGGGAACGGGTTGCAGACCAGGCTGCTGCCCCTTTATAAGAACTACAGTTGACGAAGGGAGAGCCCAAATGGAAGACAAAATTACATTTAAATCAGGAGATTTGACACTGTCGGGTGCGTTACATACGCCCGAAAATACCCAGGCTCAGGGTCTTCCCTGTGTAATTGTGCTTCATGGATTTGGTTCCAATAAAGAGTCGGGTAACGTTCGAGGACCTTGCAAAATGCTCAACGATTGGGGTTACGCGGCCTTTCGGTTTGACATGCGAGGCTGTGGAGACTCTGAGGGCGAATTTGGTCGAGTAATTTGCCAAGAACAAGTAGACGACACACGTGCAGCGATGGATTACCTCCAGACCAGGTCAGAAATTGATCCTAAAAAAATTGGTGTTCTCGGCTCTTCCTTCGGTGCTGCCGTAGCCATTTACACAGGCGGCGTCGACGATCGCTTTGCATGCGTCGTCTCCTCAGGAGGTTGGGGGCACGGTGAAAGAAAATTTAGAGGTCAGCACCCAACGAAAGAAAGCTGGCTGAAGTTCACCGCAATGCTGGAGGAAGGCCGACGTCATCGGGAAAAAACTGGCGAGAGCCTTATGGTTGATCGCTATGACATTGTCCCAATTCCAGAACATCTCCGGAATAATCTCAGCAAAAATTCGGTGGAAAAATTCCCGGCTGAGGTGCCTCAAAGTATGTACAATTTTACGGCTGAGGACGTTGTCGGCAATATCGCCCCTCGACCTCTGCTGCTCTTGCATTCCTCAGATGATAGTGTCACACCAACCGAGCAATCTGTTGCACTCTTCCAAAAGGCCGGCATGCCGTGTGATTTGCATCTTTTCGCAGAGACTGATCATTTCATGTTTGCAGAAAACAATACTCGAGTGCGCGAGATCGTAAAAAGTTGGCTCGATAAATTTTTTCCGGTTTAACCACAAAATGTGGAATGTCGATCCTTCCGAAATAAACTTAGCGTAGTCCTGAGGGTGATCGAGTTGAGAATTCGCCTGCTTCGATGGGTTCTAAGTCATTAAGAAATACTAGACCGGATAAGCTTTCTGGGGTTGTTCGCCCTGAATAACGTTCCGTCTCAATAATCGACGTTCCTCTCTAGGGAAATCCGTCCTGGCGTGGTTGACACAACGATTATCCCACATAACCAGGTCTCCTAACGACCAAATATGCTCATAAATGATTCCGCGTTCCTCTGTATGAGAAAAAAGAAATTCCAGTACTTCGGCCTGTTCCTCTTGTTCCAACTCAGGGATCGCTACTGTTATGAGTCTACTCACGAACAAAACAGATTTTCCGGTTTCCTCATGCGCTGTGAAAATTGGATGCGCAAAAGACCCGTTCTTGCTCCCGACGTTTTTGCCCTTGATTACTGTTCCTGAATAGTACTCTTGCAGCCCCGTACAATTTATTAGTTTCCGCTTTAACCTCGGTGGAAGGGAGTCGTAGGCTTTGTAGAGATTGGCAAAAAGTGTATTGCCACCCTGCGATGGCAATTCAACAGCGTAAAGAATTGTATAGCGATAGGGTTTTCGGTCGTAAGCTCCATCCGAATGGAACATCATCTCTCCATCGGGTAATGACCCAATCGGATTCCCATCAGCGTCCCGTATATTGCTCACCAGCATGATTGACTTATCAGCCGTCTCTTTTTCAGCCCGAGCGTCGTAGCGGTCGCGGGTCGGGAAATCGCCCCAAAGGCGAGCAAAGGACACCTGTTCTTCCTCACTCAGATTTTGTTTTGGAAATACAAGCACCAAGTGATCCAGCCAGGCTTTATGAATAGCTTTTTTTATTTCTGCGGAAATAGGTGCCGCGAGATCAACTCCGGTAACCACAGCACCCAACGGACCATCTATTGGCTTGATAGTAAGAGTCATTAGGTTCTTCCAAGATAAAATGTATTATGCGTCGCAAAACTTATCGGCGTCGACTTAAATTAGCGACCATATTGCCTGAAATTAATAGCAGAGATAACGTGGGCCGTTATCATTTCAAACCTCATGACACCTTTATCATATCTTTGTTGTCAGGGAAGAAAGATGCGTCGCTAATTCTCTTTCTTAAGGATTTTTATAAATTTAGAAGTGCCTTTAATTGTTATCCTAGTTTTTCAAAGGACACACGGCGGTTACTAAAATTATAGCCACCCCAGATGTCTGAATAATCAGTGCTGTCCATCTAGGACGGAGTCGGAATTAAAGATTGTCATGGAAAATAACGCTCCAACAACCCCAGAAAAACCCAAGTCATTTGTGGCACTCAGACACCCGGGTGCCAGGATGTACCTGATAGGCGCTGGCCTCGCCATGATGGCCGATTTTGTTGAACATGTGATCACTTATTGGGTTCTATGGAACAAGTTTGAAAGCCAATGGTTGAATGGGTTTGCAACATTCTCTCATTGGGTGCCGTTCTTGTTGTTCTCATTTTGGGCCGGTTGGCTCGCCGACCGATTTGACCCCAGACGGGTTATTCAGTGCGGAATGGGGTTATTTATGTTTGTCTCCTTCGCTTGGGGAATGCTTTTTCTATTTGATGTTCTTGAGATGTGGCATGCAGGCGTTCTTTTGGTTTTGCATGGCATGGCAGGAGTTCTTTGGTCCCCTGCAGGGCAAGTACTCGTTCACGACATTGTCGGTGGAGCACAACTGCAAAGCGCCGTGCGAATGCTTGCGACTTCTCGGACTCTCGGCCTATTACTCGGGCCAGCCGTAGGCAGCGGCTTAATGATTCTTATGGGTCCCGTATGGGGTATTTTCTTCAATGTTCTGATTTACCTTCCACTTACAATTTGGCTTTGGAAAGCACCCTATGGGCCAGGATTCCGGAAAGAACTAAAGCCTGCCCGTCGAGGGCTAGGAGGTTTTGGAGAGGCGATAAAAACCATAAAAGCAATTTCAGGAAATTCTGTCATTGTGTCGATGACCTTATTAGCGGCGACAACCTCTTTTATTGTGGGTAATGCGTATCAGGCGTTCGTGCCAAAATTTGCGATAGATTTAGGAGCAGGGGATGCCGGCCTACTCTATGGCCTTCTCTTATCCGCGAACGCTGCCGGTGCGGTCATCTCGGGTGTCGTTCTCGAAACGAAAGATTTCTTAAGAAATACACCTCGAACGGCCTACATTGTTGCGTGCCTTTGGTGCCTTGCAATGGCAGTTTTTGCATTTACCCCTAACTATGTCGTCGCCTGGAGTGCAATGTTCATTGCCGGTTTTTTAAACCTTGCTTACAACTCCATTTCACGAACCTTAACTCAACTTAATGCGCCGAGCGAAATTAGGGGACAAGTGATAGGGGTCTACAATATGGCCGACCTTGGTTTGCGCTCTTTCAGCGGATTGGTCCTCGGATTTGCGGGAAGTATGATGGGTATCCATATTGGATTAAGCGTCACTGCTGGTCTGCTGCTGCTGAGCCTGGTCATCCTAATTGCTGTCTTAGGACCAAGAATTGCGACTCAGACCACCTCCTGAGGCAATCTCTGGGGCGACACATCGCGGCGGGCCCTACCTAATCCACGTGTCTTTCAAGACGAGTAATATCTAAAAATTCTGAGAGCCGAGACCCAGGGTAGAAAGTCTTTTCAAATGATTGACGCTTCGTTATTTGTTTGTACCACGTTGTCACATTACTAAATTCAACCCAAAGACTCTCCCACCCCAAATCAGTCATTCTATCAATGAGCGGAGCCACGATTATATCCGCTAAAGTGAACTCAGCTCCCATAATCCATGGACCGCCATTCTCATCAAGGGCCCGCGAGATTCTACTTGCTGTCTGGTTCAATTGTTCCAGGGCCTGATTTACGGACGCGGGGTCAAACCCTTCCCGCCCCATTTTCTGAAAGAAATACTTTCTGATAGGCCTTGGAGCAGCCTCCTCCGCCATAAAAGCTGCATCATCTTGTCCATCAAATCGGGATAAAAAGGCCATGTTGAAGGAAGGAACGCGAACAGCCGCTGTGGGCACCTCTTCGCAATAACGCATCCAAGAACGCATTTTCGCTCGGTCAACAGCACACTCCGGGGTGAGCCTCGGCACAGGGAAAACCTCATCCAGATACTCGCAGATAGCGCTGGAGTCGGTAATCACCGCTCCATCGTGTACAAGGGTTGGTACAACCCCGTTGGGATTGAGTTTAAGGTAGTTTGGGTCAAGCTGGTCCTTTTTCCCGAGATCGAGGAAATGATCCTTCCAAGATAGTCCTTTTTCATGAAGACAAAGTCTCACTTTTTGACTGCACGTAGAGTGCGCAGCATTGTAGAGCTCCAACATTTTATTTCCTTCTTATTTGCAGAGGAATAGACTTTGAAAATAGGGTGAAAGCCAGCGGCTTCCGTGTTATCCCGAGCTCAAAGTCTCTTTTATTAATCATCGAGTAATTTATGGTGGATCTTTTAGGGGATCTCAAGCCGTTTGCCGGGCTCGAATGGTGGGTGCTATGCGCCCTGGCTGGAACGCATGCGCTTGGGTGTTTTATTCGCGGTGCTTTTGGTTTTGGCTCTAATGTGCCTATTGTAGTAATCAGTGCTTTCCTGCTCCCTCCCCATCACGCAATTTTGTTAGCCTTAATGACTACCCTTGCCGCGCAGCTCCAGTTGATACCCGCTGGTCTTCGAACAGCGGATTGGAAAGTAACCAAGCCCCTAATAGGCGGCCTGGTCCTCGGAACTGGTCTTGGTTCCTGGCTTTTCTCAATCCTATCTGCTGAGTGGCTAGTGATCATCTTAGGCGGGGTAATAGTCTTTGTTATTCTGATGGACACGATAAAAGTCATCGAAAAGGTGGTCCGTTTTATCGATTTACGTTCCAAACCCCTTGCCGCTGCACTTGCCTCGATTGGTGGCCTGATGGGGGGCCTATCAGGAGCGGGTGCATTTTATTTCCTGGTGGTCTATCTGAAACACGCTTGTCCAAAACCGGACACCCTTAGAGGAACCAACATTTTGCTGGCAACGCTGACAATGGGGATGCGTTTTGTCTCTCTTGGGTTCCTCGGATTTTTGACGCCGACGTTGATTTTGGAAGGATTAACCCTTTGGCCCATCGCGTTCCTTGCAACTTGGCTTGGAAGCCAGGCTTTTAGGAGATCCAAACCAGCAGGTTTTTATCTATCACTGCAAATTGTATTGTTATTGGGCGCCGCGTCTTTGATTTATAAGGGCCTCAGCCAACTGACCTAAGAGTCCTCCCGAGCAGTCCGCGGACTCTCTCGAGGAAGGTACCCTTAGACAAATACCTTTGGGTTTCGCCTCAAAATGTCACCAGAAGACAACAAATTTTAATTGTGAAACGCGTATTTGATATTACTTAGCATCCTGCTTGGTCCGAGTAGGAGGAAGGCCTTTAAATTTCTTAATACCGTCCGCCAAAGACCATTCGGCGAAGTTCTCTGGAGCTGGGTTAAAACGGCCAACCTTCCAGCTTTCAGTGCAGTAATCCTCATCGCAGAAATATTCAGAGTTGCCACCAGCCGGGTTGTTAAAATACCAGAAATAACAGGAAGATACGATATGCCTGCCCGGTCCGACTGCCGTCTTCCAACCTTTTTCCGTAAAAGCCATGCCCCCCGCTAAAAGCTCATGAATATCTCTAACGCCAAAACCGATATGATTGATCGAGGGCTTCCCAGACTCATCCTCAAGGAAGAATACACTGTGATGGTTGGCGCAAGGTGCGACACGCAAAAATACGCCCCTGCCAACATAGTGATCTGTTACGACAAAGCCCAACCGGTTAACATAAAATTCTTGCTGCGCTTTGAGGTCGGGCACATTAAAGACAATATGTCCGACAGTTAAAGGCTGTGCCCGATTATAATAAATCGCACGCTTGTCGACCCGAGACGGAGCTTGAGGAGAGTTGATATCGGTGCGACCCGCATTCCGTAATTTTTTTCTAACCGTTTTCCTGAATGTAATCGGCACGCCGGCGGGATCCGTCAAATGCACGGTACCATCTTTATCTTCGGTAACAATTTGGTCCTTAGAAAATTCCCGTTTTATTCTTGCTAAATCGGCTTTTGATGACACACCCCATGTCACCTCCCGAACACCATTTCCCGTTTGAAAGGGTTTCGGCAGCGTTTTATCAGCTCTTTTCTTCAGTACGATTTGCGAGCCGTCCTGAGCTTCAAAGACAACCTTACTTGATGAACCAGACTTTTTTTTCAACCCGAAATCATTGTAGAACGAAGTGCCTTTTCTAAGATCAGATACGCCGTAGGTGACTGCATCTATACCTATAATCGCCATCAGATTTTTCCTTGGTAATGAGTGTGTTTTGACTAGGATAACCGCTCTGTATTCAGTCTGGAAGGACTAATAGGGCCTGACATCACCTTCTATGGTCGTTCTCAGCATTAATCTGCGTTCACCACCGGGGAAATCCTCACGAGCATGGGCAGAGCAACGGTTATCCCACAGAACCAGATCACCAACTCTCCATCTGTGAGAATAGACGAATTCGGATTTCTCCATATGATCAAATAGGGCTCCGAGAAGCCGTTCACTCTGGATCCCATCCAAACCTTCGACGCGCTCCGTCATGAGTCGGTTTACATAGATCGACTTTCTTTTCGTCTCCTCATGCGTTCTAAAAACCGGATGGCGGGACTCGGAATAAGCAACAGTGCCCTTCCCATCACCTTTTTGTACAGAACCGTAATTGTAGTGATGGAAGGCCATCTTGCCCTCAAGAGGTTCCCGGACAGCATCCGGCAAAGTTTCATAAGCGGCATATCCCGAGGCAAAAAGGGTATTACCTCCGGTACTTGGAATTTCACGGCTATAGAGCATTGTTCCCTTATCCGGAATGTCAGCATGGAGCATATCGTGATGGAACATCATCTCCCCATCTGGAAGCGCCCCGATTGCCTCTCCATTTTCTCGAATATTGGAAATCAACATGATATTTGGAAGAATTTTAGAATAACCAGGCGGAAAATATTTTGCTGGCCGCGCCAACTTCGCTTGACGACCAAAATAGTTGGTCACTCGTACCTGATCCTCTTGACTGAGTTTATTCCCTCGAAAAATTAGAACGATATGTTCCAACCAGGCCCGATATAGAGCCTCCACAACGTCATGATTCAGTCTTTTTGAAAGATCAAGCCCTATGATCTCAGCTCCAATGTGAGGGCTAAGCTTTTCAACGTGAAAAGGAGGTTTCTCCGAACTCATTTTTCGATCCAATCGACTATGTATCTTGCCCAATGGGTTTTTTCATTTTCCGAAACCACCACTCGTTTTCTAACGTTTGTAATATTGGCTGACCCTCTGTCCTAGGCCAATCATTCTATCTCGGCTGCCTAACCATTTCTAAAAGCCTTTCAACAGCATCATCGCCTTTACCCATAGGATCCACGCGAGACAATCTCTCTCTTTCCCGAGCCCTCCAAGTCGGGGGACGGGTCGCATCAATTCCCATCTTTCCGCCAATACGCATCACCGTGTATTCATCGCCAATTTGGGGAATGGAAACGTCCAACGGGTGTAAACGCGAATTGGGATGTACAAAAACGTCTTGGGCAGGATCGCACCGACACGAAACAGCCCACAGAACATCTTCTGCATTATAGATATCAACATCTTCATCCACGGCAATGACCGTCTTCACATGCAAGTTTGGCCCAGAAAGAGCACTCATAAGCATATCCGGAACTTGTCCATCCCATTTTGCCTCAACCTGAACGATCATCATGAATTGAGAGGCCCAGGGCGGCACAAAAACGTCAATTATATTTGTATTTCCGTGCGTTTCCTTGAGACGATTATAGTAAGCGGCCTCCATCGGCAAGGTGATGAGAGGTTGGTGATCAGTAAACCAAGTTGCCTGCATGTGACGAAAGATCGGATTCTTTCGATGTGTAATCGCGGTACAGGTGAAAACTGGTGCTGGACCCTCCGCACCCGTGCCCAAGGTAGTAAACTCTCCGAATGGCCCTTCCGGGAGTTCCTCACCGGGATGCACCAAACCTTCAATAATAATCTCGGCATGCGCTGGCACTTCTAAATCGATCGTCTCGCATTTTACGAGCTCAATCGTTTCCCCCAGGATACCGGCTGCGTATTCCAATTCATCAAAATCCGGGTGCAGCCCGGACCAATTGGACATAATTTCATAAACCGGGTGCAGCCCAATCGCAAAGGCCATAGGCATTGGTTCACCCTTCGCCTTATATTTCAGGAAATGCTGGTAATTGTGACGTGCAGCCATCCAAAAAGGTGCCTTATGGGGATCTTCAGTAAGCTGTGTGCGCAGTATGGACTCGTTTCTAATTCCAGTTTCTGGATCGCGAGTAATGGTTATCCCGGATCCCAGATAACGCCCTGCATCCCCTTTCGAATGGATCGGGATCGGAATCTGCCGAAGATCGGCAGCCTCGCCGACGAGCTTCACCTCTTTCACAGGTCCATCCGGAACCACAATCGATTTCCCCGGTCCCGCCGCCATCCTCGTGGCAAGAAAGGGACAAACATCTTTCATATCATCCAGTCCAAGGGCAGCCGCTTGACCAGCTCGGTCCTTGATTAGGATATCTGTCAGACGCCAACCATCGAAACCCGTAAGGTTTTCAAACATAAGTGGGCCCTTGCTCTCCGAGCATAGATAACCGACCTGAGTAATCGGATCTACAGGATCCGGAATTTTCAAAACGCGGTTATCAACCTGTTCAAGAAAGGATCTTAGGGTGTGTGGCATATTTGGACTCCCATTGTCCTGGTGGAGAGTGCCGTGGTCTCGCTGAACCGTCAACGCTCCAGACTTCCCGATCCAGCACATCGGGTGTAAGAAACACAGGGTTTAAAAGACAGAGGCTTACAGAAAAATGAGTAACACCAACGACTTCGATTACATTGTCGTGGGCGCAGGATCCGCGGGGTGTATCGTCGCGGCGCGGCTTTCAGAGGATCCAAACACCAAGGTTTTAATAATGGAGGCTGGTGGCCCAGATAATGATCCCCTCATTCGTATACCACTAGGTATGGGAAAAATGCATGAGAGCCGGAAACATGACTGGGGATTCGACGCCGAGGCCGAGGATCGGATGAATGGGCGCGAAATTGAAGCCATGAGAGGGAAGGTCCTGGGTGGCTCATCCTCAATAAATGTTATGGCTTATGTTCGAGGCCATATGGGTGACTACGACCGCTGGGCACAGAAGGGCGCCACCGGTTGGTCTTACTCAAATATTCTTCCATACCTCAAAAAATGTGAGAGTTGGGAGGATGGAGAGAACCCCTGGCGAGGCGGCTCAGGGCCAATGAAGACCCAATGGGCTCGCAACGAAGACCCTCTGTTACAGGACTGGAAGGAGGCTTGTGTCCAGGCAGGTTTTAATCTCACGAATGATTATAATGGCGAATGTCCGGAAGGATTTGGAGATTCCCAATCTACAATTTCCGGCGGCAGACGTTGTTCGGCAGCCTACGCCTACCTCCACCCTGCATCTAGTCGGCCAAACCTCACTGTCGTCACAAATGCGCTGGCTCATAGGGTTATCATGGAAGGAAACCGGGCGATCGGCGTGGAGTATGAACAAAATGGGGAAATCTTAAAGGCACATGCAGCGAAAGAGATAATCCTCTCGGGCGGAGTTTTTAATTCGCCTCAACTACTTATGCTCTCAGGCATAGGGCCCGCAGAGCATCTTCGAGAGATGGGTATTGAACCCGTCATCAATTCCCCAGGGGTCGGCAAAAATTTGCAGGATCATTTGGCGGTTCTCGTCCATTATGCACGCACCTCGGGAAGCCCTTTCCAGGAACTTATGCGCTTTGACCGGATCGCTTTGGCAATGATAAGAGCTTTCCTGTTTAATAGCGGGCCAGCAACCGTTCTTCCATCAGGCTTGCACGGCTACATAAAAACCAGACCAGAACTCGCTGTTCCAGATCTGCAGTTTCTTTTCCGCGGCACCTCTCCTAAGGCCGGAATGTGGTTTCCTGGTTTGATAAAAAAATATGAGGAAGGTTTTGGGATGCGTCCCGTTTTACTGCATCCAGAGAGTACCGGCGAGGTACTCTTGCGATCTCGGAACCCAAGAGACAAACCCCGGATAATTCAAAACTTTCTGGACAGTCCGAATGACCTGCCAAAATTAGTGGAGGGGGTCAAAATAATTCGAGACATAATTGGTCAATCGGCGCTTGATAAGTGGCGGGGAGCTGAACTTGCACCCGGGGCTGACGTTAAATCAGATGAAGATATTGCCGCGTGGATCAAAAAAACAGCCATAACAGCTCATCATCCTTCATGTTCCTGTCCGATGGGTATCTCGGATGATAAACCCTTGGACAATGAATGTAGAGTAAAAGGAGCCGAAGGCCTAAGAGTTGTCGACGCGTCAGCTATGCCCGACCTTGTGTCCGGGAACATAAATGCCTGTGTCCTGATGATTGGCGAGAAAGCATCGGACCACATCAAGGGAAAAGGCATATTACCAGCATTAGATGTTGTTCAGAAAAGCGCCGCCTGAGCGTAAACACTGCAAGTCATGACGTAAGAAAGAAAAGAAGAAATGGGTGGGTTTGGGAATTGCACCTCTCAAAAAATTTTACGATGAATCGACCAGAGACATTTTCTTCTTCGAATAGCGCTGAGGAGGTTTTGAGCACCACTGTTTAGAAGGGCAAAAAAACCGAGTTGCATTTGATATGATAGATCCTACCGAGCAAAAAAGTATTTTTGGTGAGAGTTTGAAGAGGGTCGAAGACCCTCCATTATTGCGCGGAGAATGTAACTTCTTGGATGACTTGAAGTTTCCTGACACCCTACATGCCGTATTTCTTCGAAGTCCTTACTCCCACGCGATAATCAACTCAATCGACAAACGGGCAACGGAGGGCCTTGAGGGCGTTTTTGGGGTTTATTCCCTTAAGGATATTCTACCCCACTGCGTCAATGGGAAAATGCCCCCAGCTCCCAAAAGTCCTTTGACGGAATCCCCCCCAGAGCAATTTGTTTTAGCTCAAAATGAAGTCTGCCACGTTGGAGAACCTGTCGCCGTTATACTCGCAAATACGAGGCATATTGCCGAGGATGCCGCTGCACTCATATCAGTGGACTATGATCCATTACCGTGTGCTAATGACTGCTTCAGCGCGGCCATACCTGGATCTCCCGTTTTTAATAGCTCACATAAAACTAATATTGCTGCGGATTTTAAACTTACTTACGGGGATACGGATAACGTTTTCCAAAACGCTAAACATATTTTTAGACGAAAGATCCATCAATATAAGGGGCTGGGCCATTCAATAGAATGTCGGGGTGTCCTCGCCAATTTTGATGTTTTGGAGAACAAAACCAGGGTTTGGAGTTCAACCCAAGCACCCCACTCAGCCCTCAGAAAGATCATCGAATTTACGGGTTGGCATGAAGATGAAATAACACTTGTCGCCCCGGATGTTGGCGGCGGTTTTGGCCCCAAATATATATTCTATGCTGAAGAGGCTGTAATCCCCCTTCTCGCAAGACTTACGCGCCGGCCCGTTAAGTGGGCAGAGGATCGAAGCGAATATTTCACCTCAGCGATCCAGGAAAGGGACCAATACTGGGATATGGAAATTGCTGCCGATGATGCTGGGCATATTCTCGCGCTGAGGGGTGAAATGATCCATGATCAAGGCGCGTATATTCCAGGCGGAATTAATCTCCCCTACAACTCTGCCACTTGCGTACCTGGACCCTATGTGATTCCTAATTTTGACCTTCGGGTGCAGATCGTTCACACCAATAAAGTCCCCTGCAGTCCGGTCCGTGGTGCAGGACGCCCGCAAGGCGTTTTTGCCATGGAACGCATGATCGATGCTATAGCGAACGGTCTTCAAATTGACCGATGCGAAGTCAGAGCACGTAATCTAATCCCGATCAAAAAAATGCCCTACACGATCCCACTCCTGAATCGAGACGGCACAAATACTACGTATGACTCAGGGAATTATCTGGAGGCTATGCAAGCTGCCAAGGATGAAATCCAATGGGCGACATTTCCCGCCCGACAGGAAAAAGCCCGTGCGGACGGCCTTTTCCGGGGTATTGGCATCGCAAATTTTGTTGAACCAACGGGGCGTGGACCCTTTGAGTCAGCAATTGTTAGAATTGGGCCATCTGGCCGCATCACGGTAATAACCGGCGCGTCCAATCAAGGCCAAGGGAACATAACATGTTATGCGCAGATTGCCGCCGAGCAATTCGGCGTGGAAATCAGAGATGTTACTGTCATCGCCGGGGAAACCTCCAAGATCTCGTTAGGACTTGGCGCATTTGCAAGTCGGCAAGCCGTCACAGCCGGCTCCTCTATCCACCTAGCCGCAAAGCAGGTTAGCGAGAAGGTAAAAAAAGTGGCCGCGATTCTGTTGGAAGCCGCGGAGGAAGACATAGAACTCCTGGGGGGCAAAGCTTGGATCCGAGGCACCGACATAGCCCTGGCCCTCTCCGAAGTGTCAGATGCGGTCGCGGGGACCCCGGGTTATAATTTGCCCGCTGGCATCACGCCAGGGCTGGAAGCAATAGCCAATTGGAAACCTGATGAACTTACCTATTGCAACGGCGTAGCCGCAGTGGAAGTGGAAGTAGACGTCGAGACTGGCAGAGTAACGATTCATCGTCTCGTTACAGTCCATGATAGCGGCCGGTTGATAAACCCGATGATCGTTGACGGACAAATCATAGGAGGATCGGTTCACGGAATCGGCAATGCCCTGTTTGAATTCATGGCCTGGGATGATGATGCCAACCCTTTGACCACCAATCTCGGTGAATATCTCTTGCCGACAGCACCTGAAATTCCACGTGTAGAGCTAATACACCGAGAATCTCCGACAGATCGCAATCCCATTGGGGTTAAGGGTGCAGGCGAAGGCGGAACAATACCTATCCCAGCCGCCGTCATATCAGCGGTTGAAGACGCACTTCAGCCTTTCAACATAGGGATCAATCATACGCCGATCACTCCTCAGGGGATTGTCGATGCAATTAGGAATGGTATTAAGAGTTGATCTAGGACACGAGAATTTTTTTGAGAGATAAACATATGTTCACATTTTTGACCCCCCATCATCCCTTCGCGAGCCAGACACTGAGACTTGCTGCTGAGGCATCACAGGGTGGAGGCGATGTCTTTGAGATCGCGCGATGTTGCGAGAGAATAGAACTTGGAGACAAGGATAGCTGGGAGAAAGAATGGATTTCTCTCGCAGAAAAGACAGAGGGATGGGCAAGGACCGCGCTTGACTCAGGTCATGAGGTCTCAGCTCGAAATTATTTTTTTCATGCAAATAATTATTGGCGGATGGCCGATGTATTTCTGCAAGGGTTCGATCCGCGACGGGCTAAATATTTTTCAAAATCGCAGGAATGTTTTCGAGAAGCCGTGAAACTCAATGGTCCAAGGTCAGAGATTATAGAAATCCAATGTGGCGATGATATTTATGATGGGTATTTTTTCCTGCCTCCTAATTACCACGGTGAAGAGGTTCCCGCCGTTTTTTTAATTGGTGGAGCGGATGCCTATGCCGAGGAAATTTATTTTTCTGGTCGACAGGTCTTAGACAGAGGATGGGCACTCTTGCTGGCTGACACACCAGGCAGAGGTTCATCCATTTATTTAAAGGGTATTAAAACACGCCCAGATTATGAAGTTCCCACCGCAGCATGCATCGACTGGCTCACTCAGAGATCCGAAATTGACTCCAATCGCATCGGATTAATGGGTATCAGCCTTGCCGGTTATTATGCGCCAAGAGCGGCCTGTTATGAAAAACGCATAAAGGCCCTAGTGGGGTGGTCAGGCTGTTACAGTATTCTTGACGACGTCTACAAACATTGTGAACACCTTCAGCCCACCCTTCAGCGCCTTTTGGGAGGGGTTGATGATGCCACAGCACAAAAAGAACTGGAGGCATTTGTGGTCACTGATGCTGACCAAATCAAAGTTCCCGCCCTTATTTCTCATGGGACAACCGACACGCTCATGAGTGTTGAGGGTGCCAAAAAACTTTTCAATGGCATAGGTTCCGACGACAAGACACTTAACCTGATAGATGGATCTGATCACGGTGGAGGATCGATGCACTGCAGCCATGATTATTGGGCTCGGAATGTACCCAGTATGCTCGACTGGATGGAGGATAGACTCTAGATATACGTGGGCTTACGAGAATTGTTGTTCCCGCGGCTCGGGGTTTTGATATCTATTTTACCGGGTCAATAAACGCGTGTTAACGTTAACCGTAAATACGGACTGGGATTACTTGCAACAGGGGTCAAGACCATGAAATTTTCATTGTTCCTCATGCCATGTCACCACCCAAGAGAGAACCCCACCCTAGCCTTTCAACGCGACATAGACCTGATCCACCTTGGCGATAAGCTGGGATTTGATGATGCCTTTATTGGAGAACATCACTCAGGTGGATGGGAAACAATCCCTGCGCCAGAGATGGCATTGTCCATGGCGGCCGCCAATGCGCATCGCATTAATCTCGGAACATCTGTCTTTTCGACGCCATTCCATCACCCATTTTATCTGGCAGAGCGCATGTGTTTCCTGGACCATTTGAGCAGAGGCAGAGCAATACTCGGCGTGGGTCCATGCAGTCTTGTTACTGATAAGATGTTATTCAATATGCCTGATGGTCAGCTGTATCCAAAACTTCACGAAGCCGTAGACATTATTGTGAAATTACTAGATTCAAATGAGCCCGTTAGTTATCAGGGAGAATTCTGGAAGTTTGAAAATATGCGGCTTCAACTGAGGTCATATCAGAAACCTCGGCTGCCTTTAGCCATGCCGTCCGCGGCAACGCCCGCAAACCTAGAACTCATTGGACGACACGGGATGATATGGATGTCGCCCGCGGGAAAAAACCGGAAAGATGCTGCAAAAAATTGGGAATTTGTAAAAAAGGGAGCTGCAGAGGCAGGCCGCACGGCAAATCGAGAAAACTGGCGTATTGCTACCTACATGCATATTTGTGAGTCTCAAGAACAAGCCTGGGATGAAGTGCGAGTCGGAATGATGCGGGAAGCCGAATATTTTTCCATGATCGGTTTACGAGGACACTACGAAGCTTATCCTGGACAACCCTTTCAAGAATTTACGCCCGAGTCCTGCGCAGACATCCGTGACTGGGTTATAGGAACGCCTGATGATGCAATAGCATGGATCAAAGATAAGGTTCAGCACACAGGGGGTTTTGGCGGCGTAATGCTTCATTGTCACGAGTGGACAAATTTTGACAAAATTCGTAATTCCCTAGAAATGTTTGCTCGTTACGTAATTCCCGAGTTTCAGGGTTACAACGATACCTATCACGACGAGTGGCGTTTAATTCAAGAAAAGACGGATGGCGGAAAAATTAGTTACGATACCTTGGGAAAACCAAATAACCTCATCATGAAATAATCGCTTGGGCTTGTTTACTCTGACCTCCCCAAAAGACACAGAGTATTGCTGCTCCAAGCTAGCTCTGATCAGTTTATCGGGCTTAAAAATATCAGGTCACCGATGAAAGATTCTAAAGCAATATTGATTGAATGCGTTGATCACCTGGGAATTCGAGTCAGAGATGAAAAACGCGCTCTAGAATTTTATAAAATGATCGGTTTCGATGTCTATCGGAGAGCGGATAATGATCCTGTCATTATTATAAGAAATGAGAATGGCATAGAAATCAATTTGGTTATCAATGCCAACAATCCTGAAGGTGATTTCAATATCCTAATGGACTCAGAGACAAAATTTCCAGGTCTTACACACCTAGCACTTAGGGTCGATTCGATCACAAAGGCAATCAAATACCTGAAAGCAAATGGGATTGTTATCACGCAAGGGCCTGTGGAATTTGGACGCGATGGCCATATATCAATATTTATTAGAGATCCAGATCGGAATACGATCGAACTCCGCGGCCGCAAAGAGACGAATGGAGAAATCCCTGGTCTGGTACCCTATGATCCTAACGTCTAGGAGGTCAGTCGCCCCAACCCATCTCCATCATGATCGGGCTGACCTCCATTTGCATCTTCAAGGACACTGACTCGAATGCTCCAACCTTAGAGGCCACCCCAAACATCCGTCGCGACCTCTACTATCCGCTCTAGCTTGGCCAACTCGTCATCCTCACTCAACGGATTCCCGACGATTGAGCTTGCAAACCCGCATTGTGTCGTCAACGAGAGCCTTTCCAAGGGAGCGTGACGCGCAGCCTCGTTTATTCGACGCTTTAAATCATCCTTTTTTTCTAATTCGGGTGTCTTCGTGGAAACCAAACCCAGTGCCGCCACTTTGCCCTCAGGGACAAGCCGAAGAGGTTCGAAAGACCCCGCCCGAGCGGTATCATACTCAAGGAAATAGCCTTGCACATTAATTTGATTGAACAGCACATCGGCTACGGGATCATATCCTCCCTCCGCTGCCCAAAATCCCTCTCGATTTCCCCGGCATTGATGCATCGTAACTGTGACGTTATCTGGCAAACCCTCCAAACAATCATTTATTCGCCTGGCATATTCATCAAGCATCCCTTTCACACCATGTCCCCAACTGTCGAAAACGGCGTCATATTCGGGATCACAAAGAAAGGGAAGTGTAACATCATCAATTTGAATGTAGCGTGCGCCGGCGGCAACTAGCTCAGCCAGCTCGGACCGATAGGCACTAGTCAAATCTGACCAAAACTCTTCAATGTCATCATAATATCCGCTGAGAATTCCCGGATCTCCGCCCGCAAAACAATGAATAACAGGAGGAGCCGGCATGGTCACTTTTGGGAGCACGTGCGTGTTATCTCTGAGAAAGCTGAAAGCATCAACAACCGCGCTTTCCTGCCATTCTATCTTTCCATTAATTCTTAAATGAGAAAAATCTTGTTGTTTACCCCCCTCGTTTTTCCAGGCAAACGGGGAGGAGGCATCTTGTCTGTCAGCGGAAAACCCTTTCCAGGTCATTATCATTTCTAGCCACCAGGATCTCCGACGAAACTCACCATCTGTTACCGCTTTCAAACCAGCCCGTTCCTGCAGAGAGACGACCTCTCGAATACACTGGTCCTCAACATTCTTAAGCCCTGAGTCATTGTGAGGACCTAAATTTTCACTGGCAGTTTGTTTGCCGAGGAATTCCTCCCGAGCCTGCTTTAGGGCTGCCGGCCGCAGTAAACTTCCGACATGATCTCCCCTGAAAGGTGGGTTTTCTCTGGTCATCGAGTGATCCTCTGTTTGCTATTCCAAAATCAAATCTTAATCTATTCTAGAAAACGCTGAACGCAACCTGGCTTAAGCGGGTTGAGGAACAGTTCCCGGGAGCGTAAAAAGGCAAAGAAATTTTAAAAGGAGATTCCAATGACATTTTACCATGTCCGCCAGGTTAAAAAAGACGAAGAATATTGGTGGTGCGCGTGTGGAAAAAGTGCTGACCAACCCTTTTGCGATGGTTCTCACAAAGGGACCGGCATTGCGCCCCTCCAACACGTCGCCAAAAGAGATCGCGAGGTTTATTTCTGCGGGTGTAAAAGAACCTCCAACCCCCCCTTCTGCGATGGTTCACACGAAAGTTGAGCGCACACCGTTAAAATTTGAAAGTTACATCACAAAAAAATCGAAGGCTCTCGCGCAAAGGTTCCCGACCATGGGGCCACACCAAAAACCGTCTGCGACCGGCATATTAAAGGTTAAGCCGGCTTGTTAAGCGCCATTTCTATCCGATTGTTGTCAGGATCAAAAATATCGATACGCCAAGACCCACCTTGAACGACCGGTTCATAATCAGGTTTTAAACCTCTGTCAGCGAGTATTGCGACCACTTCTTCGATGGTCTCGACCCCGTCCAACGCAACATTAAGATGCTGCATATTGCCTTTCTCTCGTTCAACCGGTTCCCACAGAGGATCAGGTCTCAGGTCGATTTGATTGTTTGTCCCGGCCTTCACAGCAACAAACGGTATTTTCCCCTCTTTAAACTCAGCCAATGAGTTTTCATTAATTTCAAAACCAAGCCTTCGATAAAAATCCAAAGACTTTTCTAAATCCCGGCACCAAAGGACAACATGGTCGATTCGATTAATAGTCCACATGGCGGTTAACCTCCTTCAATCTGCTACGATTACGCCGAGATGCAGCCTATTACCCAAGGACCGCTGCTTTCTCCAATGCACGTATCATGGACGAATGCATCAGAAATTCTCGGGCAGCATCGGGATCAGAAGCGGTCCGCCGCAAATCTTCGTGCCGTCTCCTACGAACGGCTGGATCTTGTTCTTCTAGCATTTGTTTATTCTGTAGGGTTGAACGCTGCACATATTCGTGAGCAATCGGCCTCCGCTGTGCATCATACCGTGCAAATTCAGCGCGCCCATCACCAGCCTGACCACTCCAAACCTTTATGATTTTTTCGCACAAATTGACGGCATCATGAATACCTCCGTTCATGCCCATGCCACCAAGTGGATTATTGATATGTGCGGCATCCCCAGCCAAAAAAATACGTCCATTCACATACGTTTCGGCAACGCGTTGATGAACGGTGTAAGCAGTCTTATGTGCTATTTCATATTTTTTACCGGTTGCGCAAATCCTCTGAAGGCGAGCCTGCAGGTATCCTTCATCTAAGATTTTTTGAGGAGTGTCTCCTGGTTTTGTAGGAACGAGAACGCGCCACAAACCTGAGACAAAAACAAATACAAACCAGTCATCAGGCTCCGTTACATAAGCAATCGGTGTCAATTCATCAAAATATTGTGCGAAATCAAAGGGTGTCGATACGATCAACCACATTTCAGGAAAGGTTAGCCCTTTAAATTCTATTCCCTGGGTTTTTCGTGTGGGACTTGATCCCCCCTCAGCCGCTATGAGATATGTCCCGCGTATGCTGTCTGCACCAGTATTGGTTTCAAAGCCAACTGTTACACCGTTGCCGTCCTGCCGCGTGCTCGTAACGCGACACCCGAATCTCACATCAACATTCGACATTTTTCCCAAACGTCTCATTATAATCTGCGTGAGGCGAAATTGTTCTGCCTGCAATCGATATGGATGCCGTGTATAATTGCTCAACAAGCCTAGGTTCCAATCTGCGATGACCCCCTCTTTTGTGTCACGATACTGCCAGCGAGGACACACTAGTCCTTGTTCTATCAACTCATTGGCCACACCCAATTGATCAAGCATGTCCAAGGTCGGTGGATGAAAGGTCGAAGCGCGGAGATCCAACTCTAAATCGTCTCCCGACTCCAAAATCGAAACTGGAATGCCCGCCCTGGCAAGGGAGAGCGCCGCCACACACCCTACAGGACCAGCACCGGCTATGACTACTCTATTCTGGGCCATTGTGTCTTTCTATATCAACTCGCTAAACCCGATTTTATCGAGCTCCACCGAAACGTCCACTAGCATTGTCAGCTTGGATCGCTGGGGGCAAGATATCTGCTCGGTTGAAACGGGAAGGGACATTCAGAAATGCATGAGTTAATGGATTTGAGACCTGCAGGTTGGCGTGCCCGCATTGGAGTGATTGTTCCCCCGAGCAATACGACCAACGAAACTGAATTCAATCGTATGAAACCAGATGGGGTAACCTTCCATTTCACCCGTTCCCCTATTCACCGGGATCCGGCCGCGGACGATTTCCGAGGCATGATCAAAGACCTGGAAACTGCTGTAGCGGACCTGGTAGCTTGTAATGTTGATTTTATGACATACGGATGCACTGCGGGTTCAATGGCCTGCCCTGCGGACATCCTTATCGGGACCATGGAGAATAAAAGTCAGAAAAAAGCGACTTCTACCGCCGACGCAATTTTAGAGGCATTGAAAGCACTCGGAGTAAATAAAATTGCGATGGCGACACCTTACTCAGATGCGACAAACGAACACGAAAAAGAGTTTCTCGAGCGCCATGGTTTATCAGTTGTAAAGATGGCCGGTCTTCAACTCAGTGGCCAAATGCAAAAAGTAAGTCGTATCCCACCAGTCCAAGTTTTTGAACACGCGGCCTCTGTCGATTGTAAAGAGGCCGAGGCTATTTTGATATGCTGCACGGATTTCGGCTCTCTCGATGTGATTGAAAAACTTGAAAGCAACCTTCAGAAGCCCGTTGTTTCCTCAAATACAGCTAGCTTCTGGTATAGCCTCAGGCGGGCCGGTATTTCAGATCCGATAGATGGCTACGGGACACTACTCAAAAATTTTTGACCTCGCCCCGGCAAACAATCCAGCGACATCGAAGAATCAACACCAAAAGCCGGCTTGCGCCTCAAAGCGGCTCCGGGATCTTTCCATCAAAATCCGCCATTGAGTGACGCTCGGGTACGCAATACTTTTGATCTCCCCGAGCACGATTAACCATTCGGCCGCGCTTCACTGGATCGCGCTGGTAAAGTTGCTCAGCCCACCTGGTAAGGTTTTTATAGCTGGGACCATCCAAAAACTCCTTGGCATCATACTGCCACCCCAGAACAGTACCCCCGTACCAAGGCCAAATCGCCATATCCGCAATGGTGTATTCATCCCCACAAATGAACTCATTTTCCGCAAGACGCTGATCCAACAAATCTAACTGACGCTTTACCTCCATGGTAAACCGATCAATGGCATACTGTATTTTTATAGGAGCATAGTTGTAAAAATGGCCAAACCCGCCTCCCAAATAAGGGGCGCTACCCATTTGCCACATCAGCCAGGAGAGCATTTCAGGTCTATTTTCTGGATCTCTGGGCAAGAATGCTTGGTGTTTTTCCGCAAGATATAAAAGAATAGCTGCAGACTCAAAAACTCGAGTTGGTTTAGGGGTGGAATAATCTACGAGCGCGGGGATCTTTGAGTTTGGATTTACTGAGACGAATCCCGAGCCGAACTGCTCTTGATTGCCAATATCAATCGACCAAGCATCATATTCGGCCCCCGCGTGTCCAGCCGCTAAAAGTTCCTCCAGCATGACCGTCACTTTGACCCCATTGGGCGTGCCTCTTGAATATAACTGAAGCGGGTGCTTTCCTACTTGAAGCTCCTTCTCAAACTGAGCCCCCGCCGTCGGTTTGTTCGTATTTGCGAAAGGCCCACCATGGTCTGTTTCCCATGTCCAGACTTTCGGAGGTGTATAGTCCGTATCAACCATATTTTAACAACTCCCCTAATTTTCTCACCTTAGTACTCTGAATATTGAAATTTGTCACAATACCGGTACGGCCTTAATTCGATCACAAATAATACTCAAAATTTTACCCTTTAAAAAGTTGCTGTCGCCGCCTCCTGGACCAAAAATATCGACCGGTCAAATAAGACGGCTAATCATCCTTGCTAAAATCGGGCCGCTTACGATGACCACCAATAACCGTGCAGTTTGCATGGCGAGTATAAAGGAAATATCCGCATTGCTGCTTACTGCGATAATTGTAACGGCCTCCAGCGCTCCGGGCGTTGTCGCGAGATAAGCCGTAAGGGGGTCGATATCTACGAGCCATACCAAGATAGCTGCGGATAAACCGCACAACCCTATTAAGGAAACCGCACCTACCAGCATAATCGGGAGCAGCCGCATTGCTTCAATGACCGTATCCCGATCGAATTTCAGTCCGACCCAGAGACCTATCAGGGTGAAAGCCGTATATAGAAGAAAAGGCGGCAATGTGATCGTCAGCAACCCAAAATACTGAGCCGCAAATGCAACTGTCATCGGCAAAAAAACACCGCCTGACGGAATGCCAAAAGCTTTTGCCACGAAAGAGCCAATCAAGATGCAACCGAGGGTGGCAAGAAAATCAAAAAGCGAGCCTATTTCAAATAAATTCGAGGACTTACGTCCTTCCCCAGAAACATCTACATCGAAAACCAAACGAGAGATAAGTGTGGCTAAAATAATGACTAGGGTTACCCGTAGAAATTGCATCAGCGCCACCAAACGCGGGTCAGCTCCATGTTCCTCTGCAAGGGTGATCATCCCACTTGCAGCACCTGGTGCACACCCCCAAGCAGCCGTGGTCCCAGGGAGCCGGCCCGACCTTGCGAGTATCCAGCCAGCGAATGTGGAAAAAACGACTGTGGTCAATAATACAAAAACTACAGAAATAGAATTTGTACCAATGACTTGAATTATTTTTGGGTCTAGTGCACTCGCCACGAGCACTCCAATTACGCCCTGAGAAAATAACATGAACGGCCTGGCCACGGATAATCTTAGGCCTCTCGCAGCGAAACAGATCGCAACAACCATGGGCCCCATTAGGAAGGCGGCTGGGAACCCAGCTATTTGCAATAAAAAAGCAAATCCCAGAGACACGAAGGCTAATAGCCCCCATTTTCTAAAATCATGCATAAAAAATAAATTCCATTGCCAAGGAGAGGGTTGACCTTACTGAAGCAAGAAAGAAGGTTACATCTCGGACACAAATCTAGGCTTGGGGCGCCCTTCTCCACGTAAAGAATACTCATAAAAGATAATTATAAAAAGGTCTGGGTGCCTATTAGATTATGGAGCTCAAACCGAACGACCTCTTGCCCCTAAATGCCATCCGTGGCTCCCTTTAGATTTTTGGCAGTATGTTCTAAAATTGTTTGAAAGGAATTTTAGAGAAACAGCAATGACACGCCTGCACGCACCTTTTGAACCCCCCATTGTCGATAGTCTTTCAATCAGGGTCTTGGTGGATTCCGCATATGAACGGTTTCTTCCCAAAGCATCTCATGATTTTTGCTCGATTTCACACGTAGGTAAAATCCCAGGTCGGCAAATGACAACTCTAGCCTGTGAATGGGGATTATCGCTTCATTTGGAGTCCATCTCAAAAGGTGTAAATGAGCAATACCTGCTGGATTTTGGGTATACTCCGGAAATCATTTCCAGAAATTTCGAGCTTCTGGATATCAAACCAGAAAAAATAAGTGGCTTAATTCTAAGCCACGCCCACCGCGACCACTATGGAGGTATGGAGGGCTTTATTGATAAATTCCGATATCAAATGCGAGATGATATTCGCTTCTTCATAGGGGGACATGGGGTCTTTCGCGAGCGCTGGACCGGAGGAGCTGGGGGAGACATGGTAAGCTGGGGAGCACTCGACCGAACAGCCCTTACAGCGCAGAATGTCAGACCAATTGCATGTGAAAGCCCGACAAATTTAGGAGGGGCATTTACGACTGGCTACATAGAGAGGGAGTCCTTTGAAATAGTAACTGGTGGCTCAATGGTTCTGGAAGAAGATGTCGAGGATCATTTCTCTGACCAAGAACGAAAGGGACAGCTGGTGAAGGATACTCACCCTGAGGAACATGCGACTTGCTATGTTGTTAACGGGCGCGGCCTCGTAGTGATTTCGTCATGCGGTCACACGGGTATCGTTAATACAATCAACACCGCAAAAGCGGTAACAAATGTTGATAAAGTCCATGCGGTAATTGGCGGCTTTCACCTTGGCACTTCCACAGACGAATATATTGCCCATACAGTAAAAGCCTTTAAAGAATTTGACCCGGATGTCGTCCTGCCCATGCATTGCTCGGGTCGCAAATTTATAGAAGCGATGCAAAGAGAGATGCCCGAGAAGTTGGTTACCACAAATGTAGGTACGAAATTTACATTCGGGGTTTAAAAAAGAACCGCCCCGTTTTGGGGCGGTTCAAACTTAGTCCCAATTTCTAGTTATCAAGCCTTAGGGCCAAGGATCACTTTTCTGAGCTGCTTTTTCTGGGCCTCGGTAACCGATCCGAGTACTTTATCAAGCATTTTTTCTACTCCATTAGCCGGTACATATTCAATTTCCCGACGTTTCTTAGCGAAGGCCGCAACCACCTTAGGGTCTGACAGTATATTGTGTGTGGCCGCTCTATACATATCTACGACCTTCTTCGGAGCGGCAGGCGGTAAAACCAACATGCGACCCAGAGATTCAATTGTCGCCCGATAGTCGACCCACCATTCCTGATCTTTTGTTAGCTTAACTTGCTCAAATACAGTAGGCACTTTCGGAAAAAGCTTAGACCGTTGGCGACTCCATGTGGCAATCGGGCTAACCCTCCCAGCTTTTGTAAATTTATACGCGGAAGTTTCAGAGACATATATTCCGTCCATTTCTCCCTGCTCAACCGCAAGCGATACTGCCGAGCTACCCTTATAGCCAAAAACAACCTTACAATTCGCTTTCAGAACAAAGCAGGCCATCGCAGCTCCGTCTGATAATCCTGAGACCTTGCCAGATCCGCCGAAAGCGACCTGCTTCTTCGAATTAGAAAGATCCGAAAGATTCTTGATAGGCGAATTCGGTCGCATCAGCAGCAACCACAAAGAACCATCAATGATCCCAAGTTGTTTCATTTTGGTGAGGTCATATCGCGCTTCTTTCATCCCAAGGACCTGAGTCAAACCTGCCCCGGTCCCGTTCACAATCAAAAGCTGAAGACCATCTCCCGGGCCTTTATAAAATCGGTTGAGCGCGACCAAACCTCCTGCTCCTGGCTGGTTTTCAACAACCACGGTCGCTTTGAGCTGTTTGGCAAACAGCGGAGCCAAGAGCCTCGCGTAGGCATCGTAACCACCGCCCGCTCCGGCACCTGCTATAAACCTGACTGTTTTACCCTTTAGGCCATGAGCCCCCGCATAAACCGGCGAGGCGAGAAGAGCTACTGCTCCCACCGCTAACGCCGATGCTATTGTAGTCTTCAACTTCATTTTGGATCTCCCTGTTATTTGCTTTTAGTTTCCTTAATTTTTTCACAATAGGTCTGAAGGCTAGCCTCCGCAGACGCCCAAGTACAGGATCAACTCTCAAAAATTAATTGAGAGTTTTTGGACATTCGACTTCCGCATTAGGTGCGATTATTCGTTTGGCTGATGCTTAAACCTCCGGATTTTCTACAAAATTTTTATAGTATCGGAATGAAAAAGGCCATCACCTGCCTGGGTGACGGCCCTCAGGTTGCCGGGATATTACTAGGAGTTAGGCCCGAGGATAACTTTGCGCAATTGACTCCTCTGCTTCGTCGTGACCGAGCTCAGAACCTTATCAAGCATTTTCTCAACTTCTTTGGCAGGCACGTATTCGATTTCCCGCCTCTTCTTAGCGAAATCTGAGACGACTTTAGGATCAGAAAGTATGTTATCAGTGGCCTTCAGCCATGTATCGGTCATTTTTTGGGGAGTCCCTGGCGGTAGGACCAGCATCCGGCCGAGACCCTCTATCGTTGCTCTATAATCAATCCACCACTCTTGGTCTTTGGTTAACTTAAGCTGCTCAAAAACCGTCGGTAAATTGGGAAACAAGGTCGACCGCCCTCTACTCCAGGTTGCGATAGGCTTCACCTTACCGGCTTTCGTGTACTTTAAGGCTGAGGTCTCCGAGACATACATCCCATCCATCTCGCCCTGCTCCACTGCAAGCGCTATCGATGAACTGCCCTTGTATCCGATAACCACCTTGCAATTCACGCCCAAAGTAAAGCAAGCCATGGCCGCCCCGTCAGACATGCCAGATATTTTACCAGATCCGCCCCACGCCAGCTGCTTGGAGCTTTTCATCATGTCCGTCAGGGAGTTAATCGGTGAATTTGGCTGCACCAGTAATAGCCAACGAGACCCATCAACGATCCCTAATTGTCTCATCTTGGTTAGATCAAATTTTGCCGCCTTAAGACCAAGAATTTGTGTGAGGCCCGCACCAGTCCCGTTGACGATTGTAACTGAGAGGCCGTCCCCAGGTGCCCTAACAAAGCGATTGAGGGCAACAAGTCCACCTGCCCCGGGCTGATTCTCGACGAGTACGGTCGCATTTAATTGTTTCTCGTATAGTGGAGCTAAAAGACGCGCGTAGGAGTCGTATCCTCCTCCGGCGCCGAACCCAACAACGAACCGGATTGTTTTTCCTTTCAACCCGTGGCTGCCAGCCAGAGCTGTACCGGAATACAACGCAATTATTGCGATGATAATAATGTTCGACATTCGAGAAAATATGTTCATGTAATCCTCCTTTAGTTTCCGGATAGTCCTATTTATCAGGCCTATCCATACTATCAGCAACAGGTCTAAGACGCATATCCAGGAGCGCAGCCTGCCCCTTTGAGACTGCCTCCAGACCCCTTTTTATTGCACCCGCAACATCTGCTGGATTTTCAACTTTCTCACCATAACCCCCAAAGGCCTCGACAATTTTCCAATAATCAGGTGCCGGTCCGATATGCAGGCCCGAGAAGTTCCCGGTCTGCACAGCGTGGCCTTTTGGGTAATATTTGGGTACACCGGTCTTTTGCGATAAATATCCGTGGTTATTAAATATCACCGTTAGAAAAGGTAAATTATGCTCTTGTGCAGCCCCATAAATTGCGGGAATGGGATCATAATTAAAGGACCCATCGCCGATTAGCCCGACAACAGGGCGTTCGGGATTAGCCGCCTTCACCCCTAGCGCAGTAGAGAGCCCAGTGCCCAGCCCACCGGCTGCGCCACAGAACCAAGATCCCGGTTTGAGGTTGGTGATATATTGGTGAGCCGCCAATCTGTGCGTTATGAGCTCTTCCACAATCATAACGTCATCCGGCAAGCATTTCCCTAACTGATAAGCCACCCAGCGGGTGTCCATAGGTGCCGTTTCCGACAGAGCTTCAGCCTCGGCCTCCCATTTTGCCCGACGAGATTCGTTATTGCTCTTCAGCTGTTCACTTTTAGCAGCTCGTTCGGCATCTCCCGGTTGGATCCTCGTTTCTAATTCGCTCCTGAGAAAGGCGAGAGATGTCTCAATATTACCGTCCAAAATTAAATCTGCCTGAATACCCATGAAGGGTATTTCAATTTTGTGCGGATCCTCATCCAGAACAGCAACGATGGCCCCAGGCGCCGGTGTTTCAGTCTGCGGGTGCCAGGGGGATACAGATGATGCAAGGAAGATTACATCCGCTTCCTTTACGGCCCCTGCAGGATTGTACCCCGCATGAAGTGGGTGTTTTCGAGGGATATTTATGGACCCTGTCGCCCTCGACTCGGAAACGGGACATCCTAGGAGTTCAGCGATCGCCGTCAAATGTCCGGCAGCGGCAACAGTTCGACCAGCATCTTCGGCTACAATCACCGGCGATTTGGCATTGACCAGTAGGTCTGCCAGCTCTGACAGCCCCGCGGGATCTGCCATTGGAAGCGGAGCCTTGGGCAGGGCCGATGCGACATTACGGGTCATTTCCTCAAATAAATGCTCCATCGGCAATGAAACAAAAACGGGTCCCCGAGGACCGGCCATCGCTAACCTGCATGCGCGCTGCACAGTCGACGGTAATATGGACTTGGTATTATTACCGAAGCTCCATTTTACATTCTTTTCAACCATTGCGGCGGGCCCGCCCATATCCCCAAGGTGTGCCCCCCACTGACCTCCAGGATCGGGACCGTCATCCTCACCAAAACCAATACTTTCCCCGGCAAATATCACCATCGGCACTTGTTCATGCAGTGCACCCCTCATTGCCATCGCGCCGTGCAAGGCTCCAACGGTTGTGTGGATCATTACTGCCGGAAGCTTTCCCGTTGACTTTGCATAACCGGCCGCCATCCCGATAGCCGTCTCTTCATGCCTGGTGCTCATATAAAGCGGAATATCATTGGCCCCCGGATCAGCCAGTGCTTCCCAAACCGGGGCCCATTCGGACCCAGGTGAAGCGAAAATACGTTCAACACCCATCGCTCCTAGAACCTTTAAAAAAGCCTGAGCGCCATTCAAACCTTTGGTCTCTATCATTTTACTTCTCCCTGGCGGATCCATTAAGATTCAGCCGACTATAATCTTTTATATCCTTGCCTGGAAACCACTGACCCAGAACTAATCCCTTATATCTTGAAGGAACCACTCTGTTGGCAGTTCCCGAGCCAAACCCACTTGCGCCGCTTTTTCATAAAGCAGCCCCCCTACAGACGCGAACTGCAGGCCCTGGTTACCCAGGTTGCGATAAAAACTAATCTGTGAAGATGTCGTGCGCCCCTCGACCCGAGCCAAAACCAGATCCGCAAAATCCGGTAACTTTAGAGATGAGTTATTCCCTCCGACCCGGACTTTAGGCGCCGGCAAACGGGCCCGTTCATTTTCGTTGCCCGCTACCCAGGCGACAGCCGAATGGCCAATTCCCCGCTGCGCTCCAGGGGCATCTAGAGCTCCCTCAGCTGCCTGCGCGATCCTGACGTCACAACGGGAAATTACGCGTTCATCAATCTCTGATGGCCCAAGGTTCGTAACATGCTGACCAGGCGACAGCCAATCGGCTTCTATTGTCGGGGTCATTGAGCTTGTGCACGTGGCAACGATATCTGAGCCTCTGACAGCTTTCTCGCCATTTGGGACTGGTTCGACAGAAATACCAAGCTTATCCGACATTTCCTCTGCAAATCTCTCGCGGTTGGCCTTGGTCGGACTATAGACGCGAGCACTCTCGATATCGCGAACACAACAGAAACCCTCCAAATAGGTTCGTGCCATCCCACCAGATCCGATGATACCTACAATTCGAGAGTCTTCTCTTGATAAATACCGAGCGCCAAGCGCAGCACTCGCCCCAACCCTCATATGCTGAATTATTCCATCATTTATCAATGCGAGCGGTTCGCCTGTGCTAGCCGAGTAAAGGAGAACTAAACCGCAATAGGTCCCCGGTTTGATACAGTGTTTGTCCTCATTCCAACTTCCATCTGGATTTTTCGGCCATGTGATGATGTCAGATTTAATTCGCACGGCAAAATATCCATTGGCGAATCCTTCGACTGTTCCCCCGCGGTAATAGCCGTTTTCTAAATTACACGGCGCATAAATATCAGAACGCGGTTTTTGAGCTGCAGTCCCATCCGCATAAGCTCGAAATGCGACATCTTGAACCTCGATACAATCACCCATTTTTAGAAGTTTGTGGGCAATATCATTATGGATAAATAGCATTTACATTCTCCCATTCTGATAATTTTTGAGGCCTTTGACATGGGGCCATTTTCTGTCGTTGTCGTATAGAACGCGCTTTAGACCTATTCGACAACCAACCGAGAATTTAATTGGGATCAAAATTTAGTGTTTGGGATTAGTTGGGGAACTTCTCAGAAATTTTCACTCCCTTAACCCACTTCCGAAATCAATGTAGAATTCGCGAGCTATGACACAAGAGTTCTCCAAAACATCTTCTCAAACTCGCTGGTTTCAGCGTGTCCTATCAAAGGTCAGTGCCAGAGAGGGCACCGAGCTCCAGCAACTCGAGACAGGACATATTGCGATCAGAATTAGGTTTAACGGCCACGAGTCAAATATTGAACTATCCGGACCAAACGCGTCATATGCTGAACAAAAAGAGGAGTTTTCTAACCTAAGAAAATTGTTAACGGAACTTGGAATCCAAGAGGGTGAGTCATATTCCGCGCCGGCACCGCCCAGGAGGGGGATGACCCCAATGATTCAACAGGCAAGAGCCCGGCAAAAAAGAGAGTTTGAGGGCTGGCAGGACGTGTGGCGCCAAATCCGTGGGGCCGAGAAAAATTTGGATGTCGAGTTCGAATTGAAACAAATGATGGATTATTACTAATCCTCGAGAGGTTAATTAGCTTGCCTTGCCTTTGATCCAAACTCAGGCGTAACGTAATGCATGCGCTGCGCAAGGTAGCTCCAGAAAAAATCAAAACGGAAAAAGCATGGCTGACGTCACGGGACTTAGCGCTATCAAAAGTGTTCTAGCCACTGCTAATTACAGAAACTACACGATTGGTAACTTCGCATCACAACTCGGAATGTGGGTGCAACGCATCGCGATTGCCTGGCTAACATGGGAGCTAACCAAATCCCCTTTTTGGCTCGGCGTAATGGCAATGGCCGATTTCATGCCGAATATTTTCCTTGCTCCCCTGGCCGGTGCACTCGCTGATAGAGTCGACCGTTTACAGGCTATCCGGCTTTATATGTGTATCTCAGCTGCAATTTCTGCGGCCATCGCCTTCCTCGTCATAACAGACCTGATCACGATCGAGATTCTACTGGCCTTAGTTCTCGCGAATGGCATCACCATGTCTTTTAACTTCCCTGTTCGGCTATCAATTATTCATTCTCTGGTGCGGCACGACGCCTTAACTACGGCTATCAGTATTAATGCCATAGCGTTCAACGTAGCCAGGATAGGGGGGCCAGCCCTCTCTGGACAGCTGATCAGTCAACTTGGAATAGGGTTTGCTGTCGGCTTTACGGTTTTTGCTGACCTCGTTTTCGTTGTGATGTTGTACTTGGTTCAGTTAGCTCAGAACTCGAATAAAAAGAAAAAGGAAGAGCAGGCAACAAATGTTTGGACCGATATTCTAGAGGGTTTTAAGTACGTAGGAGGTCATCCGGGAATCGGCCCTCTTCTAATAGTTCTTGCCTTTTATTCGATCTTTGGCAGACCCTTCATAGAACTTTTCCCGGCCTTCGCTGATGAGATATTTGATCAAGGTGTGAATGGGCTGGCAACCCTCACCTCTGTTCTAGGGCTAGGATCGATAGTTGGCAGCCTCTTCCTGGCGAGACGCAGCGGCATCAGGGGTCTCACAAACCTTCTCATTTTTAATGTCTTATTGCTTTCTTTATCGGTAATCGGATTTGGCAGTACCTCGATTTACTTGTTCGCCCTGATTTGTACGTTTATCGGAGGAATCGCGATTGTTATGATAGGGGTGATTGAGCAAACCTTGCTGCAATCTGCAGTGGATGATGCGATGCGGGGCCGCATTCTCAGTTTTTATACACTCATAGCCCGTGGATGTCCATCAATAGGGGCACTGGGAGCCGGCGCGCTCGCAGAGATCGTCGGACTACAACTTTCGGTCATCGTTGGCGCTTTTCTTTGCGTAGTACTCTGGATCTGGGCCTTTATGAAACGTAATACGCTCGCATCCAATCTCGAGGCCAAGCCGACCCCCGATGATTAGAGTCTGTCGGAAACATTTTAAATCTTAATTAAGCACTGGCGAGAATGGGGTTCGCCGGATATTGATAGAAAATTGTTAGAGCATTGGGGCTAAGAGAGATGACTAAAATCGCGCTCAGAGTAAACGGGGATCTTTGCAAGGTCGAAACTAACCCAGACACTCCCCTTATTTTTGTCTTGAGGGGAAGTCTGGGACTTATGGGCCCGAAACTCGGGTGCGCACAAGAACAATGCGGCGCCTGCACTGTTCTGATTGACGGTGAAGCAACCCAATCTTGTGTCAGAGCCGTCGCAGAATTCGAGGGAAAAGAAATTACAACGATTGAGGGCCTTTCCAAAGATCAATTAGGTCAAACTATCCAGAATGCATTTATTTCCCTTAATGCCGCTCAATGCGGCTACTGCACGCCTGGATTGATAACAACTGCGACCGCTTTTCTGAAGAAAAACTCTAGTCCCACCAGAGAAGAGATCCAAAAAGCGCTCGAAACCAATTTATGTCGCTGCGGAAGTCATAATAGGGTCCTCGCCGCGATTGAACGAGCGATCAAGGAGGGTCATCATGGCCAATAATTCTTCCCTTTCAAAAACACCGGGGCTCGATCAATGGATACAATTCCGGGAAAACGGCCGCCTATCTGTTGCAAACGGCAAAGTGGATATTGGGCAACGCATTTCGACTGCCGTCGCCCTTATAGCGGCCGAAGAACTTGATCTAGATCCGGCAAGGATAGACATTCAAACACCCGTAACCGGAGTAGCCCCTGATGAAGGAATTACTTCAGGAAGCAACTCAATGGAGGAGTCGGGAAATGCGGTGCGCCACGCTGCGGCGACAGCCCGTCGGCACCTTTTGTCCCTCGCTGCCAGCACTTTGGACACCTCCCCTGATATGCTGGAGGTTGATGATGGTCTTGTGGTGGCCCGGACGACAAACCGGTCTGTGACATATTGGGACTTGATGCCCACTGGCAGTTCTTTTGGAATCGAAGTGGATGAATCAGCTCCGATCAAACCAGCCTCAGAACATAAATTTGTTGGCAAGTTCACTCCAGCGCGCGGAATGGAGGATCTCGTTTCCGGCCATGCTCATTTTATTCAAGACCTCACATTGCCCAACATGTTGCATGCACGCCCAGTCAGACCACCACATTACCACTCCAGACTACTAGGCCTTGATGAAAGTATCACGAACAGACTCTCCTCGGAGGGCATCACTATCGTTCAAGATGGCTCCTTCCTGGCCGTTGCTGCAAGCGATGAATATTCAGCGGTCCGGGCCGCTGAACGTCTTTTTAACGCTGCGACCTGGGACACCAGTATCGGTTTAGCCGAAGGTGATATGGCCAAGAGGCTCCTGGACGAACCTCGCCAAAGTCTAGAGGTTGTGGATGGTAAGCCAACAGACAATCCTCCACCGGCTCTGCATGCCTCTCCTGAAGACGCCGCCCTTACACTAACCGCCAAATATGATCGACCCTACCATATGCATGGATCAGTTGGACCTTCAGCGGCTATGGCAATATACGAAAACAGAAAACTAACGATTTGGAGTCACAGCCAAGGGATTTATTTGCTGCGGGCTGCCATGGCAGACGGACTAGAGATGGATCCCGAAGATATAGTTATAAAGCACGCCCCTGGTGCCGGATGTTACGGACATAATGGCGCTGATGATGCGGCGACGGATGCCGCCTTAGTCGCCAAAAAGATCCCTGGGCGTCCAATACTCTTAAAGTGGACCCGTGATAACGAACATGCCTGGGAGCCTTATGGCCCGGCTATGACCATGGTTCTTAGAGGAAGCGTAGACCAGGCCGGGAAAGTTATAGATTGGTCCCACGAAACCTATAGTGACACTCATATGAACCGTCCCCGAGCCGGGGCGAATAGGGCTGGCCCTGGTAGACTCCTCCCTCTTAACTATTTATCGGCGCCCCTGCCAAAACCTGTGGCGAGCCCGAACATGGGGAGGCACGCTGGGATCCATCGAAATCTTGACCCTCTATATAAGTTTCCGCAGACGCGTCTCATAAAGAATCTCGTGAGGTCAATGCCACTTCGAACGTCTTCTCTTCGTACTCTCGGCGCTTATGCGAATGTTTTTGCAATTGAGTCCTTTATGAATGAACTCGCACATGGCGTGGGGGATGATCCTATCGAGTTTCGTCTGAGGCACCTGGATGATCCGCGCGCTATTGCGGTGCTTAAAGCAGCAGGCGATAGACTGTCCACCCGAAACAAAGGGAAATCGATAGGCCACGGCATCGCCTTTGCTCAGTATAAAAATAACAAAACTTATGCTGCGGTAGGTATAGAGCTTGAAGTCACAGACGCCGCTGAAATTAATTTACTCTATGCCGTCGCAGCAGCAGATGCTGGACAGGTTGTAGACCCTGATGGTCTTTCTGCTCAGCTTGAAGGGGGAATAATCCAGGCGGCTAGCTGGACGTTGTATGAAGAAGTCACTCATAACTCAGCGGGGATCACCAGTCGTGATTGGGACACCTACCCTATCTTAAGGTTTGGAAATGTCCCAGAAGTCGAGACAATTATAATTAATAGGCCTAGCGACCCATTCCTCGGGGCCGGGGAAGCTACCGCCGGGCCGACAGCCGCCGCCATCGCTAACGCTGTTTTTGATGCTACATCGATCCGAGTAAGAGCACTCCCATTCACGCCTGACAGGATTAAAGCTGCGGCCCTAGATGATTAATTAACTATAGGTAACAGTTTATTGACAGTCGAAATGATAGGAGGTGTGTTTCAGTGACCGCTTGCAATCCACACCAAATTGCGTGTAGAGATTGAGCGAACAAAATTAAAGGGCGCGTAGCTCAGCGGGAGAGCACTACGTTGACATCGTAGGGGTCACTGGTTCAATCCCAGTCGCGCCCACCATTGTTCGGTAATGATAACAATGTCTTAGCCTTAGACCACTTCCCAACAATTTTCTCATATTCCAAACCGTCACAACACTGCCACAGTGAGGCGTTCCATTGTCACGGTTCAACAAGCAAACAAACACTCTAAAGCCCAATAAAACCGTCGCTCAGTTAGATAGATCGTTGCCTTCCGGAGGAAGAGGTCAGAGCAGAGGCTCGACTCCGATATACATCGTAACTTCACATAGCCATCAACCTTTATCGCTGGCTAAGTGAAATCAATAACGTAATTATCTCAAGGGCTTTCGAGTCTCCGCATTCATTGGTAATGATCTTCTTCAAATTGTGATGCGAGTATTTACCCAGAAAATGGATCCCAACTTTTTAGGCGTACCGGACGTCTCTGCTCAGTTATTCGGCCTTCTATCATTAGCAACTGTATTCACCACTCTCATCGGAATTCTGACCGGTTCCGCCGGTGGTCTTGCCTTGTTAGCGATAATGGCAATGTTTTTTCCACCTGTCGTACTCGTGCCGATTCACACCTTTGTCCAGCTGGGCGTTGGATGCAGTAGAGCCTTCCTGATGTGGCGGGATGTCATGAAAGGAACTTTACTTCCCTTTTCCATTGGCGCCGTGATAGGAGCTTCACTGGGAGCTCAGTTTTTCATCAACCTTCCGACAGCCCTTCTTCAGGGCCTAATCGGGATCATGATAATTATCCTGACTTGGCTTCCAAGTTTTACCGTTGTTGGCTCGCTAGGGTGGAGGTTCTTAGGGGTTGGATTTATAGCCACATTTATCGGAATGTTCGTGAGTGCCACCGGGACAATTGTCAGTACATTTCTAGCCGGAAGTTCCGAAAACCGGAAAAATCATGCCTCCACGCTGGGTGCTTTAATGGCCTTATGTCATCTGGCAAAACTCGTTACCTTTGGCGTACTGGGCGTCGCTCTCGGAAAATATTTACCCTTAATCCTGGCTATGATTTGTTGCGCATTCTTAGGCAATTTCATCGGGCGTTATTTTCTCAACAAAATGCCAGAGCATTGGTTTAGAATAATTTTCAAGGTTTTTATGACCGCCCTTGCTTTAAGGCTTCTGTTCGTTGCTGGAAAAGAGTATTTATCGGGCGTCCTTTAAGGCCCGTCCCCCTATTCTTCCATCTCCGACCACAGAAAAGTTAGGGGGAGGGTGAAACTGCCACACCCCTCAGGGAAATATCCCCCGCCACTATCTGCATTATATCAGCACTCGATGCTGAGCTTTTCTGGGCCGAGTCCGTTCTATTAAAAGTTGTTGCTCAGGACACGCTTGAGTTTCCTCGTGTTAGAATCTTGCCGGTTTCTCTTCATGGAATTCACCTCTTGGAAATTGCACTAGGCCCGCTTGGAATTTTTGCGTTCATTGGCCACCGCCGACTCACGATGAGTGATGTAGAGCGATGATACAGCAATAATGGAGGCTCCAACCCAAACCCAGATTTCCGTCACTTCGTCAAACAATGCAAATCCCAGCAGGGCGGCAACTGGAAGGCGCAAGAAGGTAAATGCCATAATGACCGTGGTGTCCGCAGCCTTGTAACCACGCGACATACAACGCTGACTTGTCATCTCGCAAATACCGATTAGGAACATCCAAAACAGATGTTCCAGTGTAGGAGTTGTCCAGACAAAAATGCACGCGGCAGCACCCAGCGGCACCATCAGCACCATGTGCCAGATGGCCAGCGCATCCGAACTTTCTTCGCGTGTCAGAAATTTAAGATTAATTGTGTTCCACGTCAGGGTGCAGACGGTTACTAAAGCGAAGGCCGCGCCGATATTGATTTCTGCAAAGCCAGGCCGGACGATGACCAACGCTCCAATTAGCCCAGCAATTATGGCGGACCAACGTCTCATCCTTACGACCTCACGGAGAAAAATGATCGCAGCAATTGCGGCGATGATCGGCCGCAAAAAAACGATAGATGTCACGTCGGCTAACGGCATCAGGGTCGCAGCATAGAAAAATGCGGCGCTCCCGAAAAAGGCAAGCGCACTCCGCAATGTAACTAGACCGTAACGCCGTTCGATCCTCATAGCAGAGGGCCCCTTCCGCAACATCCAAGGCACCATAAACAAAAGACCGAAGATGGATCGGAAAAAAACGATTTCGAATACATGAATCTCGCCCGATAGCTTGCGGGCGAAAACCAGCGTAAAGGTCACCAAAGTTCCAATGAGCAGCATCCAAAATGCCGCCTGCACTACCGGAGGCCAGCGTCCAATCATAGCGCCGAATTTTCCCGAGAGACTTTGTACTATCGCCATTTTAACTTTAGCTTAAAATGGCAATTTATATGCGCCACTCCCAATCTCCTTGCAAGCGAGAGTCAGAGGTACAGCTCATCGTTCTCAGATACGTTCAAAAAATTCTTTGATTGAACCGAGGGTTGATTTGATTTGGGTTCTCGACATCACTTTTAGGACAACTTTTGAATCTCGATAAAAGAACTTCCTGATCTGAACCCGCAGTTCCAATTTTCAAATGAACGACTCTCGATGCATTCAACTATCTAGAGAAGAACTCTCGCAATCCCAAGGACGCCTCCGTCGATATCGTTTGGTCTCTAGGGTGGCCTTTTACTAACAAAACCTCGGAAAAATAATTATTGAGAAAAATATGATGCTGTTCATACTCGGTCCCGCAGTATAAAATCGACTTTTGAGGAAGCATCAAAAACCAGGCCCAAGCCCTGATCCGCCAGTAAACCAATGACAAAAAATCTTTTTTTTTATTTTTGATAATGCCCCCAATACTCGTTTCATTGGCGCTGGCGCATAGCGGGGTAAACAACAAAGATGTCATGGCTCGCATGAAACTTATGTCGGATATGGCCACCAATATGAAGATAATCGGCCAAATGGCAAAACGGGAAACTGCATTCGAGAAAAATCAGGCCAAAGAGTCCCTAAGAGAGATCTCTAGGCTGTCCGGTGAAACCCCCCGGGCCTTCAAAATAAACGCAAATGATCCAAAGTCAGAGGCCAAAGCTGAGATTTGGGCAGATTTTAATGCCTTCACAAAACTCGCAGAAAGGTTGATGGCTGACTCCTCCCGTTTGGCAAAAAACTTGGAGACTGAGAAGGATTTACGTCCTGCTTTACTGGAATTATCGCGTTCCTGTAAGACCTGTCATTCGAAATATCGAGAGTGATGAAAATGTCGTGGTCGAGACGTTTATTGAAGCAAAAACAAAGCCGCGTTTCCGCCATTGCTGTATTAGCTTTCTGCCTATTGTTCTGGTTTCTACCTGTTGAGTCCGAGGAGATAAAATACTCAGAATGGAAGGCGAACCCAGAAAGAGGAAAATATTTATTTAGAGCCGCTGGCTGCAACAGCTGCCACATGGGTAAAAACAAAAAGGAACCATATAAGCTTGGAGGTGGGGAAGAGTTTAAAACTCCATTCGGTATATTTTTTGCGCCCAATATCTCAATGAGCAAGAAACATGGAATCGGTAATTGGACCTTCTCTGGTTTTCACAAATCACTAAAATCTGGCAAAAATCCTAATGGTGAACATTATTACCCAGCTTTCCCCTTCACCTCGTACTCCAAGTTAAGGGACGAAGATATTGCCGATCTTTGGGCATTCTGGAAAACCCTTCCGAGCGTCGAAATTCCTAGCAAGCCTCACGACCTGAAATTCCCGTTCAACTTTCGAATAACGCTGGGAATTTGGAAGACCTTCTTTTGGAAAAAGGACTATGTTGGCGATGCGAGTGCAAGGTCAACCTATCTCGTGGAAGCTTTAGGACACTGCGCAGAATGTCACACCAGTCGAGATCGATTTGGTTCCTTGCAGCGAAGCCAGTGGATGCGGGGAGGAAAAGACCCTAGTGGGAAGGGTTCAATCCCGAGTATTCATCCAAAAGATTTGAAGTGGAGTAAAAAGGATATCATAGAATATCTGTCAACGGGCCTAACTCCGGACTTTGACGTGGCAGGAGGTAAAATGGTTTCAGTTATTGAGAACATTTCGAAACTCACTCCTCAGGATAGGGCCCTGATAGCAGATTACTTGGTAAACCTTAAGTAGGGAGACATAGAATTTTGGCAGTAGTTTCCTCAGAGACCTACTCCCTTCCAAAAGGAACCGGAGTGACATCCCGGAGGGAGCTTTTGAAGGGTTCTGCGGCGACCGTTGTTCTTGCGCTGTCTCCTTTAAAGTTGACCTCAAGAGAGACTTCCAAATCTTATTCGCTCATTGCCAAACAATCGGCGCATACATTTGATGAAACTGTAAAAACCAATCTTTGGCTTTATAACCGTATGTGCCCTGGGCCACTTATCGAAGCCAATCAAAATGACCTTTTGACAGTCAAATTTAAAAATGAATTGGACCAGCCCACCACAATTCACTGGCATGGAATTCGTAACCTAAACCGAATGGATGGTGTCCCGGACCTTACGCAACCTGCCGTTGAGCCCGGAGAAACCTTCGTTTACACCTTTCCCGTAAAAGACGCAGGGACGTTCTGGTATCATGCCCATAACAAATCTTGGGAGCAGGTGGCTCGGGGATTATATGGACCTTTAATTGTTCGATTGGCCGGTGGCATGCCAGCCAATCGGGACATTCTGATCGTCGCGGATGATTGGGCTCTTAAAAATGATCTCCAACTTCAAGAAAAGACCCTTGGAGATCTTGGAGACTGGTCACATGGAGGCAGGCTCGGGAATAGCCTGACTATAAACGGTAAGTTTTTGCCAACGATCAAAGTTCCCTCATCTGGTCCGATCCGGCTCCGGATACTGAATGCAGCAAATGCCAGACCTTTTATCTTCCAAATTTCAGGGACCTCAGAAGTTAAAATTATTGCTACAGATGGATCACCCTGCCCCCAATTCGTTCCTGAAAAAATTGCACTCGGCCCGGCTCAAAGGGTTGATGTACTCATTAACGATTGTTCAACAATTGGTGACCTCTTGGAGACAAGTACGGGACAGGCCTATGTGACGGCCAAGTTCAGAAGAGAAAGCGATCGAAATGATATCGGAAACTGGGATTTAAGCGGAAAACCGTTTTATGAATTTCCGAAGCTCAAAGAGGCGAAAGTCGTCGCTATCCATATGCAGGGCGGGGCGATGGGAAACCTGGGGAGTGCTGAATTTGAGGGCGCAGTTCGTCCTCTAAGAGATTTAGCCATGAAGGAATCTAAACTTTGGGCTTTTAATGGAAAAATCGGAGGCTACTCTCTTAATTTGGCCGACTGTTCAATAGGCGATACCGTCATATTGAGAGTTTGGAACGATACCGCCTGGCCCCATTCCATGCACCTTCACGGTCATCATTTCTGGGTTAAGTCGACAGAATTTAGCTCTACAGAACGTACAATCCTTCGAGATACCTATTTGATGCAGCCTGGAGAGCGGGCCGATTTGGTTTTCAACGCCGATAACCCTGGCTTATGGCTCTTTCATTGCCATATGCTCGAGCATCATGCAGCGGGAATGGGCGGCGTCATTTCGGTTCAAACGTAAATGACGGCGTCAAAAAACCACTGAAACAAGAAGGATAATTCGATGAGCCAAGTACCTCTAACATCATATTTTGCATCAATTTTCACTCTCTTTTATCTGTTTCTGGCGTTCCGAATTGGCTATTTCAGGGGTAGTCCGGTTATGAAACTGGTTTTCAAAATGGATAAGGAAATACCCGAGAGTAAATTACATAGGAATGTGAGAGCGCACGGAAATTTCTCAGAATATGTTCCAATTTATCTGATCCTTTTGCTGCTCGTCGAGTCCCTGGGCAAAACCTCTTTCACTTACTTACTGGTAGTTTGTTTGGTCTTTTGTTATGGCCGGCTTGCGCACGCGGTGTGTTTCGCTTTCTTCGACCATCATCCTTTCTTGAGAATTTCTGGTATGTTGTGCACCTATTTGGGGCTGGGAGTTCTTGCGGTTCAACTGATTCTGGATTTAGGAAAGAATTGATGTCGGGAACTGCCTGTCGTTTATCGGTACCCGCCAAACCCTGAAGAAAAAGAAACAAACAGTATGTTTTGGAATTATGAGCGTATACCAGGGGAGAATTTTTTCAGACCCTGAAAAACTCCCCTGTTATCCTAAGATTGCCGAACTTCCTGAGTCCGAAATACTTCTCTCAACAATCTCACGATGAGTTCATTCGAACAATTTCTCCAAACAATGTTTGAGAATTTACTCCCTGGTTCGCAAATTGATTTGATCGTGTCGCAACTGAATTTCCTTGGGCCAGGTGCTTTTGATGAAAGACAAGACAGCCAATATATCGCGATCTGACAAGATTTTCTCATAAGCAGGCATATTGTTCGGATATCGCTCCCCCAACATCCTTTCGATACCGTATTTAGTCATTTGAAATAAATATCTGTCTGGGTGATGCCAGGTATGCCCGAATTCATTATGGGGAGGAGCAGGCAATTTGCCATCTGCGCCTCTCTCTCGCCAATTCGCCTGGCCCTCTAGCTTTACTCCATGACAACTTTGACAATGAACCTGGTAAATTTTTCTCCCGTGCTCAATTAACCCGGAATCATCAATTGTTAGGGACATCCCAAGTGCGGAGGGCTCGCTCGATTTGAAAAAATAAAACATTGACCCCGCAAAGATTATTGCCGTGGTGACGATCCAAAAATAAAGTCGCTTAAAAATTTTAATGTCTATCTCCGTCGCGCTTGAGTTCTATATTTTAGCTTCAGCGTCGCAGCCGGGCAGCTAAACAATTTAACGCTTAAGATAAAGAGCTGATAGATTCAGCAATACACTCAGAGCTCTTACACTCTTAACAACTCATAACTATCACTATCTGGAAAGACGGCGCCCAAAATCAAGATTTGTGGAAATCACCATTTCTATATTTCCAAAAGTGCACGCACAAAAGGCCGCCGCTTACAGGCTTGCAATGACCTTTTTTAGGCGTAGAGTTCCAAAAAGAAAAAGAATCGGGGGGAGGTTGTTATGAGGGAATTTCTAATTGCCGCAAGTGCCACCGCGTTGCTATCGGCACCCGCAATCGCTGATGACGTTCGAGGGTTCTACTCAGGAAAAAGTGTGACCATGTTAATTGGGGCTGGCGCTGGAGGGGGTTACGACACGTACTCAGAGTTCTTGCGAACCACATGGGGCGCAATATTCCAGGGACACCCAACATTATCGCTAAAAACATGCCCGGGGGAGCTTCCATAAAAGCCGCAAATTACTTGTACAATGTTGCTCCAAAAGACGGATCTGTAATTGCTGCGGTATTTAACACTCTTCCCTTCGCGCCAATCGTTGGAAAAAAGGGTCCGAAATTCGACATTTATAAATTTGCCTGGATCGGCAGTATGGGCAAACACCAAAATATTTGCGCGATGTGGCACCAAAGCCCAACCAAATCAATTTCAGATGCGCGTCAAAGAAGAACCGTTGTGGCAGCGACTGGTGCAACAGGAAATGCTGCGGTATTCCCAAAGATTTTTAATAGTGCCGCTGGAACAAAGTTTAAAGTCGTAACGGGCTACAAGGCAGCCGGAGCTCGTTTGGCCGTCACGCGAGGCGAAGCCGATGGTATTTGCGGCATGTCCTACCAGACCTTGGTTGCATCAAATCCGGCCTGGTTCCAGGAAAAAAAGCTCAATATCATCGCTCAAATCGGACTGAAACCGCACCCTGATATGAAGGGGGTGCCTATGGCCCTGGATCTGATCCAAGGGGAAGCTGAGAGAGACCTTTTGACATTCTTGATGATACCGCAGGAAATGGGCCGCCCCTATACAGCAGCACCAGGCCTTCCCAAGGCGAGAATAGCTGCACTTCGTTCAGCTTTCGATGCCACAATGAAGGACCCTAAATTTTTAGCTGATGCGAAGCGTACCCGGTTGGTTCTCGATCCCATAAATCATAAGCAGATGACAGCCCTGGTAAAACAATTAGGGGCAATGCCAAAAAACACCATCGCTTCGGCCAGGGCCCTTCTTGTAAAGAAAAAGAAAAAGAAAAAATAGGTTTAGAGTGTCACCCTAGAATAGGCACTCATGGCTTTTGTGATAGGGATCGCCCAACCCATTTGGGGACATAGAAACAGTATGGAGCATAGTCAAAGTCACTTAAGAGGCCAAGAAGATCAATGATCGAGCCCAGCTTGGAACATCGAACGTATTGGACAAAAACATGACGAATATCCTAGAGATTAATAACGTCTCAAAGATTTACAATGCCGGCGATGGAAATGCGGTCAAGGCTCTGGACGGGGTCACACTCAACGTGTCTGAAGGTGAGTTCGTCTCCATTATTGGCCCGTCGGGCTGCGGAAAATCGACCCTTTTTAATATCATTGGCGGCCTGATTGAAGAATACGAGGGGTCCGTTCTAATCGACGGACGTGAGGTCAATGGGGCTCACAAAGATGTCGGCGTCGTTTTTCAAGAAGAGTCCACGTTTCCGTGGCGAACGACGCTCGATAACGTCGCTTTTCCATTAGAAGTCGCAGGCGTGGACAAAGATAGCCGTATCGATGCAGCAAAAAGGTTCATCAAATTGGTAGGGCTCGAGGGATTTGAAAATCATTTTCCTGCTCAACTATCAGGGGGTATGAAACAGCGCACCGCCGTAGCCCGAACCCTTGCCTATGAACCGCGAATTATGTTGCTAGACGAACCGTTCGGCGCATTAGATGAGCAAACACGAATGTTGTTGGGAGATAAAATGCTCGAGATCTGGGCTGAACTCCAACAAACAATGCTCCTCATAACTCATAATATTACAGAAGCGGTCCAGCTCTCAGATAGAGTGGTTGTCATGTCCTTCCGTCCCGGGGTTATAAAAGAAATAATCCCCATAGAGCTGCCGCGGCCAAGGTCTTCTGAGGTGATTTCAACTCCTGAATTTGGGACTTACGTAGGCCGCTTGTGGACGCTGCTCCGTGAGGAGGCATCAAGAGGCATGGCAGATCAGGAGGCAACACTGGCGGCAAGCTGATTTCTCAGTACGGTCGAAAAGAATAAAAATCAGAAAAACATCAGCACAAAAAGAAAATATAAAAAGGGGAGAAAAAAATGTCGACAACATTCAAAAGAGTTCTCGGTTTAGCGGCTGGCTTAGCGGTTTCCGCATCACCTGCTCTCGCTCTAGACAAAATTCGTATGGTGAACAGTACCAAAGTTGTTTTTGAGACAGAGCATCCTTATACCGGAATAGAGGAAGGGATCTTTAAAAAATATGGTCTCGATGTCTCTCTGATTCACGGTTCAGGAGGAGCAGCATCTCTACAAGCTGTCATTACAGGCAGCAAAGATGTCGTTTTTGGAAATGGCGTATTGGGCGTCCTCGCGGCTTACTCAAAAGGTGCTCCCGTTCGCATTCTTGCAAGCAACATTCGCGGAGTCCCTGATCTCTACTGGTATGTAAAAAAGGAGAGCTCGATAAAAAGCTTTAAAGACTTGAAGGCTGGCCAGGAATTCGCTTACTCCCGGCCCGGTTCGACGACCGACTTGGCCGCTCGGTATATAAAAAAGGCGCTCAATCTGCCCGCAAAACTAGTCTCAGTAGGCGGTCCATCGGGTTCCCGGACCCAGTTGATGTCCGGGCAAGTTGCAACAGGATGGTCCGTTTATCCGCTGAATAAGAACCTAATACGCGAGGGGAAAATTCGAGTTATTGGCACAGGTAAGGAAGCCGCCGGTCTGGTGGGCGTGACGATTAGAGTGATTGCCGCAAATTCGAATTGGCTTGAGAAAAATCGGGACGCAGCCAAACGGATGATGAAAGCGTTCGATGAAGCGATCAAGACGACCTACAATAGTGAAAAACGGCTGAAGGCTTATGCAAAACGGTGGAAGCTTAACTATGAGGACGTCAAAACTGCACCCCAGGACACGCCCTACGATGTGGTGACACTGCAACCAGTTGCCGGTCTCGATAAAATTAATCAAATCGCACTAGAGAATAAAAAAATAAAGAAACTGCTCACAGCGGCACAACTCAAGGAGCTGGTTCATCCCATGGGGAATAAACCCTAACTTTCCGCTGTTCGGATAGATTCCGGCCGGGGAACGGATTGACCCAATGACCAACCTTCATAAAACGCCGGCCCTTGTTGGGCTGCTCGGACTAGCTCTTTGCGCCGTATTGGTCGAGTTTTCGGTAGACAAGGGTTGGATCATGGAGTTAGTCGTTCCTCGGCCATCTGACACGATCCTTGCATTCCCGTCAGTGCAAACTGACATGGATCTTATCGGTAATTTTTTTGTTACTCTTTCGATGACCGCAGGGGCAACCCTTCTAGCCCTTGTTATTGGGGTGCCCTTTGGCTATTTCCTCTATCGAAGAACAAATTTTGGAATTGCTTATGAAGGTTGGCTGGCTGCGGCATTCGCAGCCCCCACGGTTCTCCTTTATCCTCTGTTCTTGGTCATTTTCGGTCGAAGCCATTCGACGCTAATCGCAATGGGTTTTATACCTGGAGCCATACCGATTATCATTCAGACGAGACAGGGCTTGCTCGGCGTCCCGGCGACTTTGCTCAATGTGGGAAGAAGTTTTAACATTTCTGAAAAGGATATGTTCTGGAAAATACAGTTGCCAAGTGCAGTCCCGACTATATTTACCGGAATCCGAATTGGCGTGATGTATACACTGGTTAACATTGTGGCCATTGAATACTTGATTGATTTCGGCGGTCTCGGCCGAATAGTCTCTGAGATGTACTTCCGATTTGATACGCCGGGAACTTACGCCAGCATTTTAGCGGTGGTCCTGGTAAGCGTTCTCTTTTACTGGGGATTTGGCAGGCTTGAAAAGTGGCTCCGACCGATATGATGAAGGGTAGAGACTGAGATAATGCCAATGGAAAAATCGGTAACACGGATCCGAATTTTTACCCTAATCGGACTCATTTGTGCCTGGGAACTCATGGCGTTACTGGGCTCATACGGCTTTCTTTATAATGACGTCGTGCCATCGGCCTGGAAAATAGCGCTTGCGATGCTTGAAGAACTTTTTTCCGCTGGTTTTTACAAAGACTTGGGTATCACTTTTGCAGAGCACATAGTTGGTTTCATTAGCGGTTCCTTAATCGCTATCTTTCTTGGAATCGCAATGGGGACCAATTCATTGCTTCGGGATGCCCTCGAACCCTACCTGAATGCGATTGGATCAACGCCCAAAATTATCTTTTTGCCAATCCTTTTTCTGATGTTCGGCACAGGCATAGAATCCAAGATGGCAAAAGGCGCTCTTTCAGCTTTCTTCCCGGTTGTTTTTACCACGACCCTCGGAATGCTGCTTATAAATCCTGTACTCATTCGCGTGGGCAAAAGCTTCAATCTTTCGAAATGGCAAATGATCCAAAAGATATACGTACCGGCAATGATAAATCCTGTAATCACTGGTCTCCGTCTTGGAATAGCCATCACCGTGATTGGAGTACTGGTTGCAGAGTTAAAATTTGCCGATGGGGGTCTAGGGTATCGGCTTGGAATTTACTACGAGCAGTTTCGAATAGCGCCAATGTATGGAATTATCGTAATCATCTTTGCATTAGCGGCATTGGCAAACATCGGCATGACCCGTCTACAAGATAGGGTTAACCGCCATATGGCTCCGCGATCATCAAAAGGGAAAAAAGCAGGGGCAACAGCATCTGGCGGACTTGGCGTTACCGGGTAGGCGGGCAAAGATGATTAGGGGTTTTGGGAAAATTGAGCTATCGGACCGGAATCTTTCCAATCGCAAAGATGAGTTTCGGTCTGTTCTCTGCGTGACATTCCTCCCCTGATAAAAACCCATTCAAAGAATAACGGATCAAAAATTCGTGTAAAAATAGTGGGATCGAGTTGCCCCCCTAATGCTCTCTGAATAATTTCCCAAAAGCGTCTATTTTATCGTCTATCCCAACGCCTCTAAGGCTTCGCCATACAATCGCTTGGAGTGCCGTTATGACGGTGACCCCAAATTCTTGTTCCAAGGGCTCAATGACACCCGCTGTCGCAAAGTGCGGGCAGGGAATATATATGGTGTCCAACTCTGGATGGCTTTGACACAGTTCTCTACCAATATTGAGTATCTGCTCTTCATCAACTTTACCCAAAGTGACAAAGACCGCGTTAACTGGGGCGCATCCGACAGGTTCACCTCCCAGTTCACGAACGTATCCTTCAAACCGCTCTGTGTGTGAAAGATCATACGGCTGTATACAGCCGACTTTGTTAGCCCTAGTCTTCTCAAATGCGTCTTTTTGCGCGGAAAAACTTGTAATTACTGGGATACCCAACTCTTTTTCCGTTTCTCGTGCCAAATCTTCTGCATTGGCGAAACCTCTCGAAACATTAATAGGCAGACCGCCAAAGCAAAATAAATCTGCACCCGCGCGCTGCATCGCATATGCAGCGTTCATGCTCACTTCGTAAGCCCGATCCACCTCATCGGAGTTCCGATCGACAAGTGGAAGCGTATTGAGAACCAACGTGACTCCGTCTGGGACAATTTTATAGAATTCATAGGGGAATACCTCAGTTGCCGCTGGCGGCGAGGTATACCCTATCCGAGCGCGATATCCGTACATAGTTCCTCCTTCAAAATCTGCGTTACAGGCTCTCTCGAAATTGTTGCAAATTGCGGCATACCATTCCAAACCTTCTATTTCCCGCGAGACGGATTTCAGGTCGGAATTTGACAGTCGCGAGACTTTTATCCAGGGTCTGAGATAAATCGGGTTAAGTTTAGAGGAATGGTGAAGCTAAAAAAAGGATTTGGGATATGATTAAAGGTCTAATATTGGGTATTTTAGGAACGGCTGCTCTCGCGTTTTTTTTGGTCGGATCTGGATATCTTGATAAGAAAGAGGTACCGCAGTCAAAATCGGTGAAAATTGAGACCGGGACTCCGAACACCCTGCAGGCAGTGAAAAAGCGCGGAGTCTTGCAATGTGGCATAAACACAGGCCTGGCAGGCTTTGCCTACACAAACGATAAAGGAAATTGGGCTGGATTTGATGTGGCTTACTGCAGGGCCCTTGCGGCAGCAGTCTTGGGCGATCCAAACAAGGTCAAATATGTAAATCTTACCGGGAAAAACCGTTTCCCAGCATTGGCCTCAGGGGAAATAGATATTTTATCCCGGAACACTACATGGACTTTTTCACGGGACGTAAAATTAGGATTCACCTTCATCGGCGTGAGTTACTACGATGGACAAGGTTTTATCGGTCGGAAGAAACTGGGCGTTAAGAGCGCAAAACAATTGGACGGTGCCTCTGTCTGTATACAGACGGGGACAACGACTGAACTTAATCTAGCGGATTTCTTTCGAGTCAATAAAATCAAGTACGAACCCGTACCAATCGAAACAAATGAAGAAGCACGGAAGGCCTATCTTTCTGAGCGTTGTGACGTATACACCACGGACGCTTCCGGTCTAGCCGCGACGAAGTCGACTTTCTCAGATGCAGAAAATCACATGGTGTTTCCAGAAATTATATCCAAGGAACCGCTGGGTCCTCTTGTACGCCAGGGCGACGATGCATGGGCTGATATTGCGCGTTGGACGTTGAACACCCTAATAAACGCCGAGGAGTACGGGGTTACCCAAGCCAATGTCGAGAGCCTCTCTCAAGGGACCAAAAATCCTGAGATAAACCGGATGCTAGGGTCAGAAGGTACGCTCGGGCAAATGCTGGGCCTAGAGAAGAATTGGGCAGTTAACGCCATAAAAGCCGAGGGAAACTATGCAGAAATTTTCGAGAAATATCTCGGTCAGAAAACTCCGTTAGGGCTTTCCAGGGGGTTGAACGCCCTCTGGAAAGATGGCGGAGTTTTGTACGCGCCACCGATGCGGTGATTGCGTGGGGCACTCCTCAGGGGGGTGCCCCCAATTCTGCTCATCGGCTTTAGCTTGCGGATCCATATGATTATTCCGGGCAAGGAAGAAAAAAATAGTATATTTGCTTTGAGATATTTCTGGTTCGAACGTCGCGGCAGGGGGCTGCTTTTCCAGCTCCTCGTATTATTCGGAGTAGCCAGTTTCTTCGGATTTGTAACTGCCAATACGATCGCAAATCTAGAAAAAGCTGGCCTCACAGCTGGGTTCAGCTTCTTAAACAATCAAGCCTTCTTCGATATCAATCAGCGCTTGATTAGTTTCAGCTCACAATCCTCATTCGGAAGAGCACTTGTCGTAGGCCTTTTAAATACTTTACTCGTATCCAGTTTAGGTATAGCCACGGCAACATTGTTAGGGTTTTTGGCAGGCATTTGCCGCCTATCCAACAATTGGCTCTTGAGCAGAGCTATTGAAGTTTACGTGGAGGTTACTCGAAACGTACCCCTTTTGCTGCAAATCATTTTTTGGTGGGCAACCCTAACCGCCCTGCCCCGTTTCAAAGACAGCATAACATTTTTTGAAGTTTTTCATTTGAACAATCGCGGCCTGAGATGTCCGGCACCAATTTTCGAGAGTTCTTTCCTTTGGATCTGCCTTCTTATAATTTCCGGCATTCTTCTAACGATATTGCTAAAGAATTGGCAACGTCGCCTAAAAGCAAGAAGCGGCAGAAGTTTTCCCGTAAGCCTAACCGGTTTTCTCTTCATTATTATCCTGCCAACTCTCCTCTTCTTTGCTTTAGATCGACCTATCTCTTGGGACCTGCCTCAGGTCACACGTTTTAATTTTCAGGGCGGATTTAACATTTCACCCGAGCTTCTGGCCCTCTGGATTGCCCTATCTACGTATACCGGCGCATTTATTTCAGAAATAGTCCGATCAGGTATTCTTTCGGTGAGCCCAGGGCAAGTGGAAGCAGCCAGATCTCTCGGGCTCTCCAGAAATCAAACAATGCGCCTCATCATAATGCCACAGGCCTTTCGGGTGATAATTCCCCCACTCACCAGCCAATATCTTAATCTGACAAAAAATTCCTCTCTGGCAATCGCCATTGGCTATCAAGACCTTGTTTCAATTGGAGGAACCATCCTCAATCAAAGTGGGCATGCCCTAGAAATAGTGGCGATCTGGATGGTCGTATACTTATCGATCAGCATAGGCACCTCGCTTTTCATGAATTGGTACAATAAAAAGATCTCGCTGGTGGAACGCTAATGAACGACACTCAGATTAAGACCTCGAGTTCGTCTACCAAACCGCGGAATCCCCCAATTGGTTCGACAGGATTGGTGGGTTGGTTAAGGAAAAATTTATTTTCCAGCCTCAGCAATGCCACAATCACAATATTAGGGTTTTATTTCCTTGGGTTATTGATCATCCACCTAGTGGAGTGGGCTATACTGAATGCACAATTATCGGGTGACACTAGATTTGCGTGCAAAGGCGCCGGAGCCTGTTGGGCCTGGATTGATCAGAGGTTTGGCCAGTTTCTGTTCGGATTTTACCCGGAAACCGAAAGATGGAGACCGGCACTCGCGTTCGTGTTGCTAATTCCCGCACTAGCACCATGGCTTTTTGATAAACTTCCGGCTCAACGTTATCTCCGACCCTGCTCTATCGCTTACCCATTCATCGCAACCATTCTACTCGTTGGGGGATTTGGTCTCCCAGAGGTGCCGTCAGATAAATTTGGCGGGTTTATGCTCAATTTGATTGTGGGTCTGTCTGGGATCGTTTTATCACTGCCAGTGGGCGTTATCTTAGCGCTTGGTCGAAGATCCGAACTACCTCTGGTTAGATGGTTCTGCATCTTTTTTATCGAGTTTGTCAGAGGGGTTCCACTCATAACCCTTCTCTTTGTGTCCAATATTCTATTGCCGATTTTTTTGCCCCCGGAGGCCAATTTAGACGCGGTAGTCCGGGTCATCGTAATGGTTACCGCCTTTGCCTCCGCATACATGGCAGAGGTAATTCGAGGGGGCCTACAAGCAATCCCATCGGGGCAATATGAGGCTGCTCAAGCGCTGGGTCTCAATTATTTTCAGTCGATGAGGCACATTATTTTGCCGCAGGCCCTCCGAATATCGATCCCAGGCATTGTGAACACGTTCATAGGACTTTTTAAAGATACAACTCTCGTTATCGTTATCGGCCTTTTTGACATTCTTGGGATCGCAAACGCAATGGTCGCAAATCCAGATTGGTTGGGGCTCTCTACAGAGACATACGTTTTTGTTTCTTTATTTTTCTTCTCGATCTGCTTTGCAATGTCCAGATACTCCATGCGGTTAGAACGTCGATTAAGCACGACACTTCCAAGAGAAACCAAATAATGTCGGATACTGATAAAAAGAATAAAGATCCAAATATTCTCATTGAGATCAAAGGACTGAACAAATGGTTTGGGTCCTTTCATGTCCTGCGAGATATTTCATTCTCCGTGAAAAAGGGGGAAAAGATTGTGATCTGCGGTCCATCGGGCAGCGGAAAGTCAACCCTTATCCGTTGTATTAATAGACTGGAGGAACATCAGGAAGGAGAGATTTTCGTCGACGGGCTTGAGCTTACCGGTAATCTAAAAAACATCGAAGCTGTTAGGCAGGAAGTCGGAATGGTTTTCCAATCTTTTAACTTATTCCCGCACCTTTCTGTTCTCGAAAATTGTGCCTTATCGCCCATTTGGGTGAAAAACACTCCAAAGGAAAAGGCAGAGCAACTGGCCATGCACTACCTTGAAAAGGTCAAAATTCCAGAGCAAGCCGATAAATACCCCGGCCAATTATCGGGCGGCCAACAGCAGAGGGTAGCAATTGCGCGTTCGCTGTGCACGGAACCAAAAATTATGCTGTTCGATGAACCTACCTCTGCCCTTGACCCTGAAATGATCAAAGAGGTCTTAGATGTAATGGTTGATTTGGCTGACTCGGGAATGACCATGCTGGTTGTCACGCATGAGATGGGGTTTGCGTCTCAGGTAGCCGACCGCGTGGTCTTCATGGATGACGGTGAAATCATCGAAAGCGGTACCCCAAATCAATTTTTTGAAAATCCAAAGTCCGATAGATTGAAGCTTTTTCTCAGTCAGATACTGAGCCACTGAAATTCAGTGCTCTCTTTTTTTAGGGCATCTCTCAAAAAGGTCTTGGCTTCAAAAACTAGGTTTCGAAATCATGCTGCGTTAACTCGATGGGAAGTCCGTGCGGGGTCCGTTCCGCTGCCTGACGCCAAGCCTTTTGATATTTAGCTAAGGTCATGCTGTTTGTAAGCTTCTTGGTTTCCACTATTCGTTCCAACGCATTCAACCAATGATTATAATATGTTTGCCCAAGGTCAGGATCCCCTTTTCCCTGCGCTAATTTGATTTCATCGGTCAGAATTTCAGCCCATTCTGGCCACGTGAATAGTCCCTTATTGAAAAGGTGCAAAGTGAGGGCAAAAGCCTGTGCCTCCCATGGAGCACGGAAAACAGGCTCACCATCGTCGTTAGGAAAATTGCTGATACCAGAAAGAATCGATGTCAGATTTTCTTTCGGTGTTTCTGAAGAATAAATCATAAATTTTCCAAATAAGGTTCAAATGCCTCAATTGATAAGGTAACTCCGGGTTCCGAGTCTGGTCCCCAAATGGTCATCCCGTCAAATACCACCGTGTATAGCCATTGCGGATCTTCACCGTTTCCAATCGCAACCGAATCTGGATAGACATGAAAGCCTCTTAGGGCTTCCACCACTCCGACCTTATCGCGCGCATATCGCGGCAATCTGGTATGGGTGTTGGTATTTGTATTTATGGTCCGAATAGTATCACCAACCTTAAATTTTGGTTCGGAATGGGGCTCGCGGTCATAGCTTCCCCTGGTGAGATTTTGAGCATCCTCCGGCCGAAAGATACGAGAGGGAGCTGGTACCGTTTGCAGGGATTTACCCGAGGCCAATTCTTCCTCGGTTGCCAATTTATGCTTGATAACGCGGGTTTCAAGGCCCAATAGCCAGCGCTGATAATAGCTACACGACAAATAAACAGCCGGCGGCAATGCCTCCTGCGCCGCACGGCCTTCATCTATGCTCCACAAGCGCAAGGGACCTAAGGCCCGATTCATAGCGTAAACGCGGCTTTCCCATTTTGAATGAAAAACAGGTTCATCTGTCTCTTCTATGATCGCACCAAAACCGTGCATACCGCCCATATCATGGATTGAATTTGACATTACGGATCTGCTTTTAAATCACGCGGACTAAGAGCAAGCCCTGTGCCCACCATAGAGTTTCTAGTGACTAACTTCTCCAAGTCACTTTCGCTCCAACCCTCTGTCTCATCTGGCCGCATGGGCACAACAAGGAACCGTGTTTCAGCGGTAGAATCCCAGACCCGAACCTCCGTCGTTTCAGGCAGGTGTCACTCCGAATTCGGAGAGCACCTTGCGCGGCTCTATGACAGCCCGGGAGCGATAAGGAGCCGATTTATACCATGAGGGAGGGAGCCCAAGTACTTCCCAGGGGTAACAGGAACACAGAGTGCAGACGACCATGTTGTGGCGCTTCGGCGTATTCTCAACCGCTATCAAATGACTACCAACCGGGCTTATATTTCCAAATCTAGCGGCTGCGGCTGATGCGTCCTCGAAGAGCGCTTCGCGGAACTCGGGATCCGTCCAAGCTCGAGCAATAATACGTTTGCCATTCTGGGGACCTATTCGGGTTTCATAGGCCTCGACGATGGCATCAAGCGCAAGAGGATCGATGAAGCCCTTTTCAGAGAGCACGGTTTCCAGAGATCTTACGCGCACCTCCACATCGCTCAGCTCAGACATGTCATGATGATCGTGGTGATGCGTTGTATTCTCGTCCATAAAGCATGCTCCTAAACCCAAACCGAGATATCGTGACATAGCTGAGACAAGTATTTCAAGTAAATGGAGTGACACTTTTGATCTTCTTCACAAAGCCAGGGCAACGTTTTACCCTAAGGAAAATGGGGCGAGACCCATCAGCAACATGTTTTGATTTGATTTAAATCAGGATAAGACGTTACGTATAGAAAGCGATGAAAGACAAATCCTCACTCTGCCAAGGCGCCCTTTTTAGAGACAAATAGGTATTCGGAAAATGATTAAGTCGGCACCGAAAATTTCCGATTTCTTAGGCGCTATTTGTTTTATGTTGATAACATACCTATCCCTAGCGCCCCGCCCGGAGGCGCTTTCCTCCGAGTTAGGGGATAAATTTGACCACGTGCTTGGCTATACTGTTTTGTCGTTCCTGTGTTGCTATGGACGTCGCCGGGATAGATCCTTGTTATATGGTGGCCTTATTCTGGTCGTCTATGGGGGGCTCATAGAGTTAGTCCAACCACATTTTAATAGAACGGGCGACGGGCTCGACTTCGTGGCAAATGCCTCCGGATGCATTATCGGCGTCGGTATCACGTATCTCATTCGCCGCTTGCCGAGAAAATCTGCAGGGGCAAACGACGATCCTGGGTAATTTTGGATGGGTCGGTTCCAAAGGAACCGAGACACCTATCGAGAGATCCCCTTTAAATGCTCGAAATTGCTGTCTAGAGCTTCAGGAACCATATCCCCTGGTCATTCAGCAGCGACCGCGCCAGCTTTCTCACTGATATATCTGTCCACCTCTTTTTCAACGACAGTGCCTTTGAAAAAGTTCGGGTTCATACCCGCGTGCATGGAAACGACGTTGCCAAAGGTGAATTCCCGAAAATCATCCTCGTTCATAAATTCATCTTCGACCATCTCATAGGCTTCGACCATTACTTTGGTCATGTCTGGGACATCCCAGTGGCCAATGTCCGAACCCAGAAATGCATTCAGTTTGAGTCCGTAATGATTGATTTTAGGGTCAAATGCCACCCCATTAAGGCTATCATCGGCTTCACATCCGAAATAAAAATTCCGGTGGAATATGTCCCTTATGTCCTCGCCCTTGGTGATCCCGATTTCTCGGAAATCATTCACCTCCTCCGCCGAGACGAAAAGCTGCGATGCCGAAGGCTGATGCGGAGCTTCCCTAATTCGCTCGGGCGTGAGGTATTCATTCCCGTATTTCTCAAACATCTCTACCATGAGATCCACGTCTAACCCCGCGGGATCCAGGTTTCTTTTAAGGGCATCCAAATTTCTTTTCTCAAAATACTCAAATAATGAATTGTAAAGAGTAGAGGCCCATCCCGGTCCACCTTCAAGGAAAGCATATTTCAGCGTGGGAAAACGCTTTGGAACTCCTCCCATAAATAAAGATCGACAAAAAAATTCTGATCCTTTGGCAAAACTTCCCAGTGAATTGTGAACGTAATTTGTCGGAGAGTTGTTCAGAGACCCTCGACCCCTAGACGAGTTATGACACGAGGGGGCCACTCCAAGCTCGACACATTTCGCCCATACTTTATCGTATCGATCCCCGACGTCGATAGCTGGTGAGATCGGTGCAGTCGAGTACTGCGCGAGATGCGGCGCCTCACGAACGACATCAGGGTGAGGTAAATGAATTTGGGTATTCATGACAATTGCTTTTAATCCCAACTCATTGACAACAAATTCCAGCTCTGCCACGGCCTCATCCGGATCATGCATTGGAATTAGGGCAACCGGCGTTAGTCTATCCTCAAGTCCTCTAAACATGTCCGCATAAAGCATATTCATTGCCCGGTATATTACGGGCCTCATTTCGTCGTCACCCTCACGCATAACCGTCAGAGCATAAGTCCCATAGACAACACCAAAATCAATGCCAGCCTCGTCGAGCCTCTCATAATACAGCCGAGGTAACATGGCCGTGGCTCGATCTATCGTCATCTCACCGCTTAACCCTACCCAAACCGCTCGACGACCTCGCGTCTTATTTTCGTGAACAAGCTGCGCCTCATAACGCTTCGCCATTTCGGGACCACCAACTTTTTTAACAAAATCGAGGATAGCAAAGCTTGCCTCCATCATGTGACCGTCTGCATCCACCACCGGATGGCCCAGTTTTTCCCGAATATCAGCGCCTCGTAGTTTACTGTCGTGATGGCCAGTCATAGTTAAATCCCCCTCTGCTCTTTTGACGAAAAGTCTAGACCGCGAAGATCGGTTATACCAGCGCTCTTTCCATCAAACCCCTCCCAAAAAATACTGCAAGGAGACGAAAACCAAATCGGTTGTCAAAGTAAAAAAAACCTCTATTTTCTGGTTCTTACCAAAATAATTTCTATGTTCGAAAGAAAGTGATCGGTTCAAGGTATGGCGACCATTACACCTATTAAACAAGAGTCTGCACAAAATTTCTCGCTACCACCCGGAGTTGATGTTGCTCCAATAAAGGCATCCATTGGTTCCTTTATCTCTGGCTATAAATTCGACGGGGACTCAGTGTCACCCGCATTCCGTTCTGCAATGCGGCACCTGCTTCACAACAGGGGGCTGATCGCCTTCAGACCTGGAACGGTAACTGCAGAAAATTTTACAAAATTCGCCGGTTTTCTGGGCGAGTTCTTCCACTACGCGGGGCCGCACACTCCGCGAGCACCGGAGAACCCGGACGCGACCGTCGTCAGCGCAGAAAAGGACGCCTACCTTAGAAATCATGTATGGCATACGGATGGCGGTTTTAGAGCGGACGCACCTGCCTTCACAGCTCTCTTCGGACATCGGATCCCTCCCGCAGGCGGGGATACCATGTTTGCGAATGCTGCTTATGTCTATGAACAATTAGACCCACTGTTTGCGCAATATCTCGAATCCCTGACCGTTATCCAATCCCCAGACGCAACAGGTCACATCACAGATCGTTATCTAGATCCCGAAGAAGCCGCTGAGGCAAGACGGCGGATGCCGCCCTTTGAAATGCCGCTTGTCCGAGTCCATCCAGAAACAGGACGAAAATGGATAGCTGTCAGTGAATCTTATGTTTGCTACATAAAGGGCGTGAGCCGAGTTCATAGCCAAAACATTTTGGGTATTCTGTTTGATATGATCAAATCTCCCGAGGCAACATGCCGATTCGAATGGGAGCAGGGCATGCTCGCTATTTGGGATAATCGGGTCGTGCAACACCGGGCCGTGAAAGACTATAACAGTGGGGCGATACGACAACTGTATCGCTGCACGATGACTCAATGAGATCAAAAATGATTGATCCTCGTTCTGAAGTTCTTACCTCAGTTAATTCCCTGGCTGAGAAAATTGACTCGGGATCGGCGCCCGTAATTCTTGATATTAGCGATGATTTGAGCGCAAAGCCCCTCGACCGCCCCGTCATTCCAGGGGCGATTGCCGTTTGTCTCGCATCCGATATATCGGGCCCAGCGACAAAGGAAGGCGGACGTCGCCCTCTTCCAGAAGCAGATATTTTGCAGAGCACCCTGCGGCAATTTGGGATCAGCTCAGACTCAGACGTTGTCGTCTATGACTCAGCGACTGGCGCTCAGGCCGGTCGGGCTTGGTGGACCCTTCGATGGGCGGGGCATAATAAAGTGCGTGTTTTAGATGGCGGGTTTAAAGCTTGGGCGGGAGCCGGTAATCCGTCACAAATCCAACCAACATCGCCACCTGGTAATGGCGACATAATTGTCAGCCCTGGCTGTATGCCGACAATTGATGCCAGTGAGGCTGCCTCCATCGCGTGTTCTGGGGTGCTGCTTGATGCTAGAGGGAAGGCGGCATACGAAGGGGATCCTGAAAAGCCTGATACCGGACACATCCCAGGAGCAGTCTGCGCCCCTTCTGCCGAAACGGTGACCGCCGATGGTTTCATAAAAACCTCCGAAGACTTAGAAGCTCATTTCCGTAGTCTTGGCATTGGAAATTCTGAGCCGGCAGGCGTTTATTGCGGCAGTGGCAATGCCGCCGCACACGAGTTAGTCGCTCTATATGCGGCGGGTTTCTCAGCCGCTTTGTATGTGGGTTCCTGGTCAGCCTGGACCGGTGACCCCACGCGGCCTGTCGCTCAAGGACCTCAAAGGGACTAAAGTCATTAATCTTTCTCCTGATTTATAGGTTTTAGAAGGCAATCCAAGGCCAGGGGTAATCCGCTGAAAATTGGATTTTGAACCCAAATTTTTCTCTAGGTTTCTCATTAGAGGTATCATCAGTAAATGATTCTGGGCGCAGTATACGCAGTAATATCGGCTGCAACCTTTGCATTTAATAACGCAAGTCTGCGGCGGGGAGTCATTTCATCCACCGTCTTTCAAGCGCTGGCCATCACTGTCCCAATGGGAGTCCCTTTATTTTTCCTGGCCGCATTGGTCACAGGTCAGCTTTCGAAAATCTTGGAATTCAATCCTATCAATTTGGTTTGCCTTTCTGCGGCCGGCATATTTCATTTCGTTTGGGGTCGGTACTGCGGATATCGCGCAATCAAGGCGATGGGATCCAATTTAACAGCGCCTGTCCAAAGCGCGAATCTCGTTATCGCGCTCACGCTCGCGATTGTCCTTTTGGATGAAACAATGACCGCTCTTAAAATCTTAGGGCTGGGTCTCATAATTATGGGTAATGTGATCGCGATACCCTCCAAGAAACAGCGGGATCAGCTCAAAACTAGGGTCCAACCCAATCAAGATAAGAGCGAGAGAGACTCCCCGAGCTCGATTATACGAGAAAGCGGAAACTCAGCGGCCACACAGACGCCAGAATTCAAGCCCAATCTTACGGAGGGTTATACTTGGGCATTGTTATCAGCGACTGGATATGGAATTTCTCCGGTTTTGGTGCGCCAGGGAATGGACGGTATGACAGGATCTGCCCTAGCTGCCGGATTTATTTCATATTTGGCAGCTGGATTATTTTTCTGCCTTTTCTTAATACCTCGGGGGCGGATTCAACACGTCATCTCCATGGATAGGAGAGCCATTCCCTGGTTCACCTATTCTGGCTTTTTTGGCTTTCTGGCTCAGATGTTTCGCTACCTAGCCCTGTCAGTCGCCCCGGTGACGGTCGTCGCCCCTATTCAGAGAATAACAGGAATTTTCCGGATCATATTCTCAAGCCTCCTCAATCCGGGACACGAGGTCATCAATTTCCGTTTGATTTTCGGTACCATGGTCTCGATCGCAGGTGCGATGGCTTTGGCAATGTCAGTAGATTTAGTTACCGATTGGGTAAATTTACCCACAGATCTATTGAATTGGCAGTGGCCTTGACCTTGAATGCCCAGGCTCTGTGCCTTTGGTAAAAGGATTTCACCCTTTCCAAATTTTTACGTGAGATGGATCACTCCATTCCTTAAAAAAAATAGAACGCGCCGTCGAGTTAACTAGACAATCTGGCCCGGCCGTCCCCCGAACTTATACCGTTCCACTATTACATTACTATAAAGTCCAGAAGAATAGAACGGCTCAGCCCGCAGAAACGCGTCTACGTCCTCTCTACTTGGAAGTGCGATAAGATTAGCACTTCCGATCCAAGGTCCGTCATCCTGAGAGCGAACCCCCCCACGGACCACGAAATGTTCCGCATCATAAGGCCTAAAATAACTGGTGTGCGCAGGCGCAAGTTGATCTCGGATCTCGTTTACTCCCGGCTTCCCGTACCCCCTAATGTACCAAACCAGTTGGCCATCCCGGCGCGGAAAGTGGCTCTGTTTTCTGTTCAAGGCACAATTCCAAAAATCGACCTCTACACGCTTGTAAACTTTATTTTGGTTATGCGGCTCATTCTGAATAAATGTCTCTACGTGCTGGAAACTATCAAACTCGACCCAGAGCACGCTCGAAAGCACGTGCTTACCATCATCAATGATTGTTGCACCTCTTGCGATGAAGTGATCACGGTGGTCATCAAAATAAGCCCAATGCGCTTCCCGACTGGTTTCTCGGAGATCTGGTGTATCAGGATTGTCAATGAGCCGAACATGAAAGTGCATAGGGCGCCTATTCTTTATTCTGAAAAAAGACCAAAACAGTTTGTAATCCCGTGAAACAGATACGAAAGCCTTTTTCCCATGCTTCTTAACTCTATTGCCACTACTTCATGTTTTTTTTGAATAAATCGATGGTAAGCTGCAACGCTTTGTCGGTCACGTCCTGGAAAAACCCATCGTCAGAACGTTTGCCATCCCAGGAATGACCTGCTTCCTTAAAAATAAATTTGCTGAATTTTGGACTTCTCTGCTCCGCTGCGTCTAGCTCTGGATAGACATTATCCGGTTTCTGAACACTGTCATTATCTCCATGGATGGCAAGCACAGGATTACTCCGCTTATCTAGATACAAAGCGGGATATCCATCGAAGTCGTACCTTTCGGGCCAGGCCCAGACCCCATAATGGGAGGCACCAGCGTTTACATGATTTTTTGCGGCTAAGAAGGTTGCCCAATAGCCGCCATTAGAAAAGCCAACAGCAAACACATTTTTTCCGTCTACTTTCGGATCCTGTTTTGCCAACCCCACAATTTCAATTAACTCTGCCTCTATTTTTGCCCGGTAAACCGTCCAGGTATCAAAACGATTGCGATGGGTTATCTCATGCCTTTTAAAAAAATTTGGTGCGTAAACGGCAAAACCAGCCCCTGTATATTTCTTGATTTGCTTTTTTACGGTCTTAAAGCCTCCACTGGTGTGCAAGGCGATGACAGCTGGGAAGGGACCAGATCCCTCTGGGTAATACACTTCATGATAAATTGGCTCTGCCTTTGCCGGCACAGTGAGTAGCAGACCAATCGGCAAGAAGATCAAAATCAACACTTTTTTTATCTGAAGCATCTGCTGCCCACCTTATTAATGATTAGGATTCAAGATATGTGGAATTTGTATAAAAAAATTTTTGATTTGTCTCCGCGAGATGAGATGAAAAATTCTCTGCTCGCCTTGCCTTAACTGCCGAACTGATATGATTATTTATCCGAAACTGATCCACACGCTCCACAGAAAATGAAATCGGAAAACCGCTCATGATCGTAGATATTTTCACCCACATCTTTCCAAAAGCTGCTTACGAAAAAATGATCGGGATGTCGGCCGATCTGGGCAACATTGGGAAGCGTCTTACTAACGTGACTTTCCTGCATGATTTGGACGGACGATTTCGAGAGATGGACTCCTACGGAGAATACTGCCAAATCATCTCCTTACCCAACCCCCCGCTTGAAGACGTCACAACCCCGGAGCAGGGCACGGAACTCTCGAAAGTTGCCAACGACTCCATGGCTGAACTGGTCTCACAACATCCAGACAGGTTCCCCGGGTTCGTTGCGTCGATCGCTATGCATGACCTAGATAGAGCGCTCATGGAGGTTGATCGGGCCATCAATGAGTTAGGCGCCAAAGGTATTCAAGTTTTCTCAAACGTCGCCGGTCGACCACTCGACGACCCGCAATACGATCCTCTTTTCAAAAAAATGTGGGAATACAATCTCCCTATTTGGTTACACCCCGCCCGGACCTCGCAACAGTCCGATTATGCGTCGGAGCAGATCTCCAGATTTGAGCTCTGGACAATAATGGGTTGGCCCTATGCGACATCAGTGGCCATGGTCCGCCTGGTCGTCACTGGATTGTTTGATAGATACCCGGGGATAAAAATTATCTGCCACCATATGGGCGGAAATATCCCTTTTCACGAAGGCAGGGTCGAGAATGCCTTTGCTGTGATGGGCCGGCGAACCGTTGATGAAGACTATATCGGGATGAAAAACAAACTTATTCGACCCGCAATAGATTATTTCCGAATGTTCTATGGTGACATGGCGATGCATGGCGCCGTAGCCCCGCTTAGATGCGGACTTGAATTTTTCACACCGAATAACGTCGTCTTTGCCTCAGACGCCCCATTCGCGAATATCAATAAGTGCATTCAAGCGGTAGAGCGGCTGGAACTTGAAAAGGACATAAAAAATAAAGTCTATTCGGGGAACGCTGGTCGTTTAATGAATATGTCGTTTGGACAAAACCAGCGATAGGTGCTCAAATACCTCTCAAGCTCAAGAATCATAATCGAAAACAGGGAGAAAAAAATGGAAACCAGAAAAAGAGCTGGCTTGGCTTTGGTTGCGGCAACAGCGGCTGTAGCCACCGTAACCGCTCCGGCCAAATCAGATTCTATCTCTGAATTTTACAACAAAAATAATTTGACGATTGTCATTGGGTACAGCCCAGGTGGCGGGGCTGATTTATTTGCTAGGTTTTTGGCAAGACACATAGGCAAGCATATCCCGGGAAAACCCACCGTGCTTGTCCAAAATATGCCGGGTTCAGGGGGCATCAAGGCGCTAAATCATTTTTATAATGTAGGGGCCCAGGATGGCAGCCGAACGATATTGACCTCAGCCACTCACACCTTGGCACAACTCCTCGGGCGCAAAAATATTCGTTATGACGTCAACAAAATGCAGTGGTTGGGAACTCTCACCCAAGATACGACCAGCTGCGTTGTTGCTGGCAGGACTGGCATAAAAAGCATTACTGACGCCAAAGATCGACAAATCGTTTTTGGGGCGACAGGGGCAAGCTCAACCAGCAATCAGCATCCGGTCTTGATGCGAGATCTTCTCGGATACAAAATCAAAATAGTGACCGGCTACAAGGGAACAGCGAAAGTCCGGCTGGCAATAAATACGGGCGAAGTTGATGCCGTTTGTGCTTTTTGGGCATCCCAAGCGCTTGGCCCTCTGGCCAATCAAATAAAATCTGGGAAATTGGTTCCCATTGTTCAGATGGGGACGAAACCGCATCGGGCCTTCGGAAATGCCCCCGTGATTTATGATCTCGCGAAAAATGACACCGAGCGCGCAATCATGCGCACAGTGTTTAAACCAACCGAACTAACACGCCCCTACGGCACTGCGCCCGGAGCACCTAAAGATAGAGTAGCCGCGCTCAGGAAAGGTTTCTGGTCCGCGGTCAATTCTCCGGAACTTCAAGCGGATGCCAAAAAAATCGGTATCATTGTCGATCCTTTAGACTGGAAAAACACCTTGTCGGGACTCGCGGAAATTTTTGCCACGCCAAAGTCCACAATCCAGCTCGTAAAAAAGGCGATCAAGGCTAAATAAAAAATTATCCCCGTGCAGGATGGCTCTTTGCACGGGGATTTTTTTTAAATCCTGATAATTTCAATTTTGGGACCACGTACAGGGGGATCCAGTGGCACAGACATCGAATATTGTCTCGAGTATTGATTACGAAGATCTAAGGGAATGGATAGTCAAAGCAGATCAGCTTGGTGAGGTTAAGCGCATTAGCGGTGCGAGTTGGCAAAAAGATATAGGGCTCGTAGCAGAAGCTATTCTGAGAGCAGAAAATGGCCCATGCGTCCTCTTTGATGATGTCCCGGGTTGCCCAAAGGGTTTTCGCCTTCTTTTGAATGTTTTTGCTGGGAAGCGCCGTAACATGACCCTGGGTTTCCCCGATCATCTTGATAAATGGGAGCTCAGCGATGCGTATAGGGAAGCCTATCTTGCTGACCCGCAGATACTCCCCCATGAAATTGTCGAAGATGGTCCTGTGCTCGAGAACATCAAGACTGGGGATGACATCGATATAACAGAATTCCCCTCTCCGATTTGGCATGAAAAAGATGGTGGCCGTTACATCGGGACTGGCACCTATAGCGTCACCGAGGACCCGGAGGAGCACTGGCTTAACGCGGGCACCTATCGGGCGATGGTACAAGATAAAAAAACTGTTGGTCTAGTCATGGCGCGTGGCCATCACGGATGGCTGCATCGCGAGAAATATTTCCGAGACGGAAAAAAAATGCCAATTGTTATGGTGTTAGGCGGCGATCCCCTCGCATTCTTTTATGGAGGCGTGGAAGCTCCTTACGGCATCTTCGAACTGGATGTTATCGGGGGCATGCGCGGCAAACCGACAAAAATGGTTCGGGGAAAGGTCACAGGGTTACCCTTTCCTGCAAATGCGGAAGTGGTGATCGAAGGATATGTAGATCCAAAAAAAACTCTCCCCGAGGGTCCCTTCGGCGAATGGACTGGACACTATGCCGGCGGCGTGAGGGACATGCCAGTAATAGACATTGAAACCATCTATCACCGAAACGACCCCATTTTGCTGGGCGTTCCCCCAATGGGCGGTGGACCCGACGAAATGGCGCGTTACCGGGCTGTGATGCGGTCCGCACTCATCAAGCAAAATATGACACGAGCGGGAGTTCCCAATGTCCAGCAAGTTTGGTGTCATGAGATCGGCGGCGCTCGCATGTTGCATGCAGTATCAATCAAACAAAGCTATCCAGGTCATGCAGTGCAAGCAGGACACATTGCCGCTCAGTGTGGCGCCTCCGCTTACGCTTCTAAATATATCGTTGTCTGCGATGATGACATTGACGTCACCAACCTGGATCAAACGCTCTGGTGCTGGATTACACGAACAGATCCCGCCACATCTATTCAATTCATAGAAGGGTCTTGGGACTCAAATGCGGATCCCTCGATCCCGCCCGCGAAACGAGCAGTGGGTGATACAACGCACTCGGTGGCCGTAATCAATGCCTGCCGTCCCTGGCATTGGAGAGATAAATTCCCGGTCCCTAATACCCCAAGCCCCGAACTTGCTCGGGAAGCAAAGGAGAAATTTGGTTGGCTTCTGGATGGTTAGTGAGGAGCATAAAATCGGCTCTCTCATCCCATCGACATTTCTCGAAATTTCGACTTACGTTGACATCGGACGCATCCGTGAGCCAAGCTTTTAAAACAGTAAATACAGGGAGCATGAAATGATCAAAGTTAAAAAGTCTATTTTAGGGGCAGCCGCGGCCGCGGTTGGGGGGGTCCTGCTTGCCAATCCTGCAAACGCTTTTTTTGAGGGAAAGACTGTTACGGTGGTCGTGCCGTCTGGAAGTGGTGGCACATTTCACTTGTACGGACAACTTGTCCAAAGACATATAGGTCGACATCTGCCGGGGAATCCAAACGTGGTCGTACAAAATCGACCGGGCGCCGGCGGCGTTAAAGCAGCCAATTACATGGCCGCTGCGGCACCGAAAGATGGAACCGTCATTGCAGAAATAAATCCTGGCTCGGTGATAATTCCTCTTATGAGAAAAGTTCGCTTTGATCCGAGAGAATTCAATTGGATTGGGACTCTCTCAGTTCGAACTTACACCTTGGCTGTTTGGAACAATGTAAAGGCTGACACTATTGAGAAGCAGAGAAAAACTGAAGTTGTGATGGGTGCGTCCGGTGTAGGATCAATCAATTATCAACTACCGACCTTCCTGAATGCGGTTTTAGGGACCAAGTACAAACTCATAAAGGGTTATAAGGGCGGCGGCGCCATCAACTTGGCAATGGAACGCGGCGAGGTCCAAGGTCGCGGTAACTTCTACTCAGGATATCTTGGTGCTAAACCTCATTGGATCCGTGACAAAAAAGTAAAGATTTACGCCACAATTGGTCCGGTCCGACCGGAGGTAAAAAATATACCACGATTACGCGATATGGTTACGGACCCATTTGACCGGAAAATGATGGGATTAGTCGAGGTTGGTTTTAATGTTGGGCAGGCGTTCTATTTGCCCCCGGGTACCCCGACGGACCGCGTAGCAGCAGTTCGGAAGGCGTTCACCGCCATGTTGCAAGATAAGGCATTGTTGGATGAAGCCGCCAGACGACGGGTGCCGGTCAACGCAAGGACCTGGCAAGACAACGAGCGAGTTGTGAACGACGCGTTTAACGTAGATCCCAAGGTTTCGAAAAAGCTATCGAGCATCCTGGGATTTAACAAAAGTAAGAAAAAGAAAAAATAAAATTAGACTCTAACCACAGTCCTTAGGGGGTGGCCACTTTCGCAGGCGCCCCCTTTTTTATGCCTCTGTGCAACCAATATGTTTCTTAAAAAAGATTAAACTCCAATTTCTTACTCACGGCCCACCGGTTTTCGTGCGAAAGGGATTGATTTTTATTTGCTATCATCTCACGTTTACGCTTTGGGAAAGACAACTCTCAGACAATGCAACACACGGCAGACAAGCCAAAAAAATCAGCCAACGAATTTTGAAAAGCCTAAGCGACTCCATGCCAAAAGTTTGTTCTCCGGACAGCCATGATGTTTTTATCCCTCCTCGCCAAAATTCTCCCATTATTTTAGCCTCCCCTCATAGCGGAACCGATTATCCTTCTGAATTTGTGAGCGAATCCAAACTTGATTTTATCTCTCTAAGGCGGTCGGAAGATAGTTTCGTTGACCAACTCTTCAGCAACGCCTCCGAATACGGGCTCCCTTTGCTTTGCGCGAGATTTCCAAGATCGTATATCGACCCCAATAGAGAACCATTCGAGCTGGATCCTGGGATGTTTAGTGACGCACTCCCAGAATATGCCAATACTAATTCCAGTCGAGTGGCAGCAGGGCTCGGCACCATAGCCAAAGTCGTTGCCTCGGGTCAGGAAATCTATCGCACTAAACTGCGATTTTCTGAGGCCGCAGATCGGATCACTCGGCACTATCGACCCTATCATCGCTCTCTTCGAAATCTGCTCGCACAAACGCGTAAAACTTTTGGCGGTTATTTTTTAATTGATTGCCATTCAATGCCATCCGTCGGGGGACCGGATGACCCGGATGCCGGGAAGCAGCGTGCCAATATTATCTTGGGTGACTGTTTCGGAAACTCTTGCAGCCCATATCTCGTCAATCGCGTCAAAGAGTTTTTTATCGAATTAGGCTATTCCGTAGAATGTAATAGACCTTTTGCGGGTGGCTTTACAACGCACCACTACGGGCATCCAAACGAGGGGCTGCACGCTCTCCAGATAGAAATCAACCGCGGACTATATATGGATGAAGAAGCAATCAAACCGGTTACCGGTATGCAGACACTCCAAGCAAATCTGGATACGTTTATGAAAATGCTTTCAAAGATCAAAACCGCAGATCTTCGCCCTCAATAGTCGGGGTCGAGGAGTCGCCTCCAATCCCTCCCACGAAACCAAGCGAGTCCTTGAAGAGAAACTTTGTGGCAGCCCCTAGTTTAAAAACCCAAGAGAAGAACCGCAGATGTAAGCGCGTAGAACTTTTCGAAAAATAACCGGGCGAATCCTCAGAAGCCGGCATCCGCACTCATTGCCAACCCTCCGTTGTGATTAACTGCCCACAGTTGGGCTGTCCTCTTATCCTCATTAAGGCAACCCTGAACCCTAAAGTCATGAATATCATAGAGCGGCGAAACAGCCCGGACATTAAATGTTCTTAGAGTTGTTCCAGGCATCTCCCGACGAAATAAATCCATTAGAAGCGTGAGGGTCAAGGGACCATGAACCAACAACCCTGGATAATGCTCCACTTCAGTCACATATTTGTGATCGTAATGGATTCTATGGCTATTCATTGTAAGGGCAGAAAATCGGAATAACAGAACCGGTGTTGGATGTATATCCCGTGACCACACCGCTTGTCCCGGTGGGGTCGGAGGGGAAACAGGATTGGTGCCTGGCTTTGCCTCCTCGCGATAGACGACATCCTGTAGCTCGGTAACAGACAGACCGGATTCTCCAAAAATCTCATGCTTTAGGCTTAGAAAGACTAATTTACCGGTTCTACCCACCTTCGGAGTGACAGCATCAATAGTCGTCACCTTTCTAATCATCTCACCTATATGGATAGGTTTGTGATACGTCGCCTTGGTCCCTGCCCACATTCTACGCGGTAGATTTATCGGGGGCATAAAATCGCCACGCTTTGGGTGTCCATCCGGCGCAGTATCCTCTAGCCGAACAACTTCACGGATGTAAAAAAGATGCCAACCCGGCGGGATTTCATCTCCTTCCTTGTAAGGCGGATCCTGTCGATCAAGTGTCGCCGTTAACGCGTCTGCTTGATAAGAGGTAACCAAGGCCTCTGTTGTTTCTTTTTTTCCCACCCAGGATTCATATTGATCAATTTTGTTCATAATTTGTCACCAAACTCTTCTCTTATTTTGTCCGAATGCTGTCCGAGTGCCGGCACGGGACCAAGTTTTCTTTGAACCCCATCCATCGTCGTCGGTGGCGCTACCATGGACACGCGACCTGTGGGACTGTCGACTTCTACTCGACGCAGAGCAGCATGTCTGGACAATCCGTCAACGCCATTTACCTCACCAAAAGCGATGCCGGCGTTACGTAACTTATTTATTAGCTCTGCCCGAGACATTCCGGTGAATACCGTATTGATGACCTGATCAAGTTCAGAGCGATTTCTACATCGGGACTCATTATTCACGAACCGGTCGTCTTGAGCCATATCCCCATTTCCAAGGACCACTTCACAAAGCCGAGCCCACTCACGTTCATTCTGAATAGATATCAATATCTCTCCACCATCTGATGCTGGATAGGCTCCATAAGGGGCTATGGATGGATGGTTCAGACCCAAACGCTGCGGACTCTGTCCACTGTAGTCATAGGTCAACAAAGGAACATTCATCCAATCCGCCATGCCTTCAAACAAAGATGTCTTGATGCCGCTCCCGACCCCGGTGGTCTCGCGATCTATCAATGCCTCGAGAACAGCCATATAGCTATACATGCCGCACGATATATCGCAAGCTGATACCCCTACACGGCCAGGCCCTTCGGGCCTCCCTGTAACTGAACACAACCCACTTTCCGCCTGGACTAGAAGGTCATAGGCTTTCATATCTGCAAATGGTCCCTCTTCACCATATCCGGATATATCAACCGTAATGAGCCTCGGATATTTTAACCGAAGATCCGCAGACCCTAAACCCGACCTTGCAGCAGCCCCCGGAGCAAGATTCTGAATAAATACGTCGGCTTTTTCTAAGATCCGATGCAAAAGCGCGCTGTCTCGATTGTCCTTGATGTTGAGAACGATTGATTCCTTCCCTCGGTTCAACCAAACAAAATAGGCACTCTCACCATGGACCACACTATCATAGCCGCGGGCAAAATCGCCCTCCTCTCGTTCGATCTTGATTACCCGTGCACCGGCATCCGCGAGACGCGACGAACAAAAGGGTGCTGCAACAGCTTGTTCCAGCGACACGACAAGGGTGCCCTCAAGCGGTAAACCGGCCATTAGAAGGAGCGCGGAAGGCCAAGAACATGCTCAGCGATATACGATAAAACTAAATTCGTAGAAATTGGTGCAATCCGGTAAAGCCTCGTCTCTCTAAACTTTCGTTCGACATCATATTCTTCTGCAAAGGCAAAACCCCCATGCGTTTGCATGCACATATCGGCAGCTTTCCAGCTGGCCTCAGCAGCAAGATATTTAGCCATATTTGCTTCCGCTGCACAGTTTTCACCCTCTTCGTACAGCATCGCGGCTCGCCTCACCATCAAATCTGCGGCTTCCGTTTGAGCGTACGACTCAGCGATAGGAAACTGGATGCCCTGGTTTTTTCCAATGGGCTGGCCAAAAACACTTCGGTCCTTTGCATAGTTCGTGGCTTTTTCAATGAACCACCGAGAATCCCCAATACATTCAGCGGCAATCAGGATACGTTCAGCATTCATTCCAGATAAGATGTACCGAAAACCTTTACCCTCTTCCCCAACGAGTGAACTGGAGGGAATTCGGAGGTTGTCGAAAAAGACTTCGGTGGTGGCATGATTAATCATCGTTCGTATTGGCCGAATGGTGAGACCATTCCCGACGGCCTCCCGCATATCGATCAGGAATACTGAGAGGCCCTCGGTGCGTTTCTCAACTTGATCTCGAGGCGTGGTTCGGGCGAGCAGCAGCATCAGATCTGAGTGCTCTACCCTGGAAGTCCAAATTTTTTGACCATTCACAATATACGCATCGTTCCCATCTTTCACCGCGTTCGTTCGGAGGCTTAATGTATCTGTTCCACTTGTTGGTTCAGTTACACCGAAGGCCTGCAGTCGAAGATCTCCATTGGCGATTTTTGGAAGGTATTCCTGCTTTTGTTCTTCCGTCCCATGGCGAAGAACAGTGCCCATGGTGTACATCTGGGCATGGCAAGCACCGCCATTGCCACCCGATTTCTGGATTTCCTCCATGATCGCGCAGGCTGCCGAAATCCCGAGGCCGCTACCACCAAATTCCTCTGGGATTAAAACGGATAAATAACCGGCATCTGTTAATGCCTTCACGAACTCAGTGGGATAGCTCCGCTCCCGATCTTTTTCTTGCCAATATTCGCCACCGAATTCGCCACACAACCGGGACACTGCCTCCCGAATTTCTAAATAATCTTCAGACATTTCCTAACCTCGATTTCGAGTCTAGGGATTTTTAACGTTTCTAATGCTTTCGGCCAAGGTTTTCGGGCGCCAATTTGAATTGTACATTCTCTATACAAGGATTTTTAGGCTGGAGATATCACTATGCCCGTGATCAACCGAATAGCGGAATTTGCTGCCGAAATGGCGGAATGGCGTCAGCATATCCACGCGAATCCTGAGACTGCTTTCGAAGAACATGCCACTGGAGCATTTGTGGGAGAAAAGTTGGAAAGCTTTGGAATAGAAGTGCACCAAGGTCTTGCGAGAACGGGAATTGTTGGCAGCCTTGCAGGAGATCAGGGCTCAGGACCCGCGATCGGACTGCGCGCGGATATGGATGCTCTCGATATTGAAGAGCGCAATACCTACGCCTATGCTTCAAAGAATTCAGGAAAGATGCATGCGTGCGGACATGATGGACATACCACCATGTTACTCGGTGCTGCTAAATATCTTGCCGAAACAAAAAATTTTTCAGGAACAGTACATTTTATCTTTCAACCCGCAGAGGAATTTGCGGGTGGTGGCCGCGAGATGGTGGCGGACGGTTTATTTGAAAAATTCCCTGTTGAGTCAGTATGGGGTATGCATAATTTCCCGGGCCAAGATTTGGGAACCTTCGCGGTTTGTCCTGGTCCGGCAATGGCGGCGGCTGACAGTTTTGACATAAAGCTCAGAGCAAAAGGAACCCACGCGGCTTTTCCTCACATGGGAGAGGACGTAATGGTGGCTGCAGCCCACGTTATCACGATGTTGCAGACAGTGGTCAGTCGGAAGGTTGACCCACTCGAATCAGTGGTATGCTCTGTAACCCAAATACACGCGGGAGAAACTTATAACATTATTCCTGATGAGATTGTTCTGCGTGGTACCGTGCGAAGCTTCAAATCTGATCTACAAAAATTGGCCGAAAATTCCATTCAGCAAATTCTGAGAGGGGCACAGATAAGCTTCAATCTGGAAGAGGCGAGCCTTGACTATCGGGGTGGTTACCCACCAACGGTGAATGACCCTGCTGAGACCGAATTTGCAGCAAGGGTAGCCGAAGAGATCGTTGGTGAAACAAATGTGCTCCTTAATCAACCACCCAAAATGGGTGCAGAAGATTTTTCATTCATGCTCAATGAAAACCCTGGCTGTTACATCTGGATCGGGAATGGCCCCGGCGAAGGCGGTTGTTATCTCCACAACCCATTTTACGATTTCAACGATGAGGCCCTTGTTTATGGAGCAAGCTATTGGGCAAAACTTGTTGAAATGCGCCTCAAAACATGAAATCGGGAAAAATTTAGAGCGTCATGGAACCGCCAAAGGATCCACGCCAGCAAGACTGGCAAAAGGTGATCGAGAAACCTCAATCTCTTGAAATCGACCACCCATTATATCATCACGCACCTAAAATTTCTATCGCCTTTGGGATATTAGCCGCTGTTAGTATATTTGTCTTCGCGAATGCACCGTGGTGGGTAGGCCCATTTCTGGGTCTGGTCTTAGCCGTCATGATTAATCGCATCTTGCGACCGAGAACCCGAGGCATCCAAATCGAAGATGAAATCTAGCGCCTTAGGTCATTCAATTTTTTCCGAAATTACTCTTAACCAGCTGACAAGGCGGCTTCTGCCGCCTTGATATGGTGTCGGAGCAAATCAACAAACATTTCTGGCTTCTCGAATGCTATTTGATGCCCAATCCCCGCAATTACCTCATAGCGAATTCCAGGGAAAGCCGCTGCTATCTGACGAACGAACTCCTCAGGGGCGGATTTATCATCTGACCCCGCAACGATCATAGCTGGCACCCTGAGGGCATCGACGTATTCAAACATGTTAGCCCGCACAAGGGCCCCAAAAAGTTTTAAGTAACCCGAGACCTGCATCCCCTTGGCAAAATCAACGGCAGCCCTTATCGCATCGGGATCAGCGGAAGGAGATAATGAATTTGGAGTCCGTTTTTCAGCAAAAACAGAAGGCCCCATTTCCGCCAAGTCATCGGCGCGGCTCTGAAGCATTCGATTTTTTTCCTCTTCAGAAGACGACCCATTGCCAATCACCGCCTCAGCAAGCGTGAGAGACAGCAGTCGGTCCGCGTGATCCTGGTGAACCTTTGCAGCAATACAAGTCCCAACCGAGTGCCCCATGAGATGGCATCTTTCTATCCCGAGCGCATCTATGAAGCGGATAAACACCTCCGCATAATCTTCAATATTTGGCTGGTCCAGCTCTATTTCCGATGACTCCCCATAACCAGGGGCATCCCAACCGATCACACGGTAATCAGCACCTAAACCCTGATATTGGGGAACCCAACTCTCTGAACGACCTCCAAGGCCATGCAAAATTACCAGCGGAGTTCCAGATCCAGACTCTCGATAGGATATAACGCGTTCATTCTCCAAAGTAATTTTTTTAAGTTCGGGTGCCGGCACCGATCTTCTCCTATATTCTGCTTGCTCTGTAGTCTAGTAGCTACATGCAACATAGAATAACGTCTAGAGCAAGCTAGCGGATGGAATATGCGAAAAGAGCACCTCGAGTCTTCGAGCTTAGTTACATCACTCCTCAAGGGGACATCATTGTCGCTACTTTTCATAACATTGGTATTAGAAACTCTACAGCAAGGATGTTTGGGATTTAAGACATGGCAAAATTAGATGAATTCGCGGGTGAAAAACTGGCCCGGTCTCCCGTTTACGGAACCAAACATATGGTTGTCTCTGGCCATTCTTTGGCCTCGACAGCGGGTGTTAAGACGTTGGAGGCAGGCGGATCCCTAATCGATGCCATGATTGTCACATCATCGGTTCTCTGCACGGTTTTGCCCCACGCGACGAGTTTTGGCGGCGATGCCTTTATTATTTACCATGACGGAAAATCAGGCGAAACGATCGGATTAAACGCCTCTGGCCATGCTCCAGCTGGCGCAACACCGGAATTTTTCAAAAATGGCATGGTTATGAGAGGCCCCCTTGCTGTCTCTGTGCCTGGTATCGTGAGGGGTTGGGAAAGGATACATCAGCGGTACGGAAAGATGGACTGGCCAGATCTCTTTAAAACAGCACTCGATTTGGCAGAAAATGGACATCCTCTGTCCAGAGTCCTAGCTTCAGCCCTCCATCTTTTCCATAAAGATGTGTCAGTCGACACTGGGTGTTCTGAGCTCTATATGCCGAACGGGACTCCGATGACCGCCGGGCAGTTAATCAAGCAACCAGCATTGGCAAACACCATTAGGACAATTGCGAAAGGGGGCAGCCCCGCCTATTACGAGGGCGAAATCGCAGCATCCATCGGGAGTTACAGCCAACACAGCGGAGGCCTCCTATCGGAAACAGATTTTCACGGATATGAGCCAGAGTGGGTCGAGGTGCTGAGCACAGATTATCGTGGGCATAAAGTCTGCGTCATGCCACCGAATTCCTATGGCTATTTGATGCTTATGCAACTGAACGCACTCTCTGGTTTGACATCCGATCAATTGGTTGGTCCCGATCCTGAGCGGCTGGCCTATTTGATGACAGCGGCAAGAGTAGCGTTTGATGAAGGAAAAAGATTTATCTGCGATCCCGCTATTCACCCCGCTCCTATCGACAGGCTCTTAGGGCAAGAGATTACCAAAAGAATGCGCGCGGAAGTCGCTGATCCCCAACCAGGAAAACATCAAACGCCGGGAAAAGCTGGGACAAGTTGCATTGCAATGGTGGACAACGAAGGTAATGCCTGCGCGGTTGTTCAATCCGTATTTCATGTCTTTGGATCCGCTTGGTTAGACCCCAATACGGGGATTCTCATGAATAATCGGATGACTGGTTTTGATGTAGATCCAACACATCGAAATGTTGTTGCTCCTGGAAAGCGCCCAAGCCACACCCTCAACCCTGTTATGATTTTCAAGGATGGGAAGGTAAAATACCTGATGACGACGCCAGGTGGCCCAGCGCAGACAATTTCGAACGTGCAAATGCTGACAAATTTAGTCGATAGGGGACTGGAACTCTCAGCAGCCCTAGAAGCTCCCCGTTGGTCTATAGATGGCGCAGGGAATGCCTTAATTGATGATGAATACCCGCAAGCCACTATAGATGCACTTGAACAGCGTGGTTTCCCACTCCAGAGGGCTTCAGGGGCCTCTTATTTTGGGTCTTCGAAATGCATTGAGGTCATGGAGGATGGGGTTTTTGCCGGTGCGGCAGATCACCGACGGGAGGCCTATGCCTGCGGCTACTGATAGCAACGGGTCTGGTTCAGGAAAGGCCGATCTACTCATAAAAAATGGGAAAATTATCGCCTGTGATAATCAGAGCACGATTACGAATGCGATATCTATAAAAGGAGGTCGTATTCTTGCTGTAGGCAATGAATACGAGGTATCCCAGACCGCAGACACGAAAACACAAGTTATTGATGTGCGAGGTGCTGCTGTAATCCCGGGTATGATTGATGGACATGCTCATCTCGACAGGGAGGGGCTTAAAAACGTTTTTCCGTCTTTGTCTGGTTGCCGTTCTATAGACGATGTTTTACAGCGATTGGAGCAACTGGTCGCAAATTCCGAGCCAGGTCAATGGATCGTTACCATGCCAATCGGTGATCCACCTTACTATTTTGATGTGCCGAAAATTTTAAAAGAAAACCGGCTTCCGAATAGGTGGGATATAGACTCCGTAGCCCCCAAAAATCCAGTATACATACGGCCAATCTGGGGCTTCTGGCGCCACATACAACCCTTAGAATCTATCGCCAACACATTGGCCTTGGAGGAAGCTGGCCTTACTTCTGTTCCGAACGATTGCCCAGCCAATGTAGCGTTCGAGCTAGACACTCAAACAGGTGAACCCAACGGTATCATCCGGGAACACACTTTCATGCCAATTGCCGAACTTAAGTGGTTCCAAAAGATGCCCCGTTTCTCCCACGGAGATCGCGTCCAAGGAATCAAAGAGGCTATGCGTATTTATAATTCGAGTGGGACAACCTCCGTATTCGAGGAACATGGCTGCGCTCAGGAACTCTGTGATGCATGGCGTGCGGTAAGACGCTCAGGGCAATCGACCGTGAGGGGGCATTTGGTGTACAGCCCGACTTGGCATTTCGCCGAGCAGGACAATTACGATCGTACCATGGAACAATGGTCAAGCGAAATCGGTGGTATCCAAGGGATGCGGAGATGAATGGCTAAGGATTGGGGGTATTTTCGGCGACCTCGGGGTAGATCCAGATGCGATTTCGCGGCTTGCTGCCCACCCCTACACAGGCTGGGCTGGGTTTAATTACGATAGTGGGATAACGGAAGATAAAATCTCTGATTTCCTATTGGCTGCCGCAAAACATGACGTTCGAGTCAGCGCAATATGGATGTCTTTACTGCCCTATTTTGAGTCTATAAACAAAAAAATTCCACTCCAAGAAAAGCGATGGATCATGGGTCATTTGGGCTGTGCGACCCCAGAACAAATAAAAAGTCTCTCCGAACTTGGAATTGTCATGACAGCTCATACCAACCGGTACATTTACAAGAACGGACAAGCAATCATAGAGGGACTAGGCCCGGAAAGGGAAAATGATTTGTGCCCGATCAGGTCCCTCCTAGACGCTGGTGTTCATGTAGGCTTGTCCACAGACAATGTTCCGACCAGTATGTGGTATCCTGTTTGGCAATCAGTAAGCCGGCACAATCTTTACAGTGATTCCCCTGTCGCTCCAGATCAGGCTCTCAGCCGCCAGCAAGCACTAAATTGTGCGACAATCGAAGGTGCCTATCTTTCAGGAGAAGAAAATGAAAAAGGGTCTTTAGAACCAGGAAAATTTGCGGATTTGGTAATCTTGACAGATGATCCTCTGACCTGCCCGGAGCAAAAAATCAAAGATATCCGGGCGACAACGACGATCGTCAATGGACAAATTGTCTACCAATCAGAGGTAGAACGATGAAACTGAACGAACTAGATACGCCTGTCCTCCTAATTGACCAAGACGCCCTAGGTCACAATCTGAACGCAATGAAGGAAATCGTTTCCAATTCGGGGATCACTTATCGACCCCACGCCAAAGCACACAAATCACATGACATTGCTAAACTCCAATTAGCACATGGAGCCTCCGGTATCTGCTGTGCTAAATTAGGCGAAGCTGAAGTTCTAGCCTCTGAGGGAATACAGGATATCCTCATCACAACGCCTGTCATTGGATTATCCAAGGTTTCTAGACTAGCCAGCCTGGCAAAGAAAACATCTGTAATAGTGGTCGCCGACAACCCACAAAATCTCGAAGAGCTAGCTCTGGTGGGTGAAAAAACGGGCCAAATCTTTAACCTTGTTATAGAGGTTAATGTTGGACAAAACAGATGCGGAACACCACCTGGCGCACCAGCTCTTGCATTGGCCCAGATGATCCAGCGCTCACCCTGGCTCAAGCTCTGCGGGTTACAAGGATACCAGGGCTCTATACAAATGCGTGAAAGCTTCACTGAGCGCAAGACCGAAGCCAAAAAGGCCAGCCTCCTATTGCGGGAAACCGCAAAACTTATCGAATCCAACGGCATAAATGTACCAAGCCTTACAGGTGGAGGCACCGGTACTTCTCTTATCGACTCGGAAGCAAATCTCTTAACGGAGATTCAACCCGGAGGATATATATTTATGGATGTGAAGTATCGAAAGATCGAATGGTCGAATAGTACACCTCTGCCTTTCCAACAGTCCTTAACCGTTTTAGGGAGTGTCATATCGCTGCCAGACACAAACCGGGCTATACTAGACGTGGGATTAAAGTCCATTAGTTCGGATCAAGGTCCGCCCGAATTGATGGACATGCCCGGAATCACCTTCCGTTTTTCGGGAGAGGAGCACGGCGAAGTCAGTTGGCAAGATTCGCCTCGGCTTTGTCAATACGGTGATAAAGTGAGGTTAATCCCTGCCCATTGCGACACCACGGTAAACCTTTATGACCAATATATCGTTCATTCAGGTAACACGGTCGTCGATGTTTGGCGAATTTCTGCGCGAGGCCGCTCGCAATAACTATCCGTAAGAAAAAGGTGACCTGTTGATAGATTTTGGAGTGTCAATTTGACAATCACTGTCCGGATCTAAATCATCGTCCGACTAGATTAATGGGAGAACAATATGACTGTCACGGCAGCCAATATTTTTAGAGCGCGCAACATTGCCCTGGTGGGAGCGACGGATAAATCGCATTGGCCGCGCAATATTTACGCCAATATGATTGAGTCCGGTTTTGATGGTAATCTTTGGCCGATCAACCCCAATCGGGAAGAAATTTTCGGAGTGCGATGCTACCCGGATCTCACATCTACACCCGAACCAGCAGAACTCGCATTATTGATTATCCCGGCTCGAGCGATACCTGAAGCGCTGGATACCGGGGCCAAAATTGGACTTAAAAGCGCAGTTGTATACGCCGCCGGTTTTGGCGATGGGGGAAGAAAGGAATCCATTGAAAGAGGCAACAAATTAAAAGATCAGCTTTCAGGAATGGATATTTCTATTTGTGGCCCAAATTGTATGGGCCTGGTTGGCGTTCGAGAAAAGCTCTATTGCTATCCCCATGCCCATATCCGCAATCTGGAGCCGGGCCCAACCGCCCTCATAACCCAATCAGGGGGTACTTTATCCTATTTTCTGCGTGCCGGAGAGGAGCGCGGACTAACGTTTTCCTATGCGGTTTCATCGGGAAACGAGATTAGCCTTGATTTGGCTGACTATATAAATTTTTGCGTTGATGATCCGCACACAAAGCAGATTTGCCTTTTCATTGAGGGAATACGGAAACCAGAAGCTTTCATGGCGGCTTGCGGAAGAGCTTTAGAGTCGGAAAAACCAATAATCGCTATTAAAACCGGTCGATCGGAAAAATCTCGAGAAGCGGCCCAATCTCATTCCGGTGCAGTGGCTGGGGACTACGCGGCCTATGAAGCAGTTTGCAGGCGTTACGGGATCATAAATTGTGAAACTCTTGAAGAAATGATTGAAATGACCGTGGGTTTCCAACAGGGCAGATGGCCAAAGGGACCACGGATTGCCTTTATGACAACATCCGGCGGCACGGTAGATTTACTCCATGACTATTGTGAGGAGCAAGGAGCCAAGGTCCCTGAATTAGACCCCAAGACGGTTGATTCTATAAAGCCTTTTGTGCCAGCCGACTGTCATATTCGAAACCCTATCGACACCGGGGCCCCGGTTGGTCGTTCGGGAAGGTCTTCACCCGTCGAAATCTGTAAGGCTTTCGCCAGCGATCCAAATGTCGATATCGTAGCTTGGTGCAATAACATGCCAGGAAGTGCGCGGAACGCTGGTGCCGAAGATGAAATCCTTGATCTTCTCAACTCAACGGAGAAACCGGTATTCTCCTTTGCCCGAATGCCTCATCAGATCCCTGATGGCGGATTGGATTTCCAGAAACGAACCAACATGCCATTTGTGCAGGGAACCCGGATAGGCGTAAGGGTGGCCAATGCGCTGTGGTTTTTCGCCGAGCGACGGGGTAAGCAACCACAACTACCCAGTGCTCCCAATGGCTCTTTGGAAAATTGTCGTGGCGACGCATTAAATCACGCATTACAGGTAGCCGGCATTGCTATTCCGAATTCCAAACTTGCAACAACCGCTCGAGAGACCGGCACCCTTGCAGAGACGATCGGATTCCCGGTTGCAGTAAAGATTGTCTCACCGCAAGCCAGTCACAAGACAGAAGTAGGTGGCGTTAGTTTGGGGTTGAGAAGCCGAGAAGACGTAGAGGCTGCAGCGATCCAGATGGAAAATCGATTACACCAAAACGACCCAGGCTCAACCATCGATGGATTTCTCGTTCAAGAAATGGTTTCGGGGATTGAAGTTCTTGTCGGTGCTCGGACCGACCCCCTCTATGGGCCCATGTTAGTACTGGGATCTGGAGGAACGATGGTAGAGTTGATGAAAGACGTTGCACTAACTCTGCTCCCCACCACCAAACCGGAAATCTCCAGTATGCTTGATACATTAAGCTAAAAACCCAGCTTTTGGGATGGCGAGGCGCACCGGAGGCAGACATAGATGCCTTAATTGAGGCTGTTTTTAATTTTTCCCAATTCTTTCTTGACCACAGGACATGGCTTAGTGACATCGAGATCAATCCCCTGATGGTCTTGCCCAAAGGACGAGGCGTTAGAGCTGTAGATATCCGAACCGTCACTGCGGAACCCAAGTAGCGAGAGGGCATCGCCCGATGTTTGAAAAAAAGGCTCTCTCCTGAATTCAGGAGAGAGCCTTTCAGTCAACAGACACCATAAAGTTATTTTTTCCGGATCGTTTTCTTGCCGCCTTTGCTAGCAACTTTTTTTGCCTTGGCTTTTTTTGCGGCCGGTTTTTTCAGGGCAAAGGGCTGAAAAGTTGGCTTGTAACTCTTCTCATCAAGAAACTGCTTGAGACCAGTATTATACGAGTCCTGAGCATCTCCGACCTTTATTGCCTGCCCCTTGGCGGCGAGGTAATCATATGACTGATCAAAATCCATCGTTCGGACCATCCTTACAGCTTGCTTAGTTGCTTTGAGAACATTTGGACTTTTGGCCATTAATTTATCAGCAAGCTCTAAAACTTTCGCCCGGAGGTCTTTCTTAGGCACCGCAAAATTAATGAGGCCTATCCTCTCAGCCTCCTTGGCATCAAACGCATCCCCCATGCACGCATAGTAAAGTGCGTGGCGAGGAAGAATGGTGTCTGAAACCACTTTTGAGACAAGAGCTCCAGGCAATATACCCCAATTAACTTCAGAGAGTGAAAAAATGGCGTCTTCCGCGGCAACGGCGAAATCCACAGCACAGAGTTGCATAAAGGCCCCTCCAACGCAGTAACCCTCAACCATCGCAATTGTCGGCTTATCGTACTTATACAGCCTTTCCCAGCGCCAACGATTAGCGGCCTCTGCAGCCTTTTTCTTTTCATATGGTTTGCCGTCGGTCTCACGAAAAAACTCTTTGAGATCCTGGCCAGCACTAAAGTACCCCCCCTCTCCACCAATGACAACCACTGCAACGCGGGGATCCGACTCTAAGTCCCGAAGGGTTTCATCCATTTCATAATGCAACGAGGGGCTCATCGCGTTCCGCTTTTCCGGGCGATTTAACATCACCCAAGCGATTCCATTCCTTACTGTTAATTTTACGTTTTTTAACTTACCTGCCATCAAAAAGATCCTTTCCTTTGAGCGTTTTATCTGATTGTTCGGACCCGACTAACCGTATTCCCGGTAGAAAGCCCTTGAGAGTGCCATCCGAAGTATTTCCGGGGGACCCTCGGTGATAACCATGGAACGACTATCCCTCCATAATTTCTCTATGGGTAAGTCCGTGGTAAGACCTATCCCTCCGTGAACCTGCAATGCATCGTCACAAGTTTTGAAGGCGTGCTCATCTCCAGCGATCTTACACATGTAGGAGTCAAAGCGAATATCCTCGCCAGCATCCGCGCGCGCGGCTGTCGCATAAACAAATTGACGTAACATTTTTGTCTTCATCCAGGCATCAATCAGCGGGAATTGAACGCCCTGCCGCGCGGAAAGTTTTTTCCCAAATGTTTCGCGTTCATTTGTATATTTCCCCGCGAGTTCCAAACAGCGCTCCGCGACACCGATTCCCCTTGCTGCATGGCGGATCCGACCGGCAGTGATCCAAGTTTGACCGAATTTAAAACCATCTCCTTCTTCACCAACTATATTAGTTGCGGGAATTCGGACGTCGGTGAAGGAAAGCTCCCAAGGCCGATCATCCATCATTGTTTCCTGAGGACGAACTAACTCGACTCCTGGGGTGTCCATTTCGACCAAAAACATCGAAATCCCACCCCGTGACCCCTTAGACCGATCTGTTGCTGCAAGGACCTGTGCGAAATCTGCCTTGTCAGCACCCGTTATAAATCTTTTGTAACCATTGATGACGTACTCATTACCATCTAGGACGGCGGTGGTCCGCATTCCACCAGGATCACCACCTGCATCCGGCTCCGTTTGCGCAAAACACGCCCGCCGCTCGCCGCGAATAACAGGTAATAAATATGTTTCCTTTTGGCTCTCGTTCAGGTGATAGAGCACAGGACTGACGACTGGTCCAAAGATATGACCGCCGCGCGTCGGGATCGCAATGGTTCGACCCATCTCTTCCCACACGACAACCTTGGCTAGCAATGATAACCCCAGACCACCATATTCTTCCGGGACGTCAAACATCCAAAGGCCAATTTCTTTCGCCTTTTCTTCGAAAAAAGCTCTGACCTCCGGCTTTAGCTGGTGACCCTCGTATGCAGTTTTCTCAATAGGTATAATCTCATTGTCGACAAACCGCCTTACCGTCTCTTTTAAAAGACGAAGTTCTTCAGGGAGATCGTAATCCATAAACCGTCGTTAGTCCTTTCGCGTAACCAATCTAACATCCACTGCCCGGGCACCCTGCCCTTTCTCACCGAGCATCAATGGGTTGATTTCTAAATCAGCAAGGTGATTTCTATGTGCACAAAACAAATCAGAGAGCCCGCACATAGCGTCAATAAGCGCCTCAATATCGCGCTCTGGCCGACCCCTGAATTCCCCGAAAAGTGATTTCCCCCGCAATTCTTCAAGCATCTCTTGGGCGGTTTTCCTATTCACAGGAAGCATGCGTAGAGAGATATCTTGCATTGCTTCAACGGCAACCCCGCCAATCCCAACAACCATAAAGGGGCCGAATTGTACATCCTCGCGAGCGCCAAGAATGATTTCAAGCCCTTCGACCATTTCTTGTACCAAGAACCCCTCAAAAACGGCAGAGGGATCGTGCCTGTAAAGCCGGGCTATCATATCTTTGGCTACTTTCTCAGTCTCCATCGCGTCAACAACATTAATCGCCACCCCCCCTACTTCTGTTTTATGGCTGGCCTGGGGTGAGACGATCTTTACCGCAACCGGAAACCCAATTTCCCGTGAAGCGCGCACTGCTCCATCAATATCCGAAGCCAAAATTGATTTAGGAGGAATTAATCCATGAGACTTTAGTTTTGACGCTAGACCCCCTTCCGAAAAATCCTGCGAACATCCACTCACTTCTGGTAACGCCGGGATCCCTCTCCTTCGGGCTGCACCGTAATTGACAAGGTGCTGCAGCGCTTTAACTGTGGAGTCCAAGCCTTGGATAAAGGGCACTTTGCTTCTCTCTTGGAAGTGACGGCCCGCATCGCTCACATTTTGGCTGACACGAGTAAATGCAATGGTAGGCTTATCAGTGAGATCAAAAACATCCGAAAAAACGCTGGGATCGGCAGGGTCATCGTCAAGAGTAGGAAGCTGACCTTGGATGGCCATAATATCTACCCCGGCGTCGACCACCACTTGCTGACACAGCCAGGAGAAGGCCTGGGGCCGAAAGGCAATACCCGCCCCACAATCAATTGGGTTCTGACCAGAAAGCCCTTCATCAATTTCAGTTTCACAGGCAGCAACAGTTTCCTCCGAAAGCGTCGCCATAACCGCTCCCTGGTCATCTGCGTAATCAAGAAACAGTCCTTTTCCGCCGCCCGAATAACCGGCCATCGCAATATTTGGGCCTGATGGCCATCGCCGCTGCCGCAATACTAAGGCCGCTTCGATCATTTCATCCAAGGAATAACATCTGGTGACACCATATCTCTGGCATACCGCTGTCAGGACCGAGTCGTCACTTGCCAGTGCCCCAGTGTGGCTTTGGGCCGCCTCTATCCCTGCAACAGAGCGACCCACCTTAACCATGAGGACTGGTTTTTCTGCCTCAAATGCGCGCCGAATAGCTTCTTTAAATGGTTCAGGCCTTCTGATGCCCTCAACCATGCACGCAATCATTTTGGTCTCAGGATCTTCCACAAGAAAGTTTATGTAGTCCGCAAGGTCCAAATTGAGTTCATTACCTGATGAGACCGCAAACGAAAAATCGAGTCCTCGAATGAAAGCACGCTCAAGCCAAAACATGAACGTGCCCCCAGATTGGAAAACCACCCCAACATCACCCGCCCCGATACTTCTAACCCGGGTTGCTGGATAAAATAGTTGCCGATTGTGGAGTGATAGTGCCCCCATACAGTTCGGTCCGCACACCACTAACCCAGACTCATCACATATGGATTTTATCGCATCCGCACGCTTTCTTCCCTCCGGGTCATTGCCTTCACCAAAACGCGCTGCATAGATCAAGGCTGCTTTCAGACCAGCATCTACTCCTTCTTGAAGAACTTCGGGGACAAAGGGCGCGGGGACAATGGTTAAAGCAAGGTCTATCCTTTCAGGAATAGAACTAAAATTGGGATACACTTTATGACCCCAAAGTTCCTCTCTTCGCGGATTTATAAGATATGTCTTGGCTGGAAATCCGCCATATTCGAGATTTTGGTATATGGCTTTAGCCCACCCTCCGCCTCCAGTCTCCGAAGCACCAACAATTGCAACGGTTTTTGGCCTAAAAAATGGTTCCGCCGAATGAAACACTTTATCTCCTGCGCACTCGCTATAAGTAAAGTAGAGGCGTTATTAGGTTTACAGTCAACTCTGAGAGCCATGAAGAAAATGTTAAAAAAGGAGTGATGGATAAATCCGGGTACCAAATTTAATTGACATGGAAAATTGGGTCCCTCATTTTGCACGACGCCAGCAAATAAATGGAAGGAAGCGCGCGTCGGTAATTTACTGAAGCCAAACGAGGTCGGACCCTGATTTTTTTAAAGCACTGGAATAATCGCAAAATTGTGCTTCTCAGCGCGGCCGCTGGTTTTGCGGCCCTGTTAGCCAGCGTTCTATTGTTTGTTTTTTTTGATCCCACGGAGCCGGTTCAGCAACAGGACACGGTCGTAACACCCCCAGAGAGAATTCCTCCTTTAACGAGCCTCCAGACCCAATCTATCTCCGATTATATTTCCAGCAATATTGATTTCAGACTGGATCCTGATCCAAAAACCACGACTGTTCGGGTCAAGAAAGGGCAAACATTAGCTTCGGTTTTACTCAAAGCCGGGACCGATCGTGTTGATGCGCATAATGCAATCACCGCCCTAAGGCGACTATTTAACCCGCGTGACTTACAGCCGGGCACCCAAATCATCATTTATCAAAACTCGTCGAAGGATCCTAAAATTGGGCTAGAGCGAATTGAAATTCCAGTTTCCGCGGGCCAAACCATCATCGTCGAACTCAACGCGGAACAAAATTTTATAGCCCGCAAAAATGACCGTATCTTGCAAACTGAGGATATAAATATTCGAGGTAAAATTCGCTCAAGCCTCTACGTTGATGCGACTAAAGCCGGACTTCCAGCCGAGGTCATGGTTGAAATTATTCGTTTGTTTAGTTGGGATGTTGATTTCCAACGTGATATTCATCCCGGGGACGAATTTAATATTCTGGTCACTAAATCTTTACTACCCGATGGATCAGTCGTCGGATGGGGAGACGTCAAATTCGCGTCGCTTTCACTTCAAGGAAAATTAACCAACCTTTACCGATTTGAGACGCTGAAGAATGGCGTTGAATACTTTGATGAATACGGTGTAAGTGCGCAAAAAGCACTGATGAAAACTCCGATCGACGGAGCCCGCCTTTCATCAGGTTTTGGGAGAAGAAAACACCCAATACTAAAATACACAAAAATGCATCGTGGGATAGATTTTGCTGCTCCCACTGGAACCCCCATATATGCCGCGGGTAATGGCAGGGTGGTTCTAGCGGGCAGGAATGGAGCTTATGGGAAATATATCAAGATTCGCCATAATAATCGCTATTCAACAGCTTATGCCCATTTAAGTCGGTTTCGGAGAGGAGTTCGCAAGGGAAAGCGTGTCCGTCAGGGACAGGTTATTGGATACGTTGGATCAACTGGCCGATCGACAGGGCCTCATTTGCACTACGAGATCTTAGTAGAGGGAAGACAAGTAAATCCGCTGCGATTAAAGCTTCCCTCAGGCAGAAAGTTATCAGGCACGGAGTTAACACAATTTTTTAAGGTTCGAGATACGATCAAAGACGCGATATCTCTCAACATGCCGACCCCAAAAAAACCCTCGCCCTAGGCTTCTAGCAGGTTTTTTACATTTTACTGCCAAGGCTTTTGAATTAATTTGATCGTGGGCCCCGACAGCATTGCAAAAACACAAAAAATCAGGCCGCCCTCGGAACTTTGTCATTGACCATTAATTTACCATCCGATGCACTCACTTTAACGATATCCCCCCCTGTCACAGAGCCTTCCAAAATCATCTTAGAAAGCGGATTTTGGACATGTGTTTGAATCACTCGTTTTAGTGGTCTAGCCCCATATACAGGATCGAAGCCCGCATCGGCTAACCACACTCGAGCTGCTTCATCCAGTTCAAGTCCTATTTTCTGATCCTCAAGTAACTTCCTCAGTTTCCCAAGCTGGATCTCCGCAATAGATGCCATATGGCTGCGCCCAAGTCTGTGAAAAAGTAAAATTTCATCAAGCCTGTTCAAGAATTCCGGGCGGAAAGCGGACCTGACAATTTCCATAACCGAATCCCTTACCTCGGACACTCCATTTCCTTCCGATCCGGATGCAAGCAACTCACTACCGAGGTTAGAGGTAAGAATTATAAGAGTATTTCGGAAATCAACAGTGCGCCCATGTCCATCCGTCAAACGACCCTCATCTAACACCTGCAAAAGAATGTTGAAGACATCTGGGTGAGCCTTTTCAACTTCGTCGAATAGAATCACCTGGTAAGGTCGTCGACGAACCGCTTCCGTCAATACTCCTCCCTCTTCATACCCAACATATCCGGGAGGCGCCCCAATAAGACGAGCCACGGAATGTTTCTCCATGTATTCAGACATGTCCATGCGAACCATTGCGGTATCATCATCGAACAAAAATTCCGCAAGGGCCCGCACCGTCTCAGTTTTTCCAACTCCTGTGGGACCTAAAAACATAAAAGATCCGATCGGCCGATCAGGATCCTGAAGCCCTGCTCTAGAACGTCTTACCGCATCACTTAAAGCCGAAATTGCTTCCTCCTGACCTATAACGCGAGCTTTGATAGCCATTTCCATTCCCAGAAGCTTTTCTCTCTCGCCTTGGAGCATCTTCTCTACCGGAATACCGGTCCAACGTGACACAATTGATGCTATGTCTTGATCTGAAACTTCTTCCTGAAGGATCCTGGGTTCTGACCTGCCCTCCAAACCTTCTGCGATCTGTGTCTCGAGTCTTGGTATAATTCCGTACATCAACTCGCTTGCCTTTTCCAAATCAGAGTCTCGTTGAGCCCGATCTAGTTGAACCCTTGCCTGCTCCAGCTCCTCTTTAATCTGCTGCGATCCAGCCAACCGTTCTTTCTCGAAATTCCACAACTCCGTCATCCGACGTGACTCGGTTTCATGGTCCGCGAGCTCTACTTCAAGTGCACGAAGCCGATCCTTAGATCCCTGATCAACCTCCTTTTTAAGGGCCTCACGTTCTATTTTCAGCTTAATGATCCGACGATCGAGTTCATCTATTTCTTCTGGTTTCGAGTCCACTTCCATCCGCAATTTTGATGATGCTTCGTCTATCAAATCGATAGCCTTATCCGGCAGAAATCGATCCACAATATACCGATGAGAGAGGGTAGCAGCAGAAACAAGAGCGGTATCCGTTATTCGGACGCCATGATGCAATTCATACTTTTCTTTAAGACCCCTCAGGATCGAGATGCTGTCTTCAACAGAAGGTTCCGAGACCAAAACAGTCTGAAATCTGCGAGCCAAAGCGGCATCTTTTTCAATATTTTGCCGATATTCGTCTAGAGTGGTCGCCCCAATACAATGTAATTCTCCTCGGGCAAGTGCAGGTTTAAGCATGTTAGACGCATCCATCGCACCGTCAGCCGCACCGGCACCTACAAGCGTATGCAATTCATCAATAAACAGTAAAATTCGGCCGGCGTGAGAATTGACCTCGTGAAGGACGGCTTTGAGCCTTTCCTCAAATTCACCTCGGAACTTTGCTCCAGCTACCAATGCCCCAAGATCAAGGGATATCAGTGTTTTGTTTCTCAGTGCGTCTGGGACATCCCCTTTCACAATCCGCTGAGCAAGGCCCTCCACGATTGCCGTTTTACCGACGCCAGGTTCCCCGATCAGGACAGGGTTGTTTTTTGTCCGGCGCGCCAATACTTGAATGGCTCTACGGATTTCCTCATCTCTACCAATAACAGGATCAAGTGTACCCCGACGGGCTCTTTCAGTTACGTCTACCCCATACTTCGCCAAAGCTTCTAAATTTTCTTCCGCATTCGATGAGTCGGCCTTACGCCCCCTTCTCATGTCTTGTATCGCTTTGTTTAGAGACTGAGGTGTTATCCCACAACGCCCTAACAGCTGTGAAGGAACTCCCTCTTTCAGCAAGGACAGTGATAAAAGAAGGATGTCTGCAGAAACAAAACGATCCCCAAATTTTCTTGAGGTCGCTTCCGCCTGATCAAATAGCTGAGTCGTAAGCGGGTCCAGATAGATCTGTCCTGCCCCCGGGCCACCAACCACAGGTACCTTGATCAGTTCCGACTCAGTCTCCCTCAGGGCTTGAATATCATCGCCACCCGCCTGCCGGATTAGCTTAGACGCGAATCCTTCCCTATCATCCAGCAGAACTTTTAAAATATGTTCTGGCATCAAACGCTGATGCTTTGATCTTGCGGCCAATGAATGCGCAGACTCAATGAAAGCCCGCGCTCGCTCCGTGTATTTCTCTAATTCCATTCCTAGCACCCCCCTCCAGAGAGATTGCGTAACTATTCCTTCTTCCGAAGGGAATTTTGAATCGGAAGCTTTTCTTGCCTCTTAAGAGGGATATGGAAATCAGCTAATGAAGTTACAAGTAGCTTAAGTTTTCAAATCGCGTTTTGCGGTTCAAAGGAGGTATCCGTTGTGGCAGAGCTATCAGTATCAGATTCTGTGGCCCCGTTCTGAATTTCTTCCGACGCTGATACCAATCGCGGACGACGCCGGGCTCGAACCCGTCTACTGGGCCGCGTTTCATCCAATTCTTTTTGTTCATGGTCATGGATTAAAACATCCCCGGATCCGTTCGCTTCGGCGTTCGTAGCAGTCGAACCATCCAATTCGGCGTCAGGTGTCCCGGCTGACCCATCATCTCCAACGATATCGCTTTGCTTCGGTTGGTGCTCACGGGGGCTTTCTGAAGGGGAGTTAGCAGCTTGCTCAGCCAACACCCGAAGGTAGTGCTCGGCATACTGAAAATAGCTTTCTGCCTTTATAGGGTCGCCAGCCGTTGATGCTTCTCTTGCAAGAGCCTGATACTTTTCGACAACCTGCTGAGCAGTGCCCCGGACTTTCCCGTCCGGTCCACTGCTCTCGAAATTGTGATTTCGAGGCGTGTTACCCCACCTCACCCCATTGCCGCGGCCCCTGGACCGCCGGTTTTTAGGACCCGATCTCATTTCTTCTGTTTCCAGTCTTGCTTCCGTTTTTCTGGCGTTAAACAACCCCACCACAACTGTTGTGCCTATTTGGCAACAAAAAACTGCCTCTAATAATCACGATACAGATGACAGCTAATCAAGGGGCTGACAGGTGCTACCCTTATTACCTCTGTAGCACTGTAGGCATATTCTAGTAACGAAAATAACTTATTCCAACCCCTTTTTTAAAAATGTCAGAAGTTTGTGGGTTCCAAGATCAAACATCGGGTATGTCCAGACAAATCCTTGAATTCATCAATGATTTGCAACCCTGAGAGCTCGGCAATTCTTCTGACGTCTTCTTTTTGGCCCGCTCCAACCTCAAATATAGCTACGCCTTCAGATCCCAGTATATCCGAGACACTGGGTAGAATTTTTCGATAACAAGACAAACCATCCGGTCCACCATCTAGAGCCATCCGAGGCTCAAATTCTCTGACTTCCGGTTCCAAATACTCGATCTGTCCTGTGGGAATATATGGCGGATTACATAGAACAAGATCGAATTCTCCGGAAACTCCCGTCAACCAGTCGGATTTCCTAAATTTCACCCTGTCCTCAAGATCTAAATTTTTGGCATTCAATTGTGCTACCTCTAACGCCTTGCAAGATACATCGAGGCCTAAACCCATTGACTTCGGGAGCTCCTGTAAAACCGATAGAAGGAGGCACCCAGAGCCAACTCCAATATCCAGAATGGACGCGGAGAAGTCCCTGGCCGGAAAATATTCAAGTGCCGCAGTAACTATGGTTTCACTGTCTGGTCGAGGGTCTAAGACATTCCTATCGACGTGGAAACTATAGCTCCAGAATTCCCGAATGCCTTGCAAATGGGATATTGGCTCCCTCCTGCACCTTCTGAGAACCAGGCTCTCAAACATTTCAATTTGTTCCGTTGAAAATTCTGTTTCCGGCCAGGCGAATAAATGCTCCTTGGTAACCCCGCCGACATGGCCAAGAAGTAATCTGGCTTCCAACGCTGCGAGTTCAATTCCTGCCAGTGATAACTTTTCTGCCGCAGTTTCGATCAAAAACCCAGCCTGAGAAAAATTTCTGGAATCGTTTATCAAAGCAAAGCTAATTTCGTTGCCTGATCCTCCGCGATCAAAGCGTCGACCACCTCATCCAGCCCCTCTCCGGCCAGGATTTTATCGAGCTTATGCAGCGTCAGGGAAATCCGATGATCGGTCACACGGCCCTGAGGAAAGTTATAGGTTCTAATTCTTTCTGATCGATCACCTGACCCGACCTGGGATTTGCGGTCCTCGGCACGCGCCTCAGCAATCGCTCTTCGTTCTGCATCATAAAGTCGCGCCCGAAGAATTTTCATGGCTTTAGAACGATTTTTGTGCTGGGACTTTTCATCCTGCTGACTAACCACGATCCCACTCGGGATATGCGTTATTCTGACGGCACTGTCTGTTTTGTTGACATGTTGCCCCCCAGCCCCCTGCGCCCTGAAAGTATCTATTCGAAGATCCTTATCAAGGATTTCTATATCGACCTCTTCGGCCTCTGCTAAAACAGCTACAGTTGCAGCAGAGGTGTGGATACGCCCACCCGACTCAGTCTCTGGCACCCTTTGCACACGGTGCACGCCTGACTCAAGTTTTAAGCGGGCAAATACACCTTTCCCGGTAATTTCAACCGCCGCCTCTCGGATCCCGCCAACCTCGGTCTCCGCGATCGCAATCGTCCCAAACTTCCAGCCACGCAAATCAGAATACCGGTGGTACATTCGATACAAATCCGCAGCAAAAAGTGAAGCCTCATCACCCCCAGTCCCCGCTCGAATTTCTAGAATCGCGCTTCGATCATCTGCTGAGTCCTTCGGCAAAAGAAGAATTTGCAATTCTCGCTCCAAGTCAGCAAGCCGGACTTTGGCATCCCTCAGCTCCTCTTCGGCCATCGAACGAACATCTGGATCCTCAGTTTGATCAGAAGTCATCACATCCAAGTCTGAGATTTCCAACTGAAGGGCCCGCAGACTCTCGATGCAATCCACGATTGGGCTAATCTCAGAGTATTCTCTGGATAGGCCGGAAAAAACCTCAGCGTTTTTGCCTTCGGAGGACGATAGTAATTGAGTCAACTCATCTCTGCGGGAAACAATTTGATCTAATCTTTCCTCAAACTTGGTCATAAGCTATGCGCCTCCGACCCTTGATCCCAGGGGAACGATTTCTTCCATTCAAGAAAACGAGCTCCAGAACCTGAGATATTTCAGCCGGTAATTCGTCAGAACCCGCGGCAATAGCCGCCAGCCGGATTCTCAACCGATCTTGGAACACCTCCAATTCAGGGGCTTGAAGCGAAGCTCCGAGTTTCTGGCCAATTTCAGAAGCCAACCGTGTGATATCATCACTTACTGTCACATCCAGGTACTTACCCAGAGCTGATAAAATTTGATGCTCGGTATTCGTTTTCAAACTCCCTTTATTAGGAGCGCTAAATATCATTCTTTCGAGATCATCACATGAAAAAAGGTAAGCATTCTCCAGAGAATCAACCCCTGGAGCAATATCACAGGGTATTCCGCCATCGATCAAAAGTATCGGACTAAATTTACGAGCACGTAATGCCCGTGCAATAGTTTCAGTCTTCAGAGTGATTCTGCCATCTCCGATATCGGTTATGACGATATCTGCCTCTTGGACCGAAAAATCCAGTGATTCAAATGGCACAAAATGGCCACCGATTGATATTGCAAATTTCTCTGCTTCCGTTACATCCCGGGCTACAGCCGTAACGTTTGTAAGGCCCGCTTTGGATAAATCATTAATAAGATTTTTGGAAAAACTCCCGCAGCCAACAACCAAGGCCTGAGCCCGTCTAATTTCTCCATGTATTTCCCTAGTCAAACGGCATACTAAAGTTGAAATATCGACCCGGCTTAAATCCCAAGGATCAGTGATCTGGCTGCTGAGCCGGAGCGCCGCCTCCAGCAATTTTTCCAGTCGAAAATCAAGAACTATTCCGCATTCCTCTGCATCCGCCAAAGCCTTATGAAAACAGTCATAATTAGCCGGACTTGCCAATTCGAGAAGCCCCCAAATGGCATCATAATCTTCCAGAAATATATCCTCCAAGAGAGGCTTATCTGTTAAACTTTTCAACTCCTGCTGAAGTATTCGAGCACTGGGGCCAATTGCGACCACCCGTTGATGATCGGGGAAAGACAAAAGGACTGCTTGCCCGCGTCGAGGGAAAAATTTTATCAAATCAGTTGCCAGAAATCCAAACGGAAAATTAGCATTAACTAAAAAGACAGACGCGGGCACACACTTATTTTCTCTCATCCTCAGAGCGATCCCCCCAAATCGAGTTCTAGAGTCTCAAGGGATAATTCAACTTGTTTTCCAGTATCCAGGTCTCGAATACAGACCTTTCCTCTAGCCAACTCATCTCCACCCAAAATGACGGCCTTTGATGCCGAAAGTTTATTTGCACGTTTTAATCGCCTACTCATATTTCCGCGATAGGCCAGTTCCACGACAAACCCACTGAGCCTCAGCCTATGTGCGATTGAAGCAGCAGCCTGATCCTGTTCACGCGCAACCGGTATGACAGCGATAGGCCTTTTGATTGGCGGTTTATCTTTAACCAGCATGCCAAGCCTCTCAATCCCTGCCGCCCAGCCAATTCCAGGTGTTGAGGGTCCCCCCATTTGCTCGACCAAACCGTCGTAGCGCCCCCCAGCCAATACCGTTCCTTGCGCCCCCAGTGCATCGGTGACGAACTCAAAGGCTGTATGACAGTAATAATCGAGACCTCTTACTAGGCGATCATTTAGCCGATAGGGGATCGACAGTGCGTCAAGACCCAAGCGTACTGCCGCAAAAAAATCTTCAGATTCCGCGTCAAGGTAATCTGAAAATTTTGGAGCCTTCTCAACGAGCTGGCGATCTCTCCTATCTTTTGAGTCTAAGATTCTCAGTGGATTTTTTTTAAGACGCACAAGACTCTCCTCAGAGAGCTCATCGCGATAGCTCCCAAAATACTCTAGTAGGGCTCCGCGATAGGCGGAACGGCTGCTTTCGTTACCAAGTGTGTTAAGCTCGAGATTAATATTTCCAGAGAGCCCAAGGCAATCAAGCAACATAGCCCCCATAGAAATTACCTCAATATCCGCATAAGGCTCCGCGATGCCTAATAACTCAACACCGATCTGATGGAACTGTCGATAGCGTCCCTTCTGGGGGCGTTCATATCGAAACATGGGACCACGATAAAAATATTTAAGGGGAAGATCTTGCGTTAAGCCCCCCGAAATGAGCATCCGCGCAACTCCTGCCGTGCCCTCGGGTCGGAGGGTGATGTTCTCTCCTGCCTTATCTTGAAATGTATACATCTCCTTATTTACAACGTCCGATGTTTCACCCAAGGTCCGACAAAAAATTTCGGAAAATTCGATAATCGGAGTTGCAATCTCCGCGAACCCATATCGCTCTGAGATCGATGCAGCCGTATCACCAATAAATCGGTGAAGCCGAAATGGCTCAGGTAAAATATCGTGCGTGCCACGAACTGGCTGGAGCTCTGCCATTATTAAACTGCCTCTTATATCTTTTGAACTATGATTAGGAAGTTACAGAGTATCTCCAACGAAAGTAAAATATTTCATATTTTTATCGTCCGATCCAAGATTTTTTGAGCCGTCCCATCAAATTTTCTGGATCTAGCAGAATATCTCGTCGAACAGCCCCTTTAGAACCGATCGTCCCCAATACTTCGCCGTCGATCATTATCTCTATTGCCCCCGCATTTCCGGTGCTTAGACTAACCCCAGTTTCTTGAGGAACGTGATAGATTTCACCTTTCTGAAGCATTTTTGAAATTAGTCGACCTCCATTTGCTCGACGGAGCTCTATCCAGCTTGCGGCTTTGGCCCTCAGGGACACACTTTTTGAACCTTTAGGAGTCCCAATAGCTGAAGGAGCGGATATTGAAGGGCTCTCGCCCATAATTTCGGGAGCTACTTCAGTACGACCTCGGGGTCTCAAATATTCCAACGATTTATTTTCTACCCTCTGCCCGCCTTCTCGACTCTCTTCACTCTTCAATACCTCAGTTTGAGGCGGTTTTTGTTCCACTAACGAGGGCATTTTGTCCTGATATTGATCTGTTTTTGGGCCTGAAACTGTCTCTGCCAAAGAATCTTCATTATCTCGAACCAATTTTTTGTTATCTGACAAATTTCCGAGGCGTTTCTTATTTTCAGATTGTAACTCCTGCTCGACCCGGCTTCTAATTTGGTTTTCAATCGGGGATTTTGGTTTTTCAATCTGTACATTAGAAACTTTATTAACTTTAACCGCAGTTTCAGGTAACATGTTTATAGCTGTGTCCGATCGGTTTGAGGGGGGATTTACTGGAGAAGCAGTTTTAGCACCACCAGATAAATAGGTGTTCTGTGTCGTCAGGTGGTACCAAACCCCAAAAATACCCAAAGTACATAATATTGAAAATGTGATGATTAACGAGGTCGGAGACTGCCCTTCCGTTGCTGGCGCCGGGGGTGCTATTCCAACATCTGAATCTCCCTGGGATAAGGCCCGGTACCTATCTAAAACCATACGAACATCTAGACCGAGGTGCACAGCATAAGTTTTTAAAAAACCTATAATGTAGGGCTTCCCAGGCAGATCCTCAAAACGGTCATCTTCTATAGACTTTAGGTAGCTCTCCTTTATCCTCAATAAGTCTGCCACTCCTTTGAGGGTTTCGCCTCGGCGCTCACGCGCCTCTCGGAATTGATTACCTAGATCCATGACTTCCGTTCTCTAATCTCTCGAAGCGCTTTGGTGTAAACCCCACAACACCCCCTGGAACCCGGAAGTCACACGCCCAAAGCCTGACAACAACGAAATTTTTCTTGGAGCCCTCTACATCAAATTTGAACAGCATGATCTCTTGCGTAATCGATCAGTTTCCGTCTGAGGCTATGCTCAGGGCTCCCCAAAAGAGTATTTAGATATTTAGCAAGATCATCAACGTGAACAGACCGCACCATTGCCCTTATTTTTCCTAGCTGCGGGGGCGACATAGATATCGTCCGATATCCCAGCCCAATGAGAGCCATAGCCTCTATGGGATCACCAGCCATTTCCCCGCACAGAGAGAGTGGCACCTGCGCTTCATGGCAATCTGCAGCGATTTTGCGCAAAAGCTCCAGCATACCCGGAGCCAGAACATCATAACGATTGGCTACCAGAGGGTTTCCGCGGTCAGCCGCAAACAGAAACTGAAACAAATCATTGCTGCCGACAGATAAAAAATCAACGCGGTGCAGCAACGCCGGGAGTTGCCAAACCAAACCAGGCACCTCCAACATCGCTCCAACCCGAAGGGATGCAGGTAAACGCCCCCCCCTACTACGTTCTCGCTCCAGCTCTTTGTCGAGAATAAGACGGGCTGCCTCGAATTCTGCCACCTCAGAAACCATAGGAAACATAACAGATAGGTTGCGGCCGTCAGCCGCCTGAATCAAAGCGCGCAATTGATGCCTCAGCATCAAAGGTCGATCAATCGCCATCCTAATAGCGCGCCAACCCATATTGGGATTCTGATCCGATGAATTGTGAAGATATGGGAGCGTCTTATCGCCACCTATATCGAGGGTTCGGAAATTCACTGGGCGACCTCCCGCCAGCTCCAAAATATTCGCATATAGCTCCCTCTGCGCTTCCACGTTTGGAAGCTCTGAGCGGACCATGAACGGGATTTCAGTCCTAAAAAGACCTACGCCATCTGACCCGGTCTCCTCGACCTGTCTCACCTCGATCATCAATCCGGCATTCAGATTAAGAGAAATCCTCTTACCATCCAATGTCACCGGCGGTTGAGACCTCATTTCCGAGTGAATACGACGCTGGTTCTCCTTATCTTGGATGGCCCGTTGGACCATCTGCTGAATATCTTCCGTTGGTCGGACAAAGACCTGCGAATTTTCAGCATCCACGATAACGGGATCCAATGGATCTATTCGAGCAAGCAAGTTTTCAATTCTGCCTATAACTGGGATATCTAATGCTCGAGCAACAATCGCAACGTGTGAAGTTGCGCTGCCTTCCTCAAGTAAAATGGCGCGGATCCTGTGGGACTCATAATCTAAAAGCTCTGCCGGCCCCAAATTTCTGGCAAGCAACACGACATCTTCTGGAAGATCATCATATGCGGCAGTGGTATTTTTGGTGGATAAATGAGCCATAAGCCGATGAGCAAGATCAGTAAAGTCATTTAAACGTTCCCGAAGGTACTGATTAGCGACATTGGCCATGCGGGCCTGCATGTCATCATGCACATTTTGGACAGCGGCTTCAGCGGTCAATCCAGAAGCGGTAGCTTCTCGCAGACGCTTTATCCATCCAGAGTCTCGGGCGACCAACCTATAAGTTTCAAGAACATCTCTGTGTTCACCCTTACCAGACAATCGGTCTCCTGAAAAAAGAACATCGAGAGACTCATGCATTTCTGCAAGAGCATTGGTTAACCTCTCATTTTCTGCTTCAGGATCATCCGAAAAAAGTCGACGGATCGAAACACGATGTTGGTGCAAAACCGCTTCACCCATCGCTATCCCTGAATTAATCTTGACCCCTGTGAGCCGCGCGGGCAAAACGGCAATACCCTCCGCGCTACTCTGCTCCCCGGCACCGATTAATTCGCCACCAGCGATCAGCTCGGCTAACACAACCACTATCATCTCAAGCGCTTCCTGCTCTTCTTCCGAATAATGGCGTGCGGCCTTATTTTGAACAGCTAAGACGCCCCTGACTCTACCAGTTCTGATTATTGGCACACCCAGGAATGATTGGAATTCTTCTTCGCCAGTCTCTGGTCGGTAGGCAAAGTCAGGATGGAATTGAGCTTCACTCAAATTTAAAGGGCGAGCATTCGCAGCAATATTTCCGACTAACCCCTCCCCAACCCTGAGCCTAGTCTGGTGGACCGAGGCAGGTTTAAGGCCCTGGGTTGCAAAAAGTTCCAGCACTTCCCCCGCGCGCAGAACATAAACAGTGCAAACTTCGCACAAAAGTTCCTTTGCGATAGTTTGAACCAGTAATTCCAGGCGGTCTGATGCAGAACCCTCACCCGACATGATTTTTCTGACTTCCCGAAGAAGCCTTCGAGACCCAGTTACCGTCGTTTCTGACATTTCTTCCCTATTCGGCTAACCGCAGTTGCAAGGCCCCACGTCTTTATAGTGCGTCCAATCCATATGCAGTATGTAATGAACGCAGAGCGAGTTCTGTATATTCATCAGAAATAAGAATGCTGACCTTGATCTCCGAAGTCGATATAACCTGGATATTGATGCCACGCTCAGCCAACGCATTAAACATTGTCTGGGCAACACCAGCATGGCTCCTCATGCCCACTCCCACGACCGAAATTTTGGCAACCCCTGGATCAGAGGTAAGCCGTTCAAAGCCAATTAAATCCTTATTTTCCTCTATAACATTCAGCGCTCGATCAAAATCAGACCGATTGACGGTAAAAGTAAGATCTGTCGAATTTCCGTCTTCGGACACATTTTGGACAATCATATCTACATTAATGTTGGCATTTGTAAGGGGGCCAAAAATCTGAGCCGCGATCCCCGGCTTGTCGGCTACTCGGATCAAAGTGATTTTTGCCTCCTCTCTGCTATGCGCGATGCCGCTTACCAATTCATGTTCCACAATTTCCCCCTCATTAACTACCAAAGTGCCCTCTGTATTTGCAAAAGACGAACGGACCTGAACCCTAACATTATACTTCATAGCCAATTCAACGGACCTGGTTTGCAGCACCTTGGCCCCAAGCGATGCCAATTCCAGCATCTCTTCGTATGTGATCCTGGAGAGCTTTTTTGCCCTAGACACAATTCTCGGATCCGAGGTGTACACACCATCGACATCCGTAAAGATATCACATCGATCTGCTCCAATAGCCGCGGCTAGGGCCACAGCCGACGTATCCGAACCACCCCGTCCTAACGTCGTTATTCTATTTTCCTGACTTAATCCCTGGAATCCTGCCACCACAGGCACCTGACCTGTTGACAATATCTGGAGTAATTTCTCTTTCTCGATTGTTAATATTCTTGCTTTGCTGTGGGCAGCGTTGGTTCGAATGGGGATTTGCCAACCCTGGAAAGATCTCGCACTCACACCGATTTCTTGAAGGGCAATCGAGAGAAGTCCAGCCGTCACCTGCTCACCCGAAGCAACAATGGCATCATATTCTTCCTCGTCGTACAAACTGGATATCCCCAAAGAGAGTTCTACCAAGCGATTGGTCTCACCGGCCATGGCCGACACGACGACTACCGCCTCGTTCCCAGCCTGGACCTCTGATTTCACCAACTCAGCTGCTGCCTTTATCCTGTCGAGATCAGCTACTGAGGTGCCACCGAATTTCTGAACAATACGTGCCATAAAAGCCTCTGCGCCGGTTGTTATCTCGGATCTTTACCTCTTTTGCGAGAAGAAATACCGCGTGCACTGGTGCTGTACATACTCTATATCTCTGAAAAAATACAAGCTCCAAAGGAAAAATCAGGAAAATTCATTCATGCATGATAGCCAGAAAGATCGTTCAATTGACCAGAGAGAAATTGAAAATTTTTCAGCATTAGCATCAGAGTGGTGGAATCCAGAGGGCAGTTTCCGGCCACTACATGATCTAAACCCCATCCGAATCGGCTGGATAAAAGAGCAAATTTGTAGTCATTTCCGCCTGGAGAAAAACCAATTGCGCCCACTTCAGGATCTCTCAGTACTTGACGTCGGGTGCGGTGGCGGGCTGGTATCAGAGCCTCTCGCACTTTTGGGAGCCTCAGTCACTGGAATAGACGCATCTCAAAAAAATATACAGATCGCAGCAAGCCATGCAGAAATTGCGGGGATAAATGTTGATTATAGGTGTATCTCGCCAGGCCTCATAGGCGACGAACTTTTAAAATTTGACGTGGTGCTCGCGCTCGAGGTGATTGAGCATGTATCAGATTGCGACGAATTTGTTCAGTCACTGGTTTCTTTGACCAATCCCAATGGATTACTAATCATCTCTACGATAAACCGGACAGCCAAGGCCTATCTTATGGCAATTCTCGGAGCTGAATACGTCATGCGTTGGCTGCCGATTGGTACCCATCAATGGCAAAAATTTGTTCGTCCCTCAGAATTAAACAAAAAACTAAAAGAACATTCTATGGAAATTCGAGATATGACCGGTTTAATCTTCAAGCCACTGACAAACGAGTGGAGCCTTTCTGATAATGTTTCAGTAAATTATTTAGCCTCTGCAATTAATCATAGCGGTTAGTAACCAAATTCACGCATCATGCTCTGGAACCCAAGGAATCCGTTCGCAGGCAATACCCTCGTCCTTGAGTGCCTCCGCTTCGTCCGACGTTGCCTCTCCGTAAATGTTGCGTTCATCGGCTTCCCCGTAATGAATTTTTCTTGCCTCATCCGCAAAGTTGTTGCCAACATAATCACAATTTTCCTCGACTTTGCGACGAATAGCCCTCATTGCCTGCAAATAATTGGAAGCATTCGTAGCAAGGGGCGTTTTATCCTGACCTTTTTTCTTGGTCCCACTCACAGCTGGTGCCATAAGGGCTTTTGTAATTCTGGCGTCCCCGCAGACAGGACAAGTAACTTGTTTCGCCTTCAATAACTTCTCGTACGCATCGCTACTTTGAAACCAAGATTCGAACTCATGATCACTGGCACATTTTAAATCAAAAGAAATCATGTCTGCCCACTAAAATCGCTACTCTCTTTGACATATGGCCAAAGATTTTTGCACGAAAGATAGAATATAACCCGAAGGCCCCCCTAAAATGATACAAAAATCAAAATATTCAAGAGCTTTGAACATGCGACGGAGAATTCAGAATTTTTCTATGGGACCGGTTGCTATATCTTTCAGATCTATATATCCAACACCTTATCCAACTTTCCTCTCTGCTCTAGCGCGACCAAATCATCGCAACCTCCGATCAGCTCGCCATCAATGAAGATCTGGGGCACAGTCACACCCCCCCCCGACCTCAAGTTCATTTCACGCCTCAAATCAGGATCTGTGTCTATCGGGATCTCTTCGAAAGAGACACCTTTCGCTTTCAAAAGATTCTTTGCCCGAATGCAAAATGGACAAAATCTCGTAGTGTAAATTTCCACGGTTGCCAATTTAAAACTCCGCAAAGGATTTTTTGTTATTCCAGAAACTGATTTTTAAATAGGTCAGTATTTTTAAGATTTCCAGGCAGAAAAACTGTTTGGATCCACTCCGCAGTCTAAGAAATAAGTGCTAATTAATCCAGGCCACCGCAGATTTGACAAACCCTGCAATTAGAGCACAAGTCAATTCGAAAAGTGCTTAAAACGCGCAGTTCCATCAACCTTCAACAAATCAACAAGGCCAATTTCCCAGCTGAGATATTCATTCATATGCTCCTCGACATTGTCATCGTAATCATAGGCTTTGTATTGGATATCATTATTTTCTGTTGTTAATTTCTCGAAACCCTCTGCAAGCGCAAACCCAGATGCCCGCCAAGAGGCTGTTCCTCCATCCAATAACAACACGGAACGCTCTGTAAGCTCTGTCAGGTCGGCAGCGGCATAATTGGCCAAAATACCATCTGGGCAAGTACAAATAAGCTGCCCATCGCCTGTTATGGCTTTCAGGGAATCAGCCAAGCGCGAACGAACTGCCCATAATGCTCCCGGTATATGCCCGGATTTATATTCCAAACTCGTCGCAAAATCGATGACAGTAGCCCCTTTTTCAATCGCATGCGAAGCGGCCACCGCCGATATCAACTCGACTTTCTTAGGTGGATCCGGCATTAGAGGCCTTGATATCGCCGTTTCAAGGCCATCAAATTCGGTGACTCCTCGCAGCACATAGACAGAACTCCAGCCCATTTGAGACAGCCATGACGCGGTCATACCGGCTCGCACGCCAGTGTCATCAATGAGCACCAACCGGGCGCCCATGACCCCAACCCAGCGATCAGTCGCTTGGATTAGCTGACCACCAGGAGCATTGATCGATCCCGGAAGATGCCCTGCGGCATATTCCTCTGGATTTCTAACATCCAAAAGAAAAAGAGTTCTTTCATCCAAACCTCTGCACCAATCTTTGACATTGTCTAAATTGGTTTCTTCAATTTTAAGTCGCTTCAGAATATTTTTGACTTGGTCCTGTGTCTGCTCCAGAGATTTATAAGTTAAATCCGGGAACTTCCGATTACTCCTATACTCCAATTCGAAACCAGCTAACGCCCAGCCCATCGTTCCGTTACGGAGGGCAAAAACTGGGTTCTCAACCCCGGCGTTTATGAGGGATTGTGCTCCGATAATGCTTCGGGTTCGGCCCGCACAATTAACAACAACAGTCGTCTCGGGCCGATCCACAATCTCGTGAAAGCGATAAACTAACTCGGCGCCTGGACAGTCAATGGCTGTCGGAATATTCATTCTCTGATATTCCGCCCACGGCCGACTATCTAGAACAATGACATCCTCTTCAGCGTCCAGAAGAGTTTTGAGATCCTCGGGTGCTATGGAAGGTGTCATCGAATGGTGCTCTACGAACTCTCCGAAGGCCTTGCTGGGAACATTCACTCCTCGGAATAGAGTGTAACCTGCTGACTCCCATCCGACAGTGCCCCCCTCAAGCTTTGAAATATTTTTATAACCCCATTCATCCAAACGCCGTATCGCCACCTCTGCAGAACCACGTCCATCATCACACACGACCATGCGAACCATTTTACGGGGAACGAGTTCACCTATGCCGGTCTCCAGCCGACTTAAAGGCAAGCATACCGCGAAAAGCAAGTGCCCATCTGCGCTAAATTCTCCTTCTTCTCGCACATCGAGCAACGCAAGTTCCTGATCATCCAAAATCCATTCCCGAAGTTGAGAGGGTGAGATACTTTTAATCATTTTTATCCTTGTCGAAATACGTTCTTTTTTTGAGGAATCCCAATTGGAAAATAAAGGCTCAATAGAGTTTTTTCCTTCAATAAACTCATGCGATAGTCATGGCACAATGTCCCAAGCAACTCAAATATTTGATAGTCGCGCAGTCTCTATTCATCGCGCGAGAGCCTTCAAAGGTATTCTAGATCCTCATTTCTTATACCAAGAGATTGACTCGAGGTTACAGGACCGAAAAGAAGATATTAGACGATCATTTGATCGTATCGTCACTTTATCTGCATCGGATTCGGAAGACGTCGTAAATCGAGCCTTGAGATTGGAAGATCAAAGTGCAGATTTAATAATAAGTAATTCAACCTTGCACTGGGTCGATGACCTTCCCAAACTATTGTTAAAAATTCGTTCAATCCTCTTGCCAAATGGTGTCTTTCTTGCGGCATTTCCCGGCGGAGAGACACTTCAAGAACTTCGTCAATCGCTTGTCGAAGCAGAATCTAACCTTAAAGGAGGGTCATCACCCAGGGTCTCCCCATTTGTGGATTTAGCCGATGCAGCTGCCTTGCTTCAACGGGTTGGATTTGCAATGCCCGTCGCAGATGTCGATAGAATTACTGTAACCTACGAAAATATATTTACCCTCATGAAGGATTTACGATGCATGGGGGAGACAAACTCGCTCATTGCCCGAAGACGTCAATTCTCTAGGAGAGATGTTTTTCTGGAAGCCGACAAAATATACCGTGAAAAATTTTCTAATAAAAAAGGTGGGATTCGTGTAACGTTTGAGATTTTATTTTTGATAGGTTGGGCACCTCACCACTCTCAACCGCAACCACTGAGGCCAGGGAGTGCTGAGGGTAGTCTTGCGGATTTTTTAAGAGTGAAGAAAAATCAGGGCCGCTCTGAATGAAGATAACTTTCGGATTTCCGACTTTCCGGGACAAACCAGGCGAGGACCGCAGCAACAAAAGCGAGCCCAAGTCCAGCTAGCCACACCCAGTCGTATGAGGCGGCGAAGTCATATGCAGCCCCTCCAAAAAATGATCCAAGAGCGCCCCCGATGGAATGCCCAGCAAACATTAAGCCCATTGTTAGACCCATAGTGCTTAAGCCTAAATGATCAGCGACAAGACCTGCATTCAGAGGGACGGTCGCGAAATCGAGAGTACCGAATGCGACAGCAAATAAAATCAATATCCAGAATTCTGTGGGTATAAAGAAAAGTATTAAAAATGTTAGGGCTCTAAAAAAATAAATCATACCGAGAAGCATTGGCCTATTCACCCGGTCAGAAAGGTACCCCGCCAGGACCATACCGATAGCATCGAAGAGCGCCAGTACCCCGTAGGCCAGGGCGCTTTCATTCAGAGAAAAACCACAAATCAAGTTAACGAATGGCACAAAATGAACCTTAACAATTCCAGCGGTGGTAAACCCGCAAATGATATAAGCCAGCCCTAGCAGCCAGAAAATTTTATTGGTGAGGATAAAGCGCAATTTACCCGAAAAATGCTTTGATCTATTGCCCGCTTCTCCAGGCGTCTCCGATGCCTTGATCTCATTGTCTAGACAAATGATCGAAAAGCATCCCGTCGCTATCAAACCAAATCCAAATATAATCAACGCCACCCGCCAGCCATAGACACTTATCAACCAAGCAATCAAAGGCAGAAAAATGGCTTGACCTCCCCCTACGCCCGCCATCCCCAGAGAACTCGCGAAACCGCGATTTTTATCAAATTTCCGAGCAATCGTTGCTGCCGCTATGGGTATGCTGACAACCCCATAACCAATCGCAGCCGTTGTGCAGAACAATAATAAAAAGGCCAATTTACCGTCGAGAAGTCCCATAAAGCCGATAGATAACCCACTCACTATCAACCCCGGTCCCACTATGAACCGCGGGCCATAACGATCCAAAAGATTTCCAACTACCGGTGCACTAATAGCCATAACTATCAGGATGATCGATCCCCCAGCAGACATGAAAGTGCGAGTCCAACCAAAATCAGACTCCCATGAAGTCATCAATATCGGGAGAGAAGCCCTGCCAGTGAAAGTAACACCGAGTGCCATAAACATTACAGCAACCAGTAACCATGCGTTAAAATCAGAGTTTCGAGAGAACATATGGCAAAGGTCGCATGCAGCCATAAAATGGGCAATCGCCCAATTCCAATTTTACTCTGGGTTTCGGGCTGTTTTGGGATTCAGCAGAAGACCAGACGGAAGACACAAATTTGTAATTCGCTGAACAAAATTGGAAATCCTGAGACTTTATTTTCTTCCTGCTAACCCGCGGAAAGGTCAAAATATAGATATCTGATGGCTAAGAGTTCTGCTTATACCGTTGGCAGGATCTTTGATCGAAACATTAGAGAAGATCACGAAGTATGGCTATCAATGGCCGATCCGCAGGAGGCATTGGAAAATCTATCAAATTTTTTGGCCGAACCCATTTTAGGGCTTGGTTTTCGCGCGCCTGAACCTGCCCTTTCCACACCCTGCAAACGAACAAAGGCATTAAAAGGTGAAATTGATCATAACTATGAGAGGCAAAACTCAATGGCGCGAGACAGTTCTCGGTCACATCAATGCCCAGTTCTTCCTTTAATTCTCTTATTAGGGCAGCTTCGGGTAGCTCCCCACGCTCAATTTTACCGCCGGGAAACTCCCAAAGCCCTGACATAGTTTTTCCTTCAGGTCTCTTTGTGACAAGCACGCGGCCGTCTCTATCGACGAGGGCAGCCGCAACAACAAGGGTAATGGGAAGATCCATATCAGCTTCGGTAATCAGCGTTGATCCTTATATAGTCATGAGTTAGATCACAGGTCCAAACTGTCGCCCTGCCTCTGCCAATACCTACATCCACACCAATATCTATGTTCCTTCCAGACATATGGGTTGCGACGGGGGCTTCGTCATAATCTGGTTTCCTGAATCCATTCTGGGTGACCTGTATTCCCCCAATACTTATTTCCAGTGAATCTCGATTGGCCTTCTCACCGGACTTACCAACCGCCATAACAATTCTACCCCAATTCGGATCACAGCCCGCGATCGCAGTCTTGACCAAAGGGGAGTTCGCGATTGCCATCGCGATGACTTTTGCGGCTTTGTTCGATGCGGCTCCCGAGACAGAGATAGTGACAAACTTTGAGGCTCCCTCTCCGTCTCGAACAATCTGTTGTGCCAAACTTTTGGTAACGTTATTAAGGGCTTCACGAAACCCTCTCAGTTCAGGATCATTAAGATGGGCTGGAGACTTATTGCCGGCGGTTCCAGTCGCACAGAGAAGAACGGTATCACTGGTTGAGGTATCACCATCCACTGTAACAGCATTAAAAGATTGTTCTACCGATGCTTTAAGGCAAGACTGAAGAATTTTTTGGTCAATTTCTGCATCCGTAAAGATATAGCTGAGCATCGTGGCCATGTCGGGTGCAATCATCCCTGACCCTTTTGCAATACCGCAAATTTTAATATTTCGGCCAGCGATATCAGCGAATGCACAGGCTCCTTTTGGGAAAGTATCGGTTGTCATTATTGCCTTAGCAGCGTTTTTCCACCCTCCCGGCTTCAAATTTTTTACAAGTTTTGGAACCGCCGAAACCAGTTTTTCAACATCCAGAGGTTCCCCTATAACTCCCGTGGAGGAGACAAAGACTTCTTGATGACTGCAGTTCAGTCGATCACTGACCGCTTGAACCGTCCGGTCGACAGCCTTGCTACCTAATTTTCCTGTAAATGCATTAGCATTCCCTGAATTAACGATTATCGCCTTGGCCCTGCCGCCTTTCAAAGCTGTTTTGCACCAGTCTACTGGAGAGGATGCTGTCAATGATTTTGTGAAACAGCCCGCGACTACTGCGTTCGGATCCAAAACGGCTAACATTATATCTGATCTGCCTTTGTAACGAAGCCCGCATGCCCCGCTAGCTATACGCAAACCTTCTATTTCTGGCATTTTCGGAAATGCCCTGGGTGCCAATGGAGATCTTTTAATCATTTTTTACCTATCGAAGTAACCTAAAGACCGGTTTCCCAAGCCAATCCGACATGAGCATCTATTTTCAAACTGTTAGAATTCATTGACATAAAGTAGACTGGTGCCTATGTCTCGGTATTTTGGACAAAAGTACATTAATCGTTCGGAAAATACCCCCTCTATTGAGAAGAAAAAAGATCATGTTGATCAGTAAAATCGCAAATCGTATTTTTGGTTCCGCAAACACACGATATTTGAAAGAACTTCAAAGCACCATAAGCGCCATAAATGCTCTGGAGCCTGAGCTAGAGGGATTAAGCGATAGCCAACTCGCGGCCCGGACGGTCTTGCTTCGTGACCGCTTAAAAGCCGGAGAATCGCTGGATGATATCCTCTCGGATGCCTTCGCGACTGTAAGAGAAGCGGCAAGGCGTACTCTAGGCCAGCGCCATTATGATGTCCAACTTATGGGAGGCATTGTTCTTCATAGGGGGGCAATCGCTGAAATGAAAACCGGTGAGGGCAAAACTCTGGTAGCGACTTTAGCGTGCTATCTGAATGCTCTTGAGGGCAAGGGAGTGCACGTTGTGACAGTAAATGACTATTTGGCCACCAGAGACTCAGAGTGGATGGGCCAAATATATCGATTCCTCGGCCTATCGGTGTCTTGCATCACTCACGGTTTAGACGACGAGGAACGGAAGGAAGCCTATTCAGCAGATATCACTTACGGAACGAACAATGAATTTGGCTTTGATTATCTCCGAGACAATATGAAATTCTCTCTGGAAGAGATGGTTCAACGTGAATTCAATTTTGCAATTGTTGATGAAGTTGATTCAATTCTTATAGATGAAGCGCGGACGCCTTTGATTATCTCCGGGCCAACAGAAGACTCATCTGAATTATATCGTCAAGTCGACTCCCTAATGTCAGGGCTCGGACCGGACGACTTTGATAAAGATGAGAAACAGAAAACCGTTTCTCTCACTGAGAAAGGCACTGAAAGAATAGAGCAAGCCCTCATTCAAAAGGGGCTCCTGGAAGGCGCGAGCTTGTACGATATACAAAATATTTCTCTAGTTCATCACGTTAACTCCGCCCTCCGCGCCCATACTTTGTTCGAATGTGACAAAGACTACATCGTGAAAGACGACCAGATCATCATTATCGATGAGTTTACCGGTCGCATGATGGAGGGCAGACGATTTTCAGAAGGTCTCCATCAGGCGCTTGAAGCCAAAGAGAGCGTATCGGTGCAGAACGAAAATCAAACTCTTGCATCAATAACGTTTCAAAATTACTTCCGACTGTACCCAAAATTAGCGGGTATGACTGGCACCGCGATGACCGAAGCGGGAGAATTTGGGGACATATACAACCTCGAAGTAGTTGAGATTGACACCAACAAACCAACGCGCCGCCAGGATCAAGATGATGAGGTCTATCGAACAAACCAAGAGAAGTATGAAGCGATTATTCGCCTCATTGGAGAATGCCGAGAAAAAAATCAACCTGCCTTGGTGGGCACCGTGTCAATTGAAAGATCGGAAGAGTTGTCAGCGCGGCTTAAAAAGGCACGAATCCCGCACAACGTTCTGAATGCTCGCTATCACGAGCAAGAGGCCTATATTATCGCGCAAGCAGGGATGCCAGGCCAGGTTACAATCGCAACTAATATGGCGGGCAGAGGGACCGATATTCAACTCGGAGGGAATCCTCAAATGCAACTGGCAGAAGAGTTGGCAAAAAAAGCCAATCAAAGTCTGACAGCAGCTCAGGAAAGTGAGTTGAAAGAAAAGATCAATAAAAATATCGAAGCAAACCGGGACATAGTTCTCAATTCGGGCGGTCTATACATTATCGGGACAGAGAGACATGAAGCACGACGGATTGACAATCAGTTGCGTGGGCGTTCAGGTCGACAGGGGGATCCAGGCGCCTCAAAATTCTTTCTGTCGCTCGAGGACGATCTCATGCGTATTTTTGGGTCCGATCGGCTGGATGGAATGTTGCGTAAACTCGGCTTGGAAGAGGGCGAAGCGATTGTCCACCCGTGGATTAATAAGGCCCTAGAGAAAGCGCAACGGAAGGTAGAGGAACGAAATTTCGAAATACGTAAGAACTTACTCAAGTTCGATGACGTGATGAACGATCAACGTAAAGTTATCTATGAACAACGCAAGGAATTGATGAAATCGGATGATGTTTCCTCAACTATTAGCGATATGCGTCACGAAGTTATAGAAGATTTGGTAGCGAGGTATGTGCCGGACGGAGCCTACTCTGAACAATGGGAGATCGGTGCATTACATGACGAACTCCAACGCATCTCAGGTCTGGACTTACCAGTGGCTAATTGGGCCTCTGAGGAGGGCATTGCCGATGAGGAGATTTGCGAAAGGGCTATCTCGGCAGTAGACCGCAGAATGGCCGAAAAGGCGGCAAATTTTGGTCCTGAATTAATGAGACTGGCAGAGAAAAGCGTCCTTCTTCAGGTCTTAGACCAGGCGTGGAAAGACCATTTGCTTGCTTTAGACCATTTACGCCAGGGAATTGGACTCCGTGCTTATGCTCAAAAGGACCCGCTAAACGAATACAAACATGAAGCTTTTAATCTCTTTGAACAAATGACTGCATCACTTCGTGAAACGGTATCCCTAGTACTTTGTCATATGGAAATTTCAGACAGCGATTTCGAGAGTCCTATTGCGTTTGATGATAAGAGGATGGTCGAAACTCGAGAGGATCCTGCATCATTCATTGATACAGAAAACGCAGAACGTGTGCACCCCGCTGCACAACTTCAGGTAATCTCTGGGCAGACTAAGTTTTTGGCGAACAGCGAGGCTTCCGATATACCAGAGGGATGGATATTACATGAACCGCTTGGACGTTGGATTGATCCTGAAAATATCGTCTCTTGGGGAAAGGTGCCCAGAAATGTTCCCTGTCCGTGTGGCTCCGGCAAAAAGTACAAGCGCTGCCACGGAACGATCTCCGACTGATTTTTTATTTTTTTCGGGTGTTCATATTTTTTAGGCTTCAGTCGTTACTCTTATTCCGAGAGCCAATTATCTCCAATTTTTAGAAATTTCTCCTGTCGATCAAGAATTAATCGAGCACTGTCTGTTCCGATTAAAAGTCTCAGAGATTCCCCGATGGCGTCCCCAACAGCATCAATGGCTTCCTGGGGTGCTCGGTGGGCGGCCCCGAGAGGTTCGGTAATTACCTGGTCGATAATGCCGAGATCGAGTAAATCCTGTGCTGTCAATTTTAAGGACTCTGCAGCTTGTTCTGCATAATCTGCACTTCTCCAAAGAATGGAGGCACAACCTTCAGGGGAGATTACGGAGTAGATCGAATGCTCCATCATCAGCACCTTGTTTGCTGTCGCGAGTGCAATAGCCCCGCCTGAGCCTCCCTCCCCAATTACTACACTTACAACTGGCTGGCCCACGGAGAGTAGTTTTTCGATGGATCTGGCTATGGCCTCTGACTGGCCCCGTTCTTCTGCATCTATTCCAGGGTAAGCACCGGGGGTATCTACAAAGGTAATAATGGGCAGCCCAAACCTGTCAGCAAGATCCATCAGTCTGATGGATTTACGATACCCCTCAGGCCTAGCCATACCGAAATTGTGCTTTACCCTAGAGTCCGTGTCTCTCCCCTTTTCTTGACCAATGACAACGACTGAAAGCCCTCGGAATCTGCCTATGCCCCCGATAATTGCATCATCATTTGAGAATTTACGGTCGCCCGCTAATTCAGTGAAGTCTTGTACTAAGGAATTTATAAAATCTATGCAGTGAGGACGATCTGGATGACGTGCCACTTGCACCTTCTGCCAGGGGGTTAATTTTGAATATGTAGACTTTAGGGATCGATCTATCCGCTCCTGAAGCTTCGCCACCTCATCTGCTATTTTGATATCTCCGATATCAGAAAGATGCCGCAACTCCTCCATTTTACCATCAAGTTCAGCAATGTTTTTCTCAAAATCAAGGAAACCAAACATTTGACTCTCAGTCTTTCTTTTTTGCCAGAGGGTGATGTGTTCGAACTAACGCCTTCAAACGACTATCAAGAACATGCGTATAAATTTGCGTTGTAGATATATCGGCATGCCCGAGCATTTGCTGCACCGCTCTTAAATTAGCATCATTTTCCAAGAGGTGGCTTGCGAAGGCATGACGAAAGATATGGGCCGACACCTTATCTGGATCCATACCTGAATCCGTTGCTAATTTTTTTATCATTGCTGCCAGGCCTCCCCGAGTTAGATGCCCGGCCCGGGACATTTTCTCGGGAAATAGAAATGCAGACGGTTTCTGATCCGACAGAAATAGATGTCGGACAGCCAACCAATTTTTCAAAGCGATTTTTGCCGATTGATTTATGGGAACTATTCTCTCTTTTCCACCTTTGCCTTTTACAGTGACCAAGGTCTGATCCCGAGAGATCGCTCCCATTTTCAGTGCTACAAGCTCAGAAGCCCGAACTCCGGTTCCATATAAAAGTTCTAACAAAGCTGACCGTCTCAAACCTCGGGGCGATTGGTCTTTTGCGCAAAACTCCAGCATACGATCTACTTCATTTTCGCTCAGTACCTTCGGAAGTCGCCTTGTCGCAAGCGGCCCATCGACGGATATCGTGGGGTCAGAGGTGATAACTTTTTCAGCCAACAAAAATCCAAAAAATTGACGAAGGGCGGATAAACGCCTTGCTATGGTCCTCGAGGACAAACCGGCATGCCCCAACTCATAAAGATAATTTCTAATAGTCCTTGTTGTAATTAACTCAAGTTCAGAGCAAGTTTTGTTAATAAAGATAGAAAATTGTTTTAAATCGACCGCATAACTTTTGACCGTGTTTTCTGATACACCACGCGTTACGACAATCGTTTCCAGAAACTCCTCTACATACCAAGCTAGTCCTCGCAAATTCTTTGACATCCTAAAGGCCGGCCCTTATTGCGGCCTCGAAAGCGATTTGCCTCGCAAAATCTATCTGTTTCACCCGAACCAGAGACTCGATAACTTTTTCAACAGAAGTCCGGTTTTCCGGTTTTGTGCCCAGGTTTCCCAGCAATACAATCGATGATGCTATTGTCTCACCCAACCGCCCCCTGGAAGCCGCGCTTTCCAGAACGGAACGCATATCGCCTAAGGGAACCAAATTATTTGGACTCTTTCCAACACCCAGCACACTTGCCCACACAGATCCAGGAACAACAATTTGTAAGGACTGCAAAAAAGAATACAGGGTTTTGGCCTCCGCCAAATAACCTTTGGGATTTATTTTCTGGCGCTCTAGCTGCCATTTGAGCAAGGACTCTTCTGTTGCCAGGTTTTTATTTTTGACGCCTGAAATTATAGCGAGGGGCCACAACGTCTCTGGCTTTTCAAGCCCTAAATCATTTCCAAGCAGCTCTATCCACTTTTTCGCCAGTTCAAATTCTCCAGAGAGACCCAAACTGCGAGCCGCCCAGGGGGCAAACCAATTCAGGCTGGGGGACGGAGTTAGGCCGCTTATCATATTCGACATAACAATTGCGGTCAGATCGAAATCATTATTTTCCCTTGCCAGAATTAAGGCACGCCTGATTACTTTGGCCCGTTCTGCAGGAACATCCTGTTTCCTCGCTGCCATCAGAAACAGTGCCCGCGCCCTGGAGTTCCAGTCCGACACAGAAATCGAGGCGTTTTTCAGAATTTTATCCCCCGGATCAAATTTCTGTTCTGCATAAACAGTGGCGAGATCAGAGGGCGAGAGCGCCCCAAACAGGGCCGCTTTTTCGGCGGCAATGGTCCTGAGCCTCAAAGAGGCATTGTCAACTTGGGACAACGTAGCATAAACACCAGCCGTGAGATCTTTTTTTGGCAAGAAATCCGGTAACGGGACCTTACCAAGGCGTAAAATCGAAGATAGCAGACCGCCAAAACTATCCAAATTTTTTATCTTTTCCGGCTGCCCTCCAGAAAGAGCATCGATACCCCGAGAGAACAAGGGATTAATGGAATTATCTGTTTCCGCCATCATCTCCGAAAAAAGCAGACTTTTTGCTGTTTCACCCTGGACAGCAAGGCAGTAGGCTTGCGCTTGTTGCCAGTAGAGACCTTTTAAATTGGAACCACCGCTTCGGACTAGCTCGCAACCATTTTTATAGTCATGTCGGGAAAATAAGATCTCAGCCTTAATGATCATGAGATCATCAGCCCATTCGGTTGTTGGCGATATATCTAAGAGGGCCATCGACGAGTCATAAGCCCCCATATCAAAAAGTGCCTTCACTCTCAGTGGCAATAGAGCTGGCCTTAAGGGCACACCCCGGGGGGCTTCCGCCACAGCTAATAAGAGGCGGAGGGCAAGAGAACGCTGCGCAGGAGAAGTAATATATTTGGGTATTAAACTTAAGATTCGTGCAACGAGAACCCTATTGGAACCGGCCCACATTGACACAGGCAACCCGCCATCTTTCACCCCGAGAATACCCAGTGAATCCGCATCCACGGATCTGAGGGGATCACTTCTTACCCCATTTTGAATTTCATTTTTAGATTTCTTCTCGGCTATTTTTGGAGGTTGCGGAAGTAGGCCGTTTGCAGGCAATCCAACCTCCACCGGGGCTTTCAATCCCTCCGCCAAAGGTATCGGACCCCGGGCCTTCCTCGAGTCTTGGGCTGACAGAGGATTAAATAAAACCAAGCCTAGCGTTGAAAGCACCAGAAAAGTACCAACTCGACTTAACCTTCTAACGAGGGAAACGATCATCCGAAATCATTCTTTCCACGGTTGAAGACGGAGCCGGTATGTCCGTTGCTGCCAAAAACAAAGCACAGCCCACCAACCCCGCAATTAAAAGGGCTATCCCAACGATTGTGAAGCGCCGCATAACTCTTTCACCCTCTCTCCCATGACTTGAAGACCGATCACATAAACAAGCTGGAGAGGCCCCGTTTTAAAAAAGATCAAGAACCTAAAAGTAGTTTGGCTCTGTATATTTAACTTAAAGACCTGATAAACTTCTATCAAGTTCAACTAATGATATGATTGTAAGACAGATACTTTTTTTAATTCTGGGATCTGAACACCCGCCGTAAAAGAATAAATTTCATGACTGAATTGCAACCTTACTGCCCAAAAAAGACTATCGTCCTGGTAGGACTAATGGGAGCAGGAAAAACCTGCATAGGAAATTTGCTAGCAGATCATCTTAAACTTGTATTCGTGGATGCAGACGCCGAAATTGAGAAGGCTGCAGGATGCTCGATCTCTGAAATCTTTGAACTTTTTGGGGAAAAAGAATTTCGTGAAGGCGAGAGAAGAGTTATCAAAAGAATTCTTCAAGAACCAGTGCAAGTCTTAGCAACCGGAGGAGGTGCCTTCATGGATATAGAAACCCGGAAAGCAATAAAGAAATGCGGGGTTTCCATCTGGTTGCGAGCCGATCTAGACATACTTGCAGCTCGAACAGCCCGCCGGGGACATCGACCATTATTAAATGGAAAAAATCACCGAGCTACTCTCAAGAAACTGATAGACCAACGCTCGCCTATCTATCAAAAAGCCGACTTGACTGTAGAAAGTGGCAATGAAAGTCCGGCTATTACGGTCAATAAAATTTTAAAAGCTCTCGCGGACTTAGAGTCGAAACCATCCCATTATGGCCAGTCCTAAACCAAAAAATATCATCCCGGTTGAATTGGGGGAACGAACTTACGAAATATATGTCGGGGATAATCTGCTTTCCAACGCAGGATCATTGATTTCCCCATTCGTCAGAAGCAAAAGACTAATAGTCATAACCGATGAGAATGTAGCAAATAGTCATCTGTCTACATTACGAAACGCCCTCAAATCAGGTGAATATCAGATAGACGAGATCGTACTTACGGCCGGAGAACAAACCAAATCATTTCGTGATTTCATGAGGCTTACGGATAGGATCCTAGCCCTAAGACCGGAACGCTCAACATGCCTCCTGGCCCTAGGTGGGGGCGTAATCGGTGATCTTACAGGATTTGCTGCTAGCACTCTTTTGCGTGGGCTCGATTACATTCAATTACCAACAACCCTGATGTCACAGGTAGATAGCTCGATAGGCGGAAAAACAGGGATCAATACTCGCCATGGTAAGAATTTAATAGGCAGTTTCCATCAACCCAGACTTGTTGTTGCAGACACTCGGACTCTTCGCACGTTGCCCAAACGTGAGTTTTTGTCAGGATACTCAGAGATAGTGAAATACGGCTTAATTGGTAATCCGAAATTTTTTAAATGGCTGGAACGATACGGCAAGGATGTCGTAACTGAGGATATTGATTTGGCAACCGAAGCCATTACCGTCAGCTGTAGGACAAAGGCGGAAATTATCGCGAGAGATGAATTGGAAGAAGGGGACAGGGCGCTATTGAATTTGGGACATACCTTTGGCCACGCGCTAGAGATAGAGACTGGTTTCAGCAGTGATCTTCTGCACGGAGAGGCTGTGTCTATCGGGATGGTGATGGCGTTGGACCTGTCTGTTAAAATGGGCCTGTGCCCCAATGCGGATGCCGTTCGTTTGCGGCGACACCTTTCTGAAGTGGGGTTACCAGTCGGAATAGATCTTCTTAAGGGCATCAAATGGAACAGTGAAAGGCTTATTCAACGTATGACCCAAGATAAAAAAACGAAAAATGGGATTATAAATTTTATTCTTCTAAAGGGTATTGGTAGAGCTTTTGTCTGTCAGGACGTTAAACTGCCTGACGTAAAATCTATTTTTGACAAAGCCTTGAATAATTAACTCATGGACACAGAACTTCTCGCAACAATTGGCGGAATTTTTTTTCTCCTCATATTATCAGGAATTTTTTCAGGTTCAGAGACCGCACTTACGGCAGTTTCAAAACCACGCATGCATCTACTGGCACGCGAAGGAAATGACCGAGCCATAATCGTGAACGCTTTAATCAAAGACAAAGAGAGAATGATTGGAGCAATCCTATTGGGGAACAACTTGGTTAATATTTTAGCCTCAGCTCTCGCAACGAGTCTTTTAATTTCTCTCTTCGGCAAGAATGGCGTTGTTTATGCAACAGGGGCCATGACTTTGCTAGTCTTAATCTTTGGCGAGATCGCACCCAAAACCTACGCTTTTTATCACGCTGATCGGGTCGCCCTCATAATCGCTCCTGTATTTCGTTTTTTAGTTATTTTTTTATCCCCTATAACGCTTGCCATAAATTGGCTGATCAAAAGAGTTATGAGGCTCCTTGGGATCCATTTCGCCGACCTCTCAAATGAGGCCGAAGCCGTAGAAGCCCTTCGGGGGGCCATCGAGCTTCATCAGGGCGATCACTCAGATATCCAACATGAAAGAGTGATGCTGCGGAGTATTCTGGATTTATCTGACGTAGATGTCTCAGAGGTAATGCATCATCGTCAAGATATTGTTATGGTGGATGGAGATCTGCGGCCGACTGATATAGTTAAACAGGTAGTAGACGCTCCATATACCCGGATTCCAATATGGCGATCCGAGATGGATAACATTGTGGGCGTATTACACGCCAAAGAGTTATTGCGTCAAGTCAGCGGCAATTTGGATAACCCCGATAGGATTAATATAGACGCGGTATCTACACCGCCCTGGTTCATACCTGAGTCAACATCCTTATTGGATCAACTTCAGGCCTTTCGAAGACGTCGGGAGCATTTTGCTTTGGTCGTGGATGAGTATGGATCTCTTATGGGAGTTGTAACCCTGGAAGATATTCTAGAGGAAATTGTCGGGGATATTGCGGACGAACACGATGTCGTCCCTGTTGGGGTGAGGCCGCAGACAGACGGATCTTATATGATCGATGGTCGCGTCACTATTCGCGATCTAAACCGCCGTTTCGATTGGCGTTTGCCGGATCATACTGCGGCTACCCTGGCAGGGTTGGTAATTGAAATTGGAAAAGTGATACCGGAAGAGGGGCAAATTTTTAACAAAGAGGGTTTCCGATTTGAGATCATGAGTCGGAGACGAAATCGTCTCGCAATGATTCGGGTAACACCCCCAAAATCTCTAAGGTCAAAATTAAAGAAAACCTCTGACACTTGAAATAAACAACGCTCCCCGCTCCTGTTAGTATTGGAGGAAGAATATGCCTTTACCCGAACCGTCTGAACGAGAACCCATTCAAACCCGTGAAATAAGTGTCGCCGCTTTCAGGAGGACGGACGGCAATTGGGATATTGAAGGCCATCTCATCGATGTGGCCGACTACGATATCTCGAATTTTTACCGAGGCACAATACAGGCCGGCTCACCTATTCACGATATGAGGATAAGGATTACGCTCAACGCCGAGCTAGAGATTGTGGATATTATTGCCGATATGGATGCTCATCCCTACTCTGTCTGCCCTGGGGTTCTACCCTCATTTCATCTTTTGAAAGGAGAAAAAATCGGACCGGGTTGGAACAGGAAACTTAGAGATTTGCTAGGAGGTGTGAACGGATGCGTACACCTAGTAGACCTACTGAGACCCGTCGGGACAATAGGATTTAAGACAGTCCGGCGTGAAGCCGGTAAGGACGATGTTGCCAAAGAAAAACGTCAAGACTATTCCCCATACCAAATTAACACTTGTCATGCTCTTTCTAGTTCAGGAGAAATTGTAAAGTCCCGTTGGCCGGACCTCTACACAGGCAACTAGACCCTTTCGTTTACCTAATCAGGTGTAGTACTCTAATTGGGACATGAAATCGAAAAAGCACCCAAGATTATGCGCGGCCGATATCGTAAAATCGTCGGGACCCGATCGGAATAGGAAAGGTTGTGACATACCGACCTGCAATAGACCTGGAGATTATCCCGCTCCGAGAGAAAGGAGCCGATTAAGTGATTATTTCTGGTTCTGCTTGGACCACGTGCGAGAATACAACCGATCGTGGAATTATTATGAGGGCATGAATGAGGCGGAAATTGAATACCACATCAGGCTGGACACAACGTGGCAGAGGCCTACATGGCCATTTTCAGGCGGACGAAGGGCAGATTTACAGAATATACACCTGGGCTCCTTTGCGCCAGAAAATTGGGAATCAAGTAATTATCACATAGCGAATTCCTTTAGGCCGCACTGGAAACCAAGACCGAATTCAGTTGAAGAACGCGCTGCCGATGAATTAAATCTTCAAGGCCCGATCACACGAGAAGCTGTCAAAGCTAAATACAAACAACTAGTGAAAAAATACCATCCGGACTCACACGGAGGGGACAAGCATGCAGAAGAGCGGCTCAAGGTAATAAACCATGCCTATTCAGTTTTAATGGCATGCCCAGGCATGCCATTAACCAACGAGTCCAGGGAATTCAATTAGGCTTCTATTGAAGATGCTTTTCGAATGCGCCTTTTGAGCTTTACTGCCTCTTCGGTCAGATCTTTATCTGACGCGGATAACAAATAAGAGTCGAGGCCCCCATTTTTCTCAATTGTACGAATAGTCTGCGTGGACAACTTGAGTTTTACAGGCCCACCAAGAGCGTCAGATAAGATGGTAGTCGTCTGCAGATTTGGAAGAAACCGACGACGTGTCTTATTCTGGGCATGACTAACATTGTTGCCCGCTAGTACGCCTTTACCACTGATTCCGCACCTTCGTGACATTTGATTACTCCAAGACTTTACCTTCAGGATCCACGTGTCCCCGACGGACGGGTTGTAAAGATCCCGAGACCCACCGTCAAGGTTTTTAGGCTTTGAAAAATCTGTTACCTAAAAGCAAAATTCAAGGAGGAGAGCAGGGTGGTAGATCTTGTGAACGAACTTAACGGAAAAGTAGCGATCGTGACGGGCAGCGCACGAAATATTGGTCGTGCAACTGCCATCGAACTCGCAAGAGGCGGTGCGTCGGTCATCATTAACTCTAGATCTTCTATGGATCTTTGCGAACAAGTTAAAGCGGAGATCGAGGCGGCTGGTGGTAAGGCTGCTATAGCGATGGGCAATATTGGGGACGAAGAGATCGCGAACGCAATTGTAAACAAGGCATTGGATAGCTTTGGAGGAGTAGATATACTCGTAAATAATGCGGCGGTGCGATCTAACATACCGCTTCTGGACCTCAATCAAACAGAGTGGGATAGGATTTCAGAGACATGCGTAAGGGGTTCATTTAATTTATCAAGATTATGTATTCCGTCGATGGTGGAACGTGGTGGTGGGGCCATCGTCTCCCTCGCCGGCATGTCTTCCTATAGGGGCAATCCTGGGAGATCGCATGTGATGGCCGCAAAAGACGCCCTGATGGGCCTGACCAGAGGACTGGCTATAGAATTTGGACAAAAAAATATACGGGCAAATACGGCAGTTGTTGGCCGCTTCGATACTCTCAGAAGTGCCAATGCACCGACTCATGGGTTCTCTGAGGAACCAGATATCCCGATGGGTCGAATGGGCACGCCACAGGATATGGCAAATCTTATCCGCTTCCTAGTTGGACCAGGAGCCACATATCTTAGCGGCCAAACGATACACCTCAATGGTGCTGCATTGTGCCCGCATTGATCCACGATCCCATATAAGCTTTAGGTGTCCGGCCGTCCTCGCGCAACTGTATCGCACGCGAAACCCATTCCGAATGACGCACCAATAGATTGCTGCCGGCAGCAGGGCATTCGCCCCGTGCTCCAAAACTCCGACAAAGCATTCCTAGCAATCGATTCTAATTGAGTCATTATTCGACTACATTTTGTCCTGAAGTCCCTATAACTCGATCAGCCAAACTTCCCGTGCATTCTTGAAAGTGATCAAATTTGGACCGGAATGTCCCCAATCCATGCGACAAAGACCTAAGCTCCACAATCAAATCTTTTATCTCGGATTGTGGAATGAACCCGGAAACAGTCTCCCAACCCTTCTGTCCAGCTCTGGCTTCGAACCCCATAATATGGCCACGTCTTGTACTTACTAGTCCATGCACATTGGCACTGAAGTCTGCCGGGACATCTATTTCCACTCTGCAAATTGGTTCCAATAGAATTGGGCTGCATTTTGGCAACCCCTCCTTCATTGCCTCGCGCGCCGCCAACTTGAAAGACATCTCATTGCTGTCCACAGCGTGGTACTGACCATCAGTTAAGGTGACTGATATATCAACAACTGGAAATCCAAGAGCACCCTTTTGCAGATAGTCTCGGACACCGGCCTCAACAGCCGGGATGTATTGCTTCGGCACAGCCCCCCCAACAATGGTTTCATGGAATTCGAATCCTTTGCCGCGCTCAAGCGGTTTTATATCAACATGTACATCTCCAAACATTCCATGCCCTCCCGTTTGTCTTTTGTAGCGTGCATGTTGGGAAATCTGTTTTTTAATTGTTTCCTTGTAGGGAACCTGAATTGATGAAGTGCGGACGCTGATTTTGTAGCGATTCTCCAAACGATCAATTGCAAGTTGCAGATGAATATCCCCTTGACCCTCTAGCACCAATTGATTGACATCGCTGTCCTGTCTCCAAGTTAAGGAAGGGTCTTCATCACACAATCGCTGTAGAGCGCTCGTCAACTTTACCTCATCAGAACGGTCGTTAGTTTCAAGCGCCAATCCGAAAACGCTGGACAGCGCCTCGGGCAAGCCGAGGATTAAATCTTCCGCTTCGTTCTCAGGACCGAGCCAATACCCTGTTGAAATATCGCTTAACCGACCAAATGCAACAACTTCTCCTAAGTTTGCTCGGGTAACCTTAACTTGTTGATTCCCCATCAACTTTAACATCGCTCCCACGCGCTTACCCTGGAGTTCTATCCCCTCGTCGATCTCGCCGGAGAAAATTCGGGCAATGGATAATTTTCCTAATTGCGCAGCATGTAATGTTTTAAAAACCAATGCTTTCGGCGGTTTTTGATCTTTAATTCCGAAACGCTCGGCTGTCACTCCGGGCCCGGGCACTTCATGACGAAGTGCTTTTAATAGACGACGAACACCATGATCCTGATCCGCTACCCCCAAAAACACTGGGACGATCAACCCATTCTGCATATCCCGGGTAACTTGCGCATAGATTTCCTCCGTGGGAGGCACAACATCTTCCAAAAGCTGCTCCAGTAAGGAATCGTCACAATCAGCCAGTGCTTCCAGCATTTCCTGTCGAGCCAAAGCTTTTTCATCTTCAATTTGACCCGGTATAGAGATCATCATTGAAGCTTGTCCAGCCCGGTACTGAAAAGCTCTTTCACTGACTAGATCGACGTAGCCCGTTATTTTTTCGCCTGCGACTATGGGCAACTCCCGCAAAACCAAGGGCCACTCCGAGTTCTGCTGAATTGCCTCTAAAATAGTTTGAACAGGTTCAGTAGCTTGATCCATTTTATTTATGAAGATCATGTGCGGGATGCGTTCTTTTTGGAGATACTGAATGATCGGCCTCATTGCGATGGCCTTTTGCGGATCGGGCTCACAAACAACTATCGCGACGTCAGCCACGGCCATAGTATTTACCGTATCCTGGAATAATTCTATCGATCCGGGACAATCAATAAGAGTCCATTCATCTCCCAAGAATTCGGTTTGGGCAAATGTAGGCTCCGTACTCATTTGACGCGCACGTGCTTCTGGCGCGGAATCCCCGATGGAATTCCCATCTTTTACTGTGCCCTTGCGCTTGATCGCGCCAGTGGCGAATAACAGTGCCTCTAATAGCGTAGTTTTGCCGCTAAGATACGGCCCCACTAAGGCCGCACATCGCGTACCTGTGGCCAATCCTCTTGACATACTCCCCCCCTTTGAAAATCTTTTTCATTCTCATGCCTGGAACTCACAACGTAAAATCAGTTCTCAGCGCGAACGTGTTTTCTTTCTGAAGGTTATGGTTCCAGCCCAAGCGTCTGAAGGCAAGAAGAATCAGCTGACATAGTGGCTAAGTTTCTAGCTCAGAGAGGCACAAACTTTCTGGATGCGACTGCAGGCCTTTCTCAACAATTCTGTATCGGTCGCGTATGATATTCTAAAATGCGGCGACAAACCGAATGCAGCTCCTTGTACAACTGCCACACCCTCCGCCTCGAGAAGGTATGTAACAAAATCCGTATCATTTTCGATGATCTTTCCCTCGGGGGTTCTTTTTCCAATAACTCCAGAGCAACTTGGATAAACGTAAAAAGCGCCCTCAGGGGTCAGGCAATTAATCCCTTCCGCTTGATTTAACATTCTTACCACTAAATCACGGCGTTCTCGGAAGAGCCGATTGTGCGGCTCTATAAACTCCTGTGGTCCATTTAATGCCTCGACCCCAGCAGCCTGAGAAATAGAAGTCGCGTGAGTTGTACTTTGCGACTGAATAACATTCATGGCCTTTATTAGATCACGAGGGCCAGCGGCGTACCCCAGCCTCCATCCTGTCATGGAATACACCTTCGACATTCCATTCAATAAAAGCGTTCTCTCGTAGAGCTTGGGTTCAACCTGCGCAATAGTAGAAAATTGAAAATCATCATAGATAACATGTTCATAAATGTCGTCAGTCAGGATCCAGACATTGGGATGCTCCAACAAAACGTCTGCAAGTGCCCTGATCTCATCTCTAGAATAAGCTGCCCCTGTAGGGTTGCTCGGCGAGTTCAAGATTAGCCACTTAGTATTCGCTGTTATCTTTGAGTCCAATGCAGCAGGGCTCATTTTAAATCCATCACTTTCTGGGCAATCCAAGAAAACTGGTGTGCCCTCTGCGAGGGCGACCATATCGGGATAGGAAACCCAAAAAGGGGCTGGAATAATAACTTCGTCACGCGGATCTAAAGTCGCCATCATAGCGTTAAAAATAATCTGCTTGCCCCCGGTAGCAACAGTAATTTGATCTGCCGGCTGGTAGCTGAGGCCATTTTCTCGATCAAGCTTCGCTGCAATGGCTTTACGAAGAGCAATCGTTCCCGGAACCGGCGTGTATTTGGTTTCCCCGCGGCGGATAGCAGCAATGGCCGCCTCCTTGATATTATCTGGGGTGTCGAAATCAGGTTCCCCTGCTCCTAGACCGATTATATCACGGCCTTGCGAGGTAAGTTCCGCTACAAGCCCCGTCAAAGCATTGGTCGCGGAAGGCTTAATTCTAGACAAACGAGAAGAAAGAATAGTCATATTAAAACCAAGGTTTGCTCTTAAAATTGGATGCAACGTAAGCTCCCACGACACCACAAGCAAGGCGTTCGGATCTCATTTTCTGCAATTTGCAAATTTTGGATGAATAACAAAATACCAAGACCTCTCGTTTGAGCCCTTGGATGGGGAACGGGAAGTCGAAATAGGGCAAGCGGAGAAAATGGAAGTTCTTAAATCTTGACGTCAACGACTTTGTTTATAACCTGAAAATTATGAATGCATATGAATTATTGGGCTTAAGTACGGGAGCCGATACGGTTGCGATCAAGAAGGCGTATCGGGAGCTCGCGAAACAACTGCACCCGGATCTCAACAAAGGCAATGAGATGGCCGCAGAGAAGTTCAAGCAAATCACTGCTGCCTATAACTTATTAGCTAATAAAAAGACGCGTATTGAATACGATAAAAACAGTAATCGAGACCGCTCAAATACAAATTCGCAAAAGGATTGGGACAAAGGGGGAAGCTGGTTTAGCTTTGAAATCGACACGGTCTCGGGCGAGAGGCTTTCAGACTTATTCGGCGACATCGCGGGAACGCGGCTCGGTCGCGTCAAGGGGGCTGCAGCAACATCAATGGTGGTGAGAGGTCAGGATGTTGCGGCAAAATTGAAAGTAACAGAAACCGAAGTTCGTTCAGGGGTATGTAAACTTGTAACTACAATGACCGGATTGACGGTAGCCGTCGATGTTCCCAAAAGAACAATAAACGGGGAAAAGATAAGAATGAAAGGTTTTGGTGTAGAGGGCTTCGGGGGTGGTCCGCCAGGCGACTTAAATATCATAGTGGAGATTGTACCGGACCCAATGCTGTCTAGCTCTGAATAAAGCTGAATATTTAGAAAGCACGTACCGAATTACCCCCTCTCTAGCTCAGCGAGCTCACAGTCGCAGGGGAACAAAGGAATAGATTATCTAATTAATAAAGGGCGTCACCTTGCGTGAGACAACGCCGAAAGGTGCGTTCTTGTTCTCTCGGCCAATCAGTGCGCGCATGGAGAGTCGAGTAATTATCCCAACCGATAATGTCTCCTATAGACCAAGTGTGCTCATAAATGTTCGAGCTGTCTTCAATGATATCACAAATTGTATCTAAAACAGATCGGCTCTCTTCATCATCCATCCCCTCTATTCTCGCGGACATCAAACGACTGACGTAAACTGCAGTTTTACCTGAAAACGGATTTTTCAAAAACAGAGGTTGCCAATAATGCAACACATCATCCAAAGATTTGGAGCTTAAATCGGGTCTGCCCTCCTTGCCATAATCATAGACCTGAAGGACCTTGCGGCCTTCCAAAGCTGATTTCAGATCATCAGGAAGAAGATCGAAAGCCCGGTACAAACTCGCAAACATTGTATGACCGCCAGTTGTCGGCAGGGCTGTTGGATATAGAAAAGAAATATGATATGGCCGTCTTAAATAGCATTTATCGGTGTGGAACCACATCTCCCCATCACCCAAAGCCCCAATTAGTTTTCCATCCTCATCACGCTTGTTACTTATTATCTGCATCTTATTATTCGGATCGAAGTGCTTGGACCGTTTGGCTTCCTGCTCAGCCGCTTGCTTAGCACTGGCCGGCTGCATTCGTTCCGCAATCGGCCCGAAGGTGCGGGCATAAGAAAACTGCTGTTCCTCCGTGATATTTTGACCTCGCAGAAGCAGAATCGAATATTGACCAATGAGGTCCCTGAGACATTGTTGGGTCGCCTCATCAAGGGGTTCTGCTAAATCAACGCCGAGAACCTCGGCCCCTATCGCGTCGTGCAGCGGAACCACCTCAATGCGATTAGGAAACTTAAGTTGTGTCGCCATCGTCAACCTCCCCCTCAATTAGGTCCTATTATCAACCTCAAACCGCGCTGTTGGCAAGATGTTCCGCTTTCGGACGTGCCATCCTGAATGATTAGATAGAACCCAAGTCAATCTTACAATCTTGACGACATAGTCCGCTTTAGCCATTTTCCCGCCTGGGGGAATATAAATATGCCACATGATATTTCAGGTGATCCTCATTGGCACGAGCCATTAGGAGACGCTTATGCTGGATCAGCGGCCTGGCAGCGACGAGCCACTCCTTACGATAAATTTATGAAGGAACAGGAAATTCCAATTATCAGAGATGTATCAATCCCCTCCATACAAGAAGTTGGTCTCGCGAACTGGCCACGCATGGGAGGACGCGGCGCTTTCATCCAACTTTTCGGCACAGAGGGCCGGTGGGGATCATATCTAATCGAAATTCCTGGGGCCGGGGCACTAAATACCGAACGGCATCTTTACGAGGAGGTCTTCCTCGCTGTAGAGGGTCGAGGGACTACCGAAATCTGGCAGGTCGGCGCCAGAAAACCGGAAATCTTTGAATGGGAGAAAGGCGCCTTGTTTTCTGTTCCGATGAATTGCATTCATCGAATAGTCAATTCGTCGTCTCAACCCTCTTTACTTCTCGTCGGAACATCCGCACCCAATATGTTTAATCTTCTTAATGATGAAGATGCGATTTTCGAAAGCGAGATCAATTTCAGAACTCGTTTCAACCCCGATGAACATGATTTTCGCTCTCGTGAAGGCCTGGAAGAGGATGACGCAAGGGGCCTTGCCATGCGTAAAACCAATGTAATCCCGGATGTCTTCCAAACCGAACTTTACCTTGATAACCGACGGACCCCTGGTTACCGGCGTATGGAGCCCAAAATGGCCGGAAACGTCTTCTATCAGTATTTAGGGGAATATCCAGCCGGTCGGTATTCGAGAGGTTATTATCCTGGCGAGGCTACGGTGTTCATTTCGATTGGCGGAATAGGCTATTGTAACCTGTGGCCCGAAGATATTGGACCAACCCCTTGGCAAAGTGGATCTGCTGAAGATGTCATGCGCCTGGACTACCAGTTTATCAGCATGATCTCCGCATGTCCGATGCCTGGAACGCGTTGGTTTCATCAACATTTTAACTCGGGAACCGATCCGCTGAGGCTACTTGCATGGTGTGGACCCAACAACCATCGAGTTCAAAAAGCCGGAGTGCCCGGGGAAATGGTAGCGGACGAGGGTGTGCTTGAGATCAATAAGCCTGGCGGTACAGCCATTCCTTACTGGATGGAGGACCCCTCGATCCGAATAGAATTTGAAGCCGCTTGTTCAAAAAATGATGGCCCGTTTTTAATGGATGACCGTTTTTACGAGAAAGGCACGACCTGGAATTTTTCTAGCGGTGGATAAATGACCCAAGAGCCTCAATCTGAGAGCAGAGTTTTTTATGCCAATCCCAAGCGCAATCTGTCCATAGAACAAAAAACAAGCTTCAAAAGCTTAGGCATTGATATAGGGTCTTCAACCAGCCACTTGGTTATTTCAGAGATCCAAATGGAGCAAAAGAATAACCGCTTCCTGGTCGCAGACGTTAATGTATTTTATGAATCAGACATTCTCCTTACACCCTATTCTGCAGGCAATACGATCGACACGAATGCTCTAAAGGGTTTTATTGATGACCAAATCCGATCCTCCGGGGTTTCTCGGGAGGATATTGAGACAGGGGCAATAATTCTGACGGGGCTCGCCCTACTAAAAACGAATTCCCGAAAAGTGGCGGATATTTTTTCTGCAAACACTGGGAAATTCATTTCCGTGTCCGCAGGGGATCGACTTGAAGCCACTCTAGCTGCATATGGCTCAGGCGCTCTGGTCAACTCGAGGATCACTGGCGCAACAGTAATGAACATTGACATCGGCGGTGGGACCACAAAGATCGCGATTTGCATGGATGGAGAAATTGTTGATCTTACGACTATAAATGTCGGCTCACGACTCCTAACTTGGGATACTAACTTCCGCATTACTAGCACAGAAGATAATGCCCGCGAGATCGCGGGTGAGCATGGGTTTTATCCGTTGATAGGAGAACAGGTACTCGCTGAAGAACTGAAAAATTTCTCAGAATGTCTGGCGGAGATACTTTTGGAGATAATCTGCCTACAGCCTCTTTCAGAGCGGGCCCGGCTCCTCCACCGTATAGACCCGTTAAAGTGCCATTATCATATCGACGCCGTTACTTTTTCAGGGGGCGTTTCCGAGTTCATCTACTGTTATTCTAACGCGACTTATCAGGATCTCGGACCATATCTTGCCGAAGCAATAAGGCAGAAAGTGGAGAATACTGACCTTAGGATCATGGAACCTATTGAGAGCATTAGAGCCACTGTGATAGGCGCTTCGCAATATTCCGCCCAAATCTCTGGATCAACGGTTTATATCAACCCAGAAACGGTACTGCCGCTAAGAAATATTCCGGTCATCAAACCAATTTTAGACCTTGGAAAAAGAAAAATTGATAGCACATCGATTGCCCAACAAATAAAGGAACGGCTGACTTTTTTTGAATTAGATAATTCAGTGGGACCGGTTGCGCTTTGTTTCGATTGGGAAGGACCTGCGGCCTTTGATAGGATTGATGATTTTCTGAAGAGCGTTCTTAAAGTTATGTCCTCGCCTTTTTCGGGGAACCAGCCGCTTATTTTAGTTTGCTCAGGAGACCTTGGTCGTGTCTTCGGGCGGCATGCAAGGGATGAGTTAAATTTTGAACACCCGATTATCTCCATTGACGGGATCGAACTTAAAGAGTTCGACTTTATTGATTTTGGAAGTCCTTTACCAAACTCGGCTGCAATCCCAGTCATTGTTAAATCTCTGATGTTCCCTTCTGGTTAAAATAGGTTTGGGGTTCTGTGGTAACTAAATTTTAGTCCAGCATCTTGAATTTTGCCTGATGACCAATAGAGATCTATATATTCGCTATGGATCGTGTATTGAATCATCAATCAGAAATTGTCGGAAGCAATGGCTTTGTTCTTTCGTCTGATTACCGACCTGCCGGAGACCAACCCGAAGCGATAAAACAAATTATTCAGAGTATCCAGGCCGGCAATAAAGAGCAGGTATTGCTCGGGGTCACCGGCTCCGGAAAAACATTTACCATGGCTAATACGATTGCAGAGCTCGGCCGGCCTGCACTTATTCTCGCCCCAAACAAGACACTGGCCGCACAATTGTTTGGAGAAATGAAAACTTTTTTTCCAAATAACGCTGTAGAATATTTCGTTTCCTATTACGACTATTATCAGCCAGAGGCCTATGTTCCGCGGACAGATACCTACATAGAAAAAGATGCCTCCATAAATGAACAGATCGACCGTATGCGACATTCCGCCACAAGAGCGCTGCTCGAACGAAGAGATGTGATCATTGTGGGATCTGTCTCGTGTATCTACGGGATCGGCTCGGTTGAGACCTACTCGGAAATGACTATCCCCTTAGAGCTTGGTCAAAGACTTGAAAGAAATGTCCTGCTGCACAGGTTCGTCGAACTCCAATACCGCCGAAATGATCAAAATTTTCATCGGGGAGCATTTCGCGTGAGGGGTGATCTCGTAGAAATCTTCCCAGCCCATTACGAAGATCGTGCCTGGCGATTATCTTTTTTCGGGGATGAATTAGAAGCGATATGCGAGTTTGATCCGCTGACAGGCGAAAAAAAATACGATTTAAAGGCGGTGCGTATTTATGCCAACAGTCACTATGTGACACCGCGCCCTACCCTTCAGCAGGCAATCAAAGAAATAAAACTAGACTTAAAATGCAGGCTAGACGAGCTAAGAACCGCAAATAAACTTCTCGAGGCGCAACGCCTAGAACAGAGAACGGTTTTTGATTTGGAGATGTTAGAGGCTGCAGGTCATTGCGCAGGGATCGAAAATTATTCCCGTTATTTAAGCGGGAGAGCCCCAGGGTTCCCACCTCCGACGCTTTTCGAATATCTTCCTGATGATGCATTGCTTATCGTAGATGAGAGCCACGTCACAGTCCCGCAGCTGGGAGGGATGTATCGGGGAGATTACAATCGAAAAACGACTTTATCGGAATTTGGCTTCAGGCTGCCCTCATGCATTGACAATCGTCCCCTTAAATTTGAGGAATGGGACGCGATGCGACCTCAGTCAATTTTCGTCTCGGCAACACCAGGGCCTTGGGAGTTAGAACGTACTGGCGGGGAATTCGTGGAACAAGTCATACGACCGACTGGCCTTGTCGATCCGGTTTGTATTGTCCGACCCGTGGAAACACAGGTTGATGATTTATTATATGAATGCAAAGAAAGTTCAAAAAGATCGGAACGCGTTCTGGTAACCACTCTGACGAAAAGAATGGCAGAAGACCTAACCGAATACATGCAAGAAGCAGGAATCCGGGTCCAATACCTTCACTCGGATATTGATACGTTAGAGAGAATAGAGATTATTCGGGATCTACGACTCGGAGCATTCGATGTGTTAATTGGCATCAACCTTTTACGGGAAGGTTTAGATATTCCTGAATGCGGCTTAGTGGCTATACTTGATGCAGATAAGGAAGGCTTTCTAAGATCAACCACATCGTTAATCCAGACCATAGGGCGAGCCGCACGTAATATTGATGGTCGCGTTATTTTATATGCGGATACCATGACCAAGTCCCTAAAATCTGCCATCGAAGAAACCAGCCGACGCCGGCAAAAACAGGAGGCCTATAATTCAGCCCACGGAATTACTCCGGAAACCGTTAAAAAGACAATTCGAGATGTATTAGAGTCAGTCTATGAGAATGACCATTTTACAGTGGCTATTGAAGATAATGAAGATGGACACCTTATTGGCCACAACCTTACGAAGCACATAGAGGATCTCAATAAACGGATGCGGGAAGCTGCCGCAAATTTAGAATTTGAAGAGGCAGCTAGGTTTAGAGATGAAATTAAAAGGCTAGAGGGACTGGAATTAGGAATTAGCTCTGCTGAACCGACCGGGCCAAAACGTTTCGCAGCAAGATTAAATTCGGTGCGCAAAAAAAGTCGTAAAAAGCACCAATACAAAACTCGTCATTGAAAAGGGGTTAAGTTTTCCAAAAGAAATTGTAGTAAGGCTAGAAGAAATAAATTAAGCCGCAAAACACCTAGACAAAGGATGTTCACAATGCCCTTGACCCCAATTATGAGATTGAACATGGAATCTATCGAAAACTTTCTATTAAAATGAAAAAAACAAATCCCAAAAATGTCTTAATCACCGGCGGTGCGCGAAGAATAGGTGAGAGCATAGCAAAAGCTTTAGCAGAAGATGGATGGAATATTGCTATTCATTGTCGGCACTCCAAAGAAGAAGCGGAGAAGCTAGCATCCGAACTGTGTAAACTTAATATACAATCAATTGTCATTGGCGCCGACCTAAATTCTGACTCAGATTTAGCAGGCCTATTACCCGCTGCCGCAGCAACCCTTGGACCTATTACCTGCCTTATTAATAATGCCTCTTTATTCGAGTTAGATACCGTGGAATCCGCCACTTACGACTCTTGGGACAAACATATGAAAGTAAATACACGGGCACCCTTTTTTTTATCTCAGGCCCTAATGGCTGGGCTTGGTGAGGATCAAACTGGTAATATCGTGAATATCATCGATCAAAGAGTTTGGAATCCAACACCTTGGTTTATTTCATATGCGGCCAGCAAATCAGTTTTGTGGTCACTCACGCAATCTCTGGCGCTTGCCATGGCACCAAGAGTAAGGGTGAATGCCATTGGCCCTGGGCCCACCTTACCTTCGCCGAGGCAAAGCCAAGAGGATTTCCTTAAGCAAGAAGCGGGCACCCCCCTAAAACGTGGAGCTCCCCCCAGCGAAATCGCAGAGGCTATTCGTTTTATTCTATCTGCAACTTCAATGACCGGACAGATGATAGCGCTCGATGGAGGACAGCATTTAGGATGGGAGTATCCCGAGGACCCCAAATGTCCGGTGGAATAAAATCTTTAGAAACTGTAGAAAAATGAATAGAGCAGAAAAATTCCATCCTATCAGGCCTGGCTCTCCCAAGTTCGGCATCCGGCATGTTTTCGTTCACGGCCTTGTCGTTGAAATGTCGATAGGTGTGCATGCTCACGAGAAAGAGAAACCCCAAAGGGTCAGAGTTAGTCTGGATATGTCTGTTCTAGAAGATGGGCCTCTAATCACAGATCAAATTGCTGACGTGGTATGCTACGAGGAAATCACCCATGCAGTAAGAAAAATTGTGGCACAGGACCATATCAACCTGGTGGAGACTTTGGCAGAAAAAATTGCGGATGCCTGCCTTTCTGATGAACGAATAACCGAAATCACGGTAAGGGTCGAAAAACTCGATGTATTTTCCCGATGCTGAGAGTGTGGGTGTCGAAATTTGCAGGACGAATCGTATCTAAAACTTTTTTCCGCGATCACTATGATGGATAGGTATTTTTCATTTGATCTCACATCACCTGTGGATAAAAAGAAAAAGAGAGGTCTATGAGGTACCTATTAGAAATCTGGTTTGAAATCTAACTTCAAATGCCGAAATTGGAGCGTCAATCGAAATTTACAGAAGAAGAGAATTCGTGTCCTTCAGTCATTAAGGGGCCTCGGGTAATCAAAACGATTTGTGCGACATTAAACTCCCGTCCAGGGGTTTACCGAATGATAGACCAATCAGGCGCAGTCCTTTATGTAGGAAAAGCGAGAAATCTCAGACGCCGCGTTACAGCCTACACCCAACTCAATAGACATCCAATCCGCATCCAAAGGATGATAGCGGCAACGGCTCGATTGGAGGTCATTGAAACTCACACAGAAGCTGAGGCCCTTCTTCTGGAGAGCAATCTCATTAAACGACTGAAGCCTCATTACAATATTTTACTTCGGGATGATAAATCCTTTCCATACATCCTTTTAACGGATGCCAACTCCTGGCCGAGGCTCATAAAACACAGGGGGAGTCAAAGTGAAAAAGGAGAATATTTCGGGCCTTTTGCCTCAACCGGAGCAGTAAATCGTACCCTTGTGGCCTTGCAACGGGCGTTCCCTCTCAGGGACTGCACAGATTCAGTATTTAATTCGCGAACCCGACCATGTTTACAGTATCAAATCAAACGTTGCTCAGGGCCATGCGTGGGACGGATCTCAACAAATGATTACGCCCGAATCGTTTCGGAGGCTCGAGCCTTCTTAACTGGGCAAAGCCGCGATTTACAGCAACTTCTTTCCTCGCGTATGCAAGAAGCATCTCAAAAATCTAGAATTTGAGGCTGCCGCTGGGCTCAGAGACCGAATTGAGGCTCTAACCCAAATCCAGGCGCGTCAAGATATCAATGTCGCAAATCTGGGGGACGCCGATATCATCGCGCTAGTCACTGCCGGGGGGAAAGCCTGTGTCCAGATATTTTTTTTTCGTAATGGTCAGAATTTCGGAAACAGAACATACTTCCCCTCACGAACAGGGGGATTAGAAGACCCTGAGATTATCGCTGCATTTATCGGACAGTTTTACGCCAACAAAAGCCCGCCGCCGCTGGTGCTTGTTAACACGCTGCCTCTTCAGAAAGCACTAATAGAAAAGGCACTTGGATCCCGAGCAAATAGAAAAGTAATTGTTCTGCAACCAGTTCGAGGGATCCGCTTAGCTCTAGTAAAACAGGCCCTTGTTAACGCCCGGGAAGAGTTGGCTCGGCGAATGGCGGATACCAAAAACCAAGAGGAGCTTTTCTCCGCTCTGGCACAAACTTTTGATTTGCCCAGCCCTCCAAATCGGATCGAGATCTATGATAATAGTCATATCTCCGGTTCCCATCCGGTAGGCGCAATGGTTGTGGCTTCACCCCAGGGCTTCCTAAAAAACTCCTATCGAACTTTTAATATCAAGGACAAAATGCCAAAGCCTGGAGATGACTATGCAATGATGCAAGAAGTCATAAGAAGACGTTTCGGTCGAGCGCTTCGGGAAGATCCGGAACGAAAATCCGGCACTTGGCCTGACCTAATGCTCATTGACGGTGGAAGGGGACAAGTAAGTACTGTAACGAGAACACTAAAAGAATTATCAATAGATGATTTAATCGTAATCGGCATTTCAAAGGGATCTGACCGGAATTCCGGCAGGGAGCGCTTTCATGTTGAAGGACAATCTTCTTTCATTCTTAAACCCCAAGATCCGGTCTTATACCTTGTCCAAAGGTTTAGAGACGAGGCCCATCGTTTCGCAATTGGCAGCCATAGAGCCAGGCGGAAAAAATCAATTTCGAAGTCACCCCTCGATCAAATTCCCGGAATAGGAATCGTGCGGAAGAGATCCCTTCTCAATCATTTTGGATCTTCTAAAGCTATAGCCGACGCTGGTCTGGGGGACCTAGAGAGTGTAAAGGGAATTAGTTCATCAGTGGCAAAGCAAGTTTATTTATTCTTCCATACGGACAGATAATTTGGCTTGTCTCCCTGAGTGTTTTATACCTGCCTCAAAGGCGATAGAAATAAGTGGAAATTTAGATCATGTTAGCAAATGTGCCGAATATGATGACCCTAGGAAGGATCATTGCAATCCCGGCCATGGTCCCATTATTCTATCTCGAATCGGCACTCGGCCAATGGGTTGCCTGCGGCCTATTTGCGCTTGCAGCGTTCACGGATTTCCTTGATGGTTTTTTGGCGCGCGCTTGGAGTCAACAATCTGCTTTTGGTAGATTTCTTGATCCAGTTGCCGACAAGCTGCTTGTTTCAGCCACTTTACTCCTACTCGCGGGTTTCGGCCAAATATCCGGTATTACTTTGCTCCCGGCCCTAGTAATTCTTTGTAGAGAAATTGTTGTATCAGGTTTGCGTGAATTTTTAGCTGGTATTCAGGTAAGCATTCCCGTCAGTAAACTTGCAAAATGGAAGACTGCGTTGCAAATGTTCGCTATTGGTTTTTTAATAGTAAGGGATCACGGTCCCGTATTCCTAAATACAAATCTGATTGGTGAATTCTGTCTCTGGGCGGCGGCGGGGCTTACTCTCATTACTGGATACGACTACCTGAGATCTGGTCTTCACCACATGGACAGGATTGATAATAGCGATAAATCCGGATGAGAGTCTTTGGCATCACTGGGTGGAGCGGAAGCGGAAAGACCACCCTTATCAAACGTCTCATAACCGCCTTACGGAAGGAAGGTATCTCTGTTTCCACAATAAAGCATGCGCATCATTCGTTTGATGTCGACCAGCCCGGAAAAGATTCATTTGAACACCGCAAGGCTGGTGCCAAAGAAGTTTTGGTCTCATCATCAAACCGTTGGGCCCTCATGCACGAAATGAGAGAAGAGGGAGAACCGGTTTTGACCGATCTAATCAAGAAACTCTCAAAAACGGATCTCATTTTAGTGGAGGGTTTTAAAAATGAGCCATACCCAAAACTTGAGGTATACAGGGAAACCCTCGGAAAAAAGCCACTATGGCCGAGTGATGGGAACATAATAGCCGTGGCAAGTAATTCTGTACCTGCCAACCTAACAACAGAGTTTGTTTCTCTCGAAGACTTGGATAGGATTGTTGCGCTGGTGTTATCGCATGCCCTCCCGATAACAAAAATCTGCGAGAAGTTGCAATAGTATGGGCCAGTTGACAGATAATTGCTTTGCGATTGACCAAAAACTGGTATCGACTGAGCAAGCTCTAGAAACCATCAAAAGTAGACTTTGTACTCTTACTCAAACGGAGAGGGTCCCATTAAGAGACGCCGGAGGCCGAATTTTGGCGGAGGATGTGCGAGCAATGAGGGCTGTTCCTCCATTCAACAATTCTGCAGTCGATGGTTATTCCGTTAATTTCTTCGACCTGAATAATTCAGGCGAAACTAAGATGAGATTAGCGAGCACCAAAATCGCTGCTGGACACCCAGCGAACCGTGCCGCTTACCCTCTTGAAGCATGGCAGATTTTTACTGGAGCCCCACTGCCAGAGGGACACGATACGGTAGTTATGCAGGAAGATTGTCAGCTTGACGGCAACACGGTCATTCTTCCAGAGGGAATAAGGCAGGGAATAAATCGTCGCATTGCAGGAGAGGATATAAAAACGGGAGAAATAATTCTTAGAACCGGTCAAAAGCTGCGACCACAACACCTTGGGCTTGCAGCATCAATTTCACGATCTGAATTAACTGTTTTCAAGAAGCTGCGGGTGGCGGCATTTTCCACAGGGGATGAAATACGCGATTTGGACTACCCGCTCGATGCAGGTTGCATTTACGACTCAAATAGATATGCGATCCTGGCTCTTGTTTCGGATCTTGGTTGCGACGCGTTCGATCTAGGTATCGTCCCCGACGACCGGCTTGTCATTCAAAAGATGCTGGTTGATGCCAGCAAAGAATATGATGCTATCATTACATCGGCTGGAGTATCGGTGGGTGAAAAAGATCACGTTCGCGCAGCAGTTGAAAAGCTTGGAAGCCTGCATTTCTGGAAGCTGGCCATTCGTCCGGGCCGACCACTTGCTCTCGGACAAATTAATAGGAAACCTTTTATCGGGCTTCCTGGAAATCCAGTCGCCGTTATGGTTACGTTTATGCGGTTTGCTCGCCCAGCGCTGCTTACAATGGCGGGCTGCAGAGAAATTGAACCCCTCATTTTCAAAGTGCCTGCAGTTTTTTCATACAGGAAAAAACTCGGAAGGAGAGAATGGTTAAGAGCGTCTCTAATAACTGATGAGAAAGGAGAACTAGGAGCTCAGAAATTTAACTCTGAAGGAGCAGGAATATTATCTTCTGTGGTGAATTCAGATGGACTCTTAGAGTTGTCAGAGGAGTTGACTGACATCGCCCCGGGGACCATCTTGGATTTTATTCCATTTTCGGAGGTGACTTGATGCGCATTCTGTATTTTGGTTGGGTAAGATCCAAGATAGGCACTGGGACTCAGGATATCGATGTTCCCAATGCTGCAAAAAATGTCCGAGACCTAATTAATCACTTATCTAGTTTAGACAACACCTATGAGCAGGCGTTCCGGGATCTGACTGTAATTAGAGTGGCGGTAAATCAAGAAATGGCCGATATGGAAACACTGATAGAAGATGCCAAGGAAATCGCACTATTTCCGCCTATGACGGGAGGTTAACCGAATGATCCGAGTTCAAGAGGAAGATTTCGATTCTAGTCAAGAAATTAGAGCGCTAACCATCGGCAACAAGGGAATTGGAGGGGTAGCAAGTTTCATAGGGTTGGTTCGGGAAAGAACGAATAATCAGCGCATTTCATCTCTCACTTTGGAACATTATCCAGGAATGACAGAAAAAATCCTTGAGCAGATTGAAAAAGATGCGCGAGAACGTTGGTCACTGAATGAGGTGCTGGTTATCCATCGCGTTGGTCGGATGGAACCGGGAGATCAAATAGTCCTAGTCGTAACGACATCAGCTCATAGAGAAGCCGCCCTTAAAAGTTGTCAATTCCTGATAGACAAATTGAAAACAGGAGCTCCTTTCTGGAAGCAAGAGGAAACTCCTGAGGGAAGCCATTGGGTTGCAGAGAGACCCGACGACATCAATGCATCAGAACGCTGGGACACAGAGACTAAGGCTGAATGTTCCCGTTTTAATCATGGATCAGGGGACCTTACCAAAGCCTCATAATCTTCAAGCAACGACAGAGTGATCGGACCAACAGGAAATTTGATTTCACCAATGACACCAACAGGTGTGACCTCTGCTGCTGTCCCTGTGACGAAAATTTCATCCGCTTTGCCCAAGTCCTCCGGCATTATGGGGCGCTCAATTATTTGGTGCCCCCTGGACCGCGCCAAAGCCATCACAGATCGACGGGTAATACCATCTAAGAAACAATCCGGGGTGGGCGTATGAAGCACACCGTTAATAACAAGAAATATGTTCGCTCCAGTGGTTTCTGCAATTTGACCCCTCCAATCCAGCATTAAAGCATCATCAAATCCTTGGCTCTCAGCCTCGTGCTTTGACAATGTGCAAATCATATAAAGGCCTGCTGCTTTGGCATGAACCGGGGCACATTCTGGGGAAGGCCTTCTCCAGGGGGACCATTGGAGTTTTATTCCCTTTTGCCTTGCTTCGGGTGAGAAGTACGAGGGCCACTCCCAAACTGCGATAGCAAGATGTATCTTTGAACTCTGAGCTGATACCCCCATCATCTCGCTACCACGCCAGGCAACGGGCCGAACATAGGCATCTGTGTAACCTTGGGCCTCAACGGTTTCTCGGGTGGCGGCCTCAATTTCTTCCAAAGACCACGGGATTTTGAAACCGAGCGCTTCAGCGGATTTCAGGAGCCTGTCAGAATGCTCTCGCAGTTTAAAAATCCGCCCGTTATAAACCCTCTCTCCTTCAAATACGCAGCTACCATAGTGCAAGTCCATGCGTCAAAACATGAAGGTTGGCATCTCTCCAGGGCTTTAAATCCCCGTCATACCAAATCAATCCATCCTGGTCATCGAAATTTATCATCACCCCTGTCTCCTCGGCAAAGATGTCCTCCACCGAAAAAAAATTTGTTGCGTTGGCTATCACTGCGCTGCATATATGTCAATATGACTGACATAAAAGGTGGCACTAATCATTTATTCCTGCGTGATGATGAATTGCGCCAAGGGATAGAATTGATCTTCTATGCTTATCGTGATTTTACATCAGAACCTGACGCAATATTAGCTCAGTACAATTTCGGGAGAGCGCACCATAGGGTTATTTATTTTGTTGGCCGTAACCCTGGAATTAACGTCTCTGACCTGCTCTCAATTCTAAAAATCACCAAGCAAAGTTTGTCCAGAGTTTTGCGGCAGCTAGTAAAAGATGAATTCATTACACAACGCGCTGGCACCCGAGACAGGAGACAGAGGCTACTTGCCTTAACTAAAAAGGGCGAAGAACTCGAGAGGACTTTGACACAAAACCAGAGAGATCGCATTGCTCGCGCTTATCGCGACGCAGGTGCAGATGCTGTAGCAGGCTACAGAAAAGTGCTTCTCGGTATGATTAACGAGAACGAAAGAAGGCTGCTCCTCCGCACGAGTCCAAAGCCTGGAGGGTTAACACGGGACTAGGCCCTAGCGTCGAACTGGATGCATATGATCAATGGGCCCATGCCCTGAACCGAACCCTGGTGCCCCAAGAATGGCCTTATGCAAATATATTTCTGCTTTTCAATCGCTGCTTCAAGTTCAAGACCACCGGCAAGGCCAGCGGCAATGGACGAAGCAAGCGTGCAGCCAGTTCCATGTGTATGGGGAGTATCAATTCGCCGATTTTTAAAGGTCCTAATACCGCTCTCAGAGAATAGCCAGTCAACTATGATCGTTTCATTGAGATGTCCGCCTTTTACAAGAACGGCCTGAGCGCCTTTGCTTAATAAATCCTCTCCCATAGCTTCGATAGCTTGTTCATCGGAGGCCACAATTCCCGTTAGAGCCTCCGCTTCAGGGATGTTTGGGGTTAACAAAGTCGCAATAGGAATGAGATTTTTGATCAGGGCAGTAACAGCATCTTCTAGTAATAACCTAGAACCCCCTTTTGCCACCATAACGGGGTCAACGACTAGAGGTATACCTGGGGCATTCTCTGTGACTGTCTTTACGACCTGATGAATTACATCTGCATCATGCAGCATCCCGGTCTTAATGCAGTCTGCCCCAATATCTGAGAGGACAACTTCAATCTGCTTTTCAATAAAATCGGGTGGAATAGGTAGAACACCGAAAACACCGCGTGTATTCTGCGCCGTCACCGCCGTAAGAGCAGTTGCCGCAAAGCCATCGAGGGCACTTACCGCTTTGATATCCGCCTGAATACCGGCGCCGCCGCCTGAGTCCGAACCGGCGATTATTAAAACACGACCTAGCATTTGGTTACCAATCAAACCCTTTCCTGATAATGATGAAACCGCAGCCGCTCACTGCCGCACCTGCCTGCGGACCTTGCTACAAACCTCATCAACAACCAACTTCAAAAGATTTTTGTCTTCCCCTTGCCCCATGATTCGAATAACCGGTTCTGTCCCGGACTGGCGTATAGAGAGAAATCCTGTGAGTCCAAGGCGCTGCTCCCCGTAGGACCTTAGAGACTCAAAGTCGCCAGATCCCATGGGATTCAAACCTTTAAAGGGGATATTGTGGAGTATTTGAGGTAACGGTTCAAATACTGAACAAACCTCGCTTGCCGGCCTCCCTTCCTCCTTTAGGAGAGCTAAAACTTGCAAAGCAGCAACTAGACCATCTCCAGTAGTATTATGATCTCCTAGAATAATATGTCCCGACTGTTCTCCTCCAACATTCATTCCGGATTTGAGCATTGCTTCCAGGACATGTCGGTCGCCGACATCAGTCCTTAACATTTCAAGGCCCAGATCATTTATATACCGCTCGAGACCCAGGTTGGACATGATAGTGGTAACTATTCCGCCACCCTCTAAATTCCCGTTAGAATTGAGTGCATTGGCTATCGCACCGATAAGTTGATCACCATCCAGAATCCTACCCTTCTCATCAGCCATAATGACCCGATCTGCATCTCCATCCAGTGCAATCCCAATATCAGCTCCAACCTCCAGAATGGTCTTTTGCATCCAGGCTGTATCCGTACTACCGCATCCATGGTTAATATTAAAACCATTAGGATTATCACCCAACCGAATTACCTCTGCTCCTAATTCCCAAAGCACCAATGGAGCGGTCCTGTATGAGGCACCATTAGCGCAATCGATAACTATCTTTAATCCATCAAGTCTCAGCCCCTTGGGAAAGGTGCTCTTAGCAAACTCAATATAACGACCAGTCGCATCTTCCAACCGTTTCGCCCTACCGATTTTTTTGGGGTCCGCAAGTAAATCGTCGGTGCCGTTGTTTATTATTGACTCGATCTCCGTCTCAATGCGATCCGGAAGCTTATATCCGTCGGGTCCAAATAACTTGATCCCGTTATCCTCATAAGGATTGTGCGAGGCAGAGATCATCACTCCAAGATCGGCTCTCAGGCTTCTTGTGAGCATTGCCACGGCAGGGGTAGGCAACGGACCGACTAGAATAACATCCATCCCAAAGCTAATAAAACCTGCAGTTAGCGCCGGTTCAAATATGTAACCTGAGAGCCTGGTATCTTTGCCTATAATGACAGTATGCCGGTGCTTACCCCGCGTTGTTGCTTTACCCGCTGCAATGCCAATTTTCATTGCCATATCGGGTGTCATGGGATAACTATTTGCAGTACCTCGAATACCGTCCGTTCCAAATAGTTTTTTTGGCATATTGTAACACCCCGCGGAAGAATTCATTCCTTATAATCCTCAATAGGTCGAAAAATAGGGTCGGGTCTAAAAGACTAAGTCCTATTCAGCCTATGCTTGAATAGCAAAGCCTGTCGAATCTCCTTTACATCGTGGACTCGATGAATTTGCGCTCCGACGGAATAAGCTGCAATCGATGCCGCGATGGTGGTACTTAGGCGATCTTCCGATGTCAATTCTTTTGAAAAAGACCCCAAAAAGGACTTCCGAGAAAGACCCACTAAAATCGGACACCCTGTTGTATGTAATAAAGCTAGGTCCCTCAGAATCTGATAGTTATGGCGAATGGTTTTACCAAAACCAAATCCTGGATCGACGGCAATCCGACTAGTGCTGATGCCGACCGAATTACAGTGATTGACCCTCTGACTGAGATGTCTAAAGATCTCATAGCTGACATGATCATATTGCGGATTTTTCTGCATGGTCTCAGGTATCCCTTTGGCATGCATTAGAACTACACAAACATTTGGATTTTCTGCTACAACCTCGGTTGCACCATCATCAGAAAGAGCTGTGATATCGTTCACTATCGAGGCACCAGCCGAAACAGCCTCCCTCATCACCTGGCCACGCCTTGTATCAATAGATAGCGGAATCCCGCAGCCCTGTAACTTTTCAAAAATTGGAAGAACCCGATCTATTTCTTGTTGCAAGGGAATTCCTTTGCTACCGGGCCGAGAAGACTCACCACCGATATCAAGTATATCAGCACCCTCCTCTATCATTTTGAACGCCGCGTCGATGGCCTCGTCAACCTGGAACCTGCTGCCCGGGTAGAAGCTATCTGGAGTAGCGTTAATTATACCCATCACTATTGGCCGATTTAGTGGTAAACCCGCGAATGTAAACCGTTCCGAGGTCACGCGTGACAGCGCACGATTATAAAATTCTTCTGCCCCAATCGCCTTTGCCCAGCGCCTTGATTGGGACACATTGGTCATATGTAAAGATAGGGACCCAGGTTGGGCTAGGAAAAGTTCAATCTTGTCGAAACTTAGCCCCACACCTGCATGACCGAGTCTGCAGCTTGCTCTTGAATCGGTGTCCTGTATAAATGGTATGGGACGAATTCCGATCGGGCCTTGTTCCAAATCTGACCATTTATACTCACGCGGAAGCTGATCGGCTACAACGACATCCATCTTTAACTTTGTGATCTCTGACCTTAGGGGCTCTGGGGTTCAGGCTCCAACTCAGGCCCGCCGGCGCCCCGACCTTGGCTCCGCTGCCCAGCTTTTGGCACAGAAGACCGGCCACGGGCATCAGGCGGGGGTTCATCTGCAGAGTGCCTAACGATGTCCTCGCCTCTGAGCAAAGCACTCACTTCTTCACCAGATAGTGTCTCATATTCAAGAAGAGCCTTTGCAAGGATCTCTAGCTCATCACGATGCCTTGCCAGAACATCCCTAGCCGTCGCCTCTCCCTCTTCAACTATCCGCCGAACTTCCTGATCAATCATCTCCGTCGTCGCATCTGAATTGTTCTTTTGTTGAGTGACTGAGTGGCCCAGAAAAACTTCTTCCTGATTTTCGCTGTATCTAAGCGGCCCCAACTTCTCACTGAAGCCAAATTCAGTGACCATTCTTCGGGCAAGACCAGTAGCCTGCATGATGTCATTGCTGGCTCCTGTAGTTATGTTCTCTGCTCCAAATTTAATCTCTTCAGCAACACGTCCCCCAAACATGGATGCTATTCTTGATGTCAGCTGTGTTTTAGACATCGACAGCTGATCCCTTTCAGGCAGATTCATCGTAACCCCCAAAGCTTTCCCTCTGGGGATAATTGTTACCTTGTGAAGTGGATCATGCTTGGGAACGTGAAGGCCCACTACTGCATGCCCAGCCTCATGATATGCAGTGAGTTCTTTCTCATCCTCACTCATAACCATTGACCGGCGCTCAGCCCCCATCAAGACTTTGTCTTTGGCATTCTCAAATTCTTCCATGGTAACCAGGCGCTTATTTCGCCGCGCTGCCAAAAGAGCTGCCTCATTCACTAGATTAGCTAGGTCAGCCCCAGAAAAACCAGGAGTACCCCGTGCTATCACTCGCGGATCGACGTCGGGGGCAGTCGGCACATTACGCATGTGAACCTTCAGGATCTTTTCTCTTCCAAGAATGTCGGGGTTTGGGACGACAACTTGCCTGTCGAATCTTCCCGGCCGCAACAGCGCAGGGTCTAACACATCAGGCCTATTTGTCGCCGCAATGAGGATCACTCCCTCATTGGCTTCAAAACCGTCCATTTCCACCAAAAGCTGGTTCAACGTCTGTTCGCGCTCATCATTACCTCCACCCAGGCCCGCCCCTCGATGGCGTCCCACCGCATCGATTTCGTCAATAAAAATCAAACAAGGCGCATTTTTCTTGCCCTGCTCAAACATATCTCTTACCCGGCTCGCGCCCACGCCCACAAACATCTCGACGAAATCGGAGCCTGAGATCGTAAAGAACGGGACATTCGCTTCGCCTGCAATAGCTCGGGCGAGGAGAGTTTTGCCGGTACCCGGAGGACCGACCAGAAGGACGCCTTTTGGTATCTTGCCTCCTAGTCTCTGGAATTTTTGAGGATCTCTCAAAAATTCTACTACTTCTTCAAGTTCCGTCTTTGCTTCATCGATGCCAGCCACATCTTCGAATGTTATCTTCCCCGACTTTTCTGTGAGCAGTTTAGCCTTGGACTTCCCAAAGCCCATGGCTTTTCCACCTCCCGACTGCATTTGCCGCATGAAAAAAATCCAAACAGCAATAAGCAACAACATGGGAAACCACGAAATAAGGATCTGCATCAGGCTTGGCGACCCGTCATCAGTCGGCTGAGCTTTTATCACCACTCCCTTGTCTGTGAGCCGCTGCACAAGATTGGGATCATTGGGAGAATAGGTTTTGAAAGCACGCCCATCGGTATAAAAACCTTCTATATTCTTCCCCGTTATCAATACCTCACGTACTTGGCCGTTATTGACTTCCGCAACAAAATCAGAGAAGGGGATACCGATCCGGCTACCAGCTCCATCTGATTGTTGGAACATATTGAACAGTACAATCAGTAGAGATCCGATGATCAACCACAAGACAAAATTTTTACCCAAATTACCCAATTTCAAATCCTTTACCGCAGCGCACCAGTGGCGCGATAATACAGTCACTCTACCCTGGTAGATGGTGCTTAATATCCATTAAGCAACCTCAAATCGAGCGTTTGTTACAGGCCGTTGAGGTCGAAAACTTACTTCCAAAGAGGCTAGGCTAACATAACGACTAGACTTTCCATAGCCCAAATTTGGCACCGCCAAAAGTGTTTTTCCTCTAAAAAGGGCCGGTAGTCCCATCAGAACACCTCTTGGAATACGGTGAATCTCGGAAAAAGTCTTTATGATTTCGTTGATATTTGGATCCTGTGCGTCCCCTAGGGGGCCAACAGTTATTCCTTTCACCTCGGGTGCAGTAAAATTAAACCGGGAGTCCCAATTGATTATGAAGCCAGCCTGCATTTTTTCGCGACAGCACCGCTGCCACTCCCGAAATATTATCAGATAACCCTCTTCTAGAATTATTTGACACCCGCCAAGGGTTCGACCCTGAAAATTTCCGGTTCGCAAATTTTCGAGCAAACTGGTTACTTTCGCGCGCCTAGGAGGAAACTTAGTGGACCCAATAGTCACACAAAAACCACCCAAAACCCTTTGAGCGATCTCTGGCGAGAGTGACAGTAGCCGAGTCGCCTTTATTTTTGCGTAGCCCAACGGCGAAATCATCGCGTGGCAGGCTACAAATTTTCCGATAGTCAATTCAATTCGATTTCGAAGTTTGGCCCCAAGGTGCAAGTTCAATTCCTTTGGCTGGGACAACTCCGATAGTCGTTTCCTAACCCGCACTCTCTCAAAACGGCAATCTTCATTTGAGGAGTCTTCAACCCATGAAAGACCTCGCTCAAGCAAATGTTGTCGCAATGCCTCTCGGGTAAACCCTAGACAGGGGCGTATGATTCTGCCCCAATCCAGTTCCTTCTGGGCAGAAATTCCAGCTAAACCAACAGTGCCCGAGCCATGATCAGAACGCATTTCGATGGTCTCTTCATTATCATGGATATGGTGGCCGACAGCCAAATGCAGAACTCCATTATCACGACACCAACGCCCGATTAATCCGTATCTTGCCTCTCTCGCCGCCTCCTGGACACCAGATTTTGGCTTTTTTCCCTCCCAAACCAATACTCGACATTCTAATCCCAAGGATCTCGCCCTTTTGAGAGCAAGCGCAGCTTCGGGGGCGGAATTGAGCCGCAGTCCGTGATCCACTATTAAGGCTGTAATCTTTCCACCCTGATTTAAACACCAACCTTGAAGGAGACTCAGCATAGCGGTGCTGTCTGCACCTCCTGAGAGGGCGACCGCTAGATGCGGGGAGTCCTCAAAAGGACCAAGGCGCGACATTGCACGGCTGAAATCACTCTGACCGATGCCGCGGAACTTGCCCCCTGATACGCCTTGGCTTTTATGAGCACTTGGCTTTGCGAATCTCTTTCTCGACTCGGCGTTTTAAGGTTCCTTCGGATTTAGGAAATTTTTTTAAGAATTGCTTCCAGGTCATACAAGCTTCCGAGATTTGACCCAAGCCAGCCAACGTTATACCCAGATTAAAGAGATTCGCCGAAGCCTTTTCCGACTTTGGAAATTTTTGGAAACCTTCAGCGAATGAAAATGCGGCCATTTTTAAATTACCTTGGACAAAATGAGTCCTTCCCAACCAGTAGTAGGCATTGGGGGCCAAGGAATGTTTTGGATGATTCTTGACAAAACTTTGGAGAAGTTTCATCGCCATTTCAAAGTTTTGATGCTTAGTGACCAACCTTTGCGCTTTCTCATACAAAGCTTCCGCAGAGAGTCCCAACCCAGGATCCGATTCTCTAAGAAAAGTATCTTCTCCGGATTTCAACATTCCGAGAGGACGCGCACCCTTCTCTGCACCAGGAATTTTCGGATTATTAGCGGGGTTCGTATTCTGAACCCTATTTAACTCCTGTGATTGCATCTCCGGTAATTGCTTCTTAGTTTTAATCCCTTTGATTTTTTCAGCATTGGCCTCAACACTGCCCCTAAGAGACTTTAACCTGTTTTCAAGCTGTTCAAGCCGAAAATTCAAACCTTCATTTTGACCAGTCAACCGCCTGATTTCCGTCTCCAACTGATCTATACGCAGATTTTGACGGGCTAATGCAGCCTGATTAGGGTTAACCGACTGGGCATTGCACGCGTAACTCTCGAGAAGGGATACAATCACCACCAAACCAAACCAGAGACCTCGAACGCGATTTTGCACTGCGTTTACCCAAAAAAATTCCGATGCAACCTAGACCCAGAAACACCAGATTATTTTACGACCGAGACCCCTCTCCTATTTTTTGACCATGCATCGGCTTCGGATCTGGGGTCAACCGGCCTTTCTTTCCCATAACTTATTGTCTGAATACGATCTGGATTTACCCCTAAAGCAATAAGATAGTCACGGACGGAAGTGGCTCTCCGCTCCCCTAAGGCCAAATTATATTCACGAGTACCGCGCTCATCAGCGTGTCCTTCGATACTAAGAGTGACTGCCAGGTTCTTCTGTAACCATTTAGCTTGATTTTCTAATACCCCACGAGCTTCGGGAGTGAGCTGGAAACTATCAGTATCAAAGAAAACTCGATCTCCGACGTTGACCACTAAATCTTCCTGTGTACCAGATTTAATGCCACCGGACGAAGCCCGGGACCCCAAATCCATCGAAGTTATATCAGAACGCTTTAGGGCAGCCACCTTATTAGAGCCAGAGCCCGATGCCGAGCCGCTATCGAGATTGGCAGAACCATCAGACGCGGTCTCACAGCCCATCAAAAGAACTCCAAGGATCATCGTTAAAACTATTTTAATGGGCATGAAGTGCATCCTTTCTCACATATACTAACTCGCCATTAGCAAAACACTAATAATCATAACTCGCCCTTACATCTCAAGCCAGTTTTTTTCCAACTCTTTCGATATTGCCCAGAGTTACTGGGGCTTTGAGGGTGACCAAGCCGGATCAGAGGCGGCGGTCGGTGTTCTTATTCTTTGTTCGTTAAAACCTGTCAAATCAATTGAGAACAATCTCGGTTCACCGCCGTCCTTACCGCCACGGTCTTTGCGGAAAAACATTAGGACCCTACCATTTGGTGCCCAAGTCGGACTCTCCACCAGAAAACCTTTTGCCAAAAGACGCTCTCCAGAACCATCAGCTCTCATCACACCAATCGCAAATTCACCTCTGACCATCTTTGTGAATGCAATAAGATCTCCTCGAGGAGACCAAACCGGAGTTGAATAACGACCATTCCCGAAACTGATCCGCTTTACTCGTCCATTGCTGATAATCATCACATATAACTGCTGCTCGCCGCCACGATCTGAGTTAAATACAATTCGACTGCCATCCGGAGAAAATGATGGTGATGTGTCGATAGCTGGATGCCGAGTTAGTCTTTTGATTCTGCGAGTGGGTAAATCCATTGTGTAAATGTCAGAGTTCCCATTTCGGGCAATTGACATAATGACCCGATTGCCGTCTGGCGAAAAACGAGGCGCAAAGCTCATGCCTGGAAAATCGCCGAGCGCCTCCCTCTGTCCCGTATCGATATTATAAATATAGACTCGTGGACGATTATTTACGTAGGCAAGATAAGTGATTTCCTGAGCCGTGGGGGAAAATCGGGGGGTCAACACCAGATTGGAACCATCTGTTAAGTAACGCAAATTGGCGCCATCTTGATCCATAATTGCGAGCCGTTTCACCCTTTTCGCGGCGGGCCCCGTCTCAGCGATATAGACTACGCGAGTATCGAAATAACCATCTTCCCCGGTAATTCGTTTGTAAATCGCGTCTGAAATGATATGCGCTATCCGTCGCCAGTTACTGGGATCAGTTTCTAAGCGACGCCCAATCAATTGTTTTCCTGAAAAAACATCCCAGAGACGGAAATCAACGCGTAGTTGTCCATTCGGCATAGTTTCCGCCTGACCCACTACCAGTGCCTGGGCGTTGATTTGTCGCCACGCAGCAAATTGCGGCCGTATTCTAAGCGATTCCGAACTCTGGATAAAAGCTTTTTTGTTGATCAAACGAAACAAGCCAGATCGCGCTAAATCACGACCAATAACACCACCGATCAGACTGCCAAGTCTCGTAGAAGAGGATCCCTTCCCATAAAAATTCGTTATCGCGATCGGCAAAGGTTCTGAAACACCTCTCGTTATCTCAACACGAAGCTGTGCAAAAATACTCGCAGAGGATGTGAGACAAAACATCAAAATGCTCAGAAAAATAAGCTTGGGTCGGCTCGAAAAATTGCAAAACATATTCAAATCCTATTGACCCAACGCTCCAGCTGGGTTGAACGTAACAATCCACTCCTTCCAAATATGGTAGGACTCAATGGGCAACTTGACCGGCATACAACGCGGGTTGGATAACGCCCGCAAGGCACTCTCGGCAATCGCTATGTGAAATGGATCTTTTTTCATACCCATGGGGCTTATATATACGGGAGGAACCGACACCGAACCATCCGGTTTGAGGCGGAGCCTTACATCGACCTTTATTCGATCAGCTCCCTTGGCACCCGCAGGAATACTCCAACAAGGGTAAACTTGTTCAAAGAATTTCTCACCGAGAGTTTTCGCCAAACTTGCTTGATCAATTTTAAATTGAGAATTCTTTTTGTCAGAGTCCGATTTGGAGACGGATAACTTTTTTCTGATCTCAGTGCTCTGACTTTTCTCTTTTGCCTCCGCAAGATTTTTCATCATTTTATCGAAATTCGGCTCGTCCCTCTTCGCAGCCTTTTTCTTCTGTGCCGCAAGATCCTTCAATAATGAAGCAAACTTATTGTCTGGCTTTTGGATGCTTTTAGGTTTTTTACGGGTCTTTGGATTCGGTTTCCGTTTTGGCAGTGGCGGAGCTTTCAAAACCTTTTTCACCTCCCGCTTTGGGACGGGCTTAATTTTTGGTTTCGACTCGGGCACCGGGAGCGACGTTGGCTCTGGCGGAAGTTCCTGTTTCTGGATTTCCGGCGGGGGAGGGGTCGGTTTTCTTTGGTTTATTGAGGGTTTCTTCTCGTTACGCTTTGGTTTGGAGGTAATGGGAGATTCTTTACTTTTAATTTCGTCTCTTTTTTCAGGAGACGCAGGCTTCTTTTTCTGTTCGAGAGAAACAAGCTCCACTTCCATATTAGAAGGATCTAACCTCGGCGCAGAAAATAGTGCCGGCACACCGATCCAAGCTGCCAAAAATACGCCTAAATGAAGCATAATCGAGAGTCCAAACGCCCGACTCATAAATTATTTACCCCGCGACCGTTTATTTCTGATGGAGGCAGGAGTCTCCGTAATTAGTGCCACCCGCCGAAAACCCGCGGTGTTTAATGCCCCCATAACCGCCATGACATCGCCGTAAGAAATTGCCTTATCACCCCGCAAAAATATTCTAGCGTCTTTTTTATTTTCAGAAATTGCTGCAAGGCGAGGCGCTAATTCATCAAGCTCGAGCCTTGAGTCTTGCAAAAAGATTTCTCCCGCCTGCGTAACCGTCACAACCAAAGGTTCGTCCTGGCCACCCATCGCCTTGGCTGCGGTTTTAGGTAAATCCACAGGTACCCCAACGGTTAAAAGCGGAGCCGTGACCATAAACACGATCAGCAAAACTAGCATGACATCCACCATAGGGGTTACGTTAATGTCACTCATTGGTCGCCTTCGCACTCTGCGACCATTACCCCCCCCGGGCAAAGGTAAAGGTGCTCCCATAGCTAGTTGCCATCCTCCAGCTGACGAGAGATTATCGCTCCAAACTCGCTTGAAAACGCTTCGAGCCTGGCCACGTATCGCCCAAAATCGCTGCTAAGTTTGTTGTAGGCTAGAACGGCTGGAATGGCAGCAACTAGACCCAAGGCCGTAGCAAATAGTGCCTCCGCTATACCTGGTGCCACCACCGCCAAAGAGGTATCTTTCGACACGGCGATAGCCTGAAAACTATTCATGATCCCCCAAACCGTGCCAAATAATCCAACAAAAGGGGCCGTTGAGCCGACTGAAGCTAGAAAGGTCATATGCCTCTCCGCCTTGTCCATTTCGCGCCCCACTGTAACATACATCACCCGCTCTATGCGCTGTGATAGACCAGCGTTATCACCGCCGGTTCGAGAGGCCGATCGTCGCCATTCTCGCATCGCTGCTGAAAACACTGATGACATCGGGTGGGGGCGCGCCTTCTCTACCCGGTAAAACAAATCCTCCAGAGACCCTCCCGACCAAAAGGCTTCCTCGAAACTGTCAGCACGGGACCACATGGTGCGCAAGCGCAACCATTTTTCAAAAATGATTGCCCAGCTCCAGAGTGACGCGAGGAGTAGGATAACCATAACAATTTTGACGACTAAATCGGCCTGAAGAAATAGTCCCCAAACCGACATATCTGTTCCGATTGATCCCGCAAGCGCGGCTGCTGAGACACTTGATTGATCCATTTTTCAGCTCTGTCCTTTTATCCCGAAACCTTGCTCTGAAACTTAAGTAAATTTTGGCGGAGTATTTTGGATAACCTTTTAGGCCGACCGTGACGATCAACGCACGCCAATCTCAATTGCATATTTACCAAAATATCATCAAGTCTGTGTACTGACTGACTCAACCAAAGGCTGGCAGCTTCGAGAACAATATTCCCCGTACAAATCTTAAGCTCATCGTCCAAATGAGCTGGCTTCAAATACTCGGCATTGCAACTTCTCACTACGAAAGCCAATCCACAATTTTGGATCATACTTGGATGCTGAAGACCGACGGATCTGAGCATTTCAGTACGAGCTCTCTCAGCGAAACGCAAATAATTTGCATAATAAACGATGCCTCCCGAGTCGGTATCCTCATGGTAGACCCTGACAAAATAGATGTGCATTGGACTAGCCACTAAACCCCACCTTTTCGCTTTTCAAGGTCATCGTCAAAATCAAGCTGCTGATCGTTCCTAGGCAGCACGTAACCAACGTGTGATGCCCCTTTGTGGGTCAAAGCCCTGCCGCGCGCGGTCCTGTTAAGAAGCCCCATTTGAATCAGAAAAGGTTCGATAACCTCTTCGATCGCATCACGCTGCTCAGCCAATGCAGCGGCCAAGGTTTCGATTCCTACGGGACCTCCAGCATAATGATCAGCAATACATGAGAGATATCTCCGGTCCATGCTATCAAGACCCAACCGATCCACCTCCAATCTCCCCAGTGCACGGTCTGCAACCGGAGCATCAATTTGCTCAGCCTTTTCCGCGATAGCAAAATCACGAACTCGCCTCAGGAGACGCCCGGCGACCCGGGGAGTACCTCTCGCCCGCGCCGCCACTTCTGCCGCCCCATCGTCCGTCATAACGACGCCCATAAGCCGCGCAGCCCTCCGAACGATAATCTCAAGTTCTGCGGGCTTGTAAAAATCCAATCTTAGCGGAATGCCAAAACGTTCTCGGAGCGGCTTTGTCAGAAGCCCTGAACGCGTCGTGGCACCCACCAATGTAAATGGAGAGAGATCAATCCGGACAGAACGGGCAGCAGGTCCTTCACCAATAATTAAATCTAGTTGGAAATCTTCAATCGCGGGATACAAAACCTCTTCCACAGCCGGCGACAACCTGTGAATTTCATCAATAAATAGAACATCGCGGGGCTCCAAATTAGTCAGAATAGCCGCTAAATCGCCAGCCTTAGAGATCACCGGACCCGATGTGGCTCGAAAACCAACGCCGAGCTCACGCGCCACAATTTGAGCTAATGTGGTTTTTCCGAGACCCGGTGGACCATGCAAAAGCACATGGTCCATCGCTTCCGCTCTACCCAAAGCGGCGTCCACAAAAACTCGCAAATTTTGCCTTAATTTTTCTTGACCGATAAAGTCATCAAGCGTTTGGGGTCGTAAATTTACATCAAATGTATCGCCATCGACTAATTCAGATGTCACAAGCCTATCCCCAGTCATTCGCTGAGTTCCTTCAATCCGCTCCTAATCAGAGCCTCCATGCTCGCATTTTCCCCCAACTGCCTCGATACCTCCGAAATAGCACTAAAAGCGTCGGATCTCCGATATCCGAGATTCATTAGAGCAGAAACCGCATCGGTAATTAATCCGTTCTCGGTCTCTTTTAGATCGATAGAGGTATCCGGATCAGGAGTTGGCAACTCAGCAATTTTGCCCTTTAACTCGGACAAAATACGTGATGCCAGCCTCGGCCCAACACCATTCGCCCTGCCAAGAATTTCAGTGTCCTGGGAGATTACTGCATTGCGAAGCTGGGACGGGCTCAAAGTACCCAAAAGACCTAGGCCAACTTTTGCTCCAACTCCCTGCACCTTGGTTAAAAGATTGAACCATTGTTTTTCAATAGGCTCAGCGAACCCGTACAAATGGATGTGGTCTTCGCGAACATGGGTCTCTATGTAGAGCGTCGCTATTTCATTCTCTGAATCAAGACTCTCTATGGTGCGGCTCGAACAAAAAACCAAATACCCGACCCCACCCACATTAATGATAAGGGAATCCTTGTCGATACTATCGAGACGCCCAGAGAGCTTCGCGATCACCTCTTTAACGCCCCCCGCCGATACGGGTCGCAGTCTGCCTGTGATGAGCATGGCAAATGGCCACAGCTAAGGCATCAGCTGCATCCGCCTTCTCAATTTTCAGCCCGGGCAAAAGGGTGCGAACCATAGCTTGTACCTGCTCTTTACTAGCGTGCCCTGATCCAACAAGGGCTTGTTTGACCTTATTCGCCGAATATTCGAAGACCGGCATTCCAACAAGAGCGGGAACAGACATGACGACACCCCGAGCTTGCCCTAACTTCAAAGTGGACTTCGGATTTTTATTGACAAATGTCTCCTCAACTGCCGCCTCATGCGGATTGAACTTCTGCACAAGGCTTATTAGTTGAGAGTGCAGGTTAGCCAAACGCCTGGCCAAATCATCTGCAGAAGACACCGCCACCACACCATCGGCGATGTGGGTTAGATGATTTCCTTCTGCCCGTACAACCCCCCATCCAGTAAGTCTTAGGCCTGGATCGAGACCCAAAAGAATCAAAAGACACTCCCTTGTGACATCACTCCGTGAACCTAGCTAAAATCGAGTCTTCAATTTCATAATTGGCCGAAACATTCTGAACGTCATCACTGTCATCTAGAGCTGCAAATAACCTGAAAAGTTTCTCAACGTTGTCTTCCTGAACCGCAACCGTCGATTGTGGTTTCCAAATCAGCATCGCCTCGTCCGGTGCTCCAAATTTTTCCTCGAGAGCATCACGAACGAAATGCAGATCTTCAGCGGCACAGATGATTTCATGAGTCTCTTCACTCGACTCAACATCCAAAGCGCCTAGTTCGATAGCAACCTCAAACACCTGGTCAGGATCAGCACAATCTCTTTTGATTATTACGGAACCCAATTTTTCAAATTGGAAACTTACACTGTTGGTTTCCCCAAGGGCGCCACCATGTTTACTAAAAGCCGCTCGGACTTCACTTGCCGTTCGATTCCGATTGTCAGTGAGCGCTTCAACTATCACTGCCACACCGCCCGGTCCGTAGCCCTCGTAACGGATCTCTTCAAAATTCTCGCCCTCCCCATCGCCAGATGCACGCTTTATTGCTCTCTCAATGTTTTCATTCGGCATGTTCGCGGCTTTGGCGGCAGTAACAGCGCTCTTGAGACGAGGATTACTCTCTGGGTCCGGCAAACCGATCCTAGCCGCGACCTGAATTTCTCTGATTAACCGTGTAAAAACTTTTGCCCGTTTCGCATCCTGAGCCCCTTTGCGGTGCATAATATTTTTGAATTTTGAATGACCTGCCATAACAACACTATACTTTGATATACAAAATAATCCCTATACCATATCTGGGTTTAGAACGCACGGGAGAGTTTTCCAGACCTGTTAATTCATATATTCCATTCTTCAGAGAGCGAAATATTGTGGCAAAAATAGGGCTCTCTCACGTCCCAAAAACAAAGAATCTGCGGAATCTCATACTTACAATAGCTCCAATGCAATTGGCTTGGGGCCTATTTGTATATTTGGGGAGGTTTGCGGGTAATGTGATTTGGATAAAAACAATCCCCAGTTCAGTCGGTCTAATCTGGAAGTGCCTGCGCCAACCGGCCTCCGAGCCGCAAAGGTGAAATCTTTTTCGTCAAACCTGTATCAGAATCTGTCTCTATCACAACTGCACACAGGGTTGGCTCGCCCTGCGCTGCTTCGAGACGGGGATAACCAGATGTCTTTCGGAAACGAGCTATAGCTCCTTCTTTCTTCATCCCTATCACCGAGTCATAATCACCACACATCCCGATATCGCTGATGTATCCAGTCCCTCTCGGCAATATCTGAGCATCAGCGGTGGGCACATGGCTATGGGTGCCCAAGACCGCTGATACCCGCCCATCGAGCATGTGGCCCATCGCCATTTTCTCGCTCGTCGCTTCGCCGTGAAAGTCAACAATTATCGAGTCTACAGAGTTTCTTAACCTCCAGTTCTGCAGTTCCCTCTCGATTGCATCAAATGGATCAGCCAGAGGGGCCATAAAAAGATTACCCATAAAATGCAAAACCAGAACTTTCTTTCCGTTTGGCGCATCATATTTGCCAACCCCAGTTCCAGGTCTACTGTCGGGATAATTTTGCGGTCTTAGCAGCCGTTTTTCCTGGGAAAAGTAGGGCAAAATATCCTTCTGATCCCATGCATGATTTCCAGTAGTAATTACATCGGCACCCGCCTTGATAAACTGATTGCAAATTTTTGGCGTGATCCCAAAACCACCCGCTGCATTTTCTCCGTTGACAATGACAAAATCCAGGTCCAACGACTTTCGGAGCTTAGGTAAATTTTCGCAAACAATCCTCCGTCCAGCACGACCCACCACATCTCCGCAAATCAAAATCTTCATGCTAATTTCACAACCTCAAATCCGCCCTAGCCGCATCACCTTTTCTTCTGTAATGATCCAGTCCATCCTCTGATCTCTCTCGTCAGCAGGAACCGAGTCGACTTGTTGACAATCAAATGCAACTCCCACAGTGATTATATCCCCAAGCCTCCGCAAGGCTATTATCGTCGAGTCGTAGCACCCCCCTCCGTAGCCTAGTCGATTGCCGAGGGCGTCAAAGGCCAGGAGGGGTACAAGCAAAACCGCCGGCCGCAATTCTTTTTTCTCTCGAGAAGGCTCATAAACCCCAAAGGTGCCAGAATAGAGAACGTCTCCAGGCTCCCACGAACGGAAGATCATAGACCGTTTCAATCCATTATATACGGGCAAACAAATTGTCATTCCTTCACCATGAAGGGACCTCAACAATTGCGTAATATCTATTTCATGATTAATCGGCCAATAACCTGAAATCACGCCCGGAACCGTGCACTCTAACCCTTGAGATCTTGCCTCCATAAATCGATCGGAGATGAGACGCGTTTGTCGCTTCCCTATGCTCTCACTGGCAAGCCTTCGAATCTGTTTTACTCTTGAGGCGAGGGATTTCTTCGCGGCAGCCAGCTCGCAAGGTGGTTGACCTTTTTCTGGCATACGAATGCCCCGCTTCCCAAAAACAACAGCGGAGCCGCAAGGCCGTCCAGACTATAATCCACCTAGGCCCGCAATAGCAGGTGGGCGCCGTTTAATGAGACCAAGATCTCGACAGGGACAGCTCCCTTTAGGTGTTGATAGGCCCCGGAGATTAATATACCTCGCGAACCACGCAGCACCGCTGAGAAATAATCTACGCAGCTTCTAGTTTATCCGCAATACGCTCCAACCGCTCGGCAATTTGTTCAGTTGTCTTTATGAACTCCGCTTCCAATTGCCCTGACCGCGTATTATCACCATCATTTAATTTGGCATAAGTTTCTGCAAGTTCATCCGCAATCAAGAGGCTGGCCATGACGAGAAGTCTGGCCTCCCCAGCCTGCCCGACAGCAGAAACCAATTCAGCAACCCGCTTATCCACGAATTCCGCCAATCGAGTAAGATGTTCGTCTTGCCCTTCTTCACAGGCTATCATGTAAGCGCGGTTGTTAATTCTTACCTCAAATTGGGGCATCAAGTTGATCCCAGTATTTGCCTAATTCGGCCGATCGAAACATCCAAGCGCCGAGAAAGTGTTTGGGACCTGTTTTCGAGCAACTGGCATCGAGCACGCAGCTCCGCTACTTCTGCCTTCAGCTCTCCTACCTCCTGGATATCGACTTTATTTTCCGCCGCCTTTTCGAGGCGATCTAATGCGTGATCCATCCTGTCTCGCAGGTTTTCCAAATCTGGCATTCCCGAGTTCCGTACAAATCTTTCCGACTAAGCTTTGGTCCGATAGACTTTTATTGTATTCAATGGAGAAGTGATCGGTCAACAAATAGCCTCTGAAAGTTCTGACCCAATGCACGGAATAAACAAACGAAAATTGAAGAGCCCACCATATCTCAAAAGGAATAAGGTAGTTTTTTGGTAATGTTTAATCGTTTTGCACAATTGGAAGTATGGCCGGAAAGATTATCAATACATTACGGCCGGTTATAATTCATGACATAGTAGACGCTCGTGTAGTATGTAGCTCGGCGATCGGCTTCGGAAACCAGGTAACAATGTGGACAGCTTCAGGAGCAATATCCTATTTGGGACCCGCTTGGATCATAGAGATTTGGAGGCACGTTCGCAGAGAGTTTCCTGAGCTGATCATCAACACAGTAATTGATTGTGGTAATGACCCAGGAAACGCCCTTTCCGCAATCCGCTCAGGGGCAGAAGGAGTGGCGCTCAACGCCAAGCCATCAGTTAAAAAAAAAATACGACAAATAGCTTCGGCCCGAAACGTGATGATTTGGAAATGCCCGAATAGAATTCTAGACCTTGGAAAATGCTCGAATAAGGAAGCCTGTTGTAAGGAGTGGTTCGGAATTGACTAACCCTTGAATCTTTTTTCTATCTAATGTTTTCTCAGGCTACCGATTCAGCTATACACGGCAAGATTTGTCGCGGTTTTTTTGGAGATTTTCATGAAGATTACTCAGAAAGTTAAAAAAATTCTCTCTGGATATGAATCTGATAACCCAGGTACCAAGAGTAATTTAGCACGGATTTTGATGCACGGTCGTTTGGGCGGCACCGGCAAGCTGGTAATCCTGCCAGTCGACCAAGGGTTCGAGCACGGTCCAGCGAGAAGTTTCGCGCCAAATCCAGCGGGTTATGATCCTCACTATCACTATCAGCTTGCTGTTGATGCAGGCCTCTCCGCCTTCGCGGCACCACTAGGCATGTTGGAAGCCGGGGCAAATACTTTCGCCGGAGCCGTCCCCACAATTCTGAAATGTAATAGTGCCAACTCTCTGTCTACCAATAAAGATCAGGCAGTTACAGCCAGTGTCAGTGACGCTCTTAGACTCGGTTGTGCCGCTATAGGCTTCACCATTTATCCCGGCTCTGAAGAACAATATGAGCTAATCGAAGAAATCAGGGAACTAGCTGAAGAAGCCAAGTCGTGCGGCCTTGCGGTCGTAGTTTGGTCCTATCCCAGAGGAGGTGCCGTCACGAAAGAGGGAGAAACCGCCATGGACGTGTGCGCCTATGCAGCACATATGGCAGCTCTCATCGGGGCGCACATAATAAAGGTCAAACCACCCTCAGATGCGATGTTTCTCGACGCTGCAGCCAAGGTATATCAAGCACACCGCATCGATATAAGTGGTTTGACTGCCCGGATTAAACACGTAGTTCAGAGCTGCTTTGCCGGAAGACGAATTGTCGTATTTTCGGGGGGGGAAGCGAAAGATCTGGAGGGCATTTTCAACGAAGCTCGGGCGATAAGGGACGGAGGTGGAAACGGTTCAATTATTGGGCGCAATACTTTCCAACGGCCGAGGGAGGAAGCATTAGCGATGCTTGATAGCATCATAAAGATTTATCAAGGTAGAATTTAGGTGTCTTAGCAAAATCAATAAGCGAATAATTCCGTTTTTGCTCAGTCTCAAATGAAATTATACATGCGTAGTGTTGCAAATGCGGTCGGATCCTAAGTGTCAACTTTATCTTATAACCCCTCCAGATTTTAGAAGGGTAACTAGCTCAGAATTTGCGTACCAGTTGGCCTCAGTCTTGGATAGCGGAAACATAGCCTGCGTCCAACTTCGGCTCAAAGACACCCCAGAAAACATCTCAGTGGCTGCCGACCAACTTATACAGATTGTGCAAGATCGTGACGTAGCATTCATCCTCAACGACAATCCGGTTTTGGCCACAAAATTAGGCTGTGACGGTGTTCACATCGGCCAGAACGATGCCTCCTATCAAGAAGCCAGGCAGCTTCTGGGACAAGAGAGGATTGTAGGTGTAACATGTCACAACTCCATTCACCTTGCCATGGAAGCTGCCGAAGCTGGCGCAGATTATGTCGCATTTGGAGCTTTTTTCGAGAGCTCCACAAAACCTCGACAATTTGAAGCAGAAACAAAATTATTGGATACATGGACACTTACGACAACAGTACCATCCGTGGCAATCGGCGGTATCACTGTTGAAAATTGTTTGCCAATCGTTGAAGCCGGAGCCGATTTTATAGCTGTCTCGGAAGGTATATGGGGTCACATCGATGGACCAGCTAAAGCGACCCAGGCGTTTAATGACGTGCTTTTGGGTTCCTAAAATCAAGACTTTTCTGCCGACAATCAACGGACCTTTTGTAAATTGTCCTCCTAATAGTACCATCCCAGAAATTAGGTCTTTAGTATTGATCAGAACCCGGACCCTGGACCTTACAGGGCTCAGAGCCCCTCACCTCTAATACGTCCCATTCAGGACAGGTGATAAAACTACCTCCTCTAGCGAGGCAGCCGATGAGAGCAACATCATAAGCCGGTCGAAACCCATTGCTGCACCCGAGGCATCGGGCATACCGCTTTCCAAGGCCGCCAAAAAATCTTGGTCAACAGGATACAACTCTTTCCCTAAAGAATGCCTCTTGGACAAGTCTGCCTTAAATCTCTCGCTCTGCTCGCTAAAATCAATTAACTCACCAAAGCCATTAGCAAGCTCGACACCACATAGGTAGACTTCAAATCGCTCTGATAGACAGGGATCATTGATGGATTGTCTTGCGAGGGCCGCTAAAGGGAGAGGATAATCGTGAAGGACCACTCCCGAACCGATGCCAAGATTAGGCTCTATTTTCTCTAACAAGATACGATCGAATATCACATCCCAAGAATCCTCATCCAAAACTCTAACGCCAATATCTCTGGCCATGTGGGCGAATAATACTCGGTCCGGCTGTAAAGGATCAGTAAGAGTTGGGCGCAAATCAATTTGGGCAAATGACCTAAAAGCTTCAATTACGCTCAAATATTCAAAGGGTTTTTGAGGATAGCAAATCCTATCTCCGAGTCTAAATTCTTTCACGCCAAGACTAGTGGCTGCAAGCCGGATTAAACTCTCGGCATCTCCGGCCACCCGCCTCCAATTTTCATTCACCCGATACCATTCCAACATTGTGAACTCAGGGTGGTGAATTTTTGAACGTTCACCATTTCGGAAACATTTAGCAAACTGAAAAATCTGCTCCAGCCCTCCAACGAGCAATTTCTTCATGGCATACTCTGGAGAGGTCTGAAGGTATAGAGGATGATCACATTCATCAAAGGGCTCTCTCAGACTCGTTTTAAAAGCAAGCAAATGCGGCTCTAATCCTGGTGAGATTTGAAGTGTTGGTGTCTCCACTTCAATAAATTGGCGATCCTCAAACCAGCGCCGTATTGTTGCCATGGTTTGGTTCCGCTCTCTCAGCTTTGGCAACAGTCGGGAGATTCGATCTTTGTTCCACCAGGGGGATTGCTGAGAAACAACCAAGGTGTCATTCATAGGACGGTTTCTCTACAAAAGTCTGTCATTCGATGAATATTGTCCAAAAGTCTGCGCATAGGAAGTTCAGAAAAAAGTCTTCTATACTTGCTAAACTGATAGAGGCCAAACTTATAGACCCTGCAGATGCAGACGCCTGCGAAGAGGCGGCGTTGGCGTTGCCGATTGGTATCCCAAAAGCCCTTTTCAAAAGAATTGAAGGCAGACATCTCGATGATCCCCTAGTAAAGCAATTTGTCCCAACCGCTGCAGAGGGTCAGTTATCGAGCCTGGAGCTGAGTGATCCGATCGGAGACCGAGCTCATTCTCCAGTCCCCGGAATTGTGCATCGGTATAGGGACAGGGTGTTGCTGATGCCCGTTTTAACTTGCCCTGTCTACTGTCGATTCTGTTTTCGACGCAATCAGGTCGGAGATGGCCGCTTAGGGCCTCAACAATTGAAAACGGCTTTCGAATATATCGCCGCAAAAAGGGAAATTTGGGAGGTGATCTTATCCGGTGGAGATCCACTTTTACTCACTCCGAAAAGATTATCGAATATTTTAGAAAGCCTGGAAAAGATTCCTCACGTAGGGACCATCCGGATTCACACCAGAGTTCCCGCCCTGGACCCAGACAGGGTCTCTGATGCCATGCTAGGTGCCCTGAATATCAAAAAACCTGTTTGGGTTGTTCTTCATTGCAACCACGCGGACGAAATTGATGAGCGGGCGAGCGATTGCATAGCCAGAATAGTCAAATCGGGAATTCCAATGCTAAGCCAGACAGTACTACTCAAAGGCATAAATGATAATCAAAATGCCTTGATCAGTTTGATGCGCACTCTTATTCAAAATCGGATTAAGCCGTATTACCTGCACCATGCAGATTTGGCTGAAGGAACCTCTCATTTTAGAACGACCCTGGAGGCAGGCCGAAATTTGATGCGACATCTTCGTAAAGCCCTATCAGGAATCGCAAGGCCCGCATACGTTTTAGACACCCCAGGAGGCCGAGGAAAAGTTCCGGCGGAGCAATGTTGGATAAACCCAAGCGATAAAGACTCGGATTGGTGGATAGAAGACTTGGCGGGGGTAAAACACCTCTATTCTGAAGAAGTTGAAACTAAGCCCCCTCGATGATACCTTCCGCGACCCACAGGCTTTGGATAAACCCTAAATTCGGATTTTCTAATGAAGGTAAATGCAAACACATTGCGTCCCAATCATGTGATTGAGCATGAAGGGAAAAGGTACAGTGTCCTGAAATATGATCTTATTTTACCCGGAAAAGGAAATGCCTTCATCGCCATCGATATGAGGGATGTTTCTACAGGGGTAAAAACCAATGTGAGATTCAGGACCCAGGAGACAGTAGAGAAACTCACAACTGATGAGAAGACTTGCACAATTCTTTTCATGGAGGAAAATTTCATCACATTGATGGACTCAGAATCCTTTGACCAATTCACCGTCGAGAAGAACATGGCTGGCGATGCCGCGATTTTTCTCTCTGACGGCATGGAAGTTCAGGTCAACACGGTCGAGGGTACCCCGGTGGGCTTGACACCGCCAAGTTCAGTGACTCTTCTGGTTTCAGAGGCTGATGCTGTAGTAAAAGGCCAGACCGCTTCATCATCCTATAAACCTGCGATTATGGAAAATGGTGTCAAAGTTATGGTTCCTCCTCATATTCAAGCGGGAACACGAATCGTCGTAAACACTGCTGACAGCTCTTACGTAGAACGTGCTAAAGACTGATACGAGTTCATCCACCAAATTCAACTTGAAAGTACGTGTATGCGGCCAGCAATTATCAATATCATGGATGGTGCGGCCAGAAAGGCTGCAAGAAGCTTAATACATGATTTCAACGAAGTGGAACATTTGCAAGTCTCCCGGAAAGGACCGGCGGATTTTGTTTCGGAGGCAGATCGAAGGGCAGAAAGCATACTAAAGCGGGAGCTTGCTTCAGCTCACCCAGAATTTTCTTTACTCATGGAAGAGTCTGGACTTTTAGGTGACCCTAACTCGGATGATCAATGGATTGTGGATCCTCTGGATGGTACCACCAACTTCCTACACGCCATTCCTCATTTTGCCATCTCCATAGCGCATTTACACAAAGGCGAAATCCAAGAGGGTATCATTTTTGACCCTCTGCGAGAGGAAGTGTTTTGGGCAGCAAAAGGGCAAGGAGCATATCTGAACAATCAGCGTTTGAGAGTATCCGCCCGGACAAAGTTACTAGAGGCGGTTCTTGCCACCGGTATTCCATTCAAAGGACGTAAGGGAAAGCACGAAATGATCTCTGTGCTCCCATCAATAATGGATCACACGGCGGGTATTAGGCGGTTCGGATCGGCGGCTTTAGATTTGGCTTATGTTGCAGCCGGGCGATACGAAGGATTTTGGGAGTTTGGACTTTCGCCATGGGACATAGCCGCAGGAATACTCCTCGTTAGGGAAGCAGGAGGATTGGTGAGCGAAGTAGATGGAAGAAATGACCCACTCAACGGCCCTTCGATTTTAGCGACCAACAGCCTATTATTTGACCCCATTGGGAGGCTTCTTCGGAGTGGACTGAAGAATAAAACACCGCCGACGCCCTAATTTGTTGTTAGGTGCCTGTCACTGAGCTATTGTCATGGGAAAGCTCGATTTGGCATTATTCAAGGAGCACTGCAGTCGCAGGGAGAGCATGACGGATGGACATCATGAGAGATATATTCGTTAAAAATTCCTATACTCATCATCTAACGATCCTTTTTTTGTTATTAGTGCTCGCTTCTGGCAGAACGGCTTTTTCTCAAAATATATTTGTCGATAATCAGGTTCTGGAACAACTGGGCCCAGCTCCCAATGTAGCCTCGACTCTCCTGGGTAAGTTTGTAGCGAAAACCCAACCATTTAGAAGCGGAATTGATAAAAACTCCTTGGAGCGAAATAGACCAAAATTTCCTATGATAATTGATGGGCGGTTCACGCCCCCAGCGGGACAAATTGGCGAACAATCCACTCATTCCCGGGATATGTCCCTTCTGCTTCCCCCAAGAAAAAAGATTGGATCCCGAAAATCGCAAGTGCCTCCAAAGAAAAGGAGCCCGGTAAAGGCCTCACGAAAAGGTTCGCTAGCTTCCGCTGAAGATAGGGCGCGAGTGCTGAAAGACAAAAAGCTCCCATCAGATGCAGCTTCTGATCTCCCAAAAACTGGCGCTTTTAAGCCCATGCCGGAACGGCAGTTGAAATCGACTGGAATTGCATCAGTTTCTCCGACCGAATTATCCAAGACCCCAAGAGCTCGGGCATTGGAAACAATGCATCGGCTTGGTTTCACTCGAGGTTCCTCTAACCTGGAGCCGGGGCCAAAGGTTGCACTTGGAAAAGCCATTTCCGAGGCAAAGTTGAGCGAGTCGTCCCGAGTACAAATTAAAGCCTACGCCTCGGCAGAGGGAACGTCAGAGAGTCCTGCTCGGAGATTATCTCTAACCCGCGCCCTCGCAGTTAGGGCGGCGTTCATTAGCGCAGGAGTTAACAGTTCCAGAATTGAAGTACGAGCCCTCGGATCTAATTCTGGAGACGCCCCCCCTGACAGGGTCGATGTGCTTTTGTATCAACGTTAATTCGCCGCTTTGTAATAAATGCCTGCTTGAATACCGTTAAAGCAAATTTGGACCAACCTGACATGAAGTCTCCAGTGGCACACCTCACAAAAATGTCGGTATTTTTGATAGTGGTAACCGTATTCCTAGCAGTTCTCTCACCAACCCTAATCGACGCGTTCATGGCGAATGCGGCATTAAACGGGTTGATCCTGGGTGTCCTTATTCTGGGAATTGTCTATTTAATACGGCAACCATTGTTGCTGATCCGGGAGAGTAATTGGTTAGATCATTACAGGCTCAATCGACCTCTTTTACAAGAGATAAAACCGCCAAAACTTATCGCGCCAATTGCAACCATGTTGGGAGAGAGGGGCACAATTACCAGTCTATCCGCGGTTTCTCAGCGTTCTTTATTGGACGGTCTTGCTTCGCGCCTTGAAGAAACCCGAGACCTATCCAGGTACATGATAGGATTGTTAATTTTTTTAGGGCTGCTTGGCACTTTCTGGGGCCTTTTGCAAACAATTAACTCTGTCGGGGGGGTTATCGGAGGACTAAATTCCGGATCGGGTGATCTTGCGGAAGTGTTCGGCGAGCTCAAAAAGGGACTACAAGCGCCGCTCGCAGGCATGGGAACCGCCTTTAGTTCTTCACTCTTTGGCCTTGCAGGATCGTTAATTCTTGGTTTTCTCGAACTTCAATCGGGACAGGCCCAGAACAATTTTTACAACGAAGTTGAAGAATGGTTGGCTCGCCAAACTAAACTCTCTTCAGGAACACTTGCATTTGCTGATGGTGAGGTGGGTGTTCCAGCTTACCTGGAGGCTCTCCTCGAGAAAACTGCCGACAATTTGGAGAGTCTGCAGCGACTTATGGAACGCGGAGAGGACAGCCGCATCACAGCCAATCAAAGTATCAGTCAACTTGCAAACAAGATGACTTTATTGACCGATCAAATGCGGGCTGAACAGTCGATTATGGCTAAGGTTGGAGAAGGTCAGCTCGAAATCAGGCACTTATTTGCAGGTCTTACCGACAGCCTTTCCAAACAGTCTGAGCTGCCTGCTTCTTCTGAAACCGAGCTGAGACGAATTGTGTCTCACATGGAAAGCTTACTGACTGAAATGGTAAAAGGAAGAGCCGAAATCATCTCAGAACTTCGCAGTGAAATACGTGTATTATCGCGGACTATAGCGGCAGCAGCAGAACGTAACAATCGGCTTTAAACGGACACATCTTCTTTCATGCACGCCCGAATCAAACGTCGTCCTGCACCAAATATCTGGCCGGGGTTTGTCGATGCCATTTCAACACTGCTTATTATAATTCTATTTTTGTTAATGGTATTCACCCTCGCTCAGCATTTCCTATCAGAGATGCTAACAGGACGAAATGAGGCCCTCAATCGGCTTACAAAACAAGTCGCGGAGCTCTCAGAATTATTATTGCTCGAACAAAAAACCAGCTCTGATCTGAGGAATGAGATCGCGACTCTGACGGCTAATCTAAAAAACTCAGTCTCACAGCGTGACGCATTGAAAGTACAGCTTGATTTGGCTCATAACGATCGAGACCAGCTTAAGCAGGCCCTGGCGGTTTCCGAAGCCAAAGAGCGACTGACTTCGTCAGAGCTCGTAGAGGCCTTCAAGACAATTGAGGCCGACCAGAAAAAAATTACCCTGCAAATCGGAGAACTTGAATTACTTCGGCGCGATATAGCCACCTTGCGGGAGCTGCGCGCGAGACTGGAAAAAGATATCTCTTCTAAAGCTGAAGCGGCAAGAAAAAATGAAAAAGCACTCCTCACTCTTCGCGACAAAACGAAGGAGCTTGAACTAAAGCTCAAGACCGAGGCTGAACGCACATCGCTAGCACAAAAAAAGATAGCTGAGACCCAGCTACTATTGAGCCGTATGTCTTCGAACAAGGATCAATTAGAAAAAGATCTGACTGAGGAGAAGAAACTCTCAGAAAAGGAGCGGACCAGGGTTGAAGCTCTCAACGCGCAGATTCTCGCTCTCCGTATGCAACTCGCCAGAATCTCCGCCGCGCTTGAAGCCTACGAAGAAAAATCAAAACGACAAAAAGTTCAGATATTAAGCCTGGGAAAAAGACTAAATGCTGCTCTGGCCGCCAAAGTGGAAGAACTGGCAAAATATCGATCAGAATTTTTCGGAAAATTGAGCGAGATTTTAGGCTCCCGTAGCGACATCCAAATTGTGGGTGATCGATTTGTCTTTCAATCTGAGGTCTTATTCGACTCAGGCTCAGACAAAATCAAACCTCTTGGTCGTGAGCAGGTAATAAGGCTCGGAAAAACACTCAGCTCAATCGCTTCCAGAATTCCTGGAAGCATCGACTGGGTCTTAAGAGTTGATGGACATACGGATAAGAGACCAATCAAAAGTCGCGAATTTCCGTCGAATTGGGAGCTATCTACAGCCCGAGCAATTTCCGTGGTTAAACTTCTGATAGGAAATGGCCTTCCGCCCGAACGCCTGGTTGCCGCTGGGTTTGGAGAGTTTCACCCGATAGAGGACTCTCTCACAAACCGAGCGCTTCAACGTAATCGCCGGATCGAATTCAAACTCACTAACAGGTAATCAAAACCGAGGGAAATGACTGCCCTCAAGGTTTGCTATTTTAAACTTTTAAATCAAATTGTAACGCAGCAAGCCTGGAATAAAGTCCGCCTTGCTTTACAAGCTCATCATGATTGCCGACAGCGACAATACGACCTTTGTCCAAAACGACTATCCGGTCCGCCCTGAGAACGGTGGCGAGGCGGTGGGCAACGACGATAGTAGTTCTGCCTTTCTGAAGCCCCTCAAATGCTGCCTGAACCGCTCTCTCACTCTCTGCATCTAATGCGGAAGTTGCCTCATCCAAAAGAAGAACGGGAGCATCCCTCAGTACCGCCCTTGCAATAGCCACCCTTTGACGTTGCCCTCCAGAGAGCCGCAACCCCTTCTCTCCTAAGAAGGTATCGAAACCATCTGGGAGAGGATCTAAAAATTCAGCTGCAGCTGCAGTCTTCGCAGCAGTAACAATTTCCTCTCTCGAGGCACCAGGTCGCCCATATCCGATATTTTCCCAGGCACTCGAGGCAAAGACCACAGGTTCCTGCGGAACCAAGGCCATAGCGCCTCTCAATTCTTCCAAAGTAAGGTCTCTCAGGTCTACACCATCCAAACTAATCTTTCCTAACTTGGGATCATAAAATCTAAGCAAAAGTTGAATAACTGTTGACTTTCCAGCACCAGAAGGACCCACCAAAGCGATAGTTTCCCCTGGCTCTACGGCCAATGAGAAATTGATCAAAGAGGGCGTATCAGGTCGCGTAGGGTAATTGAAATCAACTTTTTCAAAAACTAAACGCCCAGACACAGGCCTCGGGAGAGAGCGGGGGTTCTGGGAGACTAGCAAATGAGGCTTTGTGTCAAGGAGCTCCAATAGCCTCTCACTTGCCCCTGCGGCCCTTTGCAAATCGCCTATGACTTCGCTAATAGCCCCCACCGATCCGGCTACAACTATTGCATAAAATACAAAAGCCGATAGCTCCCCTGCAGTAATCCGGTTCGATAGCACATCATGGCCGCCTAACCATAAAATTATTCCCACGGAACTGAAAACCAGCATCATGACTGTAGCAGTAAGAAAGGCGCGCGCTCTTATCCGATTGATCGCGGCATCTAAGGCCGCCGAGATCCGATCTCCGAACCTTTGTCGATCAACATTTTCGTGGCTGAAAGCCTGGACTGTCCTCACCGCGTTTAACGTCTCCTCGACGAAGGCTCCAACATCGGCAATCTTATCTTGACTCTCTCGAGAGAGTCGCCTCACTCGGCGGCCAAAGATTATAATTGGAACAACTACGATCGGAACAACCAAGAAAACAAAACCAGTAAGACGTGGGCTTGTGATAAAAAGCATGGCTGTACCGCCGCAGAATAATAATAGGTTCCTGAGTGCGACAGATACCTGAGAGCCGACAACTGACTGCAGAAGCGTCGTATCGGTTGTAAGTCTCGACATCACTTCACCAGTTCGCGTGAACTCAAAAAAACTCGGACTTAGGGAGAGGACATGGTTAAAGACATCGCGTCGAATGGCTGCTACAACTCTCTCGCCTATCCACGAAACCAGAAAAAAACGAGCATACGTAGCGATGGTCAATGTGGCAATAATCGCAAACAGCCCGATAAGAGCATCGTCGAGCAAAGCGTCATCACCCACCTTAAAACCCTGATCAACCAAAGCACGGAGGCCAATTCCCATAACCAGAACTGCACCCGCAGCAACGCTTAAGGCAATTAAAGCGCATACTATTTGAGGCTTATAGGGAGAGAGATATGGCAATATTCCTTTAAGGGCACTCATGCGGGCGCGCGGCCTGCCGTCATCGACAATCCGTCCCCCCTGACTCCGCCTTAATTCGGCCAAACCTTCTCTCCTTCCGAACCAAAAAAGTTAACAAGCACTGGTCTAGTCATTCGTCAATGCGAAACACTTGCATTATTGCTCATTTTAGTTGTAGAACCCCTGTCCAAAGTGGAGGAAATGATGAAAAAAGAGATCCACCCCGATTACCATGAAATCACCGTGGTAATGACTGATGGAACGAGCTATCAGACGCGTTCAACCTGGGGGAGCCCGGGAGATACGATGAAGCTAGACATTGATCCGAATTCTCACCCTGCTTGGACTGGCGGGGCGCAGAGAATCAACACTCAAGACACTCAGGTTGCGAAATTTAACAAAAAATTCGAGGGCTTTGGTTTGAAGTAGCCGAGCCTTTAAACGAGTTTAAGCCGTTCCAAGTCCCGGAACGGCTTTTTTATGACGAAAAAAGAGTTCTGCCTGAGGAGTAATTTTGCAGCAGAGGTAACGGTGCCGCCCTGAGCATCGAGAATAAAACGGAGCAGACATCGCCTGTTCTCTAATTTTTAAAAAATGACTCCGCAGCTTCCATAGCATTAGATTTCGACGTTATTTCTAGCTCTACGCGCTCTATCTCCTTAGCCAGAACAGTAATATAGTGCCGCAACTGCTCAAGCGACATGGCATCCAGGTTCTTAGGTCGAAATTCTTCACTGGGCCTCGGTAGGTCATCATCGTCTTCCATTATCAGATCCCTCTTACATATTGCCGAGATGACAAATCTAGAACATTTTTGTGGCTGGTAAACAGTTCGGACAAATTCAAGGGAGTAAAAATGGAAACCTCAGACTGGGAAGAAATGAATGCGATCGAAATTCGGGAGCCAGGCGGTCCGGAGGTCCTATCCCCTTGTCAACGAAAAATTCCTGACATTAGAACTGATGAAGTCCTCGTAAAAGTTCTTGCAGCCGGCGTAAATCGCCCTGACGTGATGCAGCGAAAAGGTCAATACCCGCCGCCTCCAGGTGCATCTGACATTCCTGGCCTTGAAATTTCTGGGGTAATAACAGCGCTAGGATCGGAAGCACAAAATTTATCTATCGGTATGGAGATCTGTGCCTTAGTAAGTGGCGGCGGCTATGCAGAATTCTGCACAGTACCGGCAAGCCTCTGCATGCGAATCCCCAAAGGAATCTCAATGGTTGAAGCTGCGGCCATCCCCGAGACCTTTTTTACTGTTTGGGATAACGTTTTTAAAAGAGGACAACTTAAACCCGGGGAGACACTTCTGGTACATGGAGGCTCCAGCGGAATTGGGACCACGGCAATCCAATTGGCTCACGCAGCAGGAGCCCGCGTCTTCGTTACTGCTGGGTCTAAAGAAAAATGTGACGCATGCAAGGCTCTGGGGGCGGCTAGAGCGATCAATTATCGTGAAGAGGATTTCGTTGAAATTATCTCCAATGCAACCAATGGCGAGGGCGTCGACGTTATCCTGGACATGGTTGGTGGAGATTATGTATCTAAAAATCTCAATTGCCTCTCATTCGGAGGAAGGATTGTACAAATTGCAATTCAAAGAGGCACAAAAGCAGAGATCCCAGTGCATTTGATTTTGGTCAAGCAGGCAACCCTCACCGGATCCACCCTTCGTTCTAGATCAATCGACGAGAAGTCCATAATTGCGGCGGAGTTGAAAAGAGAAGTATGGCCGCTTATCGAAAAAGGGCGTGTCAAACCTCAAATTTTCCGCACATTCGATCTAAAACAAGCATCAGATGCGCACAGATTGATGGACAGCAGCTCTCATATTGGTAAAATAGTGCTAACCACTTGATGGACCAGATAGCGATTAAGCTTTCGTTATCAGCACCCCGACAATTTAAGGTTGGCGCGACAGGTTCTGCCGGTGGAAGCTATTAACTTCATTCAAAAGGAGTGATCATGTCACAGGTATTGATGCCCAAGGCAACAGCTGTTTGGCTCATAGACAATACAACCCTAACATTCGACCAAGTTGCTAATTTTTGCAATCTTCATCCGCTTGAAGTGCAAGGAATTGCAGATGGGGAGGTCGCAATCGGGATGACTGGGCTTGATCCAATTGCTGGTGGCCAATTGACCAAAGAGGAAATTGAGCGGTGCGCCGCAGATCCAACGCAAGCCCTGCAACTAGCAGAAGCAAAGGTTCAGCGGCCCAGAGGAAGAACGAAAGGACCTCGGTATACACCTGTCGCAAAAAGGCAAGATCGTCCAAATGCCATAGCTTGGCTCGTGAGGAATTTTCCAGAGTTATCTGATGGCCAGATCGGAAGATTAGTGGGGACCACAAAATCTACCATTAACGCTGTTCGGGATCGAACACATTGGAATATAAATAATATAAAGGCCCAAGATCCAGTGGCACTCGGGATGGTTGCTCGAGAGGAACTATCCGCTGAAATTGAAAAAGCGCGTAGAGCTGCCGAACGGGCGAAAAAAAGGGAAACAAAACAGAAATATGATCTTGAGCCCTCGAAAGATGAAACCTTTTCTGTTGAAGAGACCGGTTTGCTGGATACATCGACCCTAACCGCCGCCGTCGATCAAGATTAGGACAAAAAACGCTGTTCTCCAAAATAGACCTGGAGCAAAAGTTAAAAAACTTTGATGTCTAAGACGCCACATTACCCTTTTCCTCGTCTAGAATATGGGGAATCAAAAGAGGTATCTCCCGGTATTTACTGGCTCAGAATGCCGCTTCCTTTTGCTCTAGACCACATAAATTTGTGGGCACTTGAGGACGGGGACGGATGGACAATCATTGATACGGGGTATAACTCAGGACCAACTTTCAAGTTCTGGGAGAACTATCTTTCTAAGCTCCTAGGCGGCAAGAAGATTCAACGGTTGATTATTACACATTTTCATCCTGATCACGTGTCTTTGGCAGGTTGGTTTTCTGAAAAATTTGGTGCGCCTATTTGGATGACATACTCGGAATGGATGCAGGTACAGCTTAACCGCGCCGGTGGGCCGACAGCTGATATCCCGAGCCGCCTTAAGTTCTATGCGGCGAATGGGATGAAGGAAAAGTCGATAGAGGGTTATAAATCCCGGAGACCAGATTTCTCAGAGATAATTTTGCCTCTGCCACCCACCTTTTTCCGGATAATGGATGGTGACTCCGTATCAATCAATGGAAATAGCTGGGAAGCAATCACTGGTGCAGGGCACTCCCCTGAACATGTCGCATTTTGGTGCTCAGAAAGACGTTTGTTGATTTCTGGAGACCAAATTTTACCGCGGATTTCCACAAATATCTCACTTCAATTCAATGAGCCAGATGGTGATCCACTCGGGCTCTATCTTTCGAGCCTATCAAAATTCTCCCATATTGATGATGGCTCGCTTACCCTGCCTTCGCATGACCGTCCTTTCTATGGGGTCCACGATCGTATCAAATCTCTAGTGGATCACCATGAAGACCGGCTTGGGGCCGCTTTTGAGGCTTGCAGGCATCCCATAACCGGCGCCGAAATGGTGCCTGTAATTTTTAACCGACAATTGGATGAGCACCAACTTGGTTTCGCACTCGGCGAGGCTCTAGCCCATGCGAACCGGCTTGTCTTCGATGGCAAGTTGACTAAAGAACTCTGCAGTGATGGTTGCATAAGGTATAGTCAGATCGGATAGAAAAACCGCGGGTTGTTCTTGCCAGTTATAACTTTTGGGCCATAAGCTGGAAGCGCCCCGGTCAGTTCTTATGGTGGAGGGAAGTGCTATGTCGCACATGAAACTCGGTTTGTTTATTCGTCCAACTGGACATCATATATCATCCTGGCGCCACCCAAACGCGCATGATGATGCCAACGTTAATTTCGGTCGATTTATTGAAATGGCTCAAACCGCAGAACGCGGGCTATTCGACATGTTATTCTCGGCAGATACTCATACCGCCTGGACTACAGTCGACTCGGCGCTCAATAGACAGCACTACTCTGCGTGGCTTGAACCATATACATTGCTCTCTGCACTCGCTCCGCACACACATCGGATTGGTTTGGTGTGTACTAAAAGCACGAGCTTTGATCCTCCCTATACGGTTGCCCGACAATTTGCCACCCTGGATCTGATTTGCGGAGGCCGTTCAGGCGTAAACATTGTTACCACGGGTAATGGGAGGTCTGCGCTCAATTACAGCCAGGAGGAACATAAACCGAAGGCTGAACGGTATGAAATCGCAGATGAGTTTGTCGATGTTCTGCTGGGGTTGTGGGACAGCTGGGACCCAGACGCCTTCATTCGAGATAAGGCCACGAGTACTTTTTTTGCTTGGGACAAAATGCATATGCTCAACCACAAAGGCAAGTATTTCCAAGTGGAGGGACCATTGAATGTTCCCCGATCGCCCCAGGGGCGACCAGTCATCGTGCAGGCAGGTGCCTCTGATGCAGGCCGAGAGCTCGCGGCTAAATCGGCAGACGTAATATTCGGTGCGAGCCAAAGCATGGAGATGGCCCAAGCATTTTATGCCGATGTAAAAAGTCGGCTCGGAAAATACGGGCGTAAGCCAGATGACCTAAAGATTCTGCCTGGTCTCTCGGTCACCGTAGCTGAGACCGAAAAAAGGGCTCAAGAAAAATTTGATGAGTTGCAAGATTTGATCCATCCGGATCACGGATTGGCATTCTTATCGCGCCGGGTAGGCCATGATTTCACTCAGATGGACCCCGATATGTTAGTTCCTGCATTAGAAGCGGTCGACGATGTTGGAACGCGCTCGGGTCAGATGCTTGATCTAGCAAGGCAAAAGAAATGGACTCTGCGGCAACTTTATCAGCACTTTGCGGCAGCAAGAGGCCATATGGTTCTCGTTGGCACTCCAGATATGGTGGCCAACACAATGGAGCAGTGGTTCAGAAACAGTGCGTGTGATGGGTTCAATATAATCCCGTCGCTATTCCCAGACGAATTCGATGCGTTTGTCGATTTAGTAATTCCAGAACTCCAATCCAAAGGAATATTTAGACAGGAATATGAAGGCAGCACGTTGCGCGACCTGCTGGGACTCCCTCAGACCAAAAGCCGCTACTCCCAAACTGCTATTCAGGCTGCTGAGTGAAATATTGGCCATTTCTGAGAATGGCCAATACCACCTGATAATTTACCTTAAAATTTAGTTCTTAGGAGATATCCTGACCCCAGGCGCCAATTCCTGGAACAACTCTTCGCGCCGCTAGCTTTGTCGAGCCTCGGCCTCACGAATTCTGAGAGCACGGCGATCAATCTTCATTAAAGTGGTTCGCGGAAGCGCTTCAACAAACTCAAACTCCTCAGGTACCTTATATCCTCCTATTTTGCGCACACCAGATTTTAAACGTTCTTCAAGTTCCTGTGTCGGATTATTCCCAGGATTAAGGACAATAAAGGCCTTAGGCTTGGTTAGACCGTCTTTGTCTTCATAGGACACAACGGCCGCTTCCAGAACCGAATCATCCTCAGTAATTGCTGCCTCAACCTCAATAGGAGACACCCAGAGCCCTTTCACCTTAAAAATATCATCAGCCCTACCTGAGAACCAAAAATATCCATCTTCATCAAACATGAGCGTATCGCCCGTCCGCGTCCATTCCCCGATGAAGGTCTCTTTGGTCTTGTCCAGCTTACGCCAATAGAAAAAGCATGCGGTGCTGCTTTTAATCCAGGCTTCACCATCCGTATTAGGACAAGTAATTTCGTTACCAAACTCATCCATTATTTTGACCTCAAAACCAAAGACTGGCTTTCCTAAGCTCCCTCTGCGAAATTCCTTTGGCCTGTTGGCAATCCATTCATAAGTGATTTCACTAGATCCAATTGAATCCAGAATTTCCAAACCGAACAATTCGTAGAACCTCTCAAAAACTTCCGGCGGCATCTTCTCCGATGCCGAGGTAACGACCTCAAGAGAGGAAAAATCGGGCAAGCGCTCCTGAGAGGCATATAAGATGACATTCTTTATGATCGTAGGGACCGTTATTAATTTGGTGGGCCGCGCTGCCTCGACCAGATTGACAACGTTTTCTGCAGTTGGGGGCAAACGCGAGATTACACTTGTTGCTCCGAAATAAAGAGGTATCAACAGGCCGGGCCACAACCCATGGGTAAAATATTTTTTTGACGTGGCGTAAACAGTATCACCTTCCTGATAATCTAAGAACGCACCGTGGCGCTCCGGAACCAAAAAAAAGTCATGGGCGAGATGCGTAATACCTTTGGCCGTTCCTGTAGTGCCCCCGGAATAAAACATATATGCAATATCATTCCGATGAAGCGGATAAGCTTCTGCTTGATCAAATTGTCCCTCAACCAACTCCGAGAAACTAAGACACTCTCGGTCCCCAGATTCTGGAACTCCTCCCATCTCGCCTCGGACAATGATTTTTTGTAGCGTGTGTGGAATCTGATCAGAGATAATGGAGAGCTTCTCTAGTTGCTCACTATCTATGAATAACGTTTTGCAAGCCGTGTCTTTCAAAAAATAGAGGAGATTGTCGGCTTTATAGGCGTCTGAAATTACCGCAGGTATTATTCCATTGCGTATTGCACCGAACCATGTGACAGAATATTCCAAGCTATCCGTCCCGAACATAAGCATTCGAGAACCAGGCTCAATATTCAAGCATTTCAATCCGTTGGCCACACAGGATACATGTGAGGCCAAGTCTAAATAAGTAACCTGTTCACCATCGATTATGAGGCTAACCTTCTCCCCACGACCCGCAGAAATGTTTCTGTCTAATAACATCGAGGTTGGGTTAAAATATTCCGGGATCTCCGGGTCCCTGAACGCTCTCCAATCGTCAGAATAAATTGTGTTTTTATAAGCACTCATCACCACCACCTCCGATGAATTTCGTCCATCTACGTCACACCTGTTTTCAGTCCTCCAACATAGACAGGTCTATCAATATCCAACAATAACCTCACCTGAATTGGGACTGATGACTTGGCCTGTCACCATGTCGCATTCCTTGGACGCGAGCCACGCCACCGCATAGGAAATTTCAACAGGCTCCGTGAAACGCCCAAGTGGCATAGATTTTGAGCGGCTCTCGAGCATTGAATCGGTATTACTGCCCCGGGTCATGTCGGTCAAAATAAAGCCAGGCGCGACAGCGTTACAGCAAATATTCCAAGGTGCAAATTCGCGAGCCCAACTTTTTGTAAACCCTGACAGCGCTGACTTTGCAGCCGCGTAGTGGCTCGCAAAAGAACTACCTCCCATCGCGTAAATAGATGAAATATTGATTATTTTACCATATTTCCGAGATTTCATTCCGGGCAGAACCGCGCGCAGAGCAAAGAAAGCGCCCCTGACTTGGATATCAAAAAGCGCATCATAGATTTCCTCGTCAATATCCTCCACCGAAAGCTTGTTCCCGCTGACACCCGCATTATTGACCAAAATATCGATTTTCCCGTGAGACTCTTCGGCCTCAAGAATTTTTGAACAGAAAGACTTTGTATCTCTGACATCCGCAATAATAACGTTCGCACTCCGGCCAAGATCCCGAACCTGCTCGGCTGTCTCGGCTGCATTTTCGGGATTTATGTCGTGCACTATAATATCAGCACCCCGGCTCGCCATTAGGACCGCATGACTGCGACCCATACCTCGGCCAGATCCTGTAACAAGTGCGACCATACCATCAAGACTTCCACCCATAGCTTTTCGCCTCTTTGTTTATCCGATAAACTTCCCCGATCTTAATGAGGGATAAGGGGGAGCGCCACTGGGACCACCTTTCCCAATCCGAAATGTAGAGGAGATTTTGATGCCCATGGAACCCGCGACTGGCATAGGTGATTACGATCCTAAAAATTGGGAACTGCGTACCTTTTTTGATCATCGTCAAAAATTTCTTGATGGAGAGGATAGTCCCCGGGACTATTTGGAGCGCTGCCTCGAAGTAATCGATCGTCTGGAGCCTCAAGTGAAAGCCTGGGCATATTTGAATACAGAACCCGCGCGACGGTCAGCCGATGAGGCATCCGAACGGTACAAACACGGAAGACCACTCTCTTTGGTCGACGGTATGCCGATTGGAATTAAAGATCTTATTGAAACAGCGGATATGCCAACCGAGTATAATAGCGATTTGTTTCGTGGAAATCAGCCAATCCGAGATGCTGCTTCAGTTTACTTTCTGAGAAAAGGCGGAGCAGTAATCCTAGGAAAGACTGTTACGATCACCTTTGGCGGAGGTGATCCCGCAGAAACTCGTAACCCCTTCGACTTGAGGCGGACCCCAGGAGGATCTTCCTCGGGCACATGTGCAGGCGTAGGCTCAACAATGATACCTTGTGGGCTGGGCACCCACGGAAGAGGGTCCACCATTCGCCCGTCCAGTTTTTGCGGCGTCTACGGCTTAAAGGGAACATTTGGTGCCTTAAACAGACAGGGGAGTTATTCCGCTGCAGAAACTATGGATCATCTCGGAGTTATTGCGGGCTCCCTCCAAGATATGTGGATTGTTGCCCGATATATATCCGAGCATGCTGGGGGCGATCCGGGGCATCCAGGTCTCTATGGGGGTCGGTTGCCACCCGCAGCGCGCAAACCTGAACGATTGATCGTTCTGGAGACTGCAGGATGGTCAGAAACAGATGCCGAAACCAAAGAGAAATTCAATCTTTTACTGCAGAAACTTCAAAGTGCGGGAATTGAACTCTATCGTCGAACAGATGATCCTGCGATTGAATCCTATGAGAGAGAGACATCGAACTCACCAGAGATGTGGCGTCAGCTCTACCGCTTTGAAATGCGATTTCCCATGTACCAGTATCTCGATTACGATTCAGATAGAATTCCTCCGCGTTTAAAAATGGGTGTTGAGGAGGGTCGTGGGCTTACTCAGGCCGAATATCGACAGGCACTTGTGCGTCGAGAATATTGGCGAACGATGCATGACGAGCTTGCCAACAGGTGTGATGGCATGATCACACTGTCTTCACCTGGACCGGGACCAATTGGGATGGATCAGGGCAGTGCGATTTACAATGAGGCGTCCTCAATAATAGGTATGCCAGCAGTGTCTCTCCCGCTCTTACACGTGGAAAATATGCCGACTGGCGTCCAATTGCAGGGTATGCGTCATAGAGATGAGGCCCTAGTCGCTGCGGCCAGCTGGATAGTGCCACATATTCTGGGCAAAGAGTAATACAGGCGGACGTTGACCTGTGCCCACATACCGCCTTGGTGTTGATGTCGGTGGAACTCATACCGATCTTATTCTCTTCAATCCATCCGACGGGCAGTTTCTAATAGAGAAGGTTTCAAGCACCCCATCAAACCCGGCTTTAGCCGTGCTCAACGGTATTACGAACTTGATCTCGAGAGGGATAGACCCGGGGGAGATTGAATTTTTTGGTCATGGAACGACTGTCACAACAAATGCGCTTCTTGAACTGAAAGGCAGTAAGGTTGGCCTCCTAATAACACGCGGGTTCCGAGCTGTGCAGGAGGTCCAAAGTCAGGCTCGAGAGGGAAATCAATTTGAGCTAAATTTCCGTCGACCAACGCCGCTGGTCAGCCAATATTTGACCCGAGAAATTACGGGGAGGCTCGATCACTTAGGTCGCGAGATTCAACCCCTTGATGAAAATGAGATACGCGAGGCGGCAATAACTCTTAGACGGGACGGCGTAGAGTCCATTGCGATATGTTTCCTATTTTCTTTCATGAATCATGAACATGAAGTCCGGGCTGCATCCATCATTCGAGAGCTAAACCCAGATATTTTTATTTCCTTATCCTCCGAGGTATTACCCAGAATCAGGGAATGGCCAAGGTTATCAACGACGTTATTGAATGCTTATCTGGAACCTATTCTGGCAAGATACGCCATCGAATTAGTGAACGGCCTTGATGGCATCGAAGTTAAAACCCAAAGACGCTTTTTGATGCAATCCAATGGGGGCGTTATGCCCATCAGCAAGGCCGGCCTTGGCGGCAGAAGCGTGCATACCCTCCTCTCCGGCCCCGCCGCAGGTGTTCAAGCCACCGCCTATGTTTTAGGCGAAAAACAAGGGCACGAAAATCTCGTGACGATGGACATGGGTGGTACGAGCTGCGATATCGCTTTTATCCAGAATGCGAAGCCACTTGAGGTGACCGAAGGACAAATCGCAGACCGAAGGCTTGATATACCAGCATTTGATATCAGTACCATTTCGGCGGGCGGAGGAACAATTGCGCGGCTTGGAGTTTCAGGCCTAATCCGAGTCGGCCCAGACAGTGCAGGAGCTGAGCCCGGTCCCGTCGCATACGGAAAAGGGGGAGTTGAACCAACCGTCACAGATGCTGATTTAGTGTGCGGTTTTCTCAACCCAGCTTTCCTTCTAGGAGGCGGGACTTCTCTGAATATCTTGGCCGCAGAGAAGGCCATCAGTTCTAAAATTGGGCAATCTGCGAAAATGACAGCAAGGGCAGCCGCAGCGGGGATCGTCCGTTTGATCAATGCCAAAATGGCCGATGAGATCCGAGTTCAGGCTGCAAAGAAAGTGCTCGATTTGAAAGAATTTACCCTTGTACCGTTCGGAGGTGCCGGACCCGTTCATGCAGCTATGGTTGCGGAAGAACTCCATATACCCAGGGTTTTGATTCCTCCGAACCCCGGCGCCTTTTCCGCATTAGGACTTTTGTGCTCAGACATTGTTCATGACTATGTTCGATCGGAATTGATAGAGTTGAGGGAAATTTCTCCTGAGCAGATAGAGGCGCAATTCAAGCTACTTGAGAGCCAAGCGGATACAGAGCTCGACCTTGAAGGACTTGCGGGCCAGGCCAGAACTTTTCTTCGCGAAATGGACCTTCGATACTCGGGTCAAGGGTATGAGATACGTACCCCAATAGACGAAGCAGCATCTCGACCCATGAGTAGAGAGGGCCTGATCGCGATCGCAGGGCAATTTCATAAATTGCACCAACAATTGCATGGGCACTCCGCGAGGGATCAGAAAATTGAGGTTGTAAGCTATCGCTTGCGTGCCTCGGTTCCCGTCAAGAAACAAGACGTTTTAGAGATCGCCAAGGAAAACAAGGGACCTCAACCGACAAATACTCGGGAGGTAACATTCGATGGAAATAATTTGGTTAATGTGCCTGTCTACCAACGTGCCAATCTGCCTAGTGAAACGCTGATAGGTCCGGCAATTATAGAACAGTTCGATTCGACCACTCTCCTACCCCCCAGGTGGATCGCAACTTCTGATGTCTATGGAAATATTTTAGCCGAGAGGAAGTCGTAAGTGAAAGTAGACCCCATTACTGTCGAATTACTCCGCAATCGTATCTCCAGTCTCATGCAGGAAATGGATTACCACTTTTACCGTTCTGGTTATTCAACAATTGTAAGAGAGTCTCGTGATTTCTCTTGTGCAATTGTCGATAGAAAAGGTCGCCTTCTGGTCTCTCCGTGGATGTTTTTTCATTCACCGGTTTATTACCATTATGTACAGCGAATCCTAGAGATTTATGGAGAACAAAACCTCCAAGATGGGGATATTTTTGTCTCGAATCATCCCTACGACGCCAATCTACCTCATGCTTCAGACATGGGGTTCGTTGCCCCCATTTTTCATTCGGGAAAAATAGTAGCTTTTGCCTGCACAATTGCGCATAAGGCAGATGTGGGGGGAACGGTCCCCGGCAGCACCTATGGCTCGGCAACGGAAATCTACCAAGAGGGAATGATGCTCCCTCCGATCCGGATTTATTCAGCCGGAACCCTAATAAAGGATATCGAAAGGTTGATCGCCTCCAATACCCGCGCCCCATACGTTGTCCTCGGTGATATCTCAGGCCAAATCGGGGTGACGCATATTGGACGAGTGCATGTTCAGGAGATTTGCGATCGATTTGGCGTAGATACCGTAATTGCTGCGATGGATCAAATGATAGCAGCCTCAACAAAAGAGTTCGCGAACGCACTCGCCGCATTACCGGATGGCCAGTCAGAGGCGGAAGGTTTTTTGGACCATGATGGAGTAGAACTTGAAAAACCCGTCAAACTCCACACCAAAATTACTCTGAAGAATGGTCTTTTGCATTTTGATTTTTCGGGTTGTGCAGAACAAACAAAAGGCCCTGTTAATTTGCGCATTGGTATGGTGGAAGCGGCTGTGTACTACAGTTTGATCGGCTTGGTGGACCCTCATCTTCGCTACAGCGATGGGATAAGAGACCTTGTTTCATTTTCATTCAGCAAAAAAAGCGTCCTAAATGCAGAACCACCTCGGCCGTGCTCCTCCTACATGAAATGTTGTCAGAAACTTGTTGATGTTATTTTGGAGGCCATGGACCCCCTGCTGCCCGGACGATCAATTGCACATTGCGGCGGAAGTGGAGGATCTATAATCGTCGCCTGGCAAGGTCAAAATAAATCTCAGCGGGGCAACCAATACGAGATATTCGGCTCCGCCTACGGAGCAGGGCCCTCGGGGGATGGCGCCTCCGGTGCAACTCCCCACCTGGCAAACCTTTTTGCGGCACCCGTGGAAATTATTGAGACAGAATTCCCATGCCGTGTCCGCAAATTTGAACTGACCGCTGACTCAGGTGGAGCGGGGCAATTTAGAGGTGGGCTCAATTTCACGCGGGAGTACGAAGCATTAGAACCAGCCGAATTGGTCTATCGATCGGACCGCGCAATCGAAGCGCCTAAGGGGCTACATGGCGGAAGTTCGGGTGGACGCAGTTGCTTCATCCTGAATCCTGGAACCAAACACGAGACTGTTATGCCTTCAACCTGCCGGATAACCCTCAAAAAGGGCACCGTTTTTAGACTTAACGGTGCGGGCGGGGGTGGATACGGAGACCCCAAACAGCGTTCGAGAGAAGCTGTGCAAACTGATATTGCTGAAGGTTATGTGACATCTGAAGCTGCAATGCGCGAATATGGTTGGGATGGCTGAAATCCCGTTCCAGAAAAAAGCCCCAAAAAATCTAGTCCCAGTATATGCCTTCGGGCTTTTCAGCATGGGAATGATCGATCTCTTTGTCTTCTTGATCAGTTGGTATGCCGCGCGGACGCTAGAATTCTCTGCCACTGATGTTGGACTGATTATCAGCGCACGTGGATATGTGGCGCTTATATTTTCGATCCATTGCGGCGTCCTGATGGATCGTTTTGGTACGCGGAAGGTAAGCCTATTCTTTACCGCGATCGTGATCGTAGGAGCAGTTTTTTTTCCATTTATGACAAATTTTTGGGCATTATTTCTGCTTCAAATGACGGTGGGCGGGGCCATCTCAATTGTGTGGGCGGGGGCCCTCACATTAAGCGCACAAGTGTCCCGGGGCGATGCCGCATTACTCGGCCGTTTTAGTTTTTACGCCCGGATAGGGACTGCTTGTGCACCCTTTATAGCCGGGATTGTCTGGGATTTTGCTGGGGGGGTATTCGCTGCATTTGTATTTGGTGTTTTCTGGGCCTTACTCGGATTTGTGTGTCTGTGGTGGACTCCGGAGCAAAAAACGTCGGATCAAATCAAAGCCGAACGGGACAAGGTAAGCTATGTCAAAAAGTCTTTCTCCTTCAATGATGCCTTACCCAAAATTTCGGACTACGTGGAGTGCTTCGCCCTGACAGCAATCCCGGCGGTTGCCTTTACCACTGCAGCGATTTTTGTCCGAAATTCGGCATATAACCTTCAAACATCAGTTTACGTCAATTTTGTCGAAGACCTGGGATTTTCAGCAACAAAACTAGCCATTCTTTTCAGTGCTTCTGAAATAGGCGCAGGAATTGGCTCCTTATTCTCAGGCCAAGCTATGAAGCGGTTTGATCCCCGTGGAACGCTGATTATATCGACCTTTGTCGGATTGGCTCTAATCTTATCCACGCCGGTTTTTGCTTCAATCCCAAACTATTTCGGTTGGGCAATATTCCTCTCCCTTCTTCTGGCGCAATTTACGCGCGGATTTATTCAAGGCGTCTCGCAACCCGTTCTTTTTGCTGTCCAGGCTCAGTCTGTAGGACGGGATTTGCAGGGCTCTGTAGTTGGACTCAGGCAAACGGTGAACCGATTAGGTGGTATCATTATTCCTCCAGCGGCGGGCGTTGCAGTGGATTATTGGGGATACGGTAATGGGTTTGCCGCCACAGCCGTTGGACTGACAGCTGCTTGGCTATTCGTTGTCTATCTCGGGTTGAGAACCCCTAAAATCGGCTAAACGGCTAGAAACTATTGATGTACTATCAACCTGAGCCTTCAATATGAAATTCTCGGAAACCAGCATGCAAGATCGTCCGAATATTTTATTAATCATCACAGACCAACATCGAGCCGACCATCTCGGATGTTACGGAAATAAGATCGTTCAAACACCGAATATCGATAATCTCTCTGCGCAAGGCATTCAATTTAATAAGTTTTACGTCTCCTGTCCGATTTGTATGCCAAATCGGGCGACTTTGATGACGGGAAGAATGCCATCTTTACATGGTGTTCGACAAAATGGGCAACCATTGTCGATGCAAAATACAACATTCACAGAATTATTGGCTGCATCTGGTTATCGGACAGCATTAGTCGGAAAATCCCATCTCCAAAATATTTCCGCTCGGCCCTTAGAGATGGGTTTAAGAGAACTCTCCCCCGACAAATTTCACGCCCCGGAGTGGCTTTCCGAAGCGCGCAAAAATTTGTGGGTAGATGGAGATTATAATCAGGAACTACCAAAAACATGGAAAGATGAGAGCTTTAATCTCCGCCTACCATTTTATGGTTTCGAAGACGTATCCCTGGTAATCCATCACGGGGACACCGCCGGTGGTGACTATCTCAGATGGTTCAAGGAGCGCCATCCAAATCCCGAGTCTCTGCGGGGTAGAGAAAACGCTTTAGATCCCAAAATCGATGTCTGGGCGCCGCAAGCCTGGCGAACTGCTGTCCCCGAAGAGTTATACACGACGAGTTACGTAGGCGAAAAAACTATTGACTACTTGGAAGAGTTCGCAAAAAGCCAAGTTCCGTTTTTTCTACAAATGTCTTTCCCAGATCCCCATCACCCATTCACGGCGCCCGGAAAATATTGGGATATGTACGATCAAAACTCTATCCCCGTCCCCACCGCCTTCCACCATCCACAAAATATGCTCCCCCCTCATGTCGCTTTTCTCCATGGGAGGCGCGATGCGGGGAAAGCTTTCAAAGACGGCGTGATGTCTTTCGCATGCTCCGAAAAAGAGGCGCGTGGTGCCATCGCTCATAATTATGGCGCAATTACCATGATAGATGATGCGATCGGGAAAGCGTTGAAGAGATTGGATGAGCTGGGCCTAAAAGAGAATACAATAATCATCTTCACCTCGGATCACGGTGATTACATGGGTGACCATCAACTCTTACTCAAAGGTGCAATTCACTACCAAGGTCTGGTCCGAATACCCTTTATTTGGGCTGATCCGCGTGCAGGCCAACGGCGCGGATTCCAGACCGATGCACTTTCCGGTACTCTCGATATTGCAACAACGATCCTGGATGCCGCTGGGATCGAACCTTTCTGGGGAATGCAGGGAAAATCTTTAATCAATCTTGCAAACGGTCACGACCGCTACAAATCGATCTTGATTGAGGAAGACCAGCGACGAAGCCTCATGGGCTTTCCCCCTCATTACAGAGTAAGATCGCTTCTAACAGACCGATACCGGTTGTCTCTTTACAGTGGCGTTGAATGGGGAGAACTGTACGATTTAGAGAATGATCCCAATGAGTTTGAAAATTTATGGAACGATATCAAATACGCTGAAATCAAAACCGAATTAATGGAAAGCTTGGCTCGAAAGCAAATGGATATGGCAGACGCAAGCCCATTCTGCACAGGTCATGGCCCATAAAATAAAAACGGGCCCATAAAGGGCCCGCTTTGTTATTTTTGGGTTCGATTTATCGATAGTCTACAGCGATGACAACCCGCCGATTGCGAGCCTCTTTTCGACCATCACCACTGGCTACCGCTGGATCGGCTTCTCCCAACGCAACATCAAGAACATCCTTTTTCAAATTAAATCCAGCGTCCTTAAACATTGCGAGAACTGAGGCAACTCTCTTCTTCGCGAGCGCTTTGTTCGATTTTTGGCTACCGTATGTATCTGTATGCCCGGTAATAGCGATCGAACCGCTCTTTTTACTTAGAGCGAACCCAACTGCGCTCTCAACAGCAATCTGAGCCTTTTTAGAGAGCTTTGAGCTCCCAAAGTCAAAGAATGCGATGAAATATTTCGTTCTGATTGGCCCGGGTGCTTTTTTTGCCTTTTTTACCTTCGCTTTGCTGGGTTTTTTTTTCGAAGCTGCCTTCTTTTTCTTCTTTTTTTCCTGGGCATTGTAGAGGGCGCCTTCTACCATTGCCATCGCGCCATAGAAATCGCTGATACACGCGTCTAGCTTTTTATTCTTCTTCTCATTTTTTTCAGCCTGACGCAGCCAGCATTCGAAACTTACTTGCGCCTTGGCAGCATTTTTACCATCCAGTTTTGCTGCTTTCGCGTCTAAAGCTGCCCAAAGCCTAGCATAGGCTGGACCCAATTCTTTGGCGTATTTGCCCTTGATCTTTCGGTCCGAAATCATCTGGGGGCTCGGCGCTTTCCCCGTTGCCGCACGTTCAGCCCGTTGAACGAAGAATGTGACATTGTCATCGAAGCTATCTTGCGCAGCTTCGTAAGCAGCCATCTTTGAGTATTCTTTGAATAGCGCCTTCTCGAAGGCTTTTCCTTTCGGCTTGATATCACTTAAACCACCGACGTTCGCGCAGGCGCTTACGAGCAGCCCAGCGATTGCCACAACGGTGATTTTTTTCCAGCAAACTTGCATTCTATGCCTCCCGTTTTAAAACATTGGCGAACCCTACAACGCACAACTAGGTGTGCCAAGGCAATTCTCAATTAAATTAGAACATGGCATAGCCTCATAAGAAAAATCAGACTATGGCATGGTCGGCCTGTAATATTCATCAAATCGCAGGAACATAAGTGATGACCATAGAGTTCAAGATACCAAAACCCAGATCAATCCTGCCGGTCTGCATGCCTGACGGGGCTGAAATCATCATTCGAAGACATGGTAATCTTGATGGACCTAGAATAATTTTTTCTCATGGCAACGGTTTTGCCTCAGATGCTTACTTTCCTTTTTGGCAACATTTCTTATCCGGATTCGACCTTATCATCTACGATCAACGCAACCACGGCTGGAATCCACGTCACCCAAACATTGTTCACCACGACGTTCCCTGGTTCTCATCAGACCTGGAGGAGATAATTGACCAGGTTGAAGTGAAATTCGGTAAAAAACCGACCTCAGGAGTCTTCCATTCCATTTCAGCAATAACCTCTATCAGACACGCTCTGGAATTCGAATGGCGTTGGAAGGCATTGATTCTCTTTGACCCACCCTTTGTCATGCCACCCAACCACGACTTACATGATCTTTCTCAGAGCTTTGAGCTCATGCTCGCCGGCTGGTCTGCCGAAAGAACTGAGTTTTTCTCCCATCCAGAAATTTTAGCGCAAGAATTTAAGGCCGCCAAAAGTCTAAGCCGCCTGGTGGACGGTGCCCATGAGTTAATGGCAAGGTCAATTTTGAAAAAGGATAAAGGCGACGAGCAATGGTCCCTTTGTTGTCCCCCTGCCGGAGAGTCCCGGGTCTATGCGACGAACGGCTCCATGAACTTGACCCCGCATCTCAAAGATGCAGGGGGGCCCTTAAAAGTCATTGCTAGTGATCCGGATGACTCCAACGTTCGTTCCCCTGGGCTGGTAAATCGCGCTCTCAGCCGATTATATGATTTAGACTGGCAACCAATACCCGGGACAACCCATATGCTTCAATTAGAAAAACCCGCAGAATGCGCTGCTGCCGCCAAAGAATTCTTACTGCAGACATGATTTTAAATCCGCGATGGGTTATCGGTCCGTTATATCAAGCCAGTTACCATCAGGATCCGCTATCTGCAGAGAGCCCAAAGCATTCGCTTTTAACCAATCCCGTCGAGTATCAGACTCTCTGCTCCCCCCAAGAGGACGAGAGGCAAGAAAAGTGTTTTTCTCCCCTATACGCTTCATTTCAGCGCCAAAATCCTCGATGTTATCAACGGTGATTCCAATATGGTCTGGTCCTGGACGCTTGATTGACATCCCAACAAATTTCTCGATGTCCCAGGGCATGAGAGAGAGGGTCACGGTGCCATCGGATAAATGAAAATTCACGTCACCTTCCTTTCGATTAACCAATTTCAGTTCAAAAACCTCTGAATAAAATTCAGCGCATTTTTCTGCGTTAACAGTTCGAATGGCAAAACGGCTAAAACGTGCCCCGGTTAGCTCACCCCGCTCAGCATAAACATCATCCAAATTTTCTCCTGATTTCGGTGCCAGATCGAAAACGTTACCGTCCGGATCGTGACCACTCCAAGCGGCAAAGGGCCGGTATGATGGCCTTTTGACTAATTTCGCCCCCCAATCCTTGCCAGATATTCGGTCTTGAACTGTTTCCAAGTGATCAACCAACATACCGAAATGGTCAATCCCACCCACGTACCCATCTCGGCGAGGCAAAATATTAAGGCCAACATTTCCATCACCTACTACAGTTGAGGCCTCCGGATCATTACGTCCTGAAACCGAAAACTTGAAGAGAGATCGATAATATCGCTCAAGCAACGAATAGTCCGAACTTATCATTGCCATATGATTTATTTGAGCAAACATGGGATCAGCTCCTTTTCATTTTTAGGTTCTTCAAGTCTATCATAATGACACAGAGGTTGCGTCGTACGTAAAAAGCCACTCGTAACGCGAGGCAATTTCATCTTTGTCCCATTGCTCATCAACGTATTTTTGAGCAACGGAGGGATCTGCAAGTTGAGAGTTATGGAAACGAGTCGCATTATCAGATGATCCTCTCACTGCCCGAGACGTGCGAGAAAGTCTCGCGTTTTGATATCGTTGAAGGGCTTCTGAGATATCACTCACCTCCTCAAGGGCGCGAGCAAGGATTAAGCCGTCCTCCATAGCCATTACCGCGCCTTGAGCCAAAAAGGGCAACATTGGATGACATGCATCACCAATCAAGGATATACGACGATCTGTCCAATTTTCCATCGGCTCCCGATCCATTAATGCCCATTTCAATGGGCGCTCAATATGAGTGGCAAGAGTCCTTACAACTTCATGCCACCCCGCGAAATCTGCGGCACACTCCTCTCTTGAGCCTTCCGCGACCCAACTTTCAATCTGCCAATCATCGCGTTCTTGGGCGCCAAAAAAGTTTACAAGTTGCCCGCCTCGAAGATAGTAATGGACAACATGTCCACCAGGGCCAACCCAATTTGTTCCGACCGGCCTCAAAAGGCCCGTTGGTAAATCACTAACTTTTATCACTCCGCGCCAGGCCATTATCCCCGTAAAACGTGGCCTGTCTGGTCCGAAAAGAGACTGACGAACATTGGAGTGAATACCATCAGCGCCAATTACCGCATCAGACTTAATTTGGGATCCATCTTCAAAATCTATAATTGCGCCATCGTCACTATTTCTTACGCCCGAAACACGAGCATTAAGATGGATGGCATTCGCCTTGAGGGCCCTTACGGCTTCAACCAAAACTTGGTGTAAGTCTGCCCGATGAAACATCATGTAGGGGAAGCCGTATCGGGAAACTGACTCAGTTCCAAGGTCAAATAGCGGCCATGTTTGACCCGTATTCCAGATGCGAATTTCTTTTCCGGACGGTGTCCAAGAAATTTTTTCGATCTCTGAGCCCAGATCCAAGTGATAAAGAACTCGTGTACCATTCGCACTTACTTGAAATCCTGCTCCAATTTCCTGCAGCACAGGCGACTGCTCATAAACATCGACATTGATTCCACGCTTTAACAGCGCCAAAGCGGCAATTAATCCACCTATCCCAGCCCCAGCAATTGCAACATTTAGCTTGTGATCTGCCACAAATTGACTCCTCCTGCATCAGCTGGGATTTACCATAGTCGTAACTTTTGTGCGGAAAAGATGAAAACGAAGGTTTTTTCTTGATTTTTAAATGTTAGGCTTGTCGCGAATAAGAATTTATAAAACTTCGGGAGTTATTTATGAGAAATTTAAAGTTTTTAGCGCTGTCCTCTGCATGTCTTACGGCCACTGTTACCGCGGGCCCAGCTCAAGCAGACGCAGTTGCAGATTTCTATAAAGATCGTCAGGTTACTGCCATCTCTGGTGGCGGGGCGGGAGGGGGGTTCTCTCTCGTTGCGCGGGTTTTGGGACGCCACATTGGAGAAAATATTCCAGGTAAACCAAATTGGGTTGTAACCGCAATGCCAGGTGCTGGAGGAGCCCGATCAGTAAAATATATCGTTAACGCCGCCGCCCAGGACGGGACAGTGGTAGGCGTCGTTTTACCGCCAGCGGTCATCTCTCCTCTGCTTAGACCAAAAGTTGGCTATGACTCAAAAAAACTTCAGTGGATTGGATCTGTCACACCGATGGCCTCGGTATTAACCCAATGGCACACGTCACCAGCTAAATCCCTCGACGCGATCAAAAAAACAGAGGTTACGACCGCAACCTCTAGCAAGCTCTCCACAGGTTATTTTTTTCCTGCCTGGCTCAATCATACCGTGGGGACAAAATTTAAAATCATTGCAGGCTATCGAGGTGGTGATCGGCAAAATAATGCCATGGAGAAAGGTGAGGTAAATGGCCGATCCAGTTTCTATAACAGCTATAAATCGACCAAACCGCATTGGATTGCTGAAAAGAAAATAGTGCAAGTCGCATATATGGGCCCGCCTACAAAAGACCTCGCTGATGCTGGTGTCCCGAATATCATGGATCTGATGAAAACAGATCAGGACAGAGCGGTCATCCAATTCCTTCAAACTGGGCCATCGATCGGTCATGGTTTCTTTGTGTCCCCGGGCGTTCCAAAGGCTCGTGTTGCAGCACTCCGGGCTGCCTTTAACAAGACAGTCGGCTCAAAGAAGTTTCTGGATGACGCCACGAAAAGACGAATTGTTGTCGACCCTGTCAAAGGAGAAGACCTGGATAAAGTTGTCGCCGCTGCATTCTCGACGCCTAAGGCGACCGTCGATTACTTTAAAAAATCCGTTGGCTTCGCAGCACTGATGAAGGAAGCGGCAGAAAAACGTAAAAAAGCCCGTGCTAAAAAGAAAGCAAAAGAAAAAAACAAGTAGTCGGGCAAAGCGATGCCGGAAGGCAGCCATGTAAAAGACATAGAGGCGGATACGGAAACGTTCCGCCTTAAGGCTTTTGTAGACGAATTAACCAAAATAAATTCGGTCGAGGTTATTTCCGAATTTCTTCCCCTTGGTCGACTCGTTCAAAGGCTCGAAGGCAATCAAAAGGCTGTTCTCTTTCGAAATGCCGGCCCTGAAAAGTTCCAAATTGTCGGTAATTTAATGGCAAATCGAGAGCGGCTATCAGCCGCTTTCGGTGTGCAGCCGAAAGATCTCCTCGAAGCCGTGATGCGACGCCTCGCCACTCCTCAGCCCACGGTGACTGTGGGGCAGAGTCATGCACCTTGTCAATCAATCGTCTGGACAGAAGAGGACGCCGATCTTACCAGATTGCCGGCAGTTTTTCAGCACGGGAAAGACGGGGGACCCTATTTCTCATCAACCCTAGACTACACAATCAATCCAGACACAGGCCTGACTAACGTCGGTTGCCGACGCATGATGCTTCGGAGCCGCAAGGAGGCTGGTGTTGACTTGAATTCCCCCAGTGATCTGCGAGCAATTTACGAGGCCACCGCTCGCCGCGGTGAAAATCTGCCAGTTAGTTTTGTTTTTGGCTCTCATCCGATTGATCACGTCGCTGCAACAATGAGAATACCCGTCGATGAGATAAGCCTTGTTGCCAATTTACGGGGATCCCCCCTAGCCTTGGTCAAGTCCGTTACAAATGACATCTTGGTTCCTGCCGATGCTGAGTGTGTTATCGAAGGTTATCTGGACTCCAGGGGGCATGTTGAAGATGAGGGTCCGTTTGGAGAATTCGCTGGCTACTATGGGGTTATGAAACAAAACCCGATTTTCCATGTGACAGCGATTACGATGCGCGATGACCCCCTATTCCAAATATCAACAATCGGCGGCGAAGCCCTTGAGTGCACGGATACAGTTTCACTGAATGCTATCAAAACCGAAGCCGTCGTGTGGCGAGCGCTTCAAACTGCGATCCGGGAACCGGTGGCCGTATATGCTCCCAATGCGGGAGCGGGAATGTTTAATTTACGGGTCTCAATAAGACAACGCGTTCCGGGTGAGGCTCGGAATGCCATCGTGGCCTGTATGGGCTGTTTGGCCAATATTAAAAATGTTTTTGTTGTGGATGAGGACATCGATATTTTTAATGATGCGAGAATGGAATGGGCTCTGGCAACACGTTTTCAACCCGAACGGGACCTTATGGTAGAAGGGGGGTTGAGGACACTACCTCTGGACCCATCCCTCTATGGGGAAAAGGTCGGCAGCAAAGCGGGGTTTGATCTGACCCTTGCCTTGGATAGGAAAAATGCAATTGAATTTAGCATTCCGGCGGCGCCAAAATACCAGGGAGCAAGCTTCGACTCCATTGAGGACGCGCTTTCTAACGGGCCCAAAACTTTCGAAGACTTGATGGCGGCCCGAAAAAGTCTCGACGGACGTGAAATAGCGGTCGAATTGGATGAATTGCGCCGGGCAGGCCGAATTTCTCGCCTAAAAGAGGGCGAATACACCCTCAAAGATGACTGATCCTACCGGTCAACCCAATTTTCTTATTTTCATAACAGACCAGCATCGAGCTGATCATCTTGGTTGCTATGGCAATCCGATCGTAAGGACACCCAATATCGACGGTTTGGCGGATAAGGGGACCATTTTTGAGCGCTTTTTTGTGGCCTGCCCGATCTGTATGCCAAATCGTGCAACATTTATGACGGGTCGCATGCCCTCCCTGCATGGAGTGCGTCAGAATGGTATTTCGCTCTCTCTGCAAGAAGTGACCTTCGTTGATTTGATGCTTAATGCCGGCTACCGGACTGCGCTCATTGGTAAAAGCCACCTTCAAGGCATGTCCGCCAACCCAGTCGAACTCGGATTGCCTATAAAAGATCCAGAAAAAATTCAGCCCCCACAAGATTTACAGGAAGCCAGGAAGGGGCGCTGGTCGGACGGCCCATATGAGCAAGAGCTAAAACCAACCTGGAACAAAGATCTTGGATATGAACCCAAGCGGCCCTTTTACGGGTTTGAGCATCTGGCTCTCGCCATTGGACATGCGGATAGAGTCTGGGGCCACTATTCGCGTTGGCTTTCTGATAGGCATCCACAGCCCGATTTATTGCGTGGACCAGAAAATGCCCTGCCCTCAAATCGAAAAATTGTCGCGCCTCAAGCCTGGAGAACAGCGATCCCAGAAGACCTATATCCGACAACGTTCATCGCAGAGGAAACTGTTAATTTTCTAGTGGACCACGCCAAATCCGATCGAAGCAAGCCATTCATGCTCCAATGTTCGTTTGGAGACCCACATCACCCGTTCACACCACCGGGTAAGTACTTCGATATGTATGATCCGGCGGATGTACCTTTACCTCAGGCCTACAATCATCCGGAACGTCACTGGCCACCCCAACTTGCCAAAATATTAGAGGAGCGAGAGCGAGGAACAGCGAACAAGGGAGGGCAGCGGGCCTTCGGTGTTACGGAAGATGAAGTTCGCGAGGCAATCGCCCTCAATTACGGATCAATTACATTAATTGATAACTCTATCGGTAAGGTATTAAAAACTCTGTCAGAAACCGGCCTTGATAAAAACACAGTAGTGATTTTTACCTCGGACCATGGTGATTTCATGGGGGATCATCAATTGTTATTAAAAGCAGCCCTCCATTATCAAGGACTAATCCGGGTTCCCTGCATTCTTGTTGACCCTTGCGTGACCAGCCCAATAAAAAGAACGCGCAACTTCGCTGGGACCATTGATCTAGCAGGCACCATACTTGATCGTGCAGGGATACAGGGGTTCAACGGTATGCAAAGCAAATCCCTTTTTGAAATCGCAACCAATCAAAATACGCGGGAGAATATCCTAATCGAGGAAAGCCAACGCCGCGGGTATATGGGTTTTGAACCCAATTTCAAGACGCGAACGTTGTTACACAACGACTGGCGGATCACCCTCTATAGTGGAACGGATTGGGGAGAAATTTATAATCTGGCCGAGGACCCTCACGAATTTATCAACCGTTGGGATGATCCTGGTTACACAAAAAAACGCTCAGAGCTCCTAGAATTGATGGTCCGAGAGATGATGGATCTCTCAGAAATGAGCCCTAGCGCAACAACACATGGGCCCTAATACTAGAGCAAACCCCGTGCGGCCTTAAGGCGAGGACAGGGCCTCTCGATTATCTAGGGCTGTCTTGTACTTTCCTCTAACAAAAGCAACAATCCGATAGACGAGAGGAACGAGGGGAAACACATGCGACTGAAAGATCGAGTTGCCGTTGTTACAGGCGCTGCTAGCGGGATTGGCCAGGGCATAGCCCATCTATTCTCTGAAAATGGCGCTCGGATCGTCGCCGCCGATAAAAACAGCCGAGGATTGGAAGAAACGATAAGCGCGATTGAAAAAAGAGGGCGTGAGGCAATCTCTGTTGAGATGGACGTTACAGTACCAAGTGACTCTACTCGCATGATAAACACCGCACTAGAAACTTTCGGTCAGGTCGATATCCTCGTGAATGTCGCGGGCACCGGGCAACGTCATTCCTTTCTCGAAGCAACTCCAGATGAATTTGATCGCGTTATGAAGGTTAATCTTTATGGGACCTTGTTTTGCAGCCAGGCGGCCGGACGAGAAATGGTTAAAAAGGGCTATGGACGCATTATAAATATTGCATCGATCGCTGGGGAGCGCGCTGGCTCGGGGCGCACCGCTTATGGAACCTCAAAAGCTGCGGTAATTGGTCTAACACGACAAGCGGCCCTGGAGCTCGGGCCACAGGGGGTGACTGTAAATGCTGTTGGACCCGGACCAGTAGATACACCTCTCACACGGGTGACGCACAATGAAGAGACAAGAGAAGGATACAAAAGATATATTCCGCTCAGAAGATACGGGACGATCGATGAAATAGCGGATGCTACTCTTTTTCTGGCCGGCGAGGCCGCCTCCTACATGAATGGACATATCCTCTTCTGTGATGGGGGCTATATAGCGTCTGGAATAGCCTCAGACTATGGCGGAAATATAAGTCCAAACCATTAACTTCAGAACTGTCGCATAATTCAATTAAATCTAGGGAGACTTTGCCATGGCTGAAAATTTGATCCCAGCCTTTCAAAACTTTATCGATGGCCTCAGAGCGATCTGGGCTCATGAAGCCGAAGATGAAAAAAGAATGAAAAAGGCTCAGAGCCTTATGGAAGAAACGTTGCTCCAAGATCAAGATTTTCTTCAAAGAAGCAAAGATTGGCCCTCGACTGAAGGGCGCAAAAATCTTCTATTCTACACTGATCCCGAATACGGGTTTGTCATTAATGGTGTGGTCAGGGAGCCTGGCAGAAAAGGAAGCGTCCACGATCACGCAGATGCCTGGGTTCTATACGGCCTTTTGGATGGCACCGAAACGCTGGAGAGATTTGATGTAGTTGAAGATCGAAGAAGCGACGGCTATGCCAAGGTAGTTTTGACAAGCGCGCCCCTGGGGCGCGCCGGAAAGGCCGATCTAGTTGGACCCTATGAGGTGCATGCGGAACAAGGAAGTAATATCCGTTCTGTTGCAGTGATTCTCCGAAGCCGGGAATTGGTCGGAAAAATTCTTCAAGGGCGATATAATAGGGAAACAGGGGAATATTTTGAGGGATCAGGCCCAGAACAAATCCCATACGCCCTAAATTTGTAATGGAAAAAAAAGACTCCTTCATAACCACTGTCGTGGGCTCGATGCCAAAGCGGCCATGGCTCTATCGTCCAAAAACTGCGAGCGAATTAAAGGCGGATTACCGATATGGACAACGCGGCATTTGGACTTTGGACGGGAGTGAACGCGAACAAGCCGCGGACGATGTCACCCGGATCGCCATAAGACAACAGGAACGGGCCGGCATTGATATCATTAGCGACGGGGAGCAAAGGCGCGAACACTATCTGACCCATTTTACAAAAAAAATAAGTGGTTTCGATTACACTACGCTGGTGGAAAAAACTATCCGAGGCGGTAACAAGGCGAAATGCGGAAGATGTGTTGGGGAAATTGCCTATACGGACCCTATCACCATCGAGGATCTAAATTTCTTGAAATCGGAAACTGAAAAACCGGTCAAAGTGACACTCCCTGGACCAATGACCGTTGTAGATTCTACCTATGATGATTTTTACAGAGACGAAAGGGCTCTTGCCGCCGCCTGGGCGCAAGCAATCAACCAAGAAGCACGATTATTAGACTCTTTGGGTCCAGCAATCATCCAATTCGACGAACCGGCTTTTAGTCGATATCCCGACAAGGTCAGAGATTGGGGAATTGAAATGCTTAACCGAGCTTCTCTCGGAATAAAAGCCGAGACAGCTGTACACATTTGCTATGGATATCCCCATCCGGAGCAATCAAACCGCAAGATTGTGGACTCTTATCCAGAAATCATCTCAGCTCTAAACGAATCCAATATCGGGATACTCGCGCTGGAGTTTGAAGGGGCAAATCTAAGTCCGAAACTGTTATCTGCATGTCCTTCTAAGAAGGTGATGTTTGGATGTGTCTGGAATAGTGATCGATCCATCGAAACCCCTGACAATATCGCAAAGAGATTGTTGGAGGCCGCAGATGTCCTAAGCCCCGAACAAATCCTAGCGGCACCAGATTGTGGCTTAGCACCTTGTAACTTCGACATGGCATACAAGAAGCTCTCTATCTTAACGGAAGGTGCGCGGATCGCGCGGGAAAGGACCTAAATAAATGGTATTTCGTGCAGGTCTTCGCGAGCTTGACGGCGCAAACGCATTAGTCACTGGATCCAGCCGCAATATTGGCGCCGCAATCGCTCTCACACTTGCGGATGCCGGCGCCAATGTCATGATCAACGGACGGACCTCCATTGATGAGGCAGAGTCTGTAGCGGGTCAAGCGCGTGGCATGCAAGTTGCTGCCCATGTGCACATGGCCGATGTCTCAGATAGTAAACAGGCCGATCAATTGATCGAAGCGACAGTCGAGAAGTTGGGCGGAATAGATATTCTAATAAATAACACGGCAAGTCGCGGGGAGACGTCCCTCGAAAACACAAGCGATGAATATTGGAGACAAATCCTAGGCTCATCTGTAGATGCCGCTTTTTTCTGCTGCCGCGCTGCGGTGCCCTTCCTTAAGGAAAGTCAGAGAGGGTCAATCGTGAATATGGGCGGTGCCACCGCGAATGCAGGAATACCCGATAGATCACACGTCGCTGCAGCCAAGGGTGCGATACACGGTATGACGACAGCTATTGCTATGGAACTTGCGCCCTTCAATGTTACCGTGAACTGTGTGTCTCCTGGGTTTATCGATACGGGTTCCGGACATGTTCCCCCACACATACGAAAGAGACCCTCGCCGTTAGGGCGCCCTGGCCAAGTGGATGAGGTTGCCGCAACCGTTAGACATCTAGTTGGGCCAGGAGGACGTTTTACCACAGGGACAACTATTCACGTTAATGGTGGCTGGTATACCAGCAGTGGGTAAACGCTGGGGTCGTGACCCACCGACCTCTCAAAAGATTGATCAACCCTGTGATAAATATTTAAAGCCCATATAGAGCGCGTGCGTTACTGTCGAGAATCTTGGCAGCGACTTCGGGTGCGACCTTTCCATCATTGCTCAGTTTTCTGAGCGCCTGAATCTCGGTAGACGTATCGTTGTGCCCGTAATCAGTGCCGACGACAATTTGGGTTTCCCCTGCATATTTTATTACCCAGTCGAGGTCATCTGTCACCTGACAGGCAACCCACATTCGATTATCAGCCATTATTGTCGGCGACATGTCGATGCCACGGCGTCGCAGCCGGATAGAGAGGTCGTTCAAAGCATACGGAATCCACTGAGCACTGACTTCGACATAACCCCAGCGTAATTTTGGGAACATGTCAGGGATTCCCTTTAACAACAACTGATGAAATGAGGCGACGACAGGAAGTTTAGCCTTCGCAAATCCTGCATCCTCTCTGTACATATCTTCAAGAAGAAAACTGTTATTTCCAGCGTGAAAACAAATGGGAAGTTCAAGAGACTGGGCGGCCTCGAAAAGTGGAAAATAACGTTGCGAGTAGAGGGGGGTATCATGTTCAATCCCATGAACATATACGCCGCAGGCTCCATTTTCTTTTCCAAATCTCAGTTCATCCTTAATCGTATCCATATTGAGTAAAGATGGCATTACCACCCATTTTAGTCTTTCGGGCGCTTGCTTCCAGATGGAGGCCAACCAGCGATTATAGGCTCTGCATAACGCATATTCGACTTCATGATTTCTCGTCCAGGGGCGGAGAAACAATGTTGGATACAGGACCTGGATATCTATTCCCAACTCGTCCATATGGGAAAGGCGCCTGGAGATATCTTCCATCTCCCGAGCCTCTCTCGTGGTATTCGCGCCAATGTTTCCCTCTTTTGGTTGCATTCGGTTGTCGAGATACCAAAATTCTCTCTGCACGACACCAACACTACTCTCCACACCCCTATCTTTGGTGCGAACAACGCTTGGTCGATATTTTTCAAATTCTGGCTCTAAAAAATCAAAAGTTGTCTCACATTCCACAACATGCGCATCAGCATCGATGGATCCCATAATCGCTCCAAATTCTGTTACCTGCGAAAATCTTGCCTTAGGTAGGATAACTTAGAGAGGCCATCTTTCACCAGAGCCATCAATTCACTAAAATCAAGCGTCATGGAGAAGGTAGAGTGCATAGTTATCGGTGCAGGCGTAATTGGCTTGGCCATTGCCCGTGAGTTAGCACTTGGCGGTCGTGAGGTTCTCATATTAGAGGCCGAGGGAGAATTTGGAAGCCATACATCTTCAAGAAACACGGGCTGCATTCACGCTGGAATCTCTTATCCTCTGGGAAGCCTTAAGAACCAATTGTGCCAGCGGGGGAAAGAACTGCTGTACAGCTATTGCCCCGATCGTGGGGTTGGATACAGTCGGTGCGGAAAACTGCTTGTTGCCACCGAGGAAGCACAGATACCCCGCCTTCGGGCGCAAATAAAAAGAGCTTCAGAAAATGGGCTCGATGACCTTCGGCTCCTAGATCCAGAGGAAGTTCGCGAGATGGAGCCGGAACTCGTCTTCAAAGAAGTTGCTTTATCCCCATCATCGGGGATCGTTGATCAGCATGACCTTATGAATTCACTCCTGGGTGATGCAGAAAATGCCAATGCCACTTTGGTTTTGAACAGTCCGGTCAGCGGTGGTCGGATTAAATCTAGTGGATTTGAAGTTGACGTTGGAGGAACCGAACCGATCACGATACGCTCTGATTACTGCATAAATGCGGCCGGACACAACGCCACCCTGATAGCCCATGCATTAGAGGGTTTATCCGCAGACCTTATTCCGCAGGTGATCTTCGCAAAAGGAAACTATTTCACGTTGGCATCGAAAAAACCCTTCAGCAGGTTGATCTATCCGGTACCCGATGAAAATGGCCTCTCGATCCATGTGAGCCCCGATATTTCCGGGGCTATCCGCTTTGGTCCTGACACAGAATTTGTAACAAGGATCGATTACTCGGTTGATCCAGACAGATCAGAACCGTTCTACAAAGGCATCAGGAAATTTTGGCCCAACCTGAAAGATGGTGACCTGTTACCAGGCTATGCTGGGATCCGACCCAAACTCAGTCGGGAACGGGCAACAAATTTGGATTTCCTGATCCAAGGACCGATGACCCATGGCATTCCTGGCCTAGTCTGTTTATATGGCCTAGAGTCCCCAGGATTAACCTCATCCATGGCAATCGGCGAATATATAAGAGAGATGTTAATATGAGCGCCTTAAATGAGCTCTCAGCGACAGATACCGTCGGCCAAATAAGAGCTGGGGAGATCACCGCGGAGGCGGTAATGCGCGACTGTCTTCAAAGAGTTTCAGAGCGCGAGAAGACGATTAAAGCATGGGCGTACCTGAACGAAGACCAGGCCCTAGAGTCCGCGAGGCTCGTCGATAACAACGAACAAAAAGGCCCTCTAGCTGGCTTACCTGTTGGCATCAAGGATGTATTAGACACAGCCGATATGCCAACCCAAATGGGGTCACCGATATATCGTGGTTGGCAGCCCATGGTCGATTCCGCCACGGTGAGTCTGATGCGTAACGCTGGTGCAGTCATTATGGGCAAGACCGTCACCTGTGAATTCGCGGGGTCTCACCCAAGTCCGACAAGGAATCCTCGCAACCCCGATCATACACCAGGAGGCTCATCAAGTGGGTCAGCAGCAGCGGTTGCAGATAAAATGGTACATATTGCCTTTGGAACCCAGACAGGGGGATCGGTGCTCAGACCAGCGTCCTTCTGTGGAATTTTCGGATACAAGCCAACCTATAACATCATCAATAGATCTGGGCTTCTTTTTGCTTCTGAAAACCTGGATACCATAGGCCTTATGGCTCGTACCATTGAAGATATTGATCTCGTCTCATCGGTTATGCTGAATCGAGACCTGATCAAAAAACCTCGAGATGAATCGCAACCTCGCATTGGTCTTGTTCAAACCCATCTCTGGGCGGAGGCCAAAAGCGAAACCCGCTTTGCAGTGGAGGATGCTGCGCGGAGATTATCGGATGCAGGCGCAGAGATCGTCGAAATCCGTATGCCGGACAGTTTCCAGGACCACTCCAACATCAGAAACTTGCTTAATGATTTCGAGAGAAGTCGAGTTTTGGCCTGGCACGTATCAAAACATCGGAATCAAATGTCGGATCCTATTTTGGAGCAGATCGACCATGGCTTAAAAATTTCTTGGGATCAGTACCGCTCTGCACTCGAAAGAGCCGAAGCCGGTCGCACTGTAATGGACACGATCTTCAAACCTCTCGATTTCATTCTAACACCATCCGCAAGCGGAGAAGCCCCAAAAACTCTTGCCGACACAGGTGATGCTCGTTTCCAAGGATACTGGACCATTCTACATGTTCCAACAATAACACTTCCGACTCATGTCGGCCCGAAAAACCTTCCGGTAGGCATTCAGCTGGTATGCCCCCGTTGGCAAGACAATCGCCTTATTTCGTGGTGTAAATGGGTAACCCAGATTTTGATTGGCTAGGTCTACAGAAACTATTTAAACGGATATAAAAAAGTGATTAACCAAAAAGCTATCCCTGACTTCTCAATAAAATACGATGTTTTGGTAGTTGGTGGAGGCAACGCTGCGCTTTGCGCGGCAATCAGCGCACGAAGAGACGGATCATCGGTTCTTGTCCTGGAAAGAGCAAAAGAATTCTATCGTGGGGGTAATACCCGGCACACCAGAAACATGCGTTGTGCCCATGACGAAGCGACTGACACGCTCACCGGACCCTATCCTGAAGACGAGCTATTCGAAGACTTGATGCGTGTCACCGAAGGTGAAACGGACCAAGAACTGGCCAAACATATGATCCACGAGAGCAAGGATATGCTCAATTGGATTGTCGACCAAGGAGTAAAGTTTCAGCCTCCTCTGGGAGGCACTCTAGGACTTGGAAGAACCAATTCTTTCTTTCTAGGCGGTGGTCGAGCGATGCTCAATGCACTTTATGAAACGGCCGAGAGGATTGGTGTTCACATCTGTTACGAGGCAGAAGTCACCGAATTGGAAATCGATAACGGGATGTTTTTATCTGCTAAAGCAGCCCTCCAGGGCGATGGGACGGACCAAATTGTGATCCAAGCCAAATCACTTGTGGCAGCCGCTGGCGGATTCGAATCAAATATTGATTGGCTTAAAAAATATTGGGGAGACGCTGCGGAAAATTTTCTGATCCGAGGTACGGCGAATAACCAGGGGTCCATCCTCAAAATGCTTCTCGATAATGGTGCCCAAGAAATTGGAGATCCAACCCAATGTCATGCCGTAGCCATCGACGCCAGGGCTCCAAAATATGATGGGGGAATCATTACCCGCCTTGATTGCGTTGTCTTTGGAATTGTTGTGAATAATCAGTCTGAGCGATTCTACGATGAAGGTGAAGATATATGGCCAAAGAGATACGCTATTTGGGGCCGTCTCGTTGCCCAGCAACCAGACCAGATCGCTTTCATTGTTTTTGATCATTCGGTTTTAAAAAAGTTTATGCCCTCTTTGTATCCGCCGATAAAGGCGGACACGATTTCAGACCTTGCTCGGAAGCTTGAAATACCGGTGCAAACATTCGAAGAGACTGTCGCCAATTTCAATAGTTCGGTCATTGAAGGTAATTTTGATCACACCATCCTTGATGACTGTCGGACCGAGGGCATTATTCCCCCAAAGACACATTGGGCGAGACGAATTGAGACACCGCCCTTTTATGCCTATCCAGTCAGACCTGGTATAACTTTTACCTACCTCGGTGTTCGTGTCGATAAAAATGCTAGGATCCAAATGTCCGATGGAACCCCCTCCGCCAATATGTTTGCCGCGGGAGAAATCATGTCAGGGAATGTGCTAGGTAGAGGTTATGCCGCCGGGATTGGCATGACAATCGGCAGCGTGTTTGGTCGAATTGCAGGACGGGAGGCATCACAAAATGTCCGCAACTGATAATTTAATCGGCGAGGGACCGCTCGCCAAACCGTCAAAAGCTGGCGGCAGAGGTATTAGCCACTCTTCTGAAGCGCTAACTGAAGCCGATCGGCTTATGACAATTTGTAATTCGTGCCGCTACTGCCAAGGTCTTTGCGCCGTGTTCCCGGCGATGGAATTGCGCCGTGACTTTACCGAAGGCGATCTAAACTACATGGCAAATTTATGCCACGCATGCGGTGCATGTTTCGCCGATTGCCAGTTCTCGCCCCCTCATGATTTCGAAGTCAATGTGCCCCGAACAATGGCCACCTTGCGAGCAGAAACGTATAGCACCTATGCATGGCCCGGTTTCTTATCTGGTCTGTTTCAGCGTAATGGTCTGGTAATCAGCATTATTACTGCACTCAGTGTTGCGGGTTTTATTCTGGGCTTTGTCTATGCCAATAGTCCCGACTTACTTTGGTCTGTACACACAGGACCCGGTGCCTTCTACAAGCTAATGCCGCATAATGCGATGGCCCTTCTTTTCGGAACGGTATTTGTTGGTTCGATTATTGCGATCTGTATGGGAGCCCGAAATTTCTGGAAACATACAGATAACCCGTCTATTTCGAGCACGGGTAATGGGTTCTGGGGAGCCCTCACGGACTCTTTTAAATTGAGATACTTGGATGGAGGAGGTGCAGGTTGTAGCGGAGAGACCACACAAAGAAAAGATGGTCGCAAGCACGCACATCATTTGACGTTTTACGGCTTTCTTTTGTGTTTTGCCTCAACATCTGTTGCCACCCTATACCACTATCTGTTAGATCGGGAAGCCCCCTATCCCTGGTGGGACCTCCCTGTAGTTCTAGGTACACTAGGTGGAATTGGATTAATTTTCGGTCCAGCCGGGCTTTTACTCGAAAAATTCAGAAGACCCTTAGAGCTACAAGACCAGGACAAATTTGGCATGGACACGGGTTTCATCTTGATGCTTTTTTTAACCTCCCTGACAGGCCTTGCTTTGCTTATTCTTCGGGAAACAAGCTGGATGGGAATCCTTTTAGCCATACACCTAGGAGTTGTTTTTAGTCTCTTTGTTACCCTCCCCTATAGCAAGTTTGTGCATGGAATTTATCGGTTCATGGCTCTCATTAGATTTGCCAGAGAGAGTAGTGCCAATCACTGAAACTCGGACTTAAATATCATGGAAAAACTCTGAACCAGGAACGTTAATTTGGAACTCAAGAAACACGGCCGCTATGATTTTTCGCCAATTATTGACAGGCCAGATTACAGCTGGCCTGAGGGTAAGAGGCTTGCGTTCTATATCGGCCTAAATATCGAACATTTCAGCTTTGGTGAGGGGCTAGGCCACACGCCAACAAACCCCGGGGTCCAACCCGATGTGCGTAATTTTGCATGGCGTGACTACGGTTTACGAGTTGGTATTTGGAGGATCTTCGATCTCCTAGATGAATTCGGCCTCCCGGCAAGCCACCTGATGAATACGTCTATTTATGACTATGCCCCGCAAATTCCATCCCGCATCAGGGAAAGAGGTGATGAATTTATTGGGCACGGAATCACCAATTCGGAACAGCAGGGAGATTACCCTGAGGATGAAGAACGCGCCCTAATTGGGACCGCGACTGAGACATTCAAAAACCAGGAAGGCAAAGGTCCGGGAGGCTGGATGGGGCCATGGATTTCTGAAAGCGCAAACACCCCAGATCTTCTAAAAGAAGCTGGCTACAAATTTATTATGGATTGGTCCAATGATGATCAGCCGACATGGATGAAAACACGGGCTGGTCGCCTCTTAATGTTGCCCTATCACATTGAAATTAATGACTCACCCGCTCAGCTCTCGCGTCGGCATACAGCCAGCCAATTCACCGAAATGGTCTGCGGGCACTTTGACGAACAAATTAAGCTGTCCGACAAACAGCCCTTGGTTTTCAGCCTGGCTCTCCACACATTTGTGGTGGGACAGCCATATAGGCTGGCAGGTCTACGAAATATCCTGACGCATATCTGCAGCCATCCAGAAGTTGGAAAGGTCTGGTTCACTCGCCCAGGAGAAATTTTTGATCACATAGCCTCTCTGCCCAAAGGCATTGTTCCAGGGGACGACCTTTAAATTCAACTTCAAACGCCAACGCTCGCTGCAGTGAGAGTATCCATCTCCATATCATCATCTTTGACAGCGCCTATCAGATCGGACACACGCTCAATACCTCGGCCATCGCACCATGCCTCCAGGTCATCAATAATAGAAGTCAAAGCCGTAGGGTTCCTAAATCCAGCATAGCCTATCCCAACGGCACTGGCCCCGGCCAACATATATTCGACCACATCTTCGGCTTTGGTAATTCCCCCGATACCTATAATCGGTATGCTTACCTCTTTTGCACATTGGTAAACCATGCGCAAAACAATTGGCTTCAAAGCAGGTGAGACCATACCGCCAAATTTGTTTCCGAGCGCAGGCCTGAAATTATCAGTCCGAATTTTAAGCGAGAGAAAAGTATTGGCTATACAAATCGCATCAGCGCCTGCCTCTTCGGCTGCCAGCGCTATAGAAACGATATCACCAGCATTGGGAGACAGTTTCGCCCAAAGAGGCTTTTTAGTTGCCGCTCGTAACATGCTGACCACCGTCTTGGTATGATCAGCATTGAGGGAAAAATTACCTCCTGTCGTATTCCGGGTGGGACATGAAATATTGCATTCAACCACATCGACCTCCGGGACGCTGAGTTCTCTGGCAAGAAGCGCAAATTCCTCCGGATCCTCTGAGGAACAACTTACAATGAGAGGTGGCGTAAATTTCTTATATTCAGGGACGATATTCTCAAGGAAGTAATTAATACCCTTTCCAGGTAATCCAATGGACTGAATGATGCCAGCTTCTGTCTCCGCCATTCTTGGGGTCGGATTACCATTTCTCGGCTCTCGACAAATTGTCTTGGCAACCAATCCGCCCAGTCTGTTTAAATCTATAATATCTGCATATTCCCAAGAAAATGCGCCGGAAGCCGGGGTTACCGGATTTTGAAGAGTCAAATCTCCAATTTTTACTGACAGATCTACCATCCCACAGTTTCCTCCATCTTGAAGACTGGTCCTTCGCGACAAATCCGTTTCAGAACCCTTTCTCCATTAATCTCAAAAGTCCGAACACACACGTAACAAGCACCAAAACCACAGACCATGATCTGCTCCATCGCTACTTGGCCGGGGACACCGTGCTTTTCTCCCAGATCCTTCATCAGCCTGAGAAGCCGATTTGAACCGCAGGTAAAGAAGGCGTCGGCTTTACCTTCTGTGACTAACCCTTCAATAGTTTGTTTAACGTTGGCAACGTCAGAGGATCCGTCTGTATCCACAACCTCGATAATTTTGGCGCCATAACTTTCAAACAGATCACGCGACATAATAACGTCAGGGTTCCGCGCACTGAGAATGGCGGTAATTCCGACGCCATTTGTCGCGGCTAGTTGAGACAGAGGCGCCAGTGTAGCAAGCCCAACCCCTCGGCCTAATACAACGATATTTTTCCAATCTCTTTCCAACCAGAAGCCCACTCCGAGTGGGCCAGCAATATTAAATTCGTCGCCTGCTTCCAGAGCGGAAATACCTTTAGTGCCGCGACCCTCACATTTATACAAAAATTCAACTCGGCCGTTGGCGGCGTCAATCCGATAGACACTCATTGGCCGCCGCATCCAGACCTCTGCTCCATCGGGAGACGGGCACAGAAGATGGAAAAATTGTCCTGCAGAAGCCGTAAGCGCCTTTTTGTGAATATCTAAGACGACTAACTTATACTCATCGTTGACCCAGTCATTAGAAACCACCTCACCAATAAACTCTCCTACTGGCCGGCTGGGATGAGGGTCCTCATCTCCACGACGAAGGGCGGCCGAGGAATAACTATCTTCTATGATATGGGCCATTTTCTGTACTTTCTGCATCTTCTTTCTTAGAGCGTGATAACATCAGTTTGTTCCAAAATAAATATTTGTTCCATTTTTTATACAATTTTTTTACTCCATGTTGGGAAAACCAAACAGAAGTGTCATATTTATTCTGCGCCCTTCATAGTTATCCTTAAATCTCACAGGCCCTGAGCCATGAAATAATCGAGAATCAAATATAATGGCCCGATTTTCTTTATATGGAATTTCAATGGGATCCGTATCAGCGGTCGCGATCCAATTTTCAATCAGTGGACGATCTTGATCATAATTCGTAATTTTCCAGTTCCGGGGCGGCACAGCACGATGGATAATTAAACCACCATGACCTGGGCCTAGATTTGCCGTATCAGGGGTGATCCAAAAATTGATCGAAAGGCGGGCATCATCGGCATGGAAACCAATGCGGCTTTCAGAACCAAGCCCTTTAAATGCCCATCCTTGCGCCAGGGGCAAATCTTTAAAGGTCTCTGTAGCTCGAAGCGAAGCGACAATCTTAAACATTAATGGTGAGGCTAGGCCACTTTCTAAATACGTCGCGACAAACCCGTCAATGTGCGTAAAATCGTGCCAGATTGGGCTCCCCATCAGATGGGTTCGTAAATCTTGCAAAGCCCCCGGTGTAAGAAGATTGTCGACAATTTTTACACCCTTTTTATCGGCGACCGAATTAAGGGAAACTAAAGAGTCATCGGATAATGGGTTTCCTCCTGTGTCTGGTCTTTCGGTCAGACATAATGGTCTATTAAGACTTGTAAATATTTCCTGCCACGTATCATCGAGGAAAATCAGATCATTCACACTTTGTGGCCATCGAGTTTCAACCTCTAAAGCGTCTAACAGCCGTGCCTCCTCCATCGCCCCTCGCCAGAGACACAGTTCACGATCATGCCTCAATCTCCGCAGAGATATTTGCTTTATGGGTCCATTTATTTTCCTCTGCAGTGCCTCGATAGCCACAAAATCATCCAAGGCCGTCTTATTATCACCGAGTGCAAGAGAGGCGAGACCTCTTCCTTTCAATGCCGGGTAAAAATCGGGTCTCCGCAAAAGCGCCTGCCGAAAACTCCTGAATGCCTCGCAATAGCGGCCCATTCTAAAAAGCAAATCACCCCGCTCAGAATAGGCAGGCAAAAAATCTTCATCAAGCAGGACTGCTTGCTTATACGAGGCAAGAGCGGCACTGGCATTACCCAGTGCTCTGAGAGCGCCTGCCTTATTAGCGTGAGCCGGAGCATGACCAGGAACCAACTCAAGAACCTGGTCAAAGACTTTTAGCGCCTCTTGGGTACAGCCCTTCCGAGCCAAAACAACCCCAAGATTAAGGAGTGCACCCGAATGCTCCGGCTTAATTTTGAGCGCCCGCCGCCAGAACGTCTCCGCTGCACAATGATCACCGACCTTGTGCGCCTCGGTCGCTTGACTAACGAGACAATCAAAATTCTGCGTCTCTGTTCCTTTCATTGACCTAAAAGCACAGTTATTGGTAACGCTTTATCAACCCGCGAAGATACTCTCCGCCTGCAGGACCTTTTTTTGCACGTTCCCACATAGCCTCAACCATTTTCTGATGCAATGTGATGGCCTCTTCGGCTTCCGTAATCATGGCGATACCCGCACTGATGTTTGGCTGTTCTCCCAGTCGAAAAGGACTTAATGCAAGCAATTTTCTGTCCGACTGACGAAAAATCTGAAAACTATTGTGTGGCAAAGTGCCAGGAACAACGCCGATCTGCAAACCAATGGGTTGTGCTTCCATTAACTCTGCAAGATGCAACGCCTCCCTCCGCGCCGCTAAACGTCGTTCCTCCTGAAGCGACCTTGGCAGATCAATACGACCCACCAGACCATTCAAAAGAAACCTCTCTATCTCCGATCCCGATATTAAATTCAAAATGCCCGGCTTACGTCGCCGATAGGTCTCCTTTCGTTGATTGAGTACATCCATCAAATCGGGGAGCCTAAAGTCTCCATGGCTGGGCGAACTCTCTTCAAGAACTGTCCCCAAAGTTTTATCAAAAGTCTCAGATGTCAGCAGATAAGAAACAGATCCGGCAAGCACAGTAATATGCTCGCTAACCTCTTCGATCTGACGCAGACGCTCAAAAAAACTGAGTGCGGAACCGATATATTCCACGCCAACCCCCAACAGGGTCATTACAGAGACATCAAGAAGATTAGATAACCGCTCCAGGGTCTCGATTTTTACGAGCTCTCCCTTTTCCAACCGATAAAGCGCTGTCCTAGAAATTCCAAGATCGGCTGCGACCGCCTCAGCACTCAATCCAGACCCAAGCCTAAATGCCTTAAGACGATTTCCGATATCATCAAATCGGACTGTCATTCTGACAAATCGGTTATCAGGCTGCCCCCCTCACCCCGCACGATCGAATGAGATCGACAAGCTCAGACGGAGCCACCGGGGCTTTCCCTAAATGAACTCCAAACGGCTGCAATGCGTTCTCAACTGCTGAAATAACCGCTGCAGGCGTCGGTACCACACCACACTCCCCTACGCCCTTAACACCCAGCGGATTGAGCGGCGACGGTGACTCATGATGGATAACCTCCACATTGGGCATCTCAGGCGCTGTTACGAGTAAATATTCGGCAAAATTTGTTGTGACAGGATTTGCATCATCATCGTAACCCATCCACTCAAAAAGTGAGTTACCGATCCCATGAGCAGCACTACCGAAGATTTGACCATCCGCCATCATCGGATTGATGATTACCCCACTATCATGGGCCAAAATAAATTTGTTTATCTTTACCCCACCGGTCTCAGGATCAACCTCGACCTCTATTATATTTGTTCCGTTGGCAAAAGCGAGATTGTCGAGAACAACATTCTCTGTAGCTTCCAAACCAGGGTCTGTACCTGCAGGTAGCGCGTAGCCTGGTGTTCCCGCCACCGCATTAGCCACCTCGCCAAGGGAAATCTTCATATCAGTACCTCTGACAACTATATCCCCATTGACGATGTCCAAATCTTCTTCCGAGGCCTCCAGAAGTTGAGAAGCAATTTTCAGGGCCTTCTCCCGTACCTTCACTGCCGCAACATGAGCAGAAGTCCCCGCCACGACGGCAAGCCGACTATTTGATGTCCCGATGCCAAGCGGCGTAGCGTGGGTATCACCATCAACTAGAGTAATGTTGTGCATATCCGCACCAAGTTGCTCGCCAACGATTTGGGCAAGCATTGTGTGAGTGCCCTGCCCGATATTTACCCCACCGGTATAAACATGGACCTTTCCTGAAGGACCTATGCGGACCGTGACTTGTTCAAAGGGACCACGGCCCGTACCTTTAACAAAATTGGACATTCCGATACCAAGGTAGCGCCCCTCTTGCAAAGCCGCCTGCTGGCGGGCTGGAAAACCGGCCCAGTCAGCCGCTTCCTCAGCAATTGCCTGACATTTCGGATAGTCACCAGAATCAAGAAGAACGGGCATGCCCCCTCTCGTCTTTAATGGCTTTTCATAAGGCATCTTATCACCAGGTATGAGGTTTCGACGCCGAATCTCTGCACGATCTATTCCAAGCTCATGTGCCGCGCGATCCATCAATCGCTCCATAACGAAGACACCTTGCGGATGGCCAGCCCCTCGAACCGGGGTAACCGGAACCTTATTTGTTAGAGCGAGACGAACAGTCATTCGGAAATTCTTAATCTCATAGGCCAGAGATATCGTCTCTGATGCATTATACGCTAAATTAACGCCTCGCGCCGTGTACGCCCCGTGATCGTGGATCACGCCACCCCTAACACCCTGGATAATCCCATCATCGTCTAGGGCAATTTCGACATCCCAATATTGGTCACGTTCTTGCGTCGTATTCGTAAAATGTTCGCGCCTATCTTCAATCCATTTAATTGGCCTTTTAATAATCTTTGCAGCCAGGAGCAAACTGACATCTTCCTGGTATACAACCAATTTAGGACCAAAACCCCCACCGATGTGAGGGGTAACAACGCGGACCTTATTTTCATCAAGACCAGTAATTTCGATAAATGTCCGCATTAAGGAATGGGGCATTTGATGCGATGTCCAAATTGTCAGCTCATCGCAGACCTCTTCATATCTGACGACACAACCGCGACACTCAATCGAGTGGCTCCCCCCCCTATGAATCAATAAGGATTCCTTGAAAACATGCCGAGCCGAAGAAAACGCCGACTCAACATCCCCATATTCCTGCAAGAATTCGGCCATCACATTATGTGGAGCACCAAGCCGGACCGTCGGGGCCCCTTCCTCTAACGCGCGCTTGCAATCACTCACAGCGGGGAGAGGATCATAGTCAACCTCTACCATCGCTGCCGCGTCTTCAGCGATATGCCGGGTCTCTGCAATAACTATAGCCACTGGTTCCCCAACATAGGAAACCTCGCTCGAAGCTAACACAGGTCGGTCACTCTCTTGCCGGTAGCTCGGGCTAGGGAGACCAACAACCAGAAGCTCGCTTACAAGTTGCGATCTTAGATCACCCATTGTAAGCACACTTATAACGCCCTCGAATTCAAGGGCTGCAGACACATCGATGCCCCTAACGGCCGCATGAGCATAGGGACTCCGCACAAAACAAGCGTGAGCCATCTCAGGAAGGCGTATATCATCAACAAAATACGCGCCCCCACGGAGCAAAATTGGATCCTCTAATCTTTTGATATCTTTCCCAAAAAGTTTGCTGTCGGGCATCGTAAAATTCCTCGCCTAATCGGCATTCAGATCGACCTAGTTCATGGGATTATCAGAAATTAAGAAAATTGTAAAAACAGGACCGATAGATAGAGGATATTACCTTTTCGGCCAGGATGAAAAAGGCTATCACTTGCTCATGCAAACTCAAACGAATGAACTACTTGGTCACCTTGGGGACTCTGTGCCCCGTCTTGAGGACCCACCCCTCATCACCGGCAAGGGTCGTTATGCAGGTGATATGAATTTCCCCAATCAACTTCATATGCGTATCGTCCGAAGCCCCATAGCACACGGGAAGATTTTAGGTATAAACCTTGATAAGGCTATGGCAGTGCCTGGTGTGATCGCGGTCTGGACATCGGAGGATATTCAGGATATCCCGCCTATCGACTTTCGCGAGGGCAGCAATCCAGCGCTGGCATTGTTCAGACAATACCCGCTAGCCCGTGAGCGCGTTAGGTATGTTGGAGATCCACTCGCCGCCGTTTTTGCCGAAGATCCCTACATAGCAGAGGATGCTGCCGAACTTGTCGGGCTTGATATCGAACCGCTAGACGTTCTGGTGAATGCAGATGACCCGCCGCAGGACTTCAAAGAAGGATATACTACAGAGGCAGCCCTGGTTGAGCAGGGTTATGGTGACGTCGAAAAGTCTTTCAATGAAGCCTTCAAAATTGTAGAAGTCGACGTAAAAATTGGCCGACACTCGGGCGTGCCTTTGGAAACTCGGGGTGCAATCGGCCGCTATGACGCAGCGCGCGACGTCCTGGAGTTACACGGGGCCGCGAAAGTGCCTCACCGCAATCGAGATACAATTTGTCGTATGCTGAATCGGCCATCCTCTGGGGTGCATTTGTTTGAAGGCCATACAGGTGGCGGATTTGGTATAAGGGGTGAACTTTATCCGGAGGATGTCCTCGTCTGTGTGGCGGCAATGCGGCTTGATCGACCAGTAAAGTGGATCGAAGACCGTCAAGAAAACCTAATGGCGGCCAATCATTCGAGACAGCAGCGTCATATTTGCCGGGCGGCTGTCGCTGAAGACGGCGAAGTCGTCGCTATCGATGACGAATTATATCTGGATCAGGGTGGTTATATTCGGACACATGGGACCAGAGTTGCAAACATGACTACCGGCACCCTGCCAGGTCCATACCGTATTCCAAATTATCGTTCCATCTGCCATTTTCGACTAACCAATAAAACCCCTGCCGCGACCTATCGTTCCCCTGGCCGTTTTGAGTCCACCTTCGTACGCGAGCGTCTTATGGACAAAATTGCGCAGGAAATGGGTATGGATCCCGTGGCGGTGCGGAGGCGTAACCTCATTTCCCTCGAAGAAATGCCCTATGGTCGAGATCTCGATGTCCTCGGAGACTCAGTCGAGCATGACCCTGGCGATTATGCGGGCCTCTTGGATCAAGGGCTCTCTGCCGTTCGGTGGGATGATCTGCAGAAAGATTTAGCACACCGTCGCGCTAATGGAGAAATGGTCGGCGTCGGCTTGGCGATGTTTTTTGAAAAAAGCGGGCTTGGTCCTTCTGATGGAGCGAAAATTTTCGTGGACACCTCAGGGCACATCGAAGTTGTCACAGGCGGTGCTTCATTGGGACAAGGTTTTGAAACAGCAATGGCGCAAATCTGCGCAGATGCACTGGGTGCAAATTATCGCAATATTAATGTTGTTCATGGCCGAACGGATCGAATTGATTACGGCGTGGGAGCCCATGCATCGCGAGCAAGCGTACTGACAGGTAGTGCTGTTAATGCAACGGCTTTGGCAGTACGAAAAAAAGCTCTGGATATGGCTGGTGAGCTTTTGCAATTGCCTCCGTCTGGGCTAACCATCACCAATGGGGTTGTTCATCCGATCGAGAACCCAGATGGGCCCTCGTTGACACTAGGCCAAATCGCCGAATCCCTGCTGCCCTCAGCCAAAGAACGCGGTGATAAAGTACCTTACCTAGCAGCAGAAGAATGGTTCAACATAGAGCATCAAACTTACCCCTACGGTCATCACATTTGTGTTGTGAAAGTTGATCAGGAGACTGGAAGCTCACAAATTGAAAAATATTTCATTGCCTATGATATTGGCAGATCAATTAATCCGATGCTGGTCGAAGGACAACTCGTCGGTGGTCTGGCCCAGGGGCTTGGAGGCTCACTTTATGAGGAATTTGAATATGACTCGAATGGCGAGCCGCTCTCTGTGACGTTCGCCGATTATCTGATCCCAACAATGCAGGAGATTCCTGCTCCTGAGATCCTTCTAACTGAAGATTACCCTTCAATCCGGACACCCATTGGCATCAAAGGTGCGGGAGAAGCCGGTATCACGGGGGCTGCTGCGGCAATCGCAAGTGCTATTGATGACGCGATTGGGATTCCGGGTGCGATCAAACAGGTACCGGTGTCGCCTCAAAGGCTCAAAGCAATTATCGATAGCCGGAAATAATCTCAAGGAGAAGTCACAAAATGGCAAACAAGGATTTGCGCGACTGGATTGCAGACCTCGAAGCAAATGGTCAAGTCCAGCACTTCAATGGTGTGGAAAGAGAGGAAGAGATTGGCGCTTTAGTCGATATTTATATGCGGCAAATGACAAATCCTGCGGTCATGTTTGATGATATACCTGGATACCCAAAAGGGTATCGGGTCCTCGCCAATATTTTAACGGCGGTGCCACGGATTAATTTAGCCCTAGGAGAGGACGTCAACAAAACTGAGGTCGAGCTTGTAGACTACTGGCGCAAATATATGAAAAACCAGAAGTCGATACCACCGGTTGAAGTAAATGGCGGCCCTCTTCTTGACAATGTCTATGAGGGGGCAGATGTCGACATAACGAAAATCCCTACACCAAAATGGCACGAGCTTGACGGGGGCTATTTTATCGGAACTGCTTCAATGGTGATCATGCGGGATCCCGACACAGGTTGGATCAATTATGGTGCTTACCGAGTTCAGTCGCACGACACCAATGTGGCCTCGCTCATGACATCGAAGGGCAAACACGGGGATATTATTCGAAATAAATACCACGAGCGCGGGGAACCGTGCCCTGTGGCCGTAGTTGTAGGAATGCATCCTTCGCTGTTTATGGTGGCTGGTTTAGAGGTTCCATATGGTAAAAACGAATACGATATGGCTGGTGGTTTGCTTGGCGAAGGTGTCGAGATCATTAATATGCCCAAAACTGGCCTACCAGTTCCAGCAAACGCAGAAATAGCGTTTGAGGGGTTCATTCACCCAGATGACAAAGTCACCGAGGGACCTTTGGGAGAATGGACTGGATACTACGCAGGCGGAGAAACAAAGCAGCCTGCAATTCGCATCGAGACATTCATGCATCGAGACGATCCAATATTATTGGGAGCTATTCCCGCAGTTCCTCCCAATGATGACACGTTCTATCGCGGCACCTATCGGTGCGGGGCAGTCTGGAACCAACTGGAAGCCGCAGGGATACCCGAGGTCAAAGGGGTTTGGGCGCATGAGGCTGGGGGAAGCCGCATGTGGCTCACAATCTCGATCAAACAAATGTACGGAGGACATGCTAAACAGGCCGGTCTTGTAGCCTCGCAATGTCACGCGGGGGCCTATGCTAACAGATGGGTCGTGGTGGTTGATGATGATATCGATCCAGCAAATATGAATGACGTGTTATGGTCTATGTGTACGCGCTGCGATCCTCGCGAAGGGATTGATATCTTGAATGGATGCTGGAGCACTCATCTAGATCCTATGAGCTACAGTCATGAAGACCCAAGAAATTCGCGGGTGGTGGTGGATGCCTGCAAGCCCTTTAGGAGAAGAGATACGTTCCCAATTGTTGCCCGCAATAGCGACTCTCTGGAAAAAAGAATTCGGGAAAAATTCGGGAACCTGCTGCCTAATTGACATTTCAGTCCCCTGCACACATCCTCTTTATGTGGAAAAGAGGTAGCTGCATGTTTTTAAAGAACAGATGGTATGTGGCGGCATTGTCAAAAGAACTCAGCGAAGATCAACCCCTGGGACGCGTGATCTGCGGTGAACCTGTCGTTTTTTACCGGAATTTGAACGGAAGTCCCATTGCTTTGGAGGATCGATGCTGCCATCGTCAGACAAAATTATCTCTCGGGACCATCGAGGGAAATGATCTGCGCTGTCGTTACCATGGCCTAAAATTTAATTCCGATGGCACATTAATTGAAATTCCCAGCCAAAAATCGATTCCTGAAGGCGCTGGCGTAAAAGCATATCCGGTCATTGAGGATCAGAATTACATCCACATTTTTATTGGTGAACCAAGTGGGGCGAATCTCCAATCCCATTACAGGCATGAGAATTTATCAATGCCACACTGGACCAGTATGCAAGCACAATTCAGTGCCAAGTGCTCTTGGAGGCTTCTGGTGGATAACCTCATGGATTTCACGCATGTCCCTTGGTCCCACAAAAATACCATCGGAGCTTCTGGTTTAGAGGCTACCAATGAGCAAAAAACTGAGCGTGATCACGATGAGCATGTCAGGTTATCGAGAATATTGCGCAATATTGACCCAGCCCCGGCGCATATCAAGGCATTCGGCTACAATGGCAAAGTAGATCGCTGGCAAATAGTAGACTTTGCCCCCCCCAGCTACATGGCACTCACCGTTGGGGTGGCAAAGGCCGGTACGGGAATGAAAAGTGCATCGGGGGAAAATCTCATGCTTGATCGGCGAACTCTCCACATTGCGACTCCGGAGACGGAGGCGACAACGCATTATTTCTGGACAACGATGCATGAGAGAGGTTCTTTGACTGACGACCAGGAGCAGCTCATTTATGATCAATCTGTAGAAACGTTCCATGAAGACCTGCTAATCTTGGAGGCTCAACAGGAGCGCTACACGGACGATATTCCTCGGGTAGACCTCGCAGCCGATACCGCGTTATTTCAGGTCCGACGGGTCCTGGACAGGCTAATCGGAGAACAAGCTCAAGCCTAATTGCTTCCCTGTGAATAGGCTTCAGCGCCAAGCCAATCAGACGGGATTTCTTTGTTATTTGGCAGATCTTTCATCCGGTCATAAATTACGGCTCCTGCAGCAGCAAATTGCATTCCGAGTCCACTATTGTTCTTATAATACATAACAGCTCGAGGATCTTTTGGAATTGTGACTTTGCGGGAGAAAACATCTCCAATTTCGATCACTTTTTCCCGCATTACATCACCAGACTCAACAAGATTTAAAAGTTCAATTTGATTATTGAACTCAACACTGTCCCAGTCATTTATTAAAATTGTACTGGCGCGTTTCAACACCGTTTCATCTACTTCGTATCTTTGAAGATTTAGGTCAGAGTTGGCAATCGAAATGACAAATTGACCATCTACCAACCAGTCTCCATTAAACACAGGCTTAGAGCTCGCGGTCGCGCAGCAAATAATATCACACCCGTCGACTGCATCCCTTGGGTCTTCGCACAGAACGATTTCTACATCGGGAAGATCAACATAATCCACGAAGGCATTTCTGTGGGCTTTTGTCGGCGAGAAAACCCTGAGAGTTTTTATAGAAGGCCGCACCTTGGATATTGCGTACGCATGGGCTCGAGCCTGTCTGCCGGTACCAAAAAGGCCCAAGGTGGTGACTTCAAAACCTGCGGCAGCATCAACCACTGCTCCAGTTGTCGCTGCAACACGCATTCCGGAAAGATAGGACTCATGCATAAACCCTTTTGGTTCAGCTGTTGCAAGATCATACAAGATCACAACTGTCCAGTTGATGGGACCCGGATAAGAGCGCGCCCGCCCGGTTTCTGCTTTAGGATCAAAGCGGATGACATGAGATCCAGCTCGGACGCACGCCATACCGTAACTCGGAACAGCCCCTACATGAACATTACACCAATAGCGCTTATCTGAATCCGGGGTCTCAGATATATAACGGACGCGAGGCGGGGATTTCGCCCTCCCCTCGGCAAAATCAGCAAATGCCACCCGCATTGCATCGATGCAATCTTCCATCGGCAGATACTTTCGGACATCTTCGTCTGTGATCATTATCGCCATTTCTGTTACCTCTTTTTCTTGTCTGTCAGCCTACTGTTTCCTGAACCTCTTGACTAATTACCGGTTCAAGATTTCTCTGAGGGGCGTTTTAAAAAATACACCAAGGGAGTAGTCATGGCAGCCATAACAAGAACCGCTGAACGACTAACGGCAGAAAATACGGGTTTGGTCTTATTCGATACGCTAAATGGTTATCTGCACTCCGGAGACCCAAAAAAGGAGGCTTTCCTATCTGAGCGTAATATTATTTCTAATATGAAAAGACTTCTAGACGGAGCACGGGCCAGCGGCCTGACAACGTTCTACCCAATCGGTCAGCATGGACCCGATGGCATCGATACAGTCGCCCGGTTAACCGATACCGATATGGAATTACGTCCGCGGCGTCCCGGCGAACAGACTATTAAACCCGGATTTTACAAGGGATCTAAAGCTGCGGAAATCGCGTCTGAACTAGCTCCGAATGATGACGATGTGGTCGTTCCTAAACATCGCTGGAATAGTTTTTTCCAAACGGACCTAGAATTTGCCCTCAAGGTGAGGGGGCTCGATACAATCATATTAGCTGGAGGATCTACGGATGTTGGAATTGCATCAACGGCTTTTGCAGCCCGTGATCTTGATCTCGGGCTCGTGATCGTGAGTGACTGTTGTTACTCGATGAGAGGAAACAATAATGAATTTTTCTTAGAGAGGGTTTTTCCTCGGATGGGTCGTGTAATGACCACTGATCAGGCTATTGCGCTGATGGTAAAGGAGTAAAAAAATGAGGCAGGTTCTGACCGAAACTATCTCTTGCGAGAATGGGCTCCCCATATTTGTTGCAAGGCCTTCGGATTTGATTGATCCGATTCCTGGCATCGTTCTAATGCACGAACGATACGGATTTGTGCAACACACCCAAGATTTAGCCGAACGATTCGCCAGAGAGGGTTTCGTCTGCGTGGCACCAGATTGTTTCTTTCGGGCGCCTAATCAAGAAGCCTTAAATGCTGGGAGTAGCCGTTATGACATCTCAGACGGAGAAGCACTGGAACATTTATCTTTAGCTGTCGACCTCTTGGAAAGGCGTGAAGACGTCAATAGTGACTGTATCGCTGTCAAGGGTGTGTGTCAGACAGGCCGTCACCCTCTGGTACTGGCAGCACATCGCAAGATCGCTGCCGCCTTGGTTTGGTACGGAGCCGCCCAAGATTCCCAGTGGGCGCGCAATGAAATTTTTCCAGAAGGCCTGGACGACCTAATTTCTCGTATTGACTGCCCGGTTCTCGGGATGTTCGGAGAGGGCGATCACATGATCAGCCTGGAGCATGTCAGTAATTTTCGTTCATCACTTGAGCGGCACCGCAAGTCATATGAGATCCACGTATATCACGACGCGCCGCATGGCTGGCTAAATGACACCATGCCTGGCCGATACCGGAAGACGGCCGCCGAGGCTGCTCTGGCTCATGAAAGAAAATTCCTGGAGTGGGCATTCTCATCTGGTCGGGATAAAAATTTGGTCACATGGAGATTTTCTTGCGACAGCAGTAAAAATTATGATTTTAGCTCGAATGAAAGACAGGAATAACAAACATGTCAGCGGAAATTCGTATTCCTCGTTATCGATCCCCGCAGGGGGGAAAAATTGAGCTAAACCTGCCCCGTACTCTTGATGGATTTATCGCTGTTCATCATAGCGGCCAAGGACCAGGATTATTACTTCTCGCCCAAGGCGGTTTACTCACGGATGGAATTAAAGCACGAGCGATATTATTCGCGGAAGAAGGTTATTCAGTGCTCGCGATAGCAGAAACGCTTACACCAAATGAGATCTATGCTGCCAGTCAGCATTTAAAGGATCTCCCTGCGACTGATTCGGGCTTGGTTGCCGTCGGGTATCAGAAAAGCGGCAACCCTCTTTTTGACGAGACCGTGGCAAATATTTTTTCAGCCATTGTGACCTTCGACACATCGGAAATTCTTGAGAGATCCGAGTTGCTGGAAAAGGTACCCTGCCCTTTTGTTTGCCACTTTGGAATTTCAGGCCAAGAAAAAGTTGCACGAAGGATAGGCAAAGCTCAACAGGAGCTTAAGCGCAAAGACGGGTCACGTATTTTTATGTGGGAAGAGGGAGCGCCCGGGTTTAGTGAACCTGATAACGATAACTTTGAAAGCCGGGCCGATGACTTGGCCCATACAAGGACTCTTGAACTCATTAGACGAGTCGTTGGACCTTACTATGATTTTGTGAGTCTATTCGCGGAACATGTTTATCATGAATTCACGTCAAAAGATGTGGACGCAACGATGGCAACCATGATTGAGGAACCCTATGTCAATCATGTTCCCACACTTGCTGGGGGTGTGGGTCACGATATGCTTAAACGATTTTATAAATATCATTTTGTGGATCAAAATGGCGGGGGTAGGGATCGTACACGAATTTCATACACTATGGGGCCAAACAGAGTGGTCTTGGAAACCTATACGAAGTTCTGTCATGATTCTGTGATCGATCGTTACTTTCCAGGGATCGAACCAACTTATAAAAACGTCGAAATTGCCACAGTAATTATTGTTAAGTTCCGAGGTGATAAAGTTTGCCATGAGCACCTCTATTGGGATCAAGGGTCTGCCTTGAAGCAGATAGGTGTTTTGGATGCAGGAAATTTGCCCCTCGCTGGTCCGGAAGCAGCCCGCAAAGTGCTTGATGAAAATATGCCTTCCAACATTTATATGCAGGATGCCTGGAGAACCAGCGAAGGAAAGCCTCTTTGAAATCGGTTTTACAACTCGCAATAGCCCTCTTAGCTTCGCTTCTATTACTCCAGAAGTCCGCCAATGGCGAAGAGCCAAATATCAGAAGCCTGAAAATAAAAAATCCGACGCACGTACTTTTTATCGGCAACAGTTATCTTTATTACAATGACAGCGTGCACAACCATGTGCGCCGAATGGTAGTCCACGCCGGAATAAATTTAGAAAATAATCTAAAATTTAAATCAATAACGATAAGCGGGGCGGCTTTGTTTGATCATTCAATTGAGTCGTACCTTGACCCGAAAAGACTTCGTGTAAACAAGCCTTTTCAAGTTGTCATTTTGCAGGGTGGTAGCGCCCTCGGTTGGTCGAAAAAACGACTGCCGATTTTTCAAAAGACAGTAAAATCTTTTGCAGAGAAAATTAGACAAGCGGGCGGCGAGACCGCTCTCTACATGACACCAGCGTATTCAGAACCTCACACGCGGGTAAATGCGGGCATGACCGAGTTGTTGGCTCAAAGGTACGTTGCTGCAGGCAACTTAAATCAAGGCCTTGTCATTCCAGTCGGACTTGCTTTTGCGAGAGCATACTCCGAAAGACCTGATATAAAACTTCATAAAAGCTTCGATGGCTCGCACCCTTCATTACTTGGCACCTATTTAGCGGCAACCGTCGTTTTTACGAGCCTTTATGATATTTCTCCAGTTGGAAATAAGTACGATTATTTCGGAAAAATAGAGAAATCCGACGCTATATTTTTACAAAAAATAGCACTTGAAACCGTAAACGGTTTCTATGGGCGATAGTCAAGAATATACTTTATCGTTTTGATCTTTGATGACCCTCGCACCAAAGGACATAGTAAGAACTTCCAAAAATTAGAAGGGCGCCTAGCCACGTCGAGAGACTCGGAAGCTCCTCAAACAGCCACCAAGCTAGCAGGACCCCCACTGGAAGGCGCAAAAAGTTAAAGGGCTGAACTACTCTCGCTTCTGCAGCGGCAACTGACCGCGTGTGAAAAAGTCCAGCAAAAAGATAACACACAGCGAGTCCAACGATCCAAGGAATATCATCCCAACTCAAATTATCCCAGTTGTCACCGCGTATGATTACGACGACCGTGGCGACAAACAGAGATAAAAGATTACCATAGATGGTAATTTGAACAGGATCATCGGTTCGGCTCAGTGATTTGATGCAGATGTTAGTCGCTGCGTAGGCAAAAGCGGTGTAGAGAACTGCCGTTGAGGCGATGTTAAAGGACAAAGCACCAGGTTGGAGAATGATAAGAGTTCCAATAAAAGCAATTCCACAGGCTAGCCAGGTATGAAACTCGGCTGCTTCTTTGAGAAAAAATACCGCCATCAAAACAGTAATTATGGGCACGATAAAGAGGAGAGAGTAGACCTCTCCGATCTGAATCTGGGACAGCGCGTAAAAAACACAAACCATCCCGGAATAGCTCAAACCTGTTCGAAGAATATACATAGGCATGCGGGCCGAGATAAGAGTTCCGGTCCTAGCGCTCTTTGCTATCCAGGGTCCAAGCAGGAGCGTGCCAAGAACTGACCGAAGAAACACGAGTTGAAAAGCAGTATATTCCGCAGATAATTGCCGGATTGATATAGCAGCTACTGCCACCAAAGAGGAGGCAAGAGACATCCAGAGAATCCCACGAAGATTATCGGTAATCTTTTTACTTCGAGAGGAAACTGTCTTCGACATGAATAATTTTTATCTAAAGCGGAGCGACACCATTAGCGAGGCAAAAAAAGGGGGGCCTTAGCCCCCCTCCAAACCAAATTTTTGTTCGGTATCAGTGTGCATCCCGCTTTTCGATCAAGTCCAAGATCTTGGGCGGTGACATTGGCAGCGATGTTGGCCGAATACCGATAGCGTCAGTGATGGCATTCCCGACGGCGGCCATGGTTGGCACAACCGGCACCTCACCGACCCCACGCAAACCAAAAGGATGCTTTGGATTGGGGATCTCCACGATCTTGCAATCAATCATGGGCGCGTCCGATGCAACGGGCATACGATAATCAAGAAACCCTGGGTTATCCAGTTTGCCCTCACTCGTATAGATGTATTCTTCATTGAGAGCCCAACCCATTCCCTGGATGGCTGCTCCCTGAAGCTGACCCTCAACTTGGATCGGATGGATAGCCTTGCCCGCATCTTGAACAACAGTCCATCGGAGGACATCAACGCGTCCGGTCCCCTCATCTACCTTAACGTCGACAATGTTTACACCAAAACCGGGACCCGCCCCGGTGACGTTCATTGAGGACGAGGAGACAATAGCTCCGTTAGTCATAGTGGTCTTAGAGGTAATATCACCAATAGACATCGGCTCGAAGTCTCCAACATTTGAACTGGCAGGCTTTACCTGACCGTCCTCGTAGACAACTTCTTCCTCAGCAACACCCCATATATTGGCAGCTCGGCGGCACATCTCCGAAATGCATTTGCGCGCATTATCGACAACAACCATCCCGACTGAGAATGTTGTTCTGCTTCCGGCCGTTACCCTGTTAAATCCAAGTGAATTGGTATCAGCCATTCTAACCCTGACTTTATCAACGCTGATACCCAATTCCTCGGCTGCCATCATCGCTATAGAAATTCGGGATCCAGCAACATCTGCGGTACCAGTCGATATAGTAACCGTGCCATCAGGTGCCAAGGTCATCGTTGATGATGTCTCCCCGCCCCGATTAAACCAAAAGCCACAGGAAATTCCCCGGCCCTCACCTTCTTTGACTGGAGTTTTGTAATGGTCTGTTTCCTTGGCAGCCTCAAGGGTTTCGATAAAACCGACTGGCCCCCATGTATCCCCGTAGATAGTCGTATGTCCTTCCTTGGCTGCATTCTTAAGCCGAAAATCTATCGGGTCCATGCCAATTTTTTTGGCCATTTCATCTATGATTCCCTCAACTCCAAATACGATCTGAGGAACACAAGGCGCCCTGAACGAATTGACTTTCGGTCGGTTAGACACGACTTCGTAGGCCTCAATATGGACGTTTTCCAAATCGTAGCGCGTAAACATCGCATTTGGTGCATTGAAATACATTGAACCCGTGTAGGGACCGGTTTGAAAATAGAGATCAGCTTCCGCTGCCGTGATGCGGCCGTCATTCGTGCAAGCCATTTTGATTCTTGACTTCGTTCCAGAAACCGGTCCTGTGCCCCTAAAGACTTCAGCCCGCGTTAGAGTCATTTTAACGGGAGCACTTGCCTTTTTGGACAAAATGATTGCAAGAGGCTCGGCATAGAACCCTGTTTTCCCGCCGAAACCTCCTCCAAGCTCTGACTGCTGAACATTTATCTTCGCAGCATCAATTTTTAGTATTGCTGACAGCCGATCTCGGTAAACAAAAGGCGCTTGGGTACAGGTCCAGACCTCAACTAGGCCATCCTCGGAATAGTCCGCGATGCACCCTTGGGGTTCTATGTATCCCTGATGCATTGGTTTTGAGTCGAATTCGTATTCGACCACACAATCTGCAGCATCAAAACCTTTGGCAACATCACCGATGTTGCTCACCATTTTCTCACAGACATTCGTCGGAGCATCTGGAGCATTATCGTCGCCCTTAGTCCGCATGTAGTCATGCAAAATTGGGGCGCCCTTTGCCATCGCCTCCTCGACATCAATAACATGAGGTAATACTTCGTAATTGACCTCGATAAGCTTACAGGCCCGCTTTGCGATCTGCTCAGAAGTCGCTGCAACCGCAGCGACGGGATGTCCATCAAATAAGGCCTTTTCCCGAGCGATCGTTGTCCGGCTCATATCGCCCCACCCAGTTCCTTGGGGCAGATTTGGAAAATCTGCGGCAGTCACAACAGCTTTGACACCTGGCAAGGCGAGCGCCTTTGATGCGTCAATGGACTTTATTATCGCGTGAGCATGGGGAGACCGTAAGATTTTCCCATACAACATACCTGGTAGGTAAGCATCAGCGCCAAACTTTGCGCGGCCCAAGACTTTGTCTAGACCATCGTGCTTAATCGGATTAGTACCGACAACTTTTAAATCTGCATCCGGATTAAATCCGCTTTCTTCAAGAATTGTTGCCATAAGTTCAGCCCTTTCTCATGTCTTCCGCCGCGGCCTGAACCGAGCGAATCACTTTGTCATATCCTGTGCACCTACACAGATTTCCAGCCAGCCAATACCTTATCTCAGTCTCTGTAGGATCAGGGTTCTTCTCCAGAAGCGCTTTGGCCGCGACCAAAATTCCTGGGGTGCAAATCCCGCATTGCAACCCGTTAATCTCCAGAAAACGCTTTTGCAATGGGTGCAAATTATCGGCGGTTCCCATGCCTTCTATCGTCTCTATGTCCTTGCCTTCAGCCTCTACAGCAAGCACTAAGCAAGAGCAAACCAGACGCCCATCCAGCATAACGCTGCAAGCACCACAGTCTCCCGTCGAGCACCCTTCTTTAGTGCCTGATAAACGAAGTTCATTACGCAAAATATCGACAAGCGACTGTTGCGGTTCGCAAAGGAATTCGTATTCGTCACCATTAATTGTTGTGGTTACATGTGCTTTCGCCATTAGTTTTCTCTCGCTCTTTGGAGTGCCCTCTCGGCGGCCCTCCGGGCCATAACCGCTGTGGTTTTAATTCTGTATTCCCGGGTGCCCCGCTTATCTGAAATCGGGTCTGCTGCCGCTGAGGCCGCCCTGCCCATGGCGGAGAGTGCAGCATCATCTACCTTTGTCCCGATCAATGCGTCCGCACACTCCTGAACCAAGAGGAATTTTGGAGCCACGGCCCCAAGTGCTACCCGAGCGGCGATACAGGTCCCGCTATCATCCAACGTTAAATTGACGCCGGCGCCTACGATCGCAATATCCATTTCCGTTCGCGGTGTGAGCCTCAAATAACAATCCCCAGAATGCGGTGCCCGAGCGGGAAACGTCGTGGAGACAATTATTTCACCCTTTTGCAGCGAGATTTGTCGGGGAGCTAACACGATATCTTCCACAGGTGCCTCTCGTTCGCCATTTGGTCCCACAATACGCACTGTCGCACCCGCGGCGATACAAGGTGGAACGGAGTCCGCTGCCGGAGAGGCATTGCAGAGATTACCGACGATTGTCGATCGGCCTTTAACTTGAACAGACCCAATCAACTCGGCTCCTTCAATCACCCCCGGCCACATTTTACAAAAACCCTCATGCTCCTGCATCACAACCACAGGCGTAGCAGCGCCAACTGTATAAGACCCATCGGACTCGGTAATACCCGATAACTCAGGAATATTTTTCACATTCACAATTAAACTTGGCTCAATCAGATCTGAATGAATTTGCACCATAACATCAGTGCCACCTGCGAAAATCTTCGCCATTCCATCAGCATCCGACAATAGCCCGATTGCCGCATCAAGCGAATTTGGGGCTTCGTAGCGGACTTGATCCATATTCGGCTTCTCCCTTAGACATGAATAATTTCAATTTTTCTGTTCTATTAGAATTGTGCCGCATTGAGGGGTGCAACGCTACCCCCCAAAAGAGCCGCACAAATCAACGGATGGCAATGAGGTTACATTTTTTTTCGAGTTAGAAAAGATCTCAGAATGGACTCCGCGAATACCAGAGATTAAAAAAAGCCTGTTTATTGTTTTGGAAGTCCGATGGAAGCAAATTTTTTAGGCGTCCCAGACGTTCCGCTTTGGCTTTTCATCTTGTTGTCGATCACCACAATCGCCACAACGCTGTTGGGGATGCTAACCGGAACAGTTGGCGGCCTCGGCCTGCTCGCAATCATGGCAATATTTTTCCCGCCAGCAATCCTTGTCCCAGTGCATACCTTCGTGCAACTGGGCGTCGGTTCAAGCCGAGCGATCATAATGTGGCGTTACGTCATAAAGGAGACTCTCTTACCTTTCAGCATTGGAGCAACATTGGGCGCCCTCCTAGGTGCACAAATTTATATCGCGCTTCCTACCGGTATCCTCCAGGGTGTTATCGCTTTGATGATTATCGTGCTTGTTTGGATGCCACAATTTACGCTGATTGGGTCTCTCCCCAAACGGTTTACCGGATTGGGCTTTGCCGCAACTTTTATTGGCATGTTTGTGAGTGCAACTGGAACTATTGTAGGTCCGTTCGTCGCAGGAACGGCAGAAACACGACAGAACCATGCCTCCACTATGGCAAGCCTGATGGCCGTATCCCATATTTCCAAATTGGTGGCCTTCGGGTTACTTGGGGTATCGCTTAGCGCATACCTTCCCCTGATATTAACCATGATCGGATGCGGTATATTGGGGAATTTTTTAGGTCGATCTATCCTGAACAAAATGCCGGAGAACTGGTTTCGTTTAACTTTTAAGATCGTAATGACGGCACTTGCGCTGCGGCTTTTATATGTAGCTGCAACAGAAAATGGACTCTTCTAGCTTTGGAGAAATTTCATAAAACCGACCAAATAGTGGCCAGAGAGAAATCCCCGGGGCTACTTTTTCTTTGTGTCCTAGCTCTCATTACGCTCACAGGTCCAGTGGCCATTCACCAATTTTTTCCGGCCACACCCGCTGTAGCAATGGAGTTCGAAGTAGAATCCCCTCTCGCTCAAATGACAGTCGCAGTGCCAATGTTTTCGATGGCCCTGATGACTTTGGTTTTTGGACCGCTCGCAGATCGATTTGGGAGGCGACCAATATTATTCTGGGGAATGACCTTATTTATGCTGGGGGGTTTCCTCTCTGCTGGGGCGAGTTCCATTTGGTCCTTGATAGGTGCTCGACTTCTTCAGGGAGCGGGAGGCGCTTGTGGGCTAGCCCTTGCCCGAGCCATTGCAAGAGACGTCTATGGAACAGATCGTTTAGTGCAGGTAATAGCATATTTGACCATGGCCTATTCCTTAGGACCTATGATAGCCCCACCTATAGGCGGATTTTTAGTTGAGCACTTTGGTTGGAGGGCGAACCTTCTTTTCGCGGGCTCAGTGGGTCTGGTTATGTTGCTCCTCGTGTGGTGTATTTTGTTTGAAACACACAAAAAGGCAGATCCCCAGACTTCTGGATCGGTCTATAAAAACTACCTCACTTTGATACTCAATTCTCGTTTCTCGGCTTTTGTCTTGCAATCGGGCTTGAGTTCGGGGGCATTTTTTTCTCTTGCCGCCGCATCATCTCCATTAATGTATGATTTTCTGAATCGACCAGCATCAGAACATGGCTTGTATTTCATGTTTTTCCCGGCAGGGTACTGGCTCGGAAATTGGGTTTCTAGCCGTCTTGCTGGAAAGCTTCGACTAGAAAATATGGTGTTGCTAGGCTCATCGATCATTTTTGGAGCGACGAGCATTTTTGCTTTCTTATCCCTGTCCCCCGCATTCACACCGCTCAGCATCTTTCTTCCAGGCTTTTTTATAACCCTCGGCCAGGGAATTGCTTTGCCCAATGCTCAGGCTGGTGCAATTTCGGCAGCAGGACCGAATTTGATAGGGACTGCTTCCGGATTAAGCGTTTTTTTGCAGCTTTTTATGGCAGGTTGTTTTACCCAGCTTTTCGGGGTGCTGGCTGATGGAAGCCCAATAGCCGCAGCAATTACTGTAAATATCGCGGCAGTCTCCGGTCTATTTTTTGCCTTTTTGGTTTGGATTAGAAAATCTGATAATACAAAATGGTCCGGATAATGACTATTTGTACAGATGGGGGAACTTGGACCGTATTTTGGCCTTTAATTCCGGGGAAGCTTCCGCGACCTTAGGAAACTCGTCCTTCCAACCATAAGGCCGACATGCATCAATTATGCCCCGATTGTTCTCCCACGGAGGTTCTCGAAGAAGAGGATCTAGAGGGGTCGACCAAGCCCTCTTTATAAACTGTACATCTTCCGGTGGATCACACCGAGTGGACATCGCCCAAACCACATCAAATATGTTAGAAGGATCAATATCGTCATCGACCACCACCACCCAGCGCCCGGCATAATTTCCTGCATGACAGTTGGTGGCGACCATTGCTGCCTGAGACGCATGACCAGGATACAGCTGCTCAATAGCCACAACATTGAATAACCGTCCTGCACCAGCTTCATGGCACCAAACCCCCTTTACTCCAGGGATCCCGGCCTTTTCCATCTCATCCCAAATGAGAGCAGACTTAACAGTCGCCCGGGCAAACGTAAAATTTTCTGGAGGCCGAGAAGGGACGGCCAGGGTCAGTATGGGATTCGTTCTATAATAAACCCGTTCAACTTTAACGACGGGCAGCTCGCTTGCATTCGAAGCATAGTATCCCATAAATTCTCCAAAAGGGCCTTCCTCTCGGATCTCGTCCCGTTTCATCGTCCCCTCTATAACCACCTCCGAGTGAGCCGGTATCGGAAGGCCGTAAACTTCTGATGGGATAAATTCAATGGCGCGCCCCCTTTGCCCGCCGGCATATGCAAGTTCATCAACCTCCGGGTCAATCTCCTGGTGTGCAGAAATAAAAAGTAGCGGATCTTGGCCGCATGAAATCAAAACTGGACAATCCTCTCCCCTCTTGAAATATTTCTCGGAGATTAGCCGGCCATGTTTCCCAGGAGACATCCAGACGGCAACATTGTTTTCGTCATGCACCATCGTCCTATAGGTTCCGCAATTAACCCAACCGGTATCAGGATCCCGCATGATAACCAAATCATCGGTACCGATATATCGGCCACCATCGAGTTCATGGACGAAAGGCACCGGAAACTTCCACATATCAATATCATCGCCGCGATCGATATTTTCCATCACCGGACCCGTGGCAACCTGCACCGGAGGGATTGGTTCGAAATCCATCCGCATTCTCTGGCGCATCGCCCTCACTAAATCCATTTCATTATCTGGATCAGGTAAATCCATGACAACCGCGAGACGTTTCAAACCGTTGGCCCCTCCAGCCAAAATACGGAAACCTTCGGGATAACCCTCTATGTTATCAAACAGAAGTGCTGGAGCCCTCCCTGGGTCTTGGGCAGCAACAGTCTCGGCAATGGCCGCTACTTCAAGATTCCAATCCGCCCCATCTACTTTCTCTATCTCACCCATCTCCTCAAATCGTTCGATGAGTTCTCGAAGATCCGTATACCCCTCGTTTCGATTTTGTTTGGATGTCGCTTGCTCGTTTTCGGACATAGAATGACTCTCTGACGTTATCACATATCGCTCATCTGTGAGACCTTATAGCGGGGCTCAATTCTCTAGCCAACCGAGAAAGTATCAGTATTATGCTTTAATTAACGGAAGGAGCGGAAAAATGGATCAGTTAGTTGAAGACATAACCAAACACTCGATCGATTGGGTTGGACGGGCGGAAAGCCTCCAGACTCTCATAGCTTCTGAGGCTGAAAAGACCGAAACTGGCGGGCGAGTTACGGATGCCGTGATGGCCGCTCTTCATGAACAGCAACTTTTCCGGATGGCCCTTCCAAAGTCTGTGGGCGGGGGTGAAGCGACTCCTTTAGAAATCGCCCTCGCTACTGAAGCTGTTGCCAAGGCTGATGCAAGTACTGCTTGGTGTGTGGGCCAAGCCAGCGGATGCAGCTGGTGCGCAGCCTATACACCCCCCGAAGTGGCAAAAGAAATGTTTGAACCGGCGAATGCCGTTTTAGCCTGGGGGCCACCAAATCCTTCCGCTAGAGCAGAAAAGGTAGGCGGTGGATACAATTCAAATGGCAAATGGCGCTTCGGAAGTGGAAGCTTGAATGCAACATGGGTTGGTGGACACAGTTTTGTTGTCGATAAAAATGGTGACCGCGTACTTAACGAAAACGGATCTCCCAAGATGCGCACAATGCTAATCCCAAAGGATAAAATTTCTTTTGAGGGAATTTGGGACGTGATAGGCTTAAGAGGTACTGGAAGTGACACCTATGTCGCCAGCGATCTTTTTGTCGATGATGCACATACGACATGGCGTGACTCACAACCGGACCGAAACGAATTTGGGCCGTTGTACTCCGTTCCCCTTTTGACCGCCTACGGCATTATTTTTGCGGGATTGTCACTCGGTGTCGCTAGAACCCTCTTTGAAGACTTCAAAAAACTCGCCGGAGAAAAGCCCTCAGGTGGTCATGGAAAACCCGATGGCCAACCTTCCACACTCAGAGATAATGCAGTGATCCAATCACAAACGACAGAGAATGAGGCAAAGCTCCGGTCTGCGCGCGCACTCCTAATCGAAACTGTCGAAGAGTATTGGGAGAATATGCTTGAGACAAATGCGCCACCCCTGGAGTTACGAGCCAGACTACGAATGGCAATAACTTGGGCCATGCTTCAGGCTCGCGAAGTCGGAAACTATGCGTTTCATGCGACCGGCACAAACGGTATTTTTGAGATGCATCCGTTTGAAAGACGCTTCCGTGACTTACAAGCGATTTCCGCACAGGGGCAGTCACATCATTCCAACTTTGAGCCTGTGGGTGCGGTGCTTCTTGGCATCGAAGCAGATAGTCATAGATTTTAAAAATCGAAGAAGCGGGCTGGACCTTCTTTTTAAGGCGTCCAAATTGCAAAACCCATAGCGTTTCCAGTACCAGCCGTAGATCGGTAACATGGAATGTAATCAATCAATTCCATTTTTAGCGAAAAATCAGCCATTAGAGCAGCGACAGGTAGCCAATTTTTAATCTCAGAAGTTCCAGACTGATAATAATTTTCGGGTATCGGTGACATCTTCCCAACATCACCGGCTTCAAACGCCGCTAAAACCTTGCGGTCTAAATTTTCATCAATGACAAAGTGGCTCAAACCTCCCGAGGCAATGACGGCTACCCGGGCTTCTGTCTTCCAACTCTTAACCGCGCGACCGAGCGCCTTACCAAAAGCGAGGCAACGACCTGAAGTCGGCTGATTTGGTGGATAAAATGTATTTAAAACGATTGGCACGCTCGGCGGAGGGTCGTCTCGCATAATTTGCCGATAGATAAACCCATAGGCATGCGGCACTCCGTTTACATAACCGGTTCCTTGAGGAAGTTGCTTCATGGTCGATATGTCAAAACCATCATCCATTAGCGACTCTATTATATGAAGGCCCAAGTCTGGATGCCCGGGATAGATCGCATCCGCAGGGGGGGCGTGTCCACGCTCGGCGATCGCTATTCCGGGCGGTAATTTCGCGATCTGCTCTTCGGTTCTTGGCCGATTTTCAATTTTATCTCCATAGAAAACTGAGAACGCAGGTGTATTATGTTCACTGAATAATTCTCGTTGATCATTTCCCACAATTAGAGCGACATCAGGCGATGCTCTAGAAAAAGCTTCTGAGAGGCGGCGTAATGCGTCTTGGCAGGCCCCGTGACGTTCCTGCCACTTAGTAGGACCAATCTCTTTCTCTAAACGCTCATTTTTACGAAACGCGACTAATTCATCGAATTTGTACCTTTTGCCACGAAAGTCGTGAGTTGTACTTTTATCAAATGCCACCCTCTCACCCCATTTTTCCCATGGGGTCGAAAGCATAGGCCCGTGAGAGGTCCCTATTCCAAGTACGATTTCTGCCATGTTTGTTTACTACCGGACTTTTTTCTGGTTCATTGCGCCGTCCATTCGAAACCGCCACCAAGCCCCTACACATTGAGTTGCAGTCGGGGAGGCAATCCCTCTACGGATAAAATCTGTTTGGACCTTGGCCTCTGCTGCAAGAAACGGCATACCGGATTGCTCAGACATTTCTTTTTCCATCCATATACATGGATCGAAACTATGGAAACGTGACCAGGTAGCCGTGGATGCAAATAAAATCAGGAAACCTAGAATAACGACAAATGATTTCAAATTAGGGGACTCGCTCAATATTGTCTCTCGTCTGGAACCAGACTTGGCTCGACGCACTAAAGTTTACAATGATTACCATGCCTAATAAATGGATTATTAGAATTTAGACCCTGAATAAATTCACTAATGCCGCAATCCCAAGATCCTTAATCAGTAATAGGTCCAGGCGGCAGGATAAAACACTAAAAAATGTGAGTGATCATTCAACAACCGACGAAACCTTAAAGTGTATTTCTGGGATTTTTATCTTCCAATACATTCTCTGGATCCACATCCATGGCTCGGCATATTTGTTCATAGCCAAAACCTCGACGCAACAACCAAGCGATATCTCGGCGATCTGTTTTATCTGATCTGCCAGCCCCCCTAAATGGTCCTCGCCGCCAACGCTCAAGCGCAATCCGCGCCAGGTTATACTCCTCGTGCACGCTATCCAGGCTATAGTTTTCATCTGTCTGAACTATTTCCATGATGGCTGTCGGAAGCAATTCCTCTACAGTCTCACTTTTTACCTTTGCAGCCATGGCGGAGCGTCTTACCGCTGCACTTGGTGAGTAACCCGATCTTAGATTCGATCTAAGTTTGGCGGATGCAGCCTCTAAATCATTTGAGAATCCCAAGTCTGACATTCGAGCAGCTATATTTGGAATGTGCACGAGAAAATTTTGACGAGCTTCTTCATCAACCACTTCTCGAAAAATCCGAGTTTCTAGATAAGTCTCGAGCTTTTTTCGGGACACCAAATACCGCTGACAATAATTTAGGGCGATATTCTCAAGCCGATTGATCGTCATTGTTCGTTTTCTTCGAAGGGCTTTCTGGGGCTTATTTGGCACGCAAAGTTTACACTTGTAGGGGCGGTTACAATTCTGGCTCTCTTCATTCTTAACATATAGGACCGGGTTGCCCAGCCGTGTCACCCGGGGCAGGATATCACGTATAAGTAGTTTTCATGGGGATATAGATATGGGGCAGTTTGCTATTGGACAGGGGATACCCCGGACCGAGGATCCCCGACTATTAAGGGGCAATGGCTGCTATACCGATGATGTAAGACTTTTCAACTGCAAATTCGCTTGGGTCCTTCGTTCTCCTTATGCACACGCCAAAATTACAACCATCGACACATCGGCTGCGGAGAATATGCCCGGGGTCATTGCGGTTCTGACCGGATCGGATTGGGAAGCAGACAACATGGGCTGGCATCCGGCGGGACATCCGAGAACAAGGAGAGATGGATCTCCTCTTTTTTGTCCCCCAAGACCTGCGCTCAACAAAGACAAAGTGCGCGTTATCGGGGATGCCGTGGCTGTGGTGATCGCCAATACAGCACACCAAGCACGGGATGCAGCAGAGAAAATATCGGTCCTATACGAGCCTTTGCCTCATAGTATTCATGCCATGGATGCATTAGCCCTCGATACCCCCATCCTTCACGAGGGAAACCCCGACAATGAGAGTTATTTTTACGCGGCTGGAGATAAAGATGCGGTAGAACGCGCTATTGCTAATGCCCCTTACGTGGCAAGACGCCGACTCATTATCAACCGGATCACGCCGGCCACAATGGAACCAAGGGCGGCAGTAGCAGAATACGATCAACGTGAAGATCGCTACATCCTCTACTGCGGAACTCAAAGACCATTCCTTGTGCGACGAACATTAGCCGAAAACGTCTTCAAACAAAACGAGACAAAATTCAGAGTGATGACGACGGATGTCGGAGGCAGTTTTGGGATGAAAGGCGGACATCATCCAGAAAATCATATGATTTTGTGGGCTTCACGTAAGGTTGGGTACCCAGTGCGTTGGGTCTCTGATCGGTCAGATGGAATGGCGATAGATTATCATGATCGTGATCAAATCACAGATGCGGAACTTGCCATAGATGAGGAAGGTAAGTTTCTAGCACTCAGGGTCATAAGCACCTGCGGCATAGGCGCTTATTTGGAACCCGGTGGAACGATATCGCCAGCAGGACATTTAGGGGGGCTCGCAGGAACTTATCGAACACCACTGATCTATGCAGAGTCATCTGCAGTGTTTACAAATACCGCTTGCAATGGGCCGTTTCGCGGTTCGGGGCGACCAGAAGCCGCCTATGTACTCGAACAGATGGTTGATGCCGCAGCCCGAGAAATAGGGATGGATCGCGCAGAAATACGTCGTAGAAACTTTGTGCGCAAAAATGACTATCCCTTTAAAACAGGCCTAATATTTACCTTGGATTGTGGCGCCTTCGACGAAAACCAAGAAAAAGCTCTCAAGGCGGCTGACTATGATGGTTTTGAAGGAAGAAGGAGTGCAGCCCGGAATCGGGGAAAACTGCGGGGTATCGGGATTGCCAATTTTATTGAGCAAACCGCCCAAACAGAGGGCGAGACGGTCTCTGTAAGATTTGATCCATCTGGAACCGTTACGGTTGTCGCTGGCTCCGTGGATCATGGGCAAGGCCATGACACAATGTACAAAATTGTCGTTTCGGACAAACTTGAAATTGATCATGAGGACATAAGAGTCGATTTTGGGGATACTGATTTGTTGCCATTTGGCGCCGGAACATACGCATCTAGAACGGCCATACTTGGGTCTTCGGCAGCAGCCCGAGCCGTGGACAAGGTCATCGAGAAGGGTAAAAAGATCGCAGGGCACATTCTAGAAGCGGCTCCGGACGATATAGATTATTCTAACGGTAGCTATAGGATTACCGGTACAGATCGATCAATCTCAATAAAGGATGTGGCCCGAGCCTCTTATAACCAGCATATGGTTCCGAAAGGGATGCAGTTGGGCTTGTTCGACACCGATACATTCGTTCCCGATGCCCCAACATTTCCAAACGGCTGTCATATATGTGAGGTAGAGATAGACCCTGAAACCGGCACGACTGAGATCGTTAAATATTCTGTGGTCGATGACGTCGGTACTGTTATCAATCAGCTAACCTTGGAGGGTCAAATCCATGGAGGTATCGGGCAAGGTGTGGGACAAGCACTGACCGAACAAATCGTTTATGACCCTGCGAGTGGTCAGCTTTTGACTGGATCATTTCTTGATTATTGTATGCCTCGGGCGGACAACATGTGTAGCTTCGACCTCCAAAATAATCCTGTCCCGACTGAACTAAACCCCATCGGAGCAAAGGGTGCCGGTGAGGCAGGAAACGTAGGTGCGCTCGCAGCAATTATGAACGCAGTTAATGATGCGTTATTGCAGGTGGGCGTTGAACATATCGATATGCCCGCCACACCGATGAAAATTTGGAACGCAATCCAGAATGCAGATAACTAACCTACGCCCTGAATAAAGCCTGTCACACACGCGTTAAATTGCACTGGGTGTTCCCGAAACGAAAAATGGCCTGCTTGATTAATAATGGTCATTTGTGTTCTTCGTTCTCGCATAGCACAAAGATCATAAAGCGCCTGCCCTCCCTGAATAGGAGCCGTGGGGTCGTTGTAACCCCAGATGATATGTGTAGGCCGACCGATCCCAGTGTCACGTATCTGGCCAAAAATTTCTGATTTTTGTCGGGTCAATTGCGGAATAAATTGGGTTTGCAAAAGGCCTTGATCAATCATAACCGAACAGGCCTCAAGATAAGCCGGGCGAGAACCGATCTCTACGAGTTGATTGATCCAATCATCCGTAATGTGACCTACGCTGTAAGAAAATCTCTCCAACACCCACCTCTGGCAGGCAGCGGAGAGAGACGGACCCGGCGGATTAGCGAGCACTACATCATTGCGCCCTATTCCGGGCGCTAGCGTCGTTGAGTCAACAATCGTGACGGTTTTGACGAGGTCCGGACGCTGTAATGTCACTGCACAAACAAGGTAACCGCCTCGCGAATGACCAAGCAAATGTAAATCACGAAGCCCCAAGGCTTCGATTGCCGAAATCGCGTGCTCAATGGACCCTTGCATTGTGTATTTGGACAAATCTCTTGGATTTTATGTAAATCCCTGCCCGACTCGATCGATAGCGAACACATGAAACCGTCGTGCTAATTCATCAAAGTTTGTCGAGAAATCTAGGGCGCTATCTGCAAGGCTCGGGGAGCCAAAGTTTCCGCCGTGAAAAAGTACCAGCGGCTCGCCAGCCCCAGCCTCAAAAAAACTTGTTTTGATGCCATCGACATCAACGAACTTCTGCTCCGTCATCGGCACTTGAATATGTCCTATTTTTCGAGTGTAGGGAGACGGGGGACTTCACCCTCTGGCAACTGCATATCGAAGCAAGCGAGAACAGCCGCAGTTGAAGTGTACACCCCCATCAGGGCTACGATATCGATTAGCATTCGAGTCCCAAACAAGTCATGTGCGGCTCGATAGGTTTCCGATGAAACTTTGTGGGTGCTTAACACCTCTCGGCCCAACCTAATCAGCACTGCATCACGGTCCGGTAATTCATCAATGGAACCTCCAGTTCGAATCGCTTCAATGGTCTCTTCCGGCAAGCCCTCCTTCCTGGCCTCATTTTCATGAGCAGACCACTCAAAATTACTATCCGCCTCACGCGCAGCGATGAGAATTGTCAGCTCCCTTAAATCTCCGCTCAAACCAGATTCGAACCGCAAATAACGCGCGTAGGGCCGAGCCACTTCTGCCAAGTTTGGACTGTGTAACCGAATACCCCCTGGCCCATGTAAGCCCTTGAGCGATTGGCTTGTCCCTGCAACATGCTGATCATAAATCTCAGCGGCCGCTCCTGTCAGGACTGAGCGGTCGGGCATCGGCAGGCGACAACGGGTTTCCGGATCAATATCGGGGGGAAGTTCTTTGGACATCTCAAGAAGCCTTTCCTAAATTTTCCGCTTTAATCATATCGGCAATCTTCTCGCCGATCATTATCGAGGTAAGGTTTGTGTTGGCACACGGAACAAGAGGCATGATCGACGCATCGGCCACTCGAAGCCGTTCTGTGCCGTATACCTTCCCCGAGGGCCCTGTAACCGCCATAGCATCATCACGAGAGCCCATTTTACAGCTACAGGAGGCATGCCAATGCCCGAGGACAGTTCGGCGTATCCATTGCTCACACACAGTGTCATCTTCTGCCAAATCATCTATTGTCGGTCCATCTGATATCATATTATCAATGATCCATCGCCGAACAGGAGGCAGCGCATCCATCATCAGAGATCCAACCCAAGTCTCAAAAGCCTGCCAAGTGTTATAGACACCGTATTTTGCTGCCCGCGGGGAATAGCTGACTGGAAAAAATTCAACGACGTCGCTTGAGAATTCAGGTCGTTTACAAATTTGGGCCATCATTTTTACCCCGGCGATCATTCTTTCCATATCTCTTCGATCGGAGCACATATCAAAATCAACTAAGGGTTCCCCATAGGGATCGGAGCTGGGTAAGGTAACTTCACCCCGCGTATATGACCGATTAACCCAAAGCTGCATAATCCCAATCTGACTCCCGATCGAATGCCAAGCCGCTCGATTGGTTGGTACAATGTACATATCGCCCTTAGGTAAATCTTTATAATTAGATGAGTAACGCAAAGACGCTATCATGTGAGTTGGTAAGTCTGCCCGCAAACGAGCTCGACGTTTTAGCCAAGCTCCAAAATTGACGCCAGGGTGTTCCTGGAGGTTTTTACCCACACCCGGCAAGTCAACAACCGGGCTAATGCCGAGTGCCTCGAGTTCAGCTGAAGGACCGATACCCGAACGCAAAAGCAAGGCGGGAGAATGCAGAGCACCGGTGCTCACAATAACCTCTTTGGATGAAATTTCGAAATCCTGACCATTCCGAGTAACCGCGGCACCAACAACAACGTTACCGTCCAAAATCAGGTGACGAACCTTGGTTTGGTCGAGCAAATTAAAGTTCGCTCTCGATCGAACTTGATCCGTGAGATACCCAACTGCCGCTGATATTCGCTGACCTTCCCAATTGTTCATGGCAATCGGGAAATAACCATCCTCGAACCTACCGTTTTGATCCTGCAGGTTTTTCCACCCAGCCGCTTCAAAGGCCCGACAAGCCGATGCTGTAAACCCTGGCCATTGGTCCTCAAATATTCTCCGTAAAGGTATCGGTCCATCCTGTCCATGCAAGGGACCATCAAAATCTCGATCACTCTCAAGCTTCTTGTAATAGGGAAGAACGCCCTCCCATCCCCAACCGGAGGCCCCAGCGGCCTCCCAGTCTTCAAAGTCACTTGGAATACCTCGAACAGCACACATCCCATTGACCGATGAACTGCCCCCAATGAATTTTCCTTGGTGATAACGGCGACGCGGTCTTTTGTCTGGCGAATTTGACGGTCGGGGGAAAAAGGCTGCTTTTAAATCACCCCAAACAAATCTCTCATTATTTTTGGAGCTGGTAACAAATGCTTGATTAAGGATCTCAGGCTGTTGGCCCGGCGGAAAATCCTCTCCGGCTTCAAGCAATAAAATCTGAAGACTCGGATCCTCAGATAAACGGCTCGCCAATGGGCACCCGGCACTCCCGCCGCCGATAATTAGATAATCGAATACTTTTCCTTCAAACGGCACGATTTATCCCCTCAATTTTCTGAAAGTGTAAAACGACCTGCCTCAGATGGACAGACCTGATCGGGGCTCCGCTGAACCGAAAAAAACGGGATATGGGAAACAACTAAGACGCATGTATGCGCACAAGATCAGAACCATGGAACTCCCAAATTCACAGGAAAGCGTCAATATTAAAACCGACTAATATCGAACACGCTGTTCTAAGGGAGTTCTACAGAAGTCAGACCAACGAGGAATCACATGCAACACCGAAAATAGAGGAAACAAGCCGTCCCCAATCAAGGATACCCCGTCTAATCTTGAAATCAGATAATTTCGCGATAGGAAGTTTTCTGTACGCTGTAAAGCCATCCAGGTATCATACGTTCCAAGAAGCAACGAATGGACTTTAAATATGTCATCCATAAGCAAAACATATCCGAAGGCGCGCAACATTGATGTTGAAACTCATGAAAATATAGCGCTGGTTGCCCTCAATAGGCCCGATGTGCGCAATGCTATCGACGACAGTATGCGGAGTGATTTGATAGAGATTATGGACTGGGCCGAAAGAGCAGAGACCATTCAGGCGCTCATATTTACAGGCCGCGGAAAAGCCTTCTGTGCCGGGGGTGATATTGCAGCGATGCAAGAACGGCTCAAGGCACCGGGTGGAAAGGTTGCGATCAATGGATGGAAAAGACAACGTCGGACCCATAAGGCGATATCAATGCTCCACGAGCTATCAATTCCAACGATCGCAGCAGTCAATGGACCTGCAGCCGGCCTGGGAGCCGACCTCGCTTTAGCTTGTGATTTCGTCATAGCATCGAAAGAAGCATTTTTTGTTTTCAGCTATTTGATGCGAGGTCTAATCCCGGACGGAGGAGGCATGTATTTTCTACCTCGCCGGGTCGGATTAGCTCGTGCGAAAGAATTATTTTTTTCGGCTCGTCGAGTATCTGCTGAAGAAGCTCTGCAGATGAACATGGTTGAGGAGATTTCCGAACCGGAACTTTTAATTAAGAATGCTTTGGAAATGGCGAACAATATGACAAAAGGGTCCCCCGATGCCCTTGCGCTTACCAAAACAATCCTGGACCAAACATTTGAGCTCTCCATGGAAGAGGTTTTCGCTTTAGGATGCCAGGCCCAGGCCATCTGCTACACAACTGATGCACACCAAGAGAGTGTGGCCAACTTCTTAAATAAGCAAAAGAGCTCGCATGAGTAGCTTAAAATTCAACGGACTGAGAAAACTCTTTGAGCCAAAAACTATTGCCATTATCGGCGCGTCTGCTGATTTATCAAAAACAGCGGGGCGTCCCCTTCATTACCTAAAAAAACACGGGTTTTCAGGGAAAATTTGGCCGGTCAATCCGAACCGATCAGAGATCGATGGGGTGCGCTGTTTTCCCTCCACCCGTGAACTCCCCGGGACGCCGGATGTAGGAATTGTTATGCTTGGGCCGGATCGCGCAAGAAATGCGGTCGAAGATTTATCAGATATAGGTGCAGGGATCGCTATCGTGATGGCATCAGGATACGCCGAAACAGGGCCTCATGGTGCTGAACTGCAGACCGAATTAGTCAACAAGGCAAAGAAAATGCGTTTGCTTGGCCCGAACACTATTGGAACACTCAACCTTACAAACAATATCACGCTATCCGCTTCCGGCGCCCTCGATGTCCCGGATCGTCTTCCAGGGAAGATAGCTATTATATCTCAGAGCGGTGGAATATTGGGGTCACTGCTTTCAAGAGCGTCCGAGAAGGGAATTGGACTCTCTCATCTTGTTGCAACAGGGAACGAGGCCGACCTTGATGTGGCAGACATAATGCTAGCTCTGGGAGATGATCCGGAAACCGGCGCTTTTTCGCTGTATTTGGAAACAATCCGAAATAAAACAAAATTTGAAAAAGCCGTTAAAAAATTAGAAAAATTGGGTAAGACGATAGTCGCTTATAAAGTGGGACGATCAGAAGCCGGCATGAAGAGTATAGCTTCGCACACAGGAGCCTTGGCAGGCTCTGATGACATTTATACCGGCTTCTTCAAACAAACAGGTATTATTCGGGCTCAGTATTACACCGACCTACTAGAAGTACCAATGTTGTTTGTTTCAGCAGCACCACTTAAAGGTAAAAGGCTGGGAATTTTAACGACTACAGGTGGCGCAGGAGGGTTAATAGCGGATGTTTGCGGCAATGCAGGTTTTAAGACACCGGCTCCAGACAAAACTACGGCCGCCAAGCTTGAGAAGCTGCTGAGCCATGCCGGCTTCTCAGCCCGACGTAATCCCATTGATCTAACACTCGCGGGTCTAAAACCCGATATCATCCGGGGTGCGATTCAGGCGCTGCTCGATAGCCCGACCTATGACGCAGTGGTTTCTATCGTAGGATCCTCCGGGGTGGGCCAACCCGGCCTCGTAGCTGATCCAGTCATCGAGATTGCCCCGCAGGCCACCAAACCCATCATTGTGTACACCAGCCCAGCTGCGCCTGGAATTATTAATCGGTTAAACAAAAACAACGTGCCCGCCTTTGATACGCCTGAGGCGTGTGCCAGTGCGCTCTCTGCACTTTATATGGATAGAAAGGCTCACTGAACTCAACCAATGAATGAGTATGATTTTGAATATCTAATCCAAGAAGATCGGGTGCACAAATCTGTCTATACCGACGCACATTTATTCGATTTGGAAATGGAACGAATTTTTGGTGGAACATGGGTCTATGTGGGCCATGACAGTCAGGTAAAGAATCCAGGAGATTTTTTTTGTACTCGTATCGGTAAGAACCCAGTTGTGCTCACGAGGCATATCGATGGCAGAGTCAAAGTTCTTTACAACCGTTGTGGTCATCGAGGCGCGATGGTGGTGCGCCAGGAAACCGGCAACGCAAAATCATTTCATTGCTGTTATCATGATTGGCAATTTGCCACAGATGGAGAACTTCTCTCGGTCCCCCTGAAGACTGGCTATCTTCCGGATTTTGACCTTAAAGATCCCAATAAAGGAATGAAATCAGTGGCCAGAGTGGGCTCTTATCGTGGCTTTATTTTCGCAAATCTTCGGGCAGACGGCCCTGACCTCGAGGAATACCTTGGTTACGTAAAAACATCCTTTGACGATCTGATCGATAGGGCACCAGAGGGGGACGTTGAAGTTTCGGGAGGGATCGCGCGGCACTCCTACAGGGGCAATTGGAAATTATATCTTGAGAACCTATGTGATGGTCTTCATCCAAATTCTGTTCATCGATCTTCTATAGAGGCCGCTCGGGGTCAGAGTGATGCGACCGCAGATGATGGAGCTGGAGAAATTGCAGTTCGTCAGATGAGGCAAAACGGCGCGCCCTACGCCTTTTGGCAAAATCAAGTGGGGCTTTGGGCCTATCCAAACGGGCATGCATATCTCGGTGATTTCCATGACGACGAAAAATTGGTTGCGGCAATGGAGGATCCGTATTTCCAAGATTATATCTCTCAGATGTATCGATCCTATGGAGAAAACCGGACAAAGGAGATCCTCGCTGTGGGACGTTGGAATACCAATATCTACCCAAATGTCTCCTTTATGAGTCAGTTTCGTCAATTGCGAGTCATACAACCCATTTCAGTTGATAGAACTCTCGTATTAGGATTTTGTTTTCGACTAAAAGGCGCCCCGGAACACATGTTCAAAGATACCATCCGTTTCGCCAATATTACGAATTCGGTGGGATCACCAGTCCTGACAGATGATTTAGAGACCTACTCTCGCATTCGTTTAGGCTTAGAAACCGTGGGAGAGGAATGGATCTCCACCGCGCGAGAAATTGGCAGGGACAAACCTGATGGCAATGGCGGCTGGCAAGCAGCGAATGGAACGAGCGAACTTCATATTAGAAATGGATTTTCCACTTGGAAAAGACTTATGAAAGAAAACTATGACCGAGCTGGATAAAATCGCGAACTTTCTATTTGAAGAAGCGCATCTACTAGACGAAAACCAGTTCAATAATTGGTTGGATCTTTTTAGGGACAATTGCTGGTATTGGGTCCCTAGCCAAATAAATCAAAAAAACCCCTTCGATACTGTATCGATAATTTATGATGACCGAAAATTACTTGAGACCCGCGTCCGCCGGTTATGCGGGGGCACAATGCACACGCCGCTCCCCAGAACCAGTCGCTTAATCAGCAATATTTTTTTGGTCAGAAACGAAAACAACATCGATATAGTTCGAAGTAAATTTTCAATGGCAGAATACTGTGATGACCGCCGCCGTACCTTTGCAGGCACGGCATATCATGGATTAACCACAATTAAGTCCGGATTTAAAATAGCCTGGAAAAAAATCGAATTGGTGGACTGCGAATCCGTAATGGAGGGAATTACCGTCCCCTTCTAACCAATTCACAGTCTTCGAATTTTTTATATCTCCGCATGTGTTCGCTGACCACTGGCTATATTCTTTCAACAATATGCATGCCCCGGACTCGATCAATAATATAGATCAGCCCTCGGTCATCCAACGTCACATCATTAGTCGACAACCTTGTCCCCGCCTCTACTGGATCCGGCTCAAACCATGCGACCTCTTCCGGGCAATAAGGATCTTTAATGTCAAAAATACGTAACCCTTGTGAAAACCACGCAAAAGGAATTTCGGCGCTTTGAATAACCTCTGAGGGTTGATGACAACCCGTCATAGGAGGCGCGGGCTGGGCCCCTTGGCCTTTCGGCTGAATCGTGGAAATCGGTAAAGGCTGATCTTCCATAGTAATATCAACGACCCATGCGAAAGCTGGGGCATGAGGTCGCAATTTTGCGACGTCCTCATCAGCTAGAA
>JAYQSM010000016.1:0-9025 GCA_038146885.1 Rhodospirillaceae bacterium
CCTAGTGACGTTGCCCAAATTGTTGAGTTTCTTTGTTTGTCAGACCCCTGTTTCATTACTGGCCAGGATTTTGTTGTCGATGGATTTCAATGGAACAGATAGGCAGTCTGCTAGAGAAAATTAGGATAAAATTTCAGTAAAACAGGCAAAATAAAAGGAGGAAAATTATGAAGTATTTAAAAGCCTTTAAAGCTCTGACGCTGTCTGTTGCCTTGACAGCTATGAGCGTAGTGGGGGTGTCGACGGGCAGCTTTGCGAAAAGCAAATTTGTGTTTGCCAATTCCTCTCCCTATGACACTCTTGATCCACATGTGATCTATGATGTCGGCCGTGTCGCTTCTCGTCTAAATATGTATGATGGGCTAATGAGGTGGCTGGACAATCCACCGAAACTCACACCCTGGCTTGCAGAAAGCTACGAAATCTCTGCAGATGGCAAATCATATACGTTCAAGCTAAGAAAAGGCGCAACCTTTCATGACGGATCCCCAGTCGAGGCTAAAGACGTCGTATATTCAATCGAGCGTATATTAGCGCTCAAAAAAGGGGCTTTTTCGCTCTTCTCTAAATCCATAGAACCAGGTTCAACACAGGCTCCTGATAGCCATACTGTTGTTTTTAACCTCAAAGCCGCCTCGTCTATTTTTCTTGCTACGGTTCCAGCCATACATGTTGTTAATTCAGACTTGTTAAAGTCAAAAGAGGTTGACGGCGATTGGGGCGGCACTTGGCTATCAAAAAATGAAGCAGGGTCAGGTTCATTTGAGTTAACTCGTTACGATCCTGCAATTGGTTTTCAAGCAAAACGCTACGCAAACCACTTTATGGGATGGGGTGACAAATATCTTGATGAAATTGAATTTCGCACCGTCAAGGAAATCAACTCACGTGTTCTGGGTCTCTTGAACGGAGACTTCCATGGCACAGATGGCTACCTTCCGCAAGATCAAGTGAAGCGGTTAAAAGCTGACAGTAACATGAATGTCCTGGAAGAAGAATCGATGCGCATTTTCTATTCAATCATCCACAACGGAAGAAAGCCGTTTGATGATGTGAATTTGAGAAAGGCTTTGTCATATGCGTTTGATTACGACGCATTTATCAACAATATTTTGTCCGGTTCGGTCGCGCGAAACCCTGTTCCAGTTCCGAATAACATCTGGGGCAACCCCAAAGATGCTAAAGGCTACACTTACGACCTAGAGAAAGCCAAAGAATATCTGGCGAAGGTAAAAGGGCCAATCCCAGAAATCACTATTGGTGCTCTTGCTGGATATGGGCAGACAGAGCAAGCAGCAGCTCTGCTTCAAAATGGTCTCAGTAAAATTGGTCTGAAAAGCAAAATTGTGGCAGAGCCGTGGTCTGTTGCCTCAAAAAAAATGAGGGATGAGCAGCAAATGTATGACATGCTGTGGCTCTGGAGATCGACATATTACGCAGACCCGAATAACTGGGTAGGCGAAATGTATGCGTGCGATCAGGTCGGCGCTCGTAATAACTCATGGTACTGTAAGCCTGAGGTTGACAAGCTCCTAATGGAAGCCCGAGTTGAGCCAGACCAGGCGAAGCGTGCCGCCAACTATGAGAAAGCGGCAAAGATGGTCACAGACGATGCTGGTGGTATCTTCGTATACAATACGAAGTGGTTTGGGCCTTACAATAAAAAAGTAAAAGGTGTGCGTTTCTCGCCAATTGGCAATGCGCAGGAAATGCGTTGGGTTCACATGGAGTAAGTAAAATATTCGGCGCGCCCTAGTTTCAGGGCGCGCCGGTCTTTTCTGGGTGAGAATCGAAATGCGTGTCTTGGTTTTGATCTTAAATCGACTGTTGTGGTTCATCCCCACGCTTATTGGTCTAATGATCATTACATTCACGATAAGCCATGTCATTCCCGCCGATCCTGTCGCTTTTTTTGCTGGAGACAATGCCACACCTGAGCAGATAGAGGCGTTACGCGTTCGTTATGGGCTTGATAAGCCACTCCACATTCAACTGGTCAATTACCTAATTGGTGTGACCCAAGGTGACTTGGGGGTAAGCATTTACACCCAGCGGCCAATTTCTGAGGATCTATTGGCAAGATTGCCGGCAACTATGGAATTGACTTTTATGGCGGTCTTTTTTTCTACGATTGTAGGTGTTCCGCTTGGTGTCTTTGCCGCCATTTATCGAAACTCTTTTTTAGATCATTTTTTGAGAGTCCTTACAGTCTCTGGGCTCGCAATTGCTAGCTTTTGGTTAGCTATACTTTTTCAGTTACTTTTCGCAATGGAGCTTCAAATAACACCGCTCCAGGGAAGAATTGATGGTTGGGGTCCTGAGTCAATCACTGGCTTCTTTATTTTGGATAGCCTCATAGTTGCTGACTGGGATAGCCTCCAAAGCGCTCTTTCACATCTTGTACTACCAACCTTAACATTGGCTTTTCCAGCAATGGCAACGATTGTCAGGTTTACCAGGGCTGGTGTTCTTGATGCGATAAATTCCAATTATGTTCTCTACGAACAGGCGATGGGGTTGCCCAGCAATTTAATAATTTGGAAGTATGTTTTGCGGAACGCACTTATTGGAACCGTAACTCAGATTGGCCTAATTTTTGGGATATTGATAGCCGGCGCAGTTGTTGTGGAAGCTGTCTTCGATTGGCCTGGATTGGGTCTTTATGCTGTCGAGGCAATTTTGAATTCCGATTACAATGCTATAATGGGCTTTACTCTTGTGACTGGTGCATTTTTCATAATTGTTAATCTGGTTGTCGATATCCTTCATGGAGTGATTGACCCTAGGACTCAGGCCTGATTATGTTTGAAAGCGCAAAGTTCATCATTTCAAAGCTGGCAAAAGATCGCACCTCATTGGTCGGAGCATGCCTAATAGCGGGACTTTTACTCATCGCTCTTTTTGCTCCTTTATTAGCGCCTTATCCCCAAGATGTTTCTGAATTTCACCCGCCAGAACGGTTACTTGGGCCAAGTATGCTGCATTTCTTTGGCACTGATAGAATGGGTTCAGATATTTTTTCACGCATGTTATTTGGCGCCAGAATCACAATAGCCATTGCTGTAATAGCAATAGGCGTATCAGTCCTGATAGGGGTGCCAATTGGATTGATAGCCGGATATAATAAAAATTGGATTTCTGACGGTTTAATGCGTGTTTCAGACATTTTTCTTGCAGTACCGCAAATCATCCTTGCTATCGCAATTGCGCAGACGCTAGGCCCTTCAATTGAAAATGTTATTCTAGCGCTTTCTGCAACCTATTGGCCTTTTTGGGCTCGGTTGGTTTATGCAGAAACGCGGTCTGCTCTGACAGAAACATATGTAGAAGCATCTATCGCGCTTGGTGCGTCCCCCTTTAGAGTCATGGTTTTTCATGTGTTGCCAAATATTTCATCATCAATAATCGTACGCACTACTATTGGTATGGGTGGAACTATTTTGACTGCTGCTGCTCTTGGATTTTTAGGTTTAGGACCACCTGCGCCAAGTCCAGAATGGGGTAGAACAATTGCGGAAAGTCGTGAATTCTTGCCAGAGGCTTGGTGGTATGCAACAGCACCCGGGGTGGCAATCTTTCTAGTTGTAATGGGTTTTAATCTTTTTGGTGATGGTCTTAGAGATATATTAGACCCTCGTACCCGGAGAAGTCACGATGGGTGACTCTCTATTGTCAGTGGAGAACCTCCATGTTTCTTTTTCGACCGAAAATGGGGTTGCAGAGGTTCTTGATGGTGTGAACTTGTCAATTCAAACAGGCGAGATTGTGGGTTTGGTTGGGGAGTCAGGCTGTGGAAAGACCACGCTTGCGAGATCAATCCTTGGTGTTTTGCCCAAGAATTCTGCAAAAATATCTGACGGTTCAATAATTTTTGATAATCAAAACCTGTTGGACATGAAAGACCAGGATATAGCAAGAGATATAAGGGGTAGGTTGATTACATTTATACCGCAGGACCCTTTCTCGTCATTTAATCCGGTGTTCACTATTGGTGACCAGATAATGGATTTGATGAAATGGAAGTATAGTAAACATGAAAGTCCTTGGTTCGCTCTGAGAGCCAGAAAGAAAGAACGTGAAAATAATTTCCAGAGAGTTTTAGAACTGCTGCAGACGGTTCAGCTGCCAGATCCAGAGGGTATTCTTCGTAAATATCCCCATGAAGTTTCGGGAGGGCAGCGTCAGCGTATAATGATCGCTATGGCGCTCTTGCCTGAGCCAAGATTGATAATTGCAGATGAACCCACCACTGCTTTGGACGTTACAATTCAAGCGCAAATTCTGAAGCTTCTGAAGCGTCTCGCAAGAGAACGCAATGTATCTGTTATTTTTACAACACATGACCTAGGTGCCGCTTATGAGATTTGTGATCGAGTGACTGTGATGTACGCAGGCCAAGAGGCTGAAAGCGCCTCAGTAGAAAAATTTTTTGATAAGCCACGTCATCCCTATACCAAGAGTCTTTTGGAAAGCCTACCCAACAAGTCAGGTGGCTTAGAGGGAATACCCGGGCAAATACCAGCTTTAATAAATCCTCCAAGTGGCTGCCGCTTTCACCCTAGGTGTTTATTCGCAAGCAAAGACTGCATAACAAGCCGGCCTCATGTCAGTTGGCCAAGCGATGATCACATGGTCCGATGTTATCACCCAAAAGTTTATGATTGATTTGATGTGCTGAAACCATGAAAGCCAGAAAAACAAACGGGTCCAATACGATCCTTGAGATAAGCAAACTATCCAAATGGTTCCCAATAACCAACGCTTGGAACCGTAAAATTGGAGATTTAAAAGCAATTGATGAAGTTTCATTAGCTGTAAACAAGGGAGAAATTATAGGGGTAGTAGGTGAGTCTGGATGCGGAAAATCAACCCTTGGTAAAACAATAATGGGCATCCATAAGCCATCTTCCGGTTCTGTAAATTTCGAGGGAGAAGAAGTCGCGGGTCTTGGGCCATCTCAATCTCGACAGCTAAGAAAGCGACTCCAATACACTTATCAAGACCCGGGCTCATCGTTGGACCCTCGTTGGAAAATCGGCCGCTCTCTCGATGAACCTCTAAAGATTCATACTGATCTGAGCAAGGAAGAGCGGTTTGTAAGGGTTCGCGAAATTCTTAATGCTGTTAATTTGCCAGAGACGCACTTACAGCTTTACCCTCATGAAATTTCAGGTGGCCAGCAAAGGCGTGTTGGGCTTGCTAGAATTCTAACTCTTCATCCAAGCTTGGTTATACTCGACGAGCCAACATCAGGGTTAGATGTGTCTGTTCAGGCAACTATTTTAAAACTCTTTTTGGATCTGAAAGAAAAATTTGATCTCACCTACATGTTCATTAGCCATGATTTATCGGTGGTCCGCATGATGTGTGATCGTATTGCGGTTATGTACTTGGGTAAGATTGTTGAGTTGGGTCCAACAGAGGTGGTTTTTAACTCCCCTCGTCATCCTTACACACGGTCTTTGTTATCAGCAATACCTCAGATCGGAGGTGAACGTGTTACTGATCATTTTTGGTTGGAAGGCGAACCCCCCGATCCATCAAGATTGCCTTTGGGGTGTAGTTTTAGGCCAAGATGCCCATTCCAAAACCAAGATTGCGCAGTGGCAGTGCCACCACTGGTCAATCGATCTGGGGATCGATGGGATGCTTGTATCCACTCTGAAAAGTCATTGATGTAACATTCATTGCAGATAGGAGGTCAACTTTTGGTCACGCCATCCCAGCCGTTTTTCGGCAATATCGCGCGATATCAGCGTGAGTTGCTATCCAAACATCAGGATGTGATGTTATGTGCGCCAAAAGTTCATCTAATACCTGTATTCTAGAGCGGTGACCTATGAAATGAGGGTGCATGGTAAGCAAAAACAATCCGCCCTCTTGGTAAGCGCCGTCAAACTCGCGCATAAACACTTCTGCCACACCCGATGGCGGTGTGTATGGTCTAAGCCCAGAAAAACGATCCATTGCCCAATATGGCGCATCATCGCGGATCCATTCTACTGGCAGTTCGACAACTCCTGTGGCCTCACCTTCTTCAAGAATCTCGTAGGGTTCATCGTCGGCCATCAAAGAGCTATCATAAAGAAGTCCCATCTCACGAGTAATACTCATTGTGTGCGGACTAAAATCCCAAGATGGCGTTCGAATCCCTACTGGCCGCACCCCACAAATTTCCTCAAGCTTATCGGCGGCCCGCATTTGAAGGTCTCTCTCATCTTTAGGTTCAAGGGCGCTATTTAATTCATGGATCCAAGAATGAATTCCTATTTCGTGACCCTCTGCAATAACTCGGCGCTGCTCATCCGGATGAAGCATAGCTATAACTGCTGGTACAAAAAAGGTTGAGGGCGCGCCATAGTGAGCAAGCAAATTAAGAATACGCGGAACACCAACTCGAGAGCCATACTCACCCTGACTGAGTTTGCCAGGAGAATGGTGACCCCAGCGGAGCGTTTGTGTCTCATGATCAGAGTCAAAAGAGAGTGCGACAGCTACTTTGGCACCGTTTGGCCAAATATCAGGCTTAAGAGATTTTCCAGCTCTGATTTTGTTAACAATGTCGCGCCACTGTTCTTCTGGCCAGCGCCAGCTTTCCGGTTGGTCTGGAATGGAATGTCCTGTTTTTTTCGCCATCTTTTTATTCCTCACAAAATATTTTCATCCTACTACAGAGGTTGAGGGGATTCAGGCATTGCGGTCAATCATTTTTGCTTTTTTGGCGGTCTTTCTTCCACAATTTTCCCTTGCGGCGATAAACCATGGCGTCTCGGTATTAGCTCCTGTGATTACAGCCTCATCAGGGCTGCCACCAGAGGCGGTCGGCTTAATCGGCGGACTTGGTGGTTTTGGGGCTGTGTGGTTTTTTGCTGCTAATAGCACAATTTTACCTAGTTTAGGTTCATTAAGATCACTTATTTTGGGGTGTATTCTTGCATCATTGGCGGCTGTGACCTTTGCCTTGCAGAATGGGTGGGTCGGTTTTGTTGCGGCTGTGCTGGTTGGTTTCGGATACGCAATTTCTGCTCCGGCAGGAAGCATAATTTTGGCTGCAAATACTCCAAAAAGAATCTGGGGAACACTTTTTTCGTTAAGGATGGCTGGGGTGCCGGCTGGCGGAGCCTTCGCAGGTTTAGCTGCTGCTGTCATAGTTGGCCAATATGATTGGCGCCTGTCTTTGGCGGTGCTCATATTTCCTAGTTTCTTGAGTATTATCTTTCTAAAATTTGTTTCGGCTGAAATCAATATTCCCGAAAGAAAAAACCCCTTTTCCTTTGCTTCAGTTTTTAATCCAAAATTGTTTTTAACCCCTTTCCAGGTTTTGGCCCGAGTGCCTAACTTGGCAACCATTACTTTTGTTAGTGTCGGCTTTGCTGCAGTCCAAGGATCTCTTTTTACATTTTTCACAACCTATTTAACTGATGCCCTCGGTTTCACTCTGAGTTTGGCGGGAACTTTGTATGCTGTGGTGCAGTTATCAAGCTTTCTTGGGCGGATTATAATGGGGTTCGTCGCTGATTTGCTTGGCTCTATTAAAGCCTTGCTTGCAATTCTTGGGATTTGCTCACCGTTTGGTTTATTGGTTCTCACATCATTAAATATTGATGAGCCTCTATGGATTTTGTTTTTTAAATGCTCATTGATTGGTCCGATGATAGCCAGTTGGAACGGCCTCTTTCTAGCGGAGGTCACGCGGGTTGCTGATACGGGTGATGTTGGCGAAAGTACAGCAGCATCAACATTTTTTACGTTCATAAGTTATATGAGTGCCCCACTAATATTTGGCTTTGTTAGCTTTTACTTCAGCTATCATCTCGCTTTTGCTGTTGTTGGGTGTTTGGCAATTATCAGTTTTTTAATCCTGATCAGGTCTATGTTTTTGACCAATGCCAAAAAATAAAAAACGGAGGAAGGTCATGAAAGCCGCGGTTTATACAAGAACTGGTGCAGCAAGAGAAGTGCTCGAGATAAAAGAAGAGGTCAAACCAACCCCGTCAAAAAATGAGGTTCTTATCGCTTTGCGTGCGTCTGGGATAAACCCAGCAGATGTAAAGCGGCGCGCTGGTTGGAATAATTCTAAAATGGCCCATCCTAAAATTATTCCTCATTGTGACGGTTCTGGTGAGGTGATCGCTGTCGGAGACAATGTCAAGGACCGGAGAGTAGGTGATAGGGTTTGGGTGTGGAATGCGCAAGGCGGATATGATGGGCCAGGGCGCGCTTTTGGAACGGCGGCAGAATACATAGCTATAAACTCCAAGCAGACAGCCGTGTTGCATAAAAATTTAAACTTCTTAGAGGGTGCTTGTTTGGGCGTGCCAGCCATGACGGCATATTACGCTGTCTTTGCCGATGGCCTCGTCAAAAACCAAACCATTCTGGTGCAAGGTGGTGGAGGTGTAGTTGCTCATTTTGCGATACAATTTGCTAAATATGGCTCAGCAAAGGTCATCGCCACAACAGGCTCATCTCAAAGGTCAAGCCATGCTTTGGAAGCAGGCGCAGACAAAGTTTTAGATCGTCACGACCCAATGCTATCGGATTTGATATTAGATGCAACTGGTGGGGAAGGGGTGGACAGAGTAATTGAATTGGAGTTTGGCGGAAATCTTCTTACTGATATCTCGGTTCTTAAAGCTGGTGGGGTTATAGCAGCATATTCTTCCACTCAGGTTCCAGAGCCTGCATTCCCTTATTATAAATTGGCAGCAAAAGGGGGGGCGATAAGGGTCATCCAAAGCTTTGGGTTTTCGGACCAGATAAGAAGCAAGGCAATTGATGCAGTAAATAAGCTTTGTTCAGATAATGATCTGATTGTATCGATTGGAAAGGTCTATTCTTTAGATCAAATATCTGAGGCTCATGATGATGTTGAAGCGCAGAAAACTATTGGGAATATCGTCTTGGAGATTTAAATGCTGAGGGTGGGTGTTTTATCATGTCAAGCTTGCTTCAAAATTAGGAATTCACCCCACCTTTTCGTCAATGAATACCTTTGCTCAAAGTAGTCAGTTCGGTTGTAGGC
>JAYQSM010000017.1:0-3366 GCA_038146885.1 Rhodospirillaceae bacterium
TTCCTTCAGTCCGGCGAGCGCGGGGACTAGAGATGTCAATTCCTTCCTCGGTTTTACACCTGCAGCGACGGGAAAATATCGTGCTTTTTTGAGAACTTCTTGGCCTTCCTTGGAAAGGTAATAATCAACAAAAAGTAGTGCGGTGTGTGGATTTTTAACGCCTCTGGGGATCATAATTGTGCCATTTACAGAGGCAACAGGTTCCATCATCTGAGTCGCAACAGGAGCTCCTTTTTTAGCGCTGATTACTGGGTGATGAGCAAAAATCTGAATTGCGAGAGGGTATTCCCCTTGGACTACTCGATTGACTAAGGTGCGGGCACTGCCCCGAAAATTAATAAGCCCCTGGGCGGAGAGTTTTCGGAAATAACCGTCAGCTTTTTTATCTCCAAGGATTTGACGGATATTCGTAATAAAAAGTAATGCTCCCGTTTCGGAACCTATTCGCCAGGCAATCTTTCCTTTCCATTTAGGATCAAGGAGGTCATTAAATGTTTTGGGTTGGCTCCCTGCTGGGATTATTTTGGTGTTATAGGCAGTGCCAAAATAACTAAACCGGCTAGGGATCCATTGGTCGTTAGGATCCAAGAATTTTTTGTCGATACCCTTTGTAAGGGGGGTTGTGAACTTTACCACACCCTTAGCCTTGACCATGATTTGGGAGAGTCCACTGCCTTCTAAGACATCGGCGACCAATGAGTTCGCACGAATTTCTGCATTGACCTTTTTTGCGATTTGTCTGGAAGAACCCCGCCAAAATTCAGTTTCAACAAATGGGTATTTCTTTTTAAAACCCTCGGTTAAAGGTCTAAGTGCTTGGTTTACCGTCAAAGCAGAATAAAGGGTCAACTTTCCCTCTTTTTTTGCACCAGCAACCAATTTGGACGTTCGGTCATCTCCGGTGTAGGTCAATATGTTTTCTGCCGCCTTGACCGGGGCTGCGAATAAAAGGGTAATTGCGCTAACCCCCAGGATTGAGCGCCTTCCTATATTCTTAATAGCCATATTTCTCTCCCTGACTGATTATTTTTTTATGGGTACTAGTATGCCCTTGGCTTCAATAAACTCAAGGCCCATGACCCTACTTGTAAAACTTTAAATTTACTGGGTTATGGGAAGTACGCCGCCACCAGGGCCGTCGGGCAACCGAATGACACCATTCTCTACCTCTATGCCCTCGAATGGATCATCTAGCAATCTTGCGAATTCACCAAACTCGCAAGCATACCATATATCAGGAAGTGCGTGCGCTAATTGTATCGCGTGCGCGTTAAGCAGCCGTGAGCCTACATGAGCACCAAATCGGTATCGAATATTTCCGGTGGTACAGAGATTGGCTGCAATCATGCTATTCCAAAGTCCTCCTAGTTTGCGATCTTAAGACTAACAGCGTCGACAATCCGGTTGTTAACAAGGTTATAAATTTCGTCCAAAGAGCCCGCGCTTTCATCGGCCTCTACCGTTATTGGAACCGAGTCTGTAACTAATTTTAATCCCTGAAGGTCGTTATTTTACAGGTTGTTCGACAAGGTCGATATCATATTCCGCCATCCGATTAAGCGCGAGTATGGCATCTTTTGCCGAGTACGATTGGTTTGCATCGATGGTAAGATGTGCGTTTCGCCAAGTTGTTTCGATCGCAGCGACCCTCGCTACATCCTCGGAGACTTCGCCGTGAACCTTAATTTTGAAATAATTGTAGCCTTGATCAGCAAGCATCTGGGCCTGATCAGCCATTTCTGAGGGGTTTTGATGGCAAAATTCGAAGAACAGGAAATTCATGATTTACTACACCACCAAAAAATTGATGGATTGGGGTGTTTGTAGACCGAGAAACAAGATCAAACAGCGCAGTGTCGATGCCGCTTTGGCTTGATTGTTTCCAAGAAGAGATCGATCCATTGCTTTTCTGATTCAAAGACATTTAAACGGGTCTTGATCCTAAAGAATGGGCTGTAACCGTTCGAGGTGCCCTTCAGACCCTCCATGCTTGCACCCATATGAGCGGTTGCAGAGGCGTAACCGTATCCGAAAGTACCGGAGTCGCTCTCAAGCGTTACTATCCAACCTCTGTAGTCGGGCTAGCCGCCAGAGCGAAACGCCAACTAGGATCCTCTTTTCGCATTACACAGGGAGATATTGTCATTTTTGATATTTTCATATGGGGCCTCAAAAAGTTATCCAGCACTGAATAATATTAAGGACGGTAATTGAATTTTGCACAATCTGACTTTGGGTTATTTTGGGTTTCCAAGAAGAAGCTAATTCTGTCCTCCTGACACCTTGTTTGGTTGGACCATTAACAAATTACTCGAGTTTTTTCTCGGGAGTCGGAGAATATAAATTCTTGGGAGTGATTGATGAATAAAGAACTGAAGTTTTTTGTTGCCTCTACAAATGGCCTTCGTGTTTTTAAAAAGACTGGACAGAAAATTTCTGAGCAGGGTTTCTTTTTTGAAGGAAGGTCTCCCGAGTTTATAGCGGGTTGCCGAGAAAGATCTGAGATAGTTTTTGTTGCTGTTGCATTTGACGGCGGTTATCGCACCGATGATGGTGGTAAGACATGGCTTAAGGTTCTAGAGGGAGACTTTCGTACATTTTCTGTGGATCCGCACGACGAGCGGGTGATTTATGCGGGTGCCGGACCTATCAGACTTTTCCGCAGCGAGGATATGGGGCTTACTTGGGAACCTATCGATAGTTTGATCAGCCTTCCAGACTCTGTTCAGAGCCAATGGACTGTTCCTATGACTTACCGAGGAAAGATTCCTCCTCACATATGTACCGTTTTTGTGCATCCAAATAACGACAACCGGATTTTTTTAGCGTTAGAGCATGGGGGGATTATTTATAGTAATGATCGAGGAGCCAACTGGGCCGACGCCACTAAAGGGATCGACTATCCTGATATGCATGTCATCCGAAATTTACCGAATTCTGCCGATAGCTTTTGTGTTTCTTCTGCACGTGGGTTTTTCCGCAGTGACGATATCAATGGAATATGGACCCGGAGTGAAAACGGCATGCCATGGGCTTATACGGAAGAATATAGCTATTCTCATGATTGGCTGTTTTGTCCTGGTGACACGCCTAGGATTGTACTCGCAGGCGCGAGAGGCTCTCCAGGGGTTTGGGCCCGTGAGCAGACAACCCCGCTAGGCCATATACTTTTAAGCGATGATCTTGGTCAAAGTTGGCGACGCAGCACATTTACCGCTGAGGATCTGCCGATGAATGCCTGGACACTTTTGCATCATCCCGAGACAGAAAAAGTTTTGTTTGCAGGAATGGGTGACGGAGCGCGGGGATTTGGTTTCGACCCAAAAAAGGAAGGCAAGGGTAGTATCTACCGTTCAGATGATAGGG
>JAYQSM010000018.1:0-3180 GCA_038146885.1 Rhodospirillaceae bacterium
GTTCTCAAAAAAGCACGATATTTTCCCGTCGCTGCAGGTGTAAAACCGAGGAAGGTATTGACATCTCTAGTCCCCGCGCTCGCCGGACTGAAGGAAAATTTTGTTTCGCCAGCCACATTATTTGAAAATAGAAAATCTTCGACTGCAGCGTTTAATAAATATTTCAAACATGGAAAAACGGTGACGGTTAAAAAGAAGAAAAAGAAAAAGCAATAAGCAGATAGAACACTTAGATGCTCACCCTCTTGCTGAGGGTGAGCAGATCCTAACCATGAACTCAAATGCCGATAGAATTAAAGCCAAGTGAGTAGTCCTGCTATAAACTCTAAATCTTTAGGAACCCCCGATAGCTACCAAAAGTGGCATCCGTTCGGTTACTCTCCGCTTGTAATCGTTCTTGCAGCAGTCCTTATTATTTTAATTTTACCCGCGGTTATTTATCTTTGCCAAGCAAGTCTCCATGAGACGAATTTTGACGGGTCTTTTGGCGATTTCACGGGGCGGTACTACATTGAACTTATTACCGGCGAACGCTTTTTAAATAATTGTCTTAATGCGTTAATCTACGCTTTTGGGTCAGCAATAGTAGCAATTAGCATAGGGGTAGCACTGGCCTGGATTGTTGAAAGGACAAATACGCCGTTCAAGCACTGGGTTCTTATTCTATCAATTGTGTCTCTGGGAATACCAAGTGTCCTGTACACCATTTCATTTCTTATGCTTCTCGGTAAAGCCGGGCCTGTAAACCAGCTTTTGATGGTACTGTTGGGCTCCGAGGAGCCGCTATTAAATGTCTATTCACTTTGGGGGATGATCATCGTAGAGGGCATTGAATTCGCGCCGCTATCTTTTCTCCTTTTATCCTCAGTTTTCCGGTCGACAGACGCCTCATTTGAAGAGGCATCCATGATGTCTGGGGCAAATATTTTCCAAACATTCAACAACATTACTTTTAAACTTGCTATGCCGGGAATACTCGCGCTCATAATCTTGATCTTTATAAGAGCTTTCGAGTCATTCGAAACGCCCGCATTAGTGGGCCTGCCAGGGGGCGTCGCCGTTCTCACAACCGACATCTACGAGAGCATTGAAGAAATGCCTGCCAATTACGGCCAAGCGGGAGCCTTCTCCATAATGCTGCTGCTGATCGTTGGGGTCCTTTTATATTTCTATAATCAATTGTCCCGAAAAGCAGAAAGATTCCAAACCATCACTGGTAAAGGCTTTAGACCTCGCCCACTTGATTTAGGCAAGTGGAGATGGATGACCCTAGCGGTACTGATTTTTCTATTCTTTATAATAATCGGGTTTCCCCTTGGGATTGTTTTTTGGGTTTCCATGGTTCCTTATTTTGACGGCGTGAGCATGGAAGCGCTTAGCCTCTTCACTTTCGACAACTACAGAACCATAGCGAAAGCGGGTTCCTTACAAGACTCTTTGGGCAACACAATAGTTTTGGGTATTGCAGCCGCAAGCCTTGTCGCACCATTTACTGCTCTTTGCGCTTGGTTAGCGGTAAGACGCCATAAAGGCGCCTGGATACTAGACCAACTCGCGACCGCGCCACTTATATTCCCCGCGATAGTAATGGGCATGGCATTTTTGCAATTAATTTTGAATATGCCATTCGGACTTTATGGCACATTGCTATCTATAATCATCGCATCAATGGTTCGCTATCTCCCTTATGGCATGCGGTATTCCTATGCGGGTATTCTGCAAATCCATACCGAACTGGAAGAAGCTTCTGCCATGTCTGGCGCAAGACAATCGACTACATTTATCCGCATCGTAATGCCACTCGTCGCTCCAGCTATGCTCACCTGTTGGCTGTTTGTATTTCTTGTTTCGGTCAAAGCGGTATCCATCCCTATCCTCCTTGCAGGTCCTAAGTCACAGGTCGTCGCAATAACCTTGTTTGATATGTGGGAAAATGGGATCACGAATGAACTTGCGGCTCTTGGGATGAGTTGGACCGCTTTCATGACTGCGATCAGTGTACTCTTTTATTGGCTTGCAAAAAAATATGGTCTCTCGCTTCGTTGAGAGGAGAAAAATTAATGCTCAGTGTAGAAAATCTTTTTAAACAATATACTAGTGAGGATGGGACCCCTGGGGGCGGCGTCTTTGGGGCAAATTTCGAGATTAATGAAGGCGAGTTATTCACTTTGCTCGGCCCCTCGGGGTGTGGAAAAACGACCACATTGAGATCGGTCGCGGGGCTGGAGAGACCTCAAAAGGGAAGAATTTCGTTGGCTGAAACCAAGATTTATGATGCGGGGGCTGGAATTAATGTTCCAATGCATCAGAGAGATATTGGTATGGTCTTCCAATCATACGCAATCTGGCCCCATATGAACGTGTTTGAAAACGCTGCCTATCCTCTTCGAGTTACACGAAAGCATGGTCTAACCTCATCGCAAATTAAGGCGAAGGTCCGTTCGGTTCTTGAGTTAGTCGGTTTAGAAGAGTTTATAAACAGGCCTTCGACACAGCTCTCAGGTGGTCAACAACAACGTCTTGCCCTTGCGCGTGCCCTTACTAGAGAACCATCACTTTTACTATTGGACGAGCCATTAAGTAATCTCGATGCGCTTCTTCGAGAGCAAATGCGCAGTGAACTTAAGCGACTTCAGAAAGAAACCGGTGTAACAGCGATTTATGTCACCCATGATCAGTCGGAGGCTCTCGCTATATCAGATCGGATAGCCGTGATGTCTGACGGCCTCATCGATCAAATTGGCACTCCAAAGGAAATTTATCAAAGGCCCGCTTCAGAATTTGTCGCGCGTTTTATCGGAACAACCAACCTTTTCCGAGGTGCATTGGCGGCTGATGCCAAAGCCGGAGATAAGGCTATAATCGAGACTCCTATAGGACCGATTTTGTCCTCGTTCACGGCAAATGTCTCAGCCTCGAAATCAATCGGGGTCGTTATCCGACCTGAAAATGTTCAAATCCGACCTGCGGATGGAAAAGAGTCAGAAAACAGGGAATCACAAAATCGTTTCGAGGCAAGGATTATCAGCGAGACCTACCTTGGTGAAATTGACGAGTACGAGACCAAGATTGGAAATGAGACAGTAATCATTCGCACCCGCCCCGGAAAAACCATGGGACCAGGGGATCGGGTTTTCCTTGATTTTCCGGCCGAGGAAACCCTAGCTCTAATAGAGACAA
>JAYQSM010000019.1:0-3031 GCA_038146885.1 Rhodospirillaceae bacterium
CCTGCACCTACAATGGCGCACCGGTCGCGGAGAGATTTTGAAGGTTCTATCTTTGGAGACATTATTTTTGGGTCCTAGTCCTATTGTTTTCAAGGCGCGCCAATATTTCCTCAGTGTGTTGGCCATGCAGCGGCGCAGGAGAATGAATGTTGGTGGGTGTTTTGGAGAGATTTACCCCGCCTCCCACTAATTTTACCGAACCAACTTTGGGATGGGGTACTTCTTGGATCATATCCAAGTGTAAAACTTGTGGATCTTCTAGAGCTTCATCAAGGGAGTAGATTGGTCCGGTTGGTACATCTTCGGACATTAGCGCATTTAGCCAGTGATCTCTTGGCTGCGTCTTAAAAATGTTTGAAAGTAGATCTTCGAGTTCATCATAATTTTTTCTGCGTTCAGCTTTGGTTTTAAACCTAGCATCGTCAATCCATTCTTCGTGACCAACTACTCTACAGAGGCCTTGCCAAAATTTGGGCGGGGAGGATAAATGGATGACAAAGGGCTTTTCGTCTCCGGCTACGAATGCAAACACTGCGGCTGTTTGTGTTCTGGTTTTTCGCTTTGGTACTTTTCCTTCTTCGAAATAACGCGCGGCGTTTTCTCCCAAAAAAGCAAGCGTCGAGGCCAGTAATGATGTTTCTACTCTCTGTCCTTCTCCGGTTCTCTCTCGAGCGCAAATTGCCCCCAATATGCCGTATGCCGCCATAATGCCTGTGAGGTGATCGCTTAACGATACGCCCATTGGTTTTGGGTTTTCTAAGTCAGTTAGGACGGACAGTAATGCCCCCATTGCCTGGCCAACAGTGTCGTAACCAGGGCGGCTGGCATAGGGGCCAGAAAGGCCAAAGGCGGTCACCGAACAATAGATAAGGCCAGGGTTCAGAATAGATAGTTTTTCGTATCCGAGCCCGAGCCTGTCCATAGTTCCTACGCGAAAATTTTCTATTAGGACGTCTGCCTCTTCCGCTAAAGCAAGAGCCGACTCTAGACCTTTTTCTGTCTTCAAATCTAAGATTATGCTTTTTTTGTTTCTGTTAACAGAACCAAAAGTGGCCGAATAGTCAGCCGCTCCCCAACCCCTGAATGGGTCACCTCCAGTAGGCGTCTCAATCTTTATCACCTCAGCTCCCAAGTCTGCGAGCATCATTCCGGCGTAAGGCCCCGAAACATAGGAGGCGAATTCGAGCACTGTAATCCCTTCAAGTGCTGTCTTTGGCATATTAAAAGGCTCTCCCAAAAGAAAAATTAGACCAATACGATAAACCGCAGGCCTCTCAGTAACAAGTTTCCACAGGGTCTTGGGCTTATCCAGACTGTGGTGTAAACTTTCGATGTTCTGTTGGCCGTCATGGAGAGAAATTATGGGATCAATCGACTCTGATGCTCACGTTATTGAATGTGAAGCTACTTTTGAATATATGGACCCCGAGTATGAGCATCTTCGTCCCATGGTAATGGTGAGAAAGAGCAATGTGGCAGAGGTGGATCTCGAGGGTAGGCCTCAGACAGAGTACTGGGTAATAGATGGCAAGTTGCAGCCTAAAGAAGGGAACATAGGTTCTAATACCTCCAAAGAGTCTCGCGAAATGATAAACGTGCAGGCGAGATTGGACCATATGGATGAACTGGAAATTGATGTTCAGGTCCTTTACCCAACAGTATTCCTTCGTGCCTGGACACAAAATCCGGAAATCGAATACGCTCTTTGTAGAAGTTATAACCGTTGGCTAGCGGATATATGGTCTAAGGCTCCCGATCGGTTGCGCTGGGTTGTCATGCCGCCACTTTTGCAAATGGATAAAGTGCGCGATGAAATTAAATTTGCAAAAGAGAATGGTGCTTGCGGAATTTTTATGAGGGGGCTCGAGTGTGAACGTCGGGTGCCTACTCCCTATTTTTATCCTCTGTTCGATATGGCGGAAGAATTCGATTTACCAATCTGTTTTCACTCGGGGAATAATAGTTTCAATGTACGGGACATCTATGCCAAAGAGTGTGGCTTTGGCAGATCCAAGCTCCCGGTGGTAAGTGCGTTTCATAATCTTTTAATGGATGATATCCCTGCTAAATGGCCAAAGATTAGATGGGGATTTGTTGAGGTTAGTGCTCAGTGGATTCCTTATGCTCTGAATGATATGGGCATCCGGTTTGGTCGCAGGGGCAAAGATATTTCTCCAACTATTATGGCTGATAATAATATTTATGTGGCCTGCCAGGTAACGGATGACCTTGATTGGGTACTTAAATACTCCGGTGAGGATACTATCGTGGTTGGAACAGATTATGGACACGCTGATACATCCGCTGAGATAGAAGCTCTTCGTAAACTCCGGGATGATGGAAAGGTCAGTAAGACCGCTGCAGATAAAATTTTAGATGCAAATGCTAGAGCACTTTATGGCCTCTAGAAGCTATCTGTAAAATTCCTCGTCACGATAGGAAATGTCGGGGGAAATATAGGTTTCGCCTCTGCCTCTTCGAATTTTAGTTTCGCCATCATCCATTGTTCGAGCGTCGGGATGCCCGGAACCAGTAGTAGCGCCAATTCTAAGAAGTACCAGAGGTTCATCGCTTATCGTTTCAAACCAGTAGAAAGTCCCTGCTGGCAGCAATATGCCCTCATTACGGGTTAGTTCTTTGTTTTCACCGTGCGGACCGTGGAACCTAGCTGTTCCTGAAAGTATTATAAAACTATGATCTTGGTTTGGGTGCGCATGCAACTTGTTTTCCCCTCCTTTAGCGTAAACTTTAATTTTCAGCCAGAGGTGGTCGGCTATAGCAAGCGGTAGCTCTATATTACCAGAATCCAAAAGTGGTGCTGTTATGGAAAAAAACTCTGGTTTGGCAGTTGTTTTTTCAGTCCAGGCAGACGCGATATCAAGAAGCGCTTTAGTGGCTTTAATGTCTTTTTTCTTTTCTTCGTGCATAATCAATTTTGCGCCAGCCAAATAATTTCAATTTTTGGATACTGTCTCTATTAGAGCTAAGGTTTCCTCGGCCGGAAAATTAAGGAAAACCCGATCTCCTGGTC